>NZ_JBIARD010000004.1:22394-952836 GCF_042889585.1 Streptomyces sp. NPDC002566 | reverse complement strand
CGGTTACATTCCGAACCCGGAAGCTAAGCCTCACAGCGCCGATGGTACTGCAGGGGGGACCCTGTGGGAGAGTAGGACGCCGCCGAACAATCATTGGGAAAACCCCCGCACCTCACGGTGCGGGGGTTTTCTGCGTTTAGGGTCTGTATATGCCCTACGACTTGGTGATCTTCGACAATGACGGCGTCCTGGTGGACAGCGAGCCGATCTCCAACCGGCTGCTGGCCGCGTATCTCACGGAGCTCGGGCATCCCACCTCGTACGAGGACTCCGTTCGCGACTACATGGGCTCCGCGATGCACCGGATCCACGACGTGGTCCTGGAGCGCACCGGGCAGCGACTGCCGGCGGAGTTCGACGACGAGTTCCACCGGCGGGTGTTCGAGGCGTTCGCGCGCGAACTGCGGCCGGTGGACGACGTCGTGGGCGTGCTCGAGAAGCTGACCGCCGGCGAGGTGCCCTACTGCGTTGCGTCCTCCGGGAGCCACGAGCGGATCCGGGTGGGGCATCGGACGACGGGGCTCGACCGGTGGTTCGAGGAGTCGCGGATATTCAGCGCCCAGGACGTGGGCAAGGGGAAGCCGGCGCCCGATCTGTTCCTGCACGCCGCCGAGAGGATGGGTGTCGCGCCCGCCCGCTGCGTGGTCGTCGAGGACTCACCGCTGGGGGTGCGGGCGGCCGTCGCGGCCGGGATGGACGTGTACGGGTTCACCCGCATGACGCCCGCAGCCGACCTGGCGGAGGCCAGCCGACTCTTCGCCGACATGAGCGAGTTGACGGCGCTGCTCGACTGACATCTGTCATACGGGGCTCCGGACGATCGTCTCTGGTGACCGGCCCCCGCCGGCGGCGAAGCTGAGGGCATGACGACGAACTCGGTTTCCCAGGGCCTGAACACGAGGCAGAACGCGAAGCAGAACACGAGGAAGAACTTCGCTCCGCTGATCGTGGACGTGGCGGTGCCGCTCGGTTCGTACTACCTGTTCAAGGACGGCTTCGGGATGAGCACCTTCGCGGCGCTTGCCTGGAGCAGCGTCGGGCCGGCCCTGCGGACCGTGTGGAGCGTGGTCAAGGAGCGCAGGACCAACGCGCTGGCGGGGCTGATCCTCGTCGTGAACGTGGTGTCGCTGTCGCTGAGTTTCGTCTCCGGCGACCCGCGGCTGATGCTCGCCAAGGACAGCGCGGTCAGCAGCACCGTCGCGATCGGGATCTTCCTCTCCGTGGCGCTCGGGAAGCCGATGATGACCGCGGGGATGAAGCCCTTCCTGGTGAAGGGGGACGCGGCCAGGGAGGCCGCCTGGCAGCGGCTGGCCTCGGGCGGCTCGGTCCGCTCGGCGGACTTCCTGCGCCGGGAGCGGGTGTTCTCCGTGGTCTGGGGTGTGGTGCTGCTCGCCGAGTGCGTGGCGCGGGTGGTCGGGGCCTACACCGTCCCCGTGGACACCATGGTGTGGCTCGGCGGGGTCGTCATGGCCGTCTCGATGGCGGGCGGGTTCCTGGTCAGCGGCGCTCTCGGCGCCGGACCGATGGCGGCGATCCTCGCAGCCGAGCTGAAAGAAGCCCCGGCAGACGCCGCCCCGGCCGACGCCGAGCCGCAGGCCCCGCAAGCGGAGAACGCGCGGGAGAACACGGCCGGGATCCGTGAGCGCGAGCTCACCCTCCAGGCCACGCGGTAGAGCTGAGGGAAACTCACCTTTGGCGGAATCTATCCACGATCACCTCGGGGCCCTACGCTCGCCGCCATGACAGACGTACTGCGGCGGGGCAGGGCCTCGTTGGCGTTCAGCTTCTTCGCGCAGGGAGTGGCCTTCGCACTCCTCGTGACGCGGATTCCGGCCGTCCAGGACCGGTACGGCGTCTCCGACGCCCTGCTGCCCGCCTTCCTCGCCGCGGTGCCCGTCCTGGCCGGTGTCGGCAGCGTGACCACGGAGCGGCTGGTGCGGCGGATACCGCCCAGCCGGGTGCTGCGCTGGTCTCAGCCGGTCGTGCTGCTGGCGCTGCTCGGGGTCGGCTTCGGGGAGCGGATGGCCGAGCTGGGGATCTCGCTCGCGGTGTTCGGTCTCGCCGTGGGCGCCCTGGACGCCTCGATGAACATGCTCGGGGTGAGCCTCCAGCGGGCGTACCGGCGCAGCATCATGCTGAGTTTCCATGCCGCGTACAGCCTGGGCGGGATCGTCGGGGCCTCGCTGGCGTGGGCGGGGGCGCACTGGCATCTCACGCTGTGGGTGTCGTATCTGCCGGTGGTGGCGGTGCTGTTGCCGGTGGTGCTGGTGGGGAGCCGGTGGTACGTCGACGGGGACGCCCACGCCGGCTCCGCAGCCGCGCCGGTGGACGCCGGGCGGGGCGGTGAGGAGGGGCTCGTCTTCCGGATGCTGCTGCCGCTGTGTCTGGTGATGACCTTCGCCTACATCGGGGACTCGACCGTCTCCAACTGGAGTGCCAAGTACCTCCAGGACGTGCTGGGGAGTTCGGAGCAGCTCGCGACCGTCCCGTACAACGTCTACATGGTGACCACGCTGCTGGGGCGGGCCATCGGGGACTTCGGGGTGCGGCGGTTCGGGGCCGTGGTGGTGGTGCGGCTGGGGGCGACGGTGGCGGCGCTGGGGTTCGGCGTGGTGGCGGTCGCGCCGGGGCCGTGGGCGGGGATGGGCGGGTTCACGCTGGTGGGCCTCGGGCTGTGCGTGCTGGTGCCGCAGACGTTCGCCGCGGCGGGGCGGCTGTTCCCGAAGGCGTCGGACGCGGCGGTCGCGCGGCTCAACGTCTTCAACTATGTGGGTTTCCTGGTCGGCTCACCGTTGGTGGGGGCGTTGGGGGACGCGTGGAGCTATCGCGGGGCGATGGCGGTGCCGTTGGTGTTGGTGCTGGTGACGTCGGTGTACGCCAGATCGTTCGCGCCTTCGCCGGACCGATACGGTGGCGGGCATGAGCGGCCGCGCACAGCTGATGTGGGACGAGGCAGTAACGGGCTATGACTTCGGTCCGGACCATCCGATGGATCCGGTCCGGCTGTCTCTGACGCGTCGACTGGTCGACGCCCTCGGGCTCGACCGTGAGGTGCGGGTCGTGTCGGCCAGGCCGGCGGGTGATTCGACGCTGCGGCTCGTCCACCGGGAGGACTACATCGCGGCGGTGAAGGCGGCCTCGCTGGATCCGGGGGCCGCGGACATGTCGTACGGGCTGGGGACGATGGACGATCCGGCCTTCGCGGGGATGCACGAGGTGTCCTCGCTGATCGCGGGGCTGTCGGTGGGGGCGGCGGAGGCGGTGTGGCGGGGGGAGGCGCTGCACGCGGTGAACTTCGCGGGCGGGCTGCACCACGCGATGCCGGGCGGCGCTTCGGGGTTCTGCGTCTACAACGACGCGTCGCTGGCCGTGGCGCGGCTGCTGGAGCTGGGCGCGGAGCGGGTCGCGTACGTGGACGTGGACGTGCATCACGGGGACGGTGTGCAGGCGGCGTTCTGGGAGGACCCGCGGGTGCTGACGATCTCGTTGCACGAGCATCCCCGGACGTTGTTCCCGCAGACCGGGTGGCCCGAGGAGACGGGCGCGGACTGTGCGCAGGGGTCGGCGGTGAACCTGGCGCTGCCGGCCGGGACGGGGGACGCGGGGTGGCTGCGGGCGTTCCACGCGGTGGTGCCGGAGCTGATCGCCGACTTCCGGCCGGACGTGCTGGTGACCCAGCACGGGGCGGACACGCACTTCGAGGATCCGCTGGCGCATCTGGCGGTGTCGTTGGACGCGCAGCGGGCGGTGCAGGTCGCCTGTCACGACCTGGCCCATGAGCATGCCGGGGGGAAGTGGGTCGCGCTGGGCGGGGGTGGTTACGCGGTCGTGGACGTGGTGCCGCGGTCCTGGGCGCATCTGGTGGGTGTGGTGGCGGGGGCGCCGGTGCCGCCGGAGACGGTGATCCCGGAGGGGTGGCGGCAGGAGGTTTTCGCGCGGACCCGGCAGTTGGGGCCGATGCGGATGACCGACGGGCGGTGGCCGGTGGAGTGGGCGGACTGGGAGGCGGGGTACGACCCGGCGGACCGGCTGGACCAGGCGGTGCTGGCGACCCGGCGTGCCGCCTTCCCGCTGCGGGGCTTGCTGGCGTAGCCGAGGCGGCTTGCCGGCGTAGCCGCGCCGGGGGGCGCCGGACTCGGGGGATCCATTGGGCCGACCGTGTCCACTTGTCCCGTTTCGCGCGCTCGGGGCGGTCGGGTCCGTCAGCATCGCTGGCGTGTTGAGTTCCGGGGGTCTTCGGGCGCATCTGCTGGCTGCTCGGTTGGCGGGGGTGGTGGCCACCTCCCGGGAGGAGAGTCTGCGGAGCTACCGGTTGTTCGCGGCGCGCGATCCCCGGGTATTGATCGGACTCGATCCCGAACGGACATGGAGCCAGCGGGATGTGATCGAGTTGATGGCGGCCAAGTGCGGTGTTTCGGCCGATCCTCGACTGACGTCGGGGCATGATGTGATCGACCCGGGGCGGACGATCGCCGCCCTGGACGTCTTCGCGGAGCGGCTCGCCTCGGTAGCCCAGCGTGGCGCTCCGGTGCTGCTGGGCACCGGCCATCCGCACCGGCTGCTCGGTTTCTACGCCGGGCTCGCGGACGCTTTGTCGGCGGCGGGATGTGCTGTCCTCACCCCGGCGCAGGGTCGCTGTGTCGACATAACGACCCGGTTCGGTCTACGCACGTACAACCTCGACTACGTACGCGGTGTCGGGTTGGTGCGGGAACCGGAGAGCGAGCGCCCCGGTGGTGCGACCGGCGCGCACACCCATTCCCCCCTCCCGGTTCGACTGGCGCTGGCGGCGGCGGCGGAGGGCGGCGGGCCGCTGCCGGAGTTGGTGATCGGGGACCACGGATGGGTCTGCGGGGCAGGTCAGCTGGGGTTCGAGGCGATGGGGCCGGCGGACACGGACGATCCCGCGCTGTTCGTCGGGGAGGCCGAGGGGTCGGTGTCCGTGGCCGTTCCACTTGATGATGCCGTGCGGTCTGGTCACTACCGGCCGCTGATCCGCTACGTACTCGATCGGGCGTCTCTGTCACAGTAGTCCGGCGACGGGTGCACCTCTTCCCCACTCGCATCACCCGCCCCTACATTGGGGAGTGAGCACGCAGCGACGAAGAGTCACCGGAAGGGGAAGCCGGTGGCCGTCGAGTCGAGTGCGGAAGGTTCAGGTGTGTCATGGCTGCTGACCAGAGGCCTCTGAGCGAGGTTCAGTTCCTTACCGTGGCGGAAGTCGCCTCGGTGATGCGAGTGTCGAAGATGACCGTGTACCGGCTGGTGCACAGCGGTCATCTGCCCGCGATCCGGGTGGGGCGGTCGTTCCGTGTCCCGGAGAACGCGGTTCACGAGTACCTCCGCGAGAGCTACGTGGGGGTGGACACCGTCTGACCGACGCGGTGGGGGAGCCGGCCCAGGGCGCTTCGCCGGCCCCTCCCCGCCCTCGATTACGAGCTCAGCTCTCGGGCGGGTAGGCTAGCCCCTCGTAGGTCGTATGGGCCCATGTCGCCCAGCACCGAGTGATGAGAAGTGAGCGAGGGTAGTCGTGGGCTCTGTAATCAAGAAGCGGCGCAAGCGGATGGCCAAGAAGAAGCACCGCAAGCTGCTCAAGCGCACGCGCGTTCAGCGTCGTAACAAGAAGTAAGTTCGCGACGCGAACCGCGAAAGCGTGTGTGGCCCCCCATCCATTGCCGGTGGGGGGCCACACGTATAGGGGCTGGCCGATCTGGTCGCCTCGCGCGTCAGGCGGTCGTCACAGCGCGACATCGACCCGATAGGTTGGCCCGCGGACGGGGAACGCGGCAGGGTACGAGCAGTGCAGCAGTTCAGGCCGGACCGAAACGGAAGAAAGGCGCTGATCTTGGGCAAGGTCGTGCTCGTGACCGGAGTGGCCCGACAACTGGGGGGCCGGTTCGTACGCCGGATCCTGCGTGACCCCGGGGTCGAGCGGGTGATCGCCGTGGACGCCGTGCGGCCCGAGCACCATCTCGGCGGGGCCGACTTCATCCAGGCCGACATCCGCCAGCCCACCATCGCGCGGGTGCTCGCCGAGACCGGCGCCGACACCGTCGTCCACCTGGACGTGACGGCGACCGCCCTGGGCAGCGGGAGCCGGACGGTGGTCAAGGAGACCAACGTCATCGGCACGATGCAACTGCTCGGCGCGTGCCAGAAGTCGCCCAGTGTGAAGCGGCTGGTGGTGAAGTCCAGCACCATGGTCTACGGCTCCGCGCCGCGCGACCCCGCGGTGTTCACCGAGACCAACCCGGCCAAGGCCCTGCCCAGCGGCGGGTTCGCGAAGGACACCGTCGAGGTCGAGGGGTATGTGCGCGGGTTCGCCCGGCGGCGGCCCGACGTCGCCGTGTGCGTGCTGCGGTTCGCCAACATCCTCGGGCCGACCGCCGAGACGCCGCTCGCCTCGTACTTCAAGCTGCCGGTGCTGCCCACCGTGCTCGGCTACGACCCGCGGCTGCAGTTCGTGCACGAGGACGACGTGATCGAGGTGCTGCGGATCGGCTCGCACGAGCCGGCGCGGGGCACGCTCAACAGCGGCACGTTCAACATCGCCGGGGACGGCGTGCTGCTGCTGTCGCAGTGCTCGCGGCGGCTCGGGCGGCCCACCGTGCCGCTGCTGCTCCCCGCCGTCACCTGGGCGGGCTCCCTGGTGCGTACGCTGGGTATGACGGACTTCTCGCCCGAGCAGATCCGGCTTCTCACGCACGGCCGGGTGGTGGCCACGGACCAGATGCGCGAGACGCTGGGATTCACGCCGAAATACACCACCGCGGAGGCCTTCGCGGACTTCGCACGCAGCCAGGGGCCGGGTCTCCTGCCCCCCGAGGCCCTTGCGGGGGCCGTCGACCGGATCGCCGCGCTGCCCCTCGCGGGCGGCGGCCACCCCCCGACGCAGAGCGCCAACTGAGGAGCGCATCAACGATGGCGGACGCCAAGGTCATTCCGTTCGACGACGACCGGTCCCGCGGGGGCGCCGTGCAGCGGCCGTCGCGGCGCCGGAGCGCGGGGAGCCGGCGCGCGACCGGCGAGCCGGCGCCGGTCCTCGAGATCGGCGAGGCCGCCGCGGGGAGCACGGCACCGCCGGTCCCGCCCCTGCCTGGGGCGGGTGCGCAGGACGGCAGCCGGGCGACCGGGGAGCCGCGGGAGGACGCCGGCGGCCTGGAGCGGCGCATCGCGGGCGGGCTGTCGTTCCTGCGCCGCCGCCTCACGGGCGACTACGAGGTCGACGACTTCGGCTACGACGAGGAGCTCACCGACCAGGTCCTGATGTCGCTGCTGCGGCCGGTGTACGAGAAGTACTTCCGGGTCGAGGTGAAGGGCGTCGAGAACATCCCGGCCGAGGGCGGGGCGCTGATCGTCGCCAACCACTCCGGGACGCTGCCGCTGGACGGCCTGATGATGCAGGTCGCCGTCCACGACCACCATCCGGCGAATCGTCACCTCAGGCTGCTGGCCGCGGATCTGGTGTTCGTGCTGCCGGTCGTCAACGAGCTGGCGCGCAAGCTGGGGCACACGCTCGCGTGCGCGGAGGACGCCGAGCGGCTGCTCGGGCAGGGCGAGTTGGTCGGGGTGATGCCGGAGGGCTTCAAGGGCATCGGCAAGCCCTTCAGCGAGCGGTACAAGCTCCAGCGGTTCGGCCGGGGCGGATTCGTCTCCACGGCGTTGCGCAAGGGCGCTCCGATCATCCCGTGCTCGATCGTCGGGGCGGAGGAGATCTACCCGATGATCGGCAACGCCAAGACCCTCGCACGGCTGCTGGGGTTCCCGTACTTCCCGCTGACGCCGACGTTCCCCTGGCTGGGGCCGTTGGGCGCGGTGCCGCTGCCGACGAAGTGGACGATCCAGTTCGGGGAGCCGATCCCGACGGACGGTTATCCGCCGGAGGCGGCGGAGGATCCGATGCTGATGTTCAACCTGACCGACCAGGTGCGCGAGCAGATCCAGCACACGCTGTACAAGCTGCTGGTGCAGCGGAGGTCGGTGTTCTTCTGAAACGCCGACGGCTGTGGGGCGCCCTTCCGGGAAGGGCGCCCCACAGCCGTACAACGTGCTCGGGCCGGTCAGTCCGTGTCGTCGCCGTTGATGCCCAGGCCGGGAAGGAGGCCCGGGAGGAGGGGCGGGACGGTGACGTCGGGCTGGGTGGGCAGGCCGGCGGACGGCGGGCTGATGTCGGCGCTCTGCGGCGGGTCGAGCAGACCGCCGGTGTTGCCGCCGAGCAGTCCGTCGTCCTCGCTGCCACTGGCGGACGGGTTGCCGGGGCTGCCGCTGCCGCCGCTGGGGCGGTCCGCGCCGGGGGTGGTGTCGCCGGTGCTGGGGGCGGACGAGCGGTCGGCGCCCGAGGCGCCGGGGGACGCCGTGTCCGTACCCGCGCCCGTGCCCGTGCGCTGCCGTCGGCCGTCCTGGGCGCCGCCCTGGGCGGGCGGCTGGGGCAGCAGGGACTGCAGCGGGGCGACCTCCTGGTCTATGGCGTCGAAGACCGACGACACCTGCTGACTGACGTCCCCGAGCTGTACGGGCAGCTTCTCGCGCAGGTCGCCCCAGACGTCGCGGTGCGAGCGCGAGAAGGCGGACAGGGCCTGGATGGGGCCCAGGGAGTCCGGGTCGCGTTGGTACGCCTCGTGCAGCAGCCGGTGGCCCTCGGAGGCGTCGTGCTGCATGCCGGACAGGGCACGCCGGATCTCGCCGAGGGACTCGTGGTCGAGTGGGGCGCCGCCGCGGCCGCGCTCCATCAGCCGCCGGGCCTCGCCGAGCCGGGTGGAGGCCTGGTCGAGGTAGGCCCGGCCGCGCTCGCCGTCGCCCTCGGCGAGATAGTTGAGCTTGAAGTCCTCGATGCCCCGCTTGAGCCCGTACAGGGAGTCGCCGGGCAGGGCGTCGGAGCTCGCGGCGGCGACGCCGCCGAACGCTCCGGCGGCCACGCCGACGCTGAGCCCGCCCGCGGTGAGGCCCTTGGCGAGCCGTGAACGCGGTCGGAGCTTGCTCAACGGGGTCGCCCGATGGGATCCCCGCGCGCGGGACCGCTGTTCGGGTACCGATGCGTCCTCGCCCGCGGCGCCCGCCTTCAGCATGGCCTCCATCGCGGCGACCAACTGGGCGCGCTGGACGACCTTGACCTCGGGGTCGAACTCCGGCTGGGGCAGCTCGGCGAGACTCGTCGCTAGGGCCAGGAGGCGGCCCCGCTCGGTCTGGTCCGCAGCGGCCGGGGCCGGTGCCGATCCTTCGGACTGCTCGGCCGCCGTGCCCTGGTCGGACTGTTCCTCCAGGGCCTGGGCGAAGGCGTTCGCCCGCCGGTGCGCCGATACGTTCGCGATCACTGGCGGCACCTCCTCTCGTCATGACGGTCGGCTCCCCACGGGTTCGGGGGGTTGCACGCCCGCGACCGCTTCCACACGATCAGGTGATCGGGGAGGGCCGGGACGTGACCACAGGGAGCCTGTATCCCGCACAACGACTGGCGCGGCACTTGGGTTACGGACTGCGGATGATCGGATGGGGAAGTCAACGGACTTTCACCGAACGTGAGTTGAGGTGGCCCTCAGTAGGCGGGGACAGCGGGGGGCGGCAGGGCGGCGGAGTCAGCGGGCGTCGTCGGGGAGGAGCCGGGCGAGCGTACGGACGGCCCGGTACTGGAGCGTCTTGATGGCGCCCTCGTTCTTGCCCATCACACGGGCGGTCTCGGCGACGGACAGCCCCTGGAGGAAGCGCAGCGTGACGCATTCCTGCTGCTGGGGGTTGAGCCGGCGTACCGCGTCCAGCAGCGCGGCGTTGGAGAGGGACTCCAGGACGGAGTCCTCGGGGGAGCGCTCGACCTCGTTGGCGTCGAGCATCTCGCCGGTGGTCACCTCCAGCCGGAAGCGGCTGGACTTGAAGTGGTCGGCGACGAGGTTGCGGGCGATGGTGACGAGCCAGGCCCCGAAGTCGCGGCCCTGCCAGGTGAAGGTGCCGATCCGGCGCAGGGCGCGCAGGAACGTCTCACTGGTGAGGTCCTCGGCGGTCGCCTTGCCGCCCACCCGGTAGTAGATGTACCGGTACACGGTGTCGCTGTACTGGTCGTACAGCTTCCCGAAGGCTTCGGCCTCGCCGGCCTGGGCGCGCTCGACGAGGTCCATCATCCGGGCGCTGTCGCTGTCGGCGGCCGGCCGGCGGGCGGTGGCCGCGCCGGTCGCGCGTCCCCGTCTGCCGGCCGTGCGTCCGTCGCCCGACCGCCGCCCCTCGACGACGCTGCGCGCCGGCGCCTGCTCCAGGCCGTCGGCCAGTGCGTAGCACGGCCCGTTCGGAGCGGCGGCGAAGGCGGGGACGGCGTACGCGGTGGGGACGAAGCCGCGCAACAGGTCCTGGACCGTAGCGACCTTTGCGCGCAGCGTAGCCAGGCCCGAGGTGTCAACCCCGACGTGTGGGTACACGGGACTCCCAGAGGCAGAGCTTCCATCACGTGCAGTGCGGGACCTTTCACCCGTCGTAGCGACGGAGGGGTACCGGTTTGCGTCTGAGGAGAATAACGCTTCGTACAGGCGCTGCTACACCGAGTTGCTCAAAGTGTCGATTACATCGCCTCTGCAGCCGATTGCCGCCCGATCAAGTTGCGGAAAGTGACCGCCTGTTGATCGAAACGGTTCGAGTTTCCGGTCGCTCCGGGGCGTGTTGTGGCGGTGCGCGGACAACGGGCGTCGTCCGCGCACAGTTGGGGGCTGCAGGGGCCGGACCGGCGTCCTCCGGTCGGGGCCGCCGGCCATGGACCGCTGGTCAGGCCCGCTGCTCGGCGGGTCGTCCGGTTGACGCGTCGGTCAACTGCGCGTCAGCGGCGTCGGCGGTGCAGGGCGATCGCCGCCGCCGTGCCGCCCGCCACCGCGCCCACCCCGGCGGCCGCCGGGATGCCGACCTTGGCCGCCTTGCGGCCCGTGCGGTAGTCACGCAGGCGCCAGTCCAGGTCGCGGGCGTGCCGGCGGAGCTTGGCGTCGGGGTTGATGGCGTAGGGGTGGCCGACGAGGGAGAGCATCGGGATGTCGTTGTGGGAGTCGCTGTAGGCGGCGCAGCGGGAGAGGTCGAGGCCCTCCGCCGAGGCCAGGGCGCGCACCGCCTCCGCCTTGGCCGGGCCGTGCAGCGGCTCGCCCACCAGCTTGCCGGTGTAGACGCCGTCCACCGACTCCGCGACCGTGCCGAGGGCGCCGGTGAGGCCGAGGCGGCGGGCGATCACCTGGGCGATCTCCACGGGCGCCGCCGTGACCAGCCACACCTTCTGTCCGGCGTCCAGGTGGGCCTGGGCCAGCGCCCGGGTGCCGGGCCAGATGCGCTCGGCCATGTACTCGTCGTAGATCTCCTCGCCGATCGACTGGAGTTCGCTGACGCGGTGGCCCTTGACGATGGAGAGCGCCGAGTCGCGGGCCTCCTGCATGTGTTCCGGGTCCTCGATGCCGGCGAGCCGGAACCACGCCTGCTGCCAGGCGAACCGGGCGAGCTCGCGGGTTTCGAAGAACTTCCGTTTGTACAGGCCACGGCCGAAGTGGAAGAGGGCGGCGCCCTGCATCACGGTGTTGTCCAGGTCGAAGAAGGCCGCGGCCTTCTCGTCGCCGTGGACGGGGAACTGCGCTTCGTCCTGGGTGTCCTGACTGGACTTGCGGGCGGCCTCCGCCGAGGCCTCGCCTGCCAACACGCTCCGCGCCGTGGCGGAGCGCCTACGGGGAGTGAGCCATCCGAGAGCGGCCATGGCGTGAGCATAGCCAGTTCATCCGGTGGTTCCGGAGTCACGAGGTTGGAACGCTGTGAACTCTCCACGACCGTGTCGTTAAAGAAGTGAGGTGGACGCGGGGGAAAGCGGAATCGGCGTGACGGCGGCCGCCCGCGCGTCGCCGCGCGAGAATGGCTGACATGAGTCCCCTCTTCCGCCGCAAGGGCCCCGCCCCGCAGGACCGGCTGGTGACGTTGATCGGCAAGCCGGGCTGTCATCTGTGCGATGACGCACAGCTGGTGATCGAGAAGGTGTGCGCCGATCTCGGCGTGCCGTGGGAGAAGCGGGACATCACCGAGGACGCGGAGCTGCACGACCGGTACTGGGAACAGATCCCGGTGGTCCTGGTCGACGGTGAACAGCACACCTTCTGGCGGGTGAACGAGGAGCGGTTGCGCAGGGAGTTGACGGGCGGGTGACGGCCGGGTGACCGTCGAGGGGCCGGTGAGCGGCGGGTGGGGGGTGCGCCCGCGCGCCGGCGGGCGGACGTCCGGCGGCTCGGCGGGCCCGGCGTTCGATGATCGACAACTGACCGACCAGTCCAAGTAGCCGCCGAAGTCGCTTAGGATCGACGGTGACCAGGTCTCGGGGGCGGGATTCATGAGGAGAGTGTGCGGTTTTGCCCCCGGTAGCGAAGGAAAGCGGGCGCGTCGGCGCCGCCTCTCCGTGCATACGCCGGGGGCGCGTGACCCCGGTCACGTTGGCCGGGCAAATCGGACACCATCTTTGTGCACGCGTTCACAAAGACATAGCCTGCTTTCGACGGGGCGGTCTGGGGACGCATGACCGCCTGCAGCCCCGCTCTACCCGCAGGAGCACCGTGGCAACTGGCCGAACTCACCGACCGGCGACCCGTAGCCGAGGGATTCCCGAGGCCACCGTCGCCCGGCTTCCGCTGTACCTCCGCGCACTGACCGCGCTGTCGGAGCGCTCGGTCCCCACCGTCTCCTCCGAGGAGCTCGCGGCCGCGGCGGGCGTCAACTCCGCGAAGCTGCGCAAGGACTTCTCCTACCTGGGCTCCTACGGGACGCGCGGGGTGGGCTACGACGTCGAGTATCTCGTCTACCAGATCTCCCGTGAGCTCGGCCTCACCCAGGACTGGCCGGTAGTGATCGTCGGCATCGGCAACCTCGGCGCGGCGCTCGCCAACTACGGCGGGTTCGCCTCCCGCGGCTTCCGCGTCGCGGCCCTCATCGACGCCGACCCCGCGATGGCCGGGAAGCCGGTCGCCGGTATCCCGGTGCAGCACAGCGACGAGCTCGAGAAGATCATCAGCGACAACGGCGTGTCGATCGGCGTCATCGCGACCCCGGCCGGCGCCGCCCAGCAGGTGTGCGACCGGCTCGTGGCCGCCGGCGTCACCTCCATCCTGAACTTCGCGCCGACCGTGCTGTCCGTCCCCGACGGGGTCGACGTGCGCAAGGTCGACCTCTCCATCGAGCTGCAGATCCTCGCCTTCCACGAGCAGCGCAAGGCCGGTGAGGAGGCCGCGTCCGGCGACGGCGCCGGCCCCGCGCCCACGCCCCGCCGCACGTCCGCCGACCAGGGCCCTGACGGGGACGTCCCCGCCGTGATGCCGGCATGAGTCTCCTCGTCGTGGGACTGAGCCACCGCACCGCTCCGGTCAGCGTGCTGGAGCGCGCCTCGCTCTGCGCGGACGCCCAGTCGAAGCTGCTCCAGGACACGCTCGCCGCCGAGCCGGCCGCCGAGGCCGCGGTGCTCGCCACCTGCAACCGCATCGAGCTCTACGCCGACGTGGACAAGTTCCACGCCGGTGTCGCCGAGCTGTCCACGCTGCTCGCCCAGCACAGCGGGGTCGGCCTGGAGGAGCTCACGCCGTACCTGTACGTGCACTACGAGGACCGCGCCGTCCACCACATGTTCTCGGTGGCCTGCGGTCTGGACTCGATGGTCGTCGGCGAGGGGCAGATCCTCGGCCAGATCAAGGACTCGCTGGCCCGCGCGCAGGAGCTGCACACCGCCGGACGGCTGCTGAACGACCTGTTCCAGCAGGCGCTCAGGGTCGGCAAGCGCGCCCACTCCGAGACCGGCATCGACCGCGCCGGCCAGTCCCTGGTCACCTTCGGCCTGGAGCAGCTGGCCGCGGGCGGGGACGTGACCGCGTGGGCCCGCGGCAAGCGCGCCCTGGTCATCGGCGCCGGCTCCATGTCCTCGCTGGCGGCGGCCACGCTCGCCCGGGTCGGCGTCGCCGAGGTCGTCGTCGCCAACCGCACCTTCGACCGCGCCGAGCGCCTTGCGCACCTGCTCGAAGAGCAGTACGGGCCCGGCCTGGCCGAGGCGGGGGAGCCGGGGCTGACGGCCCGCGCCGTCCCCATGGAGGCGGTGCGGCATGAGCTGACACGTGCCGACGTCGCCGTCTCCTGTACGGGGGCGACGGGACTCGTCCTCACGGCGGACGCGGTCGCCGCGGCGATCGAGGGCCGCACCGGAGCGCCCGTCGCCTTCACCGAGGACGCGTACACGCACGAGCCGACGCGGGCCGGTGTGCGGCCGCTGCCGACCGCCCCCGCGGGCGCGGTCGGCACTGACGACAACTGCCCGCTCGACCTGCAGGCCGTGCAGCAGTCCGGCTTCTCCGTGATGGGGGAGGCCGCCGTGGCCGGCATGGACGCCGCGACGCTGGAGCAGCACGCCGCCTGGGTCGCCGGCGCGGGCGTGGACCGCCGGGAGGCCGCCCGCCGGCCCGAGGCCGACGCCGAGCTGATCACCGCGCTCGCCGCGACCGCCGCCACGCTGGGCCGGGTCCCCGAGCGCCGCAGGCCCGAGCAGGCCGCCGCGCCGGTACGGCCGGAGCCGGTGCTGTTCGTGCTGGACCTCGCCATGCCGCGGGACGTCGACGCGGCCGCGCACCGGCTCGCCGGGGTGCGGCTGGTGGACATCGAGTCGCTCGCCGAGGTGTCCGCGGACGCTCCGATGGCCTCCGACGTCGACCAGGTCCGCCGGATCGTCGCCGACGAGGTCGCCGCGTTCGGCGCGGCCCAGCGGGCCGCGCACATCACGCCCACCGTGGTCGCCCTGCGCACCATGGCCGCCGACGTCGTGGCCGGCGAGATCGCCCGCCTCGAGGGACGGCTGCCCGGCCTGGACGACAAGCACCGCGCCGAGATCACGCAGACCGTGCGGCGGGTCGTCGACAAGCTGCTGCACGCGCCGACCGTGCGGGTCAAGCAGCTCGCGGCCGAGCCCGGCGGCGCCGGGTACGCGGACGCGCTGCGGACCCTGTTCGACCTCGACCAGGAGGCGGTGGCCGCCGTCTCGCGGGCCCGTGAGGACGCGGGGGCGGACGGCGACCACAGCATCGAGATCATCGAGAACCACGCCAAGAACCGAGGGCCGGCATGAGTACGAAGGCACTGAGGCTCGGGACCAGACGGAGCAAGCTCGCCATGGCCCAGTCCGGGCAGGTGGCGGACGCCGTACGCCGGGTGACCGGGCGGCCCGTCGAGCTCGTCGAGATCACCACCTACGGCGACACCTCCGGCGAGTACCTCGCGCAGATCGGCGGCACCGGGGTGTTCGTCACCGCGCTGCGCGACGCGCTGGCGCGGGGGGAGGTCGACTTCGCGGTCCACTCGCTGAAGGACCTGCCGACCACGCAGCCCGAGGAGCTGGTCCTGGCCGCCGTACCGGTGCGCGAGGACCCGCGCGACGTGATCGTCGCCCGGGACGCGCTGAAGTTCACCGACCTGCCGCGCGGGGCGCGCATAGGCACGGGTTCGCCGCGCCGGATGGCGCAGCTGAACGCGTACGCGCGTGCCCACGGGCTGGACATAGAGACGGTCCCGATCCGGGGCAACGTCGACACGCGGATCGGTTTCGTCCGGGACGGTGAGCTGGATGCCGTCGTCCTGGCCGCCGCCGGACTGAACCGGATCGGGCGTAGTGAGGAAGTGACCGACTTCCTGTCGGTCGACACGGTTCTGCCCGCCCCCGGCCAGGGGGCACTGGCGATCGAGTGCAGGGCGGGCGACTCCGCCCAGGACGCAGCTCTGATCGCAGCCCTCGGCGAGCTCGACGACCCGTTCACCCGGGTCGCCGTGACCGCCGAACGGTCACTGCTCGCCGCCCTGGAGGCCGGCTGCAGCGCCCCTGTGGGCGCGCTGGCCGACCACCTGGCCGACGGGCAGATTGTCAAGGAAATGCGCCTGCGCGCAGTCGTCGGGACCACCGACGGCACGCGCATGGTGCAGCTGTCCACCACCGGTCCCGTGCCCGACACGCACGACCGGGCAATGGCGCTCGGTCGCGAACTCGCCGCCGAGATGCTTGCCCAGGGCGCGGCCGGTCTGATGGGGGAGCGAGCACAGTGAGCCCCACCGCCCTTCCTGCCGCCGCCGTTCCTGAGCACGGGCACGTCACCTTCCTCGGTGCCGGACCCGGGGATCCGGGACTGCTGACCCTGCGCGCCGTGGAGGCCCTGGCCCACGCGGACGTCCTCGTCGCCGAGCACGAGGTGCTCGACGTCGTCCGGACGCACGCCCGGCCGGGCGTCACCGTCGTGAACGCGGAGGCCGGTCCTTCGCCGGATCCGCTTCCGGGCACGGTCGCGCCTCTCGCCGCGGTCGTTGACGGCGCGTCAACAACCGTTGCTGATCCCGCGGTGCGGGATGCCGCACATCTTGTCATGGAGGCCGCGCGGGGCGGCAGGCGGGTCGTGCGTGCGGTGTCCGGGGACCCCGGACTCGACACGTACGCGGCGGAGGAGATGCTCGCCTGCGCCGCGGCCGGCGTGCCCTTCGAGGTCGTTCCCGGCGTCGCCGCGGCGGTCGGCGTGCCCGCCTACGCGGGTGTGCCGCTGCGGGACGCGCAGGGCGCGGACGTCCGGTTCGTGGACGCCCGTACCGCCTCCGACCGGTGCTGGACCGAGGTCGGCGCGTCGGACGGCACGGTCGTGGTGTCGACGACCCTCGACTCGGTCGCCGCGGCGGCCGGCGAGCTGGTGTCGGCGGGCCGCAAGCCCGACACCCCGCTGACGGTCACCGTCGCCGGTACGACGACCCGGCAGCGCACCTGGTCGGCCACGCTCGGCACGATCGCGCAGACGCTGAAGCAGGCCAAGGTGCTGCCCTCGCCCGAGGGCGGCCGGCCGGTGATAGCCGTGGTCGGCGAGCGTTCCGCCCCCGCCCAGCGCGACCAGCTGGCGTGGTTCGAGTCCAAGCCGCTGTTCGGCTGGAAGGTGCTCGTGCCGCGCACGAAGGAGCAGGCGGCGTCGCTCTCCGACCAGCTGCGGTCCTACGGGGCCGTGCCGCACGAGGTGCCGACGATCGCCGTCGAGCCGCCGCGCACGCCCCAGCAGATGGAGCGGGCGGTCAAGGGCCTGGTCACGGGCCGCTACGAGTGGATCGCCTTCACCTCGGTGAACGCCGTCAAGGCGGTCCGGGAGAAGTTCGAGGAGTACGGCCTCGACGCGCGGGCCTTCGCCGGGATCAAGGTCGCGGCGGTGGGCGAGCAGACCGCGAAGGCGCTCATCGCCTTCGGCGTGAAGCCGGATCTGGTGCCCAGCGGCGAGCAGAGCGCCGCCGGTCTGCTGGAGGACTGGCCGCCGTACGACCCGGTGTTCGACCCGATCGACCGGGTGTTCCTGCCGCGGGCCGACATCGCCACCGAGACGCTGGTCGCCGGTCTCATCGAGCTCGGCTGGGAGGTCGACGACGTCACGGCCTACCGGACCGTGCGGGCCTCGCCGCCGCCGG
The DNA here is from genome assembly GCF_042889585.1 of Streptomyces sp. NPDC002566. Taxonomy (NCBI): domain Bacteria; kingdom Bacillati; phylum Actinomycetota; class Actinomycetes; order Kitasatosporales; family Streptomycetaceae; genus Streptomyces; species Streptomyces sp. NPDC002566. The sequence continues at coordinate 935,400 of NZ_JBIARD010000004.1, read as the reverse complement.
CGGAGACCCGGGAGGCGATCAAGGGCGGCGGCTTCGACGCCGTGCTGTTCACGTCGTCCTCCACGGTCCGCAACCTGGTGGGCATCGCCGGCAAGCCGCACAACGTGACGGTGATCGCCTGCATCGGTCCGGCCACCGCGAAGACCGCCGAGGAGCACGGTCTGCGCGTCGACGTGATGGCGCCGGAGCCGTCCGCGCTCAAGCTGGCGGAGGCCCTGGCCGACTTCGGCGTCCGCCGCCGGACCGCGGCTCTGGAGGCGGGCGACCCGGTGACCCGCCCGAGCGAGCGCCGTCCGGGCGCCCGGCGGCGCCGGGCCACCTGAGACACCGGCCGCACGGCCCCGCCCCCGAGTCGACGTCAGTCGCCGGGGGCGGGGCCGTCCGCGTCGGCGGCTCCACCGACCCGGCGTCGGTAAAGGGGCTGCCGGGGCGGGCGTAGCGTAGAGCGCATGACGAAGTACGGATCCTTTCCCGGTACGCGTCCCCGGCGGCTGCGCACCTCCCCCGTGATGCGGCGCATGGTCGCCGAGACCCGGCTGCATCCGGCCGACTTCATCCTGCCCGCGTTCGTGCGGGAGGGCGTGAGCGAGCCGGTGCCGATCCAGGCGATGCCCGGGGTCGTCCAGCACACCCGGGACAGTCTGAAGAAGGCGGCCGCCGAGGCGGTGGCGGCCGGGGTCTCCGGGATCATGCTGTTCGGGGTGCCGGAGGAGTCGAAGAAGGACGCGTTCGGGACGCCGGGGACGGATCCGGACGGGATCCTCCAGGTGGCGATCCGGGACGTGCGGGCCGAGGTCGGGGACGACCTGCTCGTCATGTCCGACCTGTGCCTGGACGAGACCACCGACCACGGGCACTGCGGTGTGCTGGACGAGGAAGGGCGCGTCGACAACGACGCCACCCTGGAGCGCTACGCCGAGATGGCCCAGGTCCAGGCCGACGCCGGCGCCCATGTGGTCGGCCCCAGCGGGATGATGGACGGGCAGATCGGCGTCATCCGGGACGCCCTGGACCAGATCGGCCGGGAGGACGTCGCGATCCTGGCCTACACAGCCAAGTACTCCTCCGCCTTCTACGGGCCCTTCCGGGAGGCGGTCGGTTCCTCGCTGAAGGGGGACCGCAAGACCTACCAGCAGGACCCGGCCAACCTGCGGGAGTCGCTGCGCGAACTGGCGCTGGACCTGGAGGAGGGGGCCGACATGGTGATGGTCAAGCCGGCCGGACCCTACCTGGACGTCCTCGCGCGCGTCGCCGACAGCGTGGACGTGCCCGTCGCCGCCTACCAGATCTCCGGCGAGTACTCGATGGTCGAGGCCGCCGCCGAGAAGGGCTGGCTCGACCGCGACCGGGCCATCCTGGAGACGCTGACCGGCATCAAGCGGGCCGGGGCGCGGAACATCCTCACCTACTGGGCCACCGAGGCGGCCCAGAAGCTCCGGTGAGCCGGCCGCTGCCTGCCGAGGGTCACCACTCGAGGGCGTCGGCCATGTCCTGCTGCCAGTACGTCACCTGCAGCGAGCTGTCGTAGTACACGCCTCCGGCCGGCAGGGAGGGCTTAGCCACCGCGCCGCCGTCGCTGTTGGGCGTGCGTCCCTGGAAGGCCACCGTCAGCTTCTTCGCCGTCATGCCGCCCTCGCCGCTGCCGTCGGCCGCCGACAGCAGGACGCCCGCGTAACCCGACTCACCGGGGGAGAGGGTCGTCACCGCCTGCGGCCGGGTCTCCTCCGCGGCCTGCGGCGCCCACTGCATCTCGTCGAAGCGCAGCACGGGGTAGTAGGTGAGGTCGCAGACCTTGCTGCCGGTGTTGGTGACGGTGATCAGCATGTGGTTCAGGGGGCGCGGGACCGGCTTGGCGGTCACCTTGGTGTTCGAGCCGTTGCACAGGACGCGGTTCTCCGGGGCGTTCGGGTCCGTGTCCTTGCCCTTGCCCTGCGGGGCGGTGACGGAGGTCTGCTTTCCGGACGTGCCGCCGGCGGGCTTCGCGTGCGAACCGGTGCCGGAGCCCGTGTTGGTGACCGTGCCGGAGCCCGTCGTCGTGCCCGTGGCCGCAGCCCCCGTGCTCCCGGTCTGCGGGGTGACCGCCGACGACACCGGCGTCGACGCGCCCTCGGTCTTCGTGCCCGTGCCGTCCTGGCACGCCGTGAGGGACAGGGCCGCGACGGCGGCGATCGCAGGGGCGAAGAGGGGGTTGGTGCGGCGGATGCGCATGGTGAAGACCCGTTCTCGGAAAAGGTGTTGGCGCAGGCTGCTCGACCGGTCGGCGGGAGCGGCGTGCTTGGATGACCTCAGCATGCGGGGTGATCCGTCCCGGCCGCCACGTCCGGCGGGCGATCAGGGACGCTGGAACGGACACAGCGCATCTGAGCTGGGAAAACAAGCCATCCCTGGAACGCGGGGGTGGGACATGGGGGGTGGGCGAACGGTGTCTGCGGCGGACTTCGCGGAGCTGTTGCGGGAGTTGAAGGACCGGTCCGGGCTCAGCTACGGAGCGCTCGCGAAACGGCTCCACATGAGTACGTCGACCCTGCACCGCTACTGCAACGGGGACGCCGTCCCCACCGACTACGCGCCGGTGGAACGGCTCGCCCGGCTCTGCAAGGCGACGCCCGCGCAACTGGTCGAGCTGCACCGGCGGTGGGTGCTGGCCGACGCGGGGCGCGGCAGGAAGGGGAGCGAGGCGTCGGCCGGCGACGACGGGGCGGACGCGGCGGCCGCCGGCGGTGGCGCGGTGAGCGGGACCACCGTGACCGCGGACGCGGTCGACGGGAACGGCGACGGCAGGGTCGGCGGCGACGGGGCGGACGCGGCGACCGCCGGCGGTGGCGCGGTGAGCGGGACCACCGTGACCGCGGACGCGGTCGACGGGAACGGCGCAGACAGGGCCGACGCCGCGACCGAGGTGCTCGAAGGGCCGGTGCGGGACCCGGGCGGTCCCGACGGCGACGGCGGGGCGCACGACCCCGGCGTACGGCGTCGCACACGCCTCGTCGCCGTCGTCGGCGCCGCCACCGCCCTCGGGGCCGTGGCCCTCGCCCTCTCCCTGAGCCTGCCGGGCGGCGACCGGGACGCCGGTGACGCGCGTCCGGCCGGCGCCGCGTCCGCGCCAGGGGCGGTGAGCGGCTCGCCGTCGGCCTCCGCCCCGTCCCTCTCCCCTTCCCCTTCCCCTTCCTCCGCCTCGCCCTCGGCTTCGACCGTGTCGCCGTCCGGTTCCCTGACGCCGTCGCGCCACGCCCGTGGAGGCGCCGCGGGGGCGGCCCCCGACCCCGGCGCGGCCGCGCCGCCCTTCACCGTCGACGTCCGCTCGCACGCCTGGATCGATCCCTGCTCACAGCGGTACCTGATCGACAGGGAGCCGGACCGGGTCGCGCCGCCGCCGCTCGAAGAGCATGCGCCCGCCTGGGTCGCCGCACACGGTGCCGTGCCCTCGGGGCAGCAGATGGTGGCGGTGACCGTGCAGGGGGCGGGGGACGAGACCGTCGTCCTGAACAGCCTGAGGGTCCGCACGGTGGAGAAGCGTTCACCACTCGCCTGGAACGACTACGCCATGGGGTACCCGGGTGTCGGTTGCGGCGGCGGCATGCCGAAGCGTCACTTCTCCGTCGCCCTCGACGCGGTGCGGCCGAATCCGGTGCCGGACGCGGGGTCGGAGGACTTCCCGTTCACGGTGAGCGAGTCCGATCCGGAGATCTACTACATCAGTGCCGACGCCTCCGCGTACGACGTGAGCTGGGTGCTGGAGCTGTCCTGGTCCAGCGGGCCGCGGCGGGGGACGCTGACCGTCGACGACCACGGCAAGCCGTTCCGCACCAGCGGCAACAACGGGCGGCCCGCCTACGAGTTTCCGGTCGGCGGTTCCGCGTGGGGCCGGGCAGGGGCTTCCCCGACGCCGTAGGAGTCGCACGGCACGGGCCTTCGTCGCGCCGCCCTTCCAGGACCGTGAGGACGTCCCACGGCGCACCTCACGTCCGGATCGTGGAAAGCAACGTGTAGACGACATCCACTTCCCTAGGCTGCGGGACGCGAGGCGTACGCCCCCGCAGCCGAAGGAGCCGTGCCATGATCGTCGTCCCAGCCGACACCTCAGCACCCGCCGACGCGGCGTCGACTGCCGTTCCCGCCACGCCCGTTCCGGCTCTCGCCGCACGCACCCTCGCCGTCGGCGGGTCGCCCGTGCGGGACATCCTGGCCGTCACCGCCCGGCCCGAGGTGATCAACTTCGCGGGCGGGCTGCCCGCACCGGAGCTGTTCGACCGGCAGGGCGTCGCCGACGCCTTCCGGCACGTGCTGGAGGAGACGCCCGGGCGGGCCCTGCAGTACTCCACCACCGAGGGCGAACCGGCGCTGCGCGAGCCGCTGGCGGCGCGCATGTCCGCGCGGGGGCTGCCGACCGGCGCCGACGACCTCCTCGTCACCGCCGGTTCGCAGCAGGCGCTGTCCCTCCTGGCCGCAGCCCTGCTCGACCCGGGCGACACCGTCCTCGTCGAGGACCCCTGCTACCTCGCCGCCCTCCAGGTCTTCGGCCTCGCGGGCGCCCGGGTCGTCCCGGTGCCAGGCGACGCGGACGGCCCAGACCCCGAGGCGCTCGCGGACCTGGTGGTCCGTGAACGCCCCAAGCTGCTGTACACCGTCCCCACTTTCCAGAACCCCACCGGCCGCACCCTCCCCGCCGAGCGCCGCGCCGCCCTCGCTGCCGTCGCCGCCCGCCACGGCCTGTGGATCGTCGAGGACGACCCCTACGGCGAACTGCGCTACGAGGGCGAGCGCGTCCCCTGGATCGCCGCCCACCCCGACGCCCGCGACCGGACCGTGCTGCTCGGCTCCTTCTCCAAGGTCATGGCCCCCGGTCTGCGGCTGGGCTGGCTGCGCGCCCCGGCACAGCTGCTTCGCGCCTGCGCGGTCGCCAAGCAGGCGGCCGACCTGCATACCCCGACCGTCAACCAGCTCGCCGCCGCCCGCTACCTGGCCGTCGCCGACCTGGACGCGCATGTGGCCCGCGTCGCCGGCGTCTACCGCGAACGCCGGGACGCCATGCTCGCCGGACTGCCCGGCGCCCTCCCCGAGGGGTCGGTCTGGAACCGGCCCGAGGGCGGCATGTTCCTGTGGGCGCGGCTGCCCGACGGCCACGACACGGCCGCCCTGCTGCCCGCGGTGGTCCGGCACGACGTGGCCTACGTCCCCGGCGCGCCCTTCCACGCCGGTGAGCCCGACCCGGCGACGCTGCGGCTGTGCTTCGTGACGCAGACGCCGGAGGAGATCGCGGAGGGGCTCAGCCGGCTGGGGCGGGCGCTCGGCGCGTGATGCCGGTCAAGCGTGTGACGTCGGTCAGTCCCACCGGAAGGTCCAGGCGCGTTCCCCCACGAGGCCCTTCGCGTACTCCCGCAAGGTCCGGTCGGCGAAGTTGTCCGGGCAGAAGGCGTAGTGCTCCGCCGCCAGCGCCTCGGCGTCGGCGAGCGTGACGGGCGGGGCCGCCACGGAGACGGTCAGCACGGCGAAGCCGAGGGCGACGACGCGTATGTGGAAGCGGTCCTCCCAGGACCGCAGGACCGCGCAGAGCCGGGCCACGTCGTCGTCGTGGTCGAGCGGCCCGCACCAGCCGACGGCCGCCGGCACGTCGGCGGAACGGCGGGCCGGGACCAGGGCCAGCCGGGGCTCCTCGAACCAGGGACGGGAGCCGTCGCAGAAGGCGTCCGCGAGCCGCGCGGCGGCGACCGCGGGATCGACGGTGAGGGAGGGGGCGGGCGCGAGACCGGGCCAGTCGGCGCTGTCGCCGTCGGTGACGTCGCCCGGCTCGCACTCCTCCCAGTGCTCGGCGAGGACCTCCTCCGCGTCGTGATCACCGGGGTAGGAGGCCAGCTGCGGCGCCAACTCCCATTCCTCGGGACCGCCTTGGGAGCCGCTCACCTCGACGAGTACGGGCAGCAGTCCCGCGCGGGCCGCCGGTCCGCCCAGCGCCGCCCAGCTTCCGGCGGACGCCGGCTGCTGCGCGCACCACAGCAGCGGCTCGTGCCACGTCCCCGCGTCCGTCGTGTCGATCAGCCGGCCCGGCGGCAGCCGGAGGCCGAGGGTGCGACCGCTCGGGTCGCAGGCCAGTGTGGGCAGCGGGTTGGGAAGAGTCGCCATGGCGGCGACTGTAGGGGCCGCCACTGACAACCGGTCACCGAGCCGGCGGCGCCGTCAGAGCTTGTCCGGGGTGCGGATGCCCAGGAGGGCCATGCCCCGGTGGAGGGTGCGGGCCGTCAGGTCGATGAGGAACAGACGGTTCTCCTTCTGCTCCACGGTCTCGGCCTTCAGGACCGGGCACTGGTCGTAGAACGTCGTCAGGTGCGAGGCCAGCTGGTAGAGGTACGAGGCGAGCTTGTGGGGCTCGTGCGCGGCCGCGACCTCCAGGACCGTCTCCCCGAACTGGTCCAGGTGCAGACCCAACGCCCGCTCGGCGGACGCGAGTTCCAGCTCCGGGTGGGGAGTCGGAGTCGCGCCCTCGGACTTGCGCAGGATCGACTGGACACGGGCGTACGCGTACTGGAGGTACACCGAGGTGTCGCCGTTGAGCGAGACCATCTGGTCCAGGTCGAACTTGTAGTCCCGGACCGCCGACGTCGACAGGTCGGCGTACTTCACCGCGCCGATGCCGACGTGCCGGCCGTTCTCCACGATCTCCTGCTCGGTCAGGCCGACCTTCTCCGCCTTCTCCCGCACGACGGCCGTCGCCCGCTCCACCGCCTCGTCGAGGAGGTCGACCAGCTTCACCGTCTCGCCCTCACGGGTCTTGAACGGCTTGCCGTCCATGCCCAGCACCGTGCCGAAGGCCAACTGGAAGGCCTTCACGTCGTCGTTGAGCCAGCCCGCCCTGCGCGCCGTCTCGAAGACCATCCTGAAGTGCAAGGACTGGCGGGCGTCCACGACGTAGAGGAGCGAGTCCGCCTTGAGGTTGAAGACGCGGTCGCGGATCGCGGAGAGGTCGGTCGCCGCGTAGCCGTAGCCGCCGTCCGACTTCTGCACGATCAGCGGGACCGGGTTGCCGTCCGGGCCCTTGACGTCCTCGAAGAAGACGCACAGCGCGCCCTCGGAGCGGACCGCCACGCCGGACTCCTCCAGGAGGCGGCAGGTCTCGGCCAGCATGTCGTTGTACCCGGACTCGCCGACGATGTCCGCGTCCCGGATCTCCATGTCCAGCTTCTCGAAGACGGAGAAGAAGTAGATCTTCGACTCGTCGACGAACTTCTGCCACATGGCGAGCGTGCGGGGCTCGCCGGCCTGGAGGTCGACCACCCGGCGACGCGCCCGCGTCTTGAACTCCTCGTCGGAGTCGAAGACCTTGCGCGCGGCCTTGTAGAGGCGGTCGAGGTTGGACATCGCCTCCTCGCCGCTCACCTCGGCGTCCTTGTGGTCCAACTCGTGCGGGTGCTCGTCCAGATACTGGATGAGCATGCCGAACTGGGTTCCCCAGTCGCCGATGTGGTGCCTGCGCACCACCGTCTCGCCGGTGAACTCAAGCAGTTGGACCGCCGCGTCCCCGATGACCGCCGAACGCAGGTGACCGACGTGCATCTCCTTGGCCACGTTCGGCTGGGCGTAGTCGATCACCGTCGTGCCCGGGTGCTCGGCGTACGGGACGCCGAGCCGGCCGGTGTCGTCGGCGTAGCGCGCGGCGAGGTTCTCCGTGATCGCCTTGTCCGCGACGGTGATGTTCAGGAAGCCGGGGCCCGAGACCTCGACGTCCTTGATCACCTCACCGGTGACGATCTCGGAGACCACCTTCGTCGCCAGCTCCCGCGGGTTCGCCTTCGCCTTCTTGGCCAGCGCGAGGATGCCGTTGGCCTGGAAGTCGGCCCGGTCGCTTCGTCGCAGCAGCGGGTCCGCGCCGGCGGCCTCCGGCAGGGTGGCCGAGAGGGCGGACGCGAGGTGCTGCTCGACGGAGTCGCTGAGGGACGTGACCGAGGCCATAGGAGTGGGTGCCGTTCTCCTCGTGGAATGGGTGGACCTCGTCAGTATCCCATGGGGGGCAAACCGGTTTTCCGGCTCACAAGTGGCTGCCCCGCTCCCTGCGCCGGCCGCGGTTCCACAGCACGACGGCGCCGCCCGTGAGGACGAGTGCCGTGGCGGCGCCGGCGGTCGCGGCGGCAGGACCGCCGCCGGTCCGGGCGAGCTGCCCGCCGCCGCCCTGCGGGGAGGGCTGCGAACCGCCGCCGCCCGGGGCGGTCGACGACGGGGCGGACGACGACGGGGTCGCCGAGGGCCTCGGCGTGGCCCCGGGCGAGGACGCCGGCGGCGTCGACGGGGTGGGCAGCGTCGTCGGCGAGGGAGACGCCGGGCCCTTGGCGAACTTCAGGACGAGGGTGGCCTCGTCGTTGGACCGGTTCGGGTCGAGCTCGTTCGGGGAGTCGAGTGAGGCCGGCACCCGGTACGTCGTGCCGGCGGCCTTCTTCGGGAAGTACCAGGCGAAGGGGAGCGTGACGGTGTCGCCCGGGGCCAAATCCTTCTCGACGTCACAGGTCAGGTAGTACGGGTCGGCCCAGCAACTCTCGTCGTAGGAGCCCCGCTCGGGCCAGTAGTCCTCGCCCATGCTGAAACTCACGGCTCCCAGCCGGGCGGGCCCGGGACCGTGGTTGGTCACGACGAGGTCGGCCTTCACCCGCTCGCCGACCTTCACCGGACCGGCGGGCGCCTTCCACGCGATGCCGAGGTCGGCGGCCGTCCCGACCTTGACCTTCCCCGTCGCGGTGTTGTCCTGGGGCTTGGGGTCGACCGCGTCGCCGATGTCGGCGGTGGCGGTGAACACGAGTTCCGTCCCCGGCGTCACCTTCGTGTCGACCTTGACCAGCACGTACGCCGCCAGGCTGGACTTGTTCTCACTGTTCGCCACACAGATGACCGTCCGGCCGTCGGCGGACGGCGTGCAGTCGGCGTTGGTCGCGTCGTCGACGTTCTTCTCGAAGGTGACGCCTTCCGGCAGCGCCAACCGGACGGCGAGCCGCGACACCTTCCCCGACACGACGTCGACGCCCGCCCGCAGGCCGAGGCTCTTGCCCGGCGCGGTGGTCTTCCGGACCGGCTCGACGCCCGCCCGCACGTCGACCGGATCGGCGGCCGGCGCCGCGTGCGCTGCCGTCGCCGTCGCGGCCAGCAGCGACAGCGTCGCCGCCCCTGTTCCGGCGTACAGGCGTCCCCATCGTGTGCGCATGTGAGAGTTCCCCCTTGGTCAACAGGAATGGTCGGGATCAGGGGCGGTCAACGCGGGTCGCGCTCGTCGCGGCGCATCCGCGCGCGTACGGCGAGCAGCGCGCCGCCCGCGACGACGAGCACCGCGGCGCCGGCGGCGAGGGCGGGCATCGGCCCGGCGCCGGTGGCGGCGAGGTGCCCGCCCCCGCTCTGCGGGGTGACGCCCGAGCCGCCCCCGGTGACCGGCGCCGGTGAGGCGGTCGCCCCGGGCCCGGACCCGGACGCCGTCGGCGTGGGAGTCGGCTTCGGGCCGGACGTGGAAGTCGGCTTGGGAGTGGGCTTCGGGGGCTTCGGGCCGGGCGTGGGCGTCTTGGCGACGTCCAGGACCAGTTCGGCGCGGTCGTTGTCCGCGCACGGGTCGAGCGCGTCGTAGAACAGGGTGGTGAGGATCCGGAACTTCTTGCCGCCCGACTCCTTCGGGAAGGTCCAGCGCAGCTCGAAGGTGTGGCTCTCGCCGGCCGCCAGCTCCGACGGGGTCTCGCAGACCAGGACGTTCGGGTCCGCCCAGCAGCTCGCGGGCGCGGCCGGCCAGGTCCGCAACGCCCCCGAGTCGATGTGCAGCTTCACGGCCTGGCCCGCGGGGGCGGCGAGCGGCCCGTGGTTGGTGACGACCAGCTTCGTCACGACCGGCCGGCCGGGCCGCGCCGGGGCGGTCGGCGGCTGCCAGGAGACGCCGACGTCCGTGCCGGTCGCCGCCCTGACGGTCGCCGTCGCCGTGTTGTCCTCCGGCTTGTCGTCGACCGCGTCGCCGATGTCGGTCGTCGCCGTGACCGTGAGGGCGGCGCCCGGGTTCACGTCCTTGTCGACGCGGATGCCGAGCTGCTCCCAGACGTGCTCGTGCGGGGCGTCCAGTGAGCGGCAGGTGACGGTCCGGCCGTCGGCGGAGGGCAGACAGCGCTGGTACTCGAGGTTGTTCGGGTCGGTGGGGCGCGCGTAGGTCAGCCCGGCCGGCAGGGTGAGCGTGACGGCCAGCTTCGGGACGGCGCCGGTGACGAGGTCGGTGACGAGGTGCAGCTGGAACACGCGGCCCGGGGCCGCGGAGGTGGGCTCGGGGCGCAGGGTCGTCCGGACGTCGGCGTGAGCGGGTGGGGCGGGTGCTGCTGCGGGTGCGGCCTGGGCGATCGTCGGAGTGAGGGAGCCGAGCAGCAGCGCTGCGGTCGCCGTGGCCCCCGCCACCGTCGTCGCCGTGGGCCTCGCCGTCGTACGTCTCGGTCCGGACCGCATGTCCCCACACCCTTCACCCGGCTGGTTCGACGAACAGTTGGACAACCCGGGGACGCCGACGGTTGTACTTGAGTCGAGCGCGACGGTCGGAAGTCGTTTTCGTGCTCGGGGGTGGGGCTGGGACAATGGGTGAGCCGGACGTGCGACCGTGACGGCCGCCGTCGGGGAAGTTGCAGACGCATCCCTGATCGATCCAGACGCATTCCTGATCGATCACTGACAAAGAGGACGTGCCGAACGTGGCTCAGAGCACCGAGACCACCGACTGGGTCTCCCGTTTCGCGGATGAGGTCATCGAGGAGTCGGAGCGTCGGGCCCCCGGCAAACCCGTCGTGGTCGCGTCCGGTCTCTCCCCCTCCGGCCCCATCCACCTGGGGAACCTGCGCGAGGTCATGACCCCGCACCTCGTCGCCGACGAGGTCCGCCGGCGCGGACACGAGGTCCGGCACCTCATCTCCTGGGACGACTACGACCGCTACCGCAAGGTGCCGAACGGCATCCCCGGCGTGGACGCCTCCTACGCCGAGCACATCGGCAAGCCCCTGACCTCCGTACCGGCCCCGGCCGGGTCGCCGTACCCGAACTGGGCCGAGCACTTCAAGGCCGCGATGGTGGAGGCGCTGGCCGAGCTGGGCGTGGAGTTCGACGGGATCAGCCAGACCGCGCAGTACACCTCGGGCGTCTACCGGGAGCAGATCCTGCACGCCGTCCGGCACCGGGGCGAGATCGACGCGATCCTCGACCAGTACCGGACCAAGAAGGCCCCGGCGAAGAAGCAGCAGCAGAAGCCGGTCGACGCCGCCGAGCTGGAGGCCGCAGAGGGTTCGGGCGCGGCCGCCGAGGACGACGGCAGCTCCGCTTCCGCCGGCTACTTCCCGTACAAGCCGTACTGCGGCAACTGCGAGAAGGACCTCACCACGGTCACCTCCTACGACGACGACAGCACCGAGCTGACGTACGCCTGCGAGGCCTGCGGCTTCTCCGAGACCGTGCGGCTCAACGAGTTCAACCGCGGCAAGCTGGTCTGGAAGGTCGACTGGCCGATGCGCTGGGCGTACGAGGGCGTCGTGTTCGAGCCCAGCGGCGTCGACCACTCCTCCCCGGGGTCCAGCTTCCAGGTGGGCGGCCAGATCGTCGGCATCTTCGGCGGGAAGCAGCCGATCGGCCCGATGTACGCGTTCGTCGGCATCAGCGGCATGGCCAAGATGTCCTCGTCGAAGGGCGGGGTGCCCACCCCCGGCGACGCGCTGAAGATCATGGAGCCGCAGATCCTGCGCTGGCTGTACGCCCGCCGCCGGCCCAACCAGTCCTTCAAGATCGCCTTCGACCAGGAGATCCAGCGGCTCTACGACGAGTGGGACAAGCTGGACGCCAAGGTCGCCGACGGCTCCGCGCTGCCGGCCGACGTCGCCGCGCACTCGCGCGCGGTGCGCACCGCCGCCGGCGAGCTGCCCCGCACGGCCCGGCCGCTGCCGTACCGGACGCTGGCCTCCGTCGCCGACATCACCGCGGGCCACCAGGACCAGGCGCTGCGGATCCTCTCCGAGCTCGACCCGGAGAACCCGCTGACCTCCCTGGAGGAGGCCCGGCCGCGCTACGACCGGGCCGAGGCCTGGATCAACACGCAGGTCCCCGCCGACCAGCGGACCATCGTGCGCGAGGAGCCGGACGCGGAACTGCTGAAGTCCCTCGACGAGACATCCCGGCAGTCGCTGCAGTTGCTGCTCGACGGGCTGGAGTCGCACTGGTCGCTGGACGGGCTGACGCACCTCGTGTACGGCGTGCCGAAGGTGCAGGCCGGGTTCGCGGCGGACGCCACGCCCAAGGAGCTGCCGGCCGAGATCAAGACCGCGCAGCGGTCGTTCTTCGCGCTGCTCTACCACCTGCTGGTCGGCCGTGACACCGGCCCGCGCCTGCCCACGCTGCTGCTGGCGGTGGGACAGGAGCGGGTGCGGGCCCTGCTCGGGGAGTAACCGCCGGACGACGAGGGGCCCTCCTCGGAGGGCCCCTTCGTCATGCGATGTGGTCTTCTTCCAGTTCCGCCGAGTGGCGCTTCTGGAAGCGTTCCGTCAGCGTCTTCAGGTCGCCCGGGCTCAGGGTCCTCCCGTAGGTCGCCTGGATGTTGTCGCCGAGGACGCGCGGGGTGGGGTAACTGCCGTCTATCGACTGGCGGAACACCTGGTAGTAGGCGTCCTCGTCCGGCTCCGGGGCGCCGCCGCCGTCGCCCAGTTCCCGGGTGCGGCCGGGAGCCACGGGGATGGGGAAGCTGCCGGTCTCCTCGGGGGAAGGCTCCTGGGACGGGGGCTCCTGCGTGTACTGCTCCTCGTACTCCTCGGCCTGGAGCTGCTCCTCGTACCACTGCTGGTACTGGGCCTCGGGGTCGTAGTCAGGGTTGTAGCCGCCGTGGTACTCGACCTGCTGCGGGTGCCGGGCGTGCAGCCACTGGCTCACGTCGGGCTCTGCCTGGCCGCCCTGCTGCGGAGCGTTCCGGTCGCCGCCCAGTGCGGGGCGCTGCCGCTCGCCGGGAGCCGCCGCCACCCGTGCCGCCTCGGCCTGGGGCTCGGGTACCGGCTCGGGCTCGGGGGCCGGGGGCAGCAGGGCCGGCTTGATGCCCGCCGCCGCGAGACCCGCCGGGGCCGTCTCGGCCAGGGGGACGCCGTAGCGGGCCAGGCGCAGGGGCATCAGCGACTCGACCGGGGCCTTGCGCCGCCAGGCACGGCCGAAGCGGGAGCGCAGCCGGGCCTGGTAGACGAGACGTTCCTGCTCCAGCTTGATGACCTGCTCGTAGGAGCGCAGCTCCCACAGTTTCATCCGCCGCCACAGCAGGAACGTCGGAACCGGGGAGAGCAGCCAGCGGGTGAGGCGGACGCCCTCCATGTGCTTGTCGGCGGTGATGTCGGCGATCCGGCCGATGGCGTGCCGGGCGGCCTCGACAGACACCACGAACAGGACCGGGATCACCGCGTGCATGCCGACGCCGAGCGGGTCCGGCCAGGCGGCGGCGCCGTTGAACGCGATCGTCGCCGCCGTCAGCAGCCACGCCGTCTGCCGCAGCAGGGGGAACGGGATCCGGATCCACGTCAGCAGAAGATCCAGCGCGAGCAGGACGCAGATGCCCGCGTCGATGCCGATCGGGAACACGTAACTGAAGTTCCCGAAGCCCTTCTTGAGGGCCAGTTCACGTACCGCCGCGTAGGAACCGGCGAAGCCGATGCCCGCGATGATGACGGCGCCGAACACGACGACACCGATGAGAACGCGGTGTGTCCGAGTCAGCTCTATAGGCGCGGCCACCCGCACCCCCTCCCTTTGCGTGTTGTTGCGCGCAACAGGGTGGCACACGTGTACGGCGAACGTACTGCCGGTCTGTCAGCTCTTCGGTGCGGCGGAGGCCGAGGCGGACGGCGACCCGGTGGACGCGGACGGCGCCGGCGAGGAGGCCGGCGGCTTGGACGGCGACCCGGTCGAGGGCTTGGACGGCGAGGTGCCCGCGCCCGAACCGCCTTCCGTGGCACCGCCGTTGGCCGCGCGGACCGCCGACACGACTTCCTTGGCGGCCTTCTCCGCGGCCTTCGTCAGCGTGTCCGCGCTGGGGGCCTTCTCGCCGGCCAGACCCGCGCCGTTGTAGTCGAGGGAGACGACGACGTTTTCCACGCGCGCGACGACCGTCTGCTGCTTGAAGGCGCCCTCGCTCTTCTTCAGGTCGTACCGCACGGTCGTCGCCTGGTCGCCGGTGCCCGTGAGCGCCTGCGTCTTCGCGTTCGCCGCGCCGGATACCTCCTGGGCGCCCTTGACCTGCTTGGCGTAGTAGTCCTGCGCCTGCTGCTCGCCGGAGGTCGACGTGGTGGAGTCGAAGCGCAGCAGGGAGACGTTCAGCCAGCGGAACTGCGAGCCCTTGACCCCGTTGTTCTGGAGGCTGGACCAGGAGCACGAGGCGCGGGCGTCGGTGTCGCTCGACGCGCCCTCCTTGCCGGACGCCGACGCCTTCGGCACCAGATCGGTGAGGGTCTGCTTCGACAGCGACTTGCAGGCCTCCGGCAGCTTCGCGTACGCGGCCGCCGGCACGGTCGGCTGCGCGCTGACCGTGGCGCCGGCCCCCGCGGCGGCTTCGGCGCCGGTCTTCTGCGCGGCGTCCTCCGAGCCGGAGTCGGAGGAGCAGCCGACGGCGAGCAGCATCACGGGCAGCGCGGCCGCTGCGGCGAGGGCGCGGTTCAGGCCTCCGACGCGCCGCGTGCGGCGCTCGTGCGGGGCGCGCCCGTCACGGTCCGCGCGCTGGTCGTGCTGGTCGTCTCGCTGGGCTCGTCGCTGCATGGTTCCTTCACTCATCACGCTCGTGGTTCCTGCGGTCTGATCGGGTCCAAGGGGTCACGGTACGCCGTGAAGGAGGCGTGCGGTTCCGCTTCCCCCGGGCGGCCGGCGGAGGGCGGGCGGGGGTGAAGTCGCCTCAGCCGCGCAGGGAATCGGCGAGCTGGGCGGCCAGATTCCGGGCCCTGTCCTGCATTTCCTCGCTGTCGGGGACCGTGCCGATCGTCGTCGGCTGCTCCTCGTACCGGACGGTCACAATGACGTTCGACGTGCGGAACGCCACAGTCACCGTCCGCTGCTTGGCCGTCGAGGCGGAGCTGTCGAGGGCGTCGTCGACGAACGCCTCGTCGCCCAGGCCTTCGAGCAGGCGGGGCTGGAGCTCGGCGGAGGTGGTGGCCGACGGGGACGGGCCGGTGGACGAACTCCCCGAGGGGCTCGCGGGGGCGCTCGCCGGGGGAGCGGCCGAGGCGGAGCCCGCGCCGCCGGCCGCGGGGCTGACGCCCGAGGAGGGGCTCGTGCCCGTCGGCGAGGGGGCGGCGGAGGAGGAGGGCGAGGCGGACGGGGAGCCGGTCGCCGAGGAGACGGCGGGCGCGGGCAGGTCGGCCGCCGTGACCTTGCCCGCGAACAGGTCCTCGGCCTCGGTGTCGTCGCTGACGGCGGTGTCGTACGACACCACGCGCTCGAAGTCGACGAGGAGGTGGTCGGTGGCGTCCGCCGACTCCACCTTCCAACGGCAGCCCGTCTTGCGGTCGGTGTCGAACGTCTGGGTCGCCTCGCCCTCGTAGGCGGCCTCGCGCCGGACCGGGTCGGCGATCTCGCGCGCGCCGGGCAGCAGTGCGTCGAGCGTGCCGCGGCTGACGGCGCGACAGGCCTCCGGGAGGGTGGCGTACCGGCCGGGCTCCGCGGCGGCGCTGGCGGTGCCGGCCTTGCCCGGGTTGGCGTCGTCGGTGGGGCCCCGGTCGTCCGAGCCGCCGGTGCAGCCGGCCAGCAGCGCCGCGATGAGGGCGGCGGCGCCGGGTACGTACGCCTTCCGCTGCACGGTCGGCTCCTCTCGACGGTCACATCCTGGACGGTTATTCGCTTGCCGGGCGGGGGCGGCCGCTGCAGACAATGTGTATCGCACGCGACGCCGTGGATGCCGGTCCGCCGTCCGGTACGTCGACCTTGGCACCGGTTTTGCGATTCGATACTTCTGTTGGTTTTCCGGGGGAATGAGGGCTGTATGTCGTACGTGGAGATGCCAGGCGCGAAGGTCCCCATCCGTATGTGGGCCGACCCGGCGACGGTCGAGGAGGGGGCGCTCCAGCAGCTGCGCAACGTCGCCACCCTGCCCTGGATCAAGGGGCTCGCCGTGATGCCGGACGTGCACTACGGGAAGGGCGCGACGGTCGGTTCGGTCATCGCGATGCGGGGCGCGGTCTGTCCGGCGGCGGTCGGCGTCGACATCGGCTGCGGGATGTCCGCGGTGAGGACCTCCCTCACGGCGAACGACCTTCCCGGGGACCTGTCCCGGCTGCGCTCCAAGATCGAGCAGGCCATCCCGGTGGGGCGCGGGATGCACCAGGACGCGGTCGACCCGAGCGGGATGCACGGCTTCGCGACCGCGGGCTGGGACGACTTCTGGGGACGGTTCGACGGGATCGCGGACGCGGTCAAGTTCCGCCAGGAGCGCGCCACGAAGCAGATGGGAACGCTCGGTAGCGGTAACCATTTTGTCGAGGTCTGCACGGATACGACCGGTGCCGTCTGGCTGATGCTGCACTCCGGTTCCCGGAACATCGGCAAGGAGCTCGCCGAGTTCCACATCGGCGTGGCCCAGAAGCTGCCGCACAACCAGGGCCTGGTCGACCGTGACCTCGCCGTCTTCGTCGCGGACACCCCGCAGATGGCGGCGTACCGCAACGACCTGTTCTGGGCGCAGGAGTACGCGAAGTACAACCGCACGCTCATGATGGCGCTCCTGAAGGACGTGGTCCGCAAGGAGTTCCGGAAGGCGAAGCCGACGTTCGAGCCGGAGATCAGCGCGCACCACAACTACGTCGCGGAGGAGCGCTACGACGGGATGGACCTGCTCGTGACCCGCAAGGGCGCGATCCGGGCCGGTTCCGGCGAGTACGGGATCATCCCGGGCTCCATGGGCACGGGTTCCTACATCGTGAAGGGCCTCGGCAACGAGAAGGCGTTCAACTCGGCCTCGCACGGCGCGGGTCGGCGCATGAGCCGCAACGCGGCCAAGCGGCGCTTCTCCACGAGGGACCTGGAGGAGCAGACGCGGGGCGTGGAGTGCCGCAAGGACTCCGGCGTCGTGGACGAGATCCCGAGCGCGTACAAGCCGATCGAGCAGGTCATCGAGCAGCAGCGTGACCTGGTGGAGGTCGTGGCGAAGCTGAAGCAGGTCGTCTGCGTGAAGGGCTGACGACGGTGAGGGGCTCGGGCCGGTGGCCCGGGCCCCTTCTGCGCGCGTCAGCCGAGCCGTTTCTCCAGCAGTGTCACCGCGTACGGGCTTCCGCCGCCGCCGGGGCTGCCCGGGGTGTGGGGTTTGGCGCGCTGCTCGCCCACGACCTTGTAGCCGGCCGCCTCGTAGTAGGCGCGCAGGCGGGGGTTGGAGGCGAGGCAGTCCAGGCGGGCGTAGGCCCGGCCGGTCGCGGCGATGACGGACTCGGCGTGTGCCAGCATGCGGCGGCCGGTGCCGGGCGGGGACGTGTGCGGGGTCGTCATCAGACGGTGCACGTAGCCGGCCTCGGGCGGGCGGGGGCCCCAGGCCGCCGGGTCGTCCCACCAGAGTTCCCAGGCGCCGGCGACCGCGCCCGCCGCCCGGGCCAGCCACACCTCGCCCTCGCGCATCCGGGTGCGGAAATGGGCCTCGGACTTGCCGCCCGGCGCCCACTGGTCGATGCCCCGGGCCGTCTGCCACAGGGCGGCCGTGTCGTGCAGACGGACCAGCGCGGGGGCGTCCTCGGGGGTCGCCCGGTGGAACGTCAGCTCGGGCCAGGAGGTGGGGACCGGCTCCAGGAGCTTGCCGCGCAGGGTGGCGGCGAGGGCACGCGGGTCCAGGCCGAGGACCTGGGCCACGTACCGCTCGGCGCTGCCGTGGCGGGAGTTCAGGGCCGCGAGGTACAGGCGCATCACCTGCGCGGGGGCGCGGCCGAAGCCGGGCCAGGCGGGCGTGCGGCCGTCGTTGCGTGCGCGCCAGTCGGCGAGCAGGGCGCCCGTCGCCAGTTCCGTGAGGCTGAAGTCCTCGGCGATCACCTGCTCCTCGACGCCGAGCAGCCCCAGGACCAGCGCCGCCAGCTGGCCCGTGCGGTCCTTGCCCGAGGCGCAGTGGAAGACGAGCGGGGCGTCGGTCGCCGCGATCAGCTCCAGCGCCTCGCGGATCTCCTTCGCGCCGTCGTGCGCGACCTCCATGTACCGCTCGGCGAGGTAGGGGGCCGGGTCCACGTCGGCGCCCTGAACGGCCTGGTCGTAGGGGCGGTGCTCGATGCTGAGGTTGCGGTACGTGAAGGAGGGGTGCGCGGGGATCCGGCCCCGGCCCTCCGCCTCCCAGGGGTGGCGCAGGTCGATCACCGTGCCGACGCCGAGGGACAGGAACCGCTCCCAGTCCGGCGTTCCCTCGGTCAGCTTGCCCAGCGAGTCCGCCCGGAACAGCCGCCCCGGACGTACCCGGTGACGGCCGTCCGCGGTGCGATAGCCGCCCAGGTCACGGAAGTTGTGCAGCGTCTCGAACGGTAGGTGTCTGTCCACGGACGCGACTTTACGGCCCGGACGGGAACCGGGCCGGACCGTCGCGCTGTCTTCGCCTTCGCTGGAGACGCGAGTACACCGAGCCGTCCGGCCGCTGCCGGAGCCGTTCGGCTCGCCGAATACCGGATGACGGGGGGTTGCGATGGAGCGCGTGCGTGTGTCGGTCTGCGCGGCGGGACTGGTGCTGGTCCTGGGAGGTCTGCTCGCCGGCTGCTCCTCCGACGAGTACAACGACAAGCGGGGCAAGGGCGACGCCCCGGTGCAGGGCAAGGCGGGGGACGACACCCCGGCCGAGGTGTACAACATGCCCGACGGGTTCGGGAACGTCGCGACCAAGTGTGTGGGGCACGGGTACCGGGCGTATGTCACGACCAACAGCGGCGGGCCGTCCAACGTGCAGCTCGTCGAGGACAAGACGTGCGCGGGCTGAGGCGTCGGCGGCGGCGTGGGACCCGGTCCGCGCTAGCCCTGATGCTGCTGCTCGCCGCCGTCCTGTCGGGGTGCTCCCTGGACGACGACGAGCGGGGCATGGGCGACGCCCCGGTGCGGGGGAAGGCGGGGGAGGACACCCCGGCCGAGGTGTACAACTTCCCGGACGGATTCGGGAACCTCGCCACCAAGTGCGTGGGCAGGGGCAAGCGGAGCTACGTCACGACGAAGTACGTGACGTCGGACGGGGAGACTACGTCCACCGTCCCCGCCAACGCTCTGATCGTGGACGATCCCAAGTGCCCGTGAACGGGTGCGGCCCCGCGTGTGCCGCACCCGCGCACACCGCCGGGTGAGGGAGCCGGCCGGGCGTCAGAGTTCCCTGTGGACCTTCGTGTTGGAGGCCTGGGCGCGGGGGCGCAGGACCAGGAGGTCGACGTTGACGTGGCTGGGGCGGGTCACCGCCCAGGTGATCGTCTCGGCCACGTCGTCGGCGGTGAGGGGTTCGGCCACGCCCTCGTACACCTTCGCCGCCTTGTCCTGGTCGCCGCCGAAGCGGGTCAGGGCGAACTCGTCGGTCTTCACCATGCCGGGGGCGATCTCGATCACCCGGACCGGCTGTCCGACGATCTCCAGGCGCAGCGTCTCGGCCAGCACATGGGCGCCGTGCTTGGCGGCGACGTAGCCCGCGCCGCCCTCGTAGGTGCCGTGCCCGGCCGTGGAGGACACCACCACGACGGTGCCGTCGCCGCCGGCGACCAGCTTGGGCAGCAGGGCCTGGGTGAGGTTCAGGGTGCCGATGACGTTCGTCTCGTACATGGTGCGCCAGTCGGCCGGGTCGCCGGTGGCCACCGGGTCGGCGCCGAGCGCGCCGCCCGCGTTGTTGACGAGGACGCCGATCGTGCGGAACGCCGTGGCGAACTCGTCCACGGCGGCGCGGTCGGTGACGTCCAGCTGGTACGCGGTCGCCGAGCCGCCCGCCGCCACCAGTTCCTCGGCCAGCGCCTCGATACGGTCCTTGCGGCGGGCGGTGAGGACCACGCGGTAGCCGGCTGCGGCGAGCCGGCGGGCGGTGGCGGCGCCGATTCCGCTGCTCGCACCGGTGACGACGGCGATGCGGGAGGCGGCGGACGGTACGGCGGTGGCCATGGGACTGACTCCTGGGTCGGCGTGGGCGGTCGCGGGACGCGACGCGAGGTACGCGAGGGACTCAGCCAGGATAGGCACGCGGAGATCACCGGTGACCGGCGATCTTGCTTTTCGGACGCACCGGTTCGCGTCGCCCCCGGTCAGCCGCCGCTGCGCGGCGCCCACATGATCACGGCCATGCCGGCGAGGCAGACCAGTGCGCCGGTCACGTCCCACCGGTCGGGGCGGTAGCCGTCGGCGACCATGCCCCAGGCCAGCGAACCGGCGACGAACACCCCGCCGTACGCGGCCAGGACGCGGCCGAACTCGGCGTCCGCCTGGAGCGTGGCGACGAACCCGTACGCGCCGAGGGCCATGACGCCGGCGCCGATCCACAGCCATCCGCGGTGCTCGCGCACCCCCTGCCAGACCAGCCAGGCGCCCCCGATCTCCAGCAGCGCGGCGACGGCGAACAGGGCGGCGGAGCGGAGCACGGACATACGAGCAGCGTCGCACGCGCCGGGCGCCGTCTTCCGGTCGGCCCGGTTCCACGGCGTCGTACGATGCGCGGACGGCGCTGACGAAAGGGTGTGCGGGCGATGTCCGGGAACGTGCGGTCGCGGTTGCTGGACGAGCTGTCCACCGTCTCCCGCCGGTACATGGCGGCGTTCGCGCTGTTCAACCAGGCCGTCGCCGACCGCCTCGGGCTGCACCCCACCGATCTGCAGTGCCTGAACCTGCTGTCGCTGGAGCGGGAACCGGTGACGACGGGCCGGGTCGCGGAGCTGACGGGACTGACCACCGGGTCGGCGACCCGGCTGGTGGACCGGCTGGAGAAGGCGGGCTATGTGGTGCGGCGGCGGGACGCGGCCGACCGGCGGCGGGTGCTGGTGGCGGCCGTGCCGGAGCGGATCGCCGAGTTCGGGCGGACCTGCGAGCGGCTGGGCGGCGACTGGTCGCCGCTCTTCCAGGACCTGGACGACACCGAACTCGCCGTCATCGTCGGGCACATGAGGCGGACCGTGGAGTTCAGCGGCGAGCAGGTCGCGCGGCTGCGGGAAGGCGCGGTGTAGGGCATGGGGGCGGTCGGCGACACCGGCATACACACGGATGTACGGACGGACGGCGGGGACGGGCGCGAGGACGGCCACGGGCAGGACGGCGACCGGGAGGCGCGGCCCGCGCGCGGGCTGCCCCGGCACTGGCTTGTGCTGCTGCTCGCGGCCGCCGTGGCGCCGGGCGCGCTGCTGGTGCTGGTCGGGCGGGGGCTGGAGGAGCCGGCGGTGCAGGCGTGGCGGACGGTGTGCCTCGCGGTGACCGTGCAGGCGGTGCCGTTCCTGCTGCTGGGGACGGCCCTGTCGGGGGCGATCAACGCGTTCGTGCCGGAGCGGGTGTTCAGCCGGCTGCTGCCGAAGCGGCCGGCGCTCGCGGTGCCGGTGGCGGGGGCCGCGGGGGTGGTGCTGCCGGGCTGCGAGTGCGCGTCGGTGCCGGTGGCGAGCAGTCTCATCGGCCGGGGGGTCACCCCGGCCGCCGCGTTCGCGTTCCTGCTCTCCGCGCCGGCCGTGAACCCGGTGGTGCTGACGGCCACCGCGATCGCCTTCCCCGGCAGCCCGGCGATGGTGCTCGCGCGGCTGCTCGCCTCGCTGGTCACCGCGGCGGTGATGGGCTGGCTGTGGCTCTGGCTGGGGCGTGCGGAGTGGCTGAAGCCGGCCGTGCGGCACACCGGGCACCGGCCCGGGAACAGCCGGTGGACGGAGTTCCGGCGCGGCTTCCAGCACGACTTCCTGCACGCGGGCGGGTTCCTGGTGGTCGGCGCGATGGCCGCGGCGACCTTCAACGTGGCGGTGCCGCGTTCGGTCGTCGACACGTTCGCCGGTTCGCCCTGGCTGTCGGTGCTGTTCCTGGCGGTGCTGGCGATCGTGCTGGCGGTGTGCAGCGAGGCGGACGCGTTCGTGGCGGCCTCGCTGACCGGTTTCTCGCCGGTGGCGCGGCTGACGTTCATGGTGGTCGGCCCGATGGTCGACCTGAAGCTGATCGCCCTGCAGGCGGGGACGTTCGGGCGGGCCTTCGCGATCCGCTTCTCGACGGCCACGGCCGTCGTCGCGGTGGTGTGCAGCGCGGTGGTGGGAGGGGTGCTCCTTTGAAGCGGTTCGCGCAGGCGGGACTGCTGGTGCTGTGCGGGCTGGGCCTGTTGCAGGCCTCGCTGCTGACCGACGGCTATCTGCGCTACGTGAAGGAGGGCATGCGCCCGCTGCTGATCGTGTCGGGGGCGGTGCTGGTCGTGCTGGGGGCGGTGGAGGCGTGGTCGGCGTGGCGCGCCAGGGCCCGGGACGCCGGCGACCACGGGCCGGGCGGCCGGGTGCACGACGGTCGCGAGCACGCGGGTGACGGGCCGGGCGGCCACGCGCACGCCCCGGACGGGCACGACCACTCCGGCGTCCCCCGAGTCGCCTGGCTGCTGTTCCTCCCCGCGCTGAGCCTCCTCTTCTACGCCCCGCCCGCGCTGGGCTCGTACACCGCCGCCCGTGAGGCGCCCAAGGCGGTCGCCGTGGTCGACGAGGACGGGTTCGACCCGCTGCCCGCGACCTCGCCGCTGCCGATCACGCTGACCGACTTCACCCAGCGGGTGCAGCAGGACGCCGAGCAGGCGATCAAGGGCCGTACGGTCCGGATGACGGGGTTCGTCACCCCGGCCGGCGACGGCCGCGAAGGCTGGTACCTGACCCGGATCCTGCTGTCGTGCTGCGCGGCGGACGCCCAGTCGGTGAAGGTGCGGGTGTACGGGGTCCATGCGCCGAAGGCCGATGCCTGGGTGACGGTGACGGGCACCTGGCATGCCGAGGGCGCCCTCGGGACGTCGTCGGCGGCGGTCGCTCTGGACGCCCTGGGCGTCGAGACGGTCGAGCGTCCCACGAACGGCTACACGGACGCGCTGCCGATCGGCTCGTGACCCGCACCTCGTTTCCGGGCCGGTGAGTACGCGGTCGGCGGCACCCCCACGGTCGCCTTGAAGTCCCGTACGAGATGGGCCTGGTCCGCGTAGCCCAGGTCGGCGGCCAGGGCCGCCCAGTCGACGTTCGTCGAGGTCTCGGCGCGCTCCAGGGCCTCGTGGATGCGGTAGCGCAGGATGACCCACTTGGGGCCGACGCCCACATGGGCGGCGAAGAGGCGCTGGAGGCCGCGGACCGAGACGCCCTCCGCGCTCGCCAGGTCCGCGACGCGGCGGATCGTGCGGTCGGCGCGGATGCGGTCGGCCAGGGCCATGGCCCGGTCGGCGTCCGGGTCGGGCCGGGGGCCGAGGGTGAGGAGGCAGGCGTCGAGGGCCGCCACGCGGGCGTCCTCGTCGTCGGGACCGAGGACGGCGGCGGGGTCGACGCCGGTCAGGCGTACGCGGCGGCCCGTCCAGTCGCCGACCGGGCGGTCCGGGGCGAAGGGGCGGAAGCCGCCGGGCCGGAACTGCACGCCGCAGACCCGGCCGGCGCCTTCGAGCTTCTGTGTGAAGAGACCGAGGCCGACGCCGGCGATCTCGGCGAAGGGGGCCTGGTCCCCGTACCGCTGGAAGACGATGTTCACCGAGGGGTGCGGGACGACATGGGAGGCGTACGGCTGGTCGAGGTCCCAGTCGATCAGCCAGTAGTGCTCCAGGTAGGTGCGCAGCGGCGGGGCCGGTTCGCGGCGCCGGAAGCGGACGCGCGCGAAGAGCTCCGCGGCGTCGACGATGCCTCGGGTGTCGCGGCGTGGGGCGGCCATGCGTCGATCGTAGGACGGGCCACCGACATCGCATCCGCTACTCGTTGCCCGGTGATCGGGGTACCCGGCGAGCGGTCCCCGCGGAGGGGGAATAGGGGGCGTGGCGCTGTCGTTCAGCGGTATAGTTGAACAGTAAACAACTTTGGAGGTTGAGCGGCCATGCAGTTCGGGATCTTCACCGTCGGCGACGTCACGCCGGACCCCACCACGGGGCGCACGCCGACCGAGCGTGAGCGGATCAAGGCCATGGTCGCCATCGCGCAGAAGGCCGAGGAGGTCGGCCTCGACGTCTTCGCCACCGGTGAGCACCACAACCCGCCGTTCGTGCCGTCGTCCCCGACCACGATGCTCGGCTGGATAGCGGCCCGCACGGAGAACCTGATCCTCTCCACCGCGACCACCCTCATCACCACGAACGACCCGGTGAAGATCGCCGAGGACTTCGCGATGCTCCAGCACCTGGCCGACGGCCGCGTGGACCTGATGATGGGCCGCGGCAACACCGGCCCGGTCTACCCCTGGTTCGGCAAGGACATCCGCGAGGGCATCAACCTCGCCCTGGAGAACTACAACCTGCTGCACCGGCTGTGGCGCGAGGACGTCGTCGACTGGGAGGGCACGTTCCGCACGCCGCTCCAGGGCTTCACCTCGACGCCCCGCCCGATGGACGGTGTGCCGCCGTTCGTCTGGCACGGCTCCATCCGCTCGCCCGAGATCGCCGAGCAGGCCGCCTTCTACGGAGACGGCTTCTTCCACAACAACATCTTCTGGCCGGCCGACCACACCAAGCGGATGGTCGAGCTGTACCGGGCCCGCTACGCGCACTACGGGCACGGCACGGCCGAGCAGGCCATCGTCGGCCTCGGCGGCCAGGTGTTCATGCGCCGCAACTCGCAGGACGCGGTGCGCGAGTTCCGCCCCTACTTCGACAACGCGCCGGTCTACGGGCACGGGCCGTCCCTGGAGGACTTCACCGACCAGACCCCGCTGACCGTGGGCACCCCGGAGCAGGTCATCGAGAAGACCCTGACGTTCCGCGAGTACGCGGGCGACTACCAGCGCCAGCTGTTCCTCGTCGACCACGCGGGCCTGCCGCTGAAGACCGTACTGGAGCAGATCGACCTGCTCGGCGAGGAGGTCGTGCCGGTGCTCCGTGAGGAGTTCGCCAAGGGCCGCCCGGCGAACGTGCCGGACGCGCCGACCCACGCGTCCCTCAAGGCCGCCCAGGAGGTGACCGTCGCATGAAGCTCGTCGTCGTCTCGGCGGGACTGAGCGTCCCGTCGTCCACCCGGCTGCTGGCCGACCGGCTGGCGACGGCCACCGCCGAGCGGGCGGCGGCGGAGGTGGAGGTCGTGGAGCTGCGCGACCTCGCCGTGGAGATCGCGCACAACCTGACCAACGGCTTCCCCGGGCGCAGGCTGGCGGCCGCGCTGGACGCGGTGACCGCTGCGGACGGCCTGATCGTCGTCACGCCGGTGTTCTCGGCGTCGTACAGCGGACTGTTCAAGTCGTTCTTCGACGTCCTGGAGCAGGACGCGCTGGCGGGCAAGCCGGTCCTGATCGCCGCCACCGGCGGCTCGGCCCGCCACTCCCTCGTCCTGGAACACGCGCTGCGCCCCCTGTTCGCCTACCTGCGGGCCGTCGTGGTCCCGACCGCGGTCTACGCCGCCTCCGAGGACTGGGGCGCGCAGGGACTGCCCGAACGGGTGGACCGGGCGGCGGGCGAACTGGCGGCCTTGATGAAGGGCCTGCCGACGGCGAGGGGACCGAAGACCGGCGGTATCGAGGTCACCCCGTTCGCGGAACGACTGGCGTCGCTTTCGCGCCGCTGACCACTCGGCGCCGGCCGGTCTCTACAGCCCGTCCGGCGTCTGAGGACGAGGCCCGTCCAGGGCCGAAGCGGGGGCCTGGGGGCGGCAGCCCCCAGGACACGCCCGCACCATGGGTGAGAGCCGAGTAAGAAGCCCCACTGCACCCCGCCCGACCCAGCCGAACCGCCGGAGGCCCTGGCAGAGTGGACGCCGTGCCCCAGACCGTGCTCCTGGCCGAAGACGACCGCGCCATCCGCCATGCCCTGGAACGGGCCCTGACCCTGGAGGGCTACGAGGTCACCGCGGTCGCCGACGGCGTGGAGGCGCTGGCGCACGCCCACAAGTCGCCGCCGGACGTCCTCGTCCTCGACGTGATGATGCCCGGCATCGACGGCCTCCAGGTCTGCCGGGTGCTGCGCGCCGAGGGCGACCGCACGCCCATCCTGATGCTGACCGCGCTCGTGGAGACCGCGGACCGGATCGCCGGGCTGGACGCGGGCGCCGACGACTACGTGCCGAAGCCCTTCGACGTCGAGGAGGTCTTCGCCCGTCTGCGCGCGCTGCTGCGCCGCACCGGCCCCGGCGCCCGGCCGGAGATCCCGCCGAAGCCGACCGCGCCGCCCGCCCGCTTCCTGGAGGCGGCCGGGCTGCGCATGGACCCGCAGGCACGGCGGGCCTGGCGCGGCGAGCGGGAACTGGAGCTGACCCGCACCGAGTTCGAGCTGCTGGAACTGCTGGTCCGCAACGCCGGCATCGTTCTCGACCACTCCACGATCTACGACCGCATCTGGGGCTACGACTTCGGCCCCGGTTCCAAGAACCTCGCCGTCTACGTCGGCTATCTGCGCCGCAAGCTCGACGGGGCCGGTGGCGCCCCGCCGCTGATCCACACCGTGCGCGGCGTGGGCTACGTGCTGCGGGAAGACTGACGCGATGGCTCGCACGGGCCGTTTTGCCCGCACGGGCGGCCGGCTGGGCGGGCCGCTGTCCCGGCGGCGCGCGAAGCTCGTCTCGCTGCGCACCACCTTCGCGGTGTCCTTCGCCACCGTGACCGCCGTCGTCACCGTCCTCGTGGGCGTCCTGTCGTACAGCGCCGCGGCACGGCTGGTGCGGGTGGACCAGGAGTCGGTGTTCGACGAGGTCGTGCAGGACCTGCGGGACGAGGTGCGCGCGCGGGCGATGCGGCCCGGGGACTTCTCCTCGTCCGCGCCCGGCCACGACATCGTGCGCCCGGCCCGTACGGACGTGCAGGTGCTGGGGCCGGACGGCGCGGTCGTCGACCCCGGCGCGCCCGGGCTGCCGGTCAGGGCGGCCGACCGTGCCGTCGCGGCCGCCGCGACCGCCGGGACGCTCACCGAGCACGGTGACGTCGACGTGGGCCACGACGCGTACCGGGTGGCGACCGTCGCGCTCGGCGGCGGCCGGGGCGCGGTGCAGATCGCGCAGGAGTTCAGCGGCACGGAGGACCTGCTGCGGGCGCTCCAGCAGCGGACCCTGATCCTGATGATCGCCGTGGTGACGGCGGCCGGCCTGTTCGGCTGGTGGCTGGCCAGGCGCATCACCCACCGTCTGGTCATCCTCACCACCGCCGCCGAGGACGTCGCCCGCACCCGCAGGCTCGGCGTCCAGGTGCCCGTCACCGGTCATGACGAGGTCGGCCGCCTCGGGCGGGCCTTCGACCGGATGCTGGGGCGGCTCGCGCAGTCGGAGGAGGACCAGCGGCGGCTGGTGCAGGACGCGGGGCACGAGTTGCGCACCCCGCTGACCTCGCTGCGCACGAACATCTCGCTGCTGCGCCGTATCGACGAGCTGCCGCCCGCGGCCCGTGAGGAGCTGGTCGCCGACCTGGGCCAGGAGGCCCGTGAACTCACCGATCTCGTGAACGAGTTGGTGGAGCTGGCGGCCGGTCAGTCGGACACCGAGCCGCCCCGGCGGGTCGATCTGGCCGACCTCGCCGAGGACGTCGCCGGGCTCGCGCGCCGCCGTACCGGGCGGACCGTTCTGGTCCGGGCGAGCGGGGACACCACCACGGACGGGCGGCCGGCGATGCTCCAGCGGGCACTCAGCAACCTCGTGGAGAACGCGACCAAGTTCGACCGCGGGGGAGCGGGCCCGATCGAGATCGCCGTCACCGGCCCGGCGGGACCCGGACCGGTCCGGGTGGAGGTCCTCGACCGCGGTCCCGGCATCAGCGAGTCCGACCTCACCCGTGTCTTCGACCGCTTCTACCGCGCCGCCGACGCCCGCTCCCTCCCGGGCTCGGGGCTCGGCCTGTCGATCGTCCGGGAGGTGGCCCTGGCCCACGGCGGCGCCCCCTTCGCCGCCGGCCGGGAGGGCGGCGGCTCGACGATCGGCTTCACCGTGGGCGGCGGTCCCGCGGACCACCGGCTGGACGAGGTCTGAGGCGGCGTGCTCACCCGGTCGGGCGTGTTGATCCTCCCCGGACCGGCGAGCTGTGTGCTACGTTCTAAGCGTTGCAGTTGTGGTACCCATGAACCTATGTGCGCCTGACGGGAATGTTTCTCCTCGGGCGCATTAGTTTTTTCCGGCATCTCCGGATGGGGCCTCTGCCTACAGAAGGAGAAATGTCATGGCACAGGGAACCGTGAAGTGGTTCAACTCCGAAAAGGGTTTCGGTTTCATCGAGCAGGACGGCGGCGGCCCTGACGTCTTCGCCCACTACTCGAACATCGCGACCCAGGGATTCCGCGAGCTCCAGGAGGGCCAGCGGGTCTCCTTCGACGTCACGCAGGGCCAGAAGGGCCCGCAGGCGGAGAACATCGTCCCCGCCTGATCGCCGGACGCGTATCCACTCACCGGGGTCCGCACCGTCATGGTGCGGACCCCGGTTTGTGCTGTTCCCAGGAAGGCAGTAGTCGCATGTCCCGAAGAAGGTCCCAGAAGCCGAACCGGCGGACCTCGTCCCCCTCACCCTCGTCGTCGTCGGGGGCGTCGCCCACGGAGTTCCGGCTGCCGGAGAGCACGACCCCCGCGCTTCCCGCCGTCGAGGACTTCGCCGCTCTGGACATGCCCGCGGCACTGCTGAAGACCCTCACCGCACAGGGTGTGACCAGCCCCTTCCCCATCCAGGCCGCGACGCTGCCCAACTCGCTCGCCGGCCGGGACCTGCTGGGCCGCGGACGCACCGGCTCGGGCAAGACCCTCGCGTTCGGACTGGCGCTGCTGGCCCGCACGGCCGGACTGCGCGCGGAGCCCAAGGCGCCGCTCGCCCTCGTGCTGGTGCCCACCCGGGAACTCGCCCAGCAGGTCACGGACGCGCTGACCCCCTACGCGACGGCGGTCAACCTCCGGCTGACCACCGTGGTCGGCGGGCTGTCCCTCACCAAGCAGGCCGGCGCGCTGCGCCGAGGCGCCGAGGTGCTCGTGGCGACCCCCGGCCGGCTCAACGACCTCGTGGACCGCGGGGACTGCGTGCTGGACGACGTACGCATCACGGTGCTGGACGAGGCCGACCAGATGACCGACATGGGCTTCCTGCCGCAGATCACCAAGCTGATCCAGCGGGTGCGGCCCGACGGGCAGCGCATGCTCTTCTCGGCCACCCTGGACCGCAACATCGACCGTCTGGTCCAGCGGTTCCTGACCGACCCGGTGGTGCACTCGGTGGACCCGTCCGCCGGAGCGGTGACCACCATGGAGCACCACGTGCTCCACGTCCAGGACGAGACCGACAAGAAGGCCGTCACCACGCGCATCGCGGCCCGCGACGGCCGGGTCATCCTCTTCCTCGACACCAAGAGGTCCGCCGACCGGCTCGCCAAGCGGCTGCTGGCCGTCGGCGTCCGCGCGGCGGCACTGCACGGCGGCCGCTCCCAGCCGCAGCGCAACCGCACCCTGGAACAGTTCAAGACCGGCCAGGTCACCGCGCTGGTGGCGACGAACGTCGCGGCCCGCGGCATACACGTCGACGACCTCGACCTCGTCGTCAACGTCGACCCGCCCACCGACCACAAGGACTACGTCCACCGGGGCGGCCGCACGGCCCGCGCCGGGGGCTCCGGCAGCGTGGTCACGCTGGTCCTGCCGGACCAGAAGCGGGACGTCACGCGGCTCATGTCGGACGCGGGCATCCGCCCCCGCACGGCCCGCGTCACCTCGGGCGACACGGAACTGGCCACCCTCACCGGGGCCCGCGAGCCGTCCGGCGTGGCCGTCACCATCGAGGTCCCCCAGCAGCCGACGCCTCAGGCGTCCCGCCAGAAGCCTTCCCGCCGACGCCGCCCCGAGGGCGCCCGCAGGCCGGCGACGCCCACGGAAGGCCGCCCGACCCGGGCGAAGACGTCGGAGGACGCCCCCACGACAGGCGGCCGCGGCACCACCCGCCGCACGAAGCCCACCGGCTCCACAGCCCGCCGCACGGGAGCCGACGGAACTGCGAACGGGACCGGCAGGGCCGCGAACGGAACCGGCAGGACTGCGAACGGCGGCAACAGGACTGCGAACGGCGGCAACAGGACTGCGAACGGCGGCAACAGGACTGCGAACGGAACCGCGGCCGGCCGTGGCTCCACGCCCTCCGCCTCCGCCAAGCAGACGCGAGCGTCGGGCCGCCGGGCGACCCCCAAGACCGACACCCCGCGA
The DNA here is from genome assembly GCF_042889585.1 of Streptomyces sp. NPDC002566. NCBI lineage: Bacteria > Bacillati > Actinomycetota > Actinomycetes > Kitasatosporales > Streptomycetaceae > Streptomyces > Streptomyces sp. NPDC002566. The sequence continues at coordinate 905,191 of NZ_JBIARD010000004.1, read as the reverse complement.
ACCGGCGACCGCAGCCGAGCCCCCCGCCGCTCCGCCACCCCCCGAAGCGACCGCCCCTGACCCGGCGGCGCTCCCCGCGCCGACGGCCCGACGCACACGACAAAGGGCGAGGCCAAAAGGCCTCGCCCTTTGTCGCGCGAGGCAGTCACACCGCGCGCTGTCCCTTTGCCGCACGCAGGTAGTCCAAGCCGACGCGATCCGTGACGTCGGGAGAATCGCTCAGGCGATGGACCACTGTCCAACGCCCGTCCGGGACGGCGCCGACGAAGACGGACGCTGTGCGTGTGGCTCCGTTGTGCCAGATCACGGGCAGCGGGCCGGTGCGCTGCCACCCCAGCCCGGGTTCTCCCAGCGAACGGTCGTGTACGAGACCCGTCAGTACGCGTGCCACGGTGCGGGGAGTCGCCCACAGCCCGCCGGCGGGCAGGATGGCTCCCGTCATGGTCCACGGTTTCATGGTGCGGCCGAACAGACCCGTCGGCAGCAGCCGACTGTGTCGCGGTGGGCGGGCGCTCATGGCTCCAGGCGGCAGGCCGAGCGGGGACAGCACGAGTTCGGTGACGAGATCCTCGTACTTCTTACCGGTTGCCGAGACCAGTGCAGCCCCGAGCACCGCATAGCCGAAGTTGGAGTACTCCTCACGCTCTCCGGCCGGGGCGACAGCGAGCTGATCGAGGCCGGCGAGCAGGTCCTGCAGCCGGTCGTCGGTGAACTTCTTGTACGGGTCGAGGCGTGATGTCCCCGGAGGCAGTCGAGGCAGACCTGAGGTGTGCTCCGCGAGGTGACGCAAAGTGATGCCGGTACCCGGGGGCACGCCGAGCCATCGCTCGACGGGATCGTCTGGCTTCAGCACGCCGTGCGAGGCCAGCTGCTCCAGGATCGTTCCGGTGATGACCTTGGTGAAGGATCCGACCTCGACGAACTTGTCGGGATCATGTTCGCCGGTGACGACCGGATCCTTGTCGGAGCTTCCGATGACACAAGTGGGGACGCTGCGCATGCCTGTCAGTTCGCCGTTCAGGAGGTCGAAAAGCCCGCCCGCTGCAATGGGCGGCCCCGCTCAGGGCCACACAAGGCAGTAAGGCTGGTGGCCCGCCTCGTGCAGGCGGTGACTGAAGTCCTGCCATTCGTGGAGGAGTTGGTACACGTTGAACGCGTCGCGGGGGCCGCCGCGGTCGGGGACCGTGGACCAGATGAACGCCGCCGCGCCCACCGCCTCCTCGCCGATGTCGCGGAGGGGGTCGACGACCGTCATGGGGAGCTTCACGACCGCGTAGTCGGGGTGCAGGACGACCAGTTCCAGCGGCGGCACCTTGTGCAGGGGGACGCCCTCGATGCCCGTGAGGACCATCGCCGCCATCGTCTCCGGCTTGATCTTGGTGAACATGCCGCCCATGCCGAGCTCGTCACCGCCGAGTTCCTCGGGGCGCATCGAGATCGGGACGCGGGCCGCGGTGGCGCCGTCCGGCGCGCCGAAGTACTTGTACGTCACCCCCACCCGACCACCATTCCTGCTCCCCGCCGAGAGCCGCTCGACCGCTTGGTCGAGGCGCTCGGACTCGCTCGGTACCCCGGGCACGTCCGGCATGCCGGGTACGCCCTGTGTCTGTCGTACGTCGTCGACTTCCTCCGCGTCGCGCCGGTGCCTTCCCCGCCGGGCACGTCGAGGACCCAGGTCATCAGTCCCCTCGCCCAGTCCGCCACCGCGATGCATATCTCCACCCGACTGCTTTTCTAGGACGCGCGGCCCCCGCCGCGCAACCCGATCATCGTGTCAGTGACCTCCCCCGCGGCCGCACGCCGAAACGTGCGGTGAAACTCGCGTCCGCGGGATGTGCGCAGTCACACGACACATCGTCGTAAGTGAGCTACGTCCACGAGGCTCGGTCCGTTTCAGTTTCGCAGACGACCGGCCGGTGGGGACTCGGTGACGGCCCCCGTTGTGGCCGAACCTCGCTGGCCTACCCTGAGGGGGTCACTGGCAACGCAGTCCCGGAACCCCCCAGAAGTCGGAGAAGGTCGGAGTAGCCGCAGGTCATGAGTGAAATGCCGTATTCATACGATGCGCCTGTCTCGCAGGCCCTGTTCGACCGGGCGGCCGCCGTCACGCCGGGCGGCGTGAACTCGCCGGTGCGCGCCTTCCGCGCCGTGGGCGGAACGCCCCGGTTCATGGTGTCCGGATCCGGCCCCTACCTGACCGACGCGGACGGGCGGGAGTACGTCGACCTGGTCTGCTCCTGGGGCCCCATGATCCTCGGGCACTCGCACCCCGAGGTCATCGCCGCCGTCCAGGAGGCCGTCGCCCGCGGCACGTCCTTCGGCACGCCCGGCGAGGGCGAGGTCGCCCTCGCCGAGGAGATCGTCGCGCGCGTCGAGCCCGTCCAGCAGGTGCGGCTGGTCTCCAGCGGCACCGAGGCGACCATGTCCGCGATCCGGCTGGCCCGCGGGTTCACCCGGCGCACCAAGGTCGTCAAGTTCGCCGGCTGCTACCACGGCCACGTCGACTCGCTGCTCGCCGCGGCGGGCTCCGGCGTCGCCACCTTCGCGCTGCCGGACACCCCGGGCGTCACCGGCGCCCAGGCCGGCGACACCATCGTGCTGCCGTACAACGACCTGGAGGCCGTGCACGAGGCCTTCCACCGGCACCCCGGCGAGATCGCCTGCGTGATCACCGAGGCCTCGCCCGGCAACATGGGCGTCGTGCCGCCGCTGCCCGGGTTCAACCAGGGCCTCAAGGACGCCTGTGCCGCCAACGGCGCGCTCTACATCTCCGACGAGGTCATGACCGGCTTCCGTACCAGCCGCGCCGGCTGGTACGGCGTCGACGGCGTCCGGCCCGACCTGATGACCTTCGGCAAGGTGATGGGCGGCGGCTTCCCGGCCGCCGCGTTCGGCGGTCGCGCCGACGTGATGGAGCACCTCGCCCCGGCCGGGCCCGTCTACCAGGCCGGCACCCTCTCCGGGAACCCGGTCGCCACCGCCGCCGGCCTCGCCCAGCTGCGGCTGCTCGACGACGCCGCGTACGCCACGGTGAACGCCGTGTCCGAGCAGGTCCAGGCGCTGGTGTCCCAGGCGCTGTCCAAGGAGGGCGTGGCGCACACGCTGCAGAGCGCCTCCAACATGTTCTCCGTGTTCTTCACGGACCGCGCGGTGCGCGACTACACGGACGCGCGGGCGCAGGACTCGTTCCGCTACACCGCCTTCTTCCACTCGCTGCTGGCGAACGGCGTCTATCTGCCGCCCTCGTCCTTCGAGTCCTGGTTCGTGTCCACGGCCCACGACGAGCGGGCCCTCCAGCGGATCGCCGACGCCCTCCCGGCGGCGGCCCGAGCGGCTGCGGAGGCCACCGCGTGAGCACCGAGAAGACCCCGGGCGCCGGGAACGACAGCGACATCACCGTCGTCCACCTCATGCGCCACGGCGAGGTGGAGAACCCCGACGGCGTCCTCTACGGCCGTCTCGGCGGATACCACCTCTCCGAGCTGGGCCGGCGGATGGCCGACCGGGTCGCCGAGCACCTCGCCCCGCGCGACGTCACCTACGTGTGCGCCTCCCCGCTGGAGCGGGCGCAGGAGACGGCCACGCCGATCGCCAAGGCGCACGGGCTGGACCTCGACAGCGACGCGCGGCTCATCGAGGCCGAGAACGTCTTCCAGGGCAAGACCTTCGGCGTCGGGGACGGCGCCCTGCGCCGGCCGGAGAACTGGAAGCACCTCGTCAACCCGTTCAAGCCGTCCTGGGGCGAACCGTACGTCGACCAGGTCGTGCGGATGATGGGCGCGCTGAACGCGGCGAAGGACCAGGCGCGCGGGCACGAGGCCGTGCTGGTCAGCCACCAGCTGCCGATCTGGATCGTGCGGTCCTACGTCGAGCGCCGGCGGCTCTGGCACGACCCGCGCAAGCGGCAGTGCACGCTCGCCTCGCTGACGACGTTCACCTACCGCGGCGACACCATCGTCTCCGTCGGCTACACCGAGCCCGCCCGCGACCTCGTCCCCGCCCACCTCCTCGCCGGCGCCAAGCCGGTGAAGGGCAAGGGCAAGGCCTTCGGCGCGTAAGAAGGTTCACACCCCCGGATTCCCCGCCGGGATCAACTGGCTCATTCCCGGCCATCGTTACGAAACTCGCACGAACAAGCGGAACCCCTTTGTTCGTCGCGTCCTCTCAGTGGGTGACCACCAGAGGACGTGACGAACGGGGATGCCATGCGCACTCTCAGCCGCAGGGGAGCGATCGGGCTCGGAGCAGGAGCCGTCGCCGCCGCCGGACTCGCCGGATGCGGCGGCTCCGCCGACCCGGACGGATCGAAGCCGTCGTCCGGTTCCGGGAAGAACCGTTCCGGCTCGGCCAAGCCCAGCCCGAGCCCGACCGCCCCGGCCCGCCCCCTCGGTGACGGCTCCACCTCCTTCACCGGCAAGCAGCCCCACCAGCCCGCCGCGCCCCGGCCGCTCGAACCCGGCCAGGAGCCGCCGCAGTTCGTGGTCTTCTCCTGGGACGGCGCCGGCGAGGTCGGCAACGGGCTCTTCCCGCGCTTCCTGGACCTCGCCAAGGAGCACGGCGCGGCGATGACCTTCTTCCTCTCCGGCATCTACCTGCTGCCCGAGTCCAAGAAGCGGCTCTACGACCCGCCGGGCAACCGTCGCGGGGCCTCCGACATCGGCTACCTCACCGACGCCCACATCAAGGACACCCTGAAGTACCTGCGCCGCGCCTGGCTCGAAGGGCACGAGATAGGCACCCACTTCAACGGCCACTTCTGCGGGGAGGGCAGCGGCTCGGTCGGCAACTGGACCTCTGAGCAGTGGCGCAGCGAGATAGACCAGGCCAAGGGCTTCGTGAAGGAGTGGCGCACCAACTCCGGCTGGACCGACCTGCCCGCGCTGCCCTTCGACTACGACAAGGAGCTCGTCGGCGGCCGCACCCCCTGCCTCCTCGGCCAGGACAACCTGCTGCCCACCGCCCGCGCCCTCGGCTGGCGCTACGACGCCTCCTCTCCCGGCGGCCGTCAGACCTGGCCGACCAAGAAGCAGGGCATATGGGACCTTCCGTTGCAGCAGATACCGTTCCCCGGCCGGGGGTTCGAGGTCCTGTCGATGGACTACAACATGCTCGCCAACCAGTCGATCAACTCCACCAAGGCGCCCAGCCACAACTACCCGCGCTGGCGCCAGCAGGCCGCACAGGCGTACATACAGGGATTCAAGCGGGCATTCGAGACGAACCGCGCGCCCTTCTTCGTCGGCAACCACTTCGAGCAGTGGAACGGCGGCATCTACATGGACGCCGTCGAGGAGGCCTTCAAGCACATCGCCCGGGAGAAGGAGAAGGGCGCGGACGTGCGGCTGGTCTCCTTCCGGCAGTTCGTCGACTGGCTCGACGTGCAGAAGCCCGAGGTGCTGGCCAAGCTCAGGACCCTGGAGGTCGGCCAGCGGCCAGCCGGCGGCTGGCAGGCCTTCCTCGGCGCCCAGGCCCCCGCCTCCCCCCGGCCGTCCGCCGCCTGAAATGCGGGTTTCCACCCGCAAGGGGGGTGCGCAAGATCCCCAGAACGGGCATGCGAAACTTTTCACATGAGTGCCGCCTGCCGCGCCCCCCGAAGCTCCAGGAACCGGACCCGTACGCGCCGCGCCGCCCTGACCGCCGGCGCCGCCGTCGCGGCGCTGCTCGTCTCCGCGTGCACCTCAGGGGGCACCTCGGGCGGGGGCGGCGACACCAACTTCATCATGGGCGAGGACGGCGTCGCGACCGCCGAGAAGGGGGAGCGGGCCGAGGTTCCCGACCTCTCCGGCACGACCGTGGACGGCGGGCAGCTCGCCGTCTCCTCCTTCAAGGGCAAGGTCGTCGTCCTGAACGTGTGGGGCTCCTGGTGCGCCCCCTGCCGTGCTGAAGCGCCGAACTTCGAGAAGGTCTACAACGACCTCAAGGGCAAGGGCGTGCAGTTCGTCGGCATCAACACCCGCGACCCCGCGGTGGACCGGGCCCGCTCCTTCGAGAAGCAGCAGGGTGTGACGTACCCGAGCCTGTACGACCCGACCGGCAAGCTGATGCTCCGCTTCAAGCGGGGCACGCTCAACCCGCAGGCGATCCCCTCCACCCTCGTCGTCGACCGGGAGGGGAAGGTCGCCGCCCGCGCTATGGCCCCGCTCAGCGAGGAGAAGCTGCGCGCCATGATCTCCCCGGTCCTCGCGGAGAAGTGACGTGAGCGCGGTCTCGACTCTCGCCCAGGAGGGCGTCAACGGCACGGTGCTCAACGGCGCCCTGCTCGTCGCCCTGCCCGTCGCCGTGCTCGGCGGCCTCGTCTCCTTCTTCTCCCCCTGCGTCCTGCCCCTCGTCCCCGGCTACCTGTCGTACGTCACCGGCGTCACCGGCACCGACCTCGGCGAGGCCCGGCGCGGCCGGATGGTCGCCGGCGCCTCCCTGTTCGTGCTCGGCTTCACCGCCGTGTTCGTCTCCAGCGGCGCCCTGTTCGGCTACTTCGGGGAGACCCTCCAGGACAACAAGGACGTCCTCAGCGATGTGCTGGGCGTGCTCATGATCCTCATGGGCGTCTTCTTCATGGGCCTGATGCCCTGGATGACCCAGCGCGAGTTCCGCTTCCATCGCAGGCCCGCCGCCGGTCTGGCCGGCGCCCCGCTGCTCGGCGCGCTGTTCGGCATCGGCTGGACGCCGTGCATCGGCCCGACCCTCGCCTCCGTCCTCGCCCTGTCCTCGCAGCAGTCGAGCGCGGGCCGCGGCGCGATACTGACCGTCGCCTACTGCCTCGGCCTCGGCGTGCCCTTCGTGCTCGCCGCGGTCGCCTTCCGCAAGGCGCTCGGCGCCTTCGGCTGGGTCAAGCGCCACTACGTCTGGGTGATGCGGATCGGCGGCACGATGATGATCGTGACCGGTCTGCTGCTGCTGACCGGCGTCTGGGACAGTCTCGTGCAGGACATGCAGTCCTGGTCCACCGGCTTCACTGTGGGGATCTGATCCATGAGCAACACGACCGCCGGCGAGCAGACCCCCGCCGCCCCCGACGACCAGGACCTCGGCGCGGCCGGCTCCCAGCTGTCCACCGCTCCGGCGGAGACGCTCTACGGCGGGCCCGCGCTCGGCGTCGTCGGCTGGGCCCGCTGGTTCTGGCGGCAGCTGACCTCCATGCGGGTCGCGCTGCTGCTCCTGCTGCTGCTCGCGCTCGGCGCGATCCCCGGCTCGCTGATCCCGCAGACGGGCACCGACGCCACCAAGGTCGACGCCTTCCTCAAGGACAACCCCACCCTCGGGCCGATCTACGAGAAGCTCGGCCTGTTCCACGTCTACAGCTCGGTGTGGTTCTCCGCGATCTACATCCTGCTGTTCGTCTCCCTCATCGGCTGCATCATCCCCCGCACCTGGCAGTTCGTGGGCCAGCTGCGCGGCCGCCCGCCGGGCGCGCCCAGGCGGCTGACCCGGCTGCCCGCCCACACCACGTGGCGCACGGGGGCCGAACCGGAGGAGGTCCGCGAGGCCGCCCTCGCGCTGCTGAAGAAGCGCCGCTTCCGCGCCCACATCGCCGGTGACGCGGTCGCCGCCGAGAAGGGCTACCTGCGCGAGGTCGGCAACCTCGCCTTCCACATCGCCCTCATCGTGATGCTGGTCGCCTTCGCCTGGGGCCAGCTGTTCAAGATGGAGGGCAACAAGCTGATCGTCGAGGGCGACGGGTTCTCCAACACCCTCACCCAGTACGACGACATCAAGTCCGGCACGCTCTTCAGCACCGACGACCTGGAGCCGTTCAGCTTCACCCTGGACGACTTCAAGGGCACCTACGAGGTGTCCGGCCCCAACAAGGGCACCCCGCGCACCTACCAGGCCTCCCTCACCTACTCCGAGGGCGCCTACGGCAAGGACCGCAAGACCGTCGTCAAGGTCAACCACCCGCTGGAGATCGGCGACTCCAAGGTCTACCTCACGGCCCACGGGTACGCCCCGGTCGTCACCGTCCGCGACGGCAAGGGCGAGGTCGTCTACCGCGACGCCGTGCCCCTGCTGCCGCTCGACTCCAACGTCACGTCCTCCGGTGTGATCAAGGTCTACGACGGCTACCGCGACGCCAAGGGCAAGAGCGAGCAGCTCGCCTTCCAGGCCTTCCTGCTGCCGAGCTACGCCAAGGGCAACGAGGTGTCCTCGGTGTTCCCGGCCCTGCTGAACCCGGTGCTGAACCTGGTGCCGTACCACGGGGACCTGGGCGTGAACGCGGGCATCCCGCAGAGCGTGTACCAGCTCGACAAGAGCCACATGAAGGCGTTCAAGGACGCCAAGGGCATCCAGATGCGGGAGAACCTCAAGCCCGGGGAGACCCTGACGCTTCCGGACGGCGCCGGTTCGATCACCTACGACGGCACCAAGGAGTGGGCGAACTTCCAGGTCACCCGGCAGCCCGGCAGCGGCTGGGCGCTGGGCGGCGCGCTCACCGCGATCTTCGGCCTGGCCGCCTCCCTGTTCATCCAGCGCCGCCGGGTGTGGGTGCGCGCGGTGAAGGGCGCCGACGGGGTGACGGTCGTGGAGATGGCCGGCCTCGGCCGCAGCGAGTCCGCGAAGCTCCCCGAGGAGCTCGGCGACCTCGCCGGGCTCCTGTACGACCAGGCCCCCGCAGCGCCCGACCCGGACGACGACCCCGACGGCCCTCCAGGCCCGGGGGCCGACCCCGACGCCGACCCTGAGCCGACCTCGGGGACCGCCCCCGAAGCCGCCCAGGGCTCCACGACCCCCCACCCCCGAGCCGTACCTGCCGAAGGGCTGGAGAAATGACTCTCGCCGCCGCCACCAACGAGAACCTCGCGAACGTCAGCAACACGCTGATCTACTCCGCGATGGCCGTCTACACCCTGGCCTTCTTCGCGTACATCGCCGAATGGCTCTTCGGCAGCCGCAGCAAGGTCGGCCGCACGGCCGCCGCGCTCACCGCCGGCGCCAAGGCGGCGAAGGGCCCGGCCGTGACCGTCAAGAAGGCCGGCGGCACCGCCGTGCTGGAGCGCCCGAAGGTCGTCGTACGGTCCGCGGCCGGCGCGCGTGACGTGCCCGACGGGCCGGGCGCGCACGGCGGGGACGAGCAGGGCGACCTCTACGGCCGCGTCGCCGTCTCCCTCACGGTGCTCGCGTTCCTCGTCGAGTTCGGCGGGGTGCTCACCCGGGCCCTCTCGGTGCAGCGCGCCCCCTGGGGCAACATGTACGAGTTCAACATCACCTTCTCCACGGTGGCCGTCGGCGTGTACCTCGCGCTGCTGGCGCTCAGGAAGAACGTGCGCTGGCTCGGCCTGTTCCTGATCACCACCGTGCTGCTGGACCTGGGCCTCGCCGTCACCGTCCTCTACACGGCGAGCGACCAGCTGGTCCCGGCCCTGCACTCCTACTGGCTGTACATCCACGTCTCCACCGCGATCTTCTGCGGCGCGGTGTTCTACGTCGGCGCGGTCGCCACGATCCTGTACCTGTTCAAGGACTCCTACGAGAGCAAGCTCGCGAGCGGCGGCACCCCCGGCCGGTTCGCGAACTCGGTCCTGGACCGGCTGCCGGCCGCGGCCTCCCTGGACAAGTTCTCCTACCGCGTCAACGCGGCCGTCTTCCCGCTGTGGACGTTCACGATCATCGCGGGCGCGATCTGGGCGGGCGACGCCTGGGGCCGCTACTGGGGCTGGGACCCCAAGGAGACCTGGTCGTTCATCACCTGGGTCGCCTACGCCGGCTATCTGCACGCCCGCGCCACCGCCGGCTGGAAGGGCCGCAAGGCCGCCTACCTCGCCCTGATCGCCTTCGCCTGCTGGCTGTTCAACTACTACGGCGTCAACATCTTCGTCAGCGGAAAGCACTCCTACTCGGGGGTGTGACCACCGGCCCGCCAAGGGGTGCGTGAGGTGTCGGTCGGGGTCACGCTGGTGTCATGAGCGGTTCGATCGAGCAGGGCACCAGCCAGACCCACGGCGACATCCGCATCCTGCACTTCCTGGTGCGGCTGCCGCGCCCCATGGAGGCGGTCTGGCCGGCGTTCACCACCCCGGACGGGCTCGCGCAGTGGTTCGGGCCCGTCGACGTGCTGGAACCCCGGTACGGGGGCGTGATCGGGCTGCCGGGCCTGGGCGGCGGACAGGTCACCGCGTGGGACGTGGACCGGGTCGCCGAGTACACGGTGGAGGGCGGCGGCCGGATGCGGTTCCACCTGGAGCGGGACGGGGAGCGCGGGTGCGCCCTCCGGTTCACCTACGAGTTCCAGGGCGGCCGGGACGACGACGAGGACGACGCGGGGGACACCGCTCCGGCCGCGGAACCCGAGGGCGGGAGCGAGCACGGCTGGCGGGAGCGTTTCGAGCGCCTGATCGAGCACATGGAGCGGGTCCCTTAGCCCGCCCGGGTCCCAGGGGAGGACCGACCGGGCCCGCCGGGAAGACGCCGCCCCCTACGACGGCGGCAGGCACTCCTTCTCCGGCGGCCTCCCCTCCGGCCAGGCGATGCGGACGAAGCGGGAGGCGCCCTGCGCGGTCAGCTCGACGATCGGCACGGCCTTGTCGTACGGGTTGCCGTGTACGTCCAGACAGATCCACCCGCTCGCCCCGCTCACCCGCAGCGAGCCCTTGACCTGCGGCCACTGAAGGCCGACGTCCGTGAGGGACGGCACGGTCCCGCCGTCGGGAGTGGCCTCCCGGATGCCGTGGACGGCTAGGCGCAGCGCGTCGTACGCGATGATCAACTGCCCGTCGTCCAGCGCCGTCGGGCCGATCGGGCCGACCGGCTCACGGACGGCGCGTTCCAGCAGCGAGGTCAGCGCCGCCGCGTCCCGCGCCGAGCCGCCCGTCGCCGGGGCGCCCCTGGTCCAGGCGTCCGGGTGGGCGAGGGCGGTGTAGCGGACGGAGAGGTTGCGGGTGAGGGCGGTGCGGTCCAGTTGCGGGTCGCCCGTCAGGTAGGAGCCCTCGTCGCCGGTGAGCAGGGTGAACCGGCGGTCCTGGCAGCCGCGGCCGCCGAGCGCGTTGATGAACTGCCGCAGCTGGGTGTGGCGGCCGGCGAACAGGATGGTGTCGGTCTCCGGCGAGGTGTCGCACACGAGGTGGGTGATCTGCCGGAAGGTGTTCGCGGTCGTGCCCTCCTGGGAGCGGTCGGCGGGCGGCGTGAACGGCTGCGGCTCGTAGGGGGAGCCCTTGATCAGCGCGGCGAACGACGTCTGCAGCGTCCGCGTGTACGGGTCGCCCGGCTTGTCGTACACCAGCAGCGCGCGCCCCGCGGTGACCTTCGCGAACGAGGCCAGAGCGCGCGCCTCGTCGGTGTTGGTGGGGGAGACCCGGGCGAGGCCGGGAAAGGGGTCCTTGCCGCCGTGCCCGTTGGCGAGGTCGTCGGCGGTGATGGACGCGCCGATGACCGGGATGCCCCGCCGGGTCAGCTCCGCCACGGCCCTCTTGTTGTCCTCGGTGCTCATGCCGACCCCGGCGACCGCGCGCAGCCGCTCCGGTCCCGTCGTCATCCGCTCCAGCTGGTCCACCAGGCGCTCCCAGTGCGCGCTGGTCGCTCCGGGGTTGGCGAGCACCAGCCGGATCGCGGGGGCCTGCCCGTTGGAGGTGTGGTTGGCCTCCCACTGGGCGAGATAGGCGCCCTGCACCTCGTGCAGGATGTCGCTGAGGGTGGAGGGGGTGGTGGCGGTGTACGGCATCATCAGCGCGACCGTGACGTAACTCCCCTCCTTCAGCCGGTCGTTCTCCCGGTCGATGGCCTGCACCGCGTCCCGGAACCGGGGCCGCCCGAAGTCGTACGCGGTCGACGTCACGCCCACGCACTCGTCGCTGCCCTCGGGACGGGACACGCCCGGCGCGCACGAGCGGTCCTCGCGGGTGAGCGCCCGCACCGCGAAGAACGCGCCGGTGACCAGCGCGGCCGTGACCAGCACCGCGACATAGCGGTAGAGGCGGATCTCCCAGACCTCCCGCAGCCACCGCCCGAAGGAGCCTCTGCCCCCGTCAGAACCTCTGCCCCCGTCGGCCATCACGCCTCCCCGTCCCCGTCGCCGTCATCCGCGTCGTCGTCCGCGGGGACGCGCAGGGGGCGGCCCGCGAGGGCGTCCCGGTGCCAGGCCCGGGACGTCGTGAACAGCAGCGCGCCCCCGGCGGGCCGCAGGTCGGACAGTTGCAGCAGTTCGAACCGCAGCCGGTCGCACACCGTCGCCTCGGGCGGCACCAGTGGGTCGCTCACCTGCCACACCGCGTGCAGCAGCCGCCGTACGCGCAGATGGAGGCCGGCGTCCACGCCGTCGGGCGGCCGCTCGGCCCCGTCCGTGCGGCCCAGGGCGATCGCCGTGCGGCGGTCGTCCTCGCGGGCCGGGAAGCAGGGCGCGGAGGCGAGGAAGGCGAGCGTGCCGAGCCAGGCGCGGGTGTCCAGCACGGGGAAGGTGTCCCGCAGATGGGCCACCGCGCCGGCGGTGTCGCCGAGGGCCAGCTCGTGGTGGAGCCGGTAGCGGGCGTGGGACGGGTCGGGGTCGCCCCCGGGGCCGGGCGTGTAGTGCCGGATCAACGTCTCGTGCACCTCACGCCACTCGGCGCGGTCGGCGTCGCGGTGGTGCAGCCGGAGCAGCAGCAGGGTGCGGACGAAGGGGTCGCCGACGAAGTGGTCCGGCCGGCCCGCGAGGCCCTCCGCGGCGAGCCGCGCCCGCAGGGACCGTACGCCCGACGAGCCGAAGTCGTCGGGCAGTCGGGCGGCGGCCAGGGCCACGGCGGAGTCGTGGTCGTGGGCGGCCGCGAGGACGGTCAGCTCGTCGAGGCGGTCGGCGGGGACCAGCCGGGTGAGCAACTCGGTGCAGGCGGGCCGTCCGTCGTCGGTCCGGTCCTCGGTGAGTTTGATCCGCGCGGTCAGCAGCCGGCCCAACGACGCCGCTCGGTCCGGGTGTTGGCGGGCGGCGGTGGCGGTGAGGACGATGCCCAGCGGGTTGCCGCCGGTCAACCGGTGCACCGCGTGCGGAAGTCGGGGCGGGACGACGACGTCGTCGCAGACCGCGCCCACCATGTGCAGGGTGTCGTCCGGGGACAGCGGCGGCAGCGGCACCAGCAGCGCCCGCGAGGACGGCGACGGGCCCGGCGTCCAGCCGGTCGCGCGGGCGACTTCCGCGAGGTCACGCCGTACGGCGTCCCGCAGCAGGGGGTGACCGGTCCCGCGTACGGTCGCCGCCCACACCACCTGGTCGGCGATCCCCTCGGCCCGGTCCCGCAGCACGGCGTCCAGCAACCCCGGGCCCGGTCCGCCGCGCGCGTTGTCCAGCAGGATCAACGGCCGCCCCAGCCGCCGCAGATGGGAGCCGAGGCCGGAGTACGCCTCGGCCAGGTCGGCGAGCAGCGCCCGCACCAGCCGGCGCTCGGCGTGCTCGCGGGACGCGCCGCCGGCCCGGAAGTTCCCCGCGAGCAGCAGCAGTCCGCGCTTGGCGTTGCCGCCCGCGTTGGGGTAGGCGCGGTACCAGGTGGCCGGCTTCTGCTCCTTGCGGGAGGTGACGCCCTCCGACAGCGCCTCCAGCGTGGCCTCGATGGCCGCCGCCACGAACGCGCCCTGGCCGCTCGCCGTCGAGACGACCTGCACCGCGACCCGCGCAGCCCACCGCCCGGCCATGCTGAACCGCGAACCCCGCTCGTTCAGCAGCAGGATCCGGGTCAGCTCCCGCCGGATGCGCTCCGAGTCGCCGCGTCCGCTCCAGTCGCCGGCCCGCACCGCCACCAGGCCCGCCGTCAGCCGCGGGAAGGTGAGCTGCCCGGCCGCCTTGACCGGCTCGGTCAGCTGCTCGGCCAGCACCAGCAGCGCCTGCCAGACGGGGGACCAGGACTCGGGGCTCTCTTCGTGCGGCGGGCGCGCGAACTGCTCGTCCTCGCAGTCGATCAGCGCGGCCGGCGTCCGCTTGCGCGACTCGCCGCCCCGCAGCCGCTCGGTGTACGCGCCGAGGATCTCCGCGAGCACCGCGCTCTTGCCCGCGCCCCGGCCGCCGGCCAGCACCAACAGGGGCGGCCCGCCGGGGTGTTCCACCCGCTCGGCGTGATGCTCGTACGGCCGCAGTCCGACCAGCCGGGACATGAGCCCGGCCGGCTCGACGTCGAACAGCGCCCCCCGTCCGTACAACTGTCCGTGCACCGCACCTCCCCCGTGGCCGGTCTACGACGCCAGGGTAAGGAGGGAGTGTTGATGTGTGCCAGACCGCGTGAGGCCGGCCGGGCGGGATCCGGCGGGTGAGAACCGCGTCAGGGCTGCTCGCCGTCGTCCTTGCGCCGCTTCTTCTCCTCCTCGTCCAGCGACTTCAGGAACTCGGGGTTGTCGTCGGGCGCGACCCACCCTCCGCGCTGCCGGCCGCCGCGGACGCCCGACCAGCCCTCGGCGGCCGGGCTGCGCTTCTTGCCCGCGATCAGCCAGGAGATCGAGCCGACGAGAGGGAACAGCAGCACGAGGATCGCCCACAGCGGCTTGGGCATGTGGCGGATGTCGTCGTCCTTCGTGCTGATGCAGTCGATGAACGCGTACACGCTCAACGCCAGCGGCACCAGGAACATCAGTACCCGGAGCATGGGGGCCTCTCAGAGCAGTCGTGGTCGGGGCCGCGGTCCGAGGGCCTTGCGCAGGTGCAAGGACCCCTGAGGGCCCCAGGTACTGGGTCAGGGTAGCCGCTCGGGGATACTTGGCCCCATGGCTTACGACGATCTTCGCTCCCTGCTCAGGGCCCTGGAACGCGAGGGCGACCTCAAGCGCGTCAAGGCCGAGGTCGATCCGTACCTGGAGGTCGGGGAGATCGTCGACCGGGTGCAGAAGGCCCAGGGCCCGGCGCTGCTCTTCGAGAACGTGAAGGGCTCCGCGATGCCCCTCGCCATGAACGTCTTCGGCACCGACCGCCGGCTCCTCAAGGCCCTCGGCCTCACCTCGTACGCGGAGATCTCCGAGAGGATCGGCGGTCTGCTCAAGCCCGAGCTGCCGCACGGCTTCGTCGGCGTCCGCGAGGCCTTCGGCAAGCTCGGCGCGATGGCGCACGTCCCGCCGAAGAAGGTGAAGGACGCCCCCGTGCAGGAGGTCGTCCTGCACGGCGACGACGTGGACCTCGACCGGCTGCCCGCGCTGTTCACCTGGCCCAAGGACGGCGGCTCCTTCTTCAACCTGGGCCTGACCCACACCAAGGACCCGGAGAGCGGGATCCGCAACCTCGGCCTGTACCGCCTCCAGCGCCACGACCGGCGCACCATCGGCATGCACTGGCAGATCCACAAGGACAGCCGCAACCACTACCAGGTGGCGGCCCGCCGCGGCGAACGCCTCCCGGTCGCCATCGCCTTCGGCTGCCCGCCCGCCGTGACGTACGCCTCCACCGCCCCGCTGCCCGGCGACATCGACGAGTACCTCTTCGCCGGGTTCCTCGCCGGCAAGCGGATCGAGATGGTCGACTGCAAGACCGTGCCGCTCCAGGTGCCGGCGCAGGCGGAGGTCGTCCTCGAAGGCTGGCTGGAGCCGGGGAAGATGCTCCCGGAGGGCCCCTTCGGCGACCACACCGGCTTCTACACCCCCCAGGAGCCGTTCCCCGCGCTCACCATCGACACCGTCACCATGCGCCGCCGACCGCTGCTCCAGTCGATCGTCGTCGGCCGCCCGCCGACGGAGGACGGCCCGCTCGGCCGGGCGACGGAGCGCTTCTTCCTCCCGCTCCTGAAGATCATCGTCCCGGACATCGTGGACTACCACCTGCCCGAGGCGGGCGGCTTCCACAACTGCGCGATCGTCTCGATCGACAAGAAGTATCCCAAGCACGCGCAGAAGGTCATGCACGCCATCTGGGGCGCGCACATGATGTCGCTGACCAAGCTGATCGTGGTCGTGGACTCCGACTGCGACGTCCACGACCTGCACGAGGTGGCCTGGCGCGCCCTCGGCAACACCGACTACGCCCGCGACCTGTCCCTCGTCGAAGGCCCGGTCGACCACCTCGACCACGCCTCCTACCAGCAGTTCTGGGGCGGCAAGGCGGGCATCGACGCGACGAGGAAGTGGCCCGAGGAGGGCTACACCCGCGACGGCGGCTGGCCCGACATGGTCCTGCCGGACCCGGAGACGGCGTCCCTGGTGGACCGCCGCTGGAAGGAGTACGGGCTGTGACCTCCGCCTCCGCGGCGCTCCCGCAGCAGCCGGGACGCACGAAAGCCTTCCTGCGCCTGGTGATGATCGAGCACTCGGTCTTCGCGCTGCCCTTCGCCTACATCGCCGCCCTCACCGCCATGTTCCAGCTGGACCGCAACGTCCACTGGGGCCGGCTCGCGCTGGTCACCGTCTGCATGGTGGGCCTGCGCACCTTCGCGATGGCGGTCAACCGGATCATCGACCGCGAGATCGACGCGCGGAACCCGCGCACCGCCGGGCGCGAGCTGGTCACCGGCGCGATGTCGGTGCGGCACGCGTGGACGGGCGCGCTGATCGCGCTGGCGGTCTTCCTGGGCGCGGCGGCCCTGCTGAACCCGCTCTGCCTGGCGCTCGCACCGGTCGCCGTGGTCCCGATGGTGGTCTACCCCTACGGCAAACGCTTCACGAACTTCCCCCAGGCCATCCTGGGTGTGGCCCAGGCGATGGGCCCGATCGGCGGCTGGCTCGCGATCACGGGGGAGTGGTCGTGGGACGCGGTGATCCTCGGGCTCGCCGTGGGCGTCTGGATCGGCGGCTTCGACCTGATCTACGCCTGCCAGGACGTCGAGACCGACCGCGAGATCGGCGTCAGGTCGGTCCCGGCCCGCTTCGGCGTCCCCGCGGCGATCTGGGGCGCCCGCGTCTGCCACGCGGTCACCACGGCCCTGTTCGTCTGGTACGCCCTGGCCACCGGCGCGGGCGCGTTCTTCTGGCTGGGCCTGCTGATCGTCGCCGGCGCGTTCGTCTACGAGCACACCATCGTCCGCCCGCACGACCTGTCCCGGGTGAACAGGGCGTTCTTCTCCGTCAACGGCTTCATCGGCATCGCCTTGTTCGTGTGCGCGCTGCTCGATCTCGCGGTGCGGGGTCTGACCGTCTGACCGCGCGCCCACCGGTACGCTCAAGGTGTGAACGCAGGAGAAACGCAGCGCGTGCCTTGGATCGTGGGGGTCTCCGGGGCGTCCGGTACGCCCTATGCCGCCGCTGTCCTGCGGGCGCTGCTCGCCGCGGGCGAGAGTGTCGACCTGGTGGTCAGCCGGGCCTCGCGGCTCACGCTGCTCGACGAGACGGGGATCTCGTTCCGGGACGCCCACTGGCGGGACGACCTGCGCGAATGGCTGGCGCGGGGCGCGGACGGCAAGCCGGACGCCTTCGACGTGAGCCTGGACGGGGTGCGGTACTGGGGCGCGGGGGACCTGGCGGCGGGGCCGTCCTCCGGGTCGTACGCGACGAAGGGGATGCTGATCGTCCCGGCGTCCACGGCCTGTGTGGCCGGGGTGGCCGTCGGCCTGTCCAAGGACCTCCTCCAGCGCGCGGCGAGCGTGACGCTGAAGGAGCGCCGGCCGCTGGTCGTCGCCGTCCGGGAGACCCCGTTGAACGGGCAGACGCTGCGGCACCTCGTGGCGCTCGACGACGCGGGCGCGAGCGTGGTGCCCGCCTCCCCCGCCTTCTACGCGGGCGCGACCCACATCCAGGACCTGGTCGACTTCGTAGCGGGCCGGGTGCTGGACGCGGCGGGCGTCGGGCACGGGCTGTACCGCCGCTGGGAGGGCGAGCTCGGCCGGGCCCAGGGCGGCGGCGGAACCCGCACGCCCTGAACGCCATCTGAGCAAGTCGCAGTACGTCTCATCACTTCAGGAACTCTTTCGGAAGGCTCGATCGCATGGACGCGGTGGACAGGCAGCTCATCCAGGCCCTGAGGGAGAACGGCCGGGCCTCGTACGCGGAGTTGGGGCGCCTCGTCGGCCTGTCGGGACCCAGCGTCACCGACCGCATCAACCGGCTGGAGGCGGCCGGCGTGATCACCGGCTACCGCGCGACGGTGGACTCCGCCTCCCTCGGCCTGGGCGTGACCGCCCTCATCGGCATCTCCCTCTCCGACGCTGCCGACCACGAGGACGTGGCCGCCCGGATGAAGGACCTCAGCGAGATCGAGGACTGCTGGTTCATCGCCGGCGACGACTCCTTCATGCTCAAGGTGCGGGCCAACGACGTCGACGGCCTGGAGCGGATCATCCGGCGGCTGTCCGGGACGAAGGGCGTCTCGCGGACCCGCACCACCATCGTGCTCTCCACGAAGTGGGAGAACCGGGTGGGGGAGCTGCCCGAGGAGGTCTAGGACTTCCACGGGCGTACGGTGTACGAAGTCTGTCTACGAGAGGGATGATCATGGACGTCGGGCTCAAGCGCGAGCTGGAGGAGAAGGTCCGTTCCGGTGAGCGGCTGACTCGCGAGGACGGCATCGCGCTGTACGAGTCGGACGACCTGGCCTGGCTCGGCGGCCTCGCGCACGAGGTGCGGACGCGCAAGAACGGCGACGTCGTGCACTTCAACGTCAACCGGCACCTCAACATGACCAACGTGTGCACGGCGTCGTGCGCGTACTGCTCCTTCCAGCGCAAGCCGGGGGAGAAGGACGCGTACACGATGCGCATCGAGGAGGCCGTCAAGCTCGCCAAGGCGATGGAGTCGGAGAACCTCACCGAGCTGCACATCGTCAACGGCCTGCACCCGAACCTGCCGTGGCGCTACTACCCGCGCTCGCTGCGGGAGTTGAAGGCCGCCCTCCCGGACGTCTCGCTCAAAGCCTTCACGGCCACGGAGATCCACCACTTCGAGACGATCAGCGGTCTGTCGGCCTCCGAGATCCTCGACGAGCTGATCGACGCCGGTCTTGAGTCCCTCACCGGCGGCGGCGCGGAGATCTTCGACTGGGAGGTGCGCCGGCACATCGTGGACCACCGCACCCACTGGGAGGACTGGTCCCGCATCCACCGCCTGGCGCACGAGAAGGGTCTCAAGACCCCGTCCACCATGCTCTACGGCCACATCGAGGAGCCCCGCCACCGCGTGGACCACGTGCTGCGGCTGCGTGAGCTCCAGGACGAGACGGGCGGCTTCCAGGTCTTCATCCCGCTGCGCTACCAGCACGACTTCGTGGACATGCAGGACGGCAAGGTCCGCAACCGCCTCCAGGCCCGCACCCAGATGGCGACCGGCGCGGAGGCCCTGAAGACCTTCGCGGTCTCCCGTCTCCTCTTCGACAACGTCCCGCACGTCAAGGTCTTCTGGGTCATGCACGGTGTGCAGACCGCGCAGCTCGCGCTGCAGCACGGGGCGGACGACATGGACGGCTCGGTCGTCGAGTACAAGATCACCCACGACGCGGACAACTACGGCACGCCGAACAAGCTGACCCGTGAGGACCTGCTGGACCTCATCCGCGACGCCGGCTTCCGCCCCGTGGAACGCAACACCCGCTACGAGATCATCCGAGAGTACGAAGGCCCCGACCCCCTCCTCCGAGAATCCCCCCAACCGATGCGAGTCTGACCCCCCGGTTTTAGCCCGTCTGGGGGTGCCCCTCTGGGGGAGTTTGAGGACGAGGCCCGTTCAGGGCCGACAGCGGGGGGCTGGGGGCGGCAGCCCCCGGGGTGGGACGGGAAAGGGCGGCGGGGGCGAGGAACACTCGCACCGAACGGGGTACCCGTCCCGCATGGCCGGCACGAAGGCTCCCGAGGACGCGTACACCGCCGCCCCCTTCGTCCCGAAGACACCGACAGGCCTCGCCCCCCTCAGCGAGGCCGCCGCCCACTGCAGAGGCTGCCCCCTGCACCACGCGGCCACCCAGACAGTCTTCGGCGCGGGCAACGAGCAGGCCCGCCTCATGCTCGTGGGCGAACAGCCCGGCGACCAGGAGGACCGTCAGGGCAAACCCTTCGTGGGCCCAGCCGGCAAGCTCCTCGACCGGGCCCTCGCCGACGCCGGCCTGAACCCCGCCGACGCGTACGTCACCAACGCCGTCAAGCACTTCAAGTTCACCCAGGCCGAACCCCGCAAGCGCCGCATCCACAAGGCGCCGACCCTCAGGGAGGCGGCGGCCTGCGCCCCCTGGCTGGCGGCCGAGCTGGCGATCGTGGAGCCCGAGCTGATCGTGGTGCTGGGGGCGACCGCCGGGAAGGCGCTGCTCGGCTCCTCGTTCAAGGTCACCGAGGCGCGCGGAACGCTCCTGGAGCGGGAGATCCACGGCCGCCCCGAGCGCCTGCTCCCCACCGTGCACCCCTCCTCCGTCCTGCGGGCCGACGACCGCGAGGCCGCCTACCGGGGCTTGGTCGCCGATCTGAGGACGGCGGCCCGCGCACTGTCGTGAGCATCACGGTGATTCCAGGCATCAGTAAGGGCTAAAGTTGCTCCGTGCCGCTTACCTTCACCCTCGATCCCGCCGTCACGCCCGACCTGCGCGACGGCGTCCTGGACCTCTGGACGGACGTCAGCAACGCCGGCGGAGCCGTCGGCTTCGTCGCGCCGGTCTCCCGGGAGGCGATCCGGCCCGAGCTGGTGCGGGCCCTCGCACAGATCGCCGAGGGCCGCACCCGCCTGCTCGTCGGGCACGACGAGAGCGGCCGGGTCGCGGCGACCGCGTTCATCACCTTCAACACCCACCGGCTGATGACGCACTGGGTGTGGCTCTACACGGTGATGGTGCACCCGCGGCACCAGGGCAAGGGCCACGGCCGTGACCTGCTCGCCGCCGCCGCGGAGGCGGCCCGCGGCTTCGACGGCGTCGAGGCGATACGGCTGTCCTGCCGGGGCGGCCTCGGCCTGGAGGACTTCTACGCCTCCTGCGGGTACAAGGAGGTCGGCCGCGTCCCCGGCGCGATCAGGGTGGCGCCCGGCGACGACCGGGACGACATCACGCTGCTGTTGCCCCTGACCTGACCGGCCCCGCAACCCCCGTGCAAGATCGGTCCCCCGGCGTGCTTCACTGGACAACGGACCCATATCCGACGGACCCACGTCCGACCGACCGGAAGACTGGATTGAGATGCTCCGCTACACGTTGATGCGCCTCGGTGTGTTCGCAGGCTGCCTCGTGGCCGTCTGGGGTCTCGTCTACTTCGGTGTGGTTCCGCGCGGCCTCGGCCAGTCCAACGGCATGTGGATCATCCTGCTCGCGCTGGTGATCTCCGCGCCGCTCAGCTTCGTCCTGCTGCGCAAGGAGCGCGACCGCGCCTCGGAGACGGTCGTGCGCCGGGTGGACCGGATGAAGGCCAACCTGGAGGCCAACCGCTCCCAGGAGGACGAGGCCGCCGACTCCGCCCGCCCGCAGGGGCAGACCTCGTAGCCGGACAGGCCCACGGGCCGGCGTACGGAAGTCCACCGCGCCGCCCCCCAACTAGGCTTGCCCCATGGGTGCCGTGAAGACCAAGCGGATGCCACGCGCCGTCCGTGAGCAGCAGATGCTGGACGCCGCCGTGGAGATCTTCGGGCGACGGGGGTACATGGCCGCGTCGATGGACGAGATCGCCGAACTGGCGGGCGTGTCCAAGCCGTTGGTGTACCTGTACCTGAACTCCAAGGAAGACCTCTTCACCGCCTGTATCCGGCGCGAGGCGAAGGCGCTGGTGGACGCGGTGCGTTCCGGCGTCCGCACCGACCTGCCCGCCGACCGCCAGCTGTGGGACGGCCTGCTGGCCTTCTTCGCGCACACCGTCCGGTACCCGCACGCCTGGTCCGTGCTGCACCTCCAGGCCCGCACCCACGGTGAGCCGTTCGCGGCCGAGGTCGCCGCGATGCGCGCGGAGATCGTCGTCTTCGTGACCCATCTGATCGCCGTCGCCGCCCGTGAGGCGCACCGCGCGCCCGACCTCCCCGAGCAGGAGGTCGGCGGCCTCGCCGAGGCCCTGGTGGGGGCCGCCGAGTCGCTGGCCGCCTGGGCCAACGCCACCGAGGGCGGCACACCCCGGCAGGCGGCGGCGACGCTGATGAACTTCGCCTGGGCGGGCCTGGCCAACCTGATGGCGGGCCGCCCCTGGTCCCCGCCGGAGGCGTAGCCGGGCCCCTCAGCCGAGGGGCTCCACCCGCCCGCTCACGTGCAGCCGACCCTCGTCCCCCGGCCCGCGCAGCTCGAAGCGGGTGCCGTCCGCCGCGAAGGTCACCGTTCCCGGCAGCAGGACCGGTGCCCGGAAGCCGGCCCGCACCCGGACCGCCTCCGGGGTGCCGTGGGCGGCGAGGCAGCGGGCCGCGGTCCACATGCCGTGGGCGATGGCGCGCGGGAAGCCGAACAGGCGGGCGGTGAGGGGATGCAGGTGGATGGGGTTGCGGTCGCCCGAGGCGGCGCCGTAGCGGCGGCCCACGTCGGCGGCGAGCCGCCACTCGTCGAGCACGGGCAGCGGGGTCCGCGGGTCGTCTGCGGGAGACACCCCGTCCCCGGCGCCGGCCCCCGTCGAGGCCGCCCCCGGAGTGCGGTGCCGTGCGAGATAGGTGCTGTGGGACTCCCACACCAGCTCGCCGCCGTCCCGTGCCTCGGTCACGACGGTCGCCTCGGTGCCGCGTCGGTGCGGTGCCAACCGGTCGACGTGGACGGCGAGTTCGTAGCACCCGGCGACCGGCAGCGGGCGATGGCGGGTGATCTCGATCGACGTGTGGACCAGGCCGAGCAGCGGCAGTGGGAAGCGCCGGTCGCTCATCAGCCGCATGGCCAGCGGGAAGCCGAGGACGTGCGGATAGGTGACCGGCAGCGTGTCCTCGCCCGCGCCGAAGCCGCACACCCGCTCGTACGCGGTCAGCCGCGCCTGGTCGATCCGCAGCCGGGGCAGGACGAGACGGACGCGCGGAGGGCCGGCGTCGGGGCGCGGCCGCTTGAACGGGGAGAGCAGCGCGCCCCGGGCGAGGAGCGGCGTGAGGGCGGGCGGCGCCGACAGGGGGACGGTCGTCATCACGCCCCCAGCAGGCTCTGCCCGCACACGCGCACGACCTGCCCGTTGACCGCGCCGGAGGCGGGATGGGCCAGCCAGGCGGTGGTCTCGGCGACGTCGACGGGCAGCCCGCCCTGGGCGAGGGAGTTCATACGGCGGCCCGCCTCGCGGATGAACAACGGCACCGCGGCGGTCATCTTCGTCTCGATGAAGCCCGGCGCGACCGCGTTCACCGTCACCCCGTGCTCGGCGAGGGCGCGCGGCGCGAGGGCGCGGACGAGCCCGGCGACGCCCGCCTTGCTCGCGCCGTAGTTGGTCTGGCCCGCGTTGCCCGCGAGCCCGGCGATGGACGCGGTGGCCACGATCCGCCCGCCGGGTCTCAACGCGCCCTTGGCGAACAGCGCGTCGGTGGTCCGCAGCACGCTCGCGAGGTTGACGTCGAGCACCGAACTCCAGCGCTCGGCGGACATGTTGACCAGCCGGCGGTCCCGGGTGACGCCCGCGTTGTGGATCAGCACGTCGATCCCGTCGGGGACGCCGGCGGCGATGCGCTCGCCGGCGTCGGCGGCCGTGATGTCGAGGGGGAGCGCGCCCGCGCCGCCGCCGAGGCGGGCGGCGAGGTCGCGGGCGTCCCGTTCCGCCGCCGGGACGTCCAGGACGACGACCCGTGCGCCGTCCCGGGCGAGCGTCTCGGCGACGGCCGCGCCGATCCCGCGGGCGGCGCCGGTGACGAGGGCGGTACGGCCGGCGAGGGGGCGGCTCCAGTCGTCGGGGACGGCGACCGCGCCCGCGCCCACGCCGATCACCTGGCCGCTGACGTAGGCCGACCTGGGGGAGAGGAGGAACCTCAGCGTGGACTCGGCGGCGGCCGCGTCGGCGAGCCGGACCAGGTTCACGGTCCTGCCCCGGCCGATCTCCTTGCCGAGCGAGCGCGTGAAGCCCTCCAGCGCCTGCTGCACGGCGGCCTGGTGGTGGTCCCCGGGGTCGAGGGGCGCGCCCAGCAGCACGATCCGCCCGCTCGCCGCGACCGACCGCACGACCGGGTGCAGGGCCGCGTGCACCTCGGCGAGGGTGTCGACGTCCCGGACGCCGGTCGCGTCGAGGACGACGGCCGCGAGGGGCGAGGAGGCCGAGGAGCCGGACGGCAGCCCCGTCCGGGCGAGTACGGGCGCGAGGTCGAGCGCCGACGCCCCGGCGGTGAGGTGGAGCAAGTCTCCGTCCAGCGAGGGGTGTTCGGCGCTCCAGCGCCTGAGCGCGGCCGGCTGCGGCAGCCCGAGCCGTCGGGTGAGGAAGCGGCCGGGCGCGGTGGCGGTGAGGCTCAGATAGCGGTCGGCCACGTTCGACTCCTGGCGATTGCGGGGCATGACGACAGTGACTCCGGTCCTTACTCTGAAGTAAGGTTACCGCCGGTAAGCTTATGTCACCGTTGAGGAGCAGGTCGAGATGATCCCCGTGAACCGGCAGCAGCGGGCCGTCCGCCGCGTCGCGATCGTCGGCGGCAGCCGGATCCCGTTCGCCCGCTCCGACGGCCCCTACGCCACCGCCTCCAACCAGGAGATGCTGACGGCGGCGGTGGACGGCCTGGCCAAGCGGTACGGGCTCGACGTGCCCGGCGTCGTGGGCGAACTGGTCGCCGGCGCCGTCCTCAAACACAGCCGCGACTTCAACCTGGCCCGCGAGACCGTCCTCGGCTCGAAACTGGACCCGCGCACCCCGGCGTACGACATCCAGCAGGCCTGCGGCACCGGGCTCCAGGCGGTCGTCGCCGCCGCCAACAAGATCGCCCTCGGGCAGACCGAGTCCGCGGTCGCGGGCGGCGCCGACACCGCGAGCGACGCCCCGCTCGGCGTCAACGACCGGCTGCGCCGCATCCTCCTCGAAGCCCGCCGCACCAAGACCGCCGGCGCCCGCCTCAAGGCCCTCGCCCAGGTGCGCCCCGCCCATCTGATCCCCGACATCCCGCGCAACGCCGAGCCGCGCACCCGGCTGTCCATGGGCGAGCACGCGGCGGTCACCGCCCGCGCCTGGGGCGTCGGCCGCGCGGCGCAGGACGAGCTGGCCGCGACCAGCCACCGACGGCTGGCGGCCGCCTACGACGACGGCTTCTTCCAGGACCTGGTCGTCCCCTTCCGGGGCCTCGACCGCGACCAGAACCTGCGCCCCGACTCGACCGTCGAGCAACTGGCCCGCCTGAAGCCGGTGTTCGGCCTCGACGCGCCCGACCCGACGATGACGGCGGGCAACTCCACCCCGCTGACCGACGGCGCGGCCGTGGTCCTGCTGGCCTCCGAGGAGTGGGCCGACGCGCGCGGCCTGGAACCGCTGGCCTACCTGACCGCGTACGAGACGGCCGCGGTGGACTTCGTGCACGGGGACGTCGCCGGCGGCGAGGACGGCCTGCTGATGGCGCCCGCGTACGCGGTGCCGCGCATGCTGGAGCGGGCCGGCCTCGGCACCGAGGACTTCGACCTGGTCGAGATCCACGAGGCGTTCGCCTCCCAGGTGCTGGCGACGCTGGCGGCCTGGGAGAAGCGCGGGCTCGCCCCGGTCGACCGGGACCGCCTGAACGCGGCCGGCTCCTCTCTCGCCACCGGCCACCCCTTCGCCGCGACGGGCGCCCGCATCGTGGCCACCCTCGCCAAGCTGCTCGCGGAGCGCGAGGGGCCGTCGAGGGGCCTGATCTCGATCTGCGCTGCCGGCGGCCAGGGCGTCACGGCGATCCTGGAACGCCCGTGACCCAGGTGGGCGTTCGAGGCTGCACAGCCTGACCCCCGGACCACCTCCGAACCCGCACACACCCCCCACGCGAGCGTCGTACGATCCCCTACCCAACCGGCGGTAACCCCGGCACTCGGGGCCAACCGGTGAACGCCTCCACACGCGAGGCACGTACCTCATGCAGCAAGCAGTCATGTGCCGCTGCACGCCCAGGGAGCTGCCCGTGTCCACCCCGTACCCCGAGCCCGCCCCGGACTACGCCGACCCCGACGCTCCTCCCGTGCTGGTGGAGCCGGAGACGCGCCGCCTGGACGGCGCGGTGCGGGAGGCGTCCGTGCCGGCGTTCGCGCGCCCGGTGACCTACGGCTCGCTCGCCGACCTGCCCTTCGAGAACGCGGCCGCCGCCCCCGACGCGGTGGTCCTCAGCCGCAAGACGGCGGACGGCGAGTGGACGGATGTCACGGCGGAGCAGTTCGCCGCCCAAGTCCACTCCGTCGCCAAGGGGTTGATCGGCGAGGGCCTGATGCCCGGCGACCGGATCGCCATCATGGCCAGAACGACCTACGAGTGGACGCTGCTCGACTTCGCCGCCTGGGCGGCCGGACTGGTCACCGTGCCCGTCTACCCCACCTCCTCCGTCTTCCAGACCCGCTGGATCCTCCAGGACTCCGGCGCGGTCGCCCTCGTCACCGAGACCTTGGGCCAGGCGGCGGCCGTCGGCCCCGAACGCGACCGGCTGCCCGACCTCCAGCACATCTGGGTGATGGAGAAGGGGCACCTCGACCGGCTGGCGGAACTCGGCGACCAGCACACAGCCGACGCCGAAGTCGACATCCGCAGAGGCATGCTGGTGCCCGACACCCTCGCCACCCTCATCTACACCTCCGGCACCACCGGCCGCCCCAAGGGCTGCGCGCTGACCCACGGCAACTTCTTCGCCGAGGTCGACAACGCGATCGAACTCCTCTACCCCGTGTTCAAGTCGGACACCGAGGACATCTCCGTCCTGCTCTTCCTCCCCATGTCCCACGTCTTCGGCCGGATGGTCGCCATCGCCTGCGTCCGCGCCCGCGTCCGCCTCGGCCACGCCCCCAGCCTCAAAGCAGACCAACTCCTGCCGGATCTGGCCGCGTTCAGACCCACCTGTCTTCTCGCCATCCCCTACATGCTGGAGAAGATCTTCAACTCCGCCCGCGCGAAAGCCGAGTCGGGCGGCCGGGTCGGCGCGTTCGACCGCGCCGTCAACACCGCCATCCGCTACGGCGAGGCCGTCGAGGCCCACAAGACCGGTACCGGCAACGGCCCCGCCGCCACCGTGCGAGCCGCCCGCACCTTCTACGACCCGCTCGTCTACCGCCGACTGCGCAACGCCATGGGCGGCCGGGTCCGGCACGCCATCTGCGGCGGCTCCCCGCTGGGCCGCCGCCTCGCCGCGTTCTACCTGGGCGCGGGCATCGAGATCTACGAGGGCTACGGCCTGACCGAGACCACGGGCGCGACCACCGTCACGCCACCTCTCAAACCCCGTCTCGGCACGGTGGGTTGGCCGCTCCCCGGGACGAAGATCCGTATCGCGGCCGACGGTGAGATCCTCGTCGCCGGCGAGCACGTGCTGCGCGGCTACTGGGACCCGGCGGCCGGCGGAGTCGTCCCCGCCACCCACGACGGTTGGCTCGCCACCGGCGACATAGGGGAGCTCGACGACGAGGGCTATCTGACGATCACCGGCCGCAAGAAGGAGATGATCATCACCGCGGGCGGCAAGAGCGTCGCCCCGGCTCCGCTGGAGAACTGGCTGCGCTCGCACCCCCTGATCTCCCAGTGCATCGTCCTCGGCGACGCCCGCCCGTACGTATCCGCGCTGATCACGCTCGACGTGGACGGCCTCACCCACTGGCGCCAGATGAACGGCAAGCACCCCGTCCCGCCGGAGCTGCTGATCGGCGACGAGGAGCTCAACGGCGTGCTCCAGCGGGCGGTCGACGAGGCCAACAAGCTCGTCTCCCGCCCGGAGTCGATCCGCCGTTTCGCCGTACTGCCC
Source organism: Streptomyces sp. NPDC002566 (assembly GCF_042889585.1). NCBI lineage: Bacteria > Bacillati > Actinomycetota > Actinomycetes > Kitasatosporales > Streptomycetaceae > Streptomyces > Streptomyces sp. NPDC002566. Next base: position 877,615 of record NZ_JBIARD010000004.1, on the reverse strand, counting down.
CGCGACTTCACCGAGGCGGACGGTCACCTCACCCCGTCGATGAAGCTGCGGCGCGAGGCGATCCTGCGGGACTTCGCGAAGGAGGTGGAGGGGCTCTACCCGGAGGTCACTTGAGCGCGGAGGTGAACGCGGCCCAGGTGGCGGGGGAGAGGTCCAGCACGGGACCGGAGGGGTCTTTGGAGTCGCGGATGTGGATGGTGGTGGGGCAGGTGGCTACCTCGAGGCATTCGCCGCCTTCGCCACTGCTGTAGCTGGACTTGAACCAGGTGAGTTCCCTGTCGCTCATAGCTCCACCAGCTTCTTCTCGATCAACATGCGCGTCTCCCGGGGGGGAGAGAGCCATCGCTCGCATGATCCCATAGCGGTCGGCGATCTTACGGACATCCTCCGGGTCGGTGATCAGCCTTGGGAAGCCCTGGGCTTCCGTGTACGCCACCTGTGCATGCTTCTTGGGCGTCAGCAGGTTGAACGCACTGTCCAGGTTCGGATGCTCCTCAAGCCGAGTGGGCATCACCTGAAGTGCCACGTTCCGCATGTTGCTGACCCGCAGCAGGTTCTGCAGCTGGGCTTTGAAGACGGAGGGTCCGCCGATCGGACGGTCCATCAGGACCTCTTCGATCACGTAGCTCACGATGGGAGCGGGCCAGCGCTCGAAGACCTGCTGCCGGGACAGCCGGTCGGTGACCCGCTTGTCGATCGTCTCCTTGCTCAACAGGGGCCGCCGCTGCCGGAAGACGGTGAGCGCGTACTCCTCCGTCTGCAACAACCCCGGCATGGCCTGGTTGGCATAGAAGTGCAGCTCGACGGCCTCCGCCTCGAGCGCGGCGTACCCCCGGTACCACTCCGGATGCCGAGTCCGAACGCGCCCCATGGCCTCCCGCACCTCAGGGATCGCGTCCTTCAGCATGCCGCCGGCGTCCAGCAGCACGTCGGCCTGCTCCAGCACCTCGGGGCGGATGAGCCGTACGCCGCGCTCCATCGCGGAGATGGCGTCCGGGCCGTACCCCACCAGTTGCCCGAACTCCTTCTGCGTCAGCCCCTTACGCTCGCGGAGCCGTTTCAGCATCTTGCCCAACGCTGTGAACAGCCCCGTCGTCCCGTCGGCCTCCGCCGGGGTCTCCGGCCTGCGCTCCCGTTCGTCCGTCATGGCACTGCACCGCCCTCACGTCGCTGATGTCACTGTCGACAGCACGTACGCCTCCTCCAGCGCATCCGTACGGCTACGGAGAGTCGCCAGGTCGCCCCTGGTCAGAGTAGAGACAACCGGCCACGCTCGGTGAGGTGAACTCCGAAAATTCCACCCGGATCCCGACCCCCCTCGGCGAGCTGGCCCTGCGGCTGAGCGCGACGCCCCGGGGCGCACGCCTGGCGCGGAGACTGACCGCGCAACAGCTCGACGCGTGGGGCTACCCGCACGACGGGGAGGTGAGCGACACCGCGCAGCACGTCGTCGCGGAGCTGGCGGCCAACGCCGTCACGCACGGACGGGTGCCGGGACGGGACTTCGAGCTGCGTCTGCTGCTGCTCCCGGAGGGCCTGCTGCGGATCGAGGTGAGCGACGCGCGGGGGGACAGGGGGCTGCGGATCGTGACGGAGGCGGACGCGGAGGGCGGGCGGGGGCTGGTCCTCGTCACCGTGCTGGCCACGACGTGGGGCGTCGCGGAGCGGGAGGTGGGCAAGACGGTGTGGGCCGAGCTGGCGCTCAGTCCGCCGCACCGGGAGACGCCGAGGCCGTCCGTCCGCGCTGCTCGATGACGAGGTCGGCGAAGGCCCGCGCCGGCGGGCTCAGCGCGTCCCAGCGGCGCACGGCCCAGCCGACGGGGAGGGGCCGCAGCGCGGGGACGGGGATCAGGCGCAGGGCGCCGTCGGCGGGCTGGGACAGGCCCGGCAGGGCGGGGACGACCGCGCGGCCCACGCCCAGCTCGGCGAGGAGCAGCGCGGTGTCCCAGTCGGCGACACCGGTGTCGTAGGAGAAGCGGACGCCCAACCGGGCGCAGGAGGCGTCGAGATGGGCGGCGGAGGCGGAGTTCGGGGGCAGCCGGATCAGCCGTACGTCGCGCAGGTCGGCGACGTCGACGTGGGGGAGGCCGGCGAGCGGGTCGTCGGCGGGTACGGCGAGCATCCAGGGGAGGTCGACGACCCGCCGCTGCTCGATGCCGCGCACCGGAGGGCCGAGGGTGATCCAGGCGAGGTCGAGTGTGCCGTCGGCGAGCGCGTCGAAGGAGCCGCGGCCCGAACTCACCGTACGGAACTCCAGGTTGACGCCGGGATGGGCGCGGCGGTACGCGACGAGGGCGTCGGACATGAAGTGCCGTACGGTCGTCGCGCCGGTGGCGACGCGGACGTACCCGCTGACGCCGTCGGACAGGTCGCGCACCTGCCGCAGCGCCAGACCGAGTCCGGCGATGCCCTCCGCGGCGGCGGCCTCGAGTATCCGGCCGGCCTGCGTGGGCACGACTCCGCGCGGCCGGCGTTCCAGCAGGCCCACGCCCGTCTCCCGTTCGAGGCGCTTGACGTGCTGGCTCACGGCCGACTGCGTGCACCCCAGTTCCCGCGCGACCGCGCTCAGGCTGCCCGCCCGGCACACGGCCACGAACACCCGCAGATCCTCCAGCGTCATGAGGGCCAAGCTTAGACTTGGGGATGGCTACAAATCCTTAGGATTGACTGAGCAGTTGGGGCCGTACGACGATCTCCCCGGGGCCCTGGGCGGCAACCCGCTCCGCACCCCCGTGGACGTCCGGACGCCAGGAGGGGGGAGCGGGTGCCGACCCTCGTCGCCCGGAGGAAGGGGGCCGCTGCCATGACCGAAGCCGTGTCTGTCGAGGGAGCCGAGGCGCTGCTGCGGGATCTGGGCGCGGGCGCGCTGGCGCACCCGGGTGGCACGCTCCTCGCCCATGTGCGCCGCGTACGCTCCCGGCTCGCCGCGTGGGAGGCGCGCCCGGCGCTGCAGACCGCCGGCCTCTGCCACGCCTTCTACGGCACCGACGGCTTCCCGGACGGTCTGCTCCCGCTGGAGCGCCGTTCCGAGCTCGCCCGGGTGATCGGGCGGGAGGCGGAGGCGATCGTATACCTGTACGCGAGCTGCGACCGCGGGGCGACGTACCCGGGCCTGGCCGGCCCGGCCCCCTGCTTCCACGACCGTTTCTCCGGCGTCCAGTGGACGCCCGCGCCCCGCACCCTGCGCGACTTCGCAGACCTCACCGCCGCCAACGAGCTCGACCTCGCCGCGCACGACCCGGAGTTCCGCGACCGGTGGGGCCCGGACCTGCTGGCGCTGTTCACCCGCCTCCGCCCGCTGCTGAGCCGTGCGGCGTGGGAGGACTGCCGCGAGATCCTGCCGAAGGCGGCGTGAGGCGGGAGGGCCCTTCACTCGCCCTGTGGCTTGCGGGCGATCAGATAGGCCTGCCGGACCTTCTCGCCGAAGGAGGGCTCAGGCTCCCGCACGGTCCACGAGCGCATCTCGAACCCGCCCGCGAGGAGCAACCCGGTCATCAGCTCGGGTTCCCGCCGCAGGAAGTCCAGCGCCACGGGGTGCCCCCAGGGCTGGTCGTGGCGCTGGACCTCGTCCCCGGCCTGGAAGGCGAGCAGCAGATGCCCGCCGGGGCGCAGGACCCGCAGGAACTCGGCGAAGAGCGCCGGCAGCTCCGGCTCGGGCGTGTGGATGGACGAGTACCAGGACACGACCCCGTCGACGGAGCCGTCCTCGTGCGGGAGGTCCGTCATCGACCCGAGCTCGAACGCGATCCCCGGATTCTCCCGCCGGGCGACGGCGAGCATCCCCTCCGAAAGGTCCACCCCGGACACCACCAGCCCGAGCGACCCGAGATACCGCGTGACTCGCCCCGGCCCACACCCCAGATCGACCACCACCCCACCCCGCCCGACGATCTCGGCAAACCCCCCGAGCACCGCCCGATCCATGGGCCGAGCCGGCTCCTCGGAGAAAACCTCGGCGTAATCACCGGCGACGGCGTCGTAGAAGGCACGGGTGTCGGAGAGAAAGTCGCGAGCGGTCATGAACTGCGAGGCTAGCGCGAGCGACTCAGCCCGTCCGGCGTTTGAGGACAGGCTGGGGGTGACTCAGCCCCTCCGGCACGGCTGGGGCAGACTCAGCCCCTCCGGCACGGCTGGGGCTGACTCAGCCCGTCCGGCATGGCTGGGGGTGACTCAGCCCGTCCGGCGTTTGAGGACGAGGCCCGTCCAGGGCCGAAGCGGGGGCCTGGGGGCGGCAGCCCCCAGGGACGGGATGGGAAGGGGCGGCGGGGGCGAAAAACACACCGAAGCGACACGCCCCCAACCCCCACCCGGGTGACCCCACAACAACCAGCACCCCCCCACCGCCCCCACACCCACCACCACCGCCCACCGACCAACCTCCGATCGGCGGCACCCAAACCACTCCCCCGAGTGAAGCCCCCCCCGCCCGAGCGCCACAGGCAAAGGCAGGAGCCCCACCGCCACAACAGTGGCGCGGGGCTCCTTGGGTACTGCTCTCAGACTTGCGATGTCACGGACGTGACGATCAGACGGGGGTGACGTTCTCCGCCTGCGGGCCCTTCGGACCCTGAGTCACGTCGAAGGAGACCTGCTGGTTCTCCTCCAGGGAACGGAAGCCCTGCGCGTTGATCGCGGAGTAGTGGACGAAGACGTCGGGGCCGCCGCCTTCCTGGGCGATGAAGCCAAAGCCCTTTTCGGCGTTGAACCACTTCACGGTTCCGGTAGCCATAAGCCCTCCTTGGGCCCAAAGGGTTGCCCTGCTCCAGAACCTGCAAGTGTGAAAACAGTGCCGCACAACTGCATACGTCTGAAAACGACGAGAGCCCGCGGTTACATGCTCCGCAGGCTCTGTACTGCAAGGGAAACCAAACTGCAACTTGCGGCGAGCCTAGCACGCGGGCAGCCGAACGCAATAGAGGTCAAGATCACGTCACCCGAATGTTTGAACATCCGGAGAAGCGGTTGACCGAGGGGCCGGGGACAGGAGCGTACCGGACGGGGTCTAGTCTCGCGATGTGGACAATTCTCGCAACCGACCCCGCGTGGGCCACATCCAGTTCCTCAACTGCCTGCCCCTCTACTGGGGGCTCGCGAGAACCGGCACGCTCCTCGACTTCGAGCTGACCAAGGACACCCCCGAGAAGCTCAGCGAACAGCTGGTGAGCGGGGACCTGGACATCGGCCCCGTCACCCTCGTCGAGTTCCTGAAGAACGCCGACGACCTGGTCGCCTTCCCCGACATCGCCGTCGGCTGCGACGGCCCGGTGATGTCCTGCGTGATCGTCTCCAAGGTCCCCCTGGGGGAACTGGACGGCGCGCGCGTCGCCCTGGGCTCCACCTCACGCACCTCGGTGCGCCTGGCCCAGCTCCTCCTGTCGGACCGCTACGGCGTCCGCCCCGACTACTACACCTGCCCGCCGGACCTGAGCCTGATGATGCAGGAGGCGGAGGCCGCCGTCCTGATCGGCGACGCGGCCCTGCGAGCCAACCTCCTGGACGGCCCGACGTACGGCCTGGAGGTCCACGACCTCGGCGCGCTCTGGAAGGAGTGGACGGGCCTGCCGTTCGTCTTCGCGGTCTGGGCGGCCCGCCGCGACTACCTGGAACGCGAGCCGGTCATCACCCGCAAGGTCCACGAGGCCTTCCTCGCCTCCCGCAACCTCTCCCTGGAGGAGGTCACCAAGGTCGCCGAACAGGCAGCCCGCTGGGAGGCCTTCGACGAACGGGTCCTGGAGCAGTACTTCACCACCCTCGACTTCCGCTTCGGCCCCGCCCAACTCGCAGCGGTAACAGAATTCGCCCGCCGCGTCGGCCCCACAACAGGCTTCCCGGCAGACGTAAAGGTGGAACTGCTCCAGCCCTAGTCAAGGTCGCCACCCGCACCCGACGCCTGCGGCTTGACCACGCCGCGGACGTCGGTTCGCGCGCAGCACCTCGCGTAGGCCCAGCAGCCGCCCCCGCCCGGAGGTGGGCCTCCGCAGGACCGCTCTAAGCGAGTCCACCCAAACGCACCTGTGGTCACCATGTCGACTTCGCTGCTCATGCGAACATCGCCGCATGGCCACATCTCGCTCGTCGGTGTACGAGGCTCGATACTCCTGGACCCCTTTCCAGCTTGTCAGCGGCGCGTGGGTGAGGCGGCTCGTCGCCCTCCGGGTCGACGAACGAGGTGTCACCCTCGGAGGGGCACCCGCACGCCATGCACGTCAGACCGCATTCGTGCCGTGGTCCGACATCACAGCCGTGGTCCTCTGGGACCAGGCGACGGCGGCAATGACGCCCATGCGCTACGTGGGACTGCGCCGCCGCCCGGGCGCACCGGCGCTTCCAGGCCCGAACTCCTCGCTCAGTCCGGAACAGACGACTCGGCTCGCTTCCCACGTCGATCACGAACTTTTTCTGGCCAGCAGGCACATCAACCTGTGGACTCTCGACCGTGAACGTCTCGTGAATGCTTTGCAGGCGTTCGCTCCGAAGGTTTCGCTGGAGGAAGTGGGTCATCCCGGCTAGGTGGGCCAGTGGTCTCCGTCGAGCGCCACAGAGTGCCGGGCGAGCCTCGTGTTTCGATCCGACCTCCACGCGACGAGGCCCCCGCCGGGGCGGGCTAGGCTCGGTGTCCGGTCTTACCGTGGGGCACTGAAGGGGAGGGGGCACGTCTTGATGCGAGTGCGGGCGACCTTGATTCAAGAAGGAGTCGCACCTCAGGACGCGATGATCAGCGCCGACAAAGCGGTGACAGCGGTCGAGTTGGCCGAGGCGCTGAGCCGCGTTCAGCGAGGCCGGGGCGCGTCAGGTGACCTGGCGTCAGGCGGCATCGAGCCTCTTCGCGGGTTGAAGCATTCGTGGCCCCTCAAGACAGTCTCCACGGCGCTATGGGTGGACGGGCGTCCCTTCCCACCCGAGGCACCTGTCGGCGATGCACTCAGGGACGGTGCGCGGATCACGACCGATGACGCCATCGGGCCCTTCCTGGCCGCGGGCGAGCCGACCGGTAGGTACGAGGTCCGGGTGTGTGGCGGTCCCGGAGCGGGACGCGTCGCCCGCCTGTCGGTGGGGGTCGCCACTCTCGGTTCTGCCGACACATGCACGCTCGGGGTCGAGGACGTCCGGTTGGCGGCAGTGGCGGCCCGGGTGACCGTCGACATCAAGGGCCACGTCGAGATCGCACCGTATGGCGACGCCCTGCTGTACCTCGACGACGAGCAGGTTTCCGCTGCACAGAAGTGGGAGCCCGGTGTGCTGCTCAGGGCCGGCGATTCGCTCTTCAGCCTCGAGGAACCAGGTGAACCGGATGCGCACCTCTCTCCTACGGGTGAGGGGGGACTCGCTTACAACCGCCCGCCCCGCTTGTCCTCCCCCCTGACCAGGCCGAGGCTCACGGTTCCCCTTCCGCCAGGCAAGGACGAGGGGATTCGCTTTCAGCTCCTCTCCATGCTGTTGCCGCTGTTCTTCGGCGCGGGCATGTATTTCGTCACCAAAACGATCTACATGCTTCTTTTCTGCTTGTTGTCGCCTTTGATGATGCTCGGACAGTGGTTCAGCGACCGGCGGCACGGCAAGAAGAAGTACCGCGCGGCGATGAAGGAGTACAAGAAGGCGAAGGAGGAACACGAGGCGGAGCTCAAGCGGCTGGCGGAGCGTGACCAGCGCCGCCGCCGCGAAGCGTTCCCCGATCCCGGGCAACTCCTCGTCTTCGCCACGGGGCCCCGCAGGCGCCTCTGGGAGCGTCGCATCACAGACCCGGACGCGATGCACCTTCGTGTCGGCTTCAGCGACCTCAAGGCCGAGATCGAGTTGGTGAACGGTCGTGCGAGCGGGATCGAGGCAGAAGATCCGGAGCCGCCGATCGTCACGAACGTGCCGATGACGCTTCCTTTCGCTGAGCTCGGGGTGGTGGGGGTCGCCGGCGATCGGGACCGCGCCGTTGGCACCGCGCGCTGGATGACCGCACAAGCCGCAGTGCTTCACAGCCCTCGTGACCTTTCGCTCGTCGTCCTCTCGTCGGCCTCTGACGCTGCCGACAACTGGAGCTGGACCCAGTGGCTTCCGCATGCCATACCGCAACACGGCCAGAACTGTGTGGCGTTGCTGGGAACGGATGCCGAGTCTGTCGCGAGACGTGTTCACGAACTGTTGAACGAACTGGCGCGAAGGCAAGCCGCGGCCCGGGAGGGCGGCGGTCTGGGTGTGTTGCGCCCAGATCCGCACGTGCTGGTCGTCCTCGACGGCGCCAGACTGCTGCGGCGAATCCCCGGCGTGCCCCAACTGCTGCAGGAGGGGCCGGGGCACGGCATCTTCGCACTCTGCGTCGACGAAGACGAACGGCTCCTCCCGGAGGAGTGCCGCACAGCAGTCTGCTGGCCGCCCGATACGTCGAGCTCCGTCCACCTGCGCGGTTACGGTTATGAGGCTGTCGGGGATGTGCTGGCCGATCAGGTGTCCGTCGCCTGGTGTGAGCGAGCGGCCCGGGCCATGGCGCCGGTGCGAGACGTGAGTCGTGACGACGCGGACAGCGCGCTTCCCACTGCCGCGAGGTTGCTCGAGCTGCTTCAGATGCCCGACCCGGCCGGTGCCGACATCGCTGCGATCTGGAAGCGTGGAGGGTCGACGACGACTGCGGCCATTGGCCTGGCAGCCGACGGGCCGTACCTACTGGACATCCGCAGAGACGGCCCGCATGCGCTGATCGCCGGTACCACGGGAGCCGGTAAGTCGGAACTCCTTCAGACGATCATCGCGTCTCTGGCCGTGGGCAACACACCGGACGCACTGAACTTCGTTCTCATCGACTACAAGGGAGGGAGTGCGTTCCAGGACTGCGCCAGGTTGCCTCACACAGTGGGCATGGTGAGCGATCTTGACGCCCACCTGACCGAGCGGGCGCTGGCCTCGCTGGCTGCGGAGCTGAGACGTCGCGAGGAGATCCTCTTCGAAGCAGCCACAAAGGACATCGAGGACTACAACGATGCCCGGCGCTTCCGGCCGGAACTGGAGCCGATGCCCAGGCTGGTCCTCATCATCGACGAGTTCGCCTCCCTGGTGGCGGAGCTGCCCGACTTCATCGCCGGGCTCGTGGACATCGCAAGGCGAGGTCGATCGCTCGGTGTTCATCTCGTGCTGGCCACTCAGCGTCCGGCCGGCGTGGTCAGCGCCGACATCAGGGCGAACACGAACCTGCGCATCGCCCTACGCGTCACCAACGCCGAGGAATCGCGTGACGTCATCGACGCACCCGACGCGGGGAACATCTCCAAATCCACACCAGGGCGTTGCTACGTGCGGTCCGGGTCACAATCGCTCGTCGGGGTGCAGTCCGCGCGCATCGGAGGGCGGCGCCCTGGAGCCGACACCGCTCCTGATGTGACCGTGAGCCTCCTCGACTGGACCGCGTATGGTCGCCCCCTGCCACGCGCTGTGCAGGACGAGGACGACGGGACCATGGTGACCGACCTCGCCGTGCTGGTCGACGCGATTGCTGACGGCGCCAAGGCACTCGGATGCGCGCAGCCGCGCAGCCCCTGGCTCCCTCCCATCCCCTCGCAGGTGACTCTCGCGGATCTGGAGTCGCTGCCTACGGGGAAGTCCAGCGGCGATTCGGTGGCCTCCGTGCCCTTCGGGCTCACCGACCTTCCTGCCCAACAGGCTCGCGAGGTGCTCGCCCTTGATCTGGCGGACGGCGAACACCTGATGATCGCTGGTGGCCCTCGTTCGGGACGGTCGACCGCCCTGCGAACCATCGCGGGAGCCGTCGCCCGTACCGCTTCCCCTCGCGACGTACACGTATACGGCATCGACTGTGGCGCCAACGCGCTGCTCCCGCTCACCAGCCTTCCGCACTGCGGCGCAGTAGTGACACGTGATCAGACCCCGCGTGTCGACCGGCTACTGGGACGGCTGCTGAGCGAGGTTTCCCGACGTCAGATGCTCCTCGCCGAGAGAGGGCAGTCCAGTGCCGCGGAACAGCGGGCGGCAGCTGATCCGGCGGATCGGCTTCCGTGGATGGTGGTTCTCCTGGACGGCTGGGACGCCTTTCGCCAGGCCTTCGAGAGCTACGACTACGGACGACTCGTCGACGCGGCCAAACGGCTGTTCCGAGAGGGTGCCGCGGTCGGAGTGAAGGTAGTCCTCACAACCGACCGCAGCGGACTCACCGGCGACATCTCAAGTTCGTTCAGCGAACGTCTCGTACTGCGTCTTGCCGACCAGGCGGATTACGCCCTTGCCGGCTTGTCCAGCAAAGACGTCCCTAAAGACGTTCCGACCGGAAGGGCGCTCAAGGCCACGGACGACGGGGTGCAGGAGAGCCAGTTGGCGCTGCTCGCAGAGAGCCCAGCAGGGCAGGCGCAGGTGGCGGCCTTGCAGGAGATCTCGCGCTCGGTGACTGACTGTGGACTCCAGGTGACGGAGCATCAGCGCCCTATCCGGGTCGACGTGCTGCCGGCTCGCATCGGCACACGCGAAGCCATGTCGCTGCTACCCGACTTCGCTCCGGTCTCGCCCCTCTGGGCCCTCTTCGCGGTAGGAGGAGACGAACTGCAACCGCTGGGCGTGGACCTGGAAGACGGGGGGCCGGGCTTCGTCATTTCGGGGCCCCCGAAGTCCGGCCGCTCCAGCACCCTGATCACAGCGACCAGCTCTCTGCTGCGGCGGGGAACCGAGGTCATCCTGATAACCCCGCGGCGGTCACCTCTGCGGGAGTTGGCCACGATGCCGGGCGTGCTTGGCTCCCTCGATGGTGAGAGCACCGAGGACGAGTTGGAGGCGTTGATCAGCAGAGCGCGGGGACCCTATGTCGTAGTGGTCGACGACGCGGAACTGTTGTACGACACGCCGCTCGACGAGGCGTTGGAAGAGGTCGTCAAACGCGGCATGGATGGCGGCCTTGGTGTGATCGCGGCAGGAGCCGTCGACACTCTGTCCTCGCAGTACCGGGGGTTCGTCGTGCAGGCGCGCCGCTCCCGCACCGGGTTTCTGCTGGCACCGCAGGGCTCGCAGGACGGCGAGATGTTCAGTATCCGACTGCCGTCCAACGTCGGCGGCGGTCCTACCGGGCGGGGGCTATTCGTGCAGGCCGGCGAAGCGATGCCGGCCCAGGCAGTTCTGCCGGAGTGAGGTCATGCACGTGCGAAGAAGGGGAGGTCGGACAGTCTTTTGGCTGTCCGGCCTCCCCCTGCTCATCGGCAGAGTCGCCGACGTCGAACTAGTCGTTGATGCGGTCGTTCGCGTCGGCCGCGTCCGTGGTCTCCTTCTGGGCATTTTCAAGAGACTGCAGGAAGTTCGTCAGGGAGGGCTTCAGCTTGTCCCACTCGCTGCGGAATCGGTTGGCCCGCGGGCCTTTCCAAAAGTCCTCACTCTCGAGCGTTCCCTTCGAGATCGCTCGAATCAGCTCGTCAAGGTTGGTGTGCTGAGCCTTGAAGGTCTTTGAAAGACTGCGAAGTCGAGTGGTGTCTGCGCCCTTGAGTGTCATGACCTGCCTCCCCGTGTGTCGAAGCCTGACGAACCCTGTGTTCGTCGCACCAGACACTATCGCAAATGGTCGAAGTCCGTCATCCGTTCTGCCCAGCCCTGCATCTCCTTGCGGTTGTTGCACGGGATGCTCCATAGTGCGAGTTCGTAGCGCTCCTGCAAGTGTTCGCAGCATCAACGTGAATCACCTCCGGAGGGAACTGTGGGAGAAGCGTCCGAACAGCCGGAAGTCGACAATCCGTATCGAGCTCGTCTCGAGGCGCTGAAGCGTAACCTGCACGATAAGGTGAAAGACCTCAGAAACCTTCACAAATCTGCCGCTCAGGACGTAGGGGATAAAAGGAAGTCCTGGGTCGGCAAGACGGCCGACCAATGGCACGCCGAGATGCGGTAGACCGCCTTGCCCGGCACCAAGTTTTTGATGAAATCTTCTTGCGAAGGAGACTTTTCTCCATCTCAACGCTAATCGTTCGAAAATGGGGGAGAAAATGTCTTTGGCGCATCGGAATAGTAGACTTCGGGGCGATTGAGGGGAGCCGCGAGATCGCCGCGTGATGCGTTGAGAGATCCCCCCCCGCGATCTCGGCGTCGAGTGCCCGCCCTATGCTCTCGAATGGGCGCTGAGGCTCCTCGATGCTACCGGGATCCTCGGCCCCGACCAGCGGATACAGCCTGCCGTCGGTACCAATCCGTCGGCGGCGAGATACACGGTCCCGTCGGATGCCACCGCTGCCTGCTCGGCTGTCCGGCTGTTCATGCCTACGAGGGGGACCTTCGAGGTCACACCGGAAGGCTGACGCTTCCACATCACCGTCCCCTGCTCGTCGTCGATGAAGAGGTACACAGTGCCGTCGGCGGCCGCGAGTCCGCGGAACTTCCCATGATCGCCAACTGCGCGTCCTCCGCTGCGTCTCCGGCAGGGTTGCCCGTCGTGGCCCCACCGCCGAGAACGAATTCGACCTCGACCGGTTGACTGCCCGCGCCACCGGATGCAGCTCGGTACATGGCGAATGCGGAGACTGTCGCGATCGCGACACCAACGCCGATCAGGGCTCGGTGTCGCCCGCGAGGCCGGGAGCTGAAGGGCATCGCAGCACTTCGTCTCTCTTGATCTGCCTCAGACACGCTTCGTTCGACGCACGATACGCAGACCCACCGCGTCTTGTTGTTCCACGCCGCTGTCCGTTGCCAGATGGAGAGGAACGAAGACGATCGACCAGTAGAAGCCGAAGAGCCATCGCCCCACGAGACGGACGAATCCGACACGATCTTCACCAGACGTCCGGACGACCCTCAGGCCCGTGATCAGCTTTCCCAAGCTGCCCTTCGTCACCATCGTGAGCAGGACATGGTTAGCGAAGGACAACGCGAGTGCCGCCCACAAACCCGTCGCCCAAAGGGCCGGAGACGCCAGTGGCAGCGCTGCCGGGCCTTGGCCGGCCGCGTCGATGGACACTGCGGTCACCGTGATGAACCCACCCGCTAGGGCAACCAGGGCGTCCAGGATCACAGCAGCAAGGCGACGCCCTTCGGATGGCGTTGCGGTGCCGCCGAGTACCTGCTGCTTTCCTCCCATGGACTAACTCCCGCTGCCGGTCTTCTTCTTGTCGGCCTCTTCTTGCTCGACCCGCTTGAGGGCATGCGCCATGGCCGCCCGCGCATCGGTCAAAGCGTTCTTTATCTCTTTTTTGTGTCTGTCGAACTCACTTCGGAAGCGTTCGCTCTTCGGCCCTTTCCATGTGCTCTCACCGCAAAGAGATTGCACGTTGTCGACGGCCTGCTCAAGCTCATCGGCGTACTTCTTGAGCTTGCGCAGGTCCTCGCGACAGTCGGTTTCGCGGCTCATTGTGGCTCCTGGCCGTCGGGAAGGGCGATGAGTCGGCGGATCATTCTGCTCAATGAGGACTTGCTGACCGTCCGAGCCTCGATGCCCGAAGGGGCATCGGGGTGTTCGACGAAAACAGTCCACAATGCCCGTTCCGTGGCGTATGTCGTCAGTAGGGGACCGGGTCGGCCGGAAAGCAGGACCAACTGTCCGACGACGAGGGCAGAGTTGATCGCCTCGCTGAGAGGGCTGCCCACATTCTCGTCGTTGATCTGTTGCGGAGTGAGTCGGTGCACCCGACCGTCCTTGTCCGCGACGTCGAACGGATCGACCAGCAGTTGCACGACATGGGCAGCGTCCTTGGCGGAGCCGGCCAGCGTGAACATGTGGAGGCCACCTGCTGTGACCCGCTCCACGAGGTAGAGGTCCGCGGCGTGGATGTAGACGATCGCATGAGCCACACCACCGGAGGTGTGCTGCTCGACGGCGAGAGCCCTGGAAGCCGTGCGTCGGAGAGTCAGAGCGAGGCTCACCTCAGGTGTGATCCGCAGATCCAGGTCGACACCGGAAGGCCTGTCGGCCGCTCCCTGTGCTCCCGATTCCTGGGCTGTGCGCAGGACGGCGTCGAGTTCATCGATGTTCGCGACCTCGACAGCCTCGCGTGAGACGAGGGAACGCAGAGCTGTGGCGTAGACCCACTCCCGCTCCTCGCGCGAGAGCTCGGCAAGCCGGGGAGTCGGGGCAATGCATTTCTCGAGCGACTCCGGGTCGAGGACGGCGATTTCCTCGTCGGTGAGCCTCAGAAGGTGTTGACTTCCTCCCTCCGCCAGGGCTTCCCCCAGGATCCCCCGAAACTCCTCGAGGTCCATGTCGATTTCATGGCTTTGCATGACTGTGTATCCGATGCTTGGTTACCAAAACTTATACTTGTGAATGGCGTTTGGAACAAGATTGGTCACGGCACTCTTCGTGCCGTTCACAATCTCTTCGGCTTTGTCCTTCGTTTTTCCGGCCCATTCCGTGGTGGCGTTCCATGCCTCCTTGGCCCCGGCTTTGATGTCGTCGCCCCACTTGTCCCAGGCCCAACTGCCGAGGAAGTAAGCACCTGTGACGCCCAGCGCGACCCAACCGACGACCGGCACTGCAGCAGCCACGGTCGCGGACGCGCCAAGGGCCGTGGCCATGCCGGCGCCGCCGAGCACAGCCACTGCGCCGGCGGCCTCTACGCCACCCATGCCCCGATCCACCCAACCTTGAGCCCCTTGGTGGTCGGGGATGAACATCTGCTTCACTCCGTGCAGCACGGTCAGCGGAAGGAGAACCCGGCGGGCGAGCACCCCCGTCCCGGGAGCCCTCTGGAAGAGCTTCTCGGCATATGGGATCTTGAGCTTCACGGCAGTGGCTCGCACGGCCTGCTGCCACTGCCAGGGCTCCTTGTAGAGATTGCGGAGGCTCTGTGCTTTGAGGAGCTCTCGCAACAACTCGCCGCGCGTGGCGCGGATGCGGGCCGCCTCCGAGCCGAAGTACTTGTTGAGTTCCCACACGGCTCGCGCGCCGTCGATGTTCTGGCCTTGAGCCCACATCTTGTAGAGCCGGAGCGAACCCTCGATCGCCGTCGGGATCTTGAGGATCTTCGTAGGCGTCTTGATGTCCTTGAGTGTGCCGTTCTTGAATTCCTGCCAGGTCTCGATTGCACCGGCCAGTCCGGCGAAGGTGAGGACGGTCTCAGGGTCGTCCAGCGCGATGCCCAGGCGTCGCCGGATGTCCTTCGCCTCGTCGCTCGCCCACTGTGCCTTCTTGGAGAAGTCGGAAACTCCCTCGGCCTTTGCATTCCATTTGGCGAGGATTCCGCTGATCAAGCCGCCTTGAATGCTGAGGGTTCCGCCCATTACGTCGACGGCAGCGGCGAGTTTGGGAGCTTGGACCGCGTCCATTCCCTTGAAACCCACGGCTATGCTCCTTGGTTGGTCTGGAAATAGCGTCGACTGCTGTTCAACGGTTCACCGCCTGGATCTCCTGAACCTTGACGTCCTGGTCGTTGCCGAACGTCCCGTCAGGGAGCCTGCCGCCCGCTCCGCCGCTGCCCGTCCAGCTGATCTCCCAGGTGACCGTCGCCTGCAGTTTGAAGGTGCCCTCACCCGAGGAGCGAAGGTACTTGAGGCCGCACGGCGGGGTCTGGTCCGCCTTGCCGGCGGCGTACGGTGCGCCGATCGAACCGTCCGCGTTGATCGTGCACTCGCCCGAGCCTGGGTAGGTTTCCGCGTCCGGGGTGCCCGGTTCGAGCTTCAGCGAGACCGGCTTGGCGGTGGTCGTAGCCTGGATGTTGAGACCGGGCACGGCGAGCGAGGCGGTGACCGAGACCTCCTTGAACCGGGCTTTGTCGAGCCAGGCCCAGGTCGGGAGGTTGACCTTGGTGGTGCCGGCAGGTGCCAGGGTGACCTTGGTGGTGGGGAGCTGGATGCGGTTGTAGGCGAGTTCAGCGAGGACTTGCGGGGTCACCGCGTTCGGTACTTGCGGGGAGGCGCCGTTCTCGACCCAGAAGGGCTGCTTGTCGCAGAGTTGGGCTTCGGGTTCCATCCACCGGTCCTCGTCGCGGACCGAGACCCACCAGTTGCCCTTGTCCTTCTGATCCAGGTTGTAGTTCTTGTACGTGCCGTCCTTGTACTCGTCGCGGAACATGCCGACGGAGGCCTTGGCGTAGCTGTGCTGGCCGGGCGTGTTGACCGTCTCGGTGTACATGTCCTCGACGTACTTGGCGAAGTCGTCCGCGCTTCTGGGTTCGTACCAGCAGGCGGGTGGGGTCCAGTCGCCGACGGGCTGCACCTGCTTGGTACCTCTGGTGTTGCCGCGGGTGGAGCCGGTGTACGACACCTTGGACACGATGCTGGTGCCCTGCTGTCCGCCACCGGTCACCGTTTTCTCACCGTTGGACCCGCCCGGAGTGCCCCATGCGAACGCTGAACCGGGCGTGAGAGCGAGAGTTGCTACCGTCGCCCCTGCGATGAGCCACTGACGCTGCGGCTTCACTGAAGGCACTTCTGGTTCCCCCGCTCTGATTCGAGCTTCGTGGTCTGCCAGACACCGTTGCTGTTCTTCTCCAGGCGCGTGCTGTACAGGACGTACGAGTCGTTGGTCGCCGCCACCTCGTCGACCTTGTTGGTCTTCCGGTTCTTGTTGAACGCCTTGCTCTCGTCCGCGCAGTACGAGACACCAGCGGACTTGGCGTCGAAGACGGCGATGTTGGGGGCGTAGTAGCGGACCGCACCGTGGTAGGTGAACCCTGCGTCCACGATCTCCTTGACCCAGTCCTGGCTTCCCGCGAGGGCCGCTCCGGTCTGGTAGAACTTCAGCGCTGCAGACTCGGGGTCCCCTTTGGTGACCGAGTAGGTCACCGCGGTTTGAGCTCGGCCGGCGTCCAGCAGGATGGCGTCCTTCGTGGCGTCACCCACCTTCCAGCTCTCGAAGGCTTCCGTGACGTCGCTCGGCAGCGTCATGTCGGGTCTCTGTAGAGCCCCGGTGGATGCGCTGGCCGAACCCGACGGTGAGCCGGACCCCGTGTCCGCTCCCGCGATCTTGTCTTTCCCTGTCGAGTCGTCACCCCCGCCCCCACAAGCGGTCAGCAGTAGGGCTGCAGTCGCGGTGAGCGCGAGAGCAACGGGCAAAGTGCGGCGCTTCACAGTGGACTCCCCGTGAGACAACAGTGCATGCAAGAGCACTGACGCTATCGGGGCGGCGCGTGGTTCGCCAGGTTGGGCCCTGTCACCGTGGCGGCAGAAGAAGCCACCGTCGAACACGGCTCATGGAGTGGACACTTCACTCGCTGCGCCACCTGGTGGCTTTGACCAACGGGCCCACTTCGCATGCGCTATCGGCAACCCAGCTGGGTCCGCGACCAGACCGGGTGGTCAGACTGGAGTTAGCGGTTGACGGCCTGGATCTCTTGGACCACCACGTTCTGGGGTGCACCGAAGGAGCCGTCCGGGAGGGTGCCGCCCGGGGTGCCGGTGCCGGTCCAGGTGATCTTCCAGGTGACGGTGGCCCTGAGGGTGAACGACGCGTCGCCCGAGGAGCGCAGGTACCTCACTCCGCAGGGTGGGGTCCGGTCGGCCTTGCCCTTCTCGTACGGTTCGCCGATGCGGCCGCCCGCGATCTCGCAGAGCCCTGAGGCGGGGTAGGTCTCCGCGTCCGGTGTGCCCGGGTCGATCTTCAACGAGAGCGGTGTGGCCGTGGTGGTGGCGCTGATGCCGAGGACGGGGACGGAGGCGGTGACGGAGACCGGTTCGAAGTCCGCGCCGTCCAGCCAGGCCCACGTCGGAAGGTTGACCTTCGTCGTGCCGGCGGGGGCGAGGGTGACCGCGGTGGTGGGGACTCGGATCTCGGCGTAGGCGAGTTCGGCGAGCATCTCGGGGGTGATCGCATTCTGGATGCCGGGGGGAGGGGGGTCGCCGGCGTCGACCCAGAAGTAGTCGGCTTCGCACTTGTCCCAGCCGGGCGGGAAGGACTTGTTGACGTACGAGCCCCACCAGTAGCCCTTGCCGGTCCTGTCCTTGTTGAAGTCCTTGGTCGGGTCTTCCTTGTTGAGGTACTTCTTCCGCTGCTCGGCGTCCCATTCGTAGCCGGTGGATTCCGCCGCCCAGATCGGTTCCAGGTAGGCCTTGAGCTGCTCCGGTGTGTACTTCGGCGCGTACCAGCAGGCGGGCGGGGTCCAGGAAGTCGTCGCGGTGACGGGGCCGGCGGTGGGGCCGGCGCCGTTCTTGGAACGATCGAAGACGATGCCTCCGGCGGTTGCGGAGAGGGTGTCGCCGTCGACGTCGCCCGAAGTCCCAGTCGAGTTCTGGGTGTTCCCGTTCAGTGTGTCATCAGCGTGCGCCACGCTCGGCAGAGCCAGAAGCACGAGGCACATTCCGGCAGTGATCAGTACCGGAGGCGTCGCTGATACGCGCATCAGGGCTGGCACTGGGCACTCCCGCTCTGAGAAACGATCTTCTGGATCACCCACACACCCTTGCTGTTCTTCTTCAGCGACGTGTGATACGACACGTAGCTCTTGGCCGTGACCTCGGTCCTCTTGACCTCGTTGGTCTTGAGGTACTTCACATACGCCTTGCCCTGGTCCTCGCAGTAGCTCAGTGACGCGGTCCCGCCTTTGTCGACGCTCACCTGCGGGTCGTAGAAGCGATAGGCCCCAGTGACGCTCGCTTTGTTGTCCACGTAGGTCTGGATGAACTTCTGCGTCCCCACGGCGGCTTCGCCCTCGTAGTAATAGAGGTACGCCTTGTCCAGGGCGTTCTGGTTCACGATGGCCAGGTCCACGGCCTTGATGGACTGCTCGCTGTCGCTCAGGACAGCGTCCTTGTCGGCGTCCCCGGTCTTGGACCAGTCGAAGGCGTATGACAAGTCGGAAGGCAGTTCGATGCGGGGCCGGTGCGCCGAAGGGCGGGGCGGGGTGGTCGATGTTGCGGTGGTCGCGGATGCTGTCTCCGCGCCGTCGATCTTGTCGTTGGACTTCGTGTCGTTGGTTCCGCCGCCGCAAGCCGTCAGCAGGAGGGCGGCCGTCGCTCCGGCGGCGGCTGTGGTGAGCAGGCGTGGGCGGCGGGTCACGAGGGGCTCCTGACGGGGCGTATGGGGTTGAGGAGGCAGCGTTACGGTAGCCGGGGTGCGGGTACGGCACCAGAGCGAATTGCTGTCGGGTGGGGAGCGAATGCCGTCCGGCGTGGACCAGAGACGCAATCCCCGCCCTGCACGGTTCCGTTGAGCTGGTCGTCGAATCCCTGGGTGACCACTGGGTTGGCCTGTGCAAAGAAAAGCGCCGTCCGCAGGGCTGCTCACCTTGCTCGGTGCGTGCCCCGCAGCATGCGGTCAACAGCAGGGCCGTGGTAGCGGTACCGCGCCAGTGACGGCAAATGAGCGGCGCGGCACAGCGGTTCCCGGTGAGACGACGGTGCCACCAAGGCGCCGGCCGACCTCGTCAGTGCCGGCAAGGACGCTTGAAGATTCCCTTTCGCACACCGTGCTCCAACGGATGCCACACGACGGCCAACGGAACTGCCGGGCGCAGCCGTTGACCCTCGACAGCGCCCCACTCGCTGTGCCGCGAGGGCCCGGACGCGCCTTGAGGGGCTTATGTGCGGCTGATACCGTGCGAACGCTTGACACTCACCCCGGTCCCGGCCGGCCGGTCGCCGCAGACCTCGCCGCGTTCGCCTCATGTGCGAAGTCCTCGGGGAGTCCTGAGTGAGTGTGCGCATGGTCGGTCATCGCCGTGCGTGTGACAGGCGGTCTCAAACGGTCCAGACGGTTTTCTGGGTGTGACGGGGAGCGGTTGCGTGAAGATCCAGGAGCGTACGGGGGCGGGCGCGGGTCGTTCCGCGGCTCCGGCTCAACCGCCGGTCGGCGACCGGCTTCCCACCCCGCCGCGCGAGCGCAAGCCGGCGCTGGCCGCCCTCGCGGTGCTGCTCATCCTGGTCGGCGCGCTCGGCGCGACGATGCTCGTGCTGCGGGCCGGTGACCGGATCGAGGTCATGAAGGTGGTCAAGGACGTTCCGGCCGGTGAGTCCGTCGAGGAGTCGGACGTGACCTCCGTGATGGTCGCCGCGGACAGTGGCGTCAAGTACGTCCACATGGACCAGATGGCGCAGCTCGCGAAGCTGAAGGCCAGGTCCACCATCTACGCAGGCACCGTGCTGGTCGGCCAGATGTTCGCCGACACCGCCGACATCCCCGCAGGCAAAGCCTCCGTCGGTCTCGCCCTCAAGGAGGGCCAATACCCGTCGGACATCAAGGCCGGCGACACCGTGAACGTCTACAACGTCGACGGCGGCACCGGGAAGAGCGGATCGGGATCCACGTCCTCCAGCGCGTCCAACCCGCTCATCGTGGCCGGCGCGAAGGTCGGCAAGGTGAAGGAGCAGGGTGACGCGACCGTCAGCACCGGCAACCTCGCCCTCACTCTTCTCGTCGACCAGGACGACGCCGCCGCGGTGACACGGGCCTCGTCCGCCGGCGCGGCCGCGATCGTGCGCGTCGCCGGCACGGGCACGGCCGCCGGCTCGGGCGGCGCTTCAGGTTCCGGCACCGCGTCCGGCGACAGCACGGGCGCGGACACAGGCTCTGACGCCGGTTCCGGCACCGGTTCTGGCAGCAGTTCCAGTTCCGGCACCGGCAACTAGAAGGCGGCACCCTCACCATGGCGCTCATCGCTCTCGCCGCCGACAAGGGGTCCCCCGGCGTCACCACCGCGGCCGTCGCTCTCGCGGCGGTCTGGCCGCGGCGCGCGCTGCTCGCCGAGACCGACCCGGCCGGCGGTGACCTCGTCTACCGCAGTGCCGCCGCCCACGGCGGTCCGCTCAACCCGAACACCGGGATGCTGTCCATCGCCGCCACCGCCCGCCGTGGCCTCGTTCCCGACCAACTCTGGGATCACGTGCAGCCGTTGAGCGGTGGCCTGGAGGTTCTCGCAGGGTTGGGGATCGCCGAGCAGGCGGCCGGTCTGGCCGGACTGTGGCCCACCCTCGGGCATGCCTTCGCCGCGCTCGGCGACTCCCCGCAGGCTCCCGCCGACGTGATCGCCGACTGCGGGCGCGTCAGCGGGGACAGCCCTGCCGTGGAGCTGTTCCCGCACGCCGCCCTCGTCCTCCTCGTCTCGCGCACCGAGCCGGAGGCGATCGCCCGCGTCCGTGACCGTGCCGCCGCCCTGTCGGCCCGGCTGCACGGCGGGCCGCGCGGCGCCGCGAGTCTCGCGACCCCGCTGATAGGCGTACTGCTGGTCGTCGATCCCGGTCACGCCGGCAAGATCTCGGGGCAGGTCAACGACATGCTGGTGCACGCCCAGACGGGCGCCAGGGTCGTCGGCACGCTCGCGGACGACCCCACCGGCGCGGACCAGCTGGCCGGCCGCAAGCGGGGCAGGCTCGACAAGTCGCTGCTCGTCCGCTCGGCCCGCAAGGTGGTCGCCGACGTCCACCAGCAGTACGGCGCGGCCTGGAGCATGCCCGCGCAGGCGCACCAGGGCCACGCTGGAGCCGGGCGGTGACGGCGGTCGACCACCAGTTGGTCAAGCGGTTCCGGCAGGACGCCGGCGACCGCATCGCCGAGCAGCGCCGCCTCGACCAGGCGTCCGGCGTCACCCCGATGTCCACCGAGGACGAGCGGCAGTACGCCCGCGCGGTCATCGCCCAGATCCTGGAGGAGTACGCCCGCGCCGAGATCACCGCGGGCCGTACGCCGCCGGACGCCGAGACGGAGGAGCAGTACGCGGCAGCCGTGCACGCCGCTCTGTTCGGCGTGGGCCGCCTCCAGCCCCTGCTGGACGACCCGCAGGTCGAGAACATCGACATCAACGGCTGCGACCAGGTCTTCGTCGGTTACGCCGACGGACGCGAGGTGCGCGGTGAGCCGGTCGCGGAGACCGACGAGGAACTCATCGAGCTGATCCAGGTGCTCGGCGCGTACAGCGGTCTGTCCTCCCGGCCCTTCGACTCCGCCAATCCGCAGCTCGACCTGCGGCTGCCGGACGGTTCGCGTCTGTCGGCCGTGATGGACGTGGCGCGGCGTCCGGCGCTGTCCATCCGCCGTGCCCGCATGGGCAAGGTGTTCATCTCCGACCTCGTCGGCAACGGCACCCTCAGCCCGGAGTTGGGCCACTTCCTGGCCTGCGCGGTCCGCGCCCGCAAGAACATCATGATCGCGGGAGCCACCAACGCCGGCAAGACGACGCTGCTGCGGGCCCTCGCCAACGAGATCCCGCCGAACGAGCGGCTCATCACCGTCGAGCGCGCGCTGGAGCTCGGGCTCGACACGTTCCCCGAACTCCACCCCAACGTGGTCGCGTTCGAGGAGAGGCTGCCCAACTCCGAGGGGCAGGGGGCCATCAGCATGGCCGAACTCGTGCGCCGTTCCCTGCGTATGAACCCTTCCCGGGTCATCGTCGGCGAGGTCCTCGGCGACGAGATCGTCACCATGCTCAACGCCATGTCGCAGGGCAACGACGGCTCGCTGTCGACGATCCACGCCAACAGCTCCAGCGAGGTGTTCAACCGCATCTCCACCTATGCGCTCCAGGCGACGGAACGGCTGCCCATCGAGGCCAGCCAGATGCTGATCGCGGGCGCGGTGAACTTCGTCGTCTTCGTCCAGCGGCGCAACAACTACGAGACGGGTGGCCGTCTGCAGCGCACGGTGACCTCCGTGCGCGAGGTCAACGGCGTCGACGGACGCGTTCTGTCCAGTGAGGTGTTCGCGGAGGCGCCCGACGGACGGGTCGTGCCGCACGCGCCCATCGCCTGCCTGGACGACCTGATCGCGTACGGCTACCGTCCCGCGGCGACGTGGGGGTGAGGTGACGCCATGAGCATGAACGCACTGGCTGTGAGCACAGTGACCGTCGGCACCACGAGTGCGAGCACCATGACCGCCGACGTGAGCGCGAGCAACATGACCGCGAGCGCGAATCCGCAGGCCGCACTCGGTTCGCTGGGATCGATGGGCGGGCTGTTCTCCCCGACTGTCCTGTACGCGCTCCTGTGCGGCGTCGCCGTCGGCGGCGGTCTCGCGCTGCTCCTGGTCGCCGTTCGCGGGCTGCCGGTCAAGCCGGAGCACGAGAAGCGCAAGGCCGGCCGGCGGGCGAACGAGCTGCTCCGGTTCGCCGGACAGCGCGGTTCCGTCGCCGCGCTCGTAGGCCTGGGCGTGCTGCTGCTCACCCGCTGGACGGTGGCCGGAATCGCGGCCGCCGTGCTCGTCTTCTTCTGGGACCGCCTCTTCGGCGGCGCGGCCGAGGAACGGGCCGCCATGAAGCGGGTGGAGGCCCTGGCCTCCTGGACGGAGTCGCTGCGCGACACCATCGCGGGCGCGGTCGGCCTGGAGCAGGCCATTCCCGCGTCCGCGCGCGCCGCCGCTCCCGTCCTGCGCCCCCATCTGGACGCCCTGGTCGACCGCCTGCGTGCCCGTACCCCGCTGCCGGACGCGCTCCAGGTCCTCGCCGACGAGATCGACGACGCGTCGGCGGACATCATCGTCGCCGCCCTGATCCTCAACGCGCGGCTGCGCGGCCCCGGTCTGCGCCAGGTCCTCGGCGCCCTCGCCAAGTCGGCGCGGGAGGAGGTCGACATGCGGCAGCGGGTCATGGCGCAGCGGGCGTCGACCCGCCGTTCGGTGCAGATCGTGGTCGCGGTGTCGATCGCGTTCGTGCTCGGACTGTCCGTCTTCAACCGCGAGTTCGTCGAGCCGTACGGCACGGCCGTCGGACAGCTCGTCCTCGCCTGCGTCTGCGGTCTGTTCGGGCTGGGATTCTGGTGGCTGCGCAAGCTGTCCACCATCGAGACGCCCGAACGCTTCCTGGTCCGCGACGAGTCGTCGGTGCGGTTCGTGCGACCGCGTACGGCGGCTTCGACGGCCTCCGCCACGACGCCGGGGCCGGTCCCCGGGGCGGCCGCCGCGTCGGGGCAGGCGCCGCTTCCCACCCACGAGGAGGGGGTACGACGGTGAACCTCACCGCACCGGTCATCGTCGGCGTCGTGCTCGGCCTGGGCGTCTACGCCCTCGTCCGCGCCCTGATGCCGTCCAAGCGCAGCGCGGTCGCGCAGGTCGCGCGGATCGACGCGATGCGGGCGCGCGGGGCGGCGTACGAGTCGGCGCGGCAGGCCGCGACCGGGGGCCGGTTCGGCTCGCTGCGCGCGGAGATCGGCCGCAAGGTCGCCGACCTGTATCGCCAACAGGGCTGGGAACAGCGCTCGTTGCGGGCCGACCTCAATGTGCTGGAGCGCAGCTGGGAGAGCTTCCTGGCCACGAAGGTGCTGCTGGCCGTCGCCGGTCTGTTCTTCGGCCCGCTGCTGTTCGCCGTCGTGTGGTCGATGGGGTTCCAGAGCAGCCCGGTCGTGCCGGTCTGGCTCGCTCTGCTCTGCGCGGTGCTGTTCTTCTTCCTGCCCGACCTGGAGATCCGGCGGGACGCGAGCCGGAAGCGCCGCGACCTGCGGCGGGTGATCGGCGCGTACCTCGACCTGGTGTCGATGAACCTGGCCGGCGGGCGAGGTCTGCCGGAGGCGCTCATGGCGGCCGCGGAGGTGTCCGACGGCTGGGCCACGCAGCGCATCCGCAACGCCCTCGCCGACGCCCGCATCACCGGCCTCAGCCAGTGGCAGGCGCTGGGCGCGCTGGGGGAGGAGCTGGGCGTGGAGGAGCTGAAGGACCTGTCGGCCTCGCTGGCCCTGGTCGCGGACGACGGCGCCAAGGTCCGTGAGTCCCTCGCCTCCCGTGCCGAGACCATGCGGCACCGCGAACTCGCCGAGATCGAGGGCAGCGCGGGCGAGAAGTCACAGTCGATGCTCGTGGCGCAGCTGCTGTTGTGCGCGGGGTTCCTGGTGTTCCTGATCTTTCCGGCGGCGATGCGGGTGTTCCAGGTATGAGGCAGGTCAGCAACCGTTTCCACAACTGACGAGACCGATCCGACAACGCGCAGAACACTGGCGAGCACGAGCACGTCGATCCATCCGAGAGGACAACTGACCATGACCCGTTGGAACGTGAGCACCGGCAACGCCGGCGTCGACTTCCTGATCGCCTTCCTCCAGGGACGCGTCCAGCGTGCCCGCTCCGGAGAACTGGACCGCGGCGCCTCCGCGGTGGAGTGGGTCATCATCTCGGCGGTCGTCGTGGCGATCGTCGGCGTGGTGGCCGCGATCATCAACCAGGCGCTGAAGGGCGGCGCCGAGAAGGTCGGCAAGTGCATCGACGGCGCGACCGCGAGCAGCACCTGCTGATCGGTCGGACGAGGTAACGCGAAAACGGGGGCGTTGTGGGCGTGGGCACAAGCGTGAGCGGCGTCGCCGGCGAAGCGATGCGCCGCAGGGCGCGGACCGTACGCAGGGGCACGGCCGCCCGCGGTGATTCCGGCATGACCGCGATCGAGTTCGTCTTCCTCACCCCCGTCCTCTTCTTCCTGATCTTCGCGACGGTGCAGTTCGCGCTGTACTTCTTCGCCGACCACGTGGCTCAGGCGGCGGCCCAGGCCGGCGCCCGCAAGGCTCGTGCCACCGCGGACGCCCAGCCGGGCGCCTGGCGGGGCGAGGCGCGAGGCGTCGTGGACTCCTACATCGATCAGTTGGGGCCGCAGTTGGTGCTGTCGCCGGACGTCACGCTGCTCCAGCCCGAACAGGACACGGTGGGCGTGGAGATCACGGCGCGGGTGCCGTCGGTGTTCCCGGGGCTGGACCTGACGGTGCACGCGCGGTCGATGGGCCCCGTGGAGGGGTTCGTGCCCGAGGGGGGAAACTGACATGGCCGTCGCTGCGAGCCGTCGCGCCGGTGACCGTGGACTGTCCACCGTGGAGGTGGTGATCCTCGCCCCGGTGATGATCCTGTTCATCCTGGTCCTGGTGGCCTTCGGTCAACTCGTCGACGGACGCGGCGCGATCGACGGCGCGGCCCGGGACGCGGCGCGCGCGGGCTCGATCCAGAAGGACCGGGCGACGGCGCTGGCCGAGGCGCGCAAGGCGGCGCGGGCCGACCTCGCGGACGTCTGCTCCGGCCCGGTGTCCGTGATCCAGACCAGCCCGGGCTTCGAACCCGACACCATCTTCACGGTCGAGGTGAGCTGCGAGGTGCGGGGCCTGTCGATGCTCGGCCTGAACATCCCGACCACCCTCTCGGCCAGCTTCAGCTCCCCACTGGACCCGTTCCGGAGGACGGCGTGAGGCCGGCGGGCGGGGCGAACCGGGCGCGCGGTGTGTCCGCGGTACGGGCTCTGCGGTCGGGCGGTGCGTCGGCGGTACGGTCCCTGCGGGCGCGCCGGTGCCGTGGTGACCGTGGCTCGGGCGCCGGGGCCGTCATCATCTTCGCCCTGGTCTTCCTCTCCCTGTCAGCCTTCGTCATCGACGGCGGGCTGTCCATCTCCAAGCGTGAACGGGCCGCGGACATAGCGGAACAGGCCGCCCGCTTCGCCGCCCAGGACATCGACCGCGAGGCCCTCTACGGCAACGAGGGCGGCGCCGCCCCCATCAACTTCCAGAACTGCGACACCCGTGTGAAGGCCTTCGCCCGCGAGATGGACATGTCCGGCTCGGACATCGCGGCCACCCACTGCGTGGCCGCGAACGCCGACCAGGTGGAGGTCGAGGTCCAACTCACCTACGAGCCGGTCTTCACCGGCATGTTCTTCGGCGGCGCGGTGACCGTCCACGGTCGGTCGGTGGCGGAGAACCTGGTGGGGTGACCGATCACCGATGACCGATGACCTAGGCCCTCTGACCGTGTCCCGCGACCCGTGTCAGTCCATAAGATCTCTGTAGGCTCAACGCATCCCTCTCACTCCGGACCCAGGACACCCGCCATGGCGCGACGCAGCACTTCAGGCTCGACGGGAAGCTCGAGGGGCTCCACCGGCTCGACGGGAAGTCCGGCGGGGCCGCGTAACCGGACTCCGCAGCCGGTGCGGGTGCGGCGGCGGACGGCCGGGGACTTCGTCAAGGCGTTCTTCGCGTTCGTCGCGTTGCTCGTCCTCCTCGTCGGGGTGCCGGCCGCGCTGGCCGTGCAGATCGGCTGGCCCCTGCCGGACGGCGTGCCCTCGCTCGACTGGCTCCAGCAGGAGATCACGGTCAGGACGTTCCTGAACATCCTGACCGTCGTCGTCTGGCTGGCCTGGGCGCAGTTCACCGCCTGTGTGCTGGTCGAGGTGAAGGCCGCGGTGTCCGGTGTGGGCGTGCCGGGGCGGGTGCCCGGCGCGGGGCCGAGTCAGCTGCTCGCCCGGCAACTCGTCGCCGCCCTGCTGCTCGCCGGCGCCACCGCGGCCAGCCTCACCCCGGGGCTCTCGCAGCTCGGCCACAGCCTGGACGGCAACCAGAGGGGGACCGTCGCCGCGGCCCAGCAGACCCCGGGGACCTTCATCGGCGCGCGGGAGCAGCCCGCCGCCGGCGTGGCGGCAGCCCTCGCCCAGCAGGCCTCGCACGCCGCGGCGCAGGCCGACGACGGCAGGGCGGCCCGTCTGCACGGCGACACGAAGTACTACCGGATCCAGCCCCCCGAGGGCCGCCACCACGACTCCCTGTGGGAGATAGCCGAGCGCCACCTCGGCGACGGACGCCGGTACAAGGAGATCTACGCGCTCAACAAGGACCGGGTGCAGCCGGACGGTTCCCGGCTGTCCGAGGCGAGTCTGATCCGGCCCGGCTGGATCATGGAGATGCCCGGCGACGCCCGCGGCGGCGACCTCGTCGAGCTGCCCGACGAAGCCGGGAAGGTCTCCGCGGACGTCGAGCAGCAGATCGATCAGTACGCGCGGACCGGCGGGGCGGCGGAGCCGGCCGGCACCGGTGCCGGTGGTGCCGCAGGGCACGAGGGCAGCAGCGGGCTGGTGCAGACCGACGTGCCCCGTGCCAACGGCGGCGGGCACGCCGGCGGTCGATCGGGTGAGGTCTCGCTGCCCGCCCAGCGGCACAGCCCTCCGGCCTCCGCGGCGGACGGGCGAGCCGACTCGCGCTCCGAGTCCGGCGACGCCTTCGGCCTCCCCGAGGCCCTGGTCACCGCGCCTCTCCTCGCCGCCGGCCTCCTCGGCGCCCTCGGCCGCCGACGCCGTCAGCTGCTGTGGCAGTCGGCGCTCGGGGCCGTCACCGGGCGGCGCGGCATGGAGCCGCCGACCCCGACCGGCGACGCCCAGGACGTCCAGGACGCGCTGTTCGTCGGTGCCGATCCCGAAGGCGTACGGCTGCTCGACCGCTCGCTGCGCGGTCTCGCCGCGTCCCTCGCCGCCGAGTCACGCGCCCTGCCCGTCGTCTACGCCGCCTGGATGACAGGCGGCGACCTGCACCTCCAGCTCGCCCAGCCGTCCGGCAAGCCGCCCGCGCCATGGCAGCTCGGGCAGGACCAGACGTTCTGGGTGCTGTCCCGCTCCGACGCCGAACGCTACGACGACGCCGACACCGCCGCCCCGTACCCCGGGCTCGTCAGCCTCGGCACCATGGACGACTCCCGCCTGCTGCTCAACCTGGAGGCCGTGCCCGGCATCGTCTCGCTCAGCGGGCGCCAGGAGGACCGCGCCGCCGTCTTCGCGTCCGTCGCCGCCGAGCTCGCCACCAACGGCTGGTCGGACCGCATGACCATCACCCTCGTCGGCTTCGGTGAGGACCTCACCCCGCTCGCCCCCAACCGCATCCGGCACCTGGACGACGTGGACGCGCTCGTCGAGACGATGGCGGCCGAGACCCGGCAGCGGCGGGGAGCGCTCGGCGCGGCCGGACAGGACTCCGTGCTCACCGGCCGCACCGGGCCTGCCCAGCACACCCGTTGGGCTCCGCACCTGGTCCTGCTCGCCGCCGAGCCCTCCGCCGAGGACGCCGTGAAGCTCGCCGAACTCGCCGCCGACGCGAGCCGGTTGGGCATCGGCTACCTCGTCGGCACCGAGAGCGGTGAACTTCCTGGTGCCGCCTGGGAGATGGAGATCACCGGCGAGGGCAGACTGCTCGCGCCGCTCCTCGGGCTGGAGTTGGAGGCCCAGTTGCTTCCGGCCGTTCAACGGCGGGCGGTGGTGGAGCTGTTCGTCGAGGCCGACCCCGAGCGCGGTCCGGACGGACCGGCCCCGACCCCGCCGTTCCTCGTCGACATCAGCGAGCAGGGGCGGCCCGCGGTGTACGCGCGGCTCGTCGGCTCGTACGAGATCATCGGGCTGGACGCACCGGACGGTGAGCGCAGCGTGCTGCTGCACGAGGCCCTCGCCCTGCTTCTGCTGCACCGCGAGGGCGTGCACCCGCGTGTGCTCACCTCCGCGCTGTGGCCGCGCGGAGTGACGGACGACGTCCGCGACGCGCTGATCGAACGGCTCCGCGCCTGGCTCGGGTCCGACCCCGACGGAGCCCCCCGCCTCGGCTCCGACGCGCGCGGACGCCTGGTCCTCGCCAAGTCCGTCGTCTCCGACCTGGACGTGCTGCGCTCGCTCTACCACGAGGCCACCCAGGGCAAGGGCGTCGACAGCCGGGCCGTGCGCGGACGGCTGCTCACCGACGCGCTGGTGCTGGTGCGCGGGCCGCTCCTCGCCGACCGGCCCGAGGGGCGCTATCGCTGGCTCACCCACGAGATCGTCGACGCCCAACTTCCGCTGCTCGTAGCTGACATCGGGCTCGCCCTGTCCGCGTTCCATCTGGAGAAGGACCGTGCCGAGAAGGCGATCGAGGCGCTGAACGCGGCACTGCGGACGGCTCCCACCGACGAGCGCCTGTGGAACGAACTGCTGCGCGCCACCCACGCCACCGGCGACACCGCCCGCCTCACCGCCCTCGCCGCCGACCTCGTCACCCGCAGCGGCGCCCGCGGCCTGCCTCCCCGCACCGAGGCCCTCCTGGACGAGCTCCAGCCCGGCTGGCGCGACTCCGCCCCGGCAGCGGGATGAACGGCCTCGGCACGTCCGGCGCCGTCGCACTGCTCGTCGTCGCGGCGACGTGGGGTGCGGTGGTGGGGGCTCTGCTGCCTCGGGCCGCGTACCGGTTCTCGGTGGCGTTGCCGCCGAGGGGGGCGGATGGCGCGGCGGGGGACGACGGGGCCGGGGCGGACGGTGCGGCCGGGGCCGGGGCGGACGGTGAAGAGGGATCGCCTGTGCCCGGGTGGCGCGACCGTTGTCCTCAGGGGCATCCCGTTCGCGGCTGGGCCGGTCCCGCCCGCTGTCCGCGTTGCGCCGAAGACGCCGGTGCCGGTGCGGGCACACGGGGGCGCCGTGGGGCGTACGGTCCCGGTGGGGCGCTCTTCGCCGGCGTCACCGCCGGCCTGTGCGCTGTCCTCGGCCTCGCCACCGGTCCCCGGCCCGAGTTGGCCGTCTGGCTGCTGCTTGCGCCGGTCGGGGTGCTGCTCGCCGTCGTCGATCTGCGGGTGCAGCGGCTGCCCGACCCGCTCACCCTGCCCTTCGCGGCGACCGCCCTCGCCCTGCTCGGCGTGGCCGCGCTGCTGCCGGAGCATGCCGGCGACTGGACGACGGCCCTCCTCGCGTCTCTCGCGCTCAGCGCCGGCTACCTCGTGCTGCACCTCGTCAACCCCGGCGGCATGGGCTTCGGCGACGTGAAGCTCGCGCTCGGCGCGGGTGCCGTCCTCGGCTGGTACGGCTGGCCCACCGTCATGCTGGGCACCTTCGCCGGGTTCCTGCTCGGCGCGCTGTACGGCGGCGCGCTCCTCGCCGCGCGCAAGGCCGACCGCAAGACGGCGATCCCGTTCGGGCCGTTCCTGATCGCGGGCGCGTACGTGGGGCTGTTGTTGGGCGCGTACACGGCCTGACGTCGGCCGTGGCGAGGGGCTGGCGTAGGCTGGCTTGGTCCGTCCACAACCCTTGACGAAAGGGACGCTCCGGTGACCGAGAAGGCCGACCTCACCTCTGTTGATGTCACAGCCGTCCTCGAACGTGCCGCCGCGGGCGGACGGATCACGCCCGAGGAGGCGCTCGTCCTCTACCGCGACGCGCCGCTGCACGCGCTGGGCGCCGCAGCCGACGCCGTGCGCCGCCGTCAGTACGCCGGCATCGAGCACATCGCGACGTACATCATCGAGCGGAACATCAACTACACGAACGTGTGCGTCACGGCATGCAGGTTCTGCGCCTTCTACGCGGCGCCGAAGGACACGGCCAAGGGCTGGACCCGCGACCTGGACGACATCCTGCGCCGGTGCGCGGAGACCGTGGAGCTGGGCGGCACCCAGATCATGTTCCAGGGCGGCCACCACCCGGACTACGGCGTCGAGTACTACGAGAAGCACTTCTCCGCCATCAAGCAGGCCTTCCCGCAGCTCGTCATCCACAGCCTGGGGGCGAGCGAGGTCGAGCACATGGCCCGCATCTCCAAGGTGTCGGTCGAGGAGGCCATCCAGCGCATCCACGCGGCGGGCCTGGACTCCTTCGCCGGCGCCGGCGCCGAGCTGCTGCCCGAGCGGCCGCGCAAGGCCATCGCCCCGCTGAAGGAGTCCGGCGAGCGCTGGCTGGAGATCATGGAGGCGGCGCACAACCTCGGCGTCGAGTCCACCTCGACCATGCTGATGGGCACCGGCGAGACCAACGCCGAGCGCATCGAGCACCTGCGGATGATCCGCGACGTACAGGACCGGACGGGCGGCTTCCGCGCCTTCATCCCGTACACGTACCAGCCCGAGAACAACCACCTGAAGGGCCGTACGCAGACGACCCTGTTCGAGTACCTGCGGATGATCGCGATCGCCCGCCTGTTCCTCGACAACGTCCGCCACATCCAGGGCTCCTGGCTGACGACGGGCAAGGAGGTCGGCCAACTCTCCCTGCACTACGGCGCGGACGACCTCGGCTCCATCATGCTGGAGGAGAACGTCGTCTCCTCGGCCGGCGCCAAGCACCGCTCCAACCGCCTGGAGATCATCGACCTGATCCGCAAGGCGGGCCGCGTCCCGGCGCAGCGCTCCACGACGTACGAGCACCTGGTCGTCCACGACGACCCGGCGAACGACCCCGTCGACGAGCGGGTCGTCTCCCACATCTCCTCGACCGCGATCGAAGGCGGCACCGCTCACCCCGAGTTGAAGCTGCTCGCGCCCAACTGACCGGCCGCCGCACCGAACTGACACTGCCGTGCTGACGATTCACGCCGCGGACGAGCTCCGGCGCGCCTGGGACGACCCGTCGCCGGTCGCGGAGGGAGCCGTCGCCGTCCAGGGCGACC
This sequence comes from Streptomyces sp. NPDC002566, assembly GCF_042889585.1. Lineage (NCBI taxonomy): Bacteria > Bacillati > Actinomycetota > Actinomycetes > Kitasatosporales > Streptomycetaceae > Streptomyces > Streptomyces sp. NPDC002566. Next base: position 845,677 of record NZ_JBIARD010000004.1, on the reverse strand, counting down.
GGGTCGTCGGCGTGGGCACACGCGCCGAGTTGGAGGCGCGGTTCCCCGGCGCGCGCGTGCGTCACTGGCCCGGCGTCCTCGGCCCCGCGCGCCTCCATGAAGGCCCCCTTCCCGACGCCCCCAGCGCACGCGAGCGCGTCCACGCTGTGCTGAAGCTGGGCGCGGCGGCCGTCCTGGCGGAGCACGCCGGCTCGCCCGAGCTCCGGGCGGCGGCGGCACGCAACCACGTTGCCGTGCTGTCCAGTTCACGGCCAGCCGCGATCGTGGAGAACGGGCGCGCCGACCTCGCCGTCTTCACACCCGACGAGTCGGGCGGCGGCGAGGAGGCGGGGGTCTGCATCGCCACGGTGTGCGCGGGGCGGCTGGTCCACCGTCGGCGGTGACCGGTCCGCCGGGGGCCGTGTGTGTCAGTTCGCCGCCGAGAACGCCTTCGCGAACGCCCCCGAACTCTGCTTCACCCCACTGCAGTCGGTGAGCGGTTCGTCCTGTCCGGTGACCCCGTCCGCGCAGCTCCGGTCGCGGAAGGCGGACCACATCGACACCCAGGCGACGCCCTTGCCCTCGGCGAACGTCCGCACCTGCGCCGCGTCCGCGAGCGTGAACGTCTCGTCGGCGACGTCGTTGACGCCGATCATCGAGGTGAGTGCCATCCCCTTCCACGCTCCGGCGTCCGTCGTGCCGAAGGCCCTCTTCAACTGCGCGTGCGCGGCCGTGGCGGCGGCGATCGCGTAGCCGCCCATGTCGCCGGTGTACGACTCGCCGTAGTTCATCGTCATGATGTTGACGGCGGAGACCTGGACGTCGTACTTGTTCGCCGCGTCGAGCAGCGCGAGGCCGCCGGCGTCCAGCCCGGAGGGCATCACCGGGAGCGTGAAGGTGACTTCGAGGTCCGTGCGCTCCTTCTGGAGCAGGGCGATGGCCTGGGAGCGCAGGGCGACCGAGCCGGCGTCGGCGAGGTCGTCGCCCTCGACGTCGAAGTCGGCCCGTGTCGAGCCTGCTGCGTCCAGGGCCGCGCCGTACGCCTCGGCCAGTTCCGCCGCGCTGCCGCAGACCGCCGCCAGTTCCTTTCCGGAGGCCCCGCCGAAGGAGACGCGGACCGAGGCGCCCGACTTCGTGAGAGCGGAGACACGGGAGGCGACGGACGTGTCGCCGATGGCGTGCGTGCCGTTCCACTTCGGCGTGCAGCCGCTTCCGTCGGAGATGACGAAAGCGAGGTTGTACGTCGCTGGGGAGCCTGCCGTGTCGTTGGCGGAGGCCGCCGTGGCGTTGACATAGGGCGCGTACGCCGTCGTCGTTCCTGTTGCCGGACTGGGTGTGGCGGTCAGAGAGGGAGATTCGATGGCGGACGGCGCTTTCGATGTGTCCTCGGGCGCCGCGGAGCAGCCTGCCATGGTCAGGGCGAACAGACAGGTCAGCCCGGCCGCCGGCTTCAGGAGGCTCCGCATTGCGCACGCACCCGCTCTCGTGAATTCAAACAGAGGTGACGAAAGGTGTTCCCGAAAGGGGAATGTCCCACATTCGGGCGGCGAGCGCGGGAACAGTGGCCACGCAGACATCTTGTGGACTCAACCGTGCAAACAGGGGCAACTGACCGCCCGAACGGGACAATCGGCCCTCTCGTTCTTGCAGGTCCTGGCGCAGCGATTCGCTGTTTCCCTCAGGTGAGTGACAGGTTCAGGCGTTTCTCATGGCCTCTCGCGAAATGCCAGAGTTGAGGGTGAATGAAGGGTCCCTGATATCCGGAAAACGCATTCCGAGAATGCCATCGAAAGCCGTGCCACCACTCGTGGTCACCGCGCGAACGCGTCGACGACTCCGGTGAAGGGCCCGTGGTCGGCTGATTGAACCAGAGGGGGCGCGGGCTGGCATGAGCCGGGCAGGCGGGGGCTGCCACAATGGGCGGGTGACCCGCGCTTCCCTGAACAAGCAGCCGCACGAAGTCGCTTCGATGTTCGACGACGTGGCGGAACGGTACGACCTGACGAACGACGTCCTCTCGCTCGGCCAGGACCGGAGGTGGCGCAAGGAGGTCGCCCGCGCGGTCGACGCCCGCCCCGCACAGAAGATCCTGGACCTGGCGGCCGGCACGGCCACCTCCTCCCTGCCCTTCGCCCGCGCCGGCGCCTACGTCGTCCCCTGCGACTTCTCCCTCGGCATGCTCCAGGTGGGCAAACGCAAGCACACCTGGCTGCCCTTCACCGCCGGCGACGCGACGAGGCTGCCGTTCAAGGACGACACCTTCGACGCCGTCACGATCTCCTTCGGCCTGCGCAACGTGCAGGACTTCGACTCCGCCCTGCGCGAGATGCACCGGGTGACCCGCCCCGGCGGCCGGGTCGTGATCTGCGAGTTCTCGCACCCGACCTGGGCGCCCTTCCGCACGGTCTACACCGAGTACCTGATGCGCGCCCTGCCGCCGGTCGCCCGGGCCGTCTCCTCGAACCCGGACGCGTATGTGTACCTCGCCGAGTCCATCCGCGCCTGGCCCGACCAGCCCGCCCTGGCCGGGCACCTGCGCAAGGCCGGCTGGTCGAAGGTCGCCTGGCGCAACCTGACCGGCGGCGTGGTCACCCTGCACCGGGGCTTCAAGGAGAGCTGAGCAGGAGCACGGCGGAGCAGGAGCGCGCCAAGGGCGTCGAACAGCGCGCCCGGTGCTTCAGCGAGAGGCCGTCTCGAAGGCGTCTCCCGGCCGGTCCAGCTCGCGTTCCAGCCCGCCTCCCCCCGGCCGGGGCACGCGCGGCTCGCGCACGCCCGAGCCTCCGCCGCCCTCGCCCTCGGCGAAGTCGAACCACACGGTGACGACGGCGCCGCGCGGCACCTCAACCCCGGGCGGCGGGTACTGCCGTACGACGTAGTCGACGACGGTGCGGTGGAAGTCGGGCCGGTCAGGCGCGGCCAGCAGCACGCCTCGCGCCGTGGCCGTCGCGCGCGCGTCCATCGCCATCAGGCCGACGAGTCTCGGCACGCGCACTTCGGGTGTTTTTGGCCGTATGAGCACAGATGTCACCCCCAGCGGTACTGGAAGGGTAACCGCCCGGGGGTGCCGTCCGGAAGCGCCCGGTGTCTTTGTGTGACAGTCGGTCACTCAGGGTCATGTGTCACAGGTCGAGGCGGTAGCAGTGCCCCTGCGACTTCGACTGCGGCGTGGTGAAGACCTCCGCCAGCCGCATCCCGAGCCGCTGCGTGACCGCGATGGAGCGGGCGTTGCGGGCGGCGACCATGGCCACCACGCTCGGCACGCCCGCCTGTCTCACTCGGTCCACCGTCATCCGCGCCGCCGCGGTGACGTACCCCCGGCCCCAGTGCTCCCGCCCCAGCCGCCACCCGATCTCGATCTCGCCCGACGGGCCCCAGTCCCGCTCCCAGGGCTGGGCGCCGGTGAAGCCGATGACTTGGCCCGACTCGTCGAGCATCGTCCACAGGCAGTACCCGCGCTCTGCGTCGTGCCGGCGCTGGCGGGCGGTGAGTTCCTCGTAGACGGAGAGCCCCGCGGACCGGCCGCCGTGGAACTCCATGACGTCGGGGTGGTCGAAGATCCGGTGCCAGGCGACCGCATCCTCGTCGGTGGGGACGCGCAGCCGTACCACGGGGAGAACTCGCTTCACGGGGGCAGCCCTTCAGCCGGTGATCAATGTCGCTGAATAGACTGCCCATGTCCAGTGCCCCTCGGCACCCAGATTCCGAACTTGGGGAGTTCCCGCCGTGACTCAGCCCCTCTCCGAAAACACCGCCGACGTGATCGTCGTCGGCGCTGGGCCGGCCGGCTCCACGACCGCGTACCACCTCGCCAAGGCCGGACTCGACGTGCTCCTGCTCGAGAAGACCGAGTTCCCGCGGGAGAAGGTCTGCGGCGACGGTCTCACCCCGCGCGCCGTCAAGCAGCTCGTCGCCATGGGCATCGACATCTCCGAAGAGGCAGGCTGGCTGCGCAACAAGGGGCTGCGCATCATCGGCGGAGGCGTCCGCCTCCAGCTGGACTGGCCGGATCTCGCCTCCTTCCCCGACTACGGTCTCGTCCGCAAGCGCGACGACTTCGACGAGCAGCTCGCCCGCCAGGCGCAGAAGGCGGGCGCCCGGCTCCACGAGCGCTGCAACGTCGGCGCCCCGATCGTCGACGACCGCACCGGCCGCATCACCGGGGTGCACGCCAAGCTGGGCGAGGACAAGCGCGAGGTCACCTTCCACGCCCCGCTGGTCGTCGCCGCCGACGGCAACTCCACCCGCCTCTCCCTGGCGATGGGCCTGCACCGCCGCGAGGACCGCCCCATGGGCGTCGCCGTGCGCACCTACTTCACCTCGCCGCGCCACGAGGACGACTACCTGGAGTCCTGGCTGGAGCTGTGGGACCGGCGCGGACCGGGCGAGGACCGGCTCCTGCCCGGCTACGGCTGGATCTTCGGCATGGGCGACGGCACGTCCAACGTCGGTCTCGGCGTCCTCAACACCTCCGACTCCTTCAAGGAACTGGACTGGCGCGAGGTCCTCAAGGCCTGGTGCGCCTCCATGCCGGAGGACTGGGGCTACACGCCGGACAACATGACGGGCCCGATCCGCGGCGCCGCCCTGCCCATGGCCTTCAACCGCCAGCCCCACTACACCAAGGGCCTGCTGCTCGTCGGCGACGCGGGCGGTCTGGTGAACCCCTTCAACGGCGAGGGCATCGCCTACGCCATGGAGTCCGGGCAGATCGCCGCAGACGTCATCGTCCAGGCCCACGCGCGGGCCACCCCGGGCCAGCGCGAGCTGGCTCTCCAGAGCTACCCGCGCATCCTCAAGGACACCTACGGCGGCTACTACACGCTGGGCCGCGCCTTCGTGAAGCTCATCGGCAACCCGAAGGTCATGAAGATCGCGGCGCAGCGCGGGCTCACGCACCCCGTGCTGATGAAGTTCACCCTGAAGCTCCTCGCGAACCTCACCGACCCCACGGGCGGCGACGCGATGGACCGCATCATCAACGGCCTGAGCAAGGTGGCCCCGAAGGCGTGACATCGCACGCGTGACGGTGACGGGGCGCTCCCTGGCGATGAAGCGGGGGAGCGCCCTCACTGTCAGTGGGCGGCGAACAGCCGCCGCCCCGCCCATCGGTGACCGGGCATCGACTCGCGCACGAGTGAACTCGGTTCCCGCGCACAGGCGTTGCCTCGGCGGCCGGTGCGTGCGCTGCGCGTGGGACGTCACGTCGGCCGGGGTCGATGAGGCAGGAAAAGTCCGAAGGGCCGCTGCCCCCGAGCGGCTGCGGCCCTTCTGTCGGTTCAGTACGTCTCAGAGGACGCGGACAGCGCCCGACGCCGGGTAACCGGAGAGGTCCTGGATGACGACGCCCTTGGACGGGTTGGCCGCGTCCAGGTACTGGCCGTTCCCGATGTAGACGCCCACGTGGTAGGCCGAACCCTTGCCGCCCCAGTACAGGATGTCGCCGACCTGCACGTCGGACAGCGACACGTCGGTGCCGGCCATCGACTGGTCCTGCGAGACGCGCGGCAGGTCGACGCCGACCTGCCGGAACGCGGCCTGGACCAGGCTGGAGCAGTCCCACGCGTTGGGGCCGGTGGCACCCATGACGTACGCGTCGCCCAGCTGCGCCTTGAGGAAGGAGATGACCGTCCCGACGCTGCCGCTGGCGGGAGCGGAGACCGACGTGGAGCCGGAGTCGGAGACGGATGCGGACGCGGATGCGGAGAGGGTGCTGCGCTCCGCGGAACGGGAGGCGGCGGCCTCGGCGGCGGCCTTGCGGGCTTCCTCGGCCTTCTTCTTGGCCTCGGCCTTCTTCGCGGCGGCGAGGTCCTTCTTGGCCTCGGCGGCCGCTGCTGCGGCGGCGGCGTCGCGCTCGGCTTCCAGCTGGTAGTTCGCGGCCGCCTGCTGCGTGACTTCGGCGGACTGCGCGACCTGCGCGGCCAGATCGCCCGTGAGGACGGGCAGTTCGAGCGTCTGCGTCACCGGCTCGGCGGCGTTGGCCGATCCTGCCGCCGTGGCGACGGCCAGCGTGCCGAGGACACCACTGGCGACTCCGGCCCGCATCGCGATCTTCGACGCGCTGCGGCGGGGTTTCCGGTGGCTGCGTATGTGAGCGGTGTGGGACATGGGTACAAGCGGTATCAGGGGCTCCCTCATACCTTCAAGAAACGTGTGCTGCGCCACAATTACTCAATGGGGGCCCTGAACACCTGTCACGCCGCACCTTATTGACGCCTTAACGGACATTGCGGACCTTGATGATCAAGCCCGTGATCATGGGCTTTCGCTGTTACGTCCGGATTGCCCCGCGCCTACCACTGGTTGAGGCGGTTGGCCAAGCCCGGTTATCGGACGCACTTTCAGGTGTGGCAGAGGTCACGGAACGGTTACCGGAGCCCGGGCGTCATGCGCGCGATGGAGCCGTCGGCTCCGCTCGTGAACGCGCGCACACGTCCACTCGACGCTGCCCCGGTCCCCCTGATGTGTGAACGCGGCCTCTAGCAGGACGCCCCGTCCAAGGCGAATTTGCATGCAGAGGAACTCTCTTGATATTGAGACGCGCCCTGCGGCCTGCGTGGACGAGCGTAAATGTCACCTCTTGTGATCACTCTGACGCTTCCCGTACGAAGATCACCGCTGATATGACTTCATGATCCTTCGTCAGGTGGTGGAGATCACAAAGCTTGTGCAATACCCCGTGTCGCAGATCACAGACCGGCAGGCATAAGATGCGTGGCAGTTGGGCTTGTGACCTGCTTCACATGTTCGCGATCTTCGCCGGGACGAGCGGGGTTCGAGGGGCTTGTGAGACGGATGTGAGCCCGTGCCATCGCCAGCAGTCAGTGCCGACTGAGAGGAGCGAGGAGCGGTGAACGCGTATGCGCCCATCCTCGTACTGGGAGCCCTCGGGGCAGGCTTTGCGATCTTCTCCGTGGTCATGGCCACGTTGATCGGGCCGAAGCGGTACAACCGCGCCAAGCTCGAGGCCTACGAGTGCGGTATCGAGCCGACCCCCACGCCGGCCGGCGGCGGGCGCTTCCCCATCAAGTACTACCTGACGGCGATGCTCTTCATCGTCTTCGACATCGAGATCGTCTTCCTCTACCCCTGGGCCGTCACCTTCGACGCCCTGGGGCTTTTCGGGCTCGTGGAGATGTTGCTCTTCGTGCTCACCGTCTTCGTCGCCTACGCGTACGTGTGGCGCCGCGGCGGCCTGGAATGGGACTGAGGGGCCTTTAGTCATGGGACTCGAAGAAAAGCTGCCGAGCGGTTTCCTGCTGACCACCGTCGAGCAGGCCGCGGGCTGGGTGCGCAAGGCGTCCGTCTTCCCCGCCACGTTCGGCCTCGCCTGCTGCGCCATCGAGATGATGACCACCGGCGCCGGCCGCTACGACCTGGCGCGCTTCGGCATGGAGGTCTTCCGCGGTTCGCCCCGCCAGGCGGACCTGATGATCGTCGCGGGCCGGGTCAGCCAGAAGATGGCACCCGTGCTCCGGCAGGTCTACGACCAGATGCCGAACCCCAAGTGGGTGATCTCCATGGGGGTCTGCGCTTCCTCGGGCGGCATGTTCAACAACTACGCGATCGTCCAGGGCGTCGACCACATCGTCCCCGTCGACATCTACCTCCCGGGCTGCCCGCCGCGCCCGGAGATGCTCATGGACGCCATCCTCAAGCTCCACCACAAGATCCAGAACTCCAAGCTGGGCGTAAACGCCGAGGAAGCGGCCCGCGAGGCGGAGGAAGCGGCGCTCAAGGCCCTGCCCACGATCGAGATGAAGGGGCTGCTGCGGTGAGCGACGTGAACGGCGCCGGCGCGGGGTCCGGCGGGACCAACCCCGACAAGGACCTCTCCGCATCGAACCTCCCGGGACAGCGGGGCCAGGGCGGTGAGGAGATCCGCGTGCAGCGCGGCATGTTCGGCGCCGACAGGGGCGGCGACACCTCCGGCTACGGCGGTCTGGTCCGCTCCGTCCGGCTGCCGGGACCGGCGAGCCGGCCCTACGGCGGCTGGTTCGACGAGGTCGCCGACGAACTCGACGGCGCGCTGGAGGAACAGGGGCTCCTCCCCGACAACGCGATCGAGAAGACCGTCGTCGACCGCGGCGAACTCACCTTCCACATCGAACGCGAGCACATGGTGACCGTCGCCCGCACCCTGCGCGACGACCCCGCCCTGCGCTTCGAGCTGTGCACCGGCGTCAGCGGCGTCCACTACCCCGCCGACAAGGGACGCGAGCTGCACGCCGTCTACCACCTGCGCTCGATCACCCACAACCGGCTGATCCGCCTCGAAGTCAGCGCCCCCGACAGCGACCCGCACGTGCCGTCCCTGGTCTCCGTCTATCCGACCAACGACTGGCACGAGCGTGAGACCTACGACTTCTTCGGGATCGTCTTCGACGGTCACCCGGCCCTGACGCGGATCATGATGCCGGACGACTGGCAGGGCCACCCGCAGCGCAAGGACTACCCCCTCGGCGGCATCGCCGTCGAGTACAAGGGCGCCCAGATCCCGGCTCCGGACCAGCGGAGGTCGTACTCGTGAGCACTTCGCACGCTTCCCCCAGGGAGACCACCGAGGGCACCGTCTACACGGTCACCGGCGGCGACTGGGACGAGGTCGTCCAGTCCGCGGCCCGCGCCGACGACGAGCGCATCGTCGTCAACATGGGCCCCCAGCACCCCTCCACCCACGGGGTGCTCCGCCTCATCCTGGAGATCGAGGGCGAGACGGTCACCGAGGCCCGCTGCGGCATCGGCTACCTGCACACCGGCATCGAGAAGAACCTCGAGTACCGCACGTGGACCCAGGGCACCACGTTCGTGACGCGCATGGACTACCTGACGTCCTTCTTCAACGAGACCGCCTACTGTCTCGCCGTCGAGAAGCTCCTCGGCATCGAGGACCAGCTCACCGAGCGGGCCAAGATCATCCGGGTGCTCCTGATGGAGCTGAACCGGATGTCCTCCCACCTGGTGTGCATCGCCACCGGCGGCATGGAACTCGGCGCCACCACGATCATGATCTACGGATTCCGCGATCGTGAAATGATTCTCGACATCTACGAGCTCATCACGGGCCTCAGGATGAACCACGCGTACATCCGCCCCGGCGGACTCGCCCAGGACCTGCCGCCCGGCGCGGTGGACCAGATCCGCGAGTTCGTGAAGAAGATGAAGAAGAACCTCCCGGAGTACGACAAGCTCGCCACCGGGAACCCCATCTTCAAGGCCCGCATGCAGGACGTCGGCTACCTCGACCTGGCCGGCTGCATGGCCCTCGGCGCCACCGGCCCCATCCTGCGCTCCACCGGCCTCCCGCACGACCTGCGCAAGGCACAGCCCTACTGCGACTACGAGACCTACGACTTCGAGGTCCCGACCGCCGACTCCTGCGACTCCTACGGCCGCTTCCTCGTCCGCCTGGAGGAGATGCGCCAGTCGCTGCTGATCGTCGAGCAGTGCCTGGACCGGCTCCAGCCCGGGCCCGTCATGATCGCCGACCGCAAGATCGCCTGGCCCGCCCAGCTCGCCCTGGGACCCGACGGGCTCGGCAACTCCCTCGACCACATCAAGAAGATCATGGGCACCTCCATGGAGGCCCTGATCCACCACTTCAAGCTGGTCACCGAGGGCTTCCGCGTACCGCCGGGACAGGCGTACACGGCCGTCGAGTCGCCCAAGGGCGAACTCGGGGTGCACGCCGTCTCCGACGGAGGCACCCGCCCCTTCCGGGTCCACTTCCGCGACCCGTCCTTCACCAACCTGCAGGCGATGGCGGCGATGTGCGAAGGCGGCCAGGTCGCCGACGTCATCGTCGCCGTAGCGTCCATCGACCCCGTGATGGGAGGCGTCGACCGGTGACCACCACCCCTTCCTCGGAGCGGGGCGTCAGCCTGGGCATGCCCGAACTGCCCGCGCCCGCGTACCCGGACGACGTCCGAGCCCGACTCGAGCGGGACGCGCGCGAGATCATCGCCCGCTACCCCGACTCCCGGTCCGCGCTCCTGCCGTTGCTGCACCTGGTGCAGTCGGAGGAGGGACACGTCACGCGCACCGGGATGCGGTTCTGCGCGGACGTCCTGGACCTGACCACCGCCGAGGTCACCGCGGTCGCCACCTTCTACACCATGTACCGGCGCCGCCCCAGTGGTGACTACCAGGTGGGCGTCTGCACCAACACGCTGTGCGCGGTGATGGGCGGCGACGCCATCTTCGAGGCGCTCCAGGAGCACCTGGGACTCGCCAACGGCGGGACCACCGACGACGGCAAGGTCACCCTGGAGCACATCGAGTGCAACGCGGCCTGCGACTTCGCGCCGGTCGTGATGGTCAACTGGGAGTTCTTCGACAACCAGACCGTACAGAGCGCGAAGCGCCTGGTGGACGACCTGCGGGCGGGACGCCCCGCGTCGCCCACGCGCGGGGCGCCGCTGTGCACCTTCAAGGAGACCGCCCGGATCCTGGCGGGCTTCCCGGACGAGCGCGACGGCGCCGTCGAGGCGAGCGGCAGCGCGGGGCCGGCGTCACTGGTGGGCCTTCGCCTGGCAAGGGGAGAGGCCGCACCCGCGCGCGTGGTCCATCCGCGCGACGGCAAACCGCACGCCGAGCCGCAGGACAGGCCCGTCCACGAACCGTCGCCGACCGAACACCTCAGTTCACATGACGCGCCGCAGGACACATCGGCCTCCGACCCGGCTCACCCGGCAGGGCCTACCGCCGAGGAGGGGGAGTGATGACCTTGGTATCCGAGCTGAAAGACACCGGCCCCGAGAAGCTGCTCGCACCCGTGCTGTCGGCCTTCTGGGACGAGGACCGGTCCTGGACTCTGGACGTCTACCGGAGGCACGAGGGGTACGAGGGGCTCCGCAAGGCGCTCGCCATGTCGCCGGACGACCTGATCGCGTACGTCAAGGACTCCGGTCTGCGCGGCCGCGGTGGCGCTGGATTCCCCACGGGAATGAAATGGCAGTTCATTCCCCAAGGGGATGGAAAACCGCACTATCTAGTTGTCAACGCCGACGAATCGGAGCCCGGGACCTGCAAGGACATCCCGCTCCTCTTCGCGAACCCGCACAGCCTCATCGAGGGCATCGTCATCGCGTGTTACGCCATCAGGTCGTCTCATGCCTTCATCTATCTGCGTGGTGAAGTCGTCCCCGTTCTGCGGCGGTTGCACGAGGCCGTGCGCGAGGCCTACGCGGCGGGCTACCTCGGCGAGAACATCCTGGGCAGCGGACTCGACCTCCAACTCACCGTGCACGCCGGCGCCGGCGCGTACATCTGCGGTGAGGAGACCGCGCTGCTCGACTCGCTCGAAGGCCGCCGTGGTCAACCGCGGCTACGCCCTCCTTTCCCTGCTGTGGCAGGTCTCTACGCCTGCCCGACTGTGGTGAATAACGTCGAGTCCATCGCGTCAGTTCCCGCGATTCTGAACAACGGGAAAGAATGGTTCAGGTCGATGGGAAGCGAGAAGTCCCCGGGCTTCACGCTGTACTCGCTCAGCGGCCATGTCGCCAGCCCCGGCCAGTACGAGGCCCCGCTAGGAATCACCCTCCGTCAGCTCCTGGAGATGAGCGGCGGCATGCGACCGGGCCACCGCCTGAAGTTCTGGACCCCGGGCGGCTCCTCGACCCCGATGTTCACCGACGAGCATCTCGACGTCCCTCTTGACTACGAAGGAGTGGGCGCCGCGGGTTCCATGCTCGGCACGAAAGCACTCCAGTGCTTCGACGAGACGACCTGCGTCGTGCGGGCCGTCACCCGCTGGACCGAGTTCTACGCCCACGAGTCCTGCGGCAAGTGCACCCCCTGCCGCGAAGGCACGTACTGGCTCGTGCAGTTGCTGCGGGACATCGAGGCCGGCAAGGGAGCGATGTCCGACCTCGACAAGCTCAACGACATCGCCGACAACATCAACGGCAAGTCCTTCTGCGCCCTCGGCGACGGCGCCGCCTCGCCGATCTTCTCCTCGCTCAAGTACTTCCGCGAGGAGTACGAGCAGCACATCACGGGCCGCGGCTGCCCCTTCGACCCGGCCAAGTCGACGGCCTGGGCCGACCGCACGGAGGTGAACGCATGACCGTGACCACCAACGCCCCCACCGGCGGGGGCGAGGCGGCCGTCCCGCCGGAAGACCTGGTGACGCTGACCATCGACGGCGCCGAGATCAGCGTGCCCAAGGGCACCCTGGTCATCCGGGCCGCCGAGCAGCTCGGCATCGAGATCCCGCGCTTTTGCGACCACCCTCTCCTCGACCCGGCCGGCGCCTGCCGCCAGTGCATCGTCGAGGTGGAGGGCCAGCGCAAGCCCATGGCCTCCTGCACCATCACCTGCACGGACGGGATGGTGGTGAAGACCCACCTCACCTCGCCCGCGGCCGAGAAGGCCCAGCACGGTGTGATGGAACTGCTCCTCATCAACCACCCGCTGGACTGCCCGGTCTGCGACAAGGGCGGCGAGTGCCCCCTGCAGAACCAGGCCATGTCCCACGGCCAGGCCGAGTCCCGGTTCGAGGGCCGCAAGCGGACGTACGAGAAGCCCGTCCCCATCTCCACACAGGTGCTGCTCGACCGTGAGCGGTGCGTGCTGTGCGCCCGCTGCACCCGCTTCTCCAACCAGGTCGCGGGCGACCCCATGATCGAACTGGTCGAGCGGGGCGCGCTCCAGCAGGTCGGCACCGGAGAGGGCGACCCCTTCGAGTCGTACTTCTCCGGCAACACCATCCAGATCTGCCCGGTCGGCGCGCTGACCTCGGCGGCGTACCGCTTCCGCTCCCGGCCCTTCGACCTCGTCTCCTCGCCCTCCGTGTGCGAGCACTGCTCCGGCGGCTGCGCCACGCGCACCGACCACCGGCGCGGCAAGGTCATGCGGCGCCTCGCCGCGAACGACCCCGAGGTCAACGAGGAGTGGATCTGCGACAAGGGACGCTTCGCGTTCCGGTACGCGCAGCAGCGTGACCGGCTCGACACGCCGCTCGTGCGTGACGCCGAGGGCGTCCTGACGCCGGCGTCCTGGCCGGAGGCCCTGCAGATCGCGGCGCAGGGACTGCTCGCCTCCCGCGGCCGGACCGGCGTCCTGACCGGCGGGCGTCTGACCATCGAGGACGCGTACGCGTACAGCAAGTTCGCGCGCGTGGCGCTCGACACCAACGACATCGACTTCCGCGCGCGGGTGCACAGCACCGAGGAAGCGGACTTCCTGGCCGCGCGGGTGGCCGGGCACGGCCGCGACCTCGACGGCACGGGCGTCACGTACACCGCGCTGGAGAAGGCGCCCGCCGTCCTCCTCGTCGGCTTCGAGTCGGAGGAGGAGGCCCCCGGCGTCTTCCTGCGGCTGCGCAAGGCCTGGCGCAAGCACGGGCAGAAGGTGTTCTCCCTGGCCACGCACGCCACGCGCGGTCTGGAGAAGGCGGGAGGCACGCTGCTGCCCGCCGCTCCCGGCACCGAGACCGAGTGGCTGGACGCGCTGTCCGGCGGCGTCGGCCTGGAGGCCGACGGCAGCAGGGCCGCCGAAGCGCTGCGCGCCGAGGGCGCGGTGATCGTCGTGGGCGAGCGGCTGGCCGCCGTGGCAGGCGGTCTCACCGCCGCCGCGCGGGCCGCGAACGCGACCGGGGCCGCCCTGGTGTGGATCCCGCGCCGGGCAGGAGAACGGGGCGCTGTCGAGGCCGGCGCGCTGCCCTCGCTGCTGCCGGGAGGGCGTCCGGCCACCGACCCGCGCGCGCGGCAGGAGGTCGCGGCCGCCTGGGGCGTCGCGGAACTCCCGCACCGCTACGGGCGGGACACCGGGCAGATCATCGAGGCCGCCGCCGGCGGTGAGCTGCAGGCGCTGCTCGTCGCCGGTGTGGAGGTCGCCGACCTGCCGGATCCGGCACGCGCGCGTGAGGCGCTCGCCGAGGTCGGGTTCGTGGTGTCTTTGGAGCTGCGTCCCGGGGAGGTCACCGAGCACGCCGATGTGGTCCTGCCGGTGGCCGCGGTCGCCGAGAAGGCGGGTGCCTTCCTCAACTGGGAGGGCCGGGTGCGCTTCTTCGAGGCCGCGCTCAAGCCCGACCAGATGACCCGGCGCCTCGCGCCGGCCGACGCGCGCGTGCTGCAGATGCTCGCCGACGCCATGGACGTCCACCTGGGCCTGCCGGACCTGCGCACCGCACGTGCGGAACTGGACCGGCTCGGCGCCTGGGACGGACCGCGGGCCACCGAACCCCTCGACACCGCGGGCGTCCTGCCGCGGCCCGCCGCCGGCGAGGCCGTGCTCGCGGGTCACCGTCTGCTGCTCGACCGGGGCGTCCTCCAGCAGGGCGACGAGGCGCTCGCCGGGACGCGGCACGCCGCACACGCACGCGTGTCGCCCGCGACGGCCGCCGAGGCGGGCGTCAAGGACGGCGACGCGCTCGCGGTGACCGGACCGGCCGGAACCGTGGAACTGCCGCTGGAGATCACCGAGATGCCCGACCGGGTGGTGTGGCTCCCGCTGAACTCCGTGGGCGGGGGCGTCGCCTCCGACACCGGAGCGCGGCCCGGCTCCCTCGTCCGTATCGGTCCGGCGATGCTTACCGCCGACGCCCCCGAGGAGGTGGAGGCATGAACATGTATCTCGCCGCTGAAGACCTCTCCATGTTCGGCCGCGACCCGTGGTGGCTGGTCGTCGTCAAGGCGGTCTTCTGCTTCGCCTTCCTGATGGTGACCGTGCTGTTCTCCATCGTCTGGGAGCGCAAGGTCGTCGCCTGGATGCAGCTGCGCGTCGGCCCCAACCGGCACGGCCCCTGGGGCATGCTCCAGTCGCTCGCCGACGGCATCAAGCTGATGCTGAAGGAAGACGTCATCGTCAAACGCGCCGACAAGGTGGTGTACGTCCTCGCGCCGATCGTCGCGGCCGTCCCCGCCTTCATGGCCATCGCGGTGATCCCCTTCGGCCCGGCCGGCAACGAGATCTCGATCTTCGGCCAGCGCACCACGATGCAGCTCACCGACCTGCCGATCGCGATGCTCTACATCCTCGCGGTCGCCTCGGTCGGCATCTACGGCATCGTCCTGGCGGGCTGGAGTTCCGGGTCCACCTATCCGCTGCTCGGCGGTCTGCGCTCCTGCGCGCAGATGATCTCCTACGAGATCGCGATGGGTGCCGCGTTCGCCTCCGTCTTCCTGTACTCCGGTTCGATGTCGACGTCGACGATCGTCGAACAACAGCACGACCGCTGGTACGTCATCCTGCTGCCGGTCTCCTTCGTCCTCTACATCGTCACGATGGTCGGCGAGACCAACCGCGCCCCCTTCGACATGCCGGAGTCCGAAGGCGACCTGGTCGGCGGCTTCAACACCGAGTACTCGTCGATCAAGTTCGCGATGTTCATGCTCGCCGAGTACGTGAACATGGTGACGGTCTCGGCCGTGTCGGTGACGCTCTTCCTCGGTGGCTGGCGGGCCCCGTGGCCGATCAGCGGCTTCTGGGAGGGCGCGAACCACGGCTGGTGGCCGATGCTCTGGTTCACCGTCAAGGTCCAGCTGCTGCTGTTCTTCTTCATCTGGCTGCGCGGCACGCTCCCGCGCGTGCGCTACGACCAGCTGATGAAGCTCGGCTGGAAGGTCCTCATCCCGGTCTCGGTGACCTGGCTGATGCTCGTCGCGACCGTGCGGACCCTGCGCAACGAGAACTACGACTTCGCCGACATCGCCCTCTACGTCGGCGGCGCGGTCCTGCTCCTGCTGCTGCTCTCCTTCGTCGCGGACATGTACCGCGACCGCGGCAAGCAGGCCGAGACCCCCGTCGAGCCCGCCGCGTTCGACCCGATGGCGGGCGGGTTCCCCGTGCCGCCGCTGCCCGGGCAGGAGTTGCCGCTGGTCCCGAGGCGCCGCCCGCGCCGGGAGCGGGAGCTGATTGTCAGTGGTGGGCCCGATACTCAGAGTGACGGATCTCTGGATGGAAAGGAGGCGTCCGATGGCTGAGGAGCCCAAGGAGGCCGGGCACACGTCGCCCGGTTTCCAGAACCCCGTCGCCGGCTTCGGCGTGACCTTCAAGGCCATGTTCAAGAAGCGGCTGACCGAGCAGTACCCGGAGCAGAAGAAGACCACGGCTCCGCGCTTCCACGGACGGCACCAGCTCAACCGCCATCCGGACGGCCTGGAGAAGTGCGTCGGCTGCGAGCTGTGCGCCTGGGCCTGCCCCGCCGACGCGATCTACGTCGAGGGCGCGGACAACACCGAGGAGGAGCGCTACTCGCCGGGCGAGCGGTACGGCCGCGTCTACCAGATCAACTACGCCCGCTGCATCCTGTGCGGCCTGTGCATCGAGGCGTGCCCCACGCGCGCGTTGACGATGACCAACGAGTTCGAGCTCGCCGACTCCAGCCGGGCCAACCTGATCTACACCAAGGAGCAGCTGCTCGCCGGCCTCGACGACGGCATGGTCGACACGCCGCACGCGATCTACCCCGGGACGGACGAGCAGGACTACTACCGGGGACTGGTCACGGAGGCCGCGCCCGGCACCGAGCGGCAGGTGGCCGTCTCCAAGGGCGAGGTCCCGCAGGAGGCCGAGTCCACTTTCGGTGAGGACGAGCCCGCCTCGCAGGAGGTGATCGGCCGATGAGCGCCCAGTTCGCCGCGCACTCCGTCGGCAGGCTCGCCGCCGACTCGGCCCCGCAGCTCGCCGCCTACTCCACCTCCACCGGTGAGGCGTTCCAGTTCTGGGTGCTCGGCACCGTCGCGGTGATCGGCGCCCTGTGCACCGTCTTCATGAAGAGGGCCGTGCACAGCGCGCTCTGTCTCGCCGGCACCATGATCATCCTGGCGGTTTTCTACCTCGCCAACGGCGCCTACTTCCTGGGCATCGTGCAGATCGTGGTCTACACCGGCGCGATCATGATGCTGTTCCTCTTCGTGGTGATGCTCGTCGGCGTCACCGCGGCGGACTCCCTCAAGGAGACCATCAAGGGCCAGCGCTGGCTGGCCCTCCTGTGCGGCGTCGGTTTCGGGGTCCTCCTCTTCGCGGGCATCGGCAACGCCGCCCTGACGGAGTTCGACGGCCTCGCCGACGCCAACGCGGGCGGCAACGTGGAGGGCCTCGCCGCCCTCATCTTCACCAAGTACGTCTTCGCCTTCGAGATCACCGGCGCCCTGCTCATCACGGCCGCCGTCGGCGCGATGGTGCTCACCCACCGCGAGCGCACCGAGCGGCCCCCCACCCAGCGCGAGCTGGCCGAGAAGCGCGTACGCGAGGGCAAGCACGTCCCGCCCCTGCCGGCCCCCGGCGTGTACGCGCGGCACAACGCCGTCGACATCGCCGGGCTGCTGCCCGACGGCACCCCGTCGGAGCTCACCGTCAGCAAGACGCTGCGCGAGCGCGGCCAGATGCGTGATGTGTCCACCGAGGCGCTCAACGACCTCAAGGCGCTGGAACAGCGCGCCGAGGACCGCCTGGAGCGGGCCGCGGTCGAGCCGCCGACCTTCAAGCGGACCGAGGAGGCGTCGAAGTGAACCCAGTCAACTATGTCTACCTCGCCGCCCTGTTGTTCACGATCGGCGCGACGGGCGTACTGATCCGGCGCAACGCGATCGTCGTGTTCATGTGCGTCGAGCTGATGCTCAACGCCTGCAACCTCACGCTCGTCGCCTTCTCCCGGATGCACGGCAATCTCGACGGCCAGATCATCGCCTTCTTCACGATGGTCGTCGCCGCCGCGGAGGTCGTGGTCGGACTCGCGATCATCGTGTCGCTGTTCCGTTCCCGCCACTCGGCCTCGGTCGACGACGCCAGCCTGATGAAGCTGTAAGGGGTCGGAAGAATCGTGGACAACCTGATTGCGCTGCTCGTCGCGGCGCCCCTGCTCGGAGCGGCCGTCCTGCTGCTCGGCGGACGCCGGCTCGACGCCGTCGGCCAGTGGGTCGGCACCGTGTTCGCGGCCGCCTCCTTCGTGATCGGCCTCATCCTCTTCGCCGACATGCTCGGCAAGGAGGCCGACGACCGCACGCTGACACAGCACCTGTTCAGCTGGATCCCCGTCGGGGGCTTCCAGGCGGACGTCGCCTTCCGTGTCGACCAGTTGTCGATGACCTTCGTACTGCTGATCACGGGCGTGGGCTCGCTGATCCACCTGTACTCGGTCGGGTACATGGAGCACGACGAGCGGCGCCGCCGCTTCTTCGGCTACCTCAACCTGTTCCTCGCGGCGATGCTCTTGCTCGTCCTCGCCGACAACTACCTGCTGCTGTACGTCGGCTGGGAGGGCGTCGGTCTCGCCTCGTACCTGCTCATCGGCTTCTGGCAGCACAAGCCCAGCGCCGCCACCGCCGCGAAGAAGGCCTTCCTGGTCAACCGCGTCGGCGACGTGGGCCTGTCGATCGCCATCATGCTGATGTTCACCACCTTCGGCACCTTCGCCTTCGGCCCGCTCCTCGGCACGCAGGAGAAGCCCGGGCTCGCCGGGGACGCCACCGAGGGACAGCTCACCGCGATCGCCCTGATGCTGCTGCTCGCGGCCTGCGGCAAGTCCGCCCAGGTGCCGCTGCAGTCCTGGCTCGGGGACGCCATGGAGGGCCCGACCCCGGTCTCCGCCCTCATCCACGCGGCGACCATGGTGACCGCGGGCGTCTACCTGATCGTCCGCTCCGCGGCGATCTTCAACGCGGCCCCCGACGCGCAGCTCGTCGTCACGGTCGTCGGCGCCGTCACGCTCCTCTTCGGTGCGATCGTCGGTTGCGCGAAGGACGACATCAAGAAGGCGCTGGCCGGCTCGACCATGTCGCAGATCGGCTACATGGTCCTCGCCGCCGGCCTCGGCCCCATCGGCTACGCCTTCGCGATCATGCACCTGGTCACGCACGGCTTCTTCAAGGCGGGCCTGTTCCTCGGGGCCGGCTCGGTCATGCACGGCATGAACGACGAGGTCGACATGCGCAAGTACGGCGGTCTGCGCAAGTACATGCCGATCACCTTCGTCACCTTCGGCCTCGGCTACCTCGCGATCATCGGCTTCCCGGGTCTGTCCGGCTTCTTCTCCAAGGACAAGATCATCGAGGCGGCGTTCGCCAAGGGCGGCGCCGAGGGCTGGATCCTCGGCGGCTGCGCGCTGCTGGGCGCGGCCATCACCGCGTACTACATGACGCGCGTGATGCTGATGACGTTCTTCGGCGAGGAGCGCTGGAAGAACCAGCCCACCCGCTCCCCCGAGGCACCGAGCGCGGAGCCCGCCGCCGAACACCACGGCGAACACGGCGAGCCGCACCCGCACGAGTCGCCCAAGGTCATGACGGCCCCGATGATCGTGCTGGCCGTCGGGTCGGTCTTCGCCGGCGGCTTCTTCAGCATCGGTGAGCGCTTCGTGCACTGGCTGGAGCCCGTCACCGGCTTCGAGCACGGGCACCCGCCGGTCAGCGCCCTGACGGTCACGATGTCCACGGTGGCCGTGATGATCCTGGGCGTCGCCGTCGCCTACGCCCAGTACGGCCGCCGCCCCGTCCCGGTCGTCGCCCCGCGCGGATCGCTGCTCACCCGGGCCGCCCGGCGGGACCTGTTCCAGGACGACTTCAACCACGTCGTCCTGGTCCGCGGCGGCGAGCACCTCACGCGGTCCCTGGTCTACGTCGACCACACCCTGGTCGACGGCGTCGTCAACGGCACCGCGGCCTCGGTCGGCGGCCTCTCCGGGCGTATGCGCAAGCTGCAGAACGGCTTCGCGCGGTCCTACGCGGTCTCGATGTTCGGCGGTGCGGCGGTCCTTATCGCCGCGACCCTGCTGATGAGGGCGGTCTGATACCGATGTCCTTTCCCCTCCTGACAGCGACGGCCGCGCTCCCCGCGATCGGGGCGATCGCGACGGCCGCCGTGCCCGCCGCGCGGCGCAACGCCGCCAAGTCCCTGGCGCTGTTCTTCTCACTCGCCACACTCGCCCTGGCGATCGTCGTCCTGGTCCGCTTCGACCCGGACAGCGACCGCTACCAGCTCACCGAGTCCCACTCCTGGATCAAGGACTTCGGCGTCCGCTACGAACTGGGTGTCGACGGCATCGCGGTGGCGCTCATCGCCCTCACCGCACTGCTGATCCCGTTCATCATCCTGGCGGGCTGGCACGACGCCGACCCGCTGGAGACCGGCAGCAGGCGCTGGCGGCCGACACAGGGCTTCTTCGCCCTGATCCTGGCCGTCGAGGCGATGGTGATCATCTCCTTCGAGGCCACCGACGTCTTCCTCTTCTACATCTTCTTCGAAGCCATGCTCATCCCGATGTACTTCCTCATCGGCGGCTTCGGGGACCGGGCCCACGAACACGGCGAGCAGGCGGCGTCCACGCAACGCACCTACGCCGCCGTGAAGTTCCTGCTCTACAACCTCGTGGGCGGGCTGATCATGCTGGCCGCGGTGATCGGGCTGTACGTGGTCGCCGGGAGCTTCTCTCTCACGGAGATCGCCGCAGCGCGGGCCGACGGCTCCCTCGACATGGCGACGAACACCGAGCGCTGGCTGTTCCTGGGCTTCTTCTTCGCCTTCGCGGTCAAGGCGCCCCTGTGGCCGCTGCACACCTGGCTGCCCAACGCCATGGGCGAGTCCACCGCGCCGGTCGCCGTCCTCATCACGGCGGTCGTCGACAAGGTGGGCACGTTCGCGATGCTCCGCTTCTGCCTCCAGCTCTTCCCGGAGGCGTCGAAGTGGGCGACGCCCGTCATCCTCGTCCTCGCCGTCGTCAGCATCGTCTACGGGGCGCTGCTCGCCGTGGGCCAGCGGGACATCAAGCGGCTGGTGGCCTACGCGTCGATCTCCCACTTCGGCTTCATCATCCTGGGCATCTTCGCGATGACCAGCCAGGGCCAGTCCGGTGCGACGCTCTACATGGTCAACCACGGCATCTCCACCGCCGCGCTCATGCTGGTCGCCGGCTTCCTGATCTCGCGGCGCGGCTCGCGGCTCATCGCCGACTACGGCGGGGTGCAGAAGGTCGCTCCGGTGCTCGCCGGCACATTCCTCATCGGTGGTCTGGCGACCTTGTCGCTGCCCGGACTCGCCCCGTTCGTGAGCGAGTTCCTGGTGCTGGTCGGCACGTTCTCCCGGTATCCGGTGATCGGCGTCATCGCCACCTCGGGCATCGTCCTGGCCGCGCTCTACACCCTGGTCCTCTACCAGAGGACCATGACCGGCCCGGTGAAACCGGAGGTCTCCGCGATGCCGGACCTCCGCGCGCGTGAACTCCTGGTCGTCGCCCCGCTGATCGCACTGCTGATCATCCTGGGCGTCTACCCGAAGCCCGTGACGGACATCGTGGACCCGGCGGTCAAGCAGACCCTGTCCGACGTACAGAAGAAGGACCCCCAGCCCGAGGTGGAGGCGGCCAAGTGAGCACAGCAGTCGTCCACAGCCTGTGGACAACCGCGGCCGACCCGATCTCGAAGATCGACGCGCCGAAGATCGAATACGCACAGCTGTCGCCCACCCTGATCGTCGTGGGAGCGGCGATCGTCGGGGTGCTGGTCGAGGCATTCGTCCCGCGCAAGCACCGCTACTACGCGCAACTGTTCGTCTCCGTCGTCGCCCTGGCCGCCGCCTTCGCCGCGGTCGTGGCCCTCGCGGCGGACGGCTACGGCACGACCAAGGCACGCATCGCCGCGATGGGAGCGATCGCCGTCGACGGGCCGGCCCTGTTCCTCCAGGGCACGATCCTGCTGGCCGCCCTGGTCGGCCTGTTCACCTTCGCCGAACGGCGGCTGGACCCCGAATCCCACGGCAACCGCGTCGACTCCTTCGCCGCCCAGGCCGCCTCGGTGCCGGGCAGCGACAGCGAGAAGGCCGCGGTCAAGGCCGGGTTCACCACCACCGAGGTCTTCCCGCTCCTGCTGTTCGCGGTCGCGGGCATGCTGGTCTTCCCGTCGGCCAACGACCTGCTGACCCTCTTCATCGCCCTGGAAGTCTTCTCGCTCCCGCTGTACCTCCTGTGCGCGCTGGCCCGCCGCAAGCGGCTGATGTCGCAGGAGGCCGCGGTCAAGTACTTCCTGCTCGGCGCGTTCGCCTCGGCGTTCACGCTGTTCGGCATCGCCCTTGTCTACGGGTACGCCGGCTCGGTGTCGTACGCCACCGTCGCGCAGGTCGTCGACGGCACGGTCACCGACGTGAGCCCGGCGCTCGCCGACACCATGGGCAATGACGCGCTGCTCCTCATCGGCGCCGCCATGATCGTCATGGGCCTGCTGTTCAAGGTGGGCGCGGTGCCGTTCCACATGTGGACGCCCGACGTCTACCAGGGCGCGCCCACGCCGGTCACCGGCTTCATGGCCGCCGCGACCAAGGTGGCCGCCTTCGGCGCGCTGCTGCGGATCCTGTACGTCGTCCTGCCCGGCCTGCGCTGGGACTGGCGGCCGGTGATGTGGGGCGTGGCGATCGTCACCATGCTGGGAGGCGCGATCGTCGCGATCACACAGACCGACATCAAGCGGCTTCTGGCGTACTCGTCGATCGCGCACGCCGGATTCATCCTCGCGGGTGTCATCGCGACCACCCCTGACGGGGTCTCCTCCGTCCTCTTCTACCTCGCCGCGTACTCCTTCGTGACGATCGGCGCGTTCGCCGTGGTCACCCTGGTGCGCGACGCCGGCGGCGAGGCCACCCACCTGTCCAAGTGGGCCGGGCTGGGCCGTCGCTCGCCCCTGGTGGCGGCGGTGTTCGCGGTGTTCCTGCTCGCCTTCGCCGGCATCCCGCTGACCAGCGGTTTCGCCGGGAAGTTCGCCGTGTTCAAGGCGGCGGCGGAAGGTGGGGCGGCCCCGCTGGTCGTGGTCGGTGTGATCTCCTCGGCGATCGCCGCGTTCTTCTACATCCGCGTCATCGTGCTGATGTTCTTCAGCGAACCGCGGCCGGAGGGTCCGACCGTCGCCGTGCCGTCACCGCTGACGACGACGGCGATCGCGGTGGGTCTGGCGGTGACCGTGGTCCTCGGCGTGGCACCGCAGTACTTCCTGGATCTGGCGGGACAGGCGGGCGTCTTCGTGCGCTGACACCCGTCCGAGGCTCCCTGCCGTCCTCGGCTCGGCCCGGCACCCGCTCACGGGGCGCCGGGCCGAGCCGTGTGACGGGGCGAGTGTGGGAGGGGGCGAGTGTGTTTTGGGGCGAGCCGTGTGACGGGGCGAGTGTGTGTCGGGCGAGCCCGTGTGACGGGCGAGCCTGTGGATAACTCCGGCGGTGTCAGTCCTGACGCCTATGGTGGAGGCATTGGTCGAGGGACGACGTACGGGGGACGAGACGATGGGCGGGACGGGCGGGATCAGGGAGATGACAGACGTCAAGGAGCTGCCGGGTACGGAGAGCGAGGCGCTGGCCACGCTGCACCGGGTCTTCGGGTACGACGCCTTCCGTGGAGAACAAGAAGCCGTCGTGGAGCACGTGGTGGCCGGCGGGGACGCGGTCGTCCTCATGCCGACCGGCGGCGGCAAGTCCCTCTGCTACCAGATCCCGTCCCTGGTCAGAGCGGGTACGGGCATCGTCGTCTCACCGCTGATCGCGCTCATGCAGGACCAGGTGGACGCACTGCGGGCCCTGGGTGTGCGCGCCGGGTTCATGAACTCCACGCAGGACTTCGACGAGCGGCGCATGGTCGAGGCCGAGTTCCTCGCCGGCGAGCTGGACCTGCTGTACCTCGCGCCGGAGAGGCTGCGCCTGGACTCCACGCTGGAGCTGCTCTCCCGCGGCAAGATCGCCCTCTTCGCGATCGACGAGGCGCACTGCGTGTCCCAGTGGGGGCACGACTTCCGCCCCGACTACCTCGCCCTGTCCCTGCTGGGCGAGCGCTGGCCGGACGTCCCGAGGATCGCCCTCACGGCGACGGCCACGCGTGCGACCCACCAGGAGCTCACCCAGCGGCTCAACATGCCGGCGGCCCGCCACTTCGTGGCCAGCTTCGACCGGCCCAACATCCAGTACCGGATCGTGCCGAAGTCCGACCCGAAGAAGCAGCTGCTGAGCTTCTTGCGAGAGGAGCACGCCGGAGACGCGGGCATCGTGTACTGCCTCTCCCGCAACTCCGTGGAGAAGACGGCCGAGTTCCTCTCCCGCAACGGCGTCGAGGCGGTGCCGTACCACGCGGGCCTGGACGCGGGCACGCGTGCGGCGCACCAGTCGCGGTTCCTGCGCGAGGAGGGCCTGGTCGTGGTGGCGACCATCGCCTTCGGCATGGGCATCGACAAGCCGGACGTGCGGTTCGTCGCCCATCTCGACCTGCCCAAGTCCATCGAGGGCTACTACCAGGAGACCGGCCGCGCGGGGCGCGACGGGCTTCCGTCGACGGCCTGGATGGCCTATGGCCTCAACGACGTCATCCAGCAGCGCAAGCTGATCCAGTCGGGTGAGGGCGACGAGGCGTTCCGGCGGCGGGCCGCCGCCCACCTGGACTCCATGCTGGCGCTGTGCGAGACGGTCGCCTGCCGCCGCGGCCAGCTCCTCGCCTACTTCGGCCAGGATGCCGCCGCCGAGGCATGCGGCAACTGCGACACCTGCCTCACCGCACCCGAGACGTGGGACGGCACCGTTGCCGCGCAGAAGGCGCTGTCGACGGTGGTGCGGCTGCAACGCGAGCGCGGGCAGAAGTTCGGCGCGGTGCAGATCGTCGACATCCTGCTGGGCCGGCGCACGGCCAAGGTGATCCAGTTCGACCACGACCAGCTCTCCGTGTTCGGTATCGGCGAGGACCTGGCCGAGGGCGAATGGCGCGGAGTGATACGCCAGTTGCTGGCGCAGGGGCTGCTCGCGGTCGAGGGGGAGTACGGCACGCTGGTACTGACCGAGGCCAGCGGGGCGGTGCTCCGCAGGGAGCGGGAGGTCCCGCTGCGCAAGGAGCCGAAGAAGCCGACAGCGGCCAAGGCGGGAGCGTCCTCCGCCGGGCGCGGCGACCGCAAGGCCAAGACGGCCGCGGCCGAGCTGCCCGAGGAACTGCTCCCCGCGTTCGAGGCCCTGCGTGCCTGGCGCGCGGAACAGGCCCGCGAGCAGGGCGTCCCGGCGTACGTCATCTTCCACGACGCGACGCTGCGGGAGATCGCCACGGTGTGGCCGACGTCGGTGGGGCAGCTCGGCGGGATCAGCGGAGTCGGCGAGAAGAAGTTGGCGACGTACGGGGAGGGCGTGGTCGCGGTCCTGGCCTCGCTGGGTGGCGCGCCGGGCTCGGCGCCGCAGGCCGCCCAGGAGAAGGGCGGGCCGGACGGCGCGGACGACTGGCCGGAAATGGCGGAGGAGCCGGAACCGGAGGACTGGATATAGGGCTCGCCACGGGGGCTCGGGCGCCTCGCCGTAAGGGCAGCGTGCACCTCTCTGCCCCGCCGCGCGGCCCCTCTCCGACCTCATGCCCTGCCGTTAGGCCAGGCCTGGTCTGCCGTCCTTCCGGCCCATCGCCTTCCGGCGCGGAAAGCGGTGCCCGGTGCCTGAGGGAGGCACCCACACCGCTCTCCGCGCGGTCGGGTGTGCTCGGACGGACTCAGAGCCCTCGCGCCGCGTACGCCCTGACGTCCGCGTCCGAGTCCGTCGTCGCCGTGGCGAGGGCTGACCTGGCTGCGTCGGTGGCGCGGTGCCGGGTCAGTGCCAGCACGGCGGCCTTGCGGACGTCGCCGTTCGGGTCGGCCAGGACCTTGGCGAGCACCGGAACCGCTGTGTCGGGGTCCGTGGCGGACAGGGCGGTGGCGGCGCCGGCCCGGACCTGCCACGCCGGGTCGTCCAGGGCGCTCACCGCGCGGGCGGCGAGCGGTGCGGGGCAGCCGGTGGTGCCGAGCGCCCCGTAGGCGGCCGCGCGGACCAGGGCGTCGGGATCGGCGATGAGGGAGGTGAGGGCAGTGCGGACGGAGGTGACGTCGGCTGGTGTCAGGGTGTCCGTGCTCCCGCCGGTGCCGGTGCCGGTGTTGGAGTCGGTGCTGGGATCGGCGCCGGAGTCGCTCGACGGGGTGTCGGCCAGGCTGCCCGCAGCCACGGTGGCCAGGGCCTTGGCGAGGGTGACGCGGACCTCGCGGGACGGGTCGGCGGGGGCCGCGTGGGCGAGTTCGGCGGCGGCGTCGACGGAGACCAGGGCGCGGACCGCCTCGATGCGGACGGTGATGTCGGCGTCCGCCAGGGAGCCCGCGAACAGACCGGCGTCGCCCAGGCGCAGCGCGCGCAGCACGTCGAGCGCGGCGGCGCGGACGACGGGGTCGGGCTCGGCCAGAGCGGCGGAGAGGCCGTCGCGCAGGGCCGGTTCGGGCGGCAGGGTCTCGACGAGTTCGCGCAGTGACGCCGCGGCGGCGGCCCGCACCTCGGGGGCGGTGTCCCGCAGCGCCCCGGCGAGCGCGGTTCCGGTGCCGGGCGGAACCGTCTCGGTCAGGACGGAGACCGCCTCGCGCCGGACAGCCGGGGCCGGGTCGGTGAGATAGGGGCGCAGGGCGTCGAGTTCGGGCTGTTCCTCGGCGAGAGCGACCAGGGTGAGGAGGCGGGACGAGGACTCTTCCGGGGCGGGCCCGGTGACCGCAAGGGCGGGGGAGACGACGTCGTCGGGCGACGGCGAGGTCCCACCGGGGTGGGTCGCCACGGGCGCCACCTCGCGCGAGCCGGCCGTTGCCACGTCCTCGGCGTGGACCTCTCCGAGATGCCGGGAAGGGCCACCGACCGGGGTGAACTCCTCGACCGGGACCAGATAGGGAGCCACGGGACGGGCCGTGAACTCCATGGCGCCAGAGGGGGACTTGTGCAGATCGAGGTGATGGAACCAGGAGGCGTCGTCGCGGCCGGGGTGGTCGAGGCGGTCGTGGTAGAGGCCCCAGCGGGACTCCGTACGGGCGAGGGAGGCGCGCGCGGCCATCTCTGCGCAGTCGCGGATGAAGGTGACCTCGGCGCAGCGCATGAGCTCGTGCGGGGTGTGCGCGCCCATCGCGGCGATGTCGTCGTGCATCCGCTCGAACGCCTCCAGGGCCAGGGAGAGCCGGGCGCCCGACTTCGGCGGGGCCACGTAGTCGTTCACGAAGCGGCGCAGCTTGTACTCGACCTGGGTCTGCGGCGCACCGTCCGGGTTGCGCAGCGGGCGGTAGATCAGCTCGTGCGCCTCCCGGAGCTGCTCGGCAGGCAGGTCGCCCTCGTACGCGCGGTACTGGGCGGCGTCGGAGCCCGCGAGGTCGCCGTAGACGAACGCGCCGATCATGTAGTTGTGCGGGACGCAGGCCAGGTCGCCGGCGGCGTACAGGCGGGGCACGGTCGTGCGGGCGTGGTCGTCGACGCGGACGCCGGAGGCGGAGTGCCCGCCGCACAGGCCGATCTCGGAGATGTGCATCTCGATGTCGTGGGTGCGGTAGTCGTGGCCGCGGCCGGAGTGGAAGGTGCCTCGGGTGGGGCGCTCGGTGGTGTGCAGGATCGACTCCAGCGCGGAGACCGACTCCTCGGGGAGATGGCTCAGCTTCAGGTACACGGGCCCCCGGTCGGAGGCGACCTCGGCCGCGAACTCGGCCATCATCTGGCCCGACCAGTAGTCGGAGTCGACGAAGCGCTCGCCGTGCCGGTTGACCTGGTAGCCGCCGAAGGGGTTGGCGACGTAGGCGCAGGCCGGGCCGTTGTAGTCCTTGATCAGCGGGTTGATCTGGAAGCACTCGATGCCGGTCAGCTCAGCGCCCGCGTGGTAGGCCATGGCGTAGCCGTCGCCCGCGTTGGTCGGGTTCTCGTACGTGCCGTACAGGTAGCCGGAGGCGGGCAGGCCGAGCCGGCCGCACGGTCCGGTCGCGAGGATGACCGCGCCCGCGCGGACCGTCACGAACTGACCCGTGCGGGTGTTGAAGCCCGCGGCGCCCACGGCGCGCCCCTCGGCCGTGAGCACGCGCACCGGCATCACCCGGTTCTCGATGCGGATCCGCTCCCGCATCTCCCGCCGCCGGAGCTGGCGGTACAGCACCTTCTTGACGTCCTTGCCCTCCGGCATGGGCAGGACGTAGGAACCGGAGCGGTGGACCTGGCGGACCGCGTACTCGCCGTGCTCGTCCTTCTCGAACTTGACTCCGTACGACTCCAGCCGCTGCACCATGGCGAATCCGCGGGTGGCGGTCTGGCGGACGGTGGACTGGTCGACGATGCCGTCGTTGGCGCGGGTGATCTCGGCGACGTAGTCGTCCGGTTCGGCGCGGCCCGGGATGACCGCGTTGTTGACGCCGTCCATGCCCATGGCGAGCGCGCCCGAGTGGCGCACGTGCGCCTTCTCCAGCAGCAGGACGCTCGCTCCCTGTTCGGCCGCGGTCAGCGCCGCCATGGTGCCGGCGGTGCCGCCGCCGATGACGAGGACGTCGCAGCTCAGTTCCTCGGCGTCGGCGAGCGCGGGGATCTGTGCGAGGGCGTTGGCGGGGGGAGTGTTGACGACGGTGGCCACCGGGGTGCCTTTCACGAGCCGAGGGGGGTGAGGACGTCGTGCCGCAGGACCACGCGCGCGGGGTCGTCGTGGGCGGAGCGGTCGCGTGGGCGTGGGACGTCCCGGACGGCGGCGAGGCCGCCCGCGCCGAGCAGGGCGACGCGGTCGCCGAGGAACAGTGCCTCGTCCACGTCATGGGTGACGAAGACGACGGTCGCGCCCGTGCCGTGCAGCACCTCCACCAGCAGGTCCTGCATCCCCGCGCGGGTCTGCGCGTCGAGCGCGCCGAACGGTTCGTCCATGAGGACGGCGCGCGGACGGCCGGCCAGTGCGCGCGCCAACTGGGCGCGCTGGCGCTGTCCGCCGGAGACGCGGTGGGGCAACTGCCGGGTCAGGTCGGCGAGTCCGACACGGCCGAGCCAGGACTGCGCCTGTTCCCTGCGCTGCGCGCGCGGCAGGCCCTGGATGGCGAGCGGGAGTTCGACGTTGGAGCGCAGGGTGCGCCAGGGCAGGAGGGCGTCCTCCTGGAAGACCAGCGCGCGGTCCGCCTCCGGGCCGGTGATCGGCCTGCCGTCCTGTTCCACGGTTCCGGCGAGGGTGGGCAGCAGCCCGGCCAGCGTGCGCAGCAGCGTCGACTTGCCGCAGCCCGAGGGGCCGACGACGGTGAGGATCTCGCCCGGCGCGATGTCGAGGTCGACGCCGGACAGGGCCGGGGCGTCGGGGCGGCCGAGCGTGGCGGCGCGGAAGGTGAGCCGGGTGCCGCGGCCCGGTGACGGCGTGGGCGTCGTCGAAGCCTGGCGGACCTCGGCGGCGACGGGTGTTCCACCCTGCGCGCGGCGCTCGGACGTTTCAGACGAGGTGCTCATCGCGTGCCTCCTCGGCGCTGGATGCGGAGCCCCTGCGCGGGGATCCCCCGAGCACGGAGCCCCTGCGGGCGGATCCCTTGGCCGCGGGGGCGGCAGCGGACGGCGTCGGTGCGCCGGCCTTGGGGGTGCGGAGCCGGGCCCCGGGGACGTACGACGTCCTGGGCAGCCAGCGGGTCAGCCGGCGGCCCAGGAGCTCCACGGCCGTGGAGGTGAGCCAGCCGAGCACGCCGATGGTGACCATGCCGACGAAGACGCCCGGGTAGTTGACGATCGTGTAGTCCTGCCAGGTGCGGTAGCCGACGCCGTACTGGCCGGAGATCATCTCGGCGGAGATCACGCAGATCCACGACACGCCGATGCCGACCGACAGGCCGCCGAAGATGCCGGGCAGCGCCCCCGGCAGGACGACCGAGCCGAGGATCCGCCACCGGCCGCCGCCCATGGTGCTCACCGCCTCCTCCCAGACGGGGGTGAGCGCCCGGACCGCGTGGCGCGTGGACACCAGGACGGGGAAGAACGCGGCGGTGAAGGTGATGAAGACGATGCCCTGCTCGTTGGAGGGGAAGAGCAGGATCGCGACGGGGACCAGGGCGATCGCCGGGATCGGGCGGACGACTTCGAGGACGGGGCCGAGCAGGTCCTCGGCGAGCCGCGAACGCGCCACGAGCACGCCCGTGGCCACCCCCAGGACGGCGGCCAGCAGGAACCCGGTGAGGATGCGGGTGAGGCTGTCGGCGAGGTCGGTCCAGTAGTCGCCGCCGGCCAGACGGTCGGCGAAGGCGTGGGCGACCTCGGTGACCGTCGGGAACTGAGAGAAGCGCAGCCACAGGTCGACGTCCTGGCTGGTCAGCAGCTGCCACAGACCGAGGGCGGCGGCGAGGGAGAGCAGCCGGAGGGCGTAGCGGCCGACGCGTGTGGCGGGCCGGCTCACGCGGCACGCTCCAGGGCCTCCGCGTACGTGATGACGCGGGCGCCCCTGTGGGCGCCGATGTAGGCCTGCGCGGTGGCCGGGGCGACGAACGGCACCAGGTTCGCTCCGTCCGCCACCCAGACGGCCTTGTCGGCGAACCAGAGGGTGCCGGTGGTGGCGTCGGGGACGTAGGCGGCGCGGACGGCGTCGCGGTGTGCGGCCACGTAGGCGAGGAGCTGCGCGGGCGAGGTGAAGGAACGGGTCTCGGAGGCGCCCTTGGGCCACACCTCGCTCGCGGCCGGCGGGGGCGTGGCGGCGAGCCGCTTGCCGTAGGAGGCGCCGAGGGCCTTCTTGACGTACTGGTCGTCGACGAAGGAGTCCACGTCCACGTCCCCGGTCAGCTTCGCCGCCTCGAGGATCGACACGTCGTTCTTGAGAGCCGCGACGAGCTGCGGTTTGACGGAGGGGTCGAAGGTGGAGATGCCGTGGTCGCCGTTGTAGAGGTAGACGACCTCCGCGGGCAGGCCGGTGGCCTTGGCGACCGACTCGGCGGCGGCCACGGGGTGTGCGTCGAGGTAGTCGGTCGCCTGGGCCTGCGCCTTCAGGAACGCTTCGAGCACGGCCGGGCGGTCCTTCGCGAACTTCTCGCGGGCGGTGACGCCGTGGAAGGTCGGGAGGTTCAGCTGGGCGCCGTCGTAGAGGGCCTTGGCCTTGCCCTGGAAGGCGAGCAGACCGGGCCAGGCGACGAACTGGGAGAGGGCGTCCGCGCTGCCCGCGGAGAGCGCGGACGCCCCAACTGCGGGCTGCTGGTTGAGCTTGTCGATGTCCTTGCCGGGGTCGAGGCCGGCGCGTTGCAGGGCCCGGACGAGAGTGCCGTCGGCGGCCGAGCCCACGCTCGTGGAGACCTTCTTGCCCTTGAGGTCCGTCAGCGAGGCGAGCTTGGAGTCGGGGGCGGTGACGATGGTGTTGAGGCCGCCGCGGAGGTTGTAACCGGTGACCGAGACCAGGTGGGTGGGCTGGTCGAGCTGCTTGCCGCGGGCCGCGTTGATGAGGAGGGGAAAGTCGCCCATCGAGCCGATGTCGATCTTTCCCGCGGTCATCTGGGCGGTGATCGGCGCGCCGGTGGCGAAGTCCTGCCACTTCACCTTGTAGGTGGTGCCGTCGCCGAGCGCGTTGAGCTGTTTCTCGAAGTAGCCGAGGGAGCGCAGGAGGGTGCCGGCGGTGACCGTGTTGATGGTCTTGGACTGGTAGCCGACGGTGACGGTGACCGTCTTGCCGTCGCCTGCCTCCGCGCTGCCGCCGCAGGCGGCGAGCGGCAGCAGGAGCGCGGCGGCGCCGGCGGCGGCCGCTGTGCGTTTCACGTCGAGTGCGATGCGTTTCATGGGGTGTGACCTCTCACCGGAGCAGGTAGGGCATGTTGACCGTGACGGCTCCGGTGGGACAGCGGGCCGCGCACGGGCCGCAGTACCAGCACTCGTCGACGTGCATGTACGCCTTGCCGTTGCTCTCGTCGATGGCGAGGGAGTCCAGCGGACACATGTCCACGCAGAGGGTGCAGCCGTCGATGCACTTCGACTCGTCGATGGTCACGGGCACGTCGGCCCGCTGGGGGACCAAGGGCATGGCTGTCTCCAGGGAATGGCTCGCGAGAAAAATCGCGCGGCGGTGAACCGATCGGACCCCGCGGAACGATGAAGGGGTGAGAGCGGACGGGCAGGGGCGAAAGCGGAGGAAAGGGGCGAGCGAATGGCTGGTCGGGGCAGGTCGGTGAGGGCGGGTGGATCGGGCAGGGCGAGGGGAGGCGTCAG
Source organism: Streptomyces sp. NPDC002566 (assembly GCF_042889585.1). Lineage (NCBI taxonomy): Bacteria > Bacillati > Actinomycetota > Actinomycetes > Kitasatosporales > Streptomycetaceae > Streptomyces > Streptomyces sp. NPDC002566. Next base: position 813,826 of record NZ_JBIARD010000004.1, on the reverse strand, counting down.
CGGGAGCGGTGCAGCAGACCGCTCATCGAGATGCGGTCGCCGCGGAAGCGGATGAACTCCAGATCGACCGGGCGGCCGTCGTCGAGGTGGGTGAGGCGTTCCAGCATCAGGACGGCCGCACCGCGCGGCGCTTCCAGTACGGCGGCGGAGTGGGCGTCGGCGGTCACCGCCTCCAGGGTGATCTCCGCGTGGCCGAGGCGCCGGCCGGTGACGGTCTCCAGCAGGCGGAAGACGTCGTTGTTCTCCAGGTCGGCGCCGAGCAGCGCGGTGCCGAGGTCGAGCGGGATGTAGGTGAGGTCGAGAGAGAGGGGGATGCCGCCCAGGCGGCGCAGGCGTTCGATGTAGAGCACGTCGGCGCCGGGCGGGACGTGGAGGCGGTCGGCCACCGGGGCCGGCGCCGGGACGGGACCGAGGTTGCGCACCTCGTTGGTGACCTGGCCGTGTTCGTGCAGGGTTTCGGCGAGGCCCATCAGGCGGTCGAGTCCGTGGGGGTACTTCTCGGCGACCACGACCGTGCCGACGCCGGGCAGGCGTTCCACGAGGCCCTCCGCCCGCAGCAGGTCCAGGGCCTGCCGGACGGTGTTGCGGGAGGCGCGGTAGTCGGTGGCGAGCGCCGATTCGTGGGGCAGCGTGCCGCTCGGGAAGCCGCCGGTGAGGAGCTGGCGGCGCAGGAGGTCGGCGAGCTGGCGGGCCTGGTCCGCACGCAGCCGGCGACGCGTCCGGTGGGCGGCGACGGTGGTCGCGCCCTGTCCGGCGTGGTCTCGGATGCGGTCGGTCGGTGGCATGTGCTGGACCATACCTATCCGGTCGGAATTGTGGTGTTGCAGAACTGTTGCGCCACCTGACGAACCGAAAGACGATGCGGTGACCTGGTGCTTTGGGTTCCGTGACAGCAAGATCTGCCACCGGCGCGACCGGTGTCGGCGGCTCAGCCCAGCGCGGTGAGGCCTGGCGCGAAGGTGATCAGCAGCGGCACCAGGGGGACGAGGGCGGCCACCGTCGTCGTCAGCGCGCGCTGTCGGCGCAGCAGCCGGGGAGGCGGCTGCAGGAGGCGGTCCACGCGTTCGCCCAGGAGACGGTGACTCGACGCGCAGGACAGGACGCCTCGGTGCTGGTTCAGCTCGATCAGGGCCAGCGCGGTCGTCAGGTGACCGCAGCGGCGGGACGCCGTGTCGTCGGCGGCGAGTTCGACCAGGCGGTGCGTCTGGTCGCAGAAGTGGGCGAACAGGGGGATGCGCGGGAAGCCGGTGGCCAGCGCGGTCGACAGGTGCAGCAGCCAGTCGTGGTGGGCGCGGGCATGATCGCGCTCGTGGGTGAGGACCGCGTCGAGTTGAAGGGAGGTGAGGCGGTGCAGAGCACCGGTGGTCACGATCAGTTGGGGAGGATGGCCGGGCATCCACCAGGCGTCCGGGTAGTCGTCCTCGAGCACGAGGAGCGGGCCTCGCGCGGAGGGCAGTCCCCCTGGGAGGTCGGGGGCGCGCTCGCGCAGATGCGCGCGGGTCCTGCCGCGACGCCGGCGTGCCTCGAACAGTTCACGGGCGAGCATCGCGGTCGTCCAGGCGGCCCCGCAGGCCAGCAGCAGGGTGAGGACGCTCGCCCACACGGGGGCGGTGGAGAGGTCGTACGCCTCGGTCACCGCCGGCGGGGCGGGGGCGAAGACCTGTGCGCGGACGGTGTGGAAAACGGCGGCGGCGCCCAGGACCAACGCCGTCAGACAGCACAGCAGGACCGTGGCGACCAGGCACTGCCACACCCACAGGGCGACCACCGGCTCCCGCTCGGGCCACTCGGCCCGCGTCAGCGCGCGCGGAGCCGGCAGGGCGGCCGTCAGGGCGACGACGCTGAGCAGGATCAGGCAGAGGGTCATGCTGCGGCTCCGGATCCTGGTCGAAGGGGGCTCGGCGTGCCCGCGCTGCGGGTGGTTCTGCCCTCGGGTGGCGTCCCCGGGCAGGGCGTCCCGCGGGTTGGCGTGCTGTGCGTTGCCGTGCTGTGGGCGGCCGTGCTCCGGGCGGGTGGGGCGGGTTCGGTGTCGTGGACCGTTCCCGCCGCCAGTATGACGGCGGGAACGGCCGCAGTCAGCCCGCCGGGAACTCCCGCCGGCTCCCTGCCCGCTGATCGTCTTCTCAGCCGGAGACGATGCGGCCCCTCACCTCTCCCAGCCCGACGCGCAGACCGCCCGGTCCCGGAGCCCAGGCCGAGAGAGTCACCTCGTCGCCGTCCTCCAGGTACGTCCGCTTGCCGTCGGGGAGGTCCAGGGGGTCGCGGCCGTTCCAGGTCAGTTCCAGGAGGGAGCCGCGCTGGTCGGCGGCCGGGCCGCTCACCGTGCCCGAGCCGTAGAGGTCGCCGGTGCGCAGTGAGGCGCCGTTGACCGTCAGATGGGCGAGCTGCTGGGCGGCCGTCCAGTACATGGCGGAGAAAGGGGGCTCGGAGACGACGTGACCGTTGACGGAGACGGAGATGCGCAGGTCGTAGCCGGCGGGCTCGGCGGCGGAGTCGTCCAGGTAGGGGAGGAGGGGGTGGGTGCGCTCGGGAGGTGAGACGCGGGCCTCTTCCAGTGCCTCCAGCGGAGTGATCCACGCGGAGACGGAGGTGGCGAAGGACTTGCCGAGGAAGGGGCCGAGGGGGACGTACTCCCAGGCCTGGATGTCCCGCGCGGACCAGTCGTTGAGGAGGCACAGGCCGAAGACGTGCTCACGGAAGTCGGCCAGCGGGACCGGGCGGCCCTGCCGCGAGGGCACGCCCACCACGAAACCCACCTCGGCTTCGATGTCGAGCCGCACGCTGGGGCCGAAGACGGGGGCCGGGTCGGAGGGGGCCTTGCGCTGCCCCGACGGGCGGACGACGTCGGTGCCGGAGACGACGACGGTGCCGGCGCGGCCGTGGTAGCCGATCGGCAGGTGCTTCCAGTTCGGCAGGAGGGTGTCGCCGGAGTCGGGGCGGAAGACGGCGCCCACGTTCCGGGCGTGGTGCTCGGAGGAGTAGAAGTCGACGTAGTCGGCGACCTCGAAGGGCAGATGCAGGGTCACCGAGGACAGGGGGTGGAGGAGCGGGGCGAGGGTCGTGTGGCGGGCGGGGTCGGTGACCCACTCCTTCAGGGCGCCGCGCACCTGTGACCAGGCGGGGCGGCCCGCCGACAGCAACGGCCCGAGAGTCGGGGCGGAGAGCAGGGAGGCGTGCGGGGAGCCGAGCGCCCGGGCTGCCGCGCCCGCGTCCAGGACGTGGTCGCCGAGGCGGACGCCCACGGTCCGCCCTGCGGAGCCGGGAAGGGAGAAGACGCCGTAGGGGAGGTTGTGCGGGCCGAAGGGATCGCCCTCGGGGAGGTCGAAGGGGGCCGGGAGGGGCATCGGGTGCTGCCTCGCTTTCCTGCTCGCCATGCATGCGCCGCGTGTGCGCCGCGCATGCGCCATCTGTGCACACCGGGTTCGCCGTGACCGCGGGCTCGCCGAGAGGGAGGGCGCCGCGGGTGCTCGCCGGGGCCCGGCGGTGCTCCGAGCCGCCGCACACGTTACGGCTGACCTCGCGGAAGGGACACCGGAGCGACGCGGAGGAGGCATGCGAACGGCACACCGGCGGCACAAAGGGGTGACGGGTGGGGCGGTTGACGGGGAGTGCTCCGCTTTCGGGCGGACTTGGGAAGTCGGCGACGGAAAGGGCCGCAATCTTGACGGAGCGGTGCGAACAGGGAGACTCTGGGCACCTGTTGGAAGGCCTCGGGGGAGGGGCTTTCCCCAGGCACACCTGGGGGGCTGATGGCCGTAGGGGAGGCCGGCCTCGGGTCGGCACGGCATGGTTCACGGCCGAAGCGGCTGGAAGCGGTCATGCGCGGCAGACTCGGCCGGGAATGCGTGTACGTGCCGTCGTGCCGGTTCGGGCTGTTCGTGGCCTTGCGTCACTGGTGCCCGCCCGGCGGGCGGGTGTTGATGTCGCCGGTCACCGACGACGTGATCTTCTTCGTGGTGCTCGCGGCGGGACTGCGGCCGGTGCAGGCGCCGTTGAAGCCGCTGGACGCGTCGATCGACGTGGACGCGGTGCCCGAGGAGGTGTGGGGCTCGCTGTCGGCGGTGCTGACCACGAACCTCTACGGCAACCCGGACGACGCGCCGAGGCTGCGGGAGAAGTGCGACGCTCTGGCGATCCCGTTGTTGGAGGACGGCGCGCACGCCGTCGGCAGCCGGGTGGGGGGCCGTCCCGTCGGCGGCTGGGGCGACGCCTCCGTCTTCAGCCTGTCCAAGCACGTCGGCGCCAAGGCGGGCGGCTTCCTGTCCTGTGCCGACCCGGGGCTGCGCGAGGCCCTGGAGAAGAGCTGCGCGGACCTGCTGCTGCCGGGCCGGCTCTCGGCCGAACTGGTTTTCACCGTCCGGCCGTACGCGGAGGCGGCCGTGCGGGGGCTGCGGCTGAGACGCGCGGCGTGGGCCACGATGCGGCTGCTCGGGCTGACGGAGCGCGAGGGGATACGGATGCCGCTGCGGGCGGACGAACTGGCCCGGGCGGTCGAGGCGGCGCCGGACCTCACCGCCCACGACTCCTGGGTCCGCGTCGACCTGCACGACTACCGGCTCCGCTCCGGACGTCTCCGCCTGCACCGGATCGAGCGCCGGCTCGACCGCCTGGACGAGACGCTGGCCGCTTGCGGGGCGGGCACCGAGACACTGCTGTCGACGCGGTGGGCGAGACCGGAGGGGCTCGCCACGGCGGTTGGACCTGCCACGGCGGACGCGCCTGCCACAGTAAGCGAGCCTGTCACGACGGACGGGCCTGCCACGGTGAGTCTTGTGGCGGGCAGGGGGGAGCCGCAACCGCTGTTCCGGGTGCCGCTGTTCGTCGCCGACCGGGACGCGGCCATCGTGGCGCTCGCGCGGCGGGGCATCGTCGTCGGGTACCTGTACGACCCGCCGCTCGACGACTACGCGGGCCCCGCCTTCACCGACCCCTCGCCCGATCCCGTGGGGGCGCGCTGGTTCGCGCGGCACGCGTTGCCCGTGGATCCGCTGCGGGCGCGGGAGGTCGTCGAGGTGCTTCAGGAGTGCGACGCCCGGCCGGCCGAGGCGCCGGGAGGGCTGGAGCGGACGCGTGGCTGAGTCAGGTACCGGAACACAGGCCGGGACGCGGCCAGGGGTGAGCGTGAGACCGGCGTCCGCCGAGGCTGCGAGGGGCTCCGGCTCACTGTTCAGGAACGCCTACTTCCTCATGCTCAGCACCGGCGTCTCCGCCGTGCTGGGGCTGGGCTTCTGGCTGGTGGCCGCCCGCTACTACACGGAGGAGGCGGTCGGGCAGGGCTCCGCCGCGATCGCCGCGATGCGTCTGCTCGCCAGCATCACGGCGACGACGATGATCGGCGCGGTCGTCCGCTTCGTGCCGCGCGCGGGGCGGGCCACCGGCTCGCTGGTGTGGCGGACGTACGCCGCGAGTTCGGTCGTCGTCGCGGTCGCGGGGGTCGTCTTCCTGCTCACCCTCGACCTGTGGGGAGCGTCGTACGCGCCGCTCGGCACGCCGCTCGCGGGGGCAGCGTTCGTCGTGGCGTGCGTGGCGTGGGCGCTGCTCACGCTGCAGGACGGGGTGCTGACCGGTCTGCGCAGGTCGGGATGGGTGCCGGTCGGCAACGCGGTGTTCTCCGTCGGCAAGCTGATCCTGCTGGTCGTCTTCGCCGGCACGGTGCCGGTGCTCGGCATCTTCGTGTCCTGGGCCGTGGCGATCGTCTTCTCCACGCTGCCGCTCGGCTGGCTGATCTTCCGCAGGCTGATCCCGGGCCAGGCCGCCGCCGACCGCGACCTGGAGCCGCTGCGGCTGCGCGAGATGGGCCGCTTCCTGGCCGGGGACTCGCTGGGCGCGCTGTTCAGCCTGGCGATGATCAACCTGCTGCCGGTGATGGTCGCGGTCCGCTTCAGCGCCGCGGAGAACGGCTACTTCTACGTCGCGTACACCGTCGGCGGGACCATGGAGTTCATGGCCATCAACATGGCCTCCTCCCTGACCGCCCACGCCTCGCACGACCCCGGGCAACTCGCCGACGGAGTGCGCGGGGCGCTGCGGCGGATGATCGTGCTGCTGGTGCCCGTCGTGCTGGTGCTGGTGCTGTTCGCCCCGCGGATCCTGCTGCCGTTCAGCGAGGACTACGCCGCGCACGGCACGACCGTGCTGCGCCTGCTGGCCGCGGGCGCGCTGCCACGGGTGGTGGTGGAGCTGTACATAGGGGTGCTGCGGGTGCAGGGGCGCACCGGGGTGCTCGCCGGGCTCCAGGGCGCCATGTGCGCGTCGGTGCTGGGCAGCGCGGCGGTCCTGTTCGCTCCGGCGGGCATCGCGGGGGCGGGGTGGGCGGTGCTGCTGAGCATGTCGCTGATCGCCGGCGTCTCCGTCGTGGGCCTGCGGTCCGCGCTGCGGCGCGACGCGACCCTGCCCTGCGACGTGACCCTGTCCCGTGACGCGACCCTGACCCGTGACGTGACGCTGCCCGGCGAAGCAGCCCGGCCCCTCGATCCGCCGGCCTCCGCCGCCCCTGCCTACGGCACCGGCTGGGCGCGGCTGAACGCGGCGGCCGGATACGACGGAACCGGCCTGGACCGCTGCGGGAGTCGCGGATGGACGGCCGTCGACGAGGACACGGTCGCCTTGTACATGGGGCGCCCCGGGAGCCTCACCGGCCCGAAGCGCGCCGAGGGGCGGCCTGAGCGGCGGGAACGGTGGCTCACCGGTGCACTGTGGGGGCTGCTGGGCGTGGCCACCGTGGCGTTCTGGGCCGCGTTGCGCGGTCTGCCGTGGTTCGACGGGGCGTCCAAGGCGATGAGCGGTCGTCAGATGCTGGAGGCGACGCCGCTCCCGGCGCTCATCGCGGTCGGCGTGCTGCTCGTGGTGTTCGTCGGGTCGGTCACGTTGAGGGACGTGCGGGACGCGTGGCTGCCGGGCGCGGCGCTGGGTTCGGCGCTGCTCGCCCTGCACGCCGTACCGGTGGCGCTCGGCCGGGAACCTAGGCCGGTGGACGGGACGTTGTACGTACGGGCGGCCGAAGTCCTCGCACGGGGGGCGGGGTTCGACGGCCCCGAGCCGTTGCTGCGGTGGGCGCCGCCGCTCCTGCTGCTGTCCGGTCTCGTACCGCTGTGGCTGCTGCTCGCCCGCGTGGGCGGCAGGCTGACGTGGCCGGGGCGCTGGGGGGTGCTGTATCTCGTCGCGATGGGCGGTTGGGTGTGGCGGCAGGAGCTCGCGTCGCCGGCCCTGCCGGTGTGCGCCGTGCTCGCGGCGCTCGCGGTGAGCGTCAGCGTGACGGCAGGGGCTGGTGGAAGTAGCCGTTCCGGCCGGCCTCGCGGTAACCCTCCAACCCGGGGCCCTCGTTGACGGTCAGGTCGCACTCGGGCTTCTCGGAGGGCGGCCGGTTCCAGTGGACCAGCGCCCTGACCTCCGGCAGCTTCTTCACGGCGGCGGGGATCTCGGTGTACCAGTCGCGCTGGCGCGGCGGGTCGTCGGCGTCGGGCGCGGTGGCGAACTCGGCGAGCATCACCGGCTTGGCGTCGGAGACGTTCTCGCGCAGCCATGTGTAGCCGGGCCGCTGGCTGTCGAGGAAGTCCTTCCAGTCGGTGGTGTCATGGCAGGCGTAGTAGTTGTACTGGTCCATGGCGATCCAGTCGACGTACTCGTCCCCGGGGTAGAGCGCCTTCATGTCGTCCGCACTGCCGAGGTAGCCGGAGACGGTCCACACCCACACAACGTTGTCGGCGCCCAGCGCGCGGAACCGTTCGTGGAGGTGACGGTAGGCGGCGACGAACTCCTCCGGGGTGCCCGCGCCCTCCTTCACACGGGCGTCGGTCTCCTGGTCGAAGGAGAGGAAGACGCGTTTGCCGTAGGCCTTGATGCGCCGGATCTGCGGATCGAGGAGCTTCTCGTCGTACTTCCCCGAGGCGATGTTCTTCCAGCCGAGCTGGGTCTCGGTCCAGTTCTCGTGGTGCGGCTCGGTCCAGACGGTGGACTCCCAGGCCAGCATGAGCAACCGGTCCCGGCCGAGCTGCTGCTCTTCGGGCGTGAGGAGCTGTCCGTCGAGCTCGCCGCCCGACATGTCGTGGTAGTTGTAGACGAGGTCGAGCCTGCGGCCGATCCGCTTCTCGAAGCCGAGCACGGCGTCCTTGAGGGAACCGTTCTCCGCGTACGGCACATAGGCGCCCCACCACGCCCCGCACGGCGGGACCAGCGTGCCGGAGGGCGCGCAGTCGCCGGTGGGCAGCGCGCCGGAGGCCGCGTTCGCGGGCAGATCGCCACCCGAGCCCCCCGAGCCACCGGAGCCACCCGAGCCACCTGAAACCCCCGAGCCCCCCGAGTAGTCGGGACGGCCGACCCACAGCCCGAGCCCCGCGAGCAGAGCGACGCCCACCGCGAGCACCGCCAACAGCGTCGCGGCGGCGTACCCCCGCTTGGCTCCCCCCGCCCCCGTCACGGCCGGCTGCCGGTGTCGCCGTCGTCGGTACCGCCCCCGCCGGCCCCGGGCCGCCGTGCTGCGGGCAGCGGCAATCCCGGCAGGAGCGTGACGACCGTGGTGAAGCCGGCGAGCCAGAAGAGGAAGGCGGTCACCGAGAACGCCTTCACCAGGAACAGCGAGGTCGCGGTGAGCACACCGAGGGACAGGCTCACGGGCGCGGCCAGCGCGAAGGCCTCCAGCCGCGCGCCCAGTGTCAGCCGTTCCGGCTGCGGGTAGAGCGCGGCGCAGCCCGGGCCGAACAGGACGAAGATCAGCACCGGGATCCAGCGCAGCGGAGCCGGGCCGGGGAGGGCGGTGGCGGCCAGCGCGACCCAGCCCGAGACCGCGACGAGGAGTCTGAAGCGCGTGGAGGCGGCGCTGCCGCCACCGGCGGCCGGCGCGGAAGCGGAAGGGCCGGCGTTCTCACGGCGGGCGGAGTCCATCGGTTCACCTCACTGACAGCGAGGACGGAGCGGCGGCCGGGTGGTACTCCAGGACGACGCCGTAAGGGTGGCTCTCCACCGTGCGGAAGAGCGGAGAGGCCGACAGTCTCGTGAGCAGCACCTGGAAGCCGCCGGCGGGCAGCAGCCCCTCCCCGGCCGCGTAGACGTCCTGGGTGTGGGTGAGGATGACGTACGCCTTCGCCCCCGGCGGGATGCCGGCGGCGAGGTAACGGGCCGGGTCCCTCAGCATCTCCTCGTTCTCCGGCAGTTCCTGCTCGGCGAAGAACCAGTGGTCGAGACGGTCGTAGCGGTGGAGCGCCTGAGGGAAGGAGCCGCTGGTGGCGAGGATGAGGGAGCCGTCGGGCGCGTCGTCGAGGGTCCGGGTGACCAGCGCGGTCTCCTCGGGCGGCGTGTAGAACATCTCCTCCTTGCCGTAGTACGACGGCAGGAAGCCGGCCAGCAGTGCCAGCAGCGCCGTCGGCAGGGCGAACGCCGCGCCTCGGCGCCACAGCGTGGTCGCCCTGCCGCCACGCCCGGCCCCCGCGGCGGCCGGCACCAGCGCGGCTGCGGCGAAGAAGGCCGCGCCGGGAAGGGCGAACAGATAGACCCGGAAGAGCATCTCGCCGCCGTAGTCGTTGACGGCGAACAGCGGCACCGGCGCGACGGACACCAGCAGCAGCGGCAGCGCGCTGCGGGTGAGCCGGCGCCGCAGCACGACGGCGACCCCGGCGAGGGCGGCGACCGTGAGGACCATCAGCACGTTGGCCTCACCGGCGAGTTCGGGACCGGGGCCGGTCAGCCGGCCGGCGTAACCGGCGCGGGAGTTCTGGGTCAGCTCGCCGATCGACTGCCTCAGAGTGGAGAGCGTCTCGACGAACAGCGGCCGGCCCATGGTCAGGTCCCAGGTGAGCATGAGCAGCGCGGCGACGACCAGGAGCCCGTAGTTGCGGTAGCGGCGGGTGAGGCTGAGCGCGGCGAGGCAGACGCAGAGCATCACCGGGGTGAGCTGGTGCGTGGCGTTGACGGCGGCGATCAGCGGGGCGAGGATCACGACGCAGACCGCGCGCTGCACGCGGCCGGTGGGCGGCGGCACGGCGGCGGCCGCCGGGTCGAGGAAGGCGCGGTCGCGCAGCCGGCCGGCGGAACCCGGCCGCACGAAGTGCCGCAGCACGACCGCGAGGACCGTCAGGTGCAGCAGGTAGGCGAGGCCCTGCGGGGAGAAGTAGTCCTGGCCCACCCAGTTGGCGAGCTGGAAGATCCACACGGCGGTCCAGATCAGCCGCCAGTCGTCGCAGAACGTGCGGTAGACGAGGACCAGCACCGGCATCATCAGCAACCCGAGCACGACGGGCGCCCAGTTGGCGTACGAGGAGGAGCTCTGCACGCCGAAGGCGCGCACCAGGCCCGCGTTCAGCGTGAAGAAGCCGGGCCACTGGTCGTAGGCCGACATGTTGCCCGACAGGGCCGCGCCGGGCCGCAGTTCGCCGTTGGCGAGCAGCGTCTCGACGACGGCGTCGTGCTTGGACGCCCAGGGGTAGCGCACCGCGTCGTACAGGATCGCGGGCGGGGCCTTGAGGGCGAACAGCAGGGCGGCGCAGTGCGCGGCCGGCCACCAGGGCGCGGTGCCGGCGCGCCGCAGGCTCAGGACGAATCCGCCGGTGAGGACCAGCAACGACAGGTAGTAGGCGGGCGGTAGGCGGTCGAGCAGACCGTATTCGCCCATCACGCGGAAGCCGATGCGCGGCAGGGAGTACACCCACAGTGCGGCGGCGAGCAGCAGCGCGGGCGCGGCGGGGCCGGGCGTGCGGCGCGGGAACCGCAGGGGTCTCCGGCCGTGTCGGGTGCTTCGCTCCTGGCGGCCCGGACCGGTGACGGCGTCAGGGCCGGGAGCGCGCGGCGGCGTGCCGCTTCCCTGCGCCGGCACGGGCACATGTGACTGCACGCTGGGGCTCCCTCCCCGGGCCGAGTACGGAGACGCTGTTCATGTCGATCGCTGCGAAATGCTCCGGTCTTCCAGGACGGTTCAGCCGGCGAACACCGGCCCTCGCACGACGGCTCGGGCGCGCCGGTACCACCGCCACCCGACCGTCAGGGGCCCGTCCCGGTAGGGGGCGACACGGGCGCCGCCGCCCGCGAGCCACGTCTCGAGGTCGGCGACGGTGTGGCCGCGGCGCACGATGAGGCGGGCGATGCGGTAGCGCTCGTCACGGTCCGAACTCAGCGCGTGGCGCACGGCGGTGGCCGTCTCGTAGCCGGCGGCGGCGGCCGTACGGCGGACCCGGCCGCTGTTGTAGCCGTGCGGGTAGGCGAGATGACGGACCGGATGGCCGAGGGCGTCCTCCAACACGGCTCGTGACGCCTGCAGTTCGCGGGCCAGCGCCCTCGGTCCCAGGGTGTCCAACTGGGCGTGGGTGACCGTGTGACTGCCGATCTCCATGCCGGACTGCTCAAGCCGTGCCGCGTCCGCCAGCGTCATCATCGGCGCGGGCGGCAGCAGACTGCGGCCGCCCGGGGCGATGGCGCCGGTGGTGAGGTAGGCGGTGGCGGACAGTCCGCGTCCGGCCAGCGCGTCGGCGGTCGGGCCGGGCAGGTCGGCGAAGCCGTCGTCGAAGGTGAGCAGCACCGGCCGGGCCGGCAGCGGCACCCGCCCCGCGAGGTGGTCGGCGAGCGCGCTGATGGTGACGGGCGTACGGCCGCTGTCGACCACGGCGTCGAGATGCCGGCCGAACTCCTTCGGACCGACCGTGAACTCGGCGATCCAGTCCGGCGGGTCGTCCGTCACGGCGTGATACAGCAGCACCGGTACGGCGGTCATCGCGCACCTCCCGGCGGCGTGAACGGCCCGTCCAACGGCTCGTCCGCAGAGCGCCTCAGGGGGCCGACGAGTGCTCGTCGGGCGCGGAGATAGCCCACGGGGCCGTACAGCATCCCCCTGCGCTGCAGCCGCGACAGCCGCCGAGGCCAGGCGTGCGTCCGCTCGTCGTACCCCCCGGGCGCACTCCGCGCACCGGCTTCCACTCCGGTGCTCGCACCCACGAGAGCGCCGCCGCCCGCACCCGCGCGCGCCTCCGTCTCGGCCCCCGCCTCCCGGCCGGCCGTCAGCGTCCGGGCGTGGGCCAGCCCCCGGGGCAGATGGGCGAGGAACGCCGGGAGGAGGGAGGGGCGGTTGACCAGGAGGGCGGTCAGGTAGGCGGTGAGGCCGGCGCCGTAGCCGTACGCCTGGTTCTCCAGGTCGCGCCAGGTCTGACGGTGGTGGTGCCAGACCAGGGCCAGCGGCGTGTAGTGCAGTCGGTGGCCCTGGGCGAGGACGCGGACGAACCCGTACAGGTCGTCGCCCCCTCGGGCCGGGGTGCCGGCGCCGGTCGCCGGGTCGAAGCCGCCGACCGCGCGCAGCACGTCCGCCCGGAACGCCATGTTCGCGCCGGAGCCGAACCGGCCCGCGGTGAAGGGGAACAGCGGCTCGTCGGCGGGCGGGTCGTACGGGTCGTACGTCCGTGCCGTGAAGCCTTTCGCGAAGCCGCCGTGACTCTCCAGCAGCACCTGGGCCGGGGTGCGCAGCCGCGCGGGCAGGATCAGGCCGGTGACGCAGCCGAGGCCGGGGTCGGCGGCGAAGGGAGTGGTGAGTTCGGTGAGCCAGCGCGGGTCGGCCACGACGTCGTCGTCGGTGAAGGCGACGACCTCGCCGTGCGCGGCCCGGACGCCCCTGTTGTGCGCGACGGCGAGACCGGGCACCGGCTCGACGATGTGGCGCACCCGCTCGCCGTACTTGCGTTCGATCAGCTCCCGCGTGGTGTCCGTGGTCGGCGCGTTGTCCACGACGACGATCTCGAAGTCGGGATGGTCCTGGGCGAGCAGCGAGTCGAGCGCGTGCGCCAGCCGGTCGGTGCGCTCGCGGGTGGCGATCACGACGGTGGTGAACGGCACGGGAGGCGTGGGGGCGGTGGTGGACGGTGCGGGAGGCGCGGTCGGCGCCGGCCGTGGGCCCACCTGCTCCCGGGCCTGCGCGGCGAGAACGGTCCTGGGGTCGGCGCCCTCCGGGACCCGTCCGAGCAGAGTGCCGACCGGCCGGCCACCCCTCCTCACCAGGAGGAACACCTCGCCGTGCGTGACGGGCGGACTGCCGGGCCCGGGCCTCAACGACACCTCCCCACCGGCGTCCCGACCGACACCGACGTCCCCATCGGCACCAGCGTCCCCACCCGCGTACGCGTCCCCGTCGGGCAGATCCAGTTCGGCGACCTGAACCGGACCGATGTCCAGGAACCTTCGGATCTCCCGCTGGACACGTGGCGCACGCGACACGATGTGCTCCCCTCTCCCGAACCGCAGGCTCCTCCCCGTCAACCGCCCTCACCTCCCCCGGATCCGGCCCGCGCTCCTCAGCGCCCGGTTCGCCGCCGAGGCCAGCCTCGGCCGGCTGCGGACGAAGTGGTGGGCGCGGCGGGACGGCTCCCGGCTGAGCCAGTGCAGTGCGGCGCCCGCCCACGGCCGCGTCCACGCCCCCTCGTACACGGGCAGCTCGCCCGTTCTCAGCGAGTCCTTGTACTCGGCCGCGCCGCGCCCCAGATCCAGCAGGCCGATGCCTTCGGCGGCGGCCGCCTCCGCCATCCGCAGATGCAGCACCAGACCCGGCGAGTACTTCGCGAACGCCGGGTCGTAGGCGGGGAACCAGCAGGCCAGGACGGTCGTCGACCGCAGCCCGAAGTGGGCGGCGACGGGCCGCCCGCCGGCATAGAGGACGGACAGCGCGCCGGAGCAGTCAGGGGCGCGCGTCTCGGTCGCGAGCCGGTGCACGAGCCGGGTGATCCACTGCTGGGCGAACCGGTCCCGGCGCCCGGTGCGCCGGTACTGGGCGGACTTCCACGCCATGAGCGTGCGCAGCGCGGCGGGATCCCGCTCGTCGAACACGAACCGCAGCGGTCCGGCCTGCCGGCCGAGCCTGCGCTCCTTGGCGAGCGTCGTCCTCAGGAACTTCGGCGACTGTGCGCGCAGGACGGACTCGTAGGTCTCGTACCCCTTCTCCACGTCGATGACGTAGGAGGCGTACTCGGCCGCCGCGTACCGCGTGAACAGGCCCTGCTCCGCCTCCAGGTTGTCGAAGGCGAAGCTCGACAGGGAGCAGGCGCGCATCAGTTCGGCCGCGTCCAGCCGGAGCCCCGGGCTCAGTACGGCCCCCTGCGCGTCGCAGACGCCGTACGCGAGGGCCTGCCCCCGTCCCAGCGGGCCCCGCTCGTGGGGCAGGAAGCCGACCGGTTCGCGCCCCTCGTACACCACCGCCACACGCGTGCGCGGGCGCACGCGCCCCACTGCGTCGGCGAACTCGGGTTCCATGAAGGGGTTGCGTGGAGCGGTCGACGCCGCGCGCAGCGCGCGCCACCGCTCCCGTTCCCCCTCGCCGAGATCCTCCGGCTCCAGCACACGGATACGTCCACTGTTCAACCTGACCCCCCGATCAAGTCCCCCCGGACACTGTGGACGGTACCCCTCCAGACGGTGCGAGCGGTAGGTAGCGGACCATGTTGTTGCCAACCGGTGCAGAACCGCCCTTTCCCTCCCTGCGGAACGGTTGAATCGGCGGTGAGTTGAGGGTGTCCGGGATCCGTATTCTCTGGTCATGGCCGCACCTCACGCATATGCCGCGCGCTCCGCGTACACCCTCATCGCCACCGACCTGGACGGAACGCTGCTCCGCGACGACGACACGTTCTCCGACCGGTCGCTCGACGCGCTCGCACGGGTCGCGGCCGCCGGCGCCCGTCACCTCGTGGTGACCGGCCGCCCGGCACCACGGGTGCGGCCGCTGCTGAGGATCCTGCGGAGCAGGGGGCTCGCGGTGTGCGGACAGGGCGCGCAGGTGTACGACATCGCGGCGGACCGCCTGCTGTGGTCGGTCACCCTGGACCGGGAGCTGGCCGAGGTGGCCCTGGGCAAGATCGAGGCCGAGGTCGGCCAGGTGTACGCGGCGGTCGACCAGAACGGCGTCGACGGGCTGACCCTCATCGAGCCGGGCTACCGGATGCCGCACCCGACCCTGCCGGCCCTGCGGGTCGACTCGCGCGAGGACCTGTGGTGCGAGCCGATCAGCAAGGTGCTGCTGCGCCATCCCACCCTGTCCGACGACGAGTTGGCGGCGACGGCCCGCTCGGTGGTGGGTTCGCTCGCCACCGTCACCATGTCGGGGCCGGGCACGGTGGAACTCCAGCCGTCCGGCGTCACCAAGGCGACGGGACTCGCCCTGGCCGCCGAGCACCTCGGTCTGCGGCCTCAGGACACGCTCGCCTTCGGCGACATGCCCAACGACATCCCCATGTTCGACTGGGCGGCGCGCGGCGTGGCGATGGCGAACGCCCACCCCGAGCTCAAGGCGGTGGCCGACGAGGTGACGGCGTCGAACGAGGACGACGGCGTGGCCGTCGTCCTCGAACGACTCTTCCCCTAGACGCACGGACCCTGCGGGGCTACGGGTCCTACGGGGCTACGGGTCCTACGTGTCTACGGGTCCTACGTGTCTACGGAGCCCCGGGTACTGCGGGTCTCCGGGTCCTACGGGTACGTCTAGTACGCGCCGAAGACGTTGTCGATGGAGCCGTACCGGGCCGCCGCGTAGTTGCAGGCGGCGGTGATGTTGGCGACCGGGTCGTAGGGGTCGTACGCGGTGCCGGCGACGTGGTACGCGGCGAAGGTCGGGTCGATGACCTGGAGCAGCCCCTTGGACGGGGTGCCCTTCGCCGCGTTGGAGTCCCACAGGTTGATGGCGTTCGGGTTGCCCGAGGACTCGCGGATGATGTTGCGGTAGATGCCGTGGTAGGTGCCCGGGATCTTCTTCTCGGCCATGATGGCGAGCGACTGGCGGATCCACCCGTCCAGGTTGTTGGGGTAGCCGGCGAGCGTGGTCTCGGGGGCGGCGGTGGTGGCGGCCGAGGCGGTGCTCGCTCCGGCGACGGGGAGGGCGAGCGCGGCGACGCCGGCGCAGGCGACGGCGATGGCGCGGATGAAGCGGCGGCGGTGCTGAGCGGCAGCGGACATGGGGACGTTCCTCTCCGGCGCCTGCGGGGTGAGCTGTCGGGTTCGGGCGAGAGCTGCCCGGTCGGCGCCGTGGGGCACGGCGACACGACTTCACCCCGAGCCGGCCCGGCACGTGCGTGACGTACTCCGGTCCGGCGTTCTGCCTGAGTCCCCCGCTCCTGCCGTGCGCGAGTGGTTCGTCGATGGAAGTCGCCGGACGGCGGCAGGATGAGGCGTCTGTCCGGCTGGCCGGGAACGTATGCGAGAGCACATGTCCGAAACAAGTGTCGGAATCACGGAAAACCCCTATTGACCTTGGTCTGGTGTTTATGGGGCGCTTGATCCTTTGCATTCGGCAAGCGTCAACTCGCGTGACGCGGTGGGGGATCCAGGGGCTGGCGGATTCCCGCGCCTCCGGCGGTGAAGTGAGCCAACTCACCCGCGATGACAAGACCGACTAAATCGGACATCGGGTTCCAAGTCGCTTTTAAAAGGGCGTGAGCGGAATCCGATGGAATTAACGGAGCGGAATGTCTGATTTAGTGCCCAGGTTCCGATTTATTTGGCGGGCGTCGTGAGATTCGGCACATCGGGGGTCGTCGTCGGTCGGCGGGGTGGAGGGGAGTTTCCGGGGTACCGGCGCTTCGCGGGCCGGACGCGGCACCTCCCGGTCGGGCGACGTGGGGCCGGGGGACGTGGGGGCTTATCGGTGATCGAAACATGACCGGATACGCTGACTTGAGTGAGGTCGGCGACCTATCGACAAACCGTGTGAGCGCCAGCGGACACCAGCAGACAGGAGACCCCTCGTGACCGTCGTCGGGCCGTTTGGGCTGAGCGTGCGGGACCAGGCTCTGGAAGCCGATGTCCAGGCCGGATTGGCGGCTGTCGAGGAAGGCCTGTTCGAGGCCACCAAGAGTGCGGTCCCCTTCATCACCGAGGCCGCGCAGCATCTGGTGAAGGCGGGCGGGAAGCGGTTCCGGCCCCTGCTGGTGATGCTGTCGGCGCAGTTCGGGGACCGGCACGCGCCGGGCATCGTGCCGTCCGCCGTGGTCGTCGAGCTGACCCACCTGGCCACGCTGTACCACGACGACGTGATGGACGAGGCCGAGGTGCGGCGCGGGGTGTCCAGCGCGAACACGCGGTGGGGCAACTCGGTCGCGGTGCTCACCGGCGACTTCCTCTTCGCCCGCGCCTCCCACATCCTCGCCGACCTCGGGCCCGAGGCGGTCCGGGTGCAGGCGGAGGCGTTCGAACGGCTGGTCACCGGCCAGATCCTGGAGACGGCCGGTCCGACGGACGGCCGGGACCCGGTCGAGCACTACCTCGACGTGCTGGGCGGCAAGACCGGCTCCCTGGTCGCGGTGGCGTGCCGCTTCGGCGCGATGATGTCCGGCGCCGACGAGACGGTCGTCGACGTGCTCACCCAGTACGGGGAGCGGCTCGGGGTCGCCTTCCAGCTCGCGGACGACGTCCTGGACATCGCCTCGGACTCGCACGAGTCGGGCAAGACGCCCGGGACGGACCTGCGGGAGGGCATCCCCACGCTGCCGGTGCTGCGGCTGCGGGAGCGCGCGGAGCGGCTGTCGCTGCCGGAGGACATCGCGCTCTGCGAACTGCTCGACTCCGACCTCAGCGACGACGCGCGGCACGCGGAGGCGCTGGCCGCCCTCCGGGCCCACCCGGCGCTGGAGCAGGCCCGCGCGGACACCGTGCGGTACGCCAAGGAGGCGCGGGCCGCGCTGGCGCCGCTGCGGGAGTGCGAGGCGAAGCGGGCGCTGCTGGAGCTGTGCGACGCGGTGGTGCACCGGGCGGGGTGACGCCCCGCCACTCGAGGGCACGCGCCTCCACCCCCTGAGCGACCCCCCTGGGAATCCCTTCACCCCTGAGCGCCCCCCTGGGAATCCCTTCGCCCCTGAGCGGCCCCCTGGGAATCCCTTCACCCCGTCAGATCCCCCTCCGCCCCCTACGGGTACCCCCACCCGCTCAACCCCCGTGTCATACCGCAGGCGTACGCGTAGTTGCGCCCTCGGGTTGACGTATCGAGGCGGGTTGTTTGGTCATATGGAAACCACGGAAATCACCACCGCTCACCGATTCGGGTGAGAATGGCGGCTTGTGGTGGGGACCGTCGCACCCGAGATGACCAGCCGCCGCCGACGACGGAGGTAAGGCACACATGGCACCGTTCGCATCCGACGACCGCACGCACGCCGGGGAGGCCGACGACCTGCCCGTCGGACGACGCAAGGCCGTGCGGTACGTCGTCCCGGTCACCGTGGTGGGCGTCGCGGCGGCGACGATCGGGCTCGTCCCGGCGCTCGCCGACTCGGGCGACCCCGACCTGCCGAAGATCACCGCCCAGCAGCTCATCCAGAAGATCGCCGCCTCGGACGTCCAGCAGCTGTCCGGCACCGTGAAGATCACCACCGACCTCGGCCTGCCCGACCTGGGCGGACTGGAGAGCGGGCTGCTCTCGGGCGCCGCGGGCAAGAAGGGTGACGAGTCGTCCGCCGACCCGTCCGCCAAGCTCACCGAACTCGCCGCCGGCACGCACACCCTGAGGGTCGCCGCCGACGGCCCCGACCGGCAGAAGCTGTCGCTGCTGGAGAACGCCGCCGAGTACAGCGTCATCCACAACGGCAAGGACGTGTGGGGGTACGACAGCGCCTCCAACCAGGTCTACCACTCCACCGCCGAGGAGGGCCGCGACGGTCACGAGGCGGCTCCCGCCACGCCCAAGGACTTCGCCGACGAGGCCCTGAAGGCCGTCGACGACACCACCTCCGTGACCGTGGACGGCACCGTGCGGGTCGCCGGCCGGGACGCCTACAAGCTGCTCGTGAAGCCGAAGCAGTCCGGCTCGACCGTCGGCGCGATCAGCGTGGCCGTGGACGCGAAGACGGGGCTGCCGCTGAAGTTCACGCTCACCCCCGCCGCGGGCGGCGCCGCCGTCGTGGACGTCGGCTTCACCCAGGTGACGTTCGCCAAGCCCGCTCCCTCCACCTTCGACTTCACCCCGCCGAAGGGCGCGAAGGTCAGCGAGGGCGACGAGGACGGCCCGGCCGGACTCGAGGACAAGGCTCCCGGGCAGCCGGGCAAGGCCCCCGGGCACGAGGGCGGGAGGCCCGGCCTGCCGGGCAAGGCTCCCGAAGAGGGGCTCGGCCGGGACCTCGACGGCCTGAACGTCCTCGGCGAGGGCTGGACCTCGATCGCCACCTTCGACACCGGCGGCGAGGGCGTGCCCTCCGGCAAGACCCCGGAGGCGGGCGCCTTCGGCGGCTTCCTGGACTCCTTCGGCGACAAGGTCACCGGAAAGTTCGGCTCCGGCACCGTCTTCTCCACCCGGCTGATCAACGCCCTCGTCACGGACGACGGCAAGGTCTACGTCGGGGCCGTCACCAAGGACGCCCTCGTCAAGGCGGCGGACGCCGGACGGTGAGAAGCCGGCGGTGAGAAGCCGTGCGGTGAGCAGCCGGCCGTGAGAACGGCCTGAGTACGCTGACGTGAACCGACGATCGGGGGAGCCGATGGACGAGGTCGCGGACGGCACGGCGGCGCAGGCGACGCCCGCGACCGGTCGCCTACGAGCGGACGCCGCCGACGCAGTCATCAGCACCCGCGGCCTCACCAAGCGCTACCGCGGCGGCCAGCTCGCCGTGGACGGTCTCGATCTGACCGTCCCGGCGGGCAGCGTCTTCGGCTTCCTCGGGCCGAACGGTTCCGGCAAGACCACCACGATCCGCATGCTGATGGGCCTGATCGAGCCCACCTCCGGCACGGCGCGGGTGCTCGGGCGGCCCATGCCGCGCGCCTCCCGCGCCGTCCTGCCGCACGTCGGGGCCCTCATCGAGGGCCCCGCCCTCTACGGCCACCTGTCCGGCCGGGACAACCTGCTGCGCTACGACGCCGCCGACCCGACCGCCGACCCCCGCACCCGGCGCGACCGGGTCGCCGAGGCCCTGGAGCGGGTGGGGCTGACCGCGGCCGCCGGAAAGAAGGCCAAGGCGTACTCGCTCGGCATGAAGCAGCGGCTGGGCTTGGCAGCCGCTCTGCTCCAGCCCCGCCGGCTGCTCGTCCTGGACGAGCCGACCAACGGGCTCGACCCGCAGGGCATGCGCGAGATCCGGGTCCTCGTCCGGGAACTCGCCGCCGACGGCACCACCGTCTTCCTCTCCTCCCACCTCCTCGACGAGATCGAGCAGGTGTGCACGCACGCGGCCGTGATGGCCCGTGGACGCCTCCTCGTCCAGGGCCCGGTCGCGGACCTGGCGGCACGCGCGCGTGGGCGGCTCGTCGTCACCACCCCCGACCCGGCGGACGCGGCCCGGGTGCTGAAGGAACAGGGCGTCGGAGACGTCGTCGTCGCCGAGGACCGGGTCACGGGTGAGCCCGCGGAGCTCGAACCGGCCGATCTCAACGCCGCGTTGGTGAACGCGGGCGTCCGCGTCCGCGGCTTCGGCGTGGAACGCGCTTCCCTGGAGGACGCGTTCGTGGCACTCACGGGAGAGGGATTCGATGTCGCGGGCTGATCTCGCACCGGGCCCAGGGAGCGCGGTCGCCCGACCGACCCGTGCGCTGTGGACGTTCGGCCTCTTCCGCAGCGAGTTCGTCACCACCCTGCGCCGCTGGCGCACCCTCGCCCTGCTGGGCGTGCTGGCCGCGGTGCCGGTGCTCGTGGGCATCGCCGTGAAGATGGAGACCGGCGACGGCTCGGGAGGGGGCGGTGGGGGAGGCGGTGGCGGCGAAGGGCCGGCGTTCGTCGCGCAGATCACCAACAACGGACTGTTCCTGGTGTTCACGGCGCTGGCGGCGACGCTCCCCTTCTTCCTGCCGATGGCCGTCGGCGTCATCGCGGGCGACGCGATCGCCGGCGAGGCCAACGCGGGCACCCTGCGCTACCTCCTGGTCGCCCCCGCCGGCCGCACCCGCCTCCTCCTCGCCAAGTACGCCACCACCATGGCCTTCTGCCTGCTCGCCACCCTCGTCGTGGCCGTGTCGGCGCTCGCCGTCGGCACGCTGCTGTTCCCGCTCGGCGAGCTGACCACCATCTCCGGCACCCGCATCAGCTTCGCCGACGGCCTGTTCAGAGCCCTGCTGATCGCCCTCGCCGTCGCCGCGTCACTGCTCGGGGTGGCGGCGCTCGGGCTGTTCGTGTCCACGCTCACCAACAGCGGCATCGCCGCGATGGCGACGACCGTCGGGCTGCTGATCACCGTCCAGATCCTCGACCAGATCCCGCAGCTGCACGCCGTCCACCCGTATCTGTTCTCCCACTACTGGCTGTCCTTCGCCGACCTGATGCGCGACCCGGTCTACTGGGAGGAACTGCGCAAGAACCTCGGGCTCCAGGCCGTGTACGCGGCGGTCTTCGGCACGGCGGCCTGGGCGCGGTTCACGACGAAGGACATCACGACGTAGCCCCGTCGCCGTCAGCTCTCGTACGGGTAGCGCGCGAGCGGCGCCTCCTGCGCGAAGAACGTCTTCGCGCGCGCCAGCGCCTCCGTGTCCCCGAGGACGTCCCCGGGCTTGCTGCCGTTGCCGAACAGCACCCCGCCGAAGCGCATCCCCAGGTACGCGGCCGAGTTCTGCAGCGCGCCGACCAGCGGATCGGCGACGACCGTCTCCTCGTGGGCGAGCGCCGACACGCCCCACAGGGTGCGCCCTGCGAGGGTCGCCTTGAAGTCGACTCCGGGGGTGCGCAGCCAGCCCGACCAGTGGTCGAGATAGCGCTTGGTCTGGGCGGAGAGCGTGTACCAGTACAGCGGCGAGGCGATCACGAGATCCGTCGCCGCGAGCGTGGCGTCGAGCAGCAGGGCGGCGCTGCCCTCGGTGGGACGGACGTAGTCGCTGTCGTGGCGCAGATCCTCGAAGTCGGGCAGCGGATGCTCGACGAGGCTGATCCACTCCTGCTCGACGTCGGCGGGCAGTTGTTCGGCGGCCCGGCGGGCGAGCAGTTCGGTGTTGCCCTCGTCGCGGGCGCTGCCCAGCACGAACAGGAAACGGCGCGTGCTCATGAGTGTCCCCAGGTGGTCGTCGTGGAAGAGGGCGCACGGCAGGCACGCCCCGACTAGCTGCACGTGCATCATATGTGCATGCAACTACCTGCGCCAGGGGGCTTCTTCCTCCGCGGCTCTCGCCACGGCGAGCAAGGACGCCTCCCGCCCGTGCGCCGCCACCGCCTGGAGGCCCACCGGGCAGCCGTCCTCGCCGAGGCCCGCCGGGATGCTGATCGCGGGGTGGCCGCTGAGGTTGAACGCCCAGGTCAGCGCTGTCGAGTAGCGGTCCCCGGGTCCTTCGTGGCCGTGGGGGGGATCGGGGGTGGCGGGGGTCAGCAGGAGGTCGGCGCGGTCGAAGAGGCGGGCCAGCCGCCGGTCGTTGACGCTCCGGGCGGGCGCGACGGCGTCCGGGTCACCGATTCCGCGCAGCGCGAGCCAGGCGGGCGCGGGATCGTCCAGCCGCAGGGGCGCCCCCGGTAGCAGCCGTACGACGCCGGCGGCTACGAGGCGTTCCACGGCGCCCCGTGCGACAGCCGCCACCCCCGGGTCGGTGTCGGCGAAGCCGAGATCGGGGGAGAAGACGGCCCTGAAGGGCCTGCCGGGGGAGGGTGCGTGGACGTCGGCGGCCCGGTCGCCCGGTCGGCCGGGCGATGCGCTCATCACTCTCCACCAGGCCTCCGCGTCCGCCGCGTGGCGGGCGAGCACCCCCGGTGCGGCCAGGCCGGTCCGGTCGGCGGAAGGGAGACGTCCGTTCGTGGGCTTCAGGCCGACGATCCCGCACCAGGCCGCCGGGATCCGCACCGAGCCGGCCCCGTCGCCGCCCGTCGCCAGCGGCACCAGGCCGGCCGCGACCGCCGCGGCGGCACCGGCCGAGGAGCCGCCCGGCGTACGGTCGGCGCGCCACGGGTTGACGGTACGGCCGTGCGCCCCGAGGCCCCACGTCCGCCAGGGCGTTCCGGGCCCGGGCACGGCGGTCGCCCCCACCGGCACGCACCCCGCGTCGACCAGCGCCCCCGCCGCGCGCGTCCCGTGCCGCCCCTTCACCCCGACCGGCACCCCGGCCAGCGGCAGCGGCTCACCCCCGGCGACCCGCGCATCGACCTCCCGCGCCCGGGCGTGCGCCGCGTCCTCCCACACTTCGAGGAACGCCCCAAGCGACGGGTCGACGAGCCGGATGCGCTCCAGTGCCCCGGCCGCCACGTCGACGGCCCGCACCCGCCCCTCCCGCACGGCGGCGGCGATCTCCACGGCGGACGGAGGGGCCGGATCGAGGGCGGTCGCGGGCCCTGCGGTCAACCCGGCGACCGGCGGGATCACGGGCCGCCCGCCCGGGACTGCGCCCGACTCCTCCCCAGAACGTCTGTTCCCCCCACCGGGACTTCCCCTCATCTCCCCGCCCCCTTTCCGTGCCCGCCGCCCTGCCGGAGTCCCTTGCAACGATGCTGTGACGTCGCGGTGACGTGGGGACCGTGGGCGAGCGGAGAGACTCGACGGTACGTGTACGCGTGCGTGCACGGGTTATGAGCACGACGTACGTGCACGGGTGACGAGTCCGAGTGAGGAAACGATGTCTCGACTCAGCCGCGAGAAGAAGCGGGATCAGGAACACGCCGGTCGGCCGGCCGGCGCGGCGGCACCGCTCGACGTGCACGTCCCCGTGGGCGGCCCGGCGACGATCGGCGGCGTCCCCGTCGTGCCGGGAGACGGCGAGGAACCGCAGCAGGCGGTACTGCGCCACCTCCACCGCATCGCCCTCGCCGGCGGGCGTCCCGTCGCCGCCACGGTCCACGACGAGCGCATCGGCTACGTCGTCCCGCTGCGCGTCGAGCCGAACGGCTCCAGTCACTTCACCGGGCAGCCCCTACGGGTCGCCCCGCCCGCCGGCGAGTCGCCGACGGCCACGCCCTACGGGACGGCGCCGGTGCCCGCGCAGTCCCGCGCCCCCAGGGGCGTCCCGGAGCAGCGGGACGCGGCCCCGCCCGTTCCCGGCGCGGTCACCGCCCCGACCGGCGCCTTCGGGCCGCCCCCGGAGATGGAAGCGCAGCGCCGGACACCCGCCCCGCGCGCGGAGGCCGCCCCGGGGCCCGTCGCGCGCCCCCGAGAGCTCCCCGAAGAGCACGCCCCGGTGGAACCGTCCGGCCGGGTCCCCGCTCCGGCGCCGGCCGCCGACGCGTCGGCCTTCCGGGTCACCCCCGAGCCCGCCCGCCCCCGGCCGCTCATCCCGGAGTCCGACCCCGAGGCCGACCCGGACCCCGGCCCCAAGCCGGCGCCCGCCCGCGGCTTCGACGCCGTGGCCGAAGCCGTCCTGGGGGAGGACCCCCGCACCCTTCCGGGCGCGGGCGGTGGCCCCGCCTTCCTCGGGGAGCCGATGGCGCGGATCAACGAGGCGGTGCGGTCGGGCCGGACGGACGCGGCCGCTGCGCTCGCCGAGCGGACCGTGGTCGAGGCCTCCGCGACCCTGGGGCCGGAGCACCCCGAGGTGCTGCGGCTCCGTGAACTCACGGCCTACATCGCCTACTTGGCAGGCGATCCGCTCCGCTCCTTCCATGTCTCCCTCGACCTGGCCCGGATCCACCGCCGCAGCCGGGACGCGGAGGCCGCGTACGGCAACGTCCAGAGCGCGGCGACGGCCTGGCGTGCCGTGCGCGACCCCTTCCAGGGCCTCCACCTCGGGAGTGAACTCCTCACGCTGTGGTCGGAGTTGACGACCGAGGAGGGACCGGCGGCCGGCGACGTCGAGGAGCTGGAGTCGGCTCGCGCCCGGATGCTGCGCCTGGCCGAGCGGGCCCGCAAGGCGGGCGCCGCTCAGCCCGGCTGAGCCGGACCGGCTCGGCGGGAAGGGCGGTTCGGCTTACGCCGACAGCGTCCACACCGCGTACGCCAGCGCGTCCGCGTTGCGGTTCAGCGCCGTGTCGTTGACGTTGGCGGTGGTGTCGCAGGAGGAGTGGTAGCAGCGGTCGAACGCCTGGCCCGCCGTGCCGCCCCACTTGGTCGCCTGTGCCGTCGTCTTGGTGCGGCCGGCCCCGGTGAAGAGGCCGCCGACCGGGACGCCCGCGCTCTTGAAGGGCGCGTGGTCGGAGCGGCCGTCGCCCTCGGTCTCGATCTCGGTCGGGACGCCGATGCCGGTGAAGTAGTCCTTGAAGGTCTTCTCGATGGCCGGGTCGTCGTCGTAGACGAAGTACCCGGGGTTCGGCGAGCCGATCATGTCGAAGTTGAGGTAGCCGCTGATCTTCGCGCGGTTCGCGGCGGACAGGCTGTTGACGTAGTACCGCGAGCCGACCAGTCCCAGCTCCTCCGCGCCCCACCAGGCGAACCGCAGGTGCTTCGTGGGCCGGTAGTCGGTGCGGGCGACGGTCAGCGCGGCTTCCAGGACGGCCGCCGAGCCGGTGCCGTTGTCGTTGATGCCGGCGCCCGAGGTGACGCTGTCGAGGTGCGAGCCGGCCATCACGACCTTGCCCGTGTCGCCGCCGGGCCAGTCGGCGATCAGGTTGTAGCCGGTGCGGCCGGACGAGGTGAACTGCTGGACGGTCGTGGTGAATCCGGCGGCGTCCAGCTTGGCCTTCACGTAGTCGAGCGAGGCCTTGTAACCGGCGCGCCCGTGGGCGCGGTTGCCGCCGTTGGCGGTTGCGATGGACTGGAGCTGGGTGAGGTGCGCCTTGACGTCGGCCACCGGGATGTCGGGCGCGGCGGCGAGGGCGGTGGAGCCGTGGGTGACGGCTTCGGGGGCGGGCGCCGCGCCGGCTATGGATCCGGTGGCGACGAGCGTGACGGCGGCGACGACGGCGGCCGCCGACGCCCGCCCGGAAACGGAGAGCTTCATGTGGGGGGCTCCGAATTCCAGAGGGGTCCCCGCGACAGGTCACGGAGAACCCCCGGTGAATGGGGTGCCTGGATGGTGAAGCTCTGGCCAACTGTCCGTCAAGAGTGCCTGGGGGAAAGGGAGTTAAGTCCGATGGGGTGCGCCCCTCCTCACTGCACGCAGAACTCGTTCCCCTCCGGGTCCGCCATCACGACCCACTGGCCGGACGGCTCCTTCACCTCCCGCAGCACGCTCGCCCCCAGCGCGGTCAGCCGCTCGACCTCCGCGTCCCGCCGCTCCGGACCGGCGTGCACGTCGAGGTGGAGCCTGTTCTTGGCCGTCTTCGCCTCCGGCACCCGCTGGAACAGCAGCCGCCGGCCCAGCCCCGTCCCGCTGTCCGCGTCGAACGGGTCCTGCGGATGCCGTACGGCGACCAGGTCCCGGAAGGCGAGCCTCCCGTGGAACTCCACCGTCGCCTCGCCCGGCAGCGCGCCGGCCGCCAGCAGCCGTTCGATCAACGCGCTGTTGTCCTCGGTTGTGTAGTGCAGCGCGGCGGCCCAGAAGTCGGCCTGGTCCTGCGGGTCGGCGCAGTCGATGACGAGCTTGAAGTGCAGGGGGGCGGGGGCGGCCTCGTGTGTCTCGCTCATGTGACCACTTATAGGCCCTACCGCTGCGCCCCGGGCGCACTCTGCCCGGAACCGCACCTCAGGCGGCCGCGTTCGCCCGCTGGAGATGCTGCACGAGCCCGCCGACCTCGGGGCCCGGGCCGCCCGCGGCCGGCTCCCGGAAGGGCTGGAACCGGTCGTCTCCACGCCGGAGCCGGCCGACGCGCGCCGGACGCGCGACGCGCTCTTCGTCCGACCGCCGCCCGCCCCCACGGCCGCCCGCGACGCGATCGGCCTCTTCACCGGCCCCCGCGCCGACCGCATCCGGGCCTGCGGCGCCGACGGCTGCCACCTGCTCTTCGTCGACACCGCCGGCCCGGGCCGCCGCCGCTGGTGCGGGACGGAACACTGCGGCAAACCGCGGGAAGGTGCGCGCGCACCAGGCACGCAAGGACCCTGAGGGGTCGGGTCACGCCTGTGCGTCGAGGGGGTCGGGCAGCGCGTCGTGAGCCGCGAGCTCGGGAGCCGCCATGTCGGGCGTCGCCCCCTCGGCCCGGGCCGCCGCCGTCACGCCGGCCGGCCTGGCCTCGGCGAGCGGCGCCGCGGTGACGTCCCCGGCGCCCGCCGAGGAGCGCGCGATCCTCGCCCGCGCCCGCCGCGCCGTCCTGAGCGCGTCCCACGTCAGCAGCGTCAGCGCCAGCCAGACCAGCGCGAAGCCCGCCCAGCGCTCCGGCGGCATGGCCTCGTGGAAGTACAGGATGCCGAGCAGGAACTGGAAGACCGGCGCGAGGTACTGCAGCAGACCCAGCGTGGACAGCGGCACCCTGATCGCCGCCGCGCCGAAGCAGACCAGCGGCAGGGCGGTCACGATGCCGGTGGCGGCGAGCAGGGCGGAGTGGCCGAGGCCCTCGTCGGCGAAGGTGGAGCCGCCGTCGGCGGACAGCCACAGCAGGTAGCCGAGCGCGGGCAGGAACTGGATCGCGGTCTCGGCGGCGAGCGACTCCACCCCGCCGAGGTTGACCTTCTTCTTCACGAGCCCGTAGACGGCGAAGGAGAACGCGAGGCACAGCGAGATCCACGGCGGACGGCCGTAGCCCACGGTCAGCACCACCACGGCCGCCGCTCCCACGCCGACCGCGGCCCACTGCACCGGCCGCAGCCGCTCCTTCAGCAGCAGCACGCCCATGGCGATGGTGACCAGCGGGTTGATGAAGTACCCGAGGGACGCCTCGACCACGTGCCCGCTGTTCACGGACCAGATGTAGACGCCCCAGTTCACGGTGATCACGGCCGCGGCGATCGCGACGAGCCCGAGCCGCCGGGGCTGGCGCAGCAGTTCGCCCGCCCAGGCCCAGCGCCGTACGACGACCAGTGCGACGACGACGAAGGCGAGGGACCACACCATGCGGTGGGCGAGGATCTCCACCGCGCCGGCCGGTTTGAGCAGCGGCCAGAAGAGCGGGACCAGGCCCCACATCCCGTAGGCGGCGAAGCCGTTCAGCAGGCCTATCCGGCCCTCACCCTTCGACGTCCCGGCCACCGGGCCCTCCTCTCACTTCGGGCGCGCAGCCGTGCGGCCGTGCGTGGACGAAGGTAACGCCGAGCACCTCTGGCTGTCATGCCCGTATCGCCATACGGTCATGACAGCCAGGGGTGCCCGGTCCGTCCAGGGTCTGCGCGGGGTGGTCAGCCCTTGAGCGCGGCCGTGATCGCCTCCGACAGGGGCGTGGTCGGACGGCCCGCCAGCCGGGACAGGTCGCCGGAGGAGACGACCAGCTCGCCCTTCGCGATCGACGCGTCCACGCCCGCGAGGATCTCGGCGAACGGCCCGGGCAGCCCGGCGCCGGTCAGGATGCCGACGAGAGCCTCCGTCGGGACGTCCTTGTAGACGATCTCCTTGCCGGTCTGCCGGCTCAGCTCGGCCGCGTACTCGGCGAAGCTCCACGCCTCGTCGCCGCCCAGCTCGTAGGTCTTGCCCTCGTGGCCCTCGCCGGTCAGGACGGCAGCCGCGGCGGCTGCGTAGTCGGCGCGGGCGGCGGAGGAGACCCGGCCCTCGCCGGCGGCCGCGACGACCGCGCTGTGCTCCAGCACCGGGGCGAGCTGCTCGGTGTAGTTCTCGTGGTACCAGCCGTTGCGCAGCAGCGCGTACGGCACGCCGGATGCGGTCAGCGCCTTCTCGGTGGCGCGGTGGTCGTCGGCGAGGGCGGCGGTGAGGCTGCCCGGCGCGCTGGTGTAGGCGAGCAGCGCCACACCGGCCGCCTTCGCGGCGTCGATGACGACCTGGTGCTGCTGCGGGCGGCCCTTGTCGAACTCGTTGCCCGAGATCAGCAGCACCTTGTCCCCGGCGGCGAACAGGCCGTCGAAGGTCTCGGGCGTGTTGTAGTCGGCGATCGCGAGCTTCACCCCGCGCGCCGCGAAGTCGGCGGCCTTGGCCTCGCTGCGTACGACGGCGGTGATCTGCTCCGCCGGGACCTTCTCCAGCAGCTGCTCCACGACGTGACGGCCGAGGTGTCCGGTGGCGCCGGTGACGACGATGCTCATGGTGAGTACTCCCAGAGGTGAGGGGCGGAGAAGCGGAACTGCCACTAACCCTAGGTCGTGCGCTAACTCTTGGAAAGTACCCACTTTGAAGTAAGGTACTGGCATGGCAGTAAGTGAAGTGAGCGGAGCGGGCGGTACGCGGTACGACCACGGCGCGGAGCTGTGCCCCTACCGCCTCGTCCTGGAGCACGTCACCAGCCGCTGGGGCGTCCTGGTGCTGATGGAGCTGCTGGAGCGCCCGTACCGCTTCAGCGAACTGCGCCGCGCGATCGGCCGGGTCAGCGAGAAGATGCTCACCCAGACCCTGCAGACCCTGGAGCGCGACGGCCTCGTCCACCGTGACGCCAAGCCGGTGATCCCGCCGCGCGTCGACTACTCGCTCACCGCGATGGGGCGCGAGGCCGCCGCGCAGGTCAAGGCGCTGGCGACCTGGACCACCGAGCGCATGGCCGACGTGGAGCAGGCCCGCCGCGCCTACGACGAGGCCCGGGAGGAACGCTCCCGGGCCTCGTGAAACCGTCGCTCTCGCAGCGAACCTCAGCCGACGACCGTCCAGGTGTCCCCGCCGGCCAGCAGCGCCGCCAGATCGCCCTTGCCGTGCTGGTCGATCGCCGCGTCCAGCTGGTCCGCCATCTGCGTGTCGTACACCGGCCGCTCCACCGCGCGGAACACGCCGATCGGCGTCTGGTGCAGGGTGTCCGGGTCGGCCAGCCGCGACAGGGCGAAGGCGTTGGTGGGGGACGCCGCGTGCGCGTCGTGGACCAGGACGTCGGACTCGTTCTCCTCCGTCACCGTCACCACCTTCAGATCGCCGGTCGCCGCGTCCCGCACGACGCCCTTGCCCAGGTCGCCGCCGAAGCGGATCGGCCGCCCGTGCTCCAGCCGGATCACCGTCTCCTCGGCCGACTGCTTGTCCTTGAGCGCCTCGAACGCGCCGTCGTTGAAGATGTTGCAGTTCTGGTAGATCTCGATCAGCGCCGTGCCCGGGTGGGCGGCGGCCTGGCGCAGCACCTCCGTCAGATGCCTGCGGTCGGAGTCGACGGTCCGGGCCACGAACGACGCCTCGGCCCCGAGGGCCAGCGACACCGGGTTGAACGGCGCGTCCAGCGAGCCCATCGGCGTCGACTTGGTGATCTTGCCGACCTCGGAGGTGGGCGAGTACTGGCCCTTGGTGAGCCCGTAGATCCGGTTGTTGAACAGCAGGATCTTCAGGTTGACGTTGCGCCGCAGGGCGTGGATGAGGTGGTTGCCGCCGATGGACAGCGCGTCCCCGTCGCCCGTCACCACCCACACGCTCAGGTCCTGCCGGGAGGCGGCGAGCCCCGTCGCGATCGCCGGCGCACGGCCGTGGATGGAGTGCATGCCGTAGGTGTTCATGTAGTACGGGAACCGGGAGGAGCAGCCGATGCCCGACACGAAGACGATGTTCTCCCTGGCCAGCCCCAGTTCCGGCATGAAGCCCTGGACGGCCGCCAGGATCGCGTAGTCACCGCAGCCCGGGCACCAGCGCACTTCCTGGTCCGACTTGAAGTCCTTCATGGACTGCCGGGCCTCGGCCTTGGGGACGAGCGAGAGCGCCTCGACGCCACCGCCCGTGCGTGCGGCGGCGCGCCCCGCGGAGGAACCGGTCGTCTCAGCCATCGATGGCCTCCTTCAGTGCCGCGGCGAGCTGCTCCGCCTTGAACGGCATGCCGTTGACCTGGGTGTACGAATGCGCGTCGACCAGGTACTTCGCCCGGATCAGGGTGGCGAGCTGGCCGAGGTTCATCTCGGGGATCACGACCTTGTCGTACGCCCGCAGCACCGCGCCGAGGTTGCCCGGGAAGGGGTTCACATGCCGCAGATGGACCTGCGCGACCGCTTCCCCGGCCGCCCGCAGCCGCCGTACCGCCGCGGTGATCGGCCCGTACGTCGAGCCCCAGCCCAGCACCAGGGTGCGCGCGCCGTGCGGGTCGTCGACCTCGACGTCGGGGACGTCCATTCCGTCGATCTTCGCCTGCCGGGTGCGGACCATCAGATCGTGGTTGGCCGGGGCGTAGGAGATGTTCCCCGTCCCGTCCTCCTTCTCGATGCCGCCGATGCGGTGCTCCAGACCCGGCGTCCCCGGCACCGCCCACGGCCGGGCGAGGGTCTGCGGGTCCCGCTTGTACGGCCAGAAGGCTTCCGTGCCGTCCGCCAGGGTGTGGTTCGGGCCCTGCGCGAACTGCACGCTCAGGTCGGGCAGCTCCTCCAGCTCCGGGATACGCCAGGGCTCGGAACCGTTGGCGAGGTAGCCGTCGGACAGCAGCATCACCGGCGTGCGGTAGACCAGGGCGATACGGGCGGCCTCCAGGGCGGCGTCGAAGCAGTCGGCCGGGGTGCTCGGGGCCACGATCGGCACCGGCGCCTCGCCGTTGCGCCCGAACATCGCCTGCAGCAGATCGGCCTGCTCGGTCTTGGTCGGCAGCCCGGTGGACGGGCCGCCCCGCTGGATGTCGACGATCAGCAGCGGCAGCTCCAGCGACACGGCCAGCCCGATGGTCTCGCTCTTGAGCGCCACACCCGGACCGGAGGTGGTCGTCACCGCCAGCGAACCGCCGAAGGCCGCGCCCAGCGCCGCCCCGATGCCGGCGATCTCGTCCTCGGCCTGGAAGGTCCGCACGCCGAAGTTCTTGTGCCGGCTCAGCTCGTGCAGGATGTCCGAGGCCGGGGTGATCGGGTACGAGCCGAGGAACAGCGGCAGATCGGCCTGGCGGGAGGCCGCGATCAGCCCGTACGCCAGCGCCAGGTTCCCCGAGATGTTGCGGTACGTGCCCACCGGGAACGCCCTGGCCGCCGGAGCCACCTCGTAGCTGACGGCGAAGTCCTCGGTGGTCTCCCCGAAGTTCCAGCCGGCGCGGAACGCGGCGATGTTGGCCGCCGCGATGTCGGGCTTCTTCGCGAACTTCGACCTGAGGAACCGCTCGGTCCCCTCCGTCGGCCGGTGGTACATCCACGACAGGAGGCCGAGCGCGAACATGTTCTTGCTGCGCTCGGCCTCCTTACGGGTGAGGTCGAAGTCCTTGAGAGCCTCGACGGTCAGAGTGGTCAGCGGGACCGGGTGGAGCTGGTAACCGTCGAGGGAGCCGTCCTCCAGCGGCGAAGCCGCGTACCCCACCTTCTGCATCGCCCGCTTGGTGAACTCGTCCGTGTTGACGATGATCTCCGCGCCCCTCGGCACGTCGCCGATGTTGGCTCTCAGCGCGGCCGGGTTCATGGCGACCAGCACGTTGGGCGCGTCGCCCGGAGTGAGGATGTCGTGGTCGGCGAAGTGCAGCTGGAACGAGGACACGCCAGGAAGGGTGCCTGCGGGCGCGCGGATCTCGGCGGGGAAGTTCGGCAGCGTCGACAGGTCGTTGCCGAACGACGCCGTCTCCGAGGTGAAGCGGTCGCCGGTGAGCTGCATGCCGTCACCGGAGTCGCCCGCGAACCTGATGATCACCCGGTCGAGACGGCGGACGTCCTTCGCCCCGTCCGGTTTGCGCTGCTCTCCCACCACGGATCCGTCGGTGTGCTCCGCTGGGCTGCTGACCTGACTGGTCACTGACTGGACCTCCCTCGAGGGTGGCTGTCCCGGGACGGGCCTTCCCGAAGGCCCTCCCTGGATCAACCCTACGTCGGCAGGGGTCGCCTCCCTCGGCCTTTCACATGACGGACATCGCCGTGAGACGGCCGGGCGCCCCGACTTGCCATGATTTCCCGAGTTCTCCCGACTGTCACGAATTGAGATAGGTGAGCACGGCGAGTACGCGCCGATGGTCCCCGTCGCTGGGCGACAGCCCCAGCTTCAGGAAGATATTGCTGACGTGCTTCTCCACCGCGCCGTCGCTGACCACCAGCCGCCGGGCCACCGCCGAGTTCGTCCGCCCCTCGGCCATCAGCCCCAGCACCTCCCGCTCCCGCGGGGTGAGAAAGGCCAGCACGTCCTGCTTCCGGCTGCGTCCGAGCAGCTGGGCGACCACCTCGGGGTCGAGCGCCGTGCCCCCCTGGGCCACCCGCACCACCGCGTCCACGAACTCCCGCACCTCGGCCACCCGGTCCTTGAGCAGATAGCCGACACCATGGCTGGATCCAGCCAACAGTTCGGTGGCGTACCTCTCCTCCACGTACTGCGACAGCACCAGCACCCCGAGCCCCGGATGGGCCTTCCGCAGCCGTACGGCGGCCCGCACCCCCTCGTCGGTGTGCGTCGGCGGCATCCGCACGTCCGCCACCACCACGTCGGGCAGCGCGCCCTCCGCGTCCAGCTCGGTGATGGTCTTCACCAGCGCCTCGCCGTCCCCGACCCCCGCGACGACCTCGTGCCCGCGGTCGGTCAGCAGCCGCGTCAGCCCCTCCCGCAACAGCACGGAGTCCTCGGCGATGACCACCCGCACCCTGTCCACCACGATCCCGGCCCCCCAGCGCACGTCCGCGTCCCACCCGTCTGGTTGAACGCGTACAGCATTCCAGCAAACGGTCGCGGCGTGCGCGGACGGCGAGAGGTTGTTGAGCGGTTTCGGCCGTGCGGGTGAGTCGGCTGCCCGCGAGGCCGTGCGGGTTGCCCGCGGACTACGCCCGCCAGGGCAACTCCGCGGTGATCCGGGTGGGCCCGCCCGCGGGCGAATCCACCACCAGGACGCCGTCCACCGCGTCCAGCCGTCCCGCCAACCCCGCGAGCCCGGACCCGCCGGAGGCGTCCGCCCCGCCCACCCCGTCATCGGCGACCTGCAACATCAACCGGTCCTTCACCCGCCACACGTCCACCGACGCCGCCCTTGCCCCACTGTGCTCGGCGACGTTCTGCAGCAGCTCCGACACCGTGAAGTACGCGATCCCCTCGATCGCAGCCGCGGGCCGCGCGTCCAGATCCACCTCCACCCGCACCGGCACCGTGCACCGCGAGGCCACCGCCGACAGCGCCGCGTCCAGCCCCCGGTCCGTCAGTACCGCCGGGTGGATCCCCCGCGCCAGGTCCCGCAGCTCCCGCAGCGCCGTCTTCACCTCGCCGTGCGCCTCGTCCACCATCGGCGCCGCAGCCCGCGGATCCTCCCGCAGCTTCTCCTTCGCCAGCCCCAGATCCATCGCCAGCGCCACCAGCCGCGCCTGCGCCCCGTCGTGCAGATCCCGCTCGATGCGCCGCAGATCGGCGGCGGCGGTGTCCACCACGACCCCCCGGTCGGACTCCAGCTCCACCACCCGTGAGACCAGCCGCGACCGCCCCAGCAACCCGCGCACCACCACCCGGTCCACCGTGGTCAGCGCCCGCACGATCCACGGCGTGGCCAGCGTGAACATCAGCCCCACCAGCGCCGTCACCGTGATCTCGAACGGGTTGTCGAGATAGATCCGGTGCTGCTCGTCGCCGTACAGCTGGAGCCCGCCCTGCCCGCCGTACAGCGGGAAGACCCAGAACCATAGCGGGTACGTCAGCAGCGCCCAGCCGTACGTCCAGAAGGCCACCGACACGGAGAAGGAGAAGACCGCCCAGGGCAGGTGCACCACCGAGTAGAGCGCTTGCCGCCAGGCGGCGCCGCTCTTCAGCGCGGCTCCCATCCAGGCCATCGCGCCCCGCCCGCGCGGCCGCAGCGGCTCGGGCGCCGGAACCTCCAGACCGAGCAGCGCACGCGCCCGCGCCCGCTCCAGCGTCCCGAACCCCCGGCACCCGGCCAGCCCCGCCGCCAGCACCGGAACGCCGAGGAACGTCACCAGCAGCCCCGCGGCCAGCGACAGCGTCACCACCGCGTACGTGAACAGGACGATGCTGATCGGCAGGCTCAGCAGGACGAAGGCGAACTCCCGCCAGAGCCGCGCCTCCACCGGCGCCCGCAGCACCGACGGCACCCGACGCCACCGCCCCCCGGACCCCGAATCCCCGTACGCCCCGTACTCCCCGAACTGTGTGGCCATCGGCGTCGTCCGTCCTTCTCTTCCCGTCCGCGGGTCTCGTCCACCGCCACCACCCTCCCGAGCGGCGACGCCGCCGGCCATGGAGTCCGTCGGCCTCTTGAACGGGGGGTTTTCCCCACCCCGCGCCCATGGCCGGCGACAAGGCCGCGTACCCCCTACCGGTCCCGCCAGGGCAGCTCCGCCGTCACCGTCGTCGGCCCGCCCGGCGGCGAGTCCACGACGAACAGACCGTCCACGGCCCCCAGCCGCTCCGCCAGCCCCCGCATCCCCGTGCCCCCGTCGAGCCGGGCGCCGCCGCGGCCGTCGTCCCGCACCTGGATGAGCAGCCGGTCCTCGGACCGCCACACGTGCACCCACGCCGACCGCGCCCCGCTGTGCTTGCTGACGTTCTGCAGCAGCTCGGAGACGGTGAAGTAGGCGATCCCCTCGATGGCCTGCGCCGGCCGGGACGTCAGCTCGGCCGTCACCTGCACCGGCACCGTGCACCGCGAGGCCACCGACGACAACGCAGCGTCCAGCCCCCGGTCGGTCAGCACCGCCGGGTGAATGCCCCGCGCCAGATCACGAAGCTCCTGAAGCGCGAGCTTCACCTCACCGTGCGCCTCCTCGACCATCGCCGTAGCCGCGTCGGGATCCTCCAGCAGCTTCTCCTTCGCCAGGCCCAGCCCCATCGCCAGATTGACGAGCCGCGCCTGCGCCCCGTCGTGCAGATCCCGCTCGATGCGCCGCAGATCGGCGGCCGCCGTGTCCACCACGACCCCCCGGTCGGACTCCAGTTCGGCGATCCGCCGCTCCAGCCCGTCCGACGGCGACAGCAGCGCCCGCACCAGCATCCGGTCCACGTTGGTCAGCCCCCGGGCCACGAACGGCAGCACCGGCCACGCCACGAACAGCGACGTGAAGACGACAGTGAACGTGGCGATGCCCCACGGCAGCCGGATCACGTCGTACAGCAGCGTCCGCCAGGCCACCGGATCCTTCAGCGCCAGCCACATCCCCTGGAGCGGGTTGCCCGACCGCCGCAGCGGCAGCGGGCTCGGCTCGTCGATCCGCAGCCCCAGCAGCATCCGCGCCCGGCCCCGCTCGAACCGGCCGATCAGCCGCGCGCCCAGCAGGCCGAGAGCGAGCACCGGCAGCCCCACCGCCGTCAGCGCCAGCACGGCGCCGACCAGCAGCGCGGTGAACCCGTAGCCGAACCCCACGATCGACATGGGCAGGTTCGCCAGGAGATGCGCGATCTCCTTCCAGGTCTGCGCGTCATAGGCGAAACGGGGCGGCGGCAGACGGTCCTCGCTCTCACCCGCCCTCCGGGAGGAGGGCCGAGCGGGCCGGCCGGTCACCGGCACGGCCACGGCAGGTCTGTACGCCGCCGCGGGGGCGGGCTTGGATACGGTCATACGGCTCAGCGTGCCGAGCGGGACGCCGCCGCGCCATGGAGTTCACCGCCCGGGCCCCCGGGGGAAAACCCCACCCCCTTTGCCCCGGGCGAGACGGGCTGCTTACTGTGCCTTTATCAGGCCCTAGACTCCCGTGCGTACAGATCGTCGAACAGGCCGAGGTCGGGGAGCGAGGGACGGACGGTGCCGCAGACGTCGCACGAAACGCTGACGGGTTCGACGGTCGTGGTCGCGTCGGACTACTTCGACTCCTACGCGGTAGTCGGACTGCTCGCCGCCGTCGGCGTGCTGTTCGTCGCCGTCGCCTTCGGCGCCGGACGCCTGCTGCGCCCGGTGGTCCCCACCCCCGAGAAACTCCTGACGTACGAGTGCGGCGTCGACCCCGTCGGCGAGGGCTGGGCCCACACCCAGGTCCGCTACTACGTCTACGCCTTCCTCTACGTCATCTTCGCCGTCGACTCGATCTTCCTCTTCCCCTGGGCGACGGTCTTCGCCGCGCCCGGCTACGGCGCCACCACGCTCGTGGAGATGTTCATCTTCCTCGGCTTCCTCGCCGTCGGCCTGCTGTACGCATACAAGAAGGGCGTCCTGGCATGGACGTGACCCCCTCGGAGCCCGTACTCCTCCCCGAGCCGAAGCGGCTGGGCGCGCTCGCCCGCCTCGCACCCGAGCCGATGAAGGTGGTCCTGAACTGGGGCCGCCGCTACTCCCTCTGGGTGTTCAACTTCGGCCTCGCCTGCTGCGCGATCGAGTTCATCGCCGCGTCGATGGCCCGCCACGACTTCATCCGCCTCGGCGTGATCCCCTTCGCGCCCGGCCCGCGCCAGGCCGACCTGATGGTCGTCTCCGGCACGGTCACGGACAAGATGGCCCCCGCCGTCAAGCGCCTCTACGAGCAGATGCCGGAACCCAAGTACGTCATCTCCTTCGGCGCCTGCAGCAACTGCGGCGGCCCCTACTGGGACTCCTACTCCGTCACCAAGGGCGTCGACCAGATCATCCCCGTGGACGTCTACGTCCCCGGCTGCCCGCCCCGCCCCGAGGCGCTGCTCCAGGGGATCCTCAAGCTCCAGGAGAAGATCGCCCGGGAGTCGCTGGGGGAGCGGTACGCCTCCGGCACCCCCCGCCCGTCGACGGCCGCGCTGCAGAGCGGGCTCGTCCGGCCGCCCGCCGCGGAGGGGGACACCCGATGACCGCCCCCGGCTGGCTGCCCGCCCCCGCCGAGGAAGTCTTCGGCGCCGACGCCACAGCCGAGGAGTCCTACGACCTCCTCACCGTCGACGTCCCCCCGGCCTCCTGGATCACCGCCCTGGAGACCGCCCGCGACCGCCTCGGCTGCACCTACTTCGACTGGCTCAGCGCCGTCGACGAACCCGGCACCGGCTTCCGTGTCTGCGCCCACCTCGTCGCCCTGTCCCCGGTCCGCCGCCTCCTCGTACGCACCACGGTCCCGCACGACGCCCCGGCCCTCCCCTCCGCCGTCGACGTCTAC
The DNA here is from genome assembly GCF_042889585.1 of Streptomyces sp. NPDC002566. Classification (NCBI taxonomy): domain Bacteria; kingdom Bacillati; phylum Actinomycetota; class Actinomycetes; order Kitasatosporales; family Streptomycetaceae; genus Streptomyces; species Streptomyces sp. NPDC002566. Next base: position 776,201 of record NZ_JBIARD010000004.1, on the reverse strand, counting down.
GCGGGCGCGGCCTGGCACGAACGCGAGACGCACGAGATGTTCGGCGTCCGCTTCACCGGCCACCCCGGCCTGGACCACCTCCTCCTCCCGGAGAACTTCGAAGGCCACCCCCTCCGCAAGGACTTCGTCCTCGCCGCCCGCGTCGCCAAGGCCTGGCCCGGCGCCAAGGAACCCGGCGAGTCCGAACACGGCGGCCCCAAGCGCCGCCAGATGCTTCCCCCCGGCGTCCCCGACCCCAACGACTGGGGCCCCCTCAAGGGCCAGCTCCCCCCGGCCCCCGCCCGCCCGGCCCGCGGCGCGGCAACCTCCCGCGCCGCAGGCGAACGCCCGGCGCGCCCCACCGGACCGGCCGGCGAGCGCCCGCCACGGCGCATGCGCTCAGCCTCCGCAGGCTCAGCCAGCCAGACCACCACCCCGCCGACACCGGCACCCACCCAGGAGACACCGCCCCAGCAGGAGCCGGCCACCGAGCGGCGCGCCCCCCGGGACCCGGCGAACCGACCGGAGACCGCGACCGCGGGGGAGGCGGTGACCGCGGCACGAGCCACGCCTGACGCGGCCCCCGAGCCACAGACCGCTCCCGAGTCGGCTGCCGACCCGCGAGCCCCGCGGGACGCCGTCGCCGAGCCCCCGGCCGAGTCGAGGACCACCGCCGCCGAAGCCGCCGAAGCCGACGGAACTGAAGGACCTGCCGGAGCTGCCGGAGCTGTCCGGCCCGGCGGCACCCGCGAGACCGGCGGCGCCGACCGGCCGGCCGCGCCCGAACCACAGGCTCCTCGACCGTCGCGGGGCCCCCGTCGCGCACGCAGTGCCTCGCAGGGATCGGCCAGTCAGCGAGCCGCCACCCCGGATGGGTCCGCCTCCGAAACGGCCCCTACCGGCGAGGCCGCTACGGAGGAAGCCGCCGCTGCCGAGGCCCCCGCCGAGGGACCCGCTCCCGGCGCGGTCACGCGCCGCGCCCGGCCTCCCCGTAGCTCGGACGCTCCGTGGCACCACGCCCGTCCCGCTTTCGACGACTCCGAGCCCCTCGGCGAGCGGACGGCCCCGGACCGCCCGGAGTCGTCCGGCGACGACCCACGTGACGAAGGCCCTCCCGACCCACCCGAAGGCGGAACCCCCGAAGACGGAACCCCCGAAGACGGAACCCCCGAAGACCGACCTCCCGCCGACCCTTCAGCAGACGGCACTCACGACACCCCCCGAGGAGGCCCGCAGTGAACGACGCTCCAGACGTCGCCCTGCGACTCCTGATCGTCTTCGTCGTCTTCCTCACCTTCCCCCTGATCGTGGGTCAGACCGAGCACAAGGTCATGGCCCATATGCAGGGCCGCCTCGGCCCCATGTACGCCGGCGGCTTCCACGGTTGGGCCCAGCTCATCGCGGACGGCGTGAAGTTCGCGCAGAAGGAGGACGTCGTCCCCGCGGGCGCGGACCGCCGTGTCTTCCAGCTCGCCCCCGCCGTAGCGCTCCTGCCGTACCTCCTCGTCCTCCTCGCCATCCCCATCGGCCCGGGCGAGGGCGCGGTCGGCGAGGTCGTCGACGCCGGTGTGTTCTTCGTCCTCGCGGTGATGGGCGTGGGCGTCCTCGGCTCACTCATGGCCGGCTGGGCCTCCGCCAACAAGTTCTCCCTCCTCGGCGGCCTGCGCACCGCCGCCCAGCTCCTCGCCTACGAACTCCCCATGCTCCTCACCGCCGCCTCCGTCGCGATGGCCGCCGGGACGGTCTCGATCCCCGGCATCGTCGACGCCTTCCAGTGGTGGTGGCTGCCCTGGCAGATCGTCGGTGCGATCGTCTTCTTCGTCGCCGGCCTCGCCGAACTCCAACGGCCTCCCTTCGACATGCCCGTCGCCGACTCCGAGATCATCTTCGGCGCGTACACCGAGTACACCGGCCTCCGTTTCGCTCTGTTCCTCCTCGCCGAGTACGCCGGCATCGTCGTCCTGTGCGGCCTGACCACCGTCCTCTTCCTGGGCGGCTGGCACGGCCCCTGGGGCGCCGACGGCCTCGGCTGGGTCTGGACCCTGCTGAAGACCGCCCTCCTCGCCTTCGTCGTCATCTGGCTCCGCGTCACCTATCCACGACTGCGCGAGGACCAGCTCCAGAAGCTCTCCTGGACCCTCCTCGTCCCCCTCTCTCTCGCTCAGATCGCTCTCACCGGCGTCGTCAAGGTGGTGATCCGGTAACCATGGCCCCCATCCCCGGAAGCGGCCTCGCCAAGGGCCTGGCCGTCACCCTCCGCACGATGACGCGGAAGACCGTCACCGAGCAGTACCCGGACACCCAGCCCGACCTTCCGCCCCGCACCCGCGGAGTGATCGGCCTGTTCGAGGAGAACTGCACGGTCTGCATGCTGTGCGCCCGCGAGTGCCCCGACTGGTGTATCTACATCGACTCCCACAAGGAGACGGTCCCGGCGGCGGCCCCCGGCGGCCGCGAACGCAGCCGCAACGTCCTCGACCGTTTCGCCATCGACTTCTCCCTGTGCATGTACTGCGGTATCTGCATCGAGGTGTGTCCTTTCGACGCCCTGTTCTGGTCCCCGGCGTTCGAGTACGCCGAGACCGACATCCGCGACCTCACCCACGAGCGGGACAAGCTCCGCGAGTGGATGTGGACGGTCCCGGCCCCGCCCGCCCTCGACCCCGGCGCGGAGGAGCCGAAGGAGATCGCCGCCGCCCGCAAGACCGCCGAGAAGCTGGCAGCCGCCCAGGAAGCGCAAGCCGAACCGACCAAGCCCCCGGAGGGAGAGGCATGACTCTCGCTCAGGCCCCGCAGGGCTTCCTCTCCCCGACCGGTGTCGAGATCGCCTTCCTCCTCGTCGGTCTGGTCACCTTCGGCGCGGCCATCGTCACCGTCACCACCCGTCAACTGGTCCACGCCGCCCTGTGGCTGGTGGTCGCCCTCGGCGGCCTCGCCGTCGAATACCTCCTCCTCACCGCCGAGTTCATCGCCTGGGTGCAGGTCCTCATCTACGTCGGTTCCGTCGTCGTCCTCCTCCTGTTCGGTCTGATGCTCACCAGGGCCCCCATCGGCCGCTCACCGGACGCCGACTCCGGCAACCGCTGGGCCGCCCTCACGGTCGCCGTCGCCGCCGCGGCCGCCCTGGTCTGGGTGGTCGTCGACGCCTTCCGCGCCACCTGGATCGACCTCGACGGCCCGGCCGCCGGCTCCACCGAGGTCACCGGCGCGAGCCTCTTCCAGCACTGGGTCCTTCCCTTCGAGGCCCTCTCCGTCCTCCTGCTCGCCGCACTGGTCGGCGCGATCGTCCTGTCCCGCAAGGCGAAGGCCGAGTCGAGCTCTCCCCCTGTGAACTCCCGACCCGTAACCCAGAGTTCCCGGACCGTCACAGAAAGTTCCGGGACTTCGCCGGCCGAGCCGGAAGGCGGCGCCCGCTGATGCACCTCGCCTATCCCGCCGTCCTCGCCGCCCTCCTCTTCTGCACGGGCCTGTACGGCGTGCTCGCCCGCCGCAACGCGATCCTGGTGCTGATGTCGGTCGAGCTGATGCTCAACGCCGTCAACCTCAACCTCGTCGCCTTCGACGTCTGGCTCAGCAGGACCGCCGAGGAGACCCTGCACTCCGGCCAGGCCCTCACCCTGTTCACCATCGCCGTCGCCGCCGCCGAGATCGGCATCGGCCTGGCCATCGTCCTCGCCGTCCACCGCAACCGCGGCACCGCGGACATCGACAAGCTCCGCGACACCGCAGAGGGCCACGAAGTCCTGGACGCCGACGGTCCCGACGGCCCCGGCGACCCCCACAGCGGCGCCCGCGCGGCCGAACAGGCCGGCCGGGCCGGGAAGTCCGAGGCCACCGCGTGACCACCACCACCCTCGCCGTCCTCGTCCCGCTCCTGCCGTTCCTCGGCGCGGTCGCCGGACTGCTCCTCGGCCGCACCGCCCCCGGATTCGTCCGCCCGCTCGCGGTCCTGCCCACCCTCGCCTCCCTCGTCCTGGCCGCCGTCGTCGCCGTACGGCAGGGCGGGGACGCGGCCGTCGACGCGGCCACCGAGCTCACCCCCACCGGCTCGGTCCCGATCGAACTGGCGCTGTACATCGACGGCTTCGCCGCGCTCGTCGCCGTCCTGGTCGGCCTGGTCGCCGGCTGCGTGCAGATCTACTCGACCGCCTACCTGCGCGAGGACCCGCGCTATGCGTCCTATGCCGCGCTCGTCTCCCTGTTCACCTCCGCGATGTTCCTGGTCGTCTACTCCGGCGACCTGATCGTGCTGCTGGTCGGCTGGGAAGTCATGGGCATCTGCTCCTACTTCCTGGTCGGCCACTACTGGGAGACCCCGGAGGCCCGCGCCGCCTCCATCAAGGCCTTCCTCGTCACCAAGCTCGGCGACGTCCCCTTCCTCCTCGGCCTGTTCGCCCTGGCCACCGACGCCGGCTCCTTCCGCATCACCAAGGTCCTCGGCGCCGTCGCCCACGACGGACTCGACCACCCGACCCTCATCGCCCTGCTCCTCCTGGCGGGCGTGGCCGGCAAGTCGGCGCAGTTCCCGCTGCACACCTGGCTCCCCGACGCGATGGCGGGCCCGACACCCGTCTCCGCGCTGATCCACGCGGCGACGATGGTCGCCGCCGGCGTCTACTTCGTCGCCCGCCTCCTCCCGGTCTTCGAGGCATCCCAGGCCGCCATGGTCGTCCTGGCCGTCATGGCCGCCGTCACCATGGCCGGTTCCGGTGTCGCCGCGCTCGCCCAGGACGACATCAAGCGCGTCCTCGCCTACTCGACGATCGGCCAGCTCGGCTACATGACCGGCGCCCTCGCCGTCGGCGACCGCGGCGCCGCCGTCTTCCACCTCCTGTCGCACGGCGCTTTCAAGGCGCTGCTGTTCCTCGCCGCCGGCGTGATCATCCACGCCGCCGGCACCAACTCCCTGGCCGCGATGTCCCGCATGAGCCACCTGCGCGACCGCGTCCCCGACGCGTTCTGGACGATGACCGTGGCGCTGCTCGCGCTCGCCGCGATCCCGCCGTTCAGCGGCTTCTTCTCCAAGGAGTCCGTCCTCGGCGCCGCCGAACACGCCTCCACCGGCCACAGCGATTACGCCCCCGCCGCCGCGGGCTGGATCGTCCTCGTCACCGGACTGCTCACCGCCCTCCTCACCGCCGCCTACGCGGCCCGCCTGTGGCTGCTGGCCTTCAACGGCCGGGGCGCCGAAGCCCCCGACCACGGCCGCGAGCCCCTGCCGATGACCGCCGTGCTGTGGGTGCTCGCCGCCCCCTCCCTCGCCGTCGGCGGGTTCGCCTACCGCACGCTGCCCGACTGGTTCGACGGCGGCGACCTGGCCCCGACCCTCACCACATCCGTCCTCGGCACGGGCCTGGCGCTGGCCGGTGTCCTCGTCGTCGGCGCGGCCTGGCGGCACACCACCGCGCAAGCCGCACGCATCCCGATGGGCGCGGTCGCCGCCCACCCCGAGCGCGACGCCGCAGCCGTGGAGGCCGAGGCCATCGCGACGCACACGCCCGCCTACGGTGACGTGGCCGCCGCGCCCGACCCGGCCGACCCCGGCCGGCTCCTGCTCGGCCCGCTGCACCGCCACGCCGCCGCCGGCTTCCACCTCGACGCCGTCTACCGGACCCTGTTCGTGCGCCCGGTGCAGGCCGGAGCGAGCCTCGTCCGGTTCCTCGACCGCGAGGTCGTCGACACCTACGTCAGCGGAGCGGGCACGCTGCCCCGCTGGCTCGGCGCCGCCGTACGGCGTGCCCAGACCGGCAACGTCCAGACCTATGTGAGCGCGCTGCTCGCCGGCGCCGTCGTCCTGGCGGTCGCCGCCGTCCTCGTCGCGACGGGAGCGTGAGCAGGAGTGATCGATATCAACGAGTCCGTGATGCAGTTCCTTCTGGCGTTGATCGTGGCCGGTCCGCTCCTCGGCGCGGCCGCCGCTCTCCTGCCCGCCCCACCCGGACTGAAGGGGACGTCACCCGAGCAGGCCGTCCTGCGGCACGGCGTCACCGTGACCGGCGCGATCCTCGCCGCCGCCATCGCCCTCGCGGTCGGCTTCGACCATGACCACCCCTCGAAGATGCAGGCCACGACCGACATCAGCTGGATCCCCGCACTCGACGTGCGCATCCACCTCGGCATCGACGGCATCTCCCTCCCCCTCCTGGTCCTGACCGCACTGCTGACCTTCCTCTGCGCGCTCTACTCCTACTTCAACCCGCCCAAGGGCCCGAGCCCCAAGGCCTTCGTCGCTCTCCTGCTCGTCCTGGAGGCCGGCACCCTCGCCACCTTCGCCGCCCTCGACCTGATCCTGTTCTTCCTCGCCTTCGAGACCGTGCTGATCCCGATGTACTTCCTCATCGCCCGCTGGGGCGGCGAGGGCCGGACCCGGGCGGCCTCCAAGTTCATCCTGTACACGCTGCTCGGATCCGTGATCATGCTGCTCGGCCTGCTCGTGATCGGCGTCACAGCGGGCACGTTCGACATGATGGCACTCGCCACTGACAACGGCCGGTCGCTGAGTACATCCGTGCAGGTCATCGCCGTTCTCGCGGTCGGGATCGGGCTCGCGGTGAAGACCCCGATGTGGCCCCTGCACAGCTGGCTGCCCGATGCCCACACCGCCGCCCCGACCGTCGGCTCGGTCCTCCTCGCCGGCGTGCTGCTGAAGATGGGCACGTACGGTTTCGTCCGGATCCTCCTCCCGGTCGCGCCCGACGGCTTCCACACCTTCGCGCCCTACCTCGCCGCCTTCGCCGTCGTCGGCATCGTCTACGGCTCCCTCGCCTGCCTCGCCCTCGCCAAGCGGGGCGCCAAGGGCGACCTCAAGCGCCTCGTCGCCTACTCCTCCGTCGGCCACATGGGCTTCGTCCTCCTCGGCATCGCCTCCACCACCCCGACCGGAGTGAACGGCGCCCTGTTCGCCAACGTCGCCCACGGCCTCATCACCGGCCTGCTCTTCTTCCTGGTCGGAGCCCTCAAGGACCGCACCGGCACCACCGACCTCGACACCCTCGCCCAGCAGAGCGGCGCCGCGCTCTACGGCAAGGCCCCGCGCCTCGGCGGCCTGCTCGCCTTCGCCGCGGTCGCCTCGCTCGGCCTGCCCGGCCTCGCCGGGTTCTGGGGCGAGATGCTGGCCATGTTCGGCGCGTTCGATCCCGCCGCCGGACTCAGCCGTCCCGCCTTCCTCACCTTCACGGCGATCGCCGCGTTCGGCACCCTGCTGACCGCCGCCTACCTCCTCGTCGTCGTCCGCCGCGTCTGCATGGGCGCGATCCCGCAGGGCGCGCCGCGACTCGCCGACGTCCGCGCGTACGAGTTCGCGGCCTGGACCCCGCTCGTCGTCCTCACCGTCGTCGCGGGCCTGTGGCCCAAGGCACTCCTCGGCCTCACCGACCCGGCCGTGCAGCAGCTCCTCGCAGGAGGCACCCGATGAGCTCCCCGGCCGCACCGTCCCTCGTGCAGTCCGTCGACTGGCTCGCTATCGCCCCGCCCACCCTCGCGGCGGTCGTCGCACTCGTCGTCCTCGTCGCCGACCTGTTCCTCGACGGCCATCGCAAGGCACTCCTCGGATGGCTGTCCGTCGCCGGCCTCGCCGCCTCCACCGCCCTCCTGCTGCCCCTCCTGGACGGCGACCGCTCCACCTTCTGCCTCACGAGTGACACACGCGTATGCAGCTACACGGCCGACCACTTCACCCTCGTCATCCAGTTCCTGGTGCTCGGGGGAGCGCTGCTGGCCGCCCTGTTGTCGGTCACCGCCCTGAAGGACGCGCGCGGACGGCTCCCCGAGGGCGAGTTCTGGTTCCTGCTGCTGTCCTCCGCCGCCGGCGCCGCCCTCCTGCCCGCCTCCCGCGACCTCGCCACACTCGTCGTCGCCCTGGAGGTCGCCTCCCTGCCCGCGTTCGCCCTCGTCGGCATCCGCCACGGCGACCGCAGGTCCTCCGAAGCAGCCCTGAAGTTCTTCCTGTCGTCCGTCACCGCGACCGCCGTCAGCCTCCTCGGCATCAGCTTCGTCTACGCCACCACCGGCACCCTGCACCTCAACCGGGTGGCCGAACGCATCCAGGACGTCGACGGACAGTTCCACACCCTCGCCCAGGCCGGAGTCGTCCTCACCCTCGTCGGTTTCGCCTTCAAGACGGCCGCCGTCCCCTTCCACTTCTGGGTCCCCGACACCTACGTCGGCGCCCCCCTGCCCATCGCGGCCTACCTCTCCGTCGTCGGCAAGGCGGTCGGCTTCTCCGGCCTCATCCTCGTCACCGTCGTCGCCTTCCCCTCGTACGCCGACGTGTGGGGCCCCGCGCTGGCCGCGCTGGCCGCCCTCACCATGACCGCCGGCAACGTCGGCGCCCTGCGCCAGCAGGCCACGCGCGCGTACAGCGCCGTACGCCTGCTCGCCTGGTCCTCCGTCGGCCAGGCCGGCTACCTCCTCGTACCGATCGCCGCCGCCGCGTACTCTGACGACCCCCAGCGCTCCATCGGCTCCACCGTCGCCTACGCCCTGACGTACGCCGCCGTGAACCTCGGCGCCTTCGCCGTGGCCGCCCTCGTCGGCCGCACCCGCCCGCAGAACCGCCTCGCCGACTACCGCGGCCTCCACGCGAAGAACCCGCTCTCCGCGCTCCTCCTGGCCTTCTTCCTGCTCTGCCTGGCCGGTCTGCCGCCGGGGATCATCGGCCTCTTCGCGAAGGTCACCGTGTTCTCCGCCGCCGTCGACGCGGGCCTGGGCTGGCTGGCGGTCGTCATGGCCGTCAACGTGGTCATCGCCCTGTACTACTACCTCCAGTGGACGGCCCTGCTGTTCCGCGCCCCTGAGGGCGAGCCCGTACGGCACCGGGTCCCCGCGCCCCTCACCGCCGCGCTCGCCCTCACCGCCGTCCTCGGCGTCGTCCTCTCCGGTGCACCCCAACTGGTCCTGCGCTTCGCCGGCACAGCCCTCTTCTGAGTGCCCGCCGGTCCTGTCACCGGCCCTCACCGGCCCTCACCCGGACGGCCCACCCCGGCCGCCGGTCGCACAAGGGAACCCGAGCCCCCCGTCTGGCGTTGACCAAAACGGGAGGTTCCACTGGACGTGGCACCACGACACCAGGGGCCTCGCACATCAGACGGCAAGATCAGGCAACACGTTCAGGGGTCCCTGCCGCACGACTTGGAGGGCGTACCGTGCACCGCCGGCACAACGGGCTAAGGACCGCAGTACTCCTCGGGGGACTGTCGGCACTCATCATCGCCATCGGCAGCTTCTTCGGGCGGGCGGGGCTCGTCGTGGCGGTCCTCGTCGCGCTCGGCACCAACGCGTACGCGTACTGGAACAGCGACAAGCTGGCACTGCGCGCGATGCGCGCCCGGCCGGTCAGCGAGTTCGAGGCCCCGGCGCTCTACCGCATGGTCCGCGAGCTCTCCACCCAGGCCCGTCAGCCCATGCCCCGGCTGTACATCTCCCCTACCGAGGCGCCCAACGCCTTCGCCACCGGCCGCAACCCGCGCAACGCCGCCGTGTGCTGCACGGAAGGCATCCTCCGCCTCCTCGACGAACGCGAGCTGCGCGGCGTCATCGGCCATGAGCTGAGCCATGTCTACAACCGGGACATCCTCATCTCCTCGGTCGCCGGCGCCCTCGCCTCCGTGATCATGTTCCTCGTCAACTTCGCCTACTTCATCCCGATCGGCCGCTCCAGCGACGACGACGGCCCCGGCATCTTCGGCATGCTCCTGATCATGCTGCTCGGCCCGCTCGCCGCCAGCCTCATCCAGCTCGCCATCAGCCGCTCCCGCGAGTACGAGGCCGACGCCTCCGGCGCACAGCTCACCGGCGATCCCCTGGCCCTCGCCGGCGCCCTGCGCAAGCTCGAACTCGGCACCAAGCAGCTTCCGCTGCCCCCCGAGCCCCGGATCGAGACCGCGAGCCACATGATGATCGCCAACCCGTTCCGCCCGGGCCAGGGACTCTCCAAGATGTTCTCGACGCACCCGCCCATGGCGGAGCGCATCGCCCGTCTCGAGAAGATGGCAGGTCACCGACAGTGAAGACCATCCTCAACGTCATATGGCTCGTGCTCAGCGGCTTCTGGCTGTTCCTCGGCTACCTGCTGGCCGGCGTGCTGCTGTGCGTCACGATCATCGGAATCCCCTTCGGCCTGGCGGCGTTCCGCATCGGTGTCTACGCCCTCTGGCCCTTCGGCTACACCACGATCGAGCGCCGCGACGCCGGCGCCCCGTCCTGCGTGGGCAACGTGCTGTGGCTGGTCCTCGCCGGGTGGTGGCTCGCCCTCGCCCACATCGCGACCGGCATCGCCCTGTGCGTCACGATCATCGGCATCCCCTTCGGCATCGCCAACTTCAAGTTGATCCCGGTGTCCCTGCTGCCCCTCGGCCGCGAGATCGTCAGCACGGACGAGCCGTTCGCCGCCCGCTGAACCGACCCGCCCCGGGAACCGGCGGGTGCTGCACGATCGTCGTCACATCGACAGGGCGCGAAACGGGGCACGGACCGCGAATGCCGCCGTCGGGCAGCGAGATCACAGCGCCCGGACGGTGAGCGCACAGCGCGGAAGGGCAGGTTCAGGGCATGAGCATCATCAGCTGGATCATTCTGGGGCTGCTGGCCGGCGTCATCGCCAAGGTCCTGCTGCCCGGCCGCGACCCGGGCGGTTTCATCGGCACGACCGTCATCGGCATCGCCGGCGCGTTCATCGGCGGCTGGATATCGGCCCGCTGGCTGGACCACCCGATCAGCAAGGACTTCTACGACGGCGCCACCTGGGCCGCGGCGATCGGCGGATCACTGGTGCTCCTCATCGCCTACCGCATCCTGTTCGGCCACTCACGCGACTGAGGGGGGGCCTCGCCCCCTGAGCGCCGTTCCCGCCGGCGCACGGCCACGGGAACACGCCGAGCACGCCGACGGGCGGACACCCTGAAGCGTCCGCCCGTCAGCAAAGCCGTTCCTACCGGTAGTTCACGAACTGCAGAGCGAACTCGAAGTCCTGGCCCTTCAGAAGGGCGATGACGGCCTGCAGGTCGTCGCGGCTCTTGGAGCTGACGCGCAGCTCGTCACCCTGGACCTGGGCCTTCACGCCCTTGGGACCCTCGTCGCGGATGAGCTTGGCGACCTTCTTCGCGTTCTCCTGAGAGATGCCCTCCTCGATCGACGCGAAGATCTTGTACTCCTTGCCGGAGAGCTGCGGCTCGCCCGCGTCCAGCGCCTTCAGCGAGATCCCCCGCTTGATCAGCTTCGACTGGAAGACGTCGAGGACGGCATTCACCCGGTCCTCGGAGTTCGCCTCCATCAGGATCTTGTCTCCGGACCACGAGATCGAGGCGCCGACGCCCTTGAAGTCGTAGCGCTGGGAGATCTCCTTGGCGGCCTGGTTGAGGGCGTTGTCGACCTCCTGCCGCTCGACCTTCGAGACGATGTCGAAACTGGAGTCGGCCATGTCCTGTGGCTCCTTGTATCGGTGTGCGTATCGGGTGCGTGTCGGCGTCCGTGGGGCTGCCGCCGAGCCCGCCGAAAGCCGCGGGCCGCATCCGGACAAGCCTAGCCACCCGGCCGGGTCCGGGCGGCGCGGAATCGGGTGGCGAAGCACCCCTGCGCATCAGGTATCGTTTACGTCGTTGCCAGGGAGCACCGCCGAAAAGCGGTTCGAACGGCAGCAAACCCCGGCGGTGTGCCCGAGCGGCCAAAGGGAGCAGACTGTAAATCTGCCGGCTCAGCCTTCCCAGGTTCGAATCCTGGCGCCGCCACACGGGAACGAAGGGCCCGTGATCTGCTGTCACAGTGGATCACGGGCCCTTCGTCATGCGCTGATGGCGTCCCCGGCTCTCACATCACAGGAGTGCGCGGCCCCTACTCCTCCTCCGCGGCAGTCCGTTCCGGGGACTTCGCCGCCCTTCTCACCTCCGCCTCCACGTCCGTCCGCGGTCTGCCCGCCTCCTTGGCGAAGTCGGTCATCGCGGACCTCACGTCGCGGGCCAGGTCGCGCCAGGCGCGCCAGGCGGTCTCGTAGGTGTCGCTCTGGATCTCCGACCAGGCGGCCGCCGTGGGCGCGCCGTAGGTGTCCCGCAGGTGCAGGACCCTCGCGTGGGCCTCGTCGGCCGCGCGCTGCTTCTCCACGAGTTCCTCGAAGGTATGTGCCATATGTACGGATGCTAGGGAGGAGCGCCGGGTTCCGCGCGACGAGCGACGCGGACAACCGGATCGGACCGGATGCCCGCCCCGCCCACTGGGGCACACTGACGGCATGTCCAGCCGTCGCAGAACCTGCCCCGAGTGCCGCCGCGAGATCGCCGTCGTCGCCGGACGGTTTGCCCGGCACGACCCGCCGGGCGCGCGGGGGAGCGGGCAGCTCACCTCCTGCCCCGGTTCCCGCCGGACGGCACAACTGGGCGCGGCGCAGCCCTCCTTGGACGGATACGTCGTCCCCGAGGTCCCCGGGCAGCTGCCGCTGTTCTGACACCCGGAGCCCGGGAAGCCCCGGTCAGTTCCCCGCGACCGACTTCACCGCCACCGACACCGGTGTCGACCCGCCGATCAGCTCCAGCGTGAGGCCGGCCGTCGCCGGGGTGTCCAGCAACTCCGCCAGCACGGCCGCCACGTCGTCGCGCGGGATCGAGCCGCGGCCCGTCCGCGCCTCCAGGCGGACCAGCCCGTTGCCCGGGTCGTCCGTCAGCGAACCGGGGCGCAGGACCGTCCAGTCGAGGGCGTCCAGCCCCCGCACGTACGCGTCCGCCTCGCCCTTGGCGCGCAGGTAGACGTCGAAGACCTCGTCGCCCTGGTGCCCGGCGTCCGCGCCGTAGGACGACACGATCACGAACCTTCGTACGCCCGCGCGCACCGCCGCGTCCGCGAACAGCACCGCCGCACCCTTGTCCACGGTCTCCTTGCGTCCCGTCCCGCTGCCCGGGCCCGCGCCCGCCGCGAACACGGCCGCGTCCGCGCCCCGCAGCCGCTCCGCGACCTCGTCGACCGAGGCCGACTCCAGGTCCAGCACGACGGGTTCGGCACCCGCGGCCCGCAGGTCCTCGCCCTGCTCCGCCTTGCGGATGATGCCCGCGACCTCATGTCCGCGCGCGGCGAGCACCCGCTCCAGCCGCAGCGCGATCTGACCATGACCTCCAGCAATCACAATGCGCATGCTTTCGACCGTACGCCCGACCCACCCGTACCGCCCCACGGGCGAACGTCCGTGCGATGCCCCGCTCCTCGGGGACCGCGCACGACATCGCTCACCGCACCGCGCAGGACATCGGCTGTCCTACGACAGCTCGCCCCGGCCCTGCCGAGGCAGCCCCAACTCCGAGGCCGGGCCCTCGGACAAAGCGCAGTACTCCCGCACCGCGCTGGTGCGCGCCACCACGCGCCCCGCGTGGATGACGATCCGGCTGTACGCCAGGGAGAGCGCGCTCGCCAGCCGGTCTCCGCGGACCGCCAGCAGATCGGCCGGGAAGCCCGCCTCCACGCGGACCTCGGGCAGCCCGAGAGCGGCACGCGCGGACGTGCTCACCGCGTCGTAGGCGTCCTCCGGGCGCAGGCCGTGGCGGGCGGCGAGACGGTAGGCCGCCTCCAGGGGGTCGCCGCGGCCGACGGGGTTCGACACGTCGCGCAGGGCGCCGCTCCCGGCCGCCACCCGGACGCCGGCCGCGCGCAACAGCCGTACGGGCGCGGTGCCCCGGCGTTCGACGGCCCCGCAGCCGCCCTGCGGGAGGCAGACCACCGTCACGCCGGCCGCGGCGAGCTGGTCGGCGGTGCGGACCGCGGCCTCGGCGGGGAGGGCGGAGAGGCCGGCGCACGGGCCGAGGGACACGCCGGGGCGCAGACCGCCGGCCATGGCGGCGAGACGGGCGAGCCGGGCCGGGTCGGCGGCGTCGGTGTGCAGGTCGACGGGTCGGCCGTACTCCGAGGCGAGCGCCAGGACGGTCTCCGCGTAGCCGGTCGGGTCGGGGTCGAGATCCGGGCAGCCGCCCACCACCGAGGCGCCCATGCGCACCGCGTCCCGCAGGATCGCGAGCCCCTCCGCCCCGGCCGGCCCGGTCAGCACCCGGGGCATCGCCACCGTCGTCAGCTCGGCGAGGCCACGCAGCGAACGCCCGGCCTCCAGGACGGCGGCCAGCGCGCCGAGGCCCTGTACGTCGCCCACGCGTACGTGTGCGCGCAGCGCGGTCGTGCCGTGGCCGAGGTGCAGCAGCGCGGCCTCGGTGGCCCGGCGCCGGATGTCGTGCGGGGCGTGGGAGACGGGGCCCTCGGTGTCGGCGGACAGGGCGGTGTCGGCGTGCAGATGCGGTTCGGCGGGCGCGGGGAGGAGGAGGTAGCCGCTGAGATCCACGCGGGCGCCGCGGGGCGACCCGGCCGCCAGGCTGCCCGCCGTGCCGACCGCCTCGATGCGGCCGCGGCCGAGCTGTACGTCCACCGTCCGGCCGTCCGTCAGACGCGCGCCGCACAGCAGGAGCGGGGCGGGATCCGGCGACCGGCCTGACGGGGAGGCCGAGGGAGAGGACGAGGACGGCCGAGGCGGGGGCGGCTGGCTGTCGGGCATCGCGCTCCTGGGGCATCAGCGGTGCGAAAGGCTCGGGCGCCCCGGCGCATGGAGCACAGGCGCGGGGCAAGATCACGCAGAGTGAGTCGAGCCTAGGACGGAGCTCCGGCAGCGGCGGGGAGGAGCGCAATAGTCGTACCGGTGTGGTCCAGGGGCGGAAGGGGCGGTGGAGATCGCCGGGACGCCGGGGAAACGGCGCCCGGCGGGGTACACGGAACGGATTTGGGCGATCGGCTGCGGACCGTGTAATGTCTTCATCGCTCGCCCCAATAGCTCAGTCGGCAGAGCGTCTCCATGGTAAGGAGAAGGTCTACGGTTCGATTCCGTATTGGGGCTCTGGTGTGAGAGGTTCCCGCCGCGAGGCGGGGCCCGATCGCATCAAAGCGGTGTAGCTCAGTCGGTAGAGCAAGCGGCTCATAATCGCTGTGTCACCGGTTCAAGTCCGGTCACCGCTACACACAGTAGCCGATTGCGGGGTCGGTCCTTCGATCGGCTACTCTTTCTTGCGTTAAATCAATCCTATCCGTTCGTCAAGGAGCACTCACGTGGCTGCCACCGACGTCCGCCCGAAGATCACGCTGGCCTGCGTGGAGTGCAAGGAGCGGAACTACATCACCAAGAAGAACCGGCGTAACAACCCGGACCGTCTTGAGATGAAGAAGCACTGCCCGCGTTGCAACGCGCACACCGCGCACCGCGAGACGCGATAAATCAGGCTCGTATGCGAGGCCGTCCCCGAGTGATCGGGGGCGGCCTCGCGTCGTTGAGAGACGCGTACCGTTCAGTAGAGCAACCAGGAGGTGCCGAGCCATGGCGCTCGACCAGTCCTTCGTGGGGCGGACCTACCCGCCCACCGAGCCCTACGAGGTGGGCCGGGAGAAGATCCGTGAGTTCGCGGAGGCGGTGGGGGACCCGAACCCCGCGTACACCGACCCGGAGGCCGCAAAGGCCCTCGGCCACCCCGATGTGATCGCTCCGCCGACCTTCGTGTTCTCCATCACCTTCAAGGCCGCCGGCCAGGTCGTCCAGGACCCGCAACTCGGTCTGGACTACAGCCGCGTCGTGCACGGCGACCAGAAGTTCGCCTACCGGCGCCCCGTGCGCGCCGGGGACCGCCTCACCGTCACCTCGACCATCGAGGGCATCAAGTCCATGGCGGGCAACGACATCCTGGACATCCGCGGCGAGGTCCACGACGAGGCCGGCGAACACGTCGTGACCGCCTGGACCAAGCTCGTGGCCCGCGCGGCCGAGGAGGGCTGACATGACGGCGACCATCTCCTACGACGACGTCGAGGTCGGCGCCGAACTCCCGGCGCGGACCTTCGACGTCACCAGGGCCACCCTCGTGCGCTACGCGGGCGCCTCCGGCGACTTCAACCCGATCCACTGGAACGAGAGGTTCGCCAAGGAGGTGGGCCTGCCGGACGTCATCGCGCACGGCATGTTCACCATGGCCGAGGCGATCCGGGTCGTCACCGACTGGGTCGGCGACCCGGGCGCGGTCGTCGAGTACGGCGTCCGCTTCACCCGGCCCGTCGTCGTCCCCGACGACGAGCAGGGCGCGACCATCGAGGTCAGCGGCAAGGTCGCCGCCAAGCTCGACGACAACACGGTCCGCGTCGACCTGACGGCGACCAGCGCGGGGCAGAAGGTCCTGGGCATGTCCCGGGCGCTCGTACGACTCGCCTGAGCAGGTAAGCGGCGGTAAGGGGCGTCCTCCGTTGCGGGCGCCCCTTACCCATGCCCGTAGTCTTGGGCGCGTGCAGGAACTCCACGACGCCCCCCTCGCCCCGCTGACCACCTTCCGGCTGGGCGGCCCCGCCACCCGGCTGGTCACCGCGACGACCGACGCCGAGGTGATCGCCGCCGTCCGCGAGGCCGACGCCGACGGCACACCGTTGCTGATCATCGGCGGCGGCTCCAACCTCGTCATCGGCGACAAGGGCTTCCAGGGCACCGCCCTGCGCATCGCCACCAGCGGCTTCGAGCTCACCGGCACCACGCTGGAGCTGGCGGCCGGCGAGGTGTGGACCGACGCCGTCGCCCGCACCGTCGAGGCCGGGCTCGCCGGCGTCGAATGCCTCGCCGGCATCCCCGGCTCCGCGGGCGCGACCCCCATCCAGAACGTCGGGGCGTACGGCCAGGAGGTCTCCTCCACGATCACCGAGGTGATCGCCTACGACCGCCGCGCCGGCGAGACCGTCGCCCTCAGCGCCGCCGAGTGCGCCTTCTCCTACCGGCACAGCCGCTTCAAGGCCGACCCCGACCGGTACGTCGTCCTGCGGGTCCGCTTCGCGCTGGAGGACGCGGACGGGCTGTCGGCGCCTCTGAAGTACGCCGAGACGGCTCGCGCGCTGGGTGTGGAGCCCGGGGAGCGCGTACCGCTCGCCGACGCCCGGGAGACCGTGCTCAAGCTGCGCGCGGGCAAGGGGATGGTGCTCGACCCCGAGGACCACGACACCTGGTCCGCCGGGTCGTTCTTCACCAACCCGATCCTCAGCGACGCCGACTTCGCGGTGTTCCACGCGCGCGTGAAGGAGCGGCTCGGGGACGGCGTCGAGCCCCCCGCCTACCCGGCGGGGGAGGGGCACACGAAGACCTCCGCGGCCTGGCTCATCGACAAGGCCGGGTTCACCAAGGGGTACGGCGACGGGCCTGCGCGTATCTCCACCAAGCACACGCTGGCGCTCACCAACCGGGGGGCGGCCACGACGGAGGATCTGCTCGTGCTGGCGCGGGAGGTCGTCGCCGGGGTGCGGGAGGCTTTCGGCGTGACGCTGGTCAACGAGCCGGTCACGGTCGGGGTGAGCCTGTAGGAACGGCGCTCACGCGTCCCTTCGCAGCCGCGGGCAGTCGCATCCCTCGTAGCTGCGGGCAGTCGTGCCGCCGGGGCGATGGGGGTCCCCCCGCTCGAGCGAAGCCGAGAGTGGGGGAGGGTGGGCGCAGCGGCACCCCCAAACGCCGGGCTGCGTCGAACGCCGTGCGCCCGCATCCACCCCGGGTGCCACATGCGCGCGCGAGTGCCCGCGGCTGCGAGGGGACGCGGCCGTCCGCCGCTACGGCGTAGCCAGCCAGTCGTCCACCCCCGACAGCAGCTTGGTGCGTACGTCCTCCGGGGCCGCTGAGGCGCGGATGGACTGGCGGGCCAGTTCCGCCAGTTCCTCGTCGGTGAAGCCCTGGTGATGCCGGGCCAGTTCGTACTGGGCGGCCAGGCGGGAGCCGAACAGCAGCGGGTCGTCGGCGCCCAGCGCCAGCGGCACGCCCGCGTCGAACAGCGTGCGCAGCGGCACGTCCTCGGGCTTCTCGTAGACCCCCAGCGCCACGTTCGAGGCCGGGCACACCTCGCAGGTCACGCCCCGCTCCGCCAGCCGCTTCAGCAGCCGCGGGTCCTCCGCGGCCCGCACGCCGTGCCCGATCCGCGAGGCGTGCAGATCGTCCAGGCAGTCCCGCACCGACGACGGCCCCGTCAACTCGCCCCCGTGCGGCGCGGACAGCAGCCCGCCCTCCCGCGCGATGGCGAACGCCCGGTCGAAGTCACGGGCCATGCCCCGCCGTTCGTCGTTCGACAGCCCGAAGCCGACGACGCCCCGGTCGGCGTACCGCACCGCGAGCCGGGCCAGGGTGCGCGCGTCCAGCGGATGCTTCATCCGGTTCGCCGCCACCAGCACCCGCATCCCGAGCCCCGTGTCCCGCGAGGCCGAGTCCACGGCGTCCAGGATGATCTCCAGCGCCGGGATCAGCCCGCCCAGCCGGGGCGCGTACGACGTCGGGTCCACCTGGATCTCCAGCCAGCCCGAGCCGTCCCGCACATCCTCCTCGGCGGCCTCGCGCACCAGGCGCTGTATGTCCTCGGGCTCCCGGACGCACCCGCGGGCGGCATCGTACAGACGCTGGAAGCGGAACCAGCCCCGCTCGTCCGTCGCCCGCAACTGCGGCGGCTCCCCGCTGGTCAGGGCCTCGGTCAGCGTCTCCGGCAGGCGCACGCCGTACTTGTCGGCCAGCTCCAGCACGGTGGAGGGCCGCATCGATCCGGTGAAGTGCAGGTGCAGATGGGCTTTCGGCAGTTCAGAGACATCACGTACACGCTCCATCTGGGAATCCTGCCGTACGCGGGCGCCGTTCGGACAGTCGATTCCCCGAACGTGGTCTTGCTCGCACAAAGCAGCGGGCCGCCTCCCAGAAGAGGCGGCCCGAAAGCTACTCGCGTGAGTAGGTCGAAGTCAGTCGGTGGCCTCCGCCAGCAGCTTCTGGATCCGGCTCACACCCTCGACGAGATCCTCGTCGCCCAGCGCGTACGACAGCCGCAGGTAGCCCGGCGTGCCGAAGGCCTCGCCCGGGACGACCGCGACCTCGGCCTCCTCCAGGATGAGCGCCGCGAGCTCGACGGTGTCCTGCGGGCGCTTGCCGCGGATCTCCTTGCCGAGCAGGGCCTTCACCGACGGGTAGGCGTAGAACGCGCCCTCGGGCTCGGGGCAGAGCACCCCGTCGATCTCGTTGAGCATCCGCACGATGGTCTTGCGGCGCCGGTCGAACGCCTCGCGCATCTTCTCGACGGCCGACAGGTCACCGGAGACGGCGGCCAGCGCGGCGGCCTGGGCCACGTTGGAGACGTTCGAGGTGGCGTGCGACTGGAGGTTGGTCGCGGCCTTCACCACGTCCTTCGGGCCGATGATCCAGCCGACCCGCCAGCCGGTCATCGCGTACGTCTTGGCGACGCCGTTGACCACGATGCACTTGTCCCGCAGCTCCGGCAGGATCGCCGGCAGCGAGGTGAACTTCGCGTCGCCGTAGACCAGGTGCTCGTAGATCTCGTCCGTCAGCACCCACAGGCCGTGATCCACGGCCCAGCGGCCGATCGCCTCGGCGTCCTCGGCGCTGTAGACCGCGCCGGTCGGGTTGGACGGGGAGACGAAGAGCACGACCTTCGTCTTCTCCGTGCGCGCCGCCTCCAGCTGCTCCACGCTCACCCGGTAGCCGGTCGTCTCGTCCGCGACGACCTCCACCGGGACGCCGCCGGCCAGCCGGATCGATTCCGGGTACGTCGTCCAGTACGGCGCCGGGACGATGACCTCGTCACCCGGGTCGAGGATCGCGGCGAACGCCTCGTAGATGGCCTGCTTGCCGCCGTTGGTGACCAGGATCTGCGACGGGTCGACCTCGTAGTCCGAGTCACGCAGGGTCTTCGCGGCGATGGCGGCCTTCAGCTCGGGAAGACCGCCCGCCGGCGTGTAGCGGTGGTACTTGGGGTTCTTGCAGGCCTCGACGGCCGCCGCGACGATGTAGTCCGGGGTCGGGAAGTCGGGCTCGCCGGCGCCGAAGCCGATCACCGGACGCCCGGCGGCCTTCAGGGCCTTGGCCTTGGCGTCCACGGCGAGGGTGGCGGACTCGGAGATCGCGCCGACTCGGGCGGAGACCCGGCGCTCGGTGGGAGGGGTTGCAGCGCTCATGAGGCCCATGGTTCCAGACCGGAAACGAGCCGGGCACGCGGGTTTCACAGACTGAACAGGTACGGGCAAACCCCTGAACATCCGTACGGATCGTCGGCCGGGCCCACGCGGTGGCCTGGGTGATCTTCCGGCCGTTTCCCGACGATCTTGCGCGGATGGCGCTCCACGGGCCGCTTTCCGTTCGACGGAGGGCCCGGGACCACGTACACTCCTACGTCGTTGGCCTTCGACAGCCGTGCCGCAACGGATGCACACCGAGCATCCGGGTGGATGCGGTACGTTGGGGGACACACAAAGGGTCGTAGCTCAATTGGTAGAGCACTGGTCTCCAAAACCAGCGGTTGGGGGTTCGAGTCCCTCCGGCCCTGCTACACACACCGCCAGGTGTGCGCATGTACGTACAGCAATGCACCGCCGTGCGGCTCAGACCGGGCGCGGCACGGCCACGACCCGGGAACAGGTGAGGACGAATGGCGGATGCCGTGGGCTCCATCGACACGCCTGATGCCCAGGACGAAGTGCCTGAGACGCAGAAGGCGCGCAAGGGCGGCAAGCGCGCCAAGAAGGGCCCGCTGAAGCGGCTCGCCCTCTTCTACCGCCAGATCATCGCGGAGCTCCGCAAGGTCGTCTGGCCCACGCGGAACCAGCTGACGACGTACACGACCGTCGTGATCGTCTTCGTCGTGATCATGATCGGCCTGGTGACCGTGATTGACTATGGACTCAGCCACCTCGCCAAGTACGTCTTCGGCTGAGCCAAGAGCGAAGGGCGCCGGGTGATCGGCGCCCCTTTCGCGTGTTCCACCCCTATGTATCCAGGAAGAAGCAGCCACCGTGTCTGACCAGAACCTGAACGACGCCATCGAGCCGGACCAGGCTGACGACGAGCTCGACATCGTCGAGGGCGCTGACGAGGACCTGGACGAGTTCGAGGCTGCCGACGCCGAGGCCGGGGACCCCGCGGAGGAAGCCGCGCTCCACGTCGAGGGCGACGAAGAAGAGGGCGCCGACAGCGCCGCCGCCGACGACGAGGACGCCGAGGGTGCCGAGGCCGTCGCGGAGGACGCGGCCGAGGAGGAGCCGGCCGAGCCGGTCGACCCCATCGCCGCCCTGCGCGAGGAGCTGCGCACGCTGCCCGGCGAGTGGTACGTGATCCACACCTACGCCGGCTACGAGAACCGCGTGAAGACCAACCTGGAGCAGCGCGCCGTCTCGCTGAACGTCGAGGACTACATCTTCCAGGCCGAGGTGCCGCAGGAAGAGGTCGTCCAGATCAAGAACGGCGACCGCAAGACCATCCGCCAGAACAAGCTCCCCGGCTACGTGCTGGTGCGCATGGACCTGACGAACGAGTCCTGGGGCGTCGTCCGCAACACCCCCGGCGTCACCGGCTTCGTGGGCAACGCCTACGACCCGTACCCGCTGACCCTGGACGAGATCGTCAAGATGCTCGCCCCGGAGGCCGAGGAGAAGGCCGCCCGCGAGGCCGCCGAGGCCGAGGGCAAGCCGGCTCCGGCCCGCAAGGTCGAGGTCCAGGTGCTGGACTTCGAGGTCGGCGACTCGGTCACCGTCACGGACGGCCCGTTCGCCACGCTGCAGGCCACGATCAACGAGATCAACGCCGACTCGAAGAAGGTCAAGGGTCTCGTGGAGATCTTCGGCCGCGAGACCCCGGTCGAGCTCAGCTTCGACCAGATCCAGAAGAACTAGCTTTTTCTGGACCCCCTGCCTCCGAACAGGTCAGACAGGCTGATGAGGCCGGTCTGACCTGCTCGGTTTTTGGCCGCGCATCTATACCCGCTATCGTTGTGCGGTATGCCTGCGTCCGGAGCGGCTTGTCGGCTTTCCGGACGGTGTTCCGAACGCGGGCAGGACCCGAACCGAAAGGACCCGGAGAGCAATGCCTCCCAAGAAGAAGAAGGTCACGGGGCTCATCAAGCTCCAGATCAACGCCGGTGCGGCCAACCCCGCACCGCCGGTTGGCCCCGCGCTCGGCCAGCACGGCGTCAACATCATGGAGTTCTGCAAGGCCTACAACGCCGCGACCGAGTCGCAGCGTGGCTGGGTGATCCCGGTGGAGATCACGGTCTACGAGGACCGCTCCTTCACCTTCATCACCAAGACGCCGCCGGCCGCGAAGATGATCCTCAAGGCCGCCGGTGTCGAGAAGGGCTCGGGCGAGCCCCACAAGACCAAGGTCGCCAAGATCACCCAGGAGCAGGTCCGCGAGATCGCGCAGACCAAGCTTCCCGACCTCAACGCCAACGACCTGGACGCCGCCGCGAAGATCATCGCCGGCACCGCGCGTTCCATGGGCGTCACGGTCGAGGGCTGACCTTCCGAGCCCCGCACCACCTTCTCAGAACTCCATGCGGCCTCGGCCGCGCGTGGCAGGGCCTGCTCGGCCCGCACCACGACTCCTCAGAACACACAGGAGCAGCAGTGAGCAAGCGCAGCAAGTCTCTCCGCGCTGCGGACGCCAAGATCGACCGGGAGAAGCAGTACGCCCCGCTCGAGGCCGTCCGTCTCGCCAAGGAGACCTCCACGACCAAGTTCGACGGCACCGTCGAGGTCGCCTTCCGCCTGGGTGTCGACCCGCGCAAGGCCGACCAGATGGTCCGTGGCACCGTGAACCTGCCGCACGGCACCGGCAAGACCGCCCGGGTCCTGGTCTTCGCGACCGGTGACCGTGCTGCGGCCGCGGAGGCCGCTGGCGCCGACATCGTCGGCTCCGACGAACTGATCGACGAGGTCGCGAAGGGCCGTCTGGACTTCGACGCCGTCGTCGCCACCCCGGACCTCATGGGCAAGGTCGGCCGCCTCGGCCGCGTGCTCGGTCCGCGTGGCCTGATGCCGAACCCGAAGACCGGCACCGTCACCCCCGACGTGGCCAAGGCCGTCACCGACATCAAGGGCGGCAAGATCGAGTTCCGTGTCGACAAGCACGCGAACCTGCACTTCATCATCGGCAAGACGTCGTTCGACGACAGCAAGCTGGTGGAGAACTACGGCGCGGCGCTGGAGGAGATCCTCCGTCTGAAGCCGTCCGCCGCCAAGGGTCGCTACATCAAGAAGGCCGCCATCTCCACCACGATGGGCCCCGGCATTCCGCTCGACCCGAACCGCACCCGCAACCTCCTCGTCGAGGAGGACCCGGCAGCCGTCTGACCGGGTTGAGCATCCGCTCACAGCGATCGGCGACGAGCCCCGCAACCTTCCGAGGTGCGGGGCTCGTCCCTTTTCCCGTGCGGGTGCGCTCCCTGTGGCGTCGGTGAGTGCCGGGGTGGCGACCACCGGAACCCGCGAATCGGTGTCGATGTCAGTGCTGTGCGTTAGCGTGCGAGCACGGGATTCGTTGGGGGTGGGACGTATGGGGAAGTCCACTGGCGCGCGCCGCGCGGGCGTGTCGATCGTCGCGGTGGGCCTGCTGGCCGGGGTGGCCGCATGCGGGGGGAGCGGCTCCGGAGGGGCGCGCGAAGGGGCCGACGGGGGCAGCGGGGCGCCGGCCCCGGACCGTGCCGCCCTGAGCCCCGTCGCGGCGCTGCTCAGTGCGGAGAAGTCCACGAGCGCGGCCGACTCCGCGCGGGTGGAGTCCACGACGACCATGGGCTCGGCGATGTCGATGACGGCCGAAGGATCGGTGGGCTGGAGCGACGGGCTCAGGGGCAGACTCACCCTCACGTACACCGGCGGCGCGTTGGCCGACACCATGCGCAAGATGGGCAGCACGTCGATGGAGGCCCGCTACCTGCCGGACGCCTACTACGCGCGCATGGGCGACGCCTTCGCGGCGCAGGCCGGCGGCAAGCACTGGATCAGGTATCCCTACGACGCCCTGGCGGACCTCGGGGGCGGGTCGGGCGCGTATCTGAAGGACCAGATGCAGAACTCCACCCCGAACCAGTCGGTGAAGATGCTGCTGGCCTCGGGAGACGTGCGCAAGGTCGGCGAGGAGACCGTGCGCGGCAAGGAGACCACGCACTACTCGGGCACGGTCGATCTCGCGGACCTCGCCGCCCGCAACTCCAGCCTCAGCGCGGCCCAGCTCGCCGACATGAGGAGGCAGCTGGAGCAGGCCGGCGTGGAGACCGAGACCATCGACATCTGGGTCGACGAGGACGATCTTCTGGTCAAGAAGGTCGAGAAGGGCCAGATGACCACCGGGACGTACACGCAGACCGTCCACTACAGCGACTACGGCGCCGACGCCTCCGTGCAGGCGCCGCCCGCGGGTGACACCGCCGACTTCACCGAGCTGCTGCGGAAGCAGTCCTCGACACGGTAGACGGGCGTGAAAAGCGCCCGAAACTCGCACGACGGCAAAGAGATCACCGGGATAAGGTCCCCGGTGGGTGATGGACGCGGGGGACGATCGCGTCCCGATGTCCTGGGGGGACACACATGAACGTACGGAGAAACACCGCCGCGGCCACCGTCGTGGTCCTGCTGCTCACCGGCGCGGTGGGCTGCGCGGGCGCGGGCAAGGGCGTCAAGCAGGGGGCGGAGCGGTCCGCCGCGCAGGTGCTGACGGCCGCCTACGAGAAGACGTCCGAGGCGAAGTCGGCCAAGGTCACCATGACGGTGTCGATGCCGGCCGCCATGAAGGGCGGCGGCGACATGAAGATGTCCGGGACCATGGGCTGGGACCCGGCCGTCATGGACCTCACGATGGAGAGCTCGGCCCTGGCGCAGGCCCCCGGCGCTCCGGAGCGGGTGCGCATGATCATGCGCGACAACATCATGTACCTGGACATGGGGGACAAGGCGCCCGCCGAGCTGGACGGCAAGCGCTGGATGAAGATGGACCTGACCGCGATGGCGGAGGCCACCGGCGATGCCGCGCTGCGCAAGCAGATGTCCTCCGGCCTGGAGAACATGAACCAGGACCCGGCGCAGCAGCTGGCCATGCTCCTCGACTCGCCCAACCTGAAGCACGTGGGCAGCGAGAAGATCGGCGGCGAGCAGGCCGAGCACTACAAGGGCACCCTCACGGTGAAGGAGATGCTGGAGGCCAACGACTCGCTGGACGTCCTCGGGCCGAAGAAGCGCGCAGAGGTGCTGAAGCAGGCCGAGAAGGCCGGCATCAAGGGCTACGACACGGACGTCTGGGTCAACGGCGACGACCTGCCGGCGCGGATGGACATCGGCATGGACGCCCCCCAGGGCAAGATCCGCATGTCGATGACGTTCTCCGACTACGGCGCCAAGGCCGTGGTCAAGGCGCCGCCGGCCGACCAGACCTTCGACCTGGCGCAGATGTTCAAGGAGATCGCGAAGGGCGTCGGCGAGAGCGGCGGCGACCCCGCGCTCGACAAGGAACTGTCCGACCTCGAGTCGGAGATCGACGTCTCCGGGCTGGAGCCCGCGCCCGCGGCCTGACCCTCCTCGCCGCGTCCCCCGCTTACTTACTTACCTACCTACTCGCTCACTCCGGCTGTGCGGGGAACGGATTTGCTTGACGGCGATCCGTTCCCGTACTCTTCCGGAGAAGCCAAAGACCGCTGGTCGTTGCCGTGCCCTTGCGAAAGAGCCCGGTGACCGAAGGATCCGCTGATATGCGGGCGACCCGCGCAGGTGTGAGTGGAAGTGCTCCCGGCCGCAGTCCGTCCTTCGACGGATCTCGTCCGGTCGAGCTACGCCCCGTGCGCCTGCGCCGGGGCGTTTCGTCTGTCGTAGCCCCTTCTGAGCGGTCCTCATCACCCGGAAGGAGGCCGACGCTCTATGGCAAGGCCCGACAAGGCTGCCGCGGTAGCCGAGCTGACGGAGCAGTTCCGCAGCTCGAACGCCGCCGTGCTGACCGAGTACCGGGGTCTCTCCGTGGCGCAGCTCAAGAACCTGCGCCGTTCGCTCGGTGAGAACGCCCAGTACGCCGTGGTGAAGAACACGCTGACCAAGATTGCGGCCAACGAGGCCGGGATCACGACGCTCGACGACCTGTTCAACGGTCCGACGGCGGTCGCCTTCGTCACCGGTGACCCGGTGGAGTCGGCCAAGGGTCTTCGTGACTTCGCCAAGGACAACCCCAACCTCGTCATCAAGGGCGGTGTCCTTGACGGCAAGGCGCTGTCCGCCGACGAGATCAAGAAGCTTGCGGACCTCGAGTCCCGCGAGGTTCTGCTCAGCAAGCTGGCGGGTGCCTTCAAGGGCAAGCAGTCTCAGGCTGCTCAGCTCTTCCAGGCGCTTCCCTCGAAGCTCGTCCGCACCGTGGACGCTCTTCGCGCCAAGCAGGCCGAGCAGGGCGGTGCCGAGTAACTCGGCCCCCGAAATGACCGCCGCCTGAGGCAGCTCGCCTGAAGCAGCGGTCGTAGCGGGCCGAACGTCTACGTGACGCCGCAAGGCGGACGCCCGCCAGACATGTACATCCGGCACCAGCCGATTTAGTGGAAGGATCGCCCACCATGGCGAAGCTCAGCCAGGAAGACCTGCTCGCGCAGTTCGAGGAGATGACCCTCATCGAGCTCTCCGAGTTCGTGAAGGCGTTCGAGGAGAAGTTCGACGTCACCGCCGCCGCCGCGGTCGCCGTCGCCGGTCCGGCCGGCCCGGCCGCCACCGCCGAGGCCGAGGAGGAGAAGGACGAGTTCGACGTCATCCTCACCGGTGCGGGCGACAAGAAGATCCAGGTCATCAAGGTCGTGCGTGAGCTGACCTCCCTGGGTCTGAAGGAGGCCAAGGACCTCGTGGACGGCGCCCCGAAGCCCGTCCTCGAGAAGGTCGCCAAGGACGCCGCCGAGAAGGCCGCCGAGTCCCTCAAGGGCGCCGGCGCCTCCGTCGAGGTCAAGTAAGCGCCGGCCCCGAAAGGGGCTGTAACGCTCACGTACCGAGGAGCGATCATCCATCTGGGTGGTCGCTCTTCGGCGTTTCCGGGGTCCGGCCACGGTTGCCTTGCACCTGAGTGCGTGAGGGGTATGGTGATCTTCGTCGTGTCGCCGGGCACCTCTGTTCGGGCAACGGTTCGGACAGGGAGTTCGAGCCGGGGGGCCTTGACGAACCGCACGCAGCGCGCAATTCTCAGGACGCGTCGTCACAACGATCCGGGTTCCGAGGCATGGATCGACGACGAAGAGGGCAGTATCACCGTGCGTTGAGGACTAGCAGACCGAGGGCGTTGAGAACAACGAGGGTCGCGAGAAACCCGCACTGGACATCAGTGTGCCAAGTGGCTACACTGTCCCTTTGCGCTGCCTGTTAGCTGTCCCCTGCCCGTCACCAGGGGCATGCCCTCGCCCTAGCACCGACGACCGGACCCGTCCGACCTGGCCTTTCGGCCGATCGGGCACCACCTGTCCTCCGTGTGTGGGAGAGGGGCCGGCACGCGCGTAGTGAGTCCGAGCCCTCGGAAGGACCCCCTCTTGGCCGCCTCGCGCAACGCCTCGACCGCGAATACGAACAACGGCGCCAGCACCGCCCCGCTGCGCATTTCCTTTGCAAAGATCAAGGAGCCTCTCGAGGTTCCGAACCTGCTCGCGCTGCAGACCGAGAGCTTCGACTGGCTGCTCGGCAACACCGCTTGGCAGAGTCGGGTCGAGGAGGCTCTGGAGAACGGTCAGGACGTCCCCACGAAGTCCGGACTCGAGGAGATCTTCGAGGAGATCTCCCCGATCGAGGACTTCTCCGGGTCGATGTCCCTGACCTTCCGTGACCACCGTTTCGAGCCGCCGAAGAACTCCATCGACGAGTGCAAGGACCGCGACTTCACCTACGCCGCGCCGCTCTTCGTCACGGCGGAGTTCACCAACAACGAGACCGGTGAGATCAAGTCCCAGACGGTCTTCATGGGCGACTTCCCGCTCATGACCCACAAGGGCACCTTCGTCATCAACGGCACCGAGCGTGTCGTGGTGTCGCAGCTGGTCCGTTCGCCGGGTGTCTACTTCGACTCCTCCATCGACAAGACGTCCGACAAGGACATCTTCTCCGCCAAGGTCATCCCCTCCCGGGGCGCCTGGCTGGAGCTGGAGATCGACAAGCGCGACATGGTCGGTGTGCGCATCGACCGCAAGCGCAAGCAGTCCGTCACCGTCCTTCTGAAGGCTCTCGGCTGGACCACCGAGCAGATCCTCGAGGAGTTCGGCGAGTACGAGTCCATGCGCGCCACCCTGGAGAAGGACCACACCCAGGGCCAGGACGACGCACTGCTCGACATCTACCGCAAGCTGCGTCCGGGCGAGCCCCCCACGCGTGAGGCCGCGCAGACGCTGCTGGAGAACCTCTACTTCAACCCCAAGCGCTACGACCTCGCCAAGGTCGGCCGCTACAAGGTCAACAAGAAGCTGGCCGGCAACGCTCCGCTCGACGCGGGCGTGCTGACGGTCGAGGACGTCATCTCGACCATCAAGTACCTGGTCAAGCTGCACGCCGGTGAGACCGAGACGGTCGGCGACAACGGTCAGACGATCGTCGTCGAGACCGACGACATCGACCACTTCGGCAACCGTCGTCTGCGCAGCGTCGGCGAGCTCATCCAGAACCAGGTCCGCACGGGTCTGGCTCGTATGGAGCGCGTCGTCCGCGAGCGCATGACGACCCAGGACGTCGAGGCGATCACGCCGCAGACCCTGATCAACATCCGGCCGGTCGTCGCCTCCATCAAGGAGTTCTTCGGCACCAGCCAGCTGTCGCAGTTCATGGACCAGAACAACCCGCTGTCCGGGCTGACGCACAAGCGTCGTCTGTCCGCGCTCGGCCCGGGTGGTCTGTCCCGTGAGCGGGCCGGCTTCGAGGTCCGTGACGTGCACCCCTCGCACTACGGCCGCATGTGCCCGATCGAGACGCCCGAAGGCCCGAACATCGGTCTGATCGGTTCGCTCGCCTCCTACGGCCGCGTCAACGCGTTCGGCTTCGTGGAGACGCCGTACCGCAAGGTCGTCGACGGTGTCGTCACCGACGAGGTCGACTACCTGACGGCCGACGAAGAGGACCGGTTCGTCATCGCGCAGGCCAACGCCACGCTCGACGACGACCTGCGCTTCACCGAGAACCGCGTCCTGGTCCGCCGCCGTGGCGGCGAGGTCGACTACGTCCCCGGTGACGACGTGGACTACATGGACGTCTCGCCGCGCCAGATGGTGTCGGTCGCGACCGCCATGATCCCGTTCCTCGAGCACGACGACGCCAACCGTGCCCTCATGGGCGCGAACATGATGCGTCAGGCCGTGCCGCTCATCAAGAGCGAGTCCCCGCTCGTCGGCACCGGCATGGAGTACCGCTCCGCCGTCGACGCCGGCGACGTGGTCAAGGCCGAGAAGGCGGGTGTGGTCCAGGAGGTCTCCGCCGACTACATCACCACCACCAACGACGACGGCACGTACATCACGTACCGCCTGGCCAAGTTCGCCCGGTCCAACCAGGGCACCTCGGTCAACCAGAAGGTCATCGTCAACGAGGGCGACCGGATCGTCGAGGGCCAGGTCCTGGCCGACGGCCCGGCCACCGAGAACGGCGAGATGGCGCTGGGCAAGAACCTGCTCGTGGCGTTCATGCCGTGGGAGGGTCACAACTACGAGGACGCGATCATCCTGTCGCAGCGCCTCGTGCAGGACGACGTCCTCTCCTCGATCCACATCGAGGAGCACGAGGTCGACGCCCGTGACACCAAGCTCGGCCCCGAGGAGATCACCCGGGACATCCCGAACGTCTCCGAGGAGGTCCTCGCCGACCTCGACGAGCGCGGCATCATCCGCATCGGCGCCGAGGTCGTCGCCGGCGACATCCTCGTCGGCAAGGTCACGCCCAAGGGCGAGACCGAGCTGACCCCGGAGGAGCGCCTGCTGCGCGCGATCTTCGGTGAGAAGGCGCGTGAGGTCCGTGACACCTCGCTGAAGGTGCCGCACGGCGAGATCGGCAAGGTCATCGGCGTCCGCGTCTTCGACCGCGAGGAGGGCGACGAGCTTCCCCCCGGTGTGAACCAGCTGGTGCGCGTCTACGTCGCGCAGAAGCGCAAGATCACCGACGGTGACAAGCTCGCCGGCCGCCACGGCAACAAGGGCGTCATCTCCAAGATCCTGCCGATCGAGGACATGCCGTTCCTGGAGGACGGCACCCCGGTCGACATCATCCTCAACCCGCTCGGCGTCCCGTCCCGAATGAACCCGGGACAGGTCCTGGAGATCCACCTCGGCTGGCTCGCCAGCCGCGGCTGGGACGTCTCCGGGCTCGCCGACGAGTGGGCGCAGCGCCTCCAGGCGATCGGCGCCGACTCGGTCCAGCCGGGCACCAACGTCGCGACCCCGGTCTTCGACGGCGCCCGTGAGGACGAGCTGGCGGGTCTGCTGCAGCACACCATCCCCAACCGCGACGGCGAGCGCATGGTGCTCCCGTCCGGCAAGGCGCGGCTGTTCGACGGCCGCAGCGGTGAGCCGTTCCCGGACCCGATCTCGGTCGGCTACATGTACATCCTGAAGCTGCACCACCTGGTCGACGACAAGCTGCACGCCCGCTCGACCGGTCCGTACTCGATGATCACCCAGCAGCCGCTGGGTGGTAAGGCCCAGTTCGGTGGCCAGCGCTTCGGTGAGATGGAGGTGTGGGCGCTGGAGGCTTACGGCGCCGCGTACGCCCTCCAGGAGCTCCTGACCATCAAGTCCGACGACGTCACCGGCCGCGTGAAGGTCTACGAGGCCATCGTCAAGGGCGAGAACATCCCCGAACCCGGCATCCCCGAGTCCTTCAAGGTGCTCATCAAGGAGATGCAGTCCCTGTGCCTGAACGTGGAGGTGCTGTCCAGCGACGGCATGTCCATCGAGATGCGCGACACCGACGAGGACGTCTTCCGCGCTGCGGAGGAGCTTGGCATCGACCTGTCCCGGCGCGAGCCGAGCAGCGTCGAAGAGGTCTGACGGGAGTTCGGCCGGGCTCGTCATGAGCCCGGCCGGCCCCAGGACCCCCGTATCAGACCCCATGACTTACAACCCTGAGAGGGATTGACGCATAGTGCTCGACGTCAACTTCTTCGATGAGCTCCGGATCGGTCTGGCCACCGCTGACGACATCCGTCAGTGGAGCCACGGCGAGGTCAAGAAGCCCGAGACCATCAACTACCGCACCCTCAAGCCCGAGAAGGACGGACTCTTCTGCGAGAAGATCTTCGGTCCGACCCGGGACTGGGAGTGCTACTGCGGCAAGTACAAGCGCGTCCGCTTCAAGGGCATCATCTGTGAGCGCTGCGGCGTCGAGGTGACCCGCGCCAAGGTGCGCCGTGAGCGGATGGGCCACATCGAGCTGGCCGCCCCCGTCACCCACATCTGGTACTTCAAGGGCGTTCCGTCGCGGCTGGGCTACCTGCTCGACCTCGCCCCGAAGGACCTCGAGAAGGTCATCTACTTCGCGGCGTACATGATCACGTACGTCGACGAGGAGCGCCGCACCCGCGACCTGCCCTCCCTGGAGGCGCACGTCTCCGTCGAGCGGCAGCAGATCGAGAACCGCCGGGACGCCGACCTGGAGGCCCGCGCCAAGAAGCTCGAGACCGACCTGGCCGAGCTGGAGGCCGAGGGCGCCAAGGCCGACGTGCGCCGCAAGGTGCGCGAAGGCGCCGAGCGTGAGATGAAGCAGCTGCGCGACCGCGCGCAGCGCGAGATCGACCGTCTCGACGAGGTGTGGACCCGCTTCAAGAACCTCAAGGTCCAGGACCTGGAGGGCGACGAGCTCCTCTACCGCGAGCTGCGTGACCGCTTCGGCACGTACTTCGACGGCTCGATGGGCGCCGCGGCGCTGCAGAAGCGCCTGGAGTCCTTCGACCTCGACGAGGAGGCCGAGAAGCTCCGCGAGATCATCCGCACCGGCAAGGGCCAGAAGAAGACCCGTGCGCTCAAGCGCCTGAAGGTCGTCTCCGCGTTCCTGCAGACCAGCAACAGCCCCAAGGGCATGGTGCTGGACTGCGTGCCGGTCATCCCGCCGGACCTGCGTCCGATGGTGCAGCTGGACGGTGGCCGCTTCGCGACCTCCGACCTGAACGACCTGTACCGCCGTGTGATCAACCGCAACAACCGTCTGAAGAGGCTCCTCGACCTCGGCGCGCCCGAGATCATCGTCAACAACGAGAAGCGCATGCTTCAGGAGGCTGTTGACGCCCTCTTCGACAACGGTCGTCGCGGCCGCCCGGTGACGGGCCCCGGCAACCGCCCGCTGAAGTCCCTCAGCGACATGCTGAAGGGCAAGCAGGGCCGCTTCCGTCAGAACCTGCTCGGCAAGCGTGTCGACTACTCGGCGCGTTCCGTGATCGTCGTCGGTCCGCAGCTGAAGCTGCACCAGTGCGGTCTGCCGAAGGCGATGGCGCTGGAGCTGTTCAAGCCGTTCGTGATGAAGCGCCTGGTCGACCTGAACCACGCGCAGAACATCAAGAGCGCCAAGCGCATGGTCGAGCGCGGCCGCACCGTGGTGTACGACGTCCTCGAAGAGGTCATCGCCGAGCACCCGGTGCTGCTGAACCGTGCGCCCACCCTGCACCGCCTCGGCATCCAGGCCTTCGAGCCGCAGCTGGTCGAGGGCAAGGCCATCCAGATCCACCCGCTCGTCTGCACCGCGTTCAACGCGGACTTCGACGGTGACCAGATGGCCGTGCACCTGCCGCTGTCCGCGGAGGCGCAGGCCGAGGCCCGCATCCTGATGCTGTCCTCGAACAACATCCTCAAGCCCGCCGACGGCCGTCCGGTGACGATGCCGACCCAGGACATGGTCCTCGGTCTGTTCTTCCTCACCACCGACGGCGAGATGCGGGACGTGAAGGGCGAGGACCGCTCCTTCTCCTCCGTCGCCGAGGCGATCATGGCCTTCGACGCGGGCGAGCTGTCGCTCCAGTCGAAGATCGACGTCCGCTTCCCGGTGGGCACCATCCCGCCGCGCGGCTGGACGGCTCCGGCCCAGGAGGAGGGCGAGGCCGAGTGGCAGCAGGGTGACAGCTTCCGGCTGAAGACCACGCTGGGCCGTGCGCTCTTCAACGAGCTGCTGCCCGAGGACTACCCGTTCGTCGACTACGAGGTCGGCAAGAAGCAGCTCTCCGAGATCGTCAACGACCTCGCCGAGCGCTACCCCAAGGTCATCGTGGCGGCGACGCTCGACAACCTGAAGGCGGCCGGCTTCTTCTGGGCCACCCGTTCCGGCGTCACCGTCGCCATCTCCGACGTCGTCGTCCCCGAGGCGAAGAAGGAGATCGTCGCCGGGTACGAGGCCAAGGACGAGAAGGTCCAGAAGCAGTACGAGCGCGGTCTGATCACCAAGGAAGAGCGCACGCAGGAGCTCATCCAGATCTGGACCCAGGCGACCAACGAGGTCGCCGAGGCGATGAACGACAACTTCCCGAAGACCAACCCGATCTTCATGATGGTGAACTCGGGCGCACGAGGCAACATGATGCAGATGCGTCAGATCGCCGGTATGCGTGGTCTGGTGTCGAACGCGAAGAACGAGACGATCCCGCGTCCGATCAAGGCGTCGTTCCGTGAGGGTCTGTCCGTGCTGGAGTACTTCATCTCCACCCACGGCGCCCGTAAGGGTCTGGCGGACACCGCTCTGCGTACCGCCGACTCGGGTTACCTCACCCGTCGTCTGGTCGACGTGTCGCAGGACGTCATCATCCGCGAGGAGGACTGCGGCACCGAGCGCGGTCTGAAGCTGCGGATCGCCTCGAAGGACGAGAACGGCGTCCTGCGCAAGGCCGGTGACGTCGAGACCAGCGTCTACGCCCGCATGCTCGCCGAGGACGTCGTCATCGACGGCAAGGTGATCGCGCCGGCCAACGTGGACCTGGGCGACGTGCTCATCGACCAGCTGGTGCGCCACGGCGTCGAGCAGGTCAAGACCCGCTCGATCCTGACCTGTGAGTCGCAGGTCGGCACCTGCGCCATGTGCTACGGCCGCTCGCTGGCCACCGGCAAGCTGGTCGACATCGGTGAGGCGGTCGGCATCATCGCCGCCCAGTCCATCGGTGAGCCCGGTACCCAGCTGACGATGCGTACCTTCCACACCGGTGGTGTGGCCGGTGACGACATCACCCAGGGTCTGCCGCGTGTCGTCGAGCTCTTCGAGGCCCGTACCCCGAAGGGTGTCGCCCCGATCTCCGAGGCCTCCGGCCGCGTGCGGATCGAGGAGACCGAGAAGACCAAGAAGATCGTCATCACGCCGGACGACGGCAGCGACGAGACGGCCTACCCGATCTCCAAGCGCGCCCGTCTGAAGGTCAGCGAGGGCGAGCACGTCGAGGTCGGCCAGCAGCTCACCGTGGGTACGCAGAACCCGCACGACGTGCTGCGCATCCTCGGCCAGCGCGCCGTCCAGGTCCACCTGGTCGGCGAGGTCCAGAAGGTCTACAACTCGCAGGGCGTGTCGATCCACGACAAGCACATCGAGATCATCATCCGGCAGATGCTGCGCCGGGTGACGATCATCGAGTCCGGCGACGCGGAGCTGCTGCCGGGCGAGCTCGTCGAGCGCGGCAAGTTCGAGACCGAGAACCGCCGTGTGGTGCAGGAGGGCGGTCACCCGGCCTCCGGTCGTCCGCAGCTCATGGGTATCACCAAGGCCTCGCTGGCCACGGAGTCCTGGCTGTCGGCGGCGTCCTTCCAGGAGACGACCAGGGTCCTCACGGACGCGGCGATCAACGCCAAGTCCGACTCCCTGATCGGCCTCAAGGAGAACGTCATCATCGGTAAGCTCATCCCGGCCGGTACGGGTCTGTCCCGCTACCGCAACATCCGGGTCGAGCCGACCGAGGAGGCCAAGGCCGCGATGTACTCGGCCGTCGGCTACGACGACATCGACTACTCGCCGTTCGGCACGGGCTCCGGCCAGGCCGTTCCGCTGGAGGACTACGACTACGGTCCGTACAACCAGTAAGGCGTACGTCTGACGCTCTGAAGGGCGGTCACCCCCTGGGGTGGCCGCCCTTCGGCGTGGACGGGGGCGTCCGCCCTGCCGTCGCACGGGTTCCGACGGGACCGTACGAGGGGGGAACCATCGCGCCGCGCCGAGCGTAGGTGAATGATGGAGGCATTCATGCCTGTCCGGGGGAGGTGAGGTGCCCGTGTCGTTTCCGTCGCCATGGCAGCCGTGGCAGGGCCAGAGCAGCCCGTCGATGCTGGCCGCGAACGCGGACCGCGAGCGCGCCGTCGACGTGCTCAGAGCCGGTTTCGCCGAGGGACGCCTGCAGCAGGCCGAGCTGGACAAGCGGGTGGCGCGGGTCTACCAGGCCCGTACGGTGGGGGAGTTGTCCCTCGTCGTGGCCGACCTCCCGCAGGGGCCCGTGCCCGTCCAGCCGGCGTTCCAGGCCTATCCTCCGGCAGTTCCCCGCACCTTTATGCCCGCCCCGCCGCCGCCCACGAACGGCAAGGCGATCGGCGCCATGGTCTGCGGTGTGCTCACCACGATGACGGCGGGCATCACCGGCATCCCCGCGGTGATCCTCGGGCACTCCGCACGCGCGGAGATCCGCCGCACGGGGGAGGGCGGCGACGGGCTCGCGCTGGCCGGCCTGATCCTGGGCTGGCTGGCGGTGGCGGGCTGGGTGTTCCTCTTGGCGATCATGCTGCTGGCCGTGGGCTCGTCCTCGGGCGGCTGAGCACGCCCCTGCCAGGTCAGGGGAGCCTCCGCCGTCAACGGGAGCCACCGGCCGCTACGGGATGCCCAGTTCGAACATCACGTAGTGCGCGTACCAGCCCGACGCCAGCGCCGCCGTGGTGAAGAACACCGTCAGGCTCGGCCACTTCAAGCGGCTCATCGCGGCCGCCGGGCCGAGCAGCAGCGGGAACACCGGCAGGAGATAGCGCGGGGTGTTGCCGAACATCTGCTGGGTGCCCAGCACGGTCACGATGCTCGCCAGCGTGTACGCGACCAGCACCAGCGGCGGCTTCTTGCGCAGCATCAGCGCGATCAGGAACGGCAGCGCCAGCACCAGTTGGACGGCGATGAGATCGGACGTGGTGAACGAGAACAGGTAGTGGTCGTGCCCGACGGCGATGTTGCCGAGGACGTCGAGCGTGTAGGCGCCGAAGTCGAAGTAGTGCGCCCACCCTTCACGCTGGAGCGTGAAGTACGCCGTGAAGGAGCCCATGTTGAGGCTGACCCAGGTGATGTACGTGATCAGGCCGAGCGGCGCGGCGAACATGGCGTACAGCGGTCCGGCCACCCCGTGCTCGCGCCGGCTCTCCCGCCGGACCAGCGTCACCAGCGCGGCCAGCCCCACCGCGCCGATGAGCGCGGCGGCCGTCGGCCGGTTCAGTCCCGCGACGAAGGCGAGCAGCCCCGCGGCCACCCAGCGGCGCTTCATCACGCAGTAGCAGCACCAGGCCGCGATCGCGACGAACAGGGACTCCGAGTACACCGCCCACTCGACGCCCGCGCCGGGCGCCACGGCCCACAGCCCGGCGGCGATCGTGCCGGCCCGGACGCCGGCGAGCGTGGAGATCACGGCGTAGATCCCGGCCGCCGCGACGAAGGACGCGACCACCGAGACGAGCAGCCCGGAGCCGAACAGACCGAGTCCGGTGACCTCGGAAACGCCCCTGATCAGGCCGGGGTAGAGGGGGAAGAAGGCGACGGAGTTCTGCTTCACCGTGAACAGCCCGCCCGACGCGAGCCGTTCCAGGGGCCCCGGGTCGTACCCCTTCTCAGCGACCTGGAGGTACCACCAGCCGTCCCAGGTGCCGAGCACGTCCCACCAGTGGGCGCCGCCGCCGAACCGCGGCTCCTTCTTCTCGTAGTCCCCGGCGGCCTCCAGCAGCACGGCGAAGACGGTGAGACCGACGAGCTTGGTCACGCCGTACAGGAGCAGCGGGGCGCGGTACGGTCGTACACCGGCCGGCAGGGTGAGGCGGCTCAGTCTCCGGGGCCGCGCCTCCTGCTCGCCGGGCACGGCGGGATCCGTCGCCGCGCTGCTGGAAGCCGTGCTCATGAGTGTGGACCCCCCTCGGCCCCGACCATCGGATCCCCGAGGAACCACTGTCCGGATGGTCGTGAAGTGTCAGTCGTAAGATCACACCAGAGTCGCACATTCACGCCACAGGTTGGGGGACGGGCGGGTGACTGAAGCGAGGGATCCCATGGACGTCCTACCCACGGGTGTCACAGCCGCGACGGCCGCGCCGACCGTCCTGTCGGTCGTCGTCCCCATGTACAACGAGGAAGAGGTCCTTCCCGCGCTGGTCACCCGGCTTCGCCCGGTCCTGGCCTCCCTCGGCGTCGGCTACGAGGTGGTCGCCGTCGACGACGGCAGCGGCGACCGCACGGCCGAACTGCTCGCCGCGTTCCGGCTGGGCTGGCCGGAACTGCGGGTGATCCGGCTGCGCCGCAACTCCGGCCACCAGGCCGCCCTGACCGCGGGACTCGACCGGGCGCTCGGGGCGTACGTCGTGAGCCTGGACGCGGACCTCCAGGACCCGCCCGAGAAGATCCCCGAGATGCTCGCGCTCGCCCGCGGCGAGGGGCTCGACATCGTTTACGGCATCCGCGCCGACCGGGCCAGCGACACCGGCTTCAAGCGGTGGACCGCCGGCCTCTACTACCGCCTGGTGCGCCGGCTGGCCGGGCCCTCGGTGCCCGCGCACGCCGGCGACTTCCGGCTGCTCAGCCGGGCCGCCGTGGACGCCCTCAAGGCCCTGCCGGACCAGCAGCGCGTCTACCGCCTCCTGGTGCCCTGGCTCGGCTTCCCCAGCGGCCGGGTCACCTACGAGCGCGCCCCGCGTCCGGCGGGCGTCAGCAAGTACCCGCTGGGGCGGATGATCCGGCTCGCCGTGGACAGCGTCACCGGCTTCTCCGCGGCCCCGCTGCGCATCGCGACCTGGCTGGGCGGCTTCGCCTTCCTGGTCTGCCTGGGGCTGATGGTCTACACCCTCGCCGCCCACGCGTTCGACCACACCGTCCCCGGCTGGACCTCGCTCTTCACCGGCGTGCTGTTCATCGGCGCGGTGCAGCTGGTCTGCGTGGGCCTGCTGGGCGAGTACGTGGGCCGCATCTACACGGCGGTGCAGAACCGGCCGACGTACTTCGTGGGCGGGGACACGGCATACTCCGACGACTCCGACGGCGACTCCGCGGGCGCCGGGAGCGGTCCCGCGCCGCGGACACCACAGAGATCACCCAGCCCGGGAAGGTGACCTCGGCCGGTCGGGCGTACCGCCTCTGTTTTGACCGGAGTGGTTGCGCTCGGTACGCTCAGACCTTGTGCCTGGGGTGTGCCCTGGCCCTCGTGCGTGCCATGAACCGCACCGCTGGGTCCGTGAGCGGCCACTGTGATCTGCGTCTCTCTGCCTCGCGGCGGAAGTCCGCCGGATTCGACACACCCGACCGCGTGGGTCGGCGAAGTTCCAGGTTAGCTGTACAACTCGGCACACAGAAACCGGAGAAGTAGTGCCTACGATCCAGCAGCTGGTCCGTAAGGGCCGGCAGGACAAGGTCGAGAAGAACAAGACGCCCGCACTCGAGGGTTCGCCCCAGCGTCGTGGCGTCTGCACGCGTGTGTTCACGACCACCCCGAAGAAGCCGAACTCGGCCCTGCGTAAGGTCGCGCGTGTGCGTCTGACCAGCGGGATCGAGGTCACCGCTTACATTCCGGGTGAGGGACACAACCTGCAGGAGCACTCCATCGTGCTCGTGCGCGGCGGCCGTGTGAAGGACCTGCCGGGTGTTCGCTACAAGATCATCCGCGGCTCCCTCGACACCCAGGGTGTCAAGAACCGCAAGCAGGCCCGCAGCCGTTACGGCGCCAAGAAGGAGAAGTAAGAATGCCTCGTAAGGGCCCCGCCCCGAAGCGCCCGGTCATCATCGACCCGGTCTACGGTTCTCCTCTGGTGACCTCCCTCATCAACAAGGTGCTGCTGAACGGCAAGCGCTCCACCGCCGAGCGCATCGTCTACGGCGCCATGGAGGGCCTGCGCGACAAGACCGGCAACGACCCGGTCATCACGCTGAAGCGCGCGCTCGAGAACATCAAGCCGACCATCGAGGTCAAGTCCCGCCGTGTCGGTGGCGCCACCTACCAGGTCCCGATCGAGGTCAAGCCCGGTCGTGCCAACACCCTGGCGCTGCGCTGGCTGGTCGGTTACTCCCGCGCCCGTCGCGAGAAGACCATGACCGAGCGCCTGCTCAACGAGCTCCTCGACGCGTCCAACGGCCTCGGCGCCGCTGTGAAGAAGCGTGAGGACACCCACAAGATGGCCGAGTCCAACAAGGCCTTCGCGCACTACCGCTGGTAGTCGCTACCCACATCGAGACCGAGAGAAGACTGAAGCCTTATGGCTACCACTTCACTTGACCTGGCCAAGGTCCGCAACATCGGGATCATGGCCCACATCGACGCGGGCAAGACGACCACCACCGAGCGGATCCTGTTCTACACCGGCGTCTCGTACAAGATCGGTGAGGTCCACGACGGCGCCGCCACGATGGACTGGATGGAGCAGGAGCAGGAGCGTGGCATCACGATCACGTCTGCTGCGACCACCTGTCACTGGCCGCTCGAGGACAACGACTACACCATCAACATCATCGACACCCCGGGTCACGTCGACTTCACCGTCGAGGTGGAGCGCTCCCTGCGTGTGCTCGACGGTGCCGTGACGGTGTTCGACGGTGTCGCCGGTGTCGAGCCGCAGTCCGAGACGGTGTGGCGTCAGGCCGACCGTTACGGCGTGCCCCGCATCTGCTTCGTCAACAAGCTGGACCGCACCGGCGCCGAGTTCCACCGCTGCGTGGACATGATCTCGGACCGCCTGGGCGCCCAGCCGCTCGTCATGCAGCTGCCGATCGGCGCCGAGGCCGACTTCAAGGGCGTCGTGGACCTGGTCCGCATGAAGGCGCTCGTGTGGTCCGCCGAGGCCGCGAAGGGCGAGATGTACGACGTCGTCGACATCCCGGCCACGCACACCGAGGCTGCCGAGGAGTGGCACAACAAGCTCGTCGAGGCCGTCGCGGAGAACGACGAAGAGATCATGGAGCTGTTCCTGGAGGGCGAGGAGCCCACCGTGGAGCAGCTGTACGCCGCGATCCGTCGCATCACCATCGCGTCCGGCAAGTCGAGCGACACCACGGTCACCCCGGTGTTCTGCGGCACCGCGTTCAAGAACAAGGGCGTCCAGCCCCTGCTCGACGCGGTCGTGCGCTACCTGCCGACCCCGCTCGACGTCGAGGCCATCGAGGGCCACGACGTCAAGGACCCCGAGGTCGTGATCAAGCGCAAGCCGTCCGAGGACGAGCCGCTGTCCGCCCTGGCGTTCAAGATCATGAGCGACCCGCACCTCGGCAAGCTCACCTTCGTCCGGGTCTACTCGGGCCGCCTGGAGTCCGGCACCGCCGTGCTGAACTCCGTCAAGGGCAAGAAGGAGCGCATCGGCAAGATCTACCGCATGCACGCCAACAAGCGTGAGGAGATCGAGTCGGTGGGCGCCGGCGACATCGTCGCCGTCATGGGCCTGAAGCAGACCACCACCGGTGAGACGCTGTCCGACGACAAGAACCCGGTGATCCTGGAGTCCATGGACTTCCCGGCGCCGGTGATCCAGGTCGCCATCGAGCCCAAGTCCAAGGGCGACCAGGAGAAGCTGGGTGTCGCCATCCAGCGCCTGGCCGAGGAGGACCCGTCCTTCCAGGTCCACTCGGACGAGGAGACCGGCCAGACCATCATCGGCGGCATGGGCGAACTGCACCTCGAG
The DNA here is from genome assembly GCF_042889585.1 of Streptomyces sp. NPDC002566. Taxonomy (NCBI): domain Bacteria; kingdom Bacillati; phylum Actinomycetota; class Actinomycetes; order Kitasatosporales; family Streptomycetaceae; genus Streptomyces; species Streptomyces sp. NPDC002566. The sequence goes on along the minus strand of NZ_JBIARD010000004.1, from coordinate 735,624 downwards.
GTGCTGGTCGACCGTATGCGCCGTGAGTTCAAGGTCGAGGCCAACGTCGGCAAGCCGCAGGTCGCCTACCGCGAGACGATCCGCAAGGCCGTCGAGCGCGTCGACTACACGCACAAGAAGCAGACTGGTGGTACCGGCCAGTTCGCCAAGGTGCAGATCGCGATCGAGCCGATCGAAGGCGGAGACGCCTCCTACGAGTTCGTGAACAAGGTCACCGGTGGCCGTATCCCGAAGGAGTACATCCCTTCGGTGGACGCCGGTGCGCAGGAGGCCATGCAGTTCGGCATCCTGGCCGGCTACGAGATGACGGGCGTCCGCGTCACGCTCATCGACGGTGGCTACCACGAGGTCGACTCCTCCGAACTCGCGTTCAAGATCGCCGGTTCGCAGGCCTTCAAGGAGGCCGCGCGCAAGGCCAGCCCCGTGCTGCTCGAGCCGATGATGGCCGTCGAGGTCACCACGCCCGAGGACTACATGGGTGAGGTCATCGGCGACATCAACTCCCGCCGTGGCCAGATCCAGGCCATGGAGGAGCGTGCGGGCGCCCGCGTCGTCAAGGGCCTCGTGCCCCTGTCGGAGATGTTCGGCTACGTCGGCGACCTCCGCAGCAAGACGTCGGGTCGCGCAAGCTACTCGATGCAGTTCGACTCCTACGCCGAGGTTCCGCGGAACGTCGCCGAGGAGATCATCGCGAAGGCCAAGGGCGAGTAACGCACCGCGTTCACACGCTTTAGGCTTGACTCCGGAGCCTCACGGGGCAAACAACCGCATTCACGGATGTTTGCCCCTGGGCCCGGGCTTCCCAGCAAAGATCACCTGGCGCCGTTGAAGCAAGGCGTACAGAACCACTCCACAGGAGGACCCCAGTGGCGAAGGCGAAGTTCGAGCGGACTAAGCCGCACGTCAACATCGGCACCATCGGTCACATCGACCACGGTAAGACGACCCTCACGGCCGCCATTACCAAGGTGCTGCACGACAAGTACCCGGACCTGAACGAGGCCTCGGCCTTCGACCAGATCGACAAGGCTCCCGAAGAGCGCCAGCGCGGTATCACCATCTCCATCGCGCACGTCGAGTACCAGACGGAGGCGCGTCACTACGCCCACGTCGACTGCCCGGGTCACGCGGACTACATCAAGAACATGATCACCGGTGCCGCGCAGATGGACGGCGCGATCCTCGTGGTCGCCGCCACCGACGGCCCGATGCCGCAGACCAAGGAGCACGTGCTCCTGGCCCGCCAGGTCGGCGTTCCGTACATCGTCGTCGCCCTGAACAAGGCCGACATGGTGGACGACGAGGAGATCCTGGAGCTCGTCGAGCTCGAGGTCCGTGAGCTCCTCTCCGAGTACGAGTTCCCGGGCGACGACGTCCCGGTCGTCAAGGTCTCGGCGCTCAAGGCGCTCGAGGGCGACGCCCAGTGGGGTCAGTCCGTCCTGGAGCTCATGGACGCCGTCGACAGCGCGATCCCGGAGCCGGAGCGCGACGTCGACAAGCCGTTCCTCATGCCCATCGAGGACGTCTTCACGATCACCGGTCGCGGTACGGTCGTCACCGGCCGTATCGAGCGTGGTGTCCTGAAGGTCAACGAGACCGTCGACATCATCGGCATCAAGACCGAGAAGACCACCACCACGGTCACCGGTATCGAGATGTTCCGCAAGCTGCTCGACGAGGGCCAGGCCGGTGAGAACGTCGGTCTGCTGCTCCGCGGCATCAAGCGCGAGGACGTCGAGCGCGGCCAGGTCATCATCAAGCCGGGCTCGGTCACCCCGCACACCGAGTTCGAGGCGCAGGCCTACATCCTGTCCAAGGACGAGGGTGGCCGCCACACGCCGTTCTTCAACAACTACCGCCCGCAGTTCTACTTCCGTACGACGGACGTGACCGGCGTCGTGACCCTCCCCGAGGGCACCGAGATGGTCATGCCGGGTGACAACACCGAGATGAAGGTGGAGCTCATCCAGCCCGTCGCCATGGAGGAGGGCCTGAAGTTCGCCATCCGTGAGGGTGGTCGCACCGTGGGCGCCGGCCAGGTCACCAAGATCAACAAGTAAGTTCCGCTTGCTTGAAGGTCGCTTGACCTGAAAGGGCCCGTACGACTCCGGTCGTACGGGCCCTTTCGCGTTGCTGCGGGTACGGCAGCGGAGTACCGGATCAGACGGCCCCGACGAGGGTGGTAGCCGGGTCGGTAGTTGCGGGTGACGCCCTCCGGCACCTTGGGGGCCCAGGCGATCGTCATCGTTTGCCGGCGGCGTCGTACGTGCTGGTTGGCCGCCCGGTGAACCGCGGTGCTGACCGGCTTCAGGACCGGCGGCAGCGGCAACGGCACCTGGAACGCGGGTGGCAGCGGCACACCGCTGCGTAACTGCTCACCGCTGGAGGCCGGGTGGCGCGCCAGGCCTGCCTCGGCCGTCAGTCCGGTGACCGGCGTCAGTCCCCACACCACAGGCCCGGCACGCGCCTGGCTTGCCGCGTTACTGGTCAACGCCGCCCCGTGGCCGGTGCACGAGGCCGACGCGGCCCGCTACCGGCGCACCCTGAATGCCTCCAACGCCCGTCACAGCGACCTCGAAGCGGTCACCGACGACGGAACTGCGCCTCGACCTCGTCCAGGTCGGCGCCGACCAGGGCTGTTCACCGCGCCAGTCAGCCACCGCACCCTGGAGGCTGATCAGAGGAGTCCCGTTCGACCCGGCCCGCTCCGACGTCACCACTCGGGTCGGTGACATCGAGGTGGGGCGGCCGATCGCGGACCTGCGCCACCCCGTCCACCTCCACCTGGTCGGGTTCCGGGTGCTGTGGCGCAGCGGGAAGAAGCCGGTCCCTCATGACGCGGGCCTCAAGGACACCGTCTCGTCCCCCCGGCGAAGCGGCGGAGATGTCGCGGCCGCTACCTCTTCCACTGTCACAACGCCGAGCGCGAGGACAGGGATGATCGCCAACCTCGACGTCGTCGAAGACGTGCCGGCGGGCACCGGTGGCTCTCCCAGGCCGCCGGCTCCGCAGGACGCGGAACCAGCTACTGGTTCGGACCGTGAATTCTTACCGGTCGAAGTCAGGAACTCTTCTCTCGTCAGGTCCCTTCCGGCTCGGCAGTATTTCCTGCGTAAGCGGAGCTGAAGGGGGGATTCGGTGGACAAGCGATTCGAGACCTACTGCATGGCCGACCCGGTGTTCTTTGAAGCGCCCGGACGGTCCGGTGCTGCGGAACAGGACCTCGAGTACGCCGCGGCCCGCCGGCCCGCTCCCGACGGCTGGCGCCGTTACCAGGGTGATCTGTGGCTGGAGCTGCATCCCCGCGGTGAGTCCATGGTCGACCAGGGTTGGAAGGTGCACACCTCGGGCACCATGGACAATGCCGAGCGCATCATCGAAGCGGTCTGGGAATTCTGCGTACCCCGCCGCTATTCCTTCAAGTTCCTGCCCAGTCGCCGCGCTTTCCTCGGACAGAACGCCAAATACGCCCCACGTGGGTCCAGCGGAAAACTTGTCACCATCTATCCGCGGAACGAAGAGGAACTGACCGACGTCCTCGACGGACTTGCCTCCAGGCTGGAAGGCGAACCCGGTCCCTACATACTGAGCGACGCCCGCTACGGCTCCGGTCCGCTGTACGTCCGCTACGGAGGCTTCCGCAAGAAGGAGATCCTCCTCGAAAGCGGTGACGTCGTGCCCGCGGTGCAGCGGCCGGACGGGGAACTGGTCCCGGACCTGCGCAAGCCGGTGTTCGAGGTGCCGGACTGGGTGACACCTCCGAAGATCTTGCGCGACTGCATCGCGCAACGGACCACGGGCGGCGGCGCAGAGGAGTTCCCCTACCAGGTCGAGAGACCGCTGCACTTCTCCAACGGCGGCGGGATCTACCTGGCACGACGGACGCGGGACGGTGTGCAGGTCGTCCTCAAGGAGGCCCGGCCGCACGCGGCGCTGGACGCCGCCGGAACGGACGCGGTGGTTCGGCTGCTGCGCGAACGGGACATCCTGCGCAAGCTCGCCGGCGTGCCGGGGATCCCGGAGCTCCATGAGTACTTCACCGCCTGGGACCACCACTTCCTGGCCATCGAGTACTTCGACGGCGTACGGCTGAGCGCGAAGGAGGCGCAGACCTACCCCCTGCTGTCGGCGACTCCCACGGACGAGGACAAGGAGTCCTACACCGCCTGGGCGGTGGAGGTGTGCGAGCAAGTCGAGACCATCCTGGACGCGATCCACGAGCGTGGCGTGGTCTACGGCGACGTGCACCCGCACAATGTGCTGGTCCTCCCCGACGGCAAGGCCGTGCTCATCGACTTCGAGACCTCGTCGGACGATCCGGACGGCTTCCGGCAGGCACTGGCCGCGCCGGGCTTCGCGGCACCGCCCGACCTGCGGGGACCGGACATCGACCGGTTCGCCCTGGCCGTGCTGAGGCTGTGGCTGTTCATGCCGCTGGTGTCCATTCTCTGCCTCGACCAGGAGAAGGCCCTGGACCTGCTGGCCGCGGCCCGGGAGAACTTCCCCGTCCCCGACGGCTACGTGGCCGCGATCCGACGCGGCCTGGGGCCCGCCCTGCCGCGGACGAAGGCGATGCGGGCAGGCGTCGGCCGGCCGGAGGTGCCCGTCAGGGGCGCGGACACCGACTGGCCGGCACTGATGGACTCACTGGCGAGAGCCATCGCCGCGAGCGCGACACCCGAGCGGCACGACCGGCTCTTCCCCGGTGACATACGGCAGTTCTCACACGCGGGGGAGACGTTCGCCTTCGGCGCGGCCGGTGTCCTGCACGCCCTCGCGGAAGCCGGCCACGAGGTTCCCGACCAGTGGATAGCCTGGCTGCTCGCGGCCGTGGAACGCAACGGCGCCCGGCATCCCGGCTTCTTCGACGGCAACCACGGAGTGGCCCATGTGCTCGACAGGCTGGGCCACCGCGAGCAGGCGCTCGATCTGCTGGCCCGTACCGATTCCTCGCTGGACCGGCTGCAGAACCCCAACCTCTTCAGCGGGTTGTCCGGCATCGGCCTCAACCTGCTGCACTTCGGCCGACTGAGCGGTGATCCCGCGCTCCGGGACAGGGCGCTGGACCTCGCCGAACGGGTGGCGGAGACCGTGGCGCGCGGGACGTTCCCCGCAGCGTCGCTGTCCTCCACCGCCGAACTCGGGCCCGTACGGGCACTTGCCGGACCGGCCGGACTGATGCACGGCTGGTCGGGGCCCGCCCTCTTCCTGCTGCGCACCCACCAGCTGACCGGCGATCCGGCGTGGCTGGACGTCGCCTTCAAGGCGTCCCACCGCGACCTCGACCGCTGCCGGGTGTCCGACTTCGGGACCCTCAACGTCGACGAGGGCTGGCGCCTCAACCCCTACCTGGAGGGCGGTGCCGCCGGTGTCGCACTGGTCATGGCCGAACTGCTGGCCCACCGTGCGGACGCCCGGCTCGCCGACGCCATCGACGCGGCCAAGAACACCTGTGCCTCCGAGTTCTTCGCCCTGCCCGCCCTCTGGTCGGGCCGGGTCGGTCAGATGGCGACGCTGCGCCACATCGCCGGAGCGGACGACCCGGTGGCCGCCGATCAGGTGCGGCGACACCTCGAACGTCTCTCCTGGCACCTGCTGGGACTGCACGGTGAGTCGGTGTTCCCCGGCTTCCAGCTGATGCGCATCTCCATGGACCACGCCACTGGAAACGCAGGCATCCTGCTCGGCCTGAAAAGCGTGCTGAGCGGAACTGTGGGTTTCCTCCCGTTCCTCCGGCCGGTCGCCACCGCGATCTGACGGAGTTCCCACCCAACAGCGCGGGGCAGAAAGTCCCGCACTCAACCGAAGGAGTACGTCATGGCGAACATCCTCGACCTCCAGGCCCTGGAACTTCCGCAGGAGCAGACCGAGGCCGGCCCGCTGAACAGCACGCAGAGCAACCACTGCGACGACACCAGCAGCATCAGCCTGTTCTGCTGATCCATCCGGAACGGTTCGTAGGTGCGGGGCGGCACGCCGCCCCGCACCTACGCGTATCGGCCCGAGCCGGTGAGGGGAGATCGATGGAAACCGGGCACACGGGGACCGGGGGACCGGACGCCTCCCGCCGCACGCCGCCGGCACCCGCCGTCTGGCGGAGGATCGCCGAGACGGCGAGACCCTTCCGCGAACAGCTGCTGGCCTTCCTCGTGCTGGTCCTCGTGGAATCCGCGCTGATCGCCGTGCCGGCCCTGCTGACCCGGCGCATCATCGACGACGGCGTCCTCAAGGGGGACCGGGACCGCGTCGTCCTGCTGGTGCTGGCGATCGTGGTGCTGGGCACGGTCGCCGTGGGAGTGACCCTCGCGGAGCGGCGACTGGCCGCGGGCATCGGGGAGAGCATCACCCTGGAGCTGCGTCGGAGCGCGTTCGGCCACCTCCAGCGCATGCCGCTGTCCTTCTTCACCCGGATCCGCACCGGCGCGCTGGTCACCCGGCTGAACAACGACGTGCAGGGCGCCCAGCGGGCCATCACCTCCACCGCCGCGAGCCTGCTGTCGAACCTGGCGGCCGTGGCCACCATCGCCGTCACCATGATCCTGCTGTCCTGGCAGGTCACCCTGCTCGCCGTGGTCCTCGTACCGGCGTGTCTGCTGCCCGCGCGGTTGCTCGACCCCCGCGTGCGCCGCCTCAACCGCAGGCTCCTGGACGACCAGGCGGAGCTGGTCACCTTCACGACCGAACGCTTCAGCGCCCAGGGCGCGATGCTGGCGAAGCTCTACGGTCGGCCCCGGGACGAGGAGCGTGCCTTTCTCCGCGGCGGTGCCCGGCTGCGCGACACCGGCGTTCGGCTGGTGATGACCAACTCCCTCCTCGGCCTGGCGGTCTCCTGGCTCGCCACGATGGTCACCGCCGTCGTCTATCTGCTCGGCGGGTTCCTCGCCGTGGACCACCACATCACCGTGGGCACCCTGATCGCCCTGGTGACCCTGCTGGCCCGGCTGTACGGGCCGATCACCTCGCTCTCCCAGGCGCGGGCCGAGATCGCCGCCGCCCTGGTCAGCTTCGAGCGGATCTTCGAGGTCCTGGACCTGGTCCCCTCGGTCACCGACAGCCCCGGCGCGGGTGACCTCCCGCCCACGGGCGCGTCGATCGAGCTGGAAGGGGTCAGCTTCCGGCACCGGGCGCCGAGCGACCTGCCCGCCTCGTTGGACTCCGCGTCGCCCGGCACGCCCGACAGCCCGGTTCCGGCCGGCGCAGGGGAACGCGATGTGCTCAGGAACGTCGACCTACGGATCGGCGAAGGAGAGACGGTGGCCGTGGTCGGCCCCTCAGGCGCGGGCAAGTCGACGCTCGTCGGACTCGTCTGCCGGCTGTACGACCCCACGGCCGGAGCGGTCCGCATCGGCGGCCACGACGTCCGCAGCGTCACTCAGGAGTCGCTGCGGGCCGCGATCGGGGTGGTCACCCAGGACTGCCACCTCTTCCACGACACCCTGCGGGCCAACCTCACCTACGCGCGCCCCGGGGCCACGGACGAGGACTGCGAGGCTGCCTGCCGCGAGGCCATGGTCTGGGACACCGTGCGCCGGCTGCCGCAGGGACTCGACACCGTGGTCGGCGACGGAGGTCACCACTTGTCGGGGGGCGAGCGCCAGCGCCTGGCCATCGCCCGTCTGCTGCTCAAGAACCCCCGCATCGTGCTGCTCGACGAAGCGACGGCCCACCTGGACTCCCAGTCGGAGGCGCGGGTGCAGCACGCCCTCACACGGGCCCTCCGGGGACGCACCGCGCTGGTGGTCGCCCACCGGCTCTCCACCGTGCGCACCGCCGACCGCATCGTCGTCCTGGAGGGCGGCCGCATCGTGGAGAGCGGGACCCACGACACGCTGCTGAAGGCCGAAGGCGTCTACGCCGCCCTGCATCGCACGCAGTACGGCGAGCCGGTCCCCGCGCGCGTGGTGCCGACCGCTTCTGCTTGAGGGCGGCGGTGCGTGACGGACCGCCGGGTCAGCGCCGCAGGTAGGCGAGGACCGCCAGGACCCGACGGTGGTCGGCGTCGCTGGTGTGCAGATCGAGCTTGTCGAAGATGTTGCCGATGTGCTTGGAGACCGCGGCCTGACTGACGGTGAGCGCGTGGGCGATCGCCGAGTTGGACCGGCCCTCGGCCATGAGCGCCAGCACATCGGTCTCACGGGGGGTCAGGTCCTGCACCGACGTGCGTCCACGGCGGGAGCCCAGCAGACGCCGGACGATCTCCGGATCGATGACCGTCTCACCATCGGCGACCCGCTGCGCCTGGCCGACGAAGTCCAGCACGTCGCCCACCCGGTCCTTGAGCAGGTAGCCGACCCCCGCGGACGCCCCGGCCGGCACCGCGCCGGATGTCCGCCGGTCCTCCTCGTCCGTGGCGCCCAGCAGTTCGGAGGCGTAGTCCGCTTCCAGGTACTGCGAGAGGACCAGCACCCCTAGTCCTCGGTGCTCCCGGCGCAGGGCGACCGCGGCGCGCAGCCCCTCGTCACGGAAGCCGGGCGGCAACCGGACGTCCACGACGGCCAGTTCAGGCGCGTGGGTGCGTACCGCCGCCAGGAGCGAAGGCGCGTTGTCCACGGCCGCGACCACCTGATGACCGAACTTGGTGAGGATCTGCACCAGGCCCTCGCGCAACAGCGCCGAGTCCTCCGCGATCACGATGCGCACGGTATCTCCACGTGTAACAGGGTCGGCCCGCCGACCGGGCTCGACAGATGAACGGTCCCCTCCAGGGCGGCGACCCGGTCGGCCAGTCCCAGCAGCCCGGTGCCGGCCTCCGCGTCGGCTCCGCCGTTCCCGTTGTCGTACACCTCCAGCACCAGGCGCGAGCCGGTCCGCCGCAGCGACAGACCGGCCTCGGTGGCGCCACTGTGCTTGGCGATGTTGGCCAGCGCCTCGCAGGCCACGAAGTACGTGGCCGCCTCGACAGCCTCGTCGGGACGCTCGGCCAGCCGCAGGTCCGTGGTGACGGGCACCGGGAACTCCTCGGCCAGCGCGGTCAGCGCGGCGGGCAGGCCGCGATCGGTGAGGATGGCGGGGAATATGCCGTGGACGAGGTCGCGCAGCTCGGTCAGGGTGATGCGCGCCTGTTCATGGGCCCGCTCCACCAGCTCGCGTGTCTCGGGAGTGGAGTCGGCCACCGCGAGGCGGGCCAGACCGAGCGTCATGATCAACCCCGTCAGCCGCTGCTGGGCGCCGTCGTGCAGATCGCGCTCGATCCGCCGGCGTTCGGCGTCGTAGGCGTCCAGGATGCGGGCCCTGGACCGCACGAGACGGCCGATGTACCGCTCCTGGTCCGTGCCGTCGTCGGGGCCGGCGTCCCTGGCCAGCACGGCGACCGACAGCCGCGCCCGCAGCGCGGCATACCGGGTGAGGACGGCGTACGAGAGCACCAGGCACACCCCACCGCACAGCACCAGCACCAGCGCCTGCGGTGTCGAGTCCGCCTGGAAGACCGCCACGCGAAGCCGGCCGTCGCGCGTGAACGGGCGCAGCAACGGAGCCGTCAGCAGGGAGGCGGGGATGATCAGGCTCACCAGGACGAGCACGAACTCGGCGATGGACAGGGCGCTGTGCACCACCGCATAGCCCAGCTCCCGCCAGGTCGCCGGCTCGGTCAGCCGCCGCCGCACCCAGGTGAGCGGCCCGCCGCCCGCCGGCCCGGGTCCGCCGCGGGCACCCCCGCGGCGCGGCTCGCCGCAGAACCACCGCAGGCGTAATCGCTCCACCGCGCCGAGCGGGATCCCCGACAGCACGGCGGCGCAGATCAGCCCGGCTCCGACCACCAGGGGCAGCGTCGCCACCCCGATGCCCAGCAGAACCGTGCAGGACACCAGCCACACCAGCCCCGTGGGCAGCCCGCCGGCCAGATACAGAACGGCCCGGACCATCCGGACCGTCCCGCGCCGCGCCCGTGCCGTCATCTCCTTGTGTGCCGTCACCGGCCCCGCCCCGTCACTCCTCGCGCGCCCCCGGCGGGTAGAGCTGTCTCTACCCCGGACGTCCACCGCCCTCCACCGACAACGCGCCCTGCACAGCGTTGACTTGGGGCATGCTCACACCTCAGACGGCGCCCGTGCCTCACGTTACTACCAGCCCTCCGTTCGCGGTCCGGGTGCGCTCCCTGACCAAGGTGTACGGCGGAGGAGCGACGGCGGTCACCGCACTGGACGACGTCCACCACGACTTCCCGACGGCCACCTTCACCGCGGTGATGGGGCCGTCCGGCTCCGGCAAGTCCACGCTCATGCACTGTGCGGCGGGTCTTGAATCGGCCACCTCGGGCAGCGTCGTGATCGGGGAGCGGGACATCACCGGCTGGTCCGAGCGACGCCTCACGCTGCTGCGCAGGCGGCACATCGGTTTCGTCTTCCAGAACTTCAACCTCGTGTCCGCGCTGAACGTGGCGGACAACGTGGCCCTGCCGGTCCGCCTGGGCGGCCGCCGTCCCGACCGCACGCGTCTGGATGACCTGCTCTCCCGGGTCGGCCTGTCCGACCGCCGCGGCCACCGTCCCGCGGAACTCTCCGGAGGACAGCAGCAGCGGGTGGCGGTGGCACGTGCGCTGATCACCCGGCCCGAGGTCGTCTTCGCGGACGAGCCCACCGGTGCCCTGGACCGGGCGTCCGGTCGCGATGTGCTCGCTCTGCTCCGGGACGCGGTGGACGGGCTCGGCGCCACCGTGATCATGGTCACCCATGATCCGCAGGCGGCCGCCTGGGCCGATGAGGTGCTGGTCCTCGCGGACGGGCGCCTCGTCGACCGGCTCTCCGGCCCCCGGGTCACCGCCGAGACGATCGCGGCCCGACTGGCCGCACTGGGGGACTGAACGGTGTTCTCGTTGGTGGCGCACTCCTTCCGGACAAGGATCGGCCAGTACGTCGGCTCGCTCCTCGTGGTCGTCATGACGTCCGCCCTCTTCACCACGCTCGCCACGATCCTGGACCGGGTGCGGCAGGCCGGCCTCGGACACGGAGCGGAGCGGTCCGCCGAGTCCCTCATGGGTCTCGTGGGCGGCACCTCCGGTCTGGCCGCCCTGCTCCTGGTTGCCAACACCTTCTCCCTGGTGGTCGACCAGCGGCGGCGGGAGATCGGAGTGCTGCGGACCATCGGTACCACTCCAGCCCAGATCCGGCTCCAGATCGTCGGCGAGGCGCTGCTCGTCTCGCTGGCCGGCGGACTGGCGGGCTCGGTCCTCGGCACAGCCGGAACCGGCCCCGCACTGCACTGGCTCGTCCGCAACGAGGTCATCCCGGCCGGCACCGAGGCGCACTTCTCGGTGACGGGCGCGGTGACGGGGCCCCTGTGCACGGCGGTCATCGCCGTACTCGCCGCGCTCACCGCTGTGCACCGCCCCACCCGCACGGGCGCGCTGGCCACAGTGCGGGAGGCCGAGGTACGGCGGCGTGCCATGCCCACCGGCCGGGTGATCTCCGTCCTGCTGATGTCGGCCCTTGCGTTCGCCGTGTACCGGCGCTACGAGCACCGGGACGGTGCCGACGACGCCGTCGACGGGGCGATGGCACTGGGTCTCATGCTTCTGCTGGCCGCCTGGTTGCTCATGCCGGTGCTGGTGCGCCCGCTCATGGCGGTGGGCGCACGTCCGGGCCGGGTGCTCTCCCGGTACACGGGGCGTCTGGCGGCGGTGAACGGCGTCGGCGCCACCCGGCGGACGGCGGCCATGACCGGACCGGTGCTCATCGCGGCCGGTCTGAGCGCCCTGCTGCTCTGCTCCGCGGCCGCCGCGGGAGCGGTCGAGGAGGCGGAGGCGCGTCCGGTGACGGTCACGCGGACGGCCGAGGTTTCCGTGGCCTCCGAGGCCGCCGTCGCCGCCGTCGCCGCCGAGCACCCTGTCACGGCCGTGCGCGCCGACGACGCCCCGGCGGCTTCGGACGAGGAGACCCGTGCAGCTGAGGCGGACCGGCAGCGGCGGCGCAACGCGGTGGGCATCAAGGTGCTGATGGCTCCACTGATCGTCTTCTCCGGTGTCGGCATCCTCAACACGCTGCTGCTGGCCACCAGGCAGCGACGCCGGGAGTTCGCCGTACTGCGCCTGAGCGGCGGCACCACGGGGCAGTTGCTGCGGATGCTCCTGTGGGAGTCGCTGGCCGTGGTGATCGCAGGCGTCGCCACCGCCGGCGCAGTGGTCGGCGCCTTCCTCGTGGTGCTGTCGCAGCGGCTGGCCCCGTTCGGCGTGGAGACGGCCGCGGTCCTGCCCTGGGACCAACTGGCGCGGGTGGTGGCCGGGTGCGCCGCGCTGGGGCTGCTGGGCGTGTTGGTGCCCGCCCGATCCGCGCTGCGGGTGAGAGCGGTGAGGGCGACGCGAACTCCGGATTGAGGACCGGCAGTTGGAGGGTACAGCTGTTCCTGTTCTGTGAACGACGAGAGGATTTTCTGTGATCAGGGTCCTGGTGGCGGAGGACATGCACCTGTTGCGGGGAGCGCTGGTGGGAATCCTCCGCTTGGAGGACGACCTGGATGTCGTGGCCGAGGTCGACCGCGGGGACGAGGCCCTGCGTCTGGCGGAGGAGACCGAACCCGAGGTCGCTCTGATCGACATCGACCTGCCTGTCATGGACGGGATAACCGTCGCGTCGAAACTGCGCTCACGCGCACCGGGGTGCCGGAGCCTCATCGTCACCGGCTTCGCCCGTCCCGCGAACATCCGCCGGGCCATGGAAGCGGAGGCGGCCGGTTTTCTCCTCAAGGACACTCCACCCTGCCAGCTGGTCTCGGCGATCCGCCGAGTAGCGGCGGGGGAGCGGGTGATCGACGTGGAGCTCGCGGCGTCCGCGCTGAAAGGCGCCGCGAGTCCCCTGACGAAAAGGGAGGCGGAGGTGCTGCGGCTGGCGGCCGAGGGTGCTCCCGCCCAGGAGGTCGCCACCCGGCTCTGCCTGGAACTCAGCACGGTCCGGAACTACCTTTCGGCTGTGGTGGCCAAGTCAGGGGCGCGGAACCGTGTCGACGCCATCCGGATCGCGGTGCAGGAGGGCTGGATTTGAGACCGCCCAGGCGACCAGACGGCTCCTGACCGGCACCGCTCCCACCGCGCCCGCCCCGGCCCGTGGGTGCGCCTGTCCGCCACCTGTCCCGGCCTGCGTTCGACGCGTCCCCGCAGCGAGCGGGACCACTGCCTCGAGCACGAACTCCGCGCTCTCCCCGCAGCCGCGTCGTACGGTCGTCAGACCGCCGCCGAGCGTGGCCATGCGCTGGGACAGGCTGTCCAGGCCCACTCCGCGGGTGAGTTCATGACCTACGGCGACCGGATGCGGACGGTCGTTGATCACGACGAGCCGGGCGGCGCCGTCGTCCTGTGACACCCGGACGACGCAGTAGCGCGCGCCGCTGTGCCGCAGCACGTTGCTCACGCCCTCGCGTAGTACGGCCGCCAGTTCGCTGCCGGCGCGGTGGCAGAAGTCGACGCCGAGAGCGGAGAAACGCGGCTCGATGCCCGCCGACCGCAGGACCGAACGAGCCGACTCGAACTCCCTCTCCAGTGACAGCTGGTGGTGGCCGCGCGCGATGCTCCGTATCTCCTGCTGGGCGTCCCGGGTGACCGCGATCGCCTGGGCGAGCTCGATACGCGCGGCCGCCGGCTCCCGCTCGCCCAGACGCAGCGCCAGCTCGGCCTTGGTCACGGCGGCGGACAGGCTGTAGCCCACGATGTCGTGCAGGTCCTGGGCGAACCGCAGACGCTCCCCGATGACGGCCAGCTGGGCCGCGTCCAGCCGAGCCTGGTGCAGTCGCCCGACCAGCGAGGACAGTTGTGCTATTCCGGCGAACGTCACGGCGACTGACGCACCGACCAGGAGTGACATCAGCGCGGCGCGGGGCTGGACCCCGTGCAGATACATCAGACAGCCCTGCGCGGCGGCCACACCGACGGCCAGACATCGGGCGACCCCGCGTCTCGCGACCGTGATCACGGAACCGGCGAGCATCCCCCAGGCCCCGGCCCCCGACCCGCCGAGCACGGCGAGCGAGGCGAAGGTCAGCACCGCCTGCACGGTCAGGCTCACCGCCGAGTGGGATGCGGGCGACCCGTGCAGGACGCGACGGCAGTGCAGGATCTGCAGACCGCCGAGCACTCCCCAGACGATCACCGCACCGATCGCGGACCCCGCCCAGGGATGTCGTAAGGCGCTGTCCGACGCGTACAGGCAGCAGGCGACGGTGACGGCCGACATGACGGCCAGCACCAGAGTGCGGCTACGGGTCGTGTCCCTTTCCACGGTTTCCGGCGAAACGGAATCATCCACCATGGCTTTCCCCCTGACTGCGGTCACTGCACTCCGTGATGACACGTCCCATGCATATGCCTGCCGGTCGAAAGCAAACATGATCACCCATGCTTCAACACCGACCCGCCAAGCGGCAGCCTGGATCCGGCCAGGATCACGCCATGAACAGGAGCCGAGCCGCCTGCTCCTCGGACCGGCGCCAGGGAGACCGCATCACCGATCCGCATGAGTGCGGACACTCGATTGCGCTGGCTACAGGCACAGTTGACTGCGCGGGGGCGCTGGCTACGCGCTGGCCATGCTCAGCCTGGCCCTGAAGCGGATCGTCTTCCGGAGCCGCATGCGACACCAGATCGCCCTGGCCCGTTCGGGACAGCCCACGAAAGAGGTCACCCGCCGTCAAGGGAGCGCCTGTTTGACCTGCGTCACGTCCGGGGTATTCTCTCCGGCTCGATTGGCGTAGATCCCGCCCCGTATGGCAGACTAGCGGGGTTGCTCGGTCGAGTGTTGATGCTGCGCGCCTCCCGCCGGGAGGACCGGAAGCGAGTCCCACAGTACTCGTCGCCCCAACTGCCTCATGGCAGCGCTGGAGCGGACGTACGGGAATCTTTCGGGAAGTGTCAGTGCGCCACTGGCCAGGCACCCGGTGGGCTTCCGCCCCCGGCCTGCGGTTCCGGAAGGGCCGCGTTTCCCGACGAGGGATGCTCGAACAAGGGGCATCTGTGTCAGCGGGGGCGCGACACACCCGACCGCGTGGGTCGGAGGGGCGGGTTACGGAACACCGGGTTCCAGAGCGTTAAACGAGACAAAGGACTACTGAGTAGCCATGGCGGGACAGAAGATCCGCATCCGGCTCAAGGCCTACGACCACGAGGTCATCGACTCCTCGGCGAAGAAGATCGTCGAGACGGTGACCCGCACTGGTGCGTCGGTCGCGGGCCCGGTGCCGCTGCCCACTGAGAAGAACGTGTACTGCGTCATCAAGTCGCCGCACAAGTACAAGGACTCGCGCGAGCACTTCGAGATGCGCACGCACAAGCGCCTGATCGACATCCTCGACCCGACCCCCAAGACCGTTGACTCTCTGATGCGACTCGACCTCCCGGCCGGTGTCGACATCGAGATCAAGCTCTGAGGCCGGTGATCTGAGAGATGGCAAAGCAGATCAAGGGCATCCTGGGCGAGAAGCTCGGCATGACGCAGGTGTGGGACGCGAACAACCGTGTTGTTCCGGTCACCGTCGTCAAGGCCGGCCCCAACGTCGTCACCCAGGTCCGTACGAACGACGTCGACGGCTACGAGTCGGTTCAGATCGCCTTCGGCGAGATCGACCCGCGCAAGGTGAACAAGCCCCTCAAGGGCCACTTCTCCAAGGCCGACGTCACCCCCCGTCGTCACCTCGTCGAGATCCGCACCGCGGACGCCTCCGAGTACACGCTCGGCCAGGAGATCACCGCTGAGGTGTTCGAGGCCGGCGTCAAGGTCGACGTGACCGGCAAGAGCAAGGGCAAGGGCTTCGCCGGCGTCATGAAGCGCCACAACTTCCGTGGCCTCGGCGCCGGACACGGCACCCAGCGCAAGCACCGCTCCCCCGGTTCCATCGGTGGCTGCGCCACCCCGGGCCGCGTGTTCAAGGGCCTCCGCATGGCGGGTCGCATGGGCAACGAGCGCGTCACCACCCAGAACCTGACCGTCCACGCCGTTGACGCGGAGAAGGGTCTGCTGCTCATCAAGGGCGCTGTCCCGGGTCCGAACGGCGGCCTCGTCCTGGTCCGCACCGCGGCCAAGGGGGCCTGAGGTAACCGATGAGCACTGTTGACATCCTTTCGCCTGCCGGCGAGAAGACCGGTAGCGTCGAGCTCCCCGCGGAGATCTTCGGCGTGGAGAAGGTCAGCATCCCGCTGATCCACCAGGTCGTCGTCGCGCAGAACGCGGCTGCCCGTCAGGGCACGCACAAGACCAAGACCCGCGGTGAAGTCCGTGGTGGCGGCAAGAAGCCGTACCGCCAGAAGGGCACCGGCCGCGCCCGTCAGGGCTCGACCCGCGCGCCGCAGTTCGCCGGCGGTGGCGTCGTGCACGGTCCCGTGCCGCGTGACTACTCGCAGCGGACCCCGAAGAAGATGAAGGCTGCCGCGCTGCGTCACGCCCTCACCGACCGGGCCCGCCACAACCGCATCCACGTCGTCACCGGCGTGATCGAGGGCGAGACCCCCTCCACCAAGGCCGCCCGGTCGCTGTTCGGCAAGATCTCGGAGCGCAAGAACCTGCTCCTGGTCGTCGACCGCGCCGACGAGGCCGCGTGGCTGTCCGCCCGCAACCTGCCCCAGGTCCACATCCTGGAGCCGGGCCAGCTGAACACGTACGACGTGATCGTCTCGGACGATGTGGTCTTCACCCAGGCCGCTTTCGAGTCCTTCGTCGCCGGCCCGAACAAGGCCAACGACACCGAAGGGAGCGAGGTCTGATGGCTATCCGTCACCCCGCTATCGCCTCGAAGGCTGCCAAGAAGGCCAAGGAAGCGCGCCTGAAGAAGGCCCGCCGCCACGCCGCCGAGGGCAAGAACACCGTCGTCACCGCGCCCAGCAAGGCGTACACGGACCACCGTGACGTGCTGCTGAAGCCGGTCGTTTCGGAGAAGAGCTACGCGCTCCTCGACGAGAACAAGTACACGTTCATCGTCGACCCGAACGCCAACAAGACCCAGATCAAGCAGGCCGTCCAGGCGGTCTTCTCGGTCAAGGTCACCGGGGTCAACACGATCAACCGCATCGGCAAGCGCAAGCGCACCAAGACCGGTTTCGGTCAGCGCGCCGGCACGAAGCGAGCGATCGTGACCCTTGCTGAGGGCGACCGTATCGACATCTTCGGCGGTCCGACCGCCTGAGGGCGGTCCGGATCGTCCGATATCGGACGAGGACTGAAAAATGGGAATCCGCAAGTACAAGCCGACTACGCCGGGCCGTCGTGGCTCCAGCGTCGCCGACTTCGTCGAGGTCACGCGGTCCACGCCGGAGAAGTCGTTGGTCCGCCCCCTGCACAGCAAGGGTGGCCGTAACAACTCCGGTCGTGTGACCGTCCGCCACCAGGGCGGTGGCCACAAGCGCGCCTACCGCGTGATCGACTTCCGTCGTCACGACAAGGACGGCGTGCCGGCGAAGGTCGCGCACATCGAGTACGACCCCAACCGCACCGCGCGCATCGCGCTGCTGCACTACGCCGACGGCGAGAAGCGCTACATCCTCGCCCCGCGCAACCTGCAGCAGGGTGACCGCGTCGAGAACGGTCCCGGGGCCGACATCAAGCCGGGCAACAACCTGGCGCTCCGCAACATCCCGGTCGGTACCACGATCCACGCGATCGAGCTCCGTCCCGGTGGCGGCGCCAAGTTCGCCCGCTCCGCCGGCGCTTCGGTGCAGCTGCTCGCGAAGGAGGGCTCGATGGCCCACCTGCGCATGCCGTCCGGTGAGATCCGCCTGGTCGACCAGCGCTGCCGCGCCACGGTCGGCGAGGTCGGCAACGCCGAGCAGAGCAACATCAACTGGGGCAAGGCCGGCCGCAAGCGCTGGCTGGGCGTCCGCCCGACCGTTCGCGGTGTGGCGATGAACCCGGTTGACCACCCCCACGGTGGTGGTGAGGGCAAGACCTCCGGTGGTCGCCACCCGGTCAGCCCCTGGGGTCAGAAGGAGGGTCGTACTCGTTCGCCGAAGAAGGCTTCGAACAAGTACATCGTCCGCCGCCGCAAGACGAACAAGAAGCGCTAGGAGCGGGTTTAGATGCCGCGCAGTCTCAAGAAGGGACCCTTCGTCGACGGCCACCTCGTGAAGAAGGTGGACGCCCAGAACGAAGCCGGTACCAAGAACGTCATCAAGACCTGGTCCCGTCGCTCGATGATCACTCCCAGCATGCTGGGCCACACGATCGCGGTGCACAACGGCAAGACCCACATTCCGGTGTTCGTCACCGAGTCGATGGTCGGCCACAAGCTCGGCGAGTTCTCGCCGACGCGCACCTTCCGGGGTCACGTCAAGGACGACCGGAAGTCGAAGCGCCGCTAGTAGCGGGGTGGAATGACCATGACAGACACTGGAAGGACAACCATGGAAGCCAGGGCCCAGGCGCGGTACATCCGCGTCACGCCCATGAAGGCCCGCCGCGTGGTGGACCTTATCCGTGGCATGGACGCCACGGAGGCTCAGGCGGTCCTGCGTTTCGCCCCGCAGGCCGCGAGCGTGCCGGTCGGCAAGGTGCTGGACAGCGCCATCGCCAACGCCGCGCACAACTACGACCACACTGACGCCGACAGCCTCTACGTCTCCGAGGCCTACGTCGACGAGGGCCCGACCCTGAAGCGGTTCCGTCCGCGCGCCCAGGGCCGCGCCTACCGGATCCGCAAGCGGACCAGCCACATCACCGTGGTCGTCAGCAGCAAGGAAGGGACCCGGTAATGGGCCAGAAGGTAAACCCGCACGGGTTCCGGCTCGGTGTCACGACCGACTTCAAGTCGCGTTGGTACGCCGACAAGTCCTACAAGGAGTACGTCGGGGAAGACGTCGCCATCCGTCGGATGATGACGTCCGGCATGGAGCGCGCCGGCATCTCGAAGGTGGAGATCGAGCGCACCCGTGACCGTGTCCGCGTCGACATCCACACCGCCCGGCCGGGCATCGTCATCGGCCGTCGCGGCGCGGAGGCCGACCGCATCCGCGGCGACCTGGAGAAGCTGACCAAGAAGCAGGTCCAGCTGAACATCCTCGAGGTCAAGAACCCCGAGACGGACGCTCAGCTGGTCGCTCAGGCCGTCGCCGAGCAGCTCTCCTCCCGCGTCTCCTTCCGTCGGGCCATGCGCAAGAGCATGCAGTCCGCCATGAAGGCCGGCGCCAAGGGCATCAAGATCCAGTGCGGCGGCCGCCTCGGTGGCGCCGAGATGTCCCGCTCGGAGTTCTACCGCGAGGGCCGTGTGCCCCTGCACACGCTCCGCGCGAACGTGGACTACGGCTTCTTCGAGGCCAAGACGACCTTCGGCCGCATCGGCGTGAAGGTCTGGATCTACAAGGGCGACGTCAAGAACATCGCCGAGGTCCGCGCCGAGAACGCTGCTGCCCGCGCCGGCAACCGCCCGGCCCGTGGCGGCGCCGACCGCCCGGCCCGTGGTGGCCGCGGTGGCGAGCGTGGCGGTCGCGGTCGCAAGCCGCAGCAGGCTGCCGGCGCCGAGGCCCCCAAGGCCGAGGCCCCCGCGGCTGCTCCGGCTGAGAGCACCGGAACGGAGGCCTGACCGAAATGCTGATCCCCCGTAGGGTCAAGCACCGCAAGCAGCACCACCCGAAGCGCAACGGTATGTCCAAGGGTGGGACGCAGGTTGCGTTCGGCGAGTACGGCATCCAGGCGCTGACCCCGGCGTACGTGACGAACCGCCAGATCGAAGCGGCTCGTATCGCCATGACCCGTCACATCAAGCGTGGCGGCAAGGTCTGGATCAACATCTACCCGGACCGCCCGCTCACGAAGAAGCCGGCCGAGACCCGCATGGGTTCCGGTAAGGGTTCTCCGGAGTGGTGGATCGCCAACGTCAAGCCCGGACGCGTGATGTTCGAGCTGTCGTACCCCAACGAGAAGATCGCGCGCGAGGCCCTGACCCGTGCGGCTCACAAGCTGCCGATGAAGTGCAAGATCGTCAAGCGCGAGGCAGGTGAAGCGTGATGTCGGCCGGTACCAAGGCGTCAGAGCTGCGCGAGCTGGGCAACGAGGAGCTTCTCGCGAAGCTCCGCGAGTCCAAGGAAGAGCTGTTCAACCTCCGCTTCCAGGCGGCGACCGGACAGCTCGAGAACCACGGCCGTCTGAAGGCGGTCCGTAAGGACATCGCGCGGATCTACACCCTGATGCGCGAGCGTGAGCTGGGCATCGAAACGGTGGAGAGCGCCTGATGAGCGAGAACAACGTGACTGAGAACGCAGAGGCGCGCGGCTTCCGCAAGACCCGTGAGGGTCTCGTCGTCAGCGACAAGATGGACAAGACCGTCGTCGTCGCCGTCGAGGACCGTGTGAAGCACGCGCTGTACGGCAAGGTCATCCGCCGTACGAACAAGCTCAAGGCCCACGACGAGCAGAACGCCGCGGGTGTCGGCGACCGCGTCCTCCTGATGGAGACCCGGCCGCTGTCCGCGACGAAGCGCTGGCGCGTCGTCGAGATCCTCGAGAAGGCCAAGTAGGTAGTTCCCGCAAGGGAATTGCAGCAAGTACGCCTGCGGCAAACCCCGCAGGACAGTTCCGCCAGGCTCGGCAGGGGTCCTCGCTCTGAGGCCCCTGCCGGGAACCGGCAGACAAACAGGAGATAGACGTGATCCAGCAGGAGTCGCGACTGCGTGTCGCCGACAACACTGGTGCGAAGGAGATCCTTTGCATCCGTGTGCTCGGTGGCTCCGGTCGCCGCTACGCGGGCATCGGTGACGTCATCGTCGCCACCGTCAAGGACGCGATCCCCGGTGGCAACGTGAAGAAGGGTGACGTCGTCAAGGCGGTCATCGTTCGCACCGTCAAGGAGCGCCGCCGTCCGGACGGCTCGTACATCCGCTTCGACGAGAACGCCGCCGTCATTCTGAAGAACGACGGCGACCCTCGCGGCACCCGCATCTTCGGCCCGGTCGGGCGTGAGCTGCGCGAGAAGAAGTTCATGAAGATCATCTCGCTGGCTCCGGAGGTGCTGTAAGCATGAAGATCAAGAAGGGCGACCTGGTCCAGGTCATCACCGGTAAGGACAAGGGCAAGCAGGGCAAGGTCATCGCGGCCTTCCCCCGCGAGGACCGCGTCCTGGTCGAGGGTGTCAACCGGGTCAAGAAGCACACCAAGGCCGGGCCGACCGCCGGCGGTTCGCAGGCCGGCGGGATCATCACCACCGAGGCGCCGATCCACGTCTCCAACGTCCAGCTGGTCGTTGAGAAGGACGGCAACAAGGTCGTGACCCGCGTCGGTTACCGCTTCGATGACGAGGGCAACAAGATCCGCGTTGCCAAGCGGACGGGTGAGGACATCTGATGGCTACCACCACGACCCCGCGTCTGAAGCAGAAGTACCGCGAGGAGATCGCGGGCAAGCTGCGTGACGAGTTCAAGTACGAGAACGTCATGCAGATCCCCGGCCTCGTCAAGATCGTGGTCAACATGGGTGTGGGCGACGCCGCCCGCGACTCCAAGCTGATCGAGGGCGCCATCCGCGACCTCACCACGATCACCGGTCAGAAGCCGGCCGTCACCAAGGCCCGCAAGTCCATCGCGCAGTTCAAGCTGCGTGAGGGCCAGCCGATCGGTGCCCACGTCACGCTCCGTGGCGACCGCATGTGGGAGTTCCTGGACCGCACCCTGTCGCTCGCGCTGCCGCGCATCCGCGACTTCCGCGGCCTGTCCCCCAAGCAGTTCGACGGCCGTGGCAACTACACCTTCGGTCTCACCGAGCAGGTCATGTTCCACGAGATCGACCAGGACAAGATCGACCGCGTCCGGGGTATGGACATCACCGTGGTGACCACGGCGACCAACGACGCTGAGGGCCGCGCGCTCCTTCGTCACCTCGGCTTCCCCTTCAAGGAGGCGTGAGCGAGATGGCGAAGAAGGCTCTGATCGCGAAGGCTGCTCGCAAGCCCAAGTTCGGCGTGCGTGGCTACACGCGCTGCCAGCGCTGCGGCCGTCCCCACTCCGTGTACCGCAAGTTCGGCCTGTGCCGCGTGTGCCTTCGTGAGATGGCTCACCGTGGCGAGCTGCCGGGCGTGACCAAGAGCTCCTGGTAATTCCCTAGTTCAGGGTTTATCCGGGCTCTCGGTAAGCATCTGGGTCGGCAGGAGCCCTTCCCCCATGCCTTAGGCTTGTGGGGTTGGGCGCTTGCCGCGCCCGTACGACTTACTACGCCGTAGGTCCACCGCGCCGCACCCGTCCCGTCTCGGATCGGGGAGAGGGATGGCGCACCAGGAAACCCCGGCGAGAGAGGCCACAGGCCAATTCATGACCATGACTGATCCGATCGCAGACATGCTTACGCGTCTGCGGAACGCGAACTCGGCGTACCACGACTCCGTGACGATGCCGGCATCGAAGATCAAGTCTCACATCGCAGAGATCCTCCAGCAGGAGGGCTTCATCACGGGCTGGAAGGTCGAGGACGCCGAAGTCGGCAAGAACCTCGTCCTGGAGCTGAAGTTCGGCCCCAACCGTGAGCGCTCCATCGCGGGCATCAAGCGGATCTCCAAGCCCGGTCTCCGGGTTTATGCGAAGTCCACCTCCCTGCCCAAGGTGCTCGGTGGCCTCGGCGTGGCGATCATCTCCACGTCGCACGGTCTCCTCACCGACAAGCAGGCCGGCAAGAAGGGCGTAGGCGGAGAAGTCCTCGCCTACGTCTGGTAGCGGAAGGGAACGGAGGAAACAGCTATGTCGCGCATTGGCAAGCTCCCCATCACGGTTCCCGCCGGCGTGGACGTCACCATCGACGGCCAGACGGTCTCGGTCAAGGGTCCCAAGGGAACGCTGACCCACACCGTCGTTTCGCCGATCGAGATCGCCAAGGGTGAGGACGGCGTTCTGAACGTCACCCGCCCCAACGACGAGCGTCAGAGCAAGGCCCTGCACGGCCTGTCCCGCACGCTGGTGGCGAACATGATCACCGGCGTGACCCAGGGTTACGTGAAGAAGCTCGAGATCAGCGGTGTCGGTTACCGCGTGACCGCCAAGGGTTCGAACCTCGAGTTCGCGCTCGGTTACAGCCACCCGATCCTCGTCGAGGCCCCCGAGGGCATCACCTTCACCGTGGAGGCCCCGACCCGTTTCTCGGTCGCGGGCATCGACAAGCAGAAGGTCGGCGAGGTTGCGGCGAACATCCGCAAGCTGCGCAAGCCCGACCCGTACAAGGCCAAGGGCGTCAAGTACGAGGGCGAAGTCATCCGCCGCAAGGTCGGAAAGGCGGGTAAGTAAGCCATGGCATACGGGCAGAAGATCCTCAAGGGCGACGCCTACAAGCGCGCCGCGATCAAGCGCCGCCACATCCGGATCCGCAAGTCGATCAACGGTACGGCGGAGCGTCCTCGCCTGGTCGTGACCCGTTCGAACCGGCACATCGTGGCCCAGGTGATCGACGACCTCAAGGGTCACACCCTTGCGTCGGCGTCCACCCTGGACACCTCGATCCGCGGTGGCGAGGGCGACAAGTCCGCGCAGGCCAAGCAGGTCGGCGCCCTGGTCGCCGAGCGCGCCAAGGCCGCCGGTGTCGAGGCTGTCGTGTTCGACCGTGGTGGCAACCAGTACGCCGGGCGCATCGCCGCCCTGGCGGACGCCGCCCGCGAAGCCGGGCTCAAGTTCTGAGCCTGCCGTAGCTAGCGGAAACAGAGAGAGGTAATTCCAATGGCTGGACCCCAGCGCCGCGGTGGCGGTGCCGGTGGCGGCGAGCGGCGGGACCGGAAGGGCCGTGACGGCGGCGCTGCTGCCGCCGAGAAGACCGCGTACGTTGAGCGCGTCGTCGCGATCAACCGCGTCGCCAAGGTTGTGAAGGGTGGTCGTCGCTTCAGCTTCACCGCGCTGGTCGTGGTGGGCGACGGTGACGGCACCGTGGGTGTCGGTTACGGCAAGGCCAAGGAGGTGCCGGCCGCCATCGCCAAGGGCGTTGAGGAGGCCAAGAAGCACTTCTTCAAGGTCCCCCGTATCCAGGGCACCATCCCGCACCCGATCACGGGTGAGAAGGCGGCGGGCGTCGTCCTGCTCAAGCCGGCTTCCCCCGGTACCGGCGTTATCGCCGGTGGCCCGGTGCGTGCCGTGCTCGAGTGCGCCGGCGTTCACGACATCCTGTCGAAGTCGCTCGGTTCGTCGAACGCGATCAACATCGTGCACGCGACCGTGGAGGCCCTGAAGGGCCTGCAGCGTCCCGAGGAGATCGCGGCCCGCCGCGGTCTGCCGCTCGAGGACGTCGCTCCCGCGGCCCTGCTGCGTGCGCGTGCCGGGGCTGGTGCTGCGTAATGGCTCAGCTCAGGATCACGCAGACGAAGTCGTACATCGGCAGCAAGCAGAACCACCGCGACACCCTGCGTTCGCTCGGGCTCAAGCGCCTGAACGACGTGGTCGTCAAGGAGGACCGCCCCGAGTTCCGCGGAATGGTGCACACCGTCCGCCACCTCGTGACGGTCGAGGAGGTCGACTGATCATGGCGGAGAACAACCCGCTCAAGATCCACAACCTCCGTCCCGCCCCCGGCGCCAAGACCGCCAAGACCCGTGTCGGTCGTGGTGAGGCGTCGAAGGGTAAGACGGCCGGTCGTGGTACCAAGGGCACGAAGGCCCGCTACCAGGTTCCGGAGCGCTTCGAGGGCGGCCAGATGCCGCTGCACATGCGCCTCCCGAAGCTGAAGGGCTTCAAGAACCCGTTCAAGACCGAGTACCAGGTCGTGAACCTCGACAAGCTGGCGGCTCTGTACCCGGAGGGTGGCGAGGTCACCGTCGAGGGTCTCGTCGCCAAGGGCGCCGTTCGCAAGAACAGCCTCGTCAAGGTCCTCGGCCAGGGCGAGATCTCCGTGGCGCTGCAGGTGACGGTCGACGCCGTCTCCGGCTCCGCCAAGGAGAAGATCACCGCCGCCGGCGGTACCGTCACCGAGCTCGTCTGAGCCCATCAGGCGTCTCGATGACTTGAGCGATCCCGACCGGGGATACCCCACAAATGGGGTATCCCCGGTTGGTCGTTCCTAGGGCGGCGGTGTCGCCGGTAAGGTGACCTCCACTGCCCACTTTCACAAGGTGCGCGCAAACGGGCACCTTGAGCGGCAGTCGTCCGTTACACATGTCGTTGTTCTTATTGGACCTTCAAGACCGTCACCCTTGACGCAGTTGCGCGGGGGTCGCAGGAGGCACCGTGCTCACCGCGTTCGCCCGGGCGTTCAAGACGCCCGACCTGCGCAAGAAGCTGCTCTTCACGCTCGGCATCATCGTGGTCTACCGGGTGGGTACGCATGTACCGATCCCCGGCGTCGACTACACGTCCGTCCAGCGCTGCGTGGACGAGGCGTCCGGCAACCAGGGCCTCTTCGGGCTGGTGAACATGTTCAGCGGCGGGGCGCTGCTGCAGATCACGGTCTTCGCGCTGGGCATCATGCCGTACATCACGGCGAGCATCATCCTTCAGCTGCTGACCGTGGTCATCCCGCGTCTGGAAGCCCTCAAGAAGGAGGGACAGGCCGGCACCACGAAGATCACGCAGTACACCCGCTACCTGACCGTGGCGCTCGCCATCCTGCAGGGCACCGGCCTGGTGGCCACCGCCCGCAGCGGCGCCCTCTTCTCCGGCTGCACGGTCGCGAGCCAGATCGTCCCGGACCGCGCGATCTTCACCACCGTGACCATGGTCATCTGCATGACCGCCGGTACGGCCATCGTCATGTGGCTCGGTGAGCTCATCACCGACCGCGGCATCGGCAACGGCATGTCGATCCTGATGTTCATCTCGATCGCCGCGACCTTCCCGTCGGCCCTGTGGGCCATCAAGAAGCAGGGCACCCTGGCGGGCGGCTGGATCGAGTTCGGCACGGTCGTCGCCGTGGGCCTGGTCATGATCGGCCTGGTGGTCTTCGTCGAGCAGGCCCAGCGCCGCATCCCGGTCCAGTACGCCAAGCGCATGATCGGCCGCCGCTCCTACGGCGGGACCTCGACCTACATCCCGCTGAAGGTCAACCAGGCGGGCATCATCCCTGTGATCTTCGCCTCGTCGCTGCTCTACATCCCGGCGCTGGTGGCGCAGTTCGCCGGCGGCAACGCGGGCTGGAAGACCTGGATCGAACAGAACCTCGCAAAGCCGGACGCGCCCGCGCACATCACGCTCTACTTCTTCTTGATCATCTTCTTCGCGTTCTTCTACGTGGCCATCTCGTTCAACCCCGAGGAAGTGGCCGACAACATGAAGAAGTATGGTGGCTTCATCCCGGGCATCCGGGCTGGCCGACCGACCGCTGAGTACCTGAGTTACGTACTCAACCGGATCACCTGGCCGGGGTCGCTGTATCTGGGTCTGATCGCTCTCGTCCCGACAATGGCGTTGGCCGGCTTCAATGCGAACCAGAACTTCCCGTTCGGCGGGACCAGCATCCTGATCATCGTGGGTGTCGGCCTGGAGACGGTGAAGCAGATCGAGAGCCAGCTTCAGCAGCGCAATTACGAAGGGTTCCTCCGCTGATGCGAATCGTCCTCGTCGGGCCGCCGGGCGCCGGAAAGGGAACGCAGGCCACGCGCCTGGCAGAGAAGCTGCGCGTTCCGCACATCTCCACGGGCGACCTGTTCCGGACCAACATCAGCCGGCAGACGGAACTCGGGAAGCTCGCGAAGTCCTACATCGACGCCGGTGACCTCGTCCCCGACGAGGTGACCATCGGCATGGCCAAGGACCGCATGGAGCAGCCGGACGCCGAGCGCGGCTTCCTGCTGGACGGCTTCCCGCGCAACGTCTCGCAGGCCGAGGCGCTGGACGAGCTCCTCACCACCGAGGGCATCAAGCTGGACGCGGTGCTGGACCTGGAGGCCCCCGAGGAGGAGGTCGTCAAGCGGATCGCCGGCCGGCGCGTCTGCCGCAACGACTCCGCCCACGTCTTCCACGTGACGCACAAGAAGCCGGCCAAGGACGGCGTCTGCGACGTGTGCGGCGGCGAGCTGTACCAGCGCGCCGACGACACCGAGGAGACGGTGCGCACGCGGCTGGAGGTCTACCACACGCAGACCGAGCCGATCATCAGCTACTACGCGCAGCAGGGCCTGGTCACCACGATCTCCGCCCTGGGCGAGGTCGACGAGGTCACCGAGCGCGCCCTGGCGGCGCTGCCGCAGCTGGAGGACCCCGCGCACTCCCACTGAGCGCTCACGGAGGAGCCCCCGGCGTCC
This sequence comes from Streptomyces sp. NPDC002566, assembly GCF_042889585.1. NCBI lineage: Bacteria > Bacillati > Actinomycetota > Actinomycetes > Kitasatosporales > Streptomycetaceae > Streptomyces > Streptomyces sp. NPDC002566. The sequence goes on along the minus strand of NZ_JBIARD010000004.1, from coordinate 708,529 downwards.
CGCGCATCCGCGCCCGGACTCCGGGGGCTTCTTCGTCGGGTGGGCGCGTATCCTGGAGTGCCGCTAGACGAGTCCCCAGGAGGCGCGACCGAGCATGGTGCAGATCAAGACCCCCGAGCAGATCGCCAAGATGCGTGCGGCGGGGCTGGTCGTCGCCGCGATCCACGCGGCCACCCGTGAGGCCGCGGTGCCCGGGGCCACGACGAAGGACCTGGACGAGGTCGCCCGCAAGGTGCTCGCCGAGAACGGCGCCAAGTCGAACTTCCTCGGCTACGGCGGCTTCCCCGCCACCATCTGCACCTCGGTGAACGACGTGGTCGTCCACGGCATCCCCTCCGACGAGGTCGTCCTGAAGGACGGGGACGTCATCTCCATCGACTGCGGAGCGATCGTCGACGGCTGGCACGGCGACGCCGCCTACACCGCGTTCGTGGGCTCGGGGCACTCCCCGGAGCTGATCGAGCTCTCCCGGGTGACCGAGGAGTCGATGTGGGCCGGCATCGCGGCCATGAAGCACGGCAACCGGCTGGTCGACGTCTCCCGTGCCATCGAGACGTACATCCGCCGTCAGCCGAAGCCCGGCGGCGGCCGCTACGGCATCATCGAGGACTACGGCGGCCACGGCATCGGCACCGAGATGCACATGGACCCGCATCTGCTGAACTACGTGGACCGCCGCCGCGGCAAGGGCCCCAAGCTGGTCACCGGCTTCTGCCTCGCCATCGAGCCGATGGTCTCCCTCGGCACCCCGAAGACCGAGGTCCTCTCGGACGACTGGACCGTCATCACGACGGACGGCACCTGGTCCTCCCACTGGGAGCATTCGGTCGCCCTGACGGACGAGGGCCCGCTGGTCCTGACGGCTCCCGACGGCGGCAAGGCGAAGCTGGCGGAGCACGGCGTCACGGCCGCGCCGGACCCGCTTGCATGATGTGGGCCACGGTGGGGCAGGCTTTCTCGATTCGTGTTTCTGGGTGCGCTGACGTAGACTGACTCGTCGGCTCTTGTGCACCCGCATGTCTGCATGCGAACGCTGCTCGCCAGCGGGAAAGTGCCCAGGAGTCGATCAAGGTAGTCGATTCGAAGGGCGAAGCGTGGCCAAGAAGCAAGGTGCCATCGAGATCGAGGGCACTGTCGTCGAGTCTCTTCCGAACGCCATGTTCAAGGTCGAGCTCCAGAACGGCCACCAGGTCCTGGCACACATCAGCGGCAAGATGCGTATGCACTACATCCGTATCCTCCCTGACGACCGGGTCGTGGTGGAGCTGTCTCCGTACGACCTGACGCGTGGCCGGATCGTCTACCGCTACAAGTAGATCTTGCCAATGCCCCGTGCACCGCTCGGTGTCCGGGGCTGTCGGCAACTGACCCGGAGAACCTCATCACATGAAGGTCAAGCCGAGCGTCAAGAAGATCTGCGACAAGTGCAGGGTGATCCGCCGTCACGGTCGGGTCATGATCATTTGCGACAACCCGCGCCACAAGCAGCGCCAGGGCTGATCGCAACTCTGATCACCCTCTGCATCGATATCGCAGAGACTTCGCGCGACGCGAGCTGAATATGTTCATACGCAGGGCCCAGGCGGATTCGACACCCGTCTGACACCCCCGGTTCGGAGGCCGGGGACCCAGCCGTACCAACTCTTTCCAAGGGAAGAGGCCGGCGGCTGGGAGCCGGTTCTGTGGAAGACCTCCGAAGATCACCAGGAGCCATTGAAATGGCACGCGTTTCCGGTGTTGACATCCCGCGCGAAAAGCGCGTGGAGGTCGCCCTCACCTACGTGTTCGGCATCGGCCGGACCCTCTCGCAGGAGACGCTGGCTGCGACCGGCGTCGACCCGAACACCCGTGTTCGCGACCTGACCGAAGAGCAGCTGGTCGCCATCCGCGAGTACGTCGACAACAACATCAAGACCGAGGGTGACCTCCGTCGCGAGATCCAGGCCGACATCCGCCGCAAGGTGGAGATCGGCTCCTACCAGGGTCTGCGTCACCGTCGCGGTCTGCCTGTCCGCGGTCAGCGCACCAGCACGAACGCCCGCACCCGCAAGGGCCCGCGTCGCGCCATCGCCGGCAAGAAGAAGCCGGGCAAGAAGTAGTCCGCAGCGGACTCGCCGTCCAGCGGTCTTCGCTGTAGGACCGACCACCTCCCGTAGGAGTTTTCGACATGCCCCCCAAGGGACGTCAGGGCGCAGCCAAGAAGGTGCGCCGCAAGGAAAAGAAGAACGTCGCGCACGGCCAGGCGCACATCAAGAGCACGTTCAACAACACGATCGTGTCCATCACGGACCCGGCCGGCAACGTGATCTCGTGGGCCTCCGCCGGTCACGTCGGTTTCAAGGGCTCGCGCAAGTCCACGCCGTTCGCCGCGCAGATGGCCGCCGAGTCGGCTGCCCGTCGCGCTCAGGAGCACGGCATGCGCAAGGTCGACGTCTTCGTCAAGGGCCCGGGCGCCGGTCGTGAGACCGCCATCCGTTCCCTGCAGGCCACTGGCCTCGAGGTCGGCTCCATCCAGGACGTCACCCCGACCCCGCACAACGGCTGCCGTCCGCCCAAGCGCCGCCGCGTCTGACGCACGGTTGTCTTGAAGGTTCGCGGGCGGTACGGCTCCTCGGAGGCGTGCCGCCCGTACCCTTGCAGTAACGAGTCGGGCGTCAAATAGCGGGCGCCCCTGACTGAAGGATCACCAACATGCTGATCGCTCAGCGTCCCTCGTTGACCGAAGAGGTCGTCGACGAGTTCCGCTCCCGGTTCGTCATCGAGCCGCTGGAGCCGGGCTTCGGCTACACCCTCGGCAACTCCCTGCGCCGGACCCTCCTCTCCTCGATCCCGGGTGCGGCGGTCACGTCCATCCGCATCGACGGCGTGCTGCACGAGTTCACCACCGTGCCGGGCGTCAAGGAGGACGTCACCGACCTGATCCTCAACATCAAGCAGCTGGTCGTCTCCTCGGAGCACGACGAGCCGGTCGTGATGTACCTGCGCAAGCAGGGCCCGGGTCTGGTCACCGCCGCCGACATCGCGCCCCCGGCCGGTGTCGAGGTCCACAACCCCGACCTCGTCCTCGCCACGCTCAACGGCAAGGGCAAGCTGGAGATGGAGCTGACGGTCGAGCGCGGCCGCGGTTACGTCTCCGCCGTGCAGAACAAGCAGGTCGGCCAGGAGATCGGCCGTATCCCGGTCGACTCCATCTACTCGCCGGTCCTCAAGGTCACGTACAAGGTCGAGGCGACCCGTGTCGAGCAGCGCACCGACTTCGACAAGCTGATCGTCGACGTCGAGACCAAGCAGGCCATGCGCCCGCGTGACGCCATGGCGTCCGCCGGTAAGACCCTGGTCGAGCTGTTCGGTCTGGCCCGCGAGCTCAACATCGACGCCGAGGGCATCGACATGGGCCCGTCCCCCACGGACGCCGCCCTCGCCGCCGACCTGGCGCTGCCGATCGAGGAGCTGGAGCTCACCGTTCGGTCGTACAACTGCCTCAAGCGTGAGGGCATCCACTCCGTGGGTGAGCTCGTCGCTCGCTCCGAGGCCGATCTGCTCGACATCCGCAACTTCGGTGCGAAGTCGATCGACGAGGTCAAGGCGAAGCTGGCGGGCATGGGTCTCGCGCTCAAGGACTCGCCTCCCGGGTTCGACCCCACCGCTGCGGCGGACGCGTTCGGCGCGGACGACGACGCGGACGCGGGCTTCGTGGAGACCGAGCAGTACTGATCGGTTTTCGGGTGCGGGTGCGCTGTGGCTTGTCGCGCAGTTCCCCGCGCCCCTTCCGGGAGCGCCCCTTCGGGGCAGCTCCCGGATCTCTGACAGGCAACCGTCTGCTCAGATACTGACCCCGGTACCTGATACGGCCGGGGCAGACACACAGGAGAAGAACAATGCCGAAGCCCACCAAGGGTGCCCGTATGGGCGGCAGCGCCGCGCACGAGAAGCTGCTTCTCGCGAACCTCGCGAAGAGCCTCTTCGAGCACGGCCGCATCACCACCACCGAGGCGAAGGCCCGCCGCCTGCGCCCGTACGCCGAGCGTCTGGTCACCAAGGCGAAGAAGGGCGACCTTCACAACCGCCGTCAGGTGCTCCAGGTCATCACGGACAAGAGCGTCGTCCACACGCTCTTCACCGAGATCGGCCCGCGCTACGAGAACCGTCCGGGTGGCTACACCCGCATCACCAAGATCGGTAACCGCCGTGGCGACAACGCGCCCATGGCCGTCATCGAGCTGGTCGAGGCGCTGACGGTGGCGCAGGAGGCGACCGGCGAGGCCGAGGCCGCGACGAAGCGCGCGGTCAAGGAGGCCGAGGAGGCCAAGGTCGAGGAGACCAAGGCCGACGAGGCCGCCGAGGCTCCCGCCGAGGAGTCCAAGGACGCGTAAGCGTTCCCCGCGCCCCCGAGGGGTGTTGGCGGGCCCGTTCCTTTCGAGGAGCGGGCCCGCTTTGGTGTCGTTGAGAGGATCTGCACGTGAGTGATGAAGCAGCACCCGGTTACGTCCGCGTCCGGCTCGACCTTTCCTACGACGGTTCCGAGTTCTCCGGGTGGGCCAAGCAGGCCGGCGGGCGGCGGACCGTCCAGGGGGAGATCGAGGACGCGCTGCGGACCGTCACCCGGTCCCGGGAGACGTACGAGCTGACCGTGGCGGGGCGGACCGACGCCGGGGTGCACGCCCGGGGGCAGGTCGCGCATGTCGATCTGCCGGAGCAGGTCTGGCGTGAGCACCACGAGAAGCTGCTGAAGCGACTCGCCGGGCGGCTGCCCAAGGATGTGCGGGTGTGGGCGCTGCGGGAGGCGCCCGACGGCTTCAACGCGCGGTTCTCGGCGGTGTGGCGGCGCTACGCGTACCGGGTCACCGACAACCCGGGCGGCGTCGACCCGTTGCTGCGGGGCCATGTGCTGTGGCACGACTGGCCGCTCGACGTCGACGCGATGAACGAGGCCGCGCGGCGGCTGCTCGGCGAGCACGACTTCGCGGCCTACTGCAAGCGGCGCGAGGGGGCGACCACGATCCGCACCCTCCAGGAGCTGAGCCTGGTGCGGGGCGACGACGGGATCGTCACCGCGACCGTCCGCGCCGACGCCTTCTGCCACAACATGGTGCGCTCGCTCATCGGGGCGCTGCTGTTCGTCGGGGACGGGCACCGCGGGCCCGAGTGGCCGGGCAAGGTGCTCGCCGCGGGCGTCCGGGACTCTGCGGTGCACGTCGTACGGCCGCACGGGCTGACGCTTGAGGAGGTCGGCTATCCGGCCGACGAGCTGCTCGCCGCCCGCAACAAGGAGGCGCGCAACAGGCGGACGCTGCCCGGTGCGGCCGGGTGCTGCTGACGGGGACGCGGCCCGGCGCCCAGCGGGCCGGCGCTCAGCGGGTCACCGGTTCGCCGCGGCCGACGCCTGGGCCTGGCCGCGGCGGCTGATCTGCTGGAACGCGAAGTCGGCGAGGCCGTCGCCGGTCGTGAAGACCTGCGCGTCCTTCTTCGTCACGTCCTTGCCGTTCGTGAAGCCGGTGATCGTGAAGTAGGCGTAGCGGCCGTAGGAGTTGGTCGTCGAGCGGCAGATGGCGCCGGCGCAGAAGGGCTTGACGCCGGAGCCGTCGAGGGCCTTGACGATGCTGCGCTTGTCGGCCTGGCTCTTGGCCTTGAGGGCCTGCGCCTCGGTGTCGAAGACGGCCACGCCGACGGTGGCGGCGATGCCGTCCTTCACGTAGGTGACGCGCATCATCCGGGTGCAGCCGTTGTCGGTGAGGACCTTGGGCAGGGTGCCCTGGACGGCGCCGGCGCAGGTGGTGGTGTCGGCCTTGCCGGCCTTCTTGTAGACCGTCGAGCCCATCGTCAGCTGGGTGCCGGGGAAGAGGATGTCCGGGCCGTTGGGCGCGGTGTCCTTGGCCTTGCTGGAGACGAACTCCTTCGGGTCCAGCGGCGGCGGCGCGCTGGTCGGGGCGAAGGAGGGGTTGCCGGAGGCGCTCGGCAGGCCGCCGCTCGCGGGGAGCGAGGAGGTCGGTCTGCTCGGTTTGTCGTCGTCGTTCGCCGACACCACTGCCATGGCGACGGCGGTGCCTATCGCGAGGGTCGCGACGGCACCCCCGCCTATGAGGAGCACGCGTCGGCGCCTGCTGCGGCTCTCGGACGCCTCGGCGAGCGCGGCCCAGTCCGGAGTCGGATCCGAGGCGCCGGCAGTCCACGGCTGTTCGGAGTTCGGTTTCCAGGGATCCCACTGGGACTGAGGTCCCCCCTGCCCATAGCTCATGGGGCGCATCTTAGACGGGGACGGGCGGTGCTCGGCCTCCGTGCAGGTCCGCGCAGGGCCCGCGAGGCGGGGCGGACTCGTTTTGACCTGGCTCGGGCGGCCCGGGTATCCTGCATCTTCGTTGTGTATTGGCTTGCTCATTCTCACGGGACGGGCCCTTACACCGGTCCACCGGGCCGATGACCAGCGACCAGCACGCGGTTTGCGTCACCGCTGTGCGGTCAGGGCTGTCGTGATCGTCTTCGGTGACCTGTCAGGACCACTCACTCGAAGCGAAGGCTACGAACCGTGCGTACGTACAGCCCCAAGCCCGGCGATGTGACGCGCCAGTGGCACGTCATCGACGCTCAGGACGTTGTCCTGGGCCGTCTCGCCACCACTGCCGCCTCTCTCCTGCGCGGCAAGCACAAGCCGATCTACGCCCCTCACGTCGACACCGGTGACTTCGTCATCATCATCAACGCCGACAAGGTGCACCTGTCCGGCAACAAGCGGACCCAGAAGATGGCGTACCGCCACTCCGGCTACCCGGGTGGTCTGCGCTCCGTGCGCTACGACGACCTGCTGGCCAACAACCCCGAGAAGGCCGTCGAGAAGGCCGTCAAGGGCATGCTCCCCAAGAACACGCTGGGCCGCCAGATGCTCTCGAAGCTGAAGGTCTACAAGGGTGACCAGCACCCGCACGGCGCGCAGCAGCCGCAGCCGTTCGAGATCACCCAGGTCGCGCAGTAAGTCCGGCCACACCACCCCAAGCACAGAGAATCTGAGGAGAACCGTGGCCGAGACCACTGCCGAGCAGCCGCTCGAAGAGCTTGACATCGACAGCTACACCACCGAGTCCGACGTCCCCGTCGAGGGCGAGTACACCTCGGAGTCGCTGGCCTCCCGCTTCGGTGAGCCGCAGCCGGCCGCCGGCCTGGGCCGTCGCAAGAACGCCATCGCCCGCGTCCGGATCGTCCCGGGCACCGGCAAGTGGAAGATCAACGGTCGCACCCTCGAGGACTACTTCCCGAACAAGGTGCACCAGCAGGAAGTCAACGAGCCGTTCAAGGTCCTGGAGCTCGAGGGCCGCTACGACGTCGTCGCCCGCATCTCCGGTGGCGGTGTCTCCGGCCAGGCCGGTGCGCTGCGTCTCGGTGTCGCCCGCGCGCTGAACGAGGCCGACGTCGACAACAACCGCGGCCCGCTGAAGAAGGCCGGCTTCCTCACGCGTGACGACCGTGCGGTCGAGCGCAAGAAGGCCGGTCTGAAGAAGGCCCGCAAGGCCCCGCAGTACAGCAAGCGCTAAATCTCAGCTGCCTGCACGTACGTCGAACGCCCCGGCGGCACGCCATTGTGCCGTCGGGGCGTTCGTCTTATCGCAGACCTGGGCGTATAACGGCACAAGATGCTCAAAGGGTTGTGTGATCGGATGCTAAGGGCATGAAATGCCTGGGTGCGGGGCCGGCGCCGATCGTCCGGGGCACCCGTGACGATTACGCAACTGATGTTTCCTCAGGAGGACACGTGGGACGACTCTTCGGCACGGACGGCGTGCGCGGTGTGGCCAACGCGGATCTCACGGCCGAGATGGCGCTCGGCCTGTCCGTGGCCGCCGCGCACGTACTGGCCGAGGCGGGCACGTTCGCGGGCCACAGGCCGACGGCCGTGGTGGGACGCGACCCCCGCGCGTCCGGGGAGTTTCTGGAGGCCGCGGTGGTGGCCGGCCTGGCGAGCGCCGGGGTGGACGTGCTCCGGGTGGGCGTGCTGCCCACGCCCGCGGTGGCGTACCTGACCGGCGTGCTCGGCGCCGACCTCGGCGTGATGCTGTCCGCCAGCCACAACGCCATGCCGGACAACGGCGTCAAGTTCTTCGCCCGCGGCGGGCACAAGCTCGCCGACGAGCTGGAGGACAAGATCGAGAGCGTCTACGAGGAGCACCGCACCGGCGCTCCCTGGGATCGTCCGACCGGTTCCGGCGTCGGCCGCGTGCGCTCCTACGACGAGGGGTTCGACCGGTACGTCGCCCACCTCGTCGCCGTTCTCCCGAACCGGCTCGACGGGCTGAAGATCGTCCTCGACGAGGCGCACGGCGCGGCCGCCCGGGTCTCGCCGGAGGCGTTCACGCGGTCCGGCGCGGAGATCGTCACGATCGGCGCCTCGCCGGACGGGCTCAACATCAACGACGGCTACGGCTCCACCCACCTGGACAAGCTGAAGGCGGTGGTCGTCGAGCAGGGCGCGGACTTCGGCATCGCGCACGACGGCGACGCCGACCGCTGCCTGGCCGTGGACCACACCGGCGAGGAGATCGACGGCGACCAGATCCTGGCCGTGCTCGCCCTCGCCATGCGGGAGCGGGGCGTGCTCCGCTCGGACACCGTCGTCGCCACCGTGATGTCCAACCTGGGCTTCAAGCTGGCCATGGAGCGCGAGGGCATCCGGCTCGTCCAGGCCGCCGTGGGCGACCGGTACGTGCTGGAGGAGATGAAGCAGCACGGGTACGCGCTCGGCGGCGAGCAGTCCGGGCATGTGATCATCCTGGACCACGCGACGACCGGTGACGGCACGCTGACCGGGCTGATGCTGGCCGCCCGGGTCGCGCAGACCGGGCGGTCGCTGCGGGAGCTGGCCTCCGTGATGGAGCGGCTGCCGCAGGTGCTGGTGAACGTGCCCGACGTCGACAAGTCGCGGGTGTCCTCCTCGGCGGAGCTGGCCACGGCCGTGGACGAGGCGGAGCGGGAGCTCGGGACCACCGGGCGGGTGCTGCTGCGGCCCTCCGGGACCGAGCCGCTGGTCCGGGTGATGGTCGAGGCCGCCGACATCGAGCAGGCCCGAGCCGTCGCCGGCCGCCTGGCCGACGCGGTGAAGTCCGCGCTCGGATAGTCAGCGGCGTTTGGCCCAGGCCCACTTCTGGATCAGCAGGGTGAGCGTTCCGGCGAGGATGATGCCCAGCAGGTTCAGCAGGAGCTGCTGGGTGGATCCCCAGGTCTGCCTGGTGTCGCCGTAGCTGAGGGCTACGGCGGCATTGGCCGCCGCGGGGACCGTCGTCACCGAGATGGCGACGCCGACCAGCGCGCCCGACTTCGCGGAGGTGAGGGAGAGCGTGCCGGCGGCTCCCGCCAGAACCGCCACGACGAAGGAGAACCAGTCGGGCGCGTAGATGAAGCCGGTGTTGGGCCGGTCGGCCTCCAGCTGCGCCTTGGTGAACAGGCCCACGGCGTCCATGAACAGGCTGAATCCGGCGGTCACCGCCATCGCCGCCGCGAAGCCGACCAGCAGGGCGATCAGGGAGCGCACGGCCAGCCGCGGAGTGCGCTGCACGATCGCCGTGGAGACCCCGGCCAGCGGGCCGAACTCGGGGCCCACCGCCATCGCGCCCACGATCAGGACCGCGTTGTCCAGCACCACACCGCAGGCCGCGATCATCGTCGCCAGGACGATGAAGGCCAGGTAGGTGGCGGAGAGCGTCGACTCCTCGTGGGTCGCGTCGGTCAGATGCTCCCAGAGCACCGCGTCGGCGGGCTCGCCCGGCGCCTCGGCCTCCGCCTTGTCGGCGCGCAGGGAGAGGGAGAGGTCGATGTTCTCGACGGCGATCGAGCCGCTCTTCTGCAGGCCCAACTCCTGCAGCGAGCTGAGCAGTTCGTCGCCCGCCTCGCGGGCCACGTCGCACAGGACGACGTCGCCCTCAGGGTTGCGGGCGGCCCCGGGCAGCACCACCAGGTGGGCGGTGCCGACGGTGTTCTCGATCAGGCGGACCACGTCGTCGGTCTGCCCGGCCGGCGAGATCAGGCGCAGATGCAGCATGACGTCTTTCTAGCGCATCACAGTTTGCGCAGGCTCAGCCGCTGCACCTTGTGGTCCGGGCCCTTGCGCACGACCAGCGTGGCGCGGCCGCGGGTGGGGGCGATGTTCTCCGTCAGGTTGGGCTTGTTGACGGTGCGCCACATCGTGCGGGCGTAGTCGAGGGCCTCCTCCTCGGACACCTGGGTGTACTTGCGGAAGTACGAGGACGGGTCCTGGAAGGCGGTGGCGCGCAGCTTGCGGAAGCGGTTGAGGTACCAGCGCTCGATGTCCTCGACGCGGGCGTCGACGTAGACGCTGAAGTCGAAGTAGTCGGCGAGGCCGACGCGGGTGCGGCCGTCCTTGCCGGGCAGCGCGGGCTGCAGGACGTTCAGTCCCTCGACGATCAGGATGTCCGGGCGGCGGACGGTGAGCCGCCGGTCGGGGACGATGTCGTAGATGAGGTGGGAGTACACGGGGGCCGTGACCTCGTCCTTGCCGGCCTTGATGTCGGCGACGAAGCGGGTGAGGGCGCGGCGGTCGTAGGACTCGGGGAAACCTTTCCGCGACATCAGGCCGCGGGACTGCAGTTCCCTGGTGGGGAGCAGGAAGCCGTCGGTGGTGACCAGTTCGACGCGGGGGTGCTCGGGCCAGCGGGACAGCAGGGCCTGCAGGAGCCGGGCAACGGTCGACTTGCCGACGGCGACCGAGCCGGCGACGCCTATGACGAAGGGGGTGCCGGCCTGGGAGCCCTGCTCGCCCAGGAAGGTGTTGAGCGCGCCGCGCAGACCGTCGGTGGCGCCCACGTAGAGGTTGAGGAGACGGGAGAGCGGGAGGTAGATGTCACGGACCTCGTCGAGGTCGATGACGTCGCCGAGGCCGCGCAGTCTCTCGACCTCGTCGGCGGTGAGCGGCAGCGGCGTCTTGTCGCGCAGCGCGCTCCACTCACAGCGGGTGAGGTCGACGTAGGGAGTCGCCTCCGGCCTGTGCCGGTGGGCGCTCCGGGGCATCGGGGAGACCGGAGAGATCACGCTCCATTGTTAACGGAGTTTGAACCCGATGGCGGGTGGGGTCCGTCACGCAGGCCCGGCCGGGCCGGTGAGGCTCCGCCGGGCGTGGCGGAGGGCGGCGCCGGCACCCGCGTCCCGGTGACGGGGACGCCGGCGTACGTCACGGTGCTGTCGCCTCGGCCGGCTCAGCGGTTCACTCGTTGAACCATTCGGAGAACACGCAGCCCCCGCCGCCGGCCAGGGCCAGACGGCTGAAGGTGGACTTGAACATGGTTCCTCTCTCCCGGGGCACGCCGAGGCGCCCCCTGTGTGCGGAAGGACATGACGTCCTGCTGGAGGAAGTGCTCTGAGGTGAACGCCGGATCGCTCCGGCGCGGGAAAGCCCGCCCGAAGAACTCAGGCGGTGCCGGGGAACGAGCGTCTGGGCCGCGTCGGTCGTCCGGCGGCCCGCACGGAGGCAGGCGTGAGACGGGCGGCTCGCAGGTGCTGCGACATGGATGGTCCTCCCCGTAGCGACGTGGGTCCCCCGGTCGCCGACCGGTGTGCACGAGGCGGATGTGGTCAAGATCCGCTGAGTGCCGGGCCGGTCTATGAACGGGTGTTCGGTGCGACAAGGGAGCGCCCGAGTGATGGCTGGGAACGATCTGTGAGTGCGTCAGGTGTGGGAAACGGGGCGGGGATTTCCGAAATCGGGCACGGTCAGCCTCTTTTCGGGCGGGGTTTCGCCGTACGCTGCGGCTCATGTGCGGAATCGTGGGATACGTGGGATCGCAGTCGGCCCTGGAGGTCGTGACGGCCGGGCTGAAGCGGCTGGAGTACCGGGGATACGACTCGGCGGGCGTCGCCGTGCTGGCGGACGGGGGGATCGCCGCCGCCAAGAAGGCGGGCAAGCTGGTCAATCTGGAGAAGGAGCTCGACGAGCGGCCGCTGCCGACCGGGACGACGGGGATCGGCCACACCCGGTGGGCCACGCACGGCGGGCCGACGGACGCTAACGCGCATCCGCACCTGGACAACGCCGGGCGGGTCGCCGTCGTGCACAACGGGATCATCGAGAACTTCGCCGCGCTGCGGACCGAGCTGGCCGAGCGGGGGCACGACCTGGTCTCCGAGACCGACACCGAGGTCGTGGCCCATCTGCTCGCCGAGGAGTTCTCCTCCTGCGCGGACCTCGCCGAGGCGATGCGGCTGGTGTGCCGGCGGCTGGAGGGGGCGTTCACGCTGGTCGCGGTGCACGCCGACGAACCGGACCTGGTCGTGGGCGCGCGGCGCAACTCACCGCTGGTGGTGGGCGTCGGGGAAGGCGAGGCCTTCCTCGCCTCGGACGTCGCCGCGTTCATCGCCCACACGCGCTCGGCGATCGAACTGGGCCAGGACCAGGTGGTGGAGCTGCGCCGGGACGCGGTGACGGTGACCGGCTTCGACGGCCGTCCGGCGGAGGTCAGGTCGTACCACGTCGACTGGGACGCGTCCGCCGCGGAGAAGGGCGGCTACGACTACTTCATGCTCAAGGAGATCGCCGAGCAGCCCAAGGCGGTCGCCGACACGCTGCTGGGGCGCGTCGACGCGTCCGGTTCGCTGACGCTCGACGAGGTGCGGATCCCCGCGGGGGTGCTGCGCGAGGTCGACAAGGTCGTCGTGGTCGCCTGCGGTACGGCCTTCCACGCCGGGCTGATCGCCAAGTACGCCATCGAGCACTGGACGCGGATCCCGTGCGAGGTGGAGCTGGCGAGCGAGTTCCGCTACCGCGACCCGATCCTGGACCGGCAGACGCTGGTGATCGCGATCTCGCAGTCCGGCGAGACCATGGACACGCTGATGGCGCTGCGGCACGCCCGTGAGCAGGGGGCCAGGGTGCTGGCCGTCTGCAACACCAACGGCTCGACGATCCCCCGCGAGTCGGACGCCGTGCTGTACACGCACGCAGGGCCCGAGGTGGCGGTCGCCTCGACGAAGGCGTTCCTGACGCAGCTGGTGGCCTGCTATCTGGTGGCTCTCTATCTCGGCCAGGTGCGGGGCACCCAGTGGGCCGACGAGATCCGGGCCGTGGTGCGCGACCTCGCGCGGATCTCCGGTGAGGTCGAGCGGGTGCTGGAGACCATGGAGCCGGTGCGGGAGCTGGCGCGGTCGCTCGCCGGCAAGGACACCGTGCTGTTCCTGGGGCGGCACGTCGGCTATCCGGTGGCCCTGGAGGGCGCGCTGAAGCTGAAGGAACTGGCCTACATGCACGCCGAGGGCTTCGCGGCCGGTGAGCTCAAGCACGGGCCGATCGCGCTGATCGAGGAGGACATGCCGGTCGTCGTGGTCGTGCCGTCGCCCCGGGGGCGGTCCGTGCTGCACGACAAGATCGTGTCCAACATCCAGGAGATCCGGGCACGGGGTGCGCGGACGATCGTGATCGCGGAGGAGGGGGACGAGGCGGTCGTGCCGTACGCCGACCACCTCGTGCGCATCCCCGCCACGCCGACGCTGCTGCAGCCGCTGGTGGCGACGGTGCCGCTGCAGGTGTTCGCCTGCGAACTGGCGACGGCCCGAGGCAACGAGGTGGACCAGCCCCGCAACCTGGCGAAGTCGGTGACGGTGGAGTAGGGCCGGGCGCCTGACGAAGTGGGGGTTCGGGGGCGTGCGCGGAGATCGCCGGAGGCGATCAGGGGCGCGGGGAACTGCGCGATCAGCCCAGATGGGCCCGCAGCCGCCGGATCACCCGCGCCCCCACCTCATTGGGCGCCCCCGGTCAGGACCTCCGCTGGTTTCGGGCCTTCCTCAGCTGCCAGGTGGTCAGAAGCAGCGGGACCGCCATGATCCAGACCATGGCGACGACGTCCCACTCCGGGGTCGCGTCGGCTCCCTCGACCACGGTGATCAGGGCGCACAGTAGCGACCAGATCCCGGCCAGCGATCCCACCGTCCACAGCGCGGCCGTCCACGGCCACGTCGCGCGCCCGCCGGCGCCGCCCCGCGCGCCACCCGCGCCGCCGGACCGCGCCGAGGGCTGGGGGATGCGGTCGGGAGTCCGCGGCGGCATGTGCACGACCGCCTGCGGCGGCACCCCCGCGTCCACCGTCGCGATGCGCTCCGGGGTGATCCCCCGGAAGAGGGTCGGCTCGACGGAGACCGAGAACCCGTCGTGCCCGGTGAGGGCGCGGGCGCCGTCGGGGCGGGTGGTCATCGCCGCGCAGGCGTCGTAGCGGACGGTCACCGGGCCGCGCGGGGTCGTGAGGCTGACGCCCTCGGTGCCGATGATCAGGGTGACCTGGTCGTCCTCCAGGGACTGGTGCCGGGTGCCGGTGACGGTGGTCGTGGAGTACTGGGGCGCGGGGCTGAAGCCGGCCCAGTCGACGCCGCGCCCGGGCGTCTGGAGCAACCCGTTGCCCCAGGCCTGGCGGGCGACGTCGTGCAGGTCGGCGAGGGTGACCGCGTGCAGCTCGGCCTTGTGCTGCTCGGGGGAGAGGATGCGGTGCCCGAGCAGCAGGCTCAGCGCGTACGACGGCAGCGAGACGGCGCCGAAGTCCGGGACGTCGTACAGCTTGAGGGTCTTGGCGCGCGCCGAGTCCAGCTCGGACTGCTCGATCCGGCCGGCCCGCAGCCGCGCGAGGGTGTCGATGAAACCGCCGATCACCGCGTCCTGCTTCTGCGGGAGGGCGTCGGCGTACGCCGTGAGGGTGGCGAAGTCGGCGTCGCGCGGGGAGTAGTCGGCTTCGGCGGAGTACGAGTAGCCGCCCTCCTGGCGCAGATCCTGGAAGAGGGCCCGGCCGAGGACGTCGGCGAAGACGGAGGCCGCCGTGGAGCGGGGCAGCACCGCGGAGAACGCGACGTGGCCGTCGTCCCCGCGGATGAACGCCGGGGTGACGGGCAGCGCGCTGGTGGGCGCCGGCGCGGGGAGGCGGACTCCGGCGGGCAGGGTGAGGTCCAGGCCGTCGGGCACGCGGTCGCTGGTGATCCACAGCACCGCGTTGTCCCGGGTGAAGCGGGTGTGCGCCCAGTGCCGCACCTGCTCGGGGGTCAGGCTCCAGGTGCCGAGCTCGTTGTAGCTGGACAGGCCGTAGCTCTGGGCGCCGTAACGCCACAGCGGGAGCTGGGAGCCGCCGCCGCGGCCCGCGGCCTCGGTGCGCAGGATCTCCTTCTCGGTCTCCAGCCGCTCCATCGGCAGCTCGCGCAGTCCCGCGCACACGCTGTTGAGGTAGGAGACGACCTCCGCCTCGCTGCCGGTGACGTGGAAGAGGGTGTACGCGTTCGCCGTCGCCCCGTTGTAGTGCAGGTCGGACAGGCCGAGCCGGTACAGGGCGAGGTGCTCGACGAGGTGGGTGATGCCGGCGGTGGCCAGGGTCTCGTCGGCGCGGCCCACACGGAAGAAGAGCCCGGCGGTGATCTCGTTGCCGCCGGGGGCCGGGGCGTAGAGGGTGGGGATGCCCTGGACGGAGGTGTGGGAGATCAGCCCGTCGAGGGCGGCCAGGCCGTCGGCGGCCTCGTGCAGGTCGGTGGTCACCGGTATCCGCCTCCTCGGGACTCCAGCGCGGACTTGCGGCACTTGCGGAAGGACGCCTTCGGGTCGTTCATGTAGTCCCACGGGTGCTTCGAGGCGCGGTTGCCGAGGAAGGCGAAGTGCGGGGCCGCGTCCTCGAAGTGGCCGCCGAGGGAGAAGGCGAACGCGAACGTGCTGTGCGCGCCGATGGAGTTCCAGTCGGCCCGGTGGTCGGGGTGCAGCACGGAGGCGTGGGCGGCGAAGCGCAGGTCGTCGTGGACCGGGACGCCCCGCAGGTACGCCGCGCCCTCCGAGCCGCCGAGCTCCAGCCAGTGCTCGATGTGGGCGTCGGCGACGAGGGCGGCGTTGGGGTGGCCGTCGGGTGCGGCCTTGGCGCACTCCTGGGCGAAGCCGTGCGCTGCCTCCCAGGAGCCGCCCCACTTGGGGCAGAGCTGCTGGAGCAGGCTCGTCTGGGCGTGGTAGTCGTGCGGGTGGTGCGCGGACAGCCGGTCGTAGCGCCGGCGGACCTCGGACTGCCCCAGTTCCAGGCCGCGCGCGGTGGTCAGGCGGGCGTTCCAGGCGGGGGAGTACGACGGCTGCTCCGCGCACACCTCGATCAGCAGCTGCTCGGCCCGGCGCAGCCAGGAGTGGAACTGGTCGAACTGGTCCCGCGAGACGTGCTCGGCGCGGGCGGCGCTGCGGATGTCCCAGCCGATGTACACATAGCGCTGGGCGAGCAGGGTGCGGGGCAGCGGGTCCCCGGGCTGCTCCCGGACAGCCCGCTCGAGCATGTTCTCGACGCCGGGGACGTCCGCGACCAGGCTGACGGCCGAGTTGACCCTGCTGATGGAGTCCAGGCGCGTGATGTAGGCGCGCACGGACGGCCAGTCGCCGGACTGCGCGGCGGTGCGCAGCGGGATCAGCTCGGGCAGGTTGTCGTACGGGTCGAAGGTCGGCCCGGACGGGTCCGCGGGTGCGCCGTGGGGGGTGCTGCTCATTCCTCCACCGTGTGGTTCGTGTGACTGATGTGATCAGTGCGAGAAGACGCGCAGGCTAGCAGCAGGGGGTGACAGCCGCGCGGCCGACCGGTGGTGGAGGGGCTCCGCCGTAGGGTGCTCGGCATGAGCATCATCGGGGTCGGCATCGACGTTGCCGAGATCGAGCGGTTCGCGGCGTCGCTGGAGCGGACGCCCGCGCTGGCCCAACGGCTTTTCGTGGAAAGCGAGTTGTTGTTGCCGAGCGGGGAGCGGCGGGGGATCGCCTCGCTGGCGGCGCGGTTCGCGGCGAAGGAGGCCCTCGCCAAGGCGCTGGGGGCGCCGGCGGGGCTGCTGTGGACCGACGCGGAGGTGTACGTCGAGGACAGCGGGCAGCCCCGGCTGCGGGTGCGGGGCAGCGTCGCCGCGCGGGCGGCGGAACTGGGCGTGCGGGGCTGGCATGTGTCGTTGAGTCATGACGCGGGCGTGGCTTCGGCGGTGGTGATCGCCGAGGGGTGAGGCGGTGCGCGCGCCTGCCACCGGTGGGCCGGTGGGTGGCTGAGGCCGCGTCGGGTGCCGCGGTGTGAGACTGGGGTGCATGCGTACTGCCTACTGTGTGGACACCGTCAGGGCCGCCGAGCGGGAGGCGATGGCACGGCTTCCGGAGGGCGCGCTGATGCAGCGGGCCGCCGCCGGTCTCGCCGCCGCCTGCGCCGACGTACTGGGGCGGGTGTACGGGAGCCGGGTCGTGCTGCTGGTCGGCAGCGGGGACAACGGAGGTGACGCCCTGTACGCCGGGGCCCGGCTGGCCCGGCGCGGGGCGGGGGTGACCGCCGTGCTGCTCGCGCCGGAGCGCACGCACCCCGGCGGGCTCGGCGCCCTGCGGCGCGCCGGGGGCCGCACGCTCACCTCGGGGGACGAGGCGGACGAGGCGGTCCGGCGGGCCGACCTCGTGCTCGACGGCATCGTCGGCATCGGTGGACGCGGCGGGCTGCGCGGCGACGCCGTGGACCTGGCCGCGCTCGCCGCGCGCTCCCGGGCCGTCGTCGTCGCCGTCGACCTGCCGAGCGGGGTCGACGCCGACACGGGCGAGGTGCGGGGCGCGGCGGTGCGGGCCGACCTCACGGTGACCTTCGGGACGCACAAGCCCGGGCTGCTGATCGATCCGGCGCGGGAGCACGCCGGGTCGGTGCGGCTGGTCGACATCGGCCTGGAGCTGCCCGACCGGCCCGAACTGGTGGCGTTGCAGCACGCCGACGTGGCCCGGCTGCTGCCGGCTCCGGCAGCCGAGAGCGACAAGTACCGGCGGGGCGTGGTCGGGATCGCGGCCGGGTCCGCGCGCTATCCCGGGGCCGCCGTGCTGGCGGTCGCCGGCGCGCTGCGGGGCGGCGCGGGAGCCGTCCGATACGTCGGTCCCGCGGGCGACGCCGTGCTCGCGCGGTTCCCGGAGACGCTCGTCTCCGACCAGGGGCCGCGCCGGGCCGGGCGGGTACAGGCGTGGGTCGTCGGCCCGGGCGCCGGGGACGACGCCGGCGTGGTGGCGGAGGTGCTGGCCGCCGAGGTGCCGGTGCTGGTGGACGCGGACGGGCTGCGGCTGGCCGACGCCGAGGCGGTGCGGGGCCGTGCCGCGCCCACGCTGATGACCCCGCACGCGGGCGAGGCGGCGGCTTTGCTCGGGGTGTCGCGCGAGGAGGTCGAGTCGGGGCGCCTCGCGGCGGCGCGGGAGCTGGCCGCGCGGTACGGGGCGACGGTGCTGCTGAAGGGTTCGACCACGCTGGTCGCGGCGGCGGACGGGGGAGCGGTCCGGGTGAACGCCACGGGCACCGGCTGGCTGGCCACGGCCGGGAGCGGTGACGTGCTGTCCGGGCTGGCGGGGTCGCTGCTGGCGGCGGGCCTGAGCACGGTGGACGCGGCCGGCGCGGGCGCGTACCTGCACGGCCTCGCGGGCCGGTTCGCGGCGGAGGGGGCGCCGGTGTCCGCGGGAGACGTGGCCGACGCGGTACGGCAGGCCTGGCGGGACGTGATGCGCGGCTGAGGCTCCTGAACGAGATCCCGGCCGGGGCCGTCAGGCCCGGTGGGCGGGTGTCGCGGGGCGGGGCGGGCGGCCTGGCGGGAAGAGACGTCCGGAAAGACCCGGGCCGCCGCCCCCTCCGGGCCGTTGACCGTGTCCGCTCCGGGGGCGTCCGGGGGCTCTGAGACACTGGGCGCGATGAGTGAGACTGCACTGCCGACCGCCAACCCGCAGCGCGCCCGCGCCGAGATCGATCTGGGCGCCGTGCGGGCCAACGTGCGGACCCTGCGCGCCAAGGCGCCCGGTGCGGCGTTCATGGCCGTCGTGAAGGCCGACGGGTACGGCCACGGCGCGGCCCCCTGCGCCCGCGCGGCCGTCGAGGCGGGCGCCACCTGGATAGGCACCGCCACGCCGGAGGAGGCGCTCGCGCTGCGCGCGGAGGGCGGGCTGCCGGACGACGTCCGGATCATGTGCTGGCTGTGGACGCCGGGCGGCCCCTGGCGGGCGGCCGTCGAGGCCGGCCTCGACGTCTCCGTGAGCGCGCTGTGGGCGCTGCGGGAGGCGGAGGAGGGCGCCCGCCTCGCCGGACGGACCGCGCGGGTGCAGCTCAAGGCCGACACCGGCCTCGGACGCAACGGCTGCCAGCCCGCCGACTGGCCCGGCCTGGTCGAGGAGGCGCTGCGCGCCGAGGCGGAGGGCCTGATCCGGGTCACCGGCCTGTGGTCGCACCTCGCCTGCGCCGACGAGCCAGGGCACCCCTCCATCGCCGCCCAACTCACGGTGTTCCGCGAGATGGTGACGTACGCCGAGACGCGCGGCCTGCGGCCCGAGGTGCGGCACATCGCCAACTCCCCGGCGACGCTCACCCTTCCGGAGAGCCACTACGACCTCGTCCGCCCCGGCATCGCGATGTACGGCGTCTCGCCCAGCCCCGAGCTGGGCTCCTCCGCCGACCTCGGGCTGCGCCCGGCGATGACGCTCATGGCGTCGCTGGCCCTGGTCAAGCACGTGCCGGGCGGGCACGGCGTGAGCTACGGCCACCACTACACGACCCCCGGCGAGACCACCCTCGGCCTGGTCCCCCTCGGCTACGCCGACGGCGTCCCGCGGCACGCCTCCGGTTCCGGCCCGGTGCTGATCGACGGCAAGTGGCGTACGGCGGCGGGGCGCATCGCGATGGACCAGTTCGTCGTGGACCTCGGGGGCGACGAGCCGGAGGCGGGCGCCGAGGCGGTCCTGTTCGGGCCCGGCGACCGCGGCGAGCCGACGGCGGAGGACTGGGCGCAGGCCGCCGGCACCATCGGATACGAGATCGTCACGCGCATCGGAGCGCGCGTTCCGCGCGTCTATGTGGGCGAGGGCCCCGGACCTGCGGGCGTACACGGGGACGGGTGAGCGCCGGTCGCGGCACTGCCCGCCGTGCCGCCGGGTATGAGGATCATCCGACCGGCGCTCGCACGACGGCCGCCCGCCGCACCACGGGCGTCAGCGGCACGGCACTGCACGACCGGTCATGTGGCACCACCCGGGATGAGGCGAAGAGGAGCGGTACGTGAGCGAGAGCAGTGCGGAGGCAGTGGCGGACGCCGCCTCGGCGGCCGTCGCCGCCGTCTCCGCCACGGGGGTGGGAGGCTGGCGCCGGGCGACCGGCGTCGCCGGCGCGGCGATAGGCGTGATCGCCGCCGGCGCGGCGGCCGGGGTCGCGCTGGAGCGGATGACCGTGGGGCGCGGGATGCGCGCCAAGGCCCGGCTGGCCCTCGACGCGGCAGGTCCCTACGGCGCGCTGCGCGGCACGCCGGGCAAGGCGTTCTCCGACGACGGCACCGAGCTGTACTACGAGGTCGACGACGTGGAGCCGGAGGGCGGCACGGCGCCCCGCCGCCGGCGGCTCTTCGGCCGCAAGGCGCCGCTGCCCGTCACCGTCGTCTTCAGCCACGGCTACTGCCTGACCCAGGACTCCTGGCACTTCCAGCGGGCGGCCCTGCGGGGCGTCATACGGACCGTGCACTGGGACCAGCGCAGCCACGGCCGGTCCGCGCGCGGCGCAGGCCAGGTCCGGGGGGAGGCGCCCGTCAGCATCGACCAGTTGGGGCGCGATCTGAAGGCCGTCATCGACGCGGCCGCGCCCGAGGGGCCGATAGTCCTGGTCGGGCACTCGATGGGCGGCATGACCGTCATGGCGCTCGCCGCGCAGTACCCCGAGCTGATCCGGGAGCGGGTCGTCGCCACCGCCTTCGTCGGCACGTCGTCGGGGCGGCTCGGCGAGGTCAACTTCGGGCTGCCGGTCGCCGGCGTCAACGCGGTGCGGCGGGTGCTGCCCGGTGTGCTGAAGGCGCTGGGACAGCAGGCGGCGCTGGTGGAGAAGGGGCGGCGGGCCACCGCCGATCTGTTCGCCGGGGTCATCAAGCGGTACTCCTTCGCCTCCCGGGACGTCGACCCGGCGATCGCCCGGTTCGCGGAGCGGATGATCGAGGGCACGCCGATCGACGTGGTCGCCGAGTTCTACCCGGCCTTCACCGATCACGACAAGACCGAGGCGCTGGCCTGCTTCACCGGTATGCCCGTGCTGGTGCTGGCCGGCATCGGGGACCTGGTCACGCCCAGCGAGCACAGCGAGGCGATCGCCGACCTGCTGCCCGACGCCGAGCTGGTCCTCGTGCCGGACGCCGGGCACCTGGTGATGCTGGAGCACCCGGAGGTGGTCACCGACCGCCTCGCCGACCTGCTGACCCGCGCGGGCGCCGTGCCGGCAGGGGCTACGGTGGGGGGCTATGGAAGCACCAGCAGCACCGTACGACCCGGCTGATCCGGTTTCTCTGGAGATCATCGTCAACTCCCCCGATCTGATGCGGGAGTTGGGCCGCCGCCTGGCCAAGCTGCTGCGCGCCGGCGATCTCGTGATGCTCAGCGGGGAGCTCGGCGCGGGCAAGACCACGCTGACCCGCGGGCTAGGCGAGGGGCTCGGCGTCCGGGGCGCGGTCACCTCGCCGACGTTCGTGATCGCCCGGGTCCACCCGTCCCTCGGGGACGGTCCGCCGCTCGTCCACGTCGACGCGTACCGCCTGGGCGGCGGGCTGGACGAGATGGAGGACCTGGACCTCGACGTGTCGCTGCCCGAGTCCGTCGTCGTCGTGGAGTGGGGCGAGGGCAAGGTCGAGGAACTGACCGAGGAGCGGCTGCAGGTGCGCATCCACCGGGCCGTCGGCGACACGACGGACGAGGTGCGCCACGTCACCGTCACGGGCCTCGGCGAACGATGGGCGTCGGCCGACCTCAGCGCCCTGGCGGCCTAGGAAGCGCCTGTAGGGCCGCCGGTCAGGCGGCCTCGCGGTGTTCGGCCCGCCGCTGCCTCGGGGCCGCCTCGGGCTCCGGGGCGCGCGGCGGGAGGGACACCGCCTCGGCGGCGGCGCAGGACGCGAGCAGCTCGCGCATGGACACCCCGGCGAGCGTGAACGGTCGCGGAGGCTGGGCCTGGGACTCGGTGGCGGGCACGGACGCCTCCTGCGGGCCGGGAGCGGACCTGGTTAGGTTCACCTAACCAAGGGCTGGCCACCATGTCACCACGTCCGGGACGCCGAACGCAACATCTTGCCGACGTCTTGTCGGAACCTTCATACGATCAGCCCGGGGGCTCTGCGGGCCCCGGCTAACGGACCACGACGATCCGCTGGCCGATCGTCGCGAACCGCCACATCGCCTCGCCGTCCGCCGGTGCCTCGCGGATCCCGCCCGTCCGGGTCTCCGGGTCGGGCACCGGCATCGAGCCGTCCGTCGTCGCGCTGAAGCCGACGACCACATCGCCGACGTCGGTGAAGCGCACGACGTGCTCGACCGGCACGCCGTCGGTCCCCGTGGCCGTGCTGGAGCGGGAGGTGACGGCGTACGAGCCGGGCACCGGGTCGACGGTGCCCGGGCTGACCGCGAACGTCCGCTCGACCCGGCCGTCGGGGCCCACCAGCCACACCCGGTCGTCGTCCAGCGCGTACACGACCCGCTCGCCCACGCCGGAGGAGGCCGGCAGCGCGAGGGAACGCGTTCGCCCGGGGGCCGCCTCCGCCGCCGCGGCCTGCGCACGCGGCTCGGCCGGCCCGGCCGGCGCGGTCGCCGACGCCCGCAGGGCGAGGAACCCGACGGTCGTCAGCGCCGCCGCGGTCAGCCCGGCCACGATCGTCGCGCTGCTCCCGGCCACCGGCATCCACCTCTTCGTCGCTTCGGTCGCATTGGACGCATTGGTTGCATTGGTCGTATTCACCCCGGAATGTGCCCGGCCGTGACGTTAGCAGCCATCGCGGTCGCGGCCCGTGTGCCCGTGCGCGGCACGCGCGCTCGCCGGGGAGCCGTAGGCTGTTTGTGTGCTCTTGCTCGCTCTGGATACCGCCACCCCCGCCGTCACCGTCGCGCTGCACGACGGCGCGGACGTCGTCGCCTCCTCCAGTCAGGTGGACGCGCGCCGGCACGGTGAGCTGCTGCTGCCGGCCGTCGACCGTCTGCTCACCGAGGCGGGGCTCCGGCTCGACGCCGTCACCGGGATCGTCGTAGGCGTCGGACCCGGCCCCTACACCGGGCTGCGCGTCGGTCTGATGACCGCCGACACCTTCGGTCTCGCGCTCGGCGTCCCCGTGCACGGGCTGTGCACGCTCGACGGCCTCGCCTACGCCGCCGACCTGTCCGTCCCCTTCGTCGTGGCGACCGACGCCCGGCGCAAGGAGGTCTACTGGGCCCGCTACACCGACTCCCGCACCCGCGTCGGCGACCCGGCCGTGGACCGGCCCGCCGACATCGCCGACCAGGTGGCCGGGCTGCCCGCCGTCGGCGCGGGCGCGCTGCTCTACCCCGACACCTTCCCCGACGTCCACGCGCCGGAGCACGTCACGGCCGCGGCGCTCGCGAGCCTGGCCGCCGAGCGGCTCGCCGCCGGCGAGGAACTCCCCGAGCCCCGCCCGCTGTACCTGCGCCGGCCCGACGCCCAGGTGCCCAAGAACTACAAGGTGGTCACCCCGAAGTGACCGAGCCCGCCGCCTCCGAGACCGCCCTGCCCGCGCTGCGTGAGATGCGCTGGTGGGACATCGAACCCGTGCTGGAACTGGAGAAGGACCTCTTCCCCGAGGACGCCTGGTCGCGGGGCATGTTCTGGTCCGACCTGGCCCACGCCCGCGGCCCCGGCGCGACCCGGCGCTACGTCGTGGCCACCGAAGGCGACCGCATCGTCGGGTACGCCGGTCTGGCCGTCGCCGGCACCGCGTCCGAGGGCGGGGGCGAGGACGGCTCCGCCACGGGCGCCGACATCCAGACCATCGCCGTCGCCCGCGAGCGCTGGGGCACCGGGCTCGGCGCCCGCCTGCTCACCGAACTGCTGCGCGCGGCGACCGAGTTCGACTGCACCGAGGTCATGCTGGAGTGCCGGGTCGACAACGTCCGCGCGCAGAAGCTGTACGAGCGTTTCGGCTTCGAGGCCATCGGCTTCCGGCGCGGCTACTACCAGCCGGGCAACGTGGACGCCCTGGTGATGCGCCTGACCGACCCCTCCACCTCCCTGAACGGCGTACAAGGAACCGAGATCAATGGCTGACGAACCGCTCGTCCTGGGCATCGAGACCTCCTGCGACGAGACCGGCGTCGGCGTCGTGCGCGGCACCACGCTGCTGGCGGACGCCATCGCCTCCAGCGTCGACGAGCACGCCCGCTTCGGCGGGGTGGTCCCCGAGGTCGCCTCCCGGGCCCATCTGGAGGCGATGATCCCCACCGTCGACCGCGCGCTGAAGGAGGCGGGCGTCTCGGCGAAGGACCTGGACGGCATCGCCGTCACCGCCGGCCCCGGCCTCGCGGGCGCGCTGCTGGTCGGCGTCTCGGCGGCGAAGGCGTACGCCTACGCGCTCGGCAAGCCGCTGTACGGCGTGAACCACCTCGCCTCGCACATCTGCGTGGACCAGCTGGAGCACGGCCCGCTGCCCGAGCCGACGATGGCGCTGCTGGTGTCCGGCGGCCACTCCTCGCTGCTCCTGTCCTCCGACATCACCTCGGACGTCCGTCCGATGGGCGCGACGATCGACGACGCGGCCGGCGAGGCCTTCGACAAGATCGCCCGGGTGCTGGACCTCGGCTTCCCCGGTGGCCCGGTCATCGACCGCTACGCACGCGAGGGCGACCCGCGGGCGATCGCCTTCCCGCGCGGCCTGACCGGCCCCCGCGACCCCGCCTACGACTTCTCCTTCTCCGGTCTGAAGACCGCGGTGGCCCGCTGGATCGAGGCCAAGCGGGCGGCCGGCGAGGAGGTTCCGGTGCGTGACGTGGCGGCCTCCTTCCAGGAGGCGGTCGTCGACGTCCTCACCCGCAAGGCCGTGCGGGCCTGCAAGGACGAGGGCGTCGACCACCTGATGATCGGCGGCGGCGTCGCGGCCAACTCCCGGCTGCGCGCCCTCGCCCAGGAGCGCTGCGAGGCCGCCGGCATCCGGCTGCGGGTCCCGCGTCCCAAGCTGTGCACGGACAACGGGGCGATGGTGGCCGCGCTCGGCGCGGAGATGGTCGCCCGGGGGCGGGCCGCGTCCGGCTGGGACCTGTCCGCGGACTCCTCCCTCCCGGTGACCGACCCGCACGTTCCGGGCCACACGCACGACGACGGCCACGGGCACAGCCACGGCCACGATCATGTGCACGAGGTCAGCAAGGAGAACCTGTACTCATGAGGGCTGTGGCATGACGGTCGCGCTGATGTGGGAGGCCCGGGCGGCGGCGGGACGCGGCGAGGAACTGCTGGCCTGGGCCCGCGCCCAGCGGCTCGACGGCGTCCCCCTGCGCCGCGAGACCTTCCGCGCCCCCCAGGACCGGGTCCTCGTCATCACCTGGTGGGACGCCGGCTTTGACGCCGAACTTCCCGAACTCCCCGAGCCGGAAGACGGGTTGACCACCCGGTCGGTGCACCGCTGGCGCTTCGAGTCGGTGACCGACCAGGCGTGAGCCCGTGCGGGGCGCATCGCCCGTGCGGCGTCCCTCAGCCCGCCGACACCTCCGTCTCGCAGCGCAGCCGGCGGTCCGTCCCCACCTCGCGCACCGGGCCCGTCAGCCGCAGCGACGCCGTGTGGCGGTGGTCGGCGCTGGAGGAGGACAGCCGGAGTTCCAGCGCGCCGGGCTCCACCACGCGCCGGCCCTCGCGGTCGGTGAACGCCGACAGGTCGGTGTGGAAGCGGAAGGTGACCCGGCCGGCCTCACCCGGGCCCAGTTCCAGGCGCTGGTAGCCGACCAGGCGCACGTCGGGACGGGTCACGCTCGCCACCGGGTCGTGCAGATACAGCTGGACGACCTCCGCGCCGGCGCGGTCGCCGGTGTTGCGGACGGTGACGGAGAGGTCGTAGGAGCCGTCGGTGGAGATCTCGGCGTCGGTGCCGCCCGCGACGTCCTCCCAGGCGAACGTCGTGTACGAGCGGCCGTGCCCGAAGGCGTACAGCGGGGTCGGGTCCAGGTTGCTGACCTCACCGGCCAGGCCCAGCGGCGGCTGGAGGTACGTCCACGGCTGGCCGCCGGGGACGCGCGGCACGCTCACCGGGAGACGGCCCGAGGGGTTCACCCGGCCCGACAGGGCTCCCGCGACCGCCGGGCCGCCCTCCTCGCCGGGGAAGAAGGCCTGGACCACCGCTCCCAGCCGGCCGTGCCAGCGTCCGAGCGCGTAGGGGCGGCCGGTCAGCAGGACCAGCACCACCGGAACGCCCGTCGCCGTCAGCGCGTCGAGCAACTCGCCCTGCACGCCCGGCAGTCGAAGGTCCGTCACATCGCAGCCCTCGCCCGAGGTGCCCCGCCCGAACAGGCCCGCCCGGTCGCCGAGGACCGCCACGCAGACGTCGGCCTCCGCCGCCCGGGCCACCGCCTCGTCGAACCCGGACCGGTCCGGCTCCGACACCGGGCACCCCTCCGCGAACGTGACCTTGGCGTCGGGCAGTTCGGCGCGCAGCGACTCCAGCAGCGTCGGGATCCCGATGCCGGTCTCCACGCCGGGGTGGTGGGTGAGGACATGGGAGGGGAAGGAGTAGCAGCCGAGCATGGCGAGCGGGTCCGCCGCTCTCGGGCCCACCACCGCGATCCGGGTGCCGGGGGCCAGGGGGAGCAGCCCGTCGGGGTTGTCGAGCAGCACCACGGACTCCTCGGCCAGCCGGCGGGCGAGCGCGCGGTTGGCCCCCGAGTCGAGCCGGATACGGGGCCGGTCGGCCCCGGCCGCTTCCCCGGCCGTCTCCTCGACCGTTTCCCCGGCCGTCCCCTGCTCCGCCGCCCCCTCCGGCCGCCAGTCCTCGTCGAGAAGCCCGAGTTCGCACTTCTGCGCCAGCACCCGGCGGGCCGCCCGGTCGACCAGGTCCTCCGGGACCAGCCCCTCCCGCACCGCCGCCACCAGCGCGTCGCCGTAGTACTTCACCGTGGGCAGCTCGACGTCGACCCCGGCCTCCAGCGCCAGCCGGGCCGCCTCCGCCGGCGTGCCCGCCACCCGGTGCAGGGTCTGGAGGAAGCCGATGCCGAAGTAGTCGGCGACCACCGTCCCGGTGAAGCCCCACTCCTCGCGCAGCAGCCCGGTCAGCAGCTCCGGGTCTGCGGAGGCGGGGACGCCGTCCCGTTCCGTGTACGCGGCCATCACCGAACGCGCCCCGCCCTCGCGCAGCGCCATCTCGAACGGCGGCAGCGTCACGTCGGCGAACTCGCGCGCGCCCGCCCGCACGGGGGCGAGGTTGCGCGCGCCCGCCGAGGAGGCGTACCCGGCGAAGTGCTTGAGCGTGGCGACGATCCCCGCCGACTCGAGGCCCCGAACGTACGCCGTGCCGACCGTGCCGACCAGGTACGGGTCCTCGCCGATCGTCTCCTCGACCCGCCCCCACCGCGGGTCGCGGACGACGTCGAGCACGGGCGCCAGCCCCTGGTGCACGCCGACCGAGCGCATGTCCCGCCCGATGCGCCGGGCCATCTCCTCCACCAGCGGCGGGTCGAAGGAGGCCCCCCAGGCCAGCGGGACCGGGTAGGCCGTGGCCCGCCAGGCGGTGAACCCGGCGAGGCACTCCTCGTGCGCCACCGCCGGGATGCCGAAGCGGCTCGCCCCGGCGATCTGCCGCTGCGCTCCGGCCAGGGCGCGGGCGCCGACCGCCGGGTCCACGGGGGCGGTGCCGAAGGAGCGGGTCAGCTGGCCGAGCCCCCGGGTGATCAGCTCGGCCCAGTCCCGCTCGGCGGCCTCGGCGGTCATCTCGTGCTGGTGCGGGGCGACTCCCTCGCCGTCCGTCGCGGCGCCGACCCACACCCCGTACAGCTGGGCGGTCTTCTCCTCCAGGGTCATCCGGGCGAGGAGGTCGTCGACTCGGGCGGCGGCGGGCAGAGCGCTGTCACGCCAGGGGGCGGTGGTCATGAAACTCCTGTCCCGGAGGTGTCCCGGAGGAAACCGGTCCCGAAGGATTCGAATGTTTCGTAACACACTTCGAATGTTCCGGGAACCTATGGTGCCGCACGAGGTTCGTCAAGAGGGGGTGCGGGGATACGATCGCCGCCATGACTTCCCCGGATCCCGCTGGAACGCGGACAGGAGCGCGGGCGACGCAGACCGCCACGCTCGCGGAGATCGCCCGCGAGGCCGGCGTCTCCGCCCCGACTGTTTCGAAGGTCCTCAACGGCCGCGCCGACGTCGCCCCGGCGACCCGCACCCGTGTCGAGGAGTTGCTGCGCGCCCACGGCTACCGGCGCCGGCGTGCGGAGGCGACCCGCTCGCCCCTGATCGACCTGGTCTTCCACGAGCTGGAGAGCGCCTGGGCGATGGAGGTCATCCGGGGTGTCGAGAACGTCGCGCGGGACGCCGGGCTGAGCGT
Source organism: Streptomyces sp. NPDC002566 (assembly GCF_042889585.1). Lineage (NCBI taxonomy): Bacteria > Bacillati > Actinomycetota > Actinomycetes > Kitasatosporales > Streptomycetaceae > Streptomyces > Streptomyces sp. NPDC002566. The sequence goes on along the minus strand of NZ_JBIARD010000004.1, from coordinate 680,251 downwards.
GGTGCTGAGCGAGAGCGCCGGGCGGCTCACCCCCGGGCGGACCTGGGCCGACCAGGTCGCCGCCCGCCGTCCGCACGGCGTGATCCTCGTTCTGTCCGGGCTCGACGAATCCCAGCGCGCGCTGCTGACCAGCCGTTCCATCCCGTTCGTGGTGATGGACCCGGCGGGCGACCCGGGCGCGGACGTGCCGTCGATCGGCGCCACCAACTGGCAGGGCGGGCTGGCCGCGACCCGGCATCTGGTGGAGCTGGGGCACCGGCGGATCGGCGCGATCAGCGGGCCGCCGCAGATGATGTGCAGCCGGGCCCGCATCGACGGCTACCGGGCCGCCCTGGAGACGGCCGGCCTGCCGGTCGACCCGGCGCTGATCAGGACCGGCGACTTCCACCACGAGGCGGGCTACCGGATCGGCCGTGAGCTTCTCGAACGCCCCGACCGGCCCACCGCCGTCTTCGCCGGCAACGACCTCCAGGCGCTCGGCGTGTACGAGGCGGCGCGCGAGCTGGGGCTGAGGATCCCGGAGGACCTGAGCGTCGTCGGCTTCGACGACCTGCCGGTGGCACCCTTGGTGGGGCCGCCGCTGACGACCGTACGGCAGCCGCTGATGGAGATGGCGGAGGCGGCGGCCCGGCTGGTGCTGGAGCTGGGACGGTCCTCGGCGCAAGAAGGGCCGGCGGCGACGCGGGTGGAGCTGGCGACGAGTCTGGTCGTGCGCACGAGCACGGCGGCGCCGGGCGGATCGACGGGACCGAAGCAAATCGGCTGACCGGTCGAAACTTTCGCCGCGCCTGCCTTCCCGTGGAACGGGTCCAGAACCTGGTCGGGGCGGACGTCCTAACAACCCCTTAATAATTCGGACTTACGTTCATCGCGTGACGGAAATCGACGCGAGCGAGCACGGATCGGGCCGGCGCAGACGGCCGGGAACGCTGAAGACCGTCGGCCTCATCCTCGCCGCCGCGCTGGTCCTGGGCGCGGCCGCGGCGGGCTGGGCGGCCTACCGGCACCTCGACGGCAACATCACGAGCGTCGACATCGACACCGCGCTCGGCGACGACCGCCCGGCGCGGACGGTGAACGCCCCCGTGCCGTACGGCGCCGCGTCCCCCGCCCCGTTACCGGCGGGGTCCCTCAACATCCTCGTCCTGGGCTCAGACTCGCGCGGCGGCACGGAGAACCGGGAACTCGGCGGCGGCGACAGCACCGGCGCCCGCTCCGACACCGCGATGGTCGTGCACGTCGACGCGGGCCGCCGCAGCGCCACGATCGTCAGCATCCCGCGCGACACCCTGGTGACCCGGCCGTCCTGCCCGCTGCCCTCCGGCGGCTCCACGTCGAAGGCGCACGGCGTCATGTTCAACACCGCGTACTCCGTGGGTGGTCCGGTGTGCGCGGTGAAGACCGTCGAGTCGATCACCGGTGTGCGCATGGACCACTACGTCGAGGTCGACTTCTCGGGCTTCGCGAAGCTGGTGAACGCGCTCGGCGGGGTCACGGTGACCACGACCGAGGACATCGACGACGAGGACAGCCACCTCACCCTCGCGGCGGGCGTCCACCACCTCGACGGCGTCCAGGCCCTCGCCCTGGCCCGCACCCGGCACGGCATAGGCGACGGCAGCGACCTCGGCCGCATCGGCCTCCAGCAGACGCTGGTGAAGGCCCTCCTCGAGCAGATCGCCTCCACCGACCTGTTCACCAGCCCCACCCGCCTGTACGAGGTTGCCGACGCGGCCACCCGGAGCCTCACCACCGACACCCGCCTGGACTCCCTCTCCGAGCTGACGGAACTCGCCCGGAGCCTGAAGGGCCTGTCCGCCGCGCAGGTCACGACCGTGATGATGCCGGTGCGCCCGGCCCCCTCGGATCCCAACCGGGTGGTCGCCCGCAACCCCGAGGCGGGCGACCTCTGGAAGTCCCTGCGCCGCCCCTGAAGCGCCTGCCCCGCCCCGTGCCCAACGGGGCTACGCGCGGGGGCCGTCGGCCGTGGGGGCTTCGGCCGGCCGGCCGACGAGCATCGTCGGGGCTCCCGCCACGCGGGTCAGGAACACCGTCGCCGCGTTCGGTCCCTGGGGCCTGACCTTCTTGCGGAGTTCCTCCGGCTCCACGGCCGACCCGCGCTTCTTCACCGTCAGGATCCCCACCTCCCGCTCCCGCAGCAGCGCCTTCAGCTTCTTGACGTTGAAGGGCAGCCGGTCGGTGATCTCGTACGCGGTGGCGTACGGCGTCGGGCGCAGGGTGTCCGCGGTGACGTAGGCGATGGTCTCGTCGACCAGGCCGCCGTCGAGGTCCCGGGCGACGTCAGCGACCAGGTGCGCGCGGATGACGGCCCCGTCGGGCTCGTAGAGGTAGCGGCCGACGGGGCGCACGGGCGGGTTCGGCAGACCGGCGCCGCGCAGGGTGCGCGGGCCGGGCAGCAGCGTGGCGCGGACGGCGCCCGGGTCCGTCCCGAACCACAGCACCGCCTCCTTCACGTCTCCGCCGTCCGAGATCCACTCGGCCTCGGCCTCGGCGGGCACGGCCTCGTGGGGGATGCCCGGGGCCACCTTCAGCGCGGCGTGCGGCGCCTTGAGCGCCGCCGCCACGGCCCAGGACAGGGGCGGCGAGTACGCCTCCGGGTCGAAGATCCGCCCCCGGCCGCCCCGCCGGGCGGGGTCGACGAACACGGCGTCGTACCCGGCCGTGTCCACCTCCGTCACGTCCGCCTCCCGTACGTCGATCAGGCCGGCGAGGCCGAGCGCGTCCGCGTTCGCCCGGGCCGCCGCCGCCGTCACCGGGTCCCGGTCCACGGCCAGCACCCTGATCCCCGCGCGCGCCAGCGCGATCGCGTCGCCGCCGATCCCGCTGCACAGGTCGGCGACGCGGGACACGCCCAGCTCCCTCAGCCGCGCCGCCCGGTACGCCGCCACGCTCGCCCGCGTCGACTGCTCGACCCCGTTGGGCGTGAAGAACATCCGCGCCGCGTCCTCGGCCCCGAACTTCACCGCCGCCCGCTGCCGCAGCCGTTCCTGCCCCAGGGCGGCGGAGACGAGCGCGGCGGGATGCGTGCGCCGAAGCCGGGTGGCGACGGCGAGTTCGTCGGCGGGGGCGGTACCGCGCACGGCGTCGAGCAGGGCGCGGCCTTCGGGGGTGAGGAGGGGGGCGAGGTCGTTCACCGGGTCATTGTGGGCCAGTCGGTGGACCGTGCGCCTCCGGCCGCGGTGTCGGACGGGGGTTTCGGGACCGGACTGCGAGGATCCGGCGCCATGGGATCAGTCGTACGAAATGATAAATGCCGGACGAGGTGGACGGCGTACCAGAGCGGTCTCACGGCCCTCGCCCTGGCCGCGATCGTCTCGGGCTGCGCGGAGAGCGGCGGCGGCGCGGTCGGTCCCGCCCCCGGTCAGCAGCCCGACGAGAGCCCGAAGGCCGGCCCCCTCCACTCGTACGCGGCCAGACTGCGCGCCGACCACGCGGCGCGGGTCGCGGCGGCCGAGCGCTGGGACCTGGACAAGGTGCCGCTCACACCCCCCGCGCCGCCCGCGAGGAAGCCGAGGATCGGCACCCGCGAGGGCTTCGAGGTGGACGACCACGAGGAGCTCGGCCTCCCGCCGGTCTTCACCACCGTCCCCACCGACGACAAGGTCGTCTTCCTCACCGTCGACGACGGAGCGGAGAAGGACCCGGCGTTCCTGCGCATGATGACCGAGCTGCGGATCCCGTACACCGCGTTCCTCAGCGACTACCTCGTCAAGGACGACTACGGCTACTTCAAGAAGATGCAGGACGACGGGGTGACCCTCAACAACCACACCCTCCACCACCCCTACCTGCCGGGCCTGTCCTACCAGCGCCAGAAGCGCGAGATCTGCGGCATGCAGGACGTCGTCGAGAAGCAGTACGGCCGCCGCCCGGCCCTCTTCCGCCCGCCCTACGGCAACTACAACAAGGCCACCCTGCGAGCCGCGAAGTCCTGCGGCGTCACCCATGTGCCCCTGTGGAACGAGGAGGTGTTCGTCGACCACTGGGAGTACCGCGAGTGGGACCGAGAGCTCCACCCGGGCGACATCGTCCTGAGTCACTTCCGCGGGCCGGACGACTGGAAGGGCACAATGCCCGACATGATCCGCACCTTCCTGAACAAGGCGACCGGAGAGGGATACGCGGTGGCCCGCCTGGAGGACTACCTGTGAGACACCGGGGGCGGCCCTCGGCCCCAGCGCCGGCACGCGCGGCGGCCCTCATCGCGGCGGCGGTCCTCAGCGCCTGCGCCCTCACGGCCTGCGCCCCCGCGGGCGAACCGGTGGCGGGCCCGGCGGCGACCCGAGCGCGCTCCGCGCACGCCCCCGCGACGGACGAGCCGCCGTACCGCCGCTGGGGCCTCCCGTCCCCCCTGGCCCCCGCACCGGCCCCCGCCCGCCCGAAGCCCCCGCCCCGGCGGGCCCTCCCCCCGGTCCTCGACCGCGTCACCACCTCCGACAGGGTCGTCTTCCTCACCTACGACGACGGCGCCGAACGCGACCCCCGGTTCGTCGACATGGTCCGCGAACTGCGCCTCCCCGTGAGCGTGTTCGTCACCGACAGCGTCGCCGGCCCGGCCTACGCCCACTTCGCCCGCCTGCGGGAGGTCGGCGCGGACCTCCAGAACCACACCCTCGACCACGCCGCCCTGCGCGGTCTGCCCTACGCCGGCCAGCGCGCAGAGATCTGCGGCCAGCAGAACAAGCTCAACGCCCGCTTCGGCGTGCGCCCCCGCCTCTTCCGCCCGCCCTACGGCGCGTACGACACCACCACCCGCCGAGCCGCCGCCGACTGCGGCATCACCGCGATCGTCCTGTGGCGCACCCCCACCGACCCCCACCGCCTGCACCCGGGCGACATCCTCGCCACGACCCCCGACCGAACCCCGGACCTGCTGCGCCAGATCCAGCAACAACACCTGACGGTGGGCAAGCTGGAGGACTACCTGTAGGTGACTAGCCCGTCTGGGGGTGCCCCCTCTGGGGGAGTTCGAGGACGAGGCCCGTCCAGGGCCGAAGCGGGGGCTTGGGGGCGGCAGCCCCCAGCCGACGCCCACCCCGGCACCGGGCACCAAACACACTCGCCCGAGCGGAATTTTCGGCCGACGCGCCGCAGGCATTGGCACTCCGCTTGACCGAGTGCTAACCCCGGTCATAGTCTCGGCTCTGGCACTCCCCACTGGAGAGTGCCAACAACGCGACGGGCAGGTCCGGCACCCGCGACGACGGATCCACCTGGTCGCCACCTCAGACAGTTAACCCCGTGAGATCTCCGAAGGGGGAGGTCGGATCGTGACGACCACCAGCTCCAAGGTTGCCATCAAGCCGCTCGAGGACCGCATCGTGGTCCAGCCGCTCGACGCCGAGCAGACCACGGCCTCGGGCCTGGTCATCCCGGACACCGCGAAGGAGAAGCCCCAGGAGGGCGCCGTCCTCGCCGTGGGCCCGGGCCGCTTCGAGAACGGCGAGCGCCTGCCGCTCGACGTCAAGGTCGGCGACGTCGTCCTGTACAGCAAGTACGGCGGCACCGAGGTGAAGTACAACGGCGAGGAGTACCTCGTCCTCTCGGCTCGCGACGTTCTCGCGATCATCGAGAAGTAGTTCACCCCGGATCGTTCCGGAAGCACATTGATGCTTGACGCTGCGCCCCTGGCCCCCGCGACCACATAAAAAGCCGGGCGCCCGGGGCGCAGTGCGTTTTTTCAAAAGCTTCATCCACAGATCTCCGAGAGGGCTCCCGCTGTCATGGCGAAGATCCTGAAGTTCGACGAGGACGCCCGTCGCGCCCTCGAGCGCGGCGTCAACAAGCTGGCCGACACGGTCAAGGTGACGATCGGCCCCAAGGGCCGCAACGTCGTCATCGACAAGAAGTTCGGCGCCCCCACCATCACCAACGACGGTGTCACGATCGCCCGCGAGGTGGAGATCGACGACCCGTACGAGAACCTCGGCGCGCAGCTGGTGAAGGAGGTGGCGACCAAGACCAACGACATCGCTGGTGACGGCACGACCACCGCCACCGTGCTCGCCCAGGCGCTGGTGCGCGAGGGCCTGAAGAACGTGGCCGCCGGCGCGTCCCCCGCCCTCCTCAAGAAGGGCATCGACGCCGCCGTCAAGGCCGTCTCCGAGGACCTGCTCGCGTCGGCCCGCCCGATCGACGAGAAGTCCGACATCGCCGCCGTGGCCGCGCTGTCCGCCCAGGACCAGCAGGTCGGCGAGCTCATCGCCGAGGCCATGGACAAGGTCGGCAAGGACGGTGTCATCACCGTCGAGGAGTCCAACACCTTCGGTCTGGAGCTGGACTTCACCGAGGGCATGGCCTTCGACAAGGGCTACCTGTCGCCGTACTTCGTGACGGACCAGGAGCGCATGGAGGCCGTCCTGGAGGACCCCTACATCCTCATCAACCAGGGCAAGATCTCCTCGATCGCCGACCTGCTGCCGCTGCTGGAGAAGGTCATCCAGGCCAACGCCTCCAAGCCGCTGCTGATCATCGCCGAGGACCTCGAGGGCGAGGCGCTCTCCACCCTCGTCGTCAACAAGATCCGCGGCACCTTCAACGCGGTCGCGGTCAAGGCCCCCGGCTTCGGCGACCGCCGCAAGGCGATGCTGCAGGACATGGCCACCCTCACCGGCGCCACCGTCATCTCCGAGGAGGTCGGCCTCAAGCTCGACCAGGTCGGCATCGACGTCCTCGGCTCCGCCCGCCGCGTCACCGTCACCAAGGACGACACCACGATCGTCGACGGCGCCGGCAACTCCGCCGACGTGCAGGGCCGCGTCGCGCAGATCAAGGCCGAGATCGAGAACACGGACTCCGACTGGGACCGCGAGAAGCTCCAGGAGCGCCTCGCGAAGCTGGCCGGCGGCGTGTGCGTGATCAAGGTCGGCGCCGCCACCGAGGTGGAGCTGAAGGAGAAGAAGCACCGCCTGGAGGACGCCATCTCCGCGACCCGCGCCGCGGTCGAGGAGGGCATCGTCTCCGGTGGCGGTTCCGCGCTCGTCCACGCCGTCAAGGTCCTCGAGGGCAACCTCGACAAGACCGGCGACGAGGCGACCGGCGTCGCCGTGGTCCGCAAGGCCGCCGTCGAGCCGCTGCGCTGGATCGCCGAGAACGCCGGCCTGGAGGGCTACGTCATCACCTCCAAGGTCGCCGAGCTCGACAAGGGCCAGGGCTTCAACGCCGCGACCGGCGAGTACGGCGACCTGGTCAAGGCCGGCGTCATCGACCCGGTCAAGGTCACCCGCTCCGCCCTGGAGAACGCCGCTTCCATCGCCTCCCTCCTCCTGACGACCGAGACCCTGGTCGTCGAGAAGAAGGAAGAGGAAGAGCCCGCCGCAGCCGGCCACGGCCACGGCCACGCCCACTGAGGCACCCCGCCACTGACGGGCACTGACCGACATCGGCAGTGAGGCCCGGCGCCCCTGAACGGTGAGACCGCTGCATCGACCAGCAGCCTCCCCGGACGGAGCGCCGGGCCTTCGTGCTGCCGAGGCGCAGGTGCCGGCTTTATGAGCCTCGCAGCCCTTGGAGGAGTAGTTCGATCAGCCTGCGGGGGTCGTAGCGGGGGTCGCTGTCGTGCCCGATGCAGAGGTTGCCGATGCCGCGCATCAGTTCGTAGGGCTGTGTGCCGGGCCTGATCTCGCCGGCGTCGACGGCGGCGTCGAGCAGCTGGGCGCAGACGGGCATCAGCCGGTCGAGGAAGAGGGTGTGCAGCGTGGCGAAGCGGTCGCTGTCGGACTGAAGCGCGTCGGCGAGTCCGTGCTTGGTGACCAGGAAGTCGGCGAAGAGGTCGACCCACCGGCGCAGCGCGTCGAACGGGGAGGCGGCGTCGGCCAGCAGCTTCGGGCCGGCTTCGGCGCACGCCTCGATCTGATGCTGATAGACGGCGGTGACCAGGTCCGCCCGGGTGGGGAAGTGGCGGTAGACCGTCCCCAGCCCGACACCCGCCCGGGCCGCGATCTGACGGATCGGCGCGTCGATCCCCGAGGTCACGAACACCTCCGCCGCGGCGTCGAGCAGCGTCTGCTGGTTGCGTACCGCGTCTGCTCGCTTGCTGCGGGCGGACGCTCCTTCGGCCGGGCCTGCTGCGGGCACCACGCTCTCCTTCCGGCGGCCGTTGACGAAACGGATCAGTGTTCCGTATCTTAAATGGAACAACGATCCGCTTTCAGGTTAGCTGACTGCGGGCACTCCGCCATACCCGCCGCCGCCGTACGCGGCCAGGCGACGGATGTCATCGAAGGGCATGCTCCTCATGAGTGCACCTGCTTACCCGGCCCGCACCCTCCACTCGCCCACCCCCGTCCTTTCCGTCAGCCCGGTCGTGCTGCCGGCCCCCGGCCGCGCCGTGGACCTCCAGGTGCGCGTCTCCGCGCCGGTGACCGGGAGCGAGCTGCCGGTCGTTCTCCTCTCGCACGGCCTCGGCTTCTCCCACCACCTCTCCTCGCTGAAGGGCTACGCCCCGCTCGCCGACTTCTGGGCCCGACGGGGCTTCGTCGTGATCCAGCCCACCCACCTGGACTCCAGGACGCTGAACCCCGACCCCGCCACCCCCGGGGCCGCCGCGCACTGGCGTACCCGGGCCGAGGACATGACGCGCGTCATCGACCGGCTCGACGCGATCGAGGAAGCCGTTCCGCAGCTCGCCGGACGTGTCGACCGGAGCCGGATCGCCGTCGCCGGGCACTCCATGGGCGGGCACACCGCGAGCCTGCTGCTCGGCGCCCGCCTCACCGATCCCCACGACGGAACCGAAGTGGACCTGGCCGACCCGCGGATCAAGGCGGGCGTGCTGCTCGCCGCGCCCGGCCGGGGCGGCGACGCCCTCACCGAGTTCACCGCCGAGAACTACTCCTTCCTCCTGACCACCGACTTCTCCACGATGACCACCCCCGCACTCGTGGTCGCCGGCGACAAGGACGACTCCGCCTTCCTGACGGTCAGCGGCCCGGACTGGCACACCGATCCCTACACCCTCGCCCCCGGCCCCAAGTCCCTGCTCACCCTGTTCGGCGCGGAGCACGGGCTCGGCGGGGTCTCCGGATACGACGTCGCTGAGACCACCGACGAGAACCCCGAGCGGGTCGCCGCCCTCGCCCACCTCGCCTGGGCCTACCTGCGCAGCGCGTTCCACCCCGAGGACCCCGCCTGGCGGACGGCGTGCGACGCGCTGGCGGCCGACTCCGACCCCGCCGGACGCGTCGAATCCAAGTAGGCCAGGAAGCCTGAGCTCACGCATGTGTCGCAGCAGTGGGGGTGTTTGTCCGGTCGGCGGGAAAACGAGTCTCCAACTCAAGAGGAGGCTGGTGTGTTGCGTGAGCGGGTGGAATTGGCGGACGTGCTGACGGCGGCGGAGGAAGCCGCGCCGGTCGGCTCGCTGGATGTCGTGGCGCACAACCTGCGCCTGCGTTTCGGAGCGCGGTACGTGTCGTTCCTGTTCGTCGACGTCGTCGGCCGTCGTCTGCTGCGCGTCAGCGACAACACCGCCACGCCGCAGCGGCACCGCGCCGAACACATCCCCCTGGCCGGCAGCAGCGTCTACGACGAGGTCCTGCGCACCCAGAAGCCGGTGCGGACGCCGCACGACGGACACGAGCAAGGACAGCGGGTGCTGGCCCCCGTCACCAACCGCGGCGACACCATCGGCGTCCTCGAACTCTTCCTCGACGACGCCACCGAGGACGTGCTCGCACAGGTGGCGGAGGCCGCGCACGCGCTGGCGTACATCATCGTCACCGACCGCCGCTTCACCGACCTCTACCACTGGGGCAACCGCACCACGACGGTCAGTCTGGCCGCGGAGATCCAGCGCCAGTTGCTGCCCTCGGCCGCCTCCTGCGAGGCCGCCGAGTTCGACCTCGCCGGCGCCCTGGTCCCGGCCTCCGACATCGCCGGCGACACCTACGACTACTCCCTCGACCACGACACCCTGCACCTGTCCGTCACCGACGCCATGGGCCACGACGTCGACGCCTCGCTCATGGCCACCCTCCTGGTCAACGCCTCCCGCGGCGCCCGCCGCGCCGGAAAGGACCTCGCCGAACAGGCCCGCCAGACCCACCAGGCACTCATCGACCACGGCCGGAAGACCTTCGCCACGGGACAGCTCGTGCGCATCGCCCTGGACGGCAGCGGTGCCCAGCTCGTCAACGCCGGCCACCCCTGGCCGCTGCGACTGCGCGACGGCACCGTCCAGGAGCTGCGCCTGGCCGTGAACCTGCCCTTCGGCGTCGCCTGGCAGGGCGCCTACCGGGTGCAGGACCTCGACCTGCGCCCCGGCGACCGCCTCATCCTGTACACCGACGGCATGCAGGAACGCGAGGCGGAGACCGTCGACCTGCCCGCCCTGATCCGCGACACCGCCGCCGAGCACCCCCGCGAGGTCGTGCGCACGCTGGTCGGCGCGGTGGCCGACGCCTACGGCGGTCGCCAGCCGAGAGACGACGCCACCGTCCTGTGCCTGGACTGGCACGGCCCTCAGCCTCGCACAGAGGAAGCCTCGCCCCGGTACGGCCGGACTGACCAAGAACTCAAGAGACGCCTCGGGTGATGATCGCAGCGCTCCCGGCCCGGCGAGCGCTGCCCACCACGTCGGCGAGGTGGCCACCGGTGGCACAGGTGGACAGAGGGCTCCGGCGGTCGGGCATCCGCCCAGCGCCGCCCGCGTCCACATCCCGCGGGACCTGCCCGACGACACCACCCCCGTCCACCTGTGCCGCCGGTGGCCACCTCCTCCGCGACGTCACTGGGGTACCGACCTCTCGCGGCGAAGCCCAACAGCCTTCAGTTCCGCGAACTCGCGGAGGCGAGGGTCAGCGGGTGGGTGGGGCGAACTCGGGCTGGTCGAGCAGGCGCAGCCAGCTTCCGTCAGGCTGGCGCCGGACGACCTGCGCCCGGGCGCCGGCCCCGTCCATCGGAGGAGTCGAGGTGAGGGCGATGTCGCCACTGATCAGCGTGGGCAGCGGTTGTTCCTGCTCGAAACGGGGACGGTTGGCCAGCACCTTCTCCCACAGCGCACGAATCGCCTCCCGGCCCACCGTCTGGTCGCCGGGCGGGTAGGCCATCACCGCACCCTCTTCGTAAAGTGCGGCGACTCCGGCCGCGTCACCGGCGTTGGATCGTTCCACGAACAAGCGGGTGATGTCCTCGGGTCGCATGGCCTTCTCGTGCTCCGGCATGAATTCCTCCTGACGTCGGGCTTCGACGCTTCCAAGCGTGGCTGTCGACTGGCCAGAACTCCAACAGATGAATCTTCTGGAAACTAGAATCTGCAGTCATGGAGCTGAGGCAGCTGGAATACTTCGTCGCGGTCGCCGAGGAGCAGAACTTCACCCGGGCAGCCGAGCGGGTGCACATCAGCCAGTCCGGCGTCAGCGCCCAGATCCGCCAGCTGGAACGGGAACTCGGAGCTGAGCTGTTCGACCGGTCGGCCCGCACCGTCACCCTCACCGTCGCGGGAAAGGCCGCACTCGAACACGCCCGCGCCGCACTCGCCGCCGCTGGGGCAGTCGGCCAGGCGGTGGGCGAGGTGACCGACCTGATCCGGGGGCACCTCACCGTCGGGATGGTCATCGGCTGCAGCCTGACCCCGCTGTTCGACGCCCTCGCCGCGTTCCACCAGGCACATCCCGGTGTGGAGATCTCGCTGCTGGAGGACAGCTCCGACCGGCTCATCGAGGGGGTGCGCACCGGCACCGTCGACCTGGCACTCATCGGGGCGGCAACCGCCACCCCCGACGGGCTGGACGCGCTGACCATCATCAGCGAGCGGCTCGTCGCGGCAGTCCCGGCCGGGCACCCCTTGGCGAAACAGCGGCGGGTCACCCTGCGCGACCTGGTCGCCCACCCGATCGTGTGCATGCCGCCCGGCACCGGCCTGCGCACGGTATTCGACCAGGCCTGCGCCGCACAGAGCCTCCAACCCGCGATCTCTCTGCAGGCCAGCGCCGCGGACGCCATTGCCGGCCTTGCCGCCCGCGGGCTCGCCGTCGCCGTCCTGACCGACTCCATGGCCGCGAGTCACCGCGACCGGCTCACCGCCCGCACCATCGATGATGTCGAGACACCCGCATTGCTCGCCCTGATCTGGAAGAACACGCACAGCCCGGGGATGCGTGAACTGCTCGTGCACAGCCGGCAAGCATTCACCAAGCCCGACCCCGCGACTTCACCGCGAACCCACGGGCCTACCCCTGACATCAGGGCGACAGAACCTTGAGCTCCCACCCAGGTGTTCAAATCGCCATCTACTGGGCGGAGTTCGTGTGATGTATAAATACGAACATGACGGCTTACAAGAAGGTGTTCCTTCTCGTCCTGTCGGCACTCTTCCTCGCGGCCCTCGTGGCTCTCACGGCCCTCGCCATCGGCGGAAACCTGAGCGAGGCCGATCAGATAGCCAGCATCGTGGGCGCGCTGGTCTCCCTCGCCGCCCTCGCGGTGTCGGTACGGCAGTTCATGCCGTCGGCGCCCACGAACGTCAGGGCCGTCAACGGCACGGCGGTCGGAGGGGACGCGACCCGCGTCTCCGGCGTGGAGAACGAGGTCAGAGGCAGGCGCGGCCGTGCGCCCGCCGGCGGATCGATCTCCGCGCGCGACGGCATGGCGGTCGGCGGGAACATGATCGAGATCCAGGGTGACAAGAACGTGGTGACATGAGCCGCGGCGGTTCCAGGGGGGAGAACCGTGGCAGGCGGGTCGACGCGAGAAACGGGCACGCGGCGGGAGGCGACTTCGTCTACGTCAGGGGCAGCCACATCCAGGTCAACCAGAAGCCCCGCGTGCGTCGCCTTCGCCTGGCGCTCATCGTCACCGGTGGGACGCTCTCCGTCGTGGCCGGGGCTCTCACACTGCTCTGGGTGCTCTCGCCGACGGCGGGCAGCGACGCGGATCGCGGCGGCGCGGCCCCGACCGTCCCGTCGACCACCCGTCCCGAACCGAGCCGGACCCCGCGCGCCGCCGTCCCCCCGGCTCTGACGGACCCGGAGCCCGACAAGCCGTCGCCGAGCCCCACCGTCTCGTCACGCACAGCCGCCCCGACTGCCGTGTCGCACAAGGACGAAGCGGCCCCGCTGCCCGAAGCGACCCCGCCTCCCGACTGCCGAACCGCCGGCACGAGCGGTGTGGAACTGACTCCGTCGAACCTGGAGGTGAGAAACCAGGGGTACCTGTCGGCACGCGTGAACTGTGAGACGAAAGCCGGGGAAAAGCTGTACTACATGGTGCGCGTGGACAACATCATGGACGCCGGGAAGCCGCCGAAGACCGGTTATTACCTGAAGGAGGAGATCTCCGCGCGGCACGCGTCCCAACAGATAACGGTGGATCTGCAAAGGGCGAACGCGAAGCCGGGCTCCGTCCGCCACGGGTTCGTCCAGCTTCTCCGTGACGACCAACTCGCCGCCCTCAAGAGGGAGGAGACGGCGGACGGCAACGACGGAACCATCTCGGCACTGCCGGAGGGCAGCGTGACTGTTTCCGGCGAGGCGCGCGTCGTCCGGAGCGGCTGACTCGGACCGCGCGTGCGCGGGGCCCCGTCCCGCCCGGCCCGGGCGGAACAGGGCCCCCGCGAGCGCGGCCTACCGGCCCAGCGCCCCCAGCTGTTCCAGCAGCCCCGCCCGGTCGTACTGCCACCAGGCCTCGCAGATCATGCCGTCGCGGAAGCGGTGCCAGGTCATGCCGGTCATGGTGACGTCCTGGCCGGTCGCCGGGATGCCGACGAAGTCGCCGTGGTGGCGGCCCGTGAAGGTCCAGCGGGTGCACACCCGGTCCTCCTCGGACAGCTGGTCGTCGACCCGCATCGAGAAGTTGAAGGCCCGCCGCCAGCCCGCGACCTCCTCACGGGCGGCCCGCAAGCCCGTGTCCCGCGCGTTGGCCGGGTCGTGGTCGACGTAGTCGTCCGAGACGCGCTCGAACAGCCGGTCGATGTCGCCCCGTCCGAGTCCCTCGAAGAACTCGCGGGCCACCACGCGGTTGAGCTGCTCGTCGCGCACCACGTCCAGGTCGGTGAAGGTCGGCGTCTCCTCGCACAGGGCGACCATGTCCTGGAAGATCCGCCCGGTCTCCGGCAGGTTCGAGTTCCGCATCGCCTCCTCGTACGACGGGAACTCCACGATCTCGATGAAGTGCGAATCGTCGGAGCGGTCCTTGCCGACCAGCGCGTGCGTGGCGGTCCGCTTCCCCTTGGTCTGTTCGACCCATGTGTCCAGCAGCCGGTTCATCTCGTCGAACCGGCTGGTCCTGCAGTCGATGAGCTGTACGAACGTCATGGCGCAGCCTCCGGCCCCCCTGGGTCCGGTTCCGTCACGCCCATTTTCCCACCGGAGCGCCGACGCCACCCACCGCTCACCGCCCCCTACTGCGGCCCGTACTTGCGTCCCGTCCGCGAGCTGACCCCGCCCAGCAGGCCCCTCGGCGTCACCTTCACCAGGCCCATCAGCGCCTTGTAGCGGGCGTCGGGGATCGACACGGACTTCCCGCGCGCCAGGTCGTGCAGCGCCGCCGCGACCAGCTTGTCCGCGTCGAGCCACATCCAGCCCGGGATGTTGTCCGTGCCCATCCCGGCCCGCTCGTGGAACTCGGTGCGCACGAAGCCCGGGCACAGCGCCATCAGCCGCACCCCAGTGCCCGCCAGGTCCTTCGCGGCCCCCTGCGTGAACTGCACGACCCACGCCTTCGACGCCCCGTACGTCCCGCGCGGCAGGAACGCCGCCACCGAGGCCACGTTGACGACACCGCCGCGCCCCCGCTCCCGCATCGCCGCCGTGGCCGCCGAGGTCAGCCGCAGCACCGCCTCGCAGTGCACCTTGAGCATCTTCAGCTCGTCGGCCATCGGCACGTCGAGGTAACGCCCCTTGTTCCCGAAGCCCGCGTTGTTGACCAGCAGGTCGACGGGGTTCTTGCGGTCGCCGAGCCGGGCGGCCACCGCCTCGATGCCCGCGTCCTCGGCGAGGTCGGCGGTCAGCACCTCCGCCTCGATGCCGTGCCGGTCGTGCAACTCGGTGGCCTGCTCGCGCAGACGCTTGGTGTCCCGGGCGACGAGGACGAGGTCGTGCCCGTCCGCCGCCAGCCGCCGCGCGAACGCGGCACCGATGCCCGCGGTCGAACCTGTGATCAGAGCCGTAGTCATGCCGCAAGATTAGTGACCGGAAACGCGCGCGACCGTTCCCCTCACCCACTCGGAACCGACAGTCGCCGTCAAAGCCCCGGCGCATGATCGACCGATGATCCCAAGGGCCGCTTATGCTCGAAGGGTGATCGAGGCCCGTCATCTCCGTGTGCTGCGCGCCGTCGCCGCCACCGGCTCATTCTCGGCGGCCGGGCGCGAGCTCGGCTGCACCCAGCCGGCCGTCAGCCAGCAGATGAAGGCGCTGGAGGCGTCCGTCGGCACGCCTCTGCTCGTGCGCAGCGGACGCGAGATGCGGCTGACCCAGGCGGGCGAGGCCCTCGTACGGCACGCGGCCGGGATCCTCTCCGGGCTGACCGCCGCCGAGGAGGAGGTCGCCGCGATCGCCGGACTGCGCGCCGGGCGGGTGCGGCTCGTCTCCTTCCCCAGCGGCAGCTCCGCCCTCGTGCCCACCGCCCTCGCCGCGCTGCGCGCCGCCCACCCCGGCACCCGCGTCTCCCTGGAGGAGGCGGAACCGCCCGCCTCGGTGGACAAGCTGCGCGCCGGCGACTGCGACATCGCGCTCGCCTTCCGCTACGAGAGCGCGCCGGGCTGCGCGCAGGAGTGGGCCGACCTCGTCGTACGTCCCCTGCTGACCGACCGGCTCGTCGCCCTCGTCCCGGAGCGGCATCCCCTCGCACGCGCGGAGTCCGTCGCCATAGGCGAACTGGCCCGGGAGTCCTGGATCGCGGGCTGCCCGCGCTGTCGCGGCCAGCTGGTGGAGGTGTGCGCGGAGGCGGGTTTCACGCCCCGGATCGACTTCGCCACCGACGACTACCCGGCGGTCGCCGGTCTGGTGGGCGCGGGGCTCGGCGTCGCCGTCCTGCCCCAGCTCGCGATCGAGTCCGTACGGCCCCGTGGGGCGCGGGCGGTGACGCTGGAGCCGGCGGTGCGGCGGGAGATCGTCGCGCTGACCCTGCCCGACCTGGCGCCGGTGCCGGCGGTGGCGGCGACCCTGGACCAGCTGGAGCGGGCGGCGGCGCGCTGAGAGGGGCGCGCACGGGAACGGGGGGCGCGCTGAGAAGGGCGCGCACAAGAACCGGGGGCGCGCCGAGAGGGCGCGCACATGACACAAGGGCACACGTGTGCGTGCCCCATCCCTTTGCAGACCTTTGTGCAGAACCTCTGTGCCGACCTCTGTGCAGAAACGTTCCTTCAGTTGTCCTGATCCGCGTTCCTTCAGTCGTCCGGCGGTGTCTCCCCACCGGTCGACGCTGAAACCAGGCGGTGGCGCGCCCGGCCCATGAGCTCCTCGCGTTCGTCCTCGGTCAACCCGCCCCACACGCCGTACGGCTCTCGCACCGCCAGCGCGTGCGCCGCGCACTGCGCGCGGACCGGGCACCTCATGCAGACCTCCTTGGCCGAGTTCTCGCGAGCGCTCCGCGCCGCCCCGCGCTCACCCTCCGGATGGAAGAAGAGCGAACTGTCCACCCCGCGGCAGGCGGCCAGGAGCTGCCAGTCCCACAGGTCCGCGTTCGGTCCGGGAAGGCGGGAGAAATCTGCCATTGCGTGACCCCTTGTAGCCGTTTCGAGCGGATACGGTGCCAACGACCGTACAACTACGATCTAAGGAGATGAAAATATGACTCATTGCGAATCTAGCCTCAGACACCAGTAAATGGGAAGAAATGGGGCTAATCGGGGCATCGCTCGTGATGAAAGACCGAGGGCCCGCGCGGCTGCCTCCCGCGTGTCCGTCCCCTCACGTAGAGTGCCGAAGACTGCACGCAGCCCCGTAACTCTTTCGAGTGACCATCGTTGAGAGTGCGGAGGCGGTTGAAAACACAAACGCTCGGGCAGGCGTCCGAGACGGTCGACCGCACAGGTGACGATTCGTACCAGCCTGGAGGCACAAGGTGACGCGCATCAGCTGCGGAGGGCGGCCATGACTTCCGTCCTCGTCTGCGACGACTCCCCGCTTGCCCGAGAGGCGCTCCGCCGCGCGGTCGCGACCGTGCCCGGCGTCGAGCGCGTGACGACGGCGGCCAACGGCGAGGAAGTGCTCCGCCGCTGGGGCGCCGACCGCTCGGACCTGATTCTGATGGACGTGCGCATGCCCGGGCTGGGCGGCGTCGAGACCGTCCGGCGGCTGCTGTCGGCCGACCCCGGCGCGCGCATCATCATGCTGACCGTCGCGGAGGACCTCGACGGAGTCGCCCTCGCGGTGGCCGCCGGCGCCCGCGGCTACCTGCACAAGGACGCCTCGCGCGCCGAACTGCGGGCGACCGTGACCCAGGCCCTCGCCGACCCGACCTGGCGGCTCGCCCCGCGCCGGCTGCGCTCGGCCGAGATGGGCGCGGCTCCCACGCTCACCGCCCGCGAGATCCAGGTGCTGGAGGGCATGAGCCACGGCCGCTCCAACGCGGAGATCGGCCGGGAGCTGTTCCTCTCCGAGGACACCGTCAAGACCCACGCCCGCCGGCTGTTCAAGAAGCTCGGCGCCTCGGACCGCGCGCACGCCGTGGCGCTCGGATTCCGCTGGGGACTGGTCCGCTGAGGACCGGTCCGCCGAGTCGAACATTCGAGCCGAACACCGGGGCGAACATGCGTTCCGGTGGGGGAGGGCTTCGGCCCTCTCGGCACCCCGTTCCGACCACTCTCCGTGACGGGTGGGCAGCGAGACGCGAGTGACGGGAGTCGCCGCGTGCGCCGTGCGTGTGGAAAACGTCACGGGTGAGGCGAGCGCCACGGCGCGGGCGACAGCGGCCCGGGGACACCCTCGTACGACCTCGGCGCACGACTCGTCGTATGAGTGGAATCCGTCGCGTGCGCGTACTTCGTCACAGACGCGGTCTGCCGGACGGGGACGGAGTGAGCCGACGTCGGCGGAGGGGAGCGGGGTATGCGGGACGGGCCCTGCTCGCGCGGGTTCGCGAGCGCGCGGAGAGTACCCCTACGCCGGGCGCAGCCCGGTGGCGGTGCCGGGTCCCGCCGGACCGCCCGCTGCTCGTTTCCCGGCGGATGCCGCATCCTTGAGGTGTGGAGTTCCTCGGGGACGAGTCGGTCGAGCGGAAGGGGAGGGCGCAGGGGATGAGTTCCGGCGCACCTGCTCATAACGCTTCGGTGCACAACGACGGGCACGGCGCGGCGGCCGGCCCGGCCGCAGGGCACCATGGACCGATGCGCGATGACGAGGCGGTCCGTGCCCACGCCCAGGGGGCGATCGGCGGCCTCGTGCACCGCGCCGTCGACGGCGACGAACAGGCCACCCACGACCTGCTCGCCCACGTCCACCCCCTCGCCCTGCGCTACTGCCGCACCCGGCTGTCCCGGCTCCCCGGGGACGCGCGGCACTTCGTGGAGGACCTCGCGCAGGAGGTCTGCGTCGCCGTCCTGCTCGCCCTGCCGCGCTACAAGGACACCGGCCGTCCCTTCGAGGCCTTCGTCTTCGCCATCGCCGCCCACAAGGTCGCCGACCTCCAGCGCGCGGCGATGCGCCACCCCGGCTCGACGGCGGTCCCGTCGGACGAGATGCCGGAACGCCCCGACGACTCCCTGGGGCCCGAGGAGCGGGCCCTGCTGAGCAGTGACGCCGAATGGGCGAAGAAACTGCTGGCCAACCTGCCCGAGAACCAGCGGGAGCTGCTCCTGCTGCGCATCGCGGTGGGCCTCACGGCGGAGGAGACCGGTCAGATGTTGGGAATGTCACCCGGCGCGGTCCGCGTCGCCCAGCACCGGGCGCTCAGCAGGCTGCGCGCCCTCGCCGAGCAGTAGTCCGGACCAGCGGCCCCTTGCGGCGGCCCCCGTTGAACGGGTCCGGGGCCGGTGCCGTACGAACATACGAAGCCGGGAGTCCTTCCGAACCGTGGAATGAGTGAAGCGCGCTTCCCGTTAGCATGGACATCCGCACCGATCAAGGCCATTTGGGGAAGGTGTCATGACTGCCAACGTCGACGGAGTGCCCGACAAATTCGCGACCCTCGGGCTGACCTACGACGACGTGCTGCTGCTGCCGGGAGCGTCCGAGGTGCTCCCCAACGCGGTCGACACCTCGTCCCGCATCTCCCGCAACGTCCGGGTGAACATCCCGCTGCTCTCCGCGGCGATGGACAAGGTCACCGAGTCCCGCATGGCGATCGCCATGGCCCGTCAGGGCGGCGTCGGCGTGCTGCACCGCAACCTGTCCGTGGAGGACCAGGTCAACCAGGTCGACCTGGTCAAGCGGTCCGAGTCCGGCATGGTCACCGACCCGATCACGGTGCACCCCGAGGCCACGCTCGCCGAGGCCGACGCGCTGTGCGCCAAGTTCCGCATCAGCGGCGTCCCGGTCACCGACCCGGCCGGCAAGCTGCTCGGCATCGTCACCAACCGCGACATGGCCTTCGAGTCGGACCGCACGCGCCAGGTGCGCGAGGTCATGACGCCGATGCCGCTGGTCACCGGCAAGGTCGGCATCTCCGGCGGCGACGCCATGGAGCTGCTGCGCCGCCACAAGATCGAGAAGCTTCCGCTGGTCGACGACGCGGGCGTCCTCAAGGGCCTGATCACGGTCAAGGACTTCGTCAAGGCCGAGCAGTACCCCAACGCCGCCAAGGACGCCGAGGGCCGGCTGCTCGTCGGCGCGGCCGTCGGCGCGAGCCCCGAGGCGCTGGAGCGCGCCCAGGCGCTGGCCGAGGCCGGTGTGGACTTCCTGGTCGTCGACACCTCGCACGGCCACAACAGCAACGCCCTCAGCTGGATGTCCAAGATCAAGTCGAGCGTCGGCGTCGACGTGATCGGCGGCAACGTCGCCACCCGTGACGGCGCGCAGGCCCTCATCGACGCCGGTGTCGACGGCATCAAGGTCGGCGTCGGCCCCGGCTCGATCTGCACCACGCGTGTCGTCGCCGGCATCGGCGTCCCGCAGGTCACGGCCATCTACGAGGCCTCCCTCGCGGCCCGCCCGGCCGGCATCCCGCTGATCGGCGACGGCGGCCTGCAGTACTCCGGTGACATCGGCAAGGCGCTCGCCGCCGGCGCCGACACGGTGATGCTGGGCAGCCTCCTCGCCGGCTGTGAGGAGTCGCCGGGTGAGCTGCAGTTCATCAACGGCAAGCAGTTCAAGTCGTACCGCGGCATGGGCTCGCTCGGCGCGATGCAGTCCCGCGGCCAGGCCAGGTCCTACTCCAAGGACCGCTACTTCCAGGCCGAGGTCGGCTCCGACGACAAGCTCGTGCCCGAGGGCATCGAGGGCCAGGTGCCCTACCGCGGCCCGCTCGGCAACGTGCTGCACCAGCTCGTCGGCGGTCTCCGCCAGACGATGGGGTACGTGGGCGCGGCCACCATCGGGGAGATGGAGAGCAAGGGCCGCTTCGTCCGGATCACCTCGGCGGGCCTGAAGGAGAGCCACCCGCACGACATCCAGATGACGGTCGAGGCGCCGAACTACAGCACCAAGTAGACGCAGGGCTTCCGCCAGGGCGGCCCCGGATCCCCCGGGGCCGCCCTCGCTCGTTCCGGGGCCGCCCTCGGTGTGCCCGCCGGGTCCGTCGGCGATACTGGAAGACGCTGAAACGCATCAGGGAAAGGCCACAGACGTGACTGAGATCGAGATCGGGCGCGGCAAGCGCGGCCGCCGGGCGTACGCCTTCGACGACATCGCCGTCGTCCCCAGCCGCCGTACGCGGGACCCGAAGGAGGTCTCGATCGCCTGGCAGATCGACGCCTACCGCTTCGAGCTGCCGTTCCTGGCCGCCCCCATGGACTCGGTCGTCTC
The DNA here is from genome assembly GCF_042889585.1 of Streptomyces sp. NPDC002566. NCBI lineage: Bacteria > Bacillati > Actinomycetota > Actinomycetes > Kitasatosporales > Streptomycetaceae > Streptomyces > Streptomyces sp. NPDC002566. The sequence continues at coordinate 659,390 of NZ_JBIARD010000004.1, read as the reverse complement.
CCCGGCCACCGCGATCCGCATCGGTGAGCTCGGCGGGCTCGGCGTGCTCAACCTCGAAGGCCTGTGGACGCGGCACGAGGACCCGCAGCCGCTGCTGGACGAGATCGTCGGGCTGCCCGTCGAGGCGGCCACCCGGCGTCTGCAGGAGATCTACGCGGCCCCCATCAAGGAGGAGCTGATCGGGCAGCGCATCAAGGAGGTGCGCGACTCGGGCGTGGTCACCGCCGCGGCGCTCTCCCCGCAGCGCACCGCCCAGTTCTCCAAGGCCGTCGTGGACGCGGGCGTGGACATCTTCGTCATCCGCGGTACGACGGTCTCGGCGGAGCACGTCTCCGGCTCGCACGAGCCGCTGAACCTGAAGCAGTTCATCTACGAGCTCGACGTCCCGGTGATCGTCGGCGGCTGCGCCACCTACACCGCGGCCCTGCACCTGATGCGCACCGGGGCGGCCGGCGTGCTGGTCGGCTTCGGCGGCGGCGCGGCGCACACCACGCGCAACGTGCTCGGCATCCAGGTCCCGATGGCCACGGCGGTGGCCGATGTCGCCGCGGCGCGCCGCGACTACATGGACGAGTCCGGCGGCCGGTACGTGCACGTGATCGCCGACGGCGGCGTCGGCTGGTCCGGCGACCTGCCCAAGGCGATCGCCTGCGGCGCGGACTCGGTGATGATGGGCTCCCCGCTGGCCCGCGCGACCGACGCGCCGGGCCGGGGCCACCACTGGGGCATGGAGGCCGTCAACGAGGAGCTGCCGCGCGGCAAGAAGGTCGACCTCGGCACGGTCGGCACCCTCGAGGAGGTCCTCACCGGCCCGTCGCACACCCCGGACGGCTCGATGAACTTCTTCGGCGCCCTCCGCCGCGCCATGGCCACCACCGGCTACAGCGAACTGAAGGAGTTCCAGCGCGTGGAGGTCACGGTCGCGGACTCGGTCCACCGCCGCTGACCCGGAATCCCCGAAGGGGCCGGCAGCTCACCCGGGTGAGCTGCCGGCCCCTTTCGCATGCCCGCTCGCGGGGACGGAGTGCGGGGCGAACCGGGGGCGCGCCGGGCGCCCCCCTTCACAACCGGTGCGCCGCCCCCGTCGGGGTGGCTCCTCTGGTGTCCAGGAGCAGCTGCGCCTTCACCGAGAGGCCCTGGAGGTCGTACACGCGGTGCTGCTGGAGCAGGATCGTGAGGTCGGCGTCGGCGGCCGCTTCGTAGAGGGACTCGGCGCGGGGGACCGGGCGGTCGAGGACGCTCCAGGACGGGACGTGCGGGTCGTGGTAGCTGACCGCGGCGCCGAGCTCCGTCAGGCGGATCGCGATCTCGCGCGCGGGGGTGTTCTGCCGGTCGGCGAGGTCGGGCTTGTAGGTGACGCCGAGGAGCAGGACGCGCGCGCCGCGGGCGGACTTGCCGTGCTCGTTGAGGAGGGCGGCGGCGCGCTGGACGACGTAGCGGGGCATGCGGCTGTTGACCTGCTCGGCCAGCTCCACCATCCGCAGGGGGCTGCCGAGGTGTCCGGTGCGGTTCAGCGGCACGGAGTGGCCGCCGACGCCGGGGCCGGGGCGGAAGGCGTGGAAGCCGAAGGGCTTGGTCTCGGCGCAGCGGACGACGTCCCAGAGGTCGACGCCGAGGTCGTGGCAGAGGACGGCCATCTCGTTGACGAGGGCCATGTTGACGTGCCGGAAGTTGGTCTCCAGCAGATGCACGGTCTCCGCCTCGCGCAGCCCACGCGCGCGTACCACCTTGTCGGTGAGGCGGCCGTAGAACGCGGCGGCCGACTCGGTGCAGGCCGGGGTGAGGCCGCCGATGACCTTGGGGGTGTTGACGGGGGTGAAGTCCCGGCGGCCGGGGTCGACGCGGCTCGGGGAGTACGCGAGGTGGAAGTCGCGGCCCGCGCGCAGACCGGACGTCTCCTCCAGCAGCGGCCGCAGGAACTCCTCCGTCGTCCCCGGGTAGACGGGTGACTCCAGGATCACGGTGGTGTGCGGGCGCAGATGCCCGGCGAGGGTGCGGGCGGCCGCCTCGACCTGGCTCAGGTCGAGCCCGCCGTCCGCGTCGCGCGGGGTGGGGGCGCAGATGACGGCGGTGCGCACCCGGCCGAGCAGCGCGGGGTCGGTCGCGGGCCGGAAGCCCCCCGAGAGCATCCGGCGCAGTTCGGCGGGGCTGAGGGAGCCCGCCTCGGGACCGGTGCGGTAGCCGAGCGTGGGGATGCCGGCGGCCACGGCGGCCTGGGCCAGGGGCAGGCCGAGCGGTCCGAGTCCGATCACGGCGAGATCTGCGGGCATGGCGTGAGCCGTCCTTCCCAATAACCGAAGCGGGACAGGTGCGCAAGCCCTGTGGACAGGACGAGCGAACTCAATGTCACACTAGGAGTAAATATGACCGATATGCGGGATTGGTCGGCTGTGTTCGGTGGTGTTTCCCGAGTTTTCGGGCACTCGGCGACGGTCACGTGAGGGTTGTCCACAGACTGGGGGTGCGTGGTGGCCGAAGTCGGACGATCCAGCCAGAATCTGGGCATGGGGACAAGCGACGCGGCCTCGCCCTGACGGCGCGGCCCACGCGAGGCGACAGCGGGAGGCAGCGGTGAGGACAGCGACACTGGGACCGGCGCAGCGAGCGCGGTCACTGGCGGCCATGGCCGAGGGCGAGCTGGACGTGCTGGTCGTGGGAGGCGGAGTGGTCGGCGCGGGCACCGCGCTCGACGCCGTCACCCGCGGACTGTCGACCGGCCTGGTCGAGGCGCGGGACTGGGCGTCGGGCACCTCCAGCCGGTCCAGCAAGCTGATCCACGGCGGCCTGCGCTACCTGGAGATGCTCGACTTCGCCCTCGTCCGCGAGGCGCTCAAGGAGCGGGGCCTGCTGCTGGAGCGGCTCGCGCCCCACCTGGTCAAGCCCGTGCCGTTCCTCTACCCGCTCCAGCACAAGGGCTGGGAGCGGCTCTACGCCGGTTCGGGCGTGGCCCTCTACGACGCCATGTCCATGGCCCGCGGCCACGGCCGGGGCCTGCCCATGCACCGGCACCTGAGCCGCCGTCACGCCCTGCGCGTCGCCCCCGCCCTGAAGAAGGACGCCCTGGTCGGCGCGCTCCAGTACTACGACGCCCAGATGGACGACGCCCGCTTCGTGGCCACCCTGGTGCGCACCGCGGCGGCGTACGGCGCGCAGACGGCCAACCGGGCTCGGGTGACCGGCTTCCTGCGCGAGGGCGAACGGGTCGTCGGCGCGCGCGTGCAGGACGTCGAGGGCGGCGGCGAGTACGAGGTGCGCGCCCGGCAGGTCGTCAACGCCACCGGCGTGTGGACCGACGACACCCAGGCGATGGTGGGCGAGCGCGGACAGTTCCACGTCCGCGCCTCCAAGGGCATCCACCTCGTCGTCCCCCGGGACCGCATCCACTCCACCACCGGGCTGATCCTGCGCACCGAGAAGTCGGTGCTGTTCGTCATCCCCTGGGGCCGGCACTGGATCGTCGGCACCACCGACACCGGCTGGGACCTCGACAAGGCCCACCCGGCCGCCTCCAGCGCCGACATCGACTACCTGCTGGAACACGTCAACGCCGTCCTCTCGGTCCCCCTCACCCGCGACGACGTCGAGGGCGTCTACGCCGGTCTGCGCCCCCTCCTCGCGGGCGAGTCCGACGCCACCAGCAAGCTGTCGCGCGAGCACACCGTCGCCCACCCCGTGCCCGGCCTGGTCGTGGTGGCCGGCGGCAAGTACACGACGTACCGGGTGATGGCCAAGGACGCCGTCGACGCCGCCGTGCACGGGCTGGACCTGCGGGTCGCCGACTGCGTCACCGAGGAGGTGCCCCTGCTCGGCGCGGAGGGCTACCAGGCGCTGTGGAACGCGCGGGCGCGCACGGCCGCCCGGACCGGGCTGCACGTGGTGCGGGTCGAACACCTCCTCAACCGGTACGGCTCGATGGCCGGGGAACTCCTCGACCTCATCGCGGACGACCCGTCGCTGGGCGAACCGCTCCAGTTCGCGGACGACTACCTGCGCGCCGAGATCGTCTACGCCGCCTCCCACGAGGGCGCGCGGCACCTCGACGACGTGCTGACCCGGCGCACCCGCATCTCCATAGAGACCTTCGACCGGGGCACGCGCAGCGCGCGGGAGGCGGCCGAACTGATGGCGCCCGTCCTCGGCTGGGACAAGGACCAGATCGATCGCGAGGTCCAGCACTACGAGAAGCGGGTGGAGGCCGAGCGGGAGTCCCAGCGCCAGCCCGACGACCTGACGGCGGACGCGGCACGGCTCGGGGCGCCGGACATCGTCCCGCTCTGACCGCCGCTTGTCGCGCAGTTCCCCGCGCCCCTGAGGTACGTGCGGTGCACCTGCCTCAAGGGGCGCGGGGAACTGCGCGATCGGCCACAACCGGCCGGCACCCGGCGACAACGCGCGCCCCCTGCGGAGTGCTGCCGCCGTCCGGAACTCGGCTGCGGGCGGGGCCGGTTCGGGGAGGCGCGGATCCGCACCGCGCCTTCTGGCCGGAACACGCCGGCGCTCATGAGCCGTCAGGGGCCCCCTGGGCGTCGGGCACTTGTCGGGTAGGGGACAATGGAGGCTCTGTCAGGGCGGGTTGCATGAGGGGACGCATGTCGGAGGCGGAGCGGGCGGGGACATCCCGTCAGGACAAGAGTGCACGTCTCCTCGCCGGGCGCTACCGGCTGGGAGACGTACTCGGCCGCGGCGGCATGGGGACGGTGTGGCGCGCGGAGGACGAGACCCTCGGGCGCACGGTCGCCGTCAAGGAGCTGCGGTTCCCGTCGAACATCGACGAGGAGGAGAAGCGCCGGCTCATCACGCGGACGCTGCGCGAGGCCAAGGCCATCGCGCGTATCCGCAACAACAGCGCGGTGACCGTCTTCGACGTCGTCGACGAGGACGACCGGCCGTGGATCGTGATGGAGCTCGTCGAGGGCAAGTCGCTCGCCGAGGTCATCCGTGAGGACGGCGTGCTGCGGCCGAAGCGCGCCGCGGAGGTCGGGCTCGCGATCCTCGACGTGCTGCGCTCGGCGCACCGCGAGGGCATCCTGCACCGCGACGTGAAGCCGTCGAACGTGCTGATCGCGGAGGACGGCCGGGTCGTCCTCACCGACTTCGGCATCGCGCAGGTCGAGGGCGACCCGTCCATCACCTCCACCGGCATGCTCGTCGGCGCGCCCTCCTACATCTCCCCCGAGCGCGCCCGCGGCCACAAGCCCGGACCGGCCGCCGACCTGTGGTCGCTCGGCGGTCTGCTGTACGCGTCGGTCGAGGGCAGCCCCCCGTACGACAAGGGCTCCGCGATCGCGACGCTCACCGCGGTGATGACCGAGCAGCTGGAGGAGCCGAAGAACGCGGGCCCGCTGAAGGACGTCATCTACGGTCTGCTCACCAAGGACCCCGAGCGCCGGCTCGACGACGCCGGGGCGCGGGCGATGCTCAACGCGGTGATCCACGGGCCCGACCCGGACGACGCCGAACCGGCCGACGCGACCAAGCTCGTGCCGCTGCCGATCCAGCCGGACGGCCCGGACGGCAGGGGCGGTTCGGGCGGCTCCGGGGGCGCGGAGGCGGCCGAGAAGCTGCGCGGGGCGTTCCGCTCCGTGCGCAAGGCCGCCGTCGCGGCCGGGGCGGCCACCTCGGCGGCCGCGGCGCGCGCCAAGTCGGCCAACGGGTCGGGCGGTTCGGCGGGCTCGTCGGGCGCGACCGGTTCAGCCGGTTCGTCCGGTGCGGCCGGCTCGGGAGCCGGACGGGCCGGTGACTCCGTCAAGGGCGGTGAAGGGGCCGGTTCCGGTTCCCGTTTCGACTCCGGTTCCGGTTCGGGTTCCGGTTCTCGTTCGGGGTCGGGCTCGGGGTCCCGAGCCGGGGCCGCCAAGTCCGCGCCCCCCGCCGCGGCCGCCTCGTCGCCGGCTGCCGCGCCCAGGTCCGAGGCCGGTGCGCGGACCGGCGCGGCCACGGCCACGGCGGCGTCCGGATCCGCGTCCGCCCCGGTGTCCGGATCCTCCGGGACGGCCGCCGGCGGTACGGGCAACGGTGGCACGGGCGGCCGCAGTTCCGGGTGGCCCGTGATGACTCCGCCGGACCTTCCGCCGCGGCCCGTGCCCCGGGCGCCGATCACCGACGTGGTGCCCAAGCGGACGCTGGTCATCATCGCCGTGGTGGTCGTCCTCGCGGTGCTCGGCACCGTGCTGGCCGTCGTCCTCAGCGGGGACGGCAAGAAGACGAACGGCGCGAAGCCCGGCGGCTCCCCGGCCGGCGTGAGCACCGGCTCGGCGCCGGGCAAGAGCCCGAGCCCCGACACCAAGGGCGACGAGGCGGACGGCACCCGCACCGACGGCGCGACCGGCCAGTCCGCGTCCACCGGCACGGGGTCCGCGGCCGCCCCGAGCGGCACCGCCGGGACCGGCGCCTCCGCCGGCGGCGCGGGCCGGGCGGTGACGACCCACAAGGGCTCCCAGGGTTACTCCATAGGCCTGCCCGCCGGGTGGAAGTACCAGGAGGCGAGCGACGCCGGCGACCGGTTCACCGGGCCCGACGGACAGAAGCTGCTCGTCGCCTGGACGTCCACGCCCAAGGACGACCCGGTCGCGGACTGGAAGAACCAGGAGCGCTCCATGAGGCGCTCGCAGTACCAGAAGATCCGCATAGAGAAGGTGGCCTACCGCGGCTGGAACGCGGCCGACTGGGAGTGGACCTACACGGCGGACGGCACCGGCTACCGCACGATCGACCGCGGGTTCGTCGTCAGCCCGAGCCAGGGATACGCGCTGATGTACACGGCGAAGTCGGCCACCTGGGACGGCGAGCTGCGCCGGAGCACCTGGACGACGCTGACGGAGACCTTCCAGCCGAAGAAGTAGGACGCGGGTCCGCCGTGTGCGGTGCGTGAGATCTGGGCATCCCTCCTTGCGAGTTGCCTCCGGCACGTATCGTGAGTGGCCGCGGACCGTACGCATCCGGCTGTTCGGCCGGATCCGGCCGGAACGGACCGCGGGACGAACGGAATTGATCGACCGGGCGGCCGGGGGAGGCATCGTGGACGACTATGCGGGACGGGTGCTCGCCGACCGCTACCGCCTGCCGCTGCCGCCCTCCGACGAGTACGAACTCGCCGAGACCCGCGCCTTCGACACCTACAGCGGACAGGAAGTCCTGGTCAGGCAGGTGCCGTTGCCCGAGGTCGTCGAGGCGGAGGTGCTCGACGCGGAAGGGCTGCCCGACGGGTTCACGGCGCGTACGCCCGGCGCGCGGCGGCCCGCGGGACGCGCGGGGGCCGGCACGCGCCGGCCCGCCGATCCGGTCGTACGGCGCGCGGTGGACGCGGCGCAGGCCGCGGCCGGCATCCCCGACCATCCCCGGCTCGACCAGGTCTTCGACGTGTTCGCCGAGGGCGGCTCGCTGTGGGTGGTGAGCGAGCTGGTGGCGGCGCGACCGCTCGCGGCGCTGCTCGCCGAGAGGCCGCTGACGCCGTACCGGGCCGCCGAGGTCGCCTCCGACGTGCTGATGGCGCTGCGAGTGCTGCACGCGCACGGCTGGGTGCACCGCAACATCACCGCACGCACCGTCCTCGTCTGCGACGACGGCCGGGTCATGCTGACCGGCCTGGCGGTCGGCGCGGCGGAGGAGGCGCTGTGCGGGTACGACCCGGTGCCGCAGGAGGAGACCGAGGACATCGGCACGGACTTTGACGCTCTGTCGGGTGCGGGGCCGGGCCAGGGGCCGGGTGCCGGACCGGTCGGCCTCGGAGGACCGCCCGGCTTCGGAGGTCCGCGCGGCTTCGGAGGTCCGCCTGGTTTCGGCGGTCCGGCCGGCCCGGCGGGCGGCACGGCAGGGCACGCGCGGCCGCTTCCGGGCGGGCATCGGGCGGGGCAGCTCGCGGGCGGAGCCGACGGGGGCGACCCCGAGGCCGCGCGCCGGGCGGCGATCGAGGCGCGGGCGGCCGGAGGGCTGCCGCCGGCCGGCCCGGAGCGCGCCGACGCCGACGGGGCGTCCGGCGGACCGGCCCCCGGAGCACTGGAGACCGGCGGGGACATCCGTGCCGCGCGCGCCGGGGCGATCGCCGCCTACCGGGCGGGCGCGCGGGCGGCGGCCCGGGTCCAGGAGGCCCAGCAGAGCGGGCGGGCGGCGCTGCCGGGAGCGCGCACGTCGTCCGAGGGCGACGCCCGGGCCACCGGTGCGCCGTACGCCCTGGGAACCGGCCGGGAGCAGCCGCCCGGGAGCCCGGGCGGCGGTGCGCGGCCGGGGCAGATCGCCGACCCCTACGGGACGCGCGGGGCGCACGCTCCGGGCGCGGCTGCGATCGGGCCGGTGCCCGTACCGCCGCAGGGCGTCGCGGCCGGCGGCGAGACCCTGGCCGGCGCGCGATGGGACGAGCCGGCGGCCGGGGCCGGGGTGCGCCGGGGGCCCGCCACCGCGCTGGCCGCCGAACGGGCACGGCAGGCGCGGATGGCCGTCGTCGGCCCCGTCACCGAACGCTGGGCGCCGGAACAGGCCGGGCCCGTGCACGAGAACTGGCAGCTGGCAGCGCCCATCGGACCCGCGACCGACCTGTGGGCGCTCGGCGCGCTCCTGTTCAGGTCCGTCCAGGGACACGCCCCGTACCCGGAGGACTCGACGGCGGAACTGGTGCAGCTGGTCTGCGCCGAACCGCCCGCCTTCGCCGAGGAGTGCGGCCCGCTCCGCCCGGTCGTGGAGTCGCTGCTGCGTCAGGACCCCACCGAGCGGCCCGAGGTCGAGGAACTGAGCGGCTGGCTGCGGTCGCTGGTGCGCTCGGCCCCCGAGCCCGAGGCGGGCACGTACGTCGTCGCCGCGCCGCCCACCGATCCGCGCCGGCTGCCGATCGTCCGCCGCCGGGGCGAGCTGGTGCGCAGGCGGCGCGCCGGTCTGCCCGCGACCAGCGGACGGCACAAGCGGGCCCGCGAGGAGACCGGCCGCTCGCCCCGCAGCCTGGGCCGCACACTGCTGGTGCTGATACTGCTGGCGATGGCCGCGGCGATCGCGTACGCCGTGCTGTTCATGCCGAAGGCCGGCGAGGAGGACTCGGGCGGCACGCCCGGAGCCGACCGCACCGGGGCCGCCGGCCAGGCCGAACAGGCGCCCGACGCGAGCAGCGCGCCCCGGCCCGACCAGAACTCGCCGTCGGCCGACGAGAGCGCCTCCGCCCCGGCCTCCGGTGGCTCGGGCGAATCCGGAGGGACGGCGACGCAGTCCGGCTCGGCCGGGTCCGCGGCGGGCGCCGCGCCGGGTTTCACCGTGCGCAAGGACGCGGAGGGGTTCCAGGTCGCCGTCGCCAACGGCTGGGACCGCGCGCCCAGGAACGGGCGCGGTCAAGTGGTGTACTCCCATGGCAGTTTCGAGCTGATCCTCGTCCCCGGCCGGGACACCGCCGCCCGGTTCGGCGGCGACCCGATGGTCTACCAGCGGGAGAAGGAGAGCGAACTCCAGCCGTACCGCGACTCCAGCTGGGCCACCGCGTCGGGACTGCGGACCATCCAGGTGGGCGGACGGACCATGGCCGAGGGCCAGTTCACATGGACGGGCGCCGGCGGGCGCGAGCTGTTCGTTCGCAACCTCGCACTGCTCCTCGACGGGCGCTACCACGTCGTCCAGGTGCGCGGCCCGGCGGCCGAGCGCGACGAGGTGACACGGCTGTTCGAGCAGGCGTCGGCGACGTACCGGTACACCGGCTGAGCCGGACGGGACTTCGCGACAGGCCCGAAGCCCGATCGGTTCCCGTTCCGGCCAGGAAGCGACAACCGTCACAGTGCGGTTTCCTTGCCACCCCGCTTGTTCCCCGAAAGGGTGACGGTCTTTACGCTGACCCTGTCAAGAACATTGCGGGGCAACGTGAATCAGATGCAGGGCTCGCTCATCGCGGGCCGCTACCGGCTCGCCGACGCGATCGGCAGCGGCGGCATGGGCCGTGTGTGGCGTGCGCACGACGAGCTGCTGCACAGGGCCGTCGCCATCAAGGAACTGACCGCCGCGCTGTACGTCTCCGAGAGCGACCAGGCCGTCCTGCTGGCACGCACCCGGGCGGAGGCCCGCGCCGCCGCGCGGATCAACCACTCGGCCGTCGTCACCGTGCACGACGTGCTCGAACACGACGGCCGTCCCTGGATCGTGATGGAGCTGGTCGAGGGCCGCTCGCTGGCCGACGCGGTCAAGGAGGACGGGCGCGTCGAGCCCACCGAGGCCGCGCGGATCGGCCTGTGGGTGCTGCGCGCGCTGCGTGCCGCGCACACCGCCGGCGTCCTGCACCGTGACGTCAAGCCCGGCAACGTGCTTCTCGCCCACGACCGGCGGGTCCTGCTCACCGACTTCGGCATCGCCCAGATCGAGGGCGACACGACCATCACCCGCACGGGAGAGGTCGTCGGATCCGTCGACTACCTCGCCCCCGAGCGGGTCCGCGGCCAGGACCCCGGCCCGTCCTCCGACCTGTGGGCGCTCGCCGCGACCCTCTACACGGCGGTCGAGGGCCGTTCGCCGTTCCGCCGCACCTCGCCGCTGACCACCCTCCAGGCGGTCGTCGAGGAGGAGGCCGAGGAGCCGCGCCACGCCGGCCCGCTCGAACCCGTGATCACCGCCCTGCTGCGCAAGGACCCGGCCGACCGGCCCACCATGGCCGAGGCCGAACAACTGCTCGCCGAAGCGGCGGAGGGCCGCCGTCCGAGCGGCGCCCAGGCGTTCGTACCGACGCGGTTCACCGGCGACGGCACGGGCGGCTACCGGACGGGCGGCACGGGCGCGGATGCGGGCACGGGCGGTCATCAGTGGCCCGGGACGGCAGGCTCGTACGGCACTGCGGCGTCGGAAGCGGTGACCGCGGCTCCGGGCTCCGCCGAGGCGGCAGGCCGGCACCGGCACGACACGCAGCCCCACGCCCAGCCCGGTCACCAGCCGTACGGGACGGTCCCGACCGCTGTCGGCCGGCCCCCTGCCGGCCAGACTCCCGTCGGCCCGGCGGCCCCGGCCGGTCCGGGCCCGGTGCCGCCGGTGGCGGTCCACTCCTCGCAGGCCCCCGCCGAGCCGACGCGCTCCTCGCGCCGCCGGAAACTGCGCAACCTCACGCTCGTGGTCGTCGTCGCCGCGCTGGTCGGCGGCGGTACGGCGCTGACGTTGCAGAAGTGGGACGAGGGCCGGCGCTCGACCGCCGGCACCGCCACGCCCGGCACCTCGCCGACGCCCACCGACAAGCGCGCCGAGCAGGGCGCGGTGCCCGACTCCTGGGAGAAGGTCACCGACCCCCTCGGCTTCGGGCTCTCCCTGCCCCCGGGCTGGAAGCGCCAGGTGTTCCAGGACGCAGGCGACCTCAAGCAGATCGACTACACGCCCGACGGGGGCGAGCACTTCGTCCGCATCGCCATCGACGCCTCCCCGGACTTCGCCGACCCCCTCGCTCACCAGCTCGACCTGGAACAGCAGTTGCAGCGGCTGGTCGACTACAAGCGGGTCACGCTGGAGCGGAACCTCTACCGCGACCGCGACGGCGCCGAGTGGGAGTACTCCTGGACCGCGCAGGCCAAGGACACGCCGTTCCCCGGCCCGCGGCGCGCGATCGAGGAGACGTACATCGCCCGCGACGGCACCGAATACGTGATCTACATGTCTTCGCCGGCCGAGGACTGGGACACCGCCGCCCAGCAGTTCAAGTCCGTGCTGCGGAGCTGGCGCGAACCGTCGGGCGCTTCCTGAGCCGGAGCGTGCGCCGCCCTCCGCTCCGCGCCCTCCGGCCGTGTGTGTGACTTGGCCGGTCGCCGCCCCGGAGGCGTGCCGTCCGGTGCGGCATGATGGGGCGCATGGGGACCGAGGGGGACGACGGCCGGGTGATCGCCGGCCGCTACCGGCTGGAGACGAGGCTCGGGCGCGGTGGCATGGGCGTCGTCTGGCGGGCCACCGACCGGCTGCTGGGGCGGCGCGTCGCCGTCAAGGAACTGGTCCAGGACGACGCGCTCTCCGCGGCGGAGGCCCGTGGCCGGCGCGACCGGACGCTGCGTGAGGCCCGCGCGGTCGCCCAGCTGAGCCACCCGCACATCATCGTGGTGCACGACGTCGTCGAGGAGGACGAACGTCCCTACATCGTGATGGAGTTGGTCGACGGCGGCTCGCTCGCCGACCGGATCGCCGAAGGCGGCCCCGTGGAGCCGCGCGAGGCGGCCCGGATCGGCGCCGACCTGCTCGGCGCCCTGAGCGCCGCGCACGCCGCCGGAGTGCTGCACCGGGACATCAAGCCCGCCAACGTCCTGATCGAGGCCGGCACCGGCCGCGCCGTCCTCACCGACTTCGGGATCGCCCAGGTCGCGGGGGCCACCACGCTCACCGAGACCGGGTCGTTCGTCGGCTCGCCCGAGTACACCGCGCCCGAGCGGATGTCCGGCGAGCGGACCGGCCCGGCGTCCGACCTGTGGTCCCTGGGCGCGCTGCTGTGCACCGCGCTCAGCGGTGAATCGCCGTTCCGCCGCGACTCGTTGGGCGGCATCCTGCACGCCGTCGTCTTCGCCGAGATCCGTACGCCCCCACAGGCCGCGCCGCTGCTGCCCGTCGTGCGGGGGCTGCTGGAGCGCGACCCCGACCGGCGGATGGGCGCGGCGGAGGCGGAGCGCCTGCTGCGCGCCTTCCTGGACACCGGGCGCACGCCGGAGACGGCCCGGGACACCGGACGTACGCTGTCGGGGTGGCGCAACACCGGGCGCACGGCGTCGGCGCGGTCGGCGGTCGGGTACACGCCCACGCAGGCCGACGTGCCGCTGGGGCAGCCCCCGCTCTCCGAGGAGGCGGGCTCCGGCCGGGAGCGCTCCCCGAGGGGCGTGCTGGTGGCGGCGCTGCTGGTCGCCGCGATGGCGGGGGCCGGGGTGTCCGCGGCGGCGCTGCTGGTGGACCAGGGCGGCAACGACGGCGGCCCGGCGGCGAGTTCCGCGCCGGGAGTGCCCACGAGCGCCTCGCCGACGGGGGCGTCACAGGCGGGATCGCCGCCCGCAGCGTCGTCGCCTTCGGGAACATCCTCAACGGGATCGTCGTCCACGGGGTCGTCGTCCACGGGATCGTCCAAGGGGGCGGAGGCCACCGGTGCGGGCCCTTCGCGGACGAGCGGGACGTCCGGCAGGGAGCGGCCCTCCGCGCCCTCCGGGTACCGCGTCGCCGACGACCCGGCGGGGTTCGCGCTCGCCGTGCCGGACGGGTTCACCCGCGTCCCGCAGGGCGAGCGCGTCTTCTACATGTCGCAGGGCGACAGGTTCCGCCTGGGCATCAAGATCTCCGCACCCCAACAGGGCGGCCCGCTCGGCGTGATGCGGCGCTCGGCCGCCAAGGGGGGCCGGGACTACCCCGGTTACCGCGACGGCCGTGTCACCGAGACCACACGCGACGGACGTCCCGCCGCGCTATGGGAGTTCAGCTGGGACGGCTTCAGCGCGGCGGAGGGACGCCGGCACACCTACGACCTGTGCTGGGAGGAGGACGGCCGGATGTACGACGTGTGGGTGTCGGCGCCGGTCGGCGAAGTCCGGCAGGCGCGGGAGTACTTCGACGTGGCGGTCGACACGCTGGTCCCCGCCTGACGCGCAGGAGTCCGTCCCGCCGCCCTGCGACGCCCGCCACACGTCGTGCCGGTCTACGCCGGGCCCTCCGTGGTAGTCATGGGACATGACTGACGACGGGGAGCCCGAAGACGACAAGGGCCGGATAGTCGGCGGGCGTTACCGGTTGCTGGAACGCATCGGTTCCGGCGTCACGGGCACCGTCTGGCGGGCGCACGACGAGGTCGGCGAACGCGAAGTCGCCGTCAAGCGGCCCCACTCGCCCGACGATCCCGATGACGAGGAGCAGCGCAGAGCCGCTCACCGTCTGTACCGGGAGGCGCGCGCCGCCGCCCGCGTCGACCACCCCTCCGCGGTCGCCATCCACGACGTGGTGATGGAGGAGGACCAGGGCCGACAGGACGCGTTGCCCTGGATCGTCATGGAGTCGGTCCGCGGCGAGTCCCTGGACGAGGTCCTGCGGCGCGGCCCGCTGCCGCCGTCCGAGGCCGCCCGCATCGGCCACGCCGTCCTGGGGGCCCTGCGCGCCGCGCACGCCGTGGGCATCGTCCACCGGGACGTGAAACCCACGAACGTCCTGCTCGCCCCGCCCGACCGGGTCGTCCTCACGGACTTCGGCATCGCCGACACCCAGGGCGAGGACGCGCCCGTGCAGGGTGAGGGCCAACTCCTCCTGGATCACGGCGAGTTCGTGGCGCCTGAGCGTACCTGCGGGCTGGGGGCCGCCGGGCCCGCCGCCGATCTGTGGTCGCTCGGCGTCCTGCTGTACGCCGCCGTGGAAGGGCGTGCCCCCGGTCACGCCGGCTCCGCGGACGGGCGACCCGAACCGAAGGAGGCCGGCCCGCTGCGCCCGCTCCTCGTACGGCTGCTGGAGCGGGACCCCGAGCGCAGGCCGTCCGCGACGGAGGTCGCCGCGGTGCTGGAGGCGGTGGCGGAGGGGCGGACGCCGCCCGCGGTCCAGGAGCCTGAGGAATCGTTCCGTGAAGCCGAGCGGGTGTGAGCCCCCTCAGCCGCACGCCCCGAACGGTCTTGGGCGTCCTCGCCGACACCACCCGCGGTCCGGCCGGCCGCGCGGCCCGCGTCCTCGAACTGTTCGTCCGCACCGACGACGTCGGTGAGCACTGACGCACCCCGCCTGATCAGCGGCTTCGCTGCCAGTGACCACTGGCGTCGTGTGCGCACCCGGTGAACGACTATTACCGACGGGTACCAAAAGGCCTTCGCGCGTCATACTCTGCGCCTCATGACGGACTCGCAGGCCACGGACAGCACCGGCACCAAGACCCCGGCCGGTACCAATCCCCTCGCCCCCGCCCCCACCGGCGTCCGCACCGCCGCGGACGTGGTCACCCCCCAGCTCGTCGCCCACCTCACCAAGGGCGTCGTGGGCTCCGGGCGCACGGCCAACCACACGCCCTTCACCGGCGAGAAGCTCGCCGACCTGCCCGAGTCCACCCCTCAGGACGTGGAGAAGGCGTACGAGGCGGCCCGCGCCGCCCAGCGGGTCTGGGAGCGGGTCCCGGTGCGCGAGCGTGCCGCGGTCCTGCTCCGCTTCCACGACCTGATCCTGGAGCGCCAGGGCGAGGTCCTCGACCTGATCCAGCTGGAGACCGGCAAGGCGCGGCTGCACGCCCACGAGGAGGTGCAGGCGGTCGCCGTCGCCGCCCGGCACTACGGCCGCAAGGCCCCCGCCTACCTCAGGCCCAAGGGTCACGCCGGCGCCATCCCGACCCTGACGAAGGTCACCGAGCTGCGCCACGCGCGCGGGGTCGTCGGGCAGATCGCCCCCTGGAACTACCCGCTGGAGCTGTCCGTCGGCGACGCGCTCCCGGCGTTCGCCGCGGGCAACGCCGTCGTCATGAAGCCGGACACCGAGACCTGCCTGACCGCTCTGTGGGCCCGGGACCTGCTCGTCGAGGCGGGCCTGCCCGAGGGCGTCTTCCAGGTCGTCCTCGGCGAGGGCCCGGTCGTGGGCCCCGAGGTCGTCCGGCACGCCGACTACGTCTCCTTCACCGGCTCCACCCGCACCGGCCGCGAAGTCGCGCAAGGCGCTGCCGCCCGCCTGATCGGCGTCTCGCTGGAACTCGGCGGCAAGAACGCCATGCTGGTCCTCGAGGACGCCGACATCGAGAAGGCGGCCGCGGGCGCGGTCCGCGCGTGCTTCTCCTCCGCCGGCCAACTCTGCATATCCATCGAGCGGTTGTACGTCCACGAGTCGATCGCCGACGCCTTCCTTGAGCGCTTCGCCGCCCGCACCCGGGCCATGCGGCTCGGCAGCTCCCTCGCCTACGGCGCCGACATGGGCTCGCTCGCCGGGGAGCGCCAGTTGAAGGCGGTCGAGCAGCACGTGGAGGACGCCCTCGCCAAGGGCGCGAAGGCGATCGCGGGCGGTGTGGCGCGCCCCGACATCGGCCCGTACTTCTTCGAGCCGACCATCCTCGACGGCGTCGAGGACTCCATGAGCGTGTGCACGGAGGAGACGTTCGGGCCGGTCGTCTCCGTCTACCGCTTCAAGAGCGACGACGAGGCGGTCGAGCGCGCCAACTCCACCCCGTACGGGCTCAACGCCTCCGTGTGGACGACGAGCGCGCGCCGCGGCCGCGATGTCGCCGCCAGGCTGCGCACCGGCACGGTCAACGTCAACGAGGGCTACGCGCCCGCCTACGGCAGCGTCCAGTCCCCGATGGGCGGCATGAAGGACTCCGGCCTCGGCCGCCGCCACGGCTCCGAGGGCATCCTCAAGTACACCGAGGCGCAGACGGTGGCCCACCAGCGCCTGCTGCCGATGGCGCCCTCGCTCGGCATGGACGACGAGAAGTACGCGCAGTTCATGAGCCGCAGCCTGAAGCTGATGAAGACCCTCCGGTTCAAGTAGTCCCCGGGGGCCGCAGGGGCGCCCGGGCCCGCGAGCCGTTCGGCAGGAACACCCGTTCTCGACGAGGAGAGCACGTGCCACAGGACACCTACGACTACGACGTGGTCGTCGTCGGATCGGGCTTCGGCGGCTCGGTGACGGCCCTCCGCCTCACCGAGAAGGGCTACCGCGTGGGCGTCCTGGAGGCGGGCCGCCGCTTCACCCGCGCCACGCTGCCGAAGAACTCCTGGGACCTCAGGAACTACCTGTGGGCGCCCCGGCTCGGCCTGTACGGCATCCAGCGCATCCATCTGCTGGGCAACGTCATGGTCCTGGCCGGCGCGGGTGTGGGCGGCGGCTCCCTCAACTACGCCAACACCCTCTACGTCCCGCCGAAGCCGTTCTTCGAGGACCCGCAGTGGCGTGACATCACCGACTGGCAGGACGAGCTCCGGCCGTACTACGACCAGGCCCGCCGGATGCTCGGCGTCCGCCTCAACCCGACGACCACCCCTTCCGACGTGCACCTGAAGGCGGCCGCCGAGCGGATGGGCGTCGGGGACACCTTCCACATGGCGCCGGTGGGCGTGTTCTTCGGCGACGGTCAGGACGCCGACGGGTCGGCGCGGGCGAAGCCGGGGGAGGAGGTGCCGGACCCCTACTTCGGCGGGGCGGGTCCGGCCCGCAAGGCCTGCACGGAGTGCGGCGAGTGCATGACCGGCTGCCGGCACGGCGCGAAGAACACCCTCAACGAGAACTACCTCTACCTCGCGGAGAAGGCGGGTGCGGTCGTGCACCCGCTGACGACGGTCGTCTCGGTCACGGACGACTCGCGCGGCGGTTACGCGATCGCCACCCTGCCCACCGACGACCGCCGCAAGGGCGGGGGGCGGACGTTCACGGCCCGCAGGGTCGTCCTCGCCGCCGGCACCTACGGCACCCAGACCCTCCTGCACCGCATGAAGGAGAGCGGCCGGCTCCCCTACCTCTCCGACCGGCTCGGCGAGCTGACCCGCACCAACTCCGAGGCCCTGGTGGGCGCCCAGACCGACGACCGCCGCTACCGCAGGGCCACGGGCCACGAGAAGGTCGACTTCACCCGCGGCGTCGCCATCACCTCCTCCATCCACCCGGACGACGACACCCACATCGAGCCGGTCCGCTACGGCAAGGGCTCCAACTCGATGGGCGGCCTGTCCATCCTCCAAGTGCCCTACGCCGAGGGCTCGTCGAGGGTGGCCGGCTGGCTGGCGCACGCCGCCCGTCACCCCCTGCTCGTCCTGCGCTCCCTGTCCAACCGGCGCTGGTCGGAGCGGACCATCATCGGCCTGGTGATGCAGTCCCTGGACAACTCGCTCACGACGTACCTGAAGCAGTCCGGCCCCGGCAAGGGATTGCTGACCGCACGGCAGGGGCACGGCAGTCCCAACCCCAAGCAGATCAGGGCGGCTTCGGAGGCGGCCTCCGCGATCGCCGCCGACATCAACGGCTTCGCCGGCTCCAACGTGGGCGAACTGATGGGCACCCCGCTCACCGCGCACTTCCTCGGCGGCTGCCCCATCGGGGACTCGCGTGAGAGCGGCGTCATCGACCCCTACCACCGTCTCTACGGCCACCCCGGGATCTCCGTCGTCGACGGCGCCGCGGTCTCGGCGAACCTGGGCGTCAACCCGTCACTGACGATCACCGCCCAGGCGGAGCGCGCGATGTCCTACTGGCCCAACAAGGGCGAGGAGGACCCGCGCCCGGCGCAGGGCGCGGCGTACGAGCGTCTGAAGCCCGTCGAGCCGAGGACGCCGGCGGTCCCGGCGGACGCCTTCGGTGCGCTGCGGCTGCCGTTCCTGGGGATGCCGGCGGTGCCGCCTAAGAAGTAGCCGGGGTGCGTGGGGCGTGCGGGGCGCCCGGCGTGGGGTGCGCGGTGAGCTCGGGCGGGGTGCGTGGTGCTCCTGGAGCGGGGGTGCGCGGTGCTCTTGGCGCGGGCGCATGTGAAAGAGGGACCTGCGCCCCCCTCCGAGTGCAGGTCCCTCTTCGTCCGTGGCCGGCCTCAGCGCCGGCTCGGGGTCACGCCGTCTTGCGGCGGCGCACCGCGAACACCACGCCCACGCCCGCGAGGACGGTGACGCCGCCGGCCAGGGCGATCACCGGCAGAGCGGAGCCGGAGCCGGTCTGGGCGAGGCTGCCGCTGATCGGCTTGGCGCCGCCCTGGACCTTGGTGCCGTCGGTGCCGGTGGGCTTGTCCCCGTTGGGCTTCGCGTCGTCGACGTCGCCCGGCTTGCCGCCGGCGGCGAGGATCTCGACGTCGTAGAAGTCACCGTTGCCGTAGCACGCGGAGTCCTTGCCGGCGTAGACGGCCCCGCTCAGCGCGAACGCCGTGCCGGCCGGCGCCGACGCCTTGACCTGGATGCGCAGGTCGAGGGAGGCGGAGCTGTCCTTCTCCAGCACGTCCAGCAGGCCGGTGAAGGTGCCCGTGAGGTTGACCTGCTTGCCGTTCTCGTCCTCGTAGGAGTCCTGGTACGCGTCGGTCCACTTGCCGTCCTCCTTGACCTGGATGACGGCGAGGTTCTCGACCAGGGACGCGTCCGTGTCGTCGCCGTACTCGAGCATGACCTCCATGTACAGGTCCTTGAGGTCCTTGGCGGAGTCGTTGCTCACCGTGTACTCGAAGTCGTGCCAGCCGGAACCGGCGACGATCTTGTTCGGCAGCCCGGTGACCTCGGCCGAGAGGTCCTCGTCGAGCTCCATGTCCTCGCAGTCGATCTCCGGGTCGAAGGCGCCCTCGTCGCCGGCCGGGGTGCTCGCGGACGGTGACGGCTTGGTGCTCGACGAGTTCGACACCGAAGCGGACGGCGAGCTCGCGGTGCTCCCGCTCTGCGACGCCGAGACGGAGCCGGAAGGGCTGGGGGACGTGGACGAGGAGGCGTCGGCGCTCGACCCCTCGGAGGGGGAGGCGGAGGCGGAGCTGCTCTCGGACGAGGAGACGCTCGGGGACGGCGCGCTGTCGTCGGCGAAGGCGACGGGCCCGGACAGAAGAGCGAGCGGTGCGATGGCAGCGGTCGCCGCCATGGTGACCATGGCGCGGCGGAGCTTCATGAAGACCTCGTGTAGAGCAGGAGTGACCCGTGTGCAGTAGGTGTGACCCGTTGAAGCTGTGAACAGTTGTGCTGTTCTCACACGATCTTTATGTGGCCCGCGTCACATGACAGGTCTTCCGGGCACGGCGAAGGGCCCCGCGGGACGGATCCGCGGGGCCCTTCTTCCGTCAGCACCGGCGTCAGGGCAGCGCCGGTGCCTGGGAGCGGCGCCGGGGGGTTGCGCCGCTGGTATGGGTGTCGCCCCTGGTGCGGGGTGACGATCTGGGGGAGTTTCGGCTGTTCGGGGCCTTCTGTGCATCGTGCTGGATGAGGGCGGCACCCGCAACCGTTCGACCCGCTCCTTGTGCGTTTTCACGGTTTCCGCCGGTCGGCCCCGGGCGTCCCCGGGGCCGACCGTTCTCTTGGGTGACCGGGCTGCTGTCCCCTGCCGTCCGGTCACATCCCTGGAGCGAGGTCCCACGACGCACGACAGCGATCCGTGCGTCTCATCGCTCCAGCGAGCCACGCGTGGTTTCTTCCGGGCCCGCACCTGGCTGGAACGGACACCGGGACCAACGAACCCGCCCCCGGCCGGTCACGCGCCGTACGGGTGAGAGCGGTCCCGAACTCAGATGCGACCGCGGCACAGTTCGAGGAGCGTCATCGCGAGCGACGTGCCCGGCTTGCCGAGGGCCTCGCTGTAGTGGCCGAGGACCTCCATCTCGCGGGAGAGGTTCACGCGCCGGCCGCCGGAGGCGAGCCGGGCGTCCTGGATCACCGCGGAAACGGCCATCCGCTCCTGGATCAGACCGATGATCCGGTCGTCGAGCGCGTCGATGCGCTCACGGGCGCCGCTGATCACGTCGGCGGCCTCGGGGGTACGGGCGCCGGTCACGTCGAGGACGGTCATGGAGGGCTCCTTGGGGTGGAAGGCGGCCCGGCCCGGCAAGCCCCGGAGAACGCCAGACGCCCCGGGCCTTGTCGGCCCGGGGCGCCTGGGGAAGTCGCTCGTCAGTTGCTTCGAGCAGCACGACCATGGCAGCCGGCGGGCCGGGTGCCATAGGTAAAGACGAAGGTCGTGTGCGCGAGCATGCGGCCAGTATGCACGGCGCGGGGGCGGCGGCCAAAGGCGCTCGAATCCTGAGACGCCCGCCCGGACGACCAGCCCGTCCGGCGGCTGAGGACGAGGCCCGTCCAGCGCCGAAGCGGGGGTCCGGGGGCGGCAGCCCCCAGCGGCGGGACTGTCCCCACGCCACCTCGGTAGAATCGGCTAGCACAGAGACCAGCCCAAACCGCCGGAAGGCTCCCGTGTCATCAGCGACTCCCGCTGCCGCCGCCCCCGACACCGTCCTGGTCGTCGACTTCGGCGCGCAGTACGCCCAGCTCATCGCCCGTCGAGTCCGCGAGGCGCGGGTCTACAGCGAGATCGTGCCGAGCACCATGCCGGTGTCGGAGATGCTCGCCAAGAACCCGGCGGCGATCATCCTCTCCGGCGGCCCCTCGTCCGTGTACGAGGAGGGCGCCCCCCGCCTCGACGGCGCGCTCTTCGAGGCCGGCGTCCCCGTCTTCGGCATGTGCTACGGCTTCCAGCTGATGGCGCAGTCCCTCGGCGGCACCGTCGACAACACCGGCGCCCGCGAGTACGGCCGCACGGACCTGCACGTCTCCAAGTCGTCGTCCACCCTCTTCGAGGGCACCCCGGCCGAGCAGGCCGTGTGGATGTCGCACGGCGACGCCTGCTCCGCCGCCCCCGAGGGCTTCTCCGTCACGGCGTCCACCGACGTCGTCCCCGTAGCCGCCTTCGAGAACGACGAGAAGAAGCTCTACGGCGTCCAGTACCACCCCGAGGTCATGCATTCCACGCACGGCCAGCAGGTCCTGGAGCACTTCCTCTACCGGGGCGCGGGCCTCAAGCCGGACTGGACCACCGGCAACGTCATCGAGGAGCAGGTCGCCGCGATCCGCGAGCTGGTCGGCGACCGGCGCGCGATCTGCGGTCTGTCCGGCGGCGTCGACTCCGCCGTGGCCGCAGCCCTCGTCCAGAAGGCCATCGGCTCCCAGCTGACCTGCGTCTACGTCGACCACGGTCTGATGCGCAAGGGCGAGACCGAGCAGGTCGAGAAGGACTTCGTGGCCGCGACCGGCGTGCAGCTGAAGGTCGTGGACGCGGAGGCCCGCTTCCTCGACGCCCTCGCCGGGGTCTCCGACCCCGAGGAGAAGCGGAAGATCATCGGCCGCGAGTTCATCCGCGTCTTCGAGCAGGCGCAGGCCGAGATCATCGCGGACGAGGGCCCGGCCGTGGAGTTCCTGGTCCAGGGCACCCTGTACCCGGACGTCGTCGAGTCCGGCGGCGGCTCCGGCACCGCGAACATCAAGTCGCACCACAACGTGGGCGGTCTGCCCGAGGACCTCGAGTTCAAGCTGATCGAGCCGCTGCGCAAGCTGTTCAAGGACGAGGTCCGCATGGTCGGCCAGGAGCTCGGCCTGCCGGAGGAGATCGTCCAGCGCCAGCCGTTCCCGGGCCCCGGCCTCGGCATCCGGATCGTCGGCGAGGTCACCAAGGACCGCCTGGACCTGCTGCGCGACGCCGACGCCATCGCCCGCGAGGAGCTGACCGCCGCCGGCCTCGACCGTGAGATCTGGCAGTGCCCGGTGGTCCTCCTCGCGGACGTCCGCAGCGTCGGCGTCCAGGGCGACGGCCGCACCTACGGCCACCCGATCGTGCTGCGCCCGGTCTCCTCCGAGGACGCGATGACCGCCGACTGGTCCCGCATCCCGTACGACGTGCTGGCGAAGATCTCCACCCGGATCACCAACGAGGTGCGGGACGTCAACCGAGTCGTCGTCGACGTCACCTCGAAGCCGCCGGGCACCATCGAGTGGGAGTGACCCCTCCGCCGGTTCAGGTCCGTTTGAGAGTGCGCACCGGCTCTCCGGGCTTCCAGACCTGGACGACGAGATACGTGTCGTCCTCGACGTAGGTCCGCACGACCTCCGTCACTTCGGTGCGGAAGAGGTGGAACGGCTCCGGCGGTTCCACCTCTTCCACGTATCCGGCCTTCGCCGGCTCCTCGTCGCCGACCTCGAAGGCCCGCCCGCTGATCCGGACGTCTCCGCCGCCCATGCCGGTGCCTTCCCCGGGGTTGGCCTGGAGCGAGAACCGCGGATCACGGCGCAGATCGAGCGCCTTGAGCGAGCCGGTCATCATGCCGAGCCACAACTGTCCGCCGACGAAGCGGACTTCGAGCCCGCTGGTGCGAGGCGAACCGTCCTTGCGCAACGTCGCCAGCACATGATGGACGAAGCCCCCGAACCGCTCCTCCACCACCGCCGCCAACTCGGGCGCCTCGGCGGCGAACCCCGCCCAGCTCACCGCCTCGCCCTCAGGCGTCCCACCATTCGATGTCATACGAGGAGTCTGCCGCCGCCACCCGGCATCTCCCACCCGTTATACGGATCGTTCAGACCGCGTACCGCTCCGGGCGTACGAGCCGTTCCTGCCCTTCCGCGTCCCGCACGGTCGTGCAGCCCGCCGCCGTGAGTCGCTCGGCGAGCTTCGCGCGCCGGGCCGTGTTGAAGCGCAGCACTCCCAGCGCGCCGAGCGGGAGCAGCACGGCGATCGTGAGGCAGACGGCGTACTTGCCGGTCAGAGCCGCCATCAACGCGAAGAAGACGGCGGAGCCCCAGGCGATCGCCTTCAGCTGCGCCTGGTTGGCGGCATGGCCCAGACCCTCGTAGCGGATGAGGTCGGTGAGCAGGTCGACGTCCGCCTGGGCTTCCGGCAGCGGCGTGAGCGTTCCCGGGCGCATGCCCGGTACCGGCCGGCCGGGGCCCAGGTCGGGGAAGGCCGCCGAGTTGACCGCGGCCCGCTGCCGCGCCGCGGGGCTGGGATCGCGGACCAGATGGACGTGCACCATCCGCTGCCGGCCGACCAGTTCGACGCGCTCGTACCGAAAGCCGTAGCACTCCGCCACGTAGACCTGGGCGGCGAAGGTTTTCAACTCCGCGAAAGGGTGCATGAGCACGAAGGCGTTGCGCGTGGCGATCTGGCGCATGAGATACGTGAGGTGCCGGTCGGCGAGGGACAAGACGTGCTCCACGAATGACGGAAATCATCATCTTTACATAACGACTCTGCCCTTTTGCTCTGACCGGCGGTAACTTCCGCAACGTAAGGCAACCCAGTCTGGAGGACCGATGCACGGGCCCACGCCGCCTGCCCCGCTGCCCACCGACCGGTTGCGGTTCGCAATGCCGCCGATGCACGAATCGGTCGAGGACGAGCGCCGGCACCGCAAGGAAAGGCTGGCCGGCGCGGTGCGGATCTTCGGACGGCTCGGCTTCGAGGACGGGGTCTCCGGGCACATCACCGCACGCGACCCCGAGTACAGCGACTGCTTCTGGGTGAACCCGTTCGGCATGCCGTTCAAGCACGTCACGGTGAGCGACCTGGTGCTCGCCAACGCCGACGGTCAGGTCGTCGAAGGCGGCTACCACGTCAACCAGGCCGCCTTCACCGTGCACGCCCAGGTGCACGCCGCACGGCCCGACGTCGTCGCCGTCGCCCACTGCCACTCCGTGCACGGACGCGCTCTGGCCGCCCTCGGTGAACTGCTCGACCCGATCACCCAGGAGAGCTGCGCCTTCTACGAGGACCACGCCCTCTACGACGCCTACACCGGCGTGGCCGTCGACACCGAGGAGGGCCGGCGCATCGCGTCCGCGCTCGGCAGCCGCAAGGCGCTCGTGCTGCGCAACCACGGCCTGCTCACCGTCGGCGACTCGGTGGACGCGGCCGCCTGGTGGTTCCTGTCGATGGAACGGTCCTGCCAGGTCCAGCTCACCGCCCGCGCAGCGGGCCGCCCGGTGCTGATCGACCACCGGGCCGCCGTCGCCACCCGGGAGCAGCTCGGCGGCGACCTGGTCGCATGGATCAACTACCAGCCGCTGTGGCAGGACATCAGCCGCAGCGAACCGGACCTGCTGTCCTGACCCCCGGCCCGCACCCGGCCCCCGGCCCGCCGGGCTCACTCGCGACCCGGTCAACACGGCGAAGCACCCTTCACCCGCGCTGACCAGACCCGCCGAAACCGGACGGTGTGCCGTAGGGCACAATTCGCTCTCGTCGCAGGTGAGTTGTTCAGCAGGACCGTGGCCGAAATTCTCGAGGGCCGCCGGTCGTGAAGGTCGCGGGGAAGGCAGGCATCGGACATGGCGGTCCAGGAGGCGCGACAGAGCCCGGACACGGGCGCGCACGCCGGCGGCTGCACCTGCGGGGACTGCCCGCACGGGGCACGGGAGGGCCACCGGCGTGCGGTGGCCGCGTTCCTGTCCCGGCGCGACGAGTTCGCCGCCGGGCAGGGCCTGCCCGCCGCCGTCGCCCACTCGGTCTCCGCCTCGCGCCAGTGGGTCTCCGAGGAACTGGCCCAGTCGGCCGAGCTCGTCGCCGAACGCGGCCGCGCCGAGGGCCAGGCCTGGCTCGCCCGCCTCTGGCTGCGCACGACGTACACGGTGTGGGCGGCGGTCCTCGCGCTGCTGCTGACGCAGTCCCTCACCGCGGTCGGCGCGGGCTGGAGCGACGCCCGCACCGCCGGACTGCTCGCCGCGCTCGCCGTCGCCGGAGCGCTGACCGCGGCCTCCTGGTTCCACCGCGCGCGCGGCGGAGCACTGGCCCCCGTCATCGGCGAGGACAACCGCCTCTCCACCTCCCGCGCGGTCGCGGCCGCCTGGGTCCTCCTCGTGGCGTACGCGGTGCTCGTCCTCGCCGGACGGCTCGCCGCCGCCTCCGGCCCGCACGAGCGCGACGCGCTGATCTCCGGTCTCGCCCTCGAACGCGGCGCCGGTGTGGTGACCGTCCTCGCCGTGGTCTGCGGGATCGCCGTGCTGGTGCGTCGGGTGGTCGGCCTGCGCGTCCTCGGGCAGCGTCTGCAGAAGGTCCGCGCCCACCGGCCGCGCGCCGCCGACCTGCTGACCGACGACTCCGGCCGCGGCGCCTTCGCCGACATCCAGTACGTCGTGATCAGCGCCGTCGCCGTCGTCTTCGCCGCCGTGCGCCTCGCCCGCCGCCCCGACCAACTGCCCGACCTGCCCTGGGGACTCGCCGTGGTGGTGCTGGTGTCCGCCGCGACCTACCTCGCCGGCAAGTACGCGGAGGGCGGCCGTCCCGTCATCCTCTCCGTCGTCCGCTCCCGCGAGGCCGGCGACCTGGACGCCCCGATCCGCACCGGCGACGACATCGAGATCCGCGGCGCGGGCTTCGTCCCGCCCGGCGCGCAGACCGCCGACCGTCTCTCCCGCATGGTCGTGCGCATCGGCACGGTCCACGTCCATGTGCCCCTCGTCCCCGTCACGGGCGGCTTCAGCAACCCCGCCGACGCGCTGCTCACCGTCCCGGTCCCGGCGGACGTCGAACCGGGCCGCGTGGAGGTCCAGGTGGTCACCGCCGCCGGCGTGGAGACGAACCGCTACACGATCGACGTGACGGACTGACCGGCGCTCACCCTCACCGCGCGCGGGACGGAGCGCCCGCCGGCGTCGCAACGCGCCCAGAAACCACTGCCACATTGTGAGCGCACCTCCTATTTCGTACGTAAGGTCTTTCGAGGGGTCCACCACGTCGGGCGAGAGGCGGCTACGGGCGATGACGCACAGCATGCGGACGGACACACACCCTCCCTACCTCGACGGGGGAAGCGACTGGCGGGACACCGCCACCCGGTACGCCCTCCTCCCGCTGCGGGTCTTCCTCGGGATCACGTTCATCTACGCCGGTCTCGACAAGCTCACCGACAGCGCCTTCGTGCAGAGCAGCGGCGCCGGCTCCATCGGCGACACGATGCGCGCGGTCCGCGACTCCTCGGCCATCCCGGCCCTCGTCGACCTGGCCCTGAAGAGCCCGGCCGGCTTCGGCTACGCCATGGCCTTCGGTGAACTCGCCGTCGGCATCGGCACCCTCCTGGGCGTCCTGTCCCGACTGGCGGCCCTCGGCGGAGCCCTGATCTCCCTCAGCCTCTGGCTGACGGTGAGCTGGGCGTCGGACCCCTACTACTACGGCAACGACCTCGCCTACCTGATGGCCTGGCTGCCCCTGGTGCTCGCCGGCGCTCCCGTCCTCTCCGTGGACGCCGTCTGGCGCACGAGGAAGCGACAGCGAACGGGCGGCTACTGATCATCCCGTCTCTGTCAGAGCCTCCTGCTCAGCTCGCCGTTTCCGAACCGGCTCCGGGCGTCGCCCGGGCCGGTTCGCGCCGTCTGCGCAGGGACCGGCTCACCGCTCCCGTCGCCCCCGCGAGGACCAGACCGCCCACCACGACCGGGACGACCACGAACCACGGGGTCTCCCACCGGCCGCCCGCGTCCCCCGCGTAGAGGACGCCCACCACGGTGAAGACCACGCCGGCGACCAGCCGGCCCGGCCGGAACTCATGACGCAGCACGGGCCACCTCCGCCTGTCCCACCGCGACCTGGAGGTCGAGGTCGATCGTCCCGGCGTCCTGACCGCCCGACGCCGGCGACAGGGTCATCTGCTTGTGCCGCCCCGGTTGCACGTCCACGTCCTTCTCGTCCTCGCCCGGCAGTTGGATGTCGCCCAGGCCCACCTCGATGCTCAGCCTCACCGTCACCTCCGGCGGCACGATCACCTTCAGCCGCCCGGCCCCCAGCTCGGCTCCCGTACGAAGGGTCTGCCCCTTCGCCAGGTCCAGCCGGGACAGGTCCAGGACGGCGTCCCCGGTGTCGACGTCGTAGTCCGCCCGGACCTCCGTCACCGCGGCGGGCCGCCATGTCGTGTGCGTCCACCGGGTGCCGATGTCCTTGGGCAGGACGGCCGCCCCGGCCAGCAGGCCCGCCACGATGACCGCCAGGAACACCGACCCGGCGCCGGTGCCCCCGAGGTACGAGCTGACCGCGATGCCCACGCCAAGGATCACGAGCCCGGTGGCCAGACCCGCCTGGAGGCTGGTGCCCAGCGGGTGCTCGTCCCAGGTGAGCCGCGTGACGAGGCCGCCGGCCAGCGCGGCGAGCAGGAACAGCCAGCCGCCGATCCGGCGGGGGCCGCGGGGCCGCGGCGCCGGGGCGGGCGGGCGTATCGACGTGTAGGGGATCTTGTGCCCGGCGAGTTCGACGTCGAAGACCGAGGTGGCGTCCGGGGTGTGCGTGTCCCGCGGGCCCCACAGATAGCCTGTGCCGCCTTCGTGGGTGCCGTCCTTGACGATCGGGTCGCGCCACCAGGACGAGTAGGCGGCCGGAGCCGGCGGCGCCTTGGCCTCCGGCGGGGCGTCGGCGACGGCCTGGGCGGCGAGCGGGTCGGTATCGGAGGCGTCCCGGTGCTGCGACCAGTACGCGGCGCCGGCGAGCAGCAGGGAGAGGAGGGCGGCGAAGCTCAGCACGCCGCCGTTGTTCAGCATGGACAGGAACACCCCGCAGCCGACCAGCGCGAACAGCAGCGCCGCCAGCGCCTGTCCGTCGACCCGGCCGGTGAGGAGCTTGCGCACCTCGTTCTGGTCGTCGCCGGCGTACGGGACGAACAGCCAGGCGAAGCCGTAGAAGATGAGGCCGATGCCGCCGGTCGCGGAGAGCACGGCGAGCGTGATCCGGAAGATCACCGGGTCCATGTCGCACTGCCGCCCGAGTCCCGCGCACACACCGGCGAGCAGCTTGTGCTCGCGGTCGCGGCGGAACCGGTGCGGGAGGCGGCCGACGGGGTCCGGGTCGTCGGTCGGCCCGTGGACGCCGGAGGGCCTGCCCCGGTCGCCTGGGCCGCCTCCCGGGTCGCCGGGTCCTCCTCGGTCACCGGAGGTGCGGGGCCCGGTGCCTTCACCGGTGCCCGCACGGGCGTCCGGCTGCTCGGGCGCGGCTGCCTGCTCGTGTGCGCGCGGTTCCTCACCTGCGGCGCCGGGTGCGCCGGTGGACGGGGTGGCCGCGTCGGGCGCGGCGCCCCTGTCGGGCCCGGCGTCCGCGGCGTGCTGGTGCTCTGTCATGGCTCCATGGTGGCGGGCGAGCCGCCTCCGCGGCAGTCGGAACGACCCTGGTCGGACCCTGATATCGGCCCTGAGAACCGGCCCGGGAGGCGTTCGAGCCGCCACGGCGCCGAAGATCAGGGGCGTCTCGGGGGCGAACCCTGATGCCCCTGTCCGACCGCCGTGTGAACATCGTTGGCATGCCGGAAGCCGCAGCAGCGCCACTCGTCGAACCGCGGCCGCCGCGCAAGCTCTACCGCAGCAGCGACGGACGCTGGCTGGGTGGTGTGGCGCGGGGGCTCGCCGGGCATCTCGGGCTGCCCGTGATCTGGGTGCGGCTCGTCTTCGTGGGCCTGTTCATGGCCGACGGCCTCGGCGCCCTGCTCTACGCGGCCTTCTGGTTCTTCGTGCCCCTCGGGGTCGGCGGAGTAGGCGACCAGAGGTCCCCCTCGCTCGTCGCCACCGAGACCGCTCCCGACGGCCGCCGCAGGCTCGTCGCCCGCAAGCCGGACAGGGGCCAGATCGTCGCCCTGCTCCTCATGGTCGTCGTCGCCATGGTCTTCGTCGGCAATGTGAACCTGGGCAGCGGCGCCAAGGCGTACCTGGTGCCCGCGGTGCTCGTCGGCGCGGGCGTCGCCCTCGTCTGGCGGCAGGCGGACAACGCCCGCCGGGCCCGCTGGGTCGAGGTCGGCCGCAGACGCCGTACGCTCACGCTCCTGCGCGCGGGCGCCGGCGTCCTGCTGGTCGCGGCCGGCGTGTCCGGGGTCTTCGTGCTGCAGGGCTCCGCCGCCCACCTCGGCTCGGTCCTGCAGGCGGCCCTCGCCGTCCTCGTCGGCATCACCCTGCTCGCCGGGCCGTACCTGGTGCGGATGACGCAGGACCTGTCCGAGGAGCGGCTGATGCGCATCCGTGCCCAGGAGCGCGCGGAGGTCGCCGCCCACGTCCACGACTCGGTGCTGCACACGCTCACCCTGATCCAGCGCAACGCGGAGAACGCCGGCGAGGTGCGCCGCCTCGCCCGCGCCCAGGAACGCGACCTGCGCACCTGGCTCTACAAACCCGAGGGCACCGGCAAGGACGAGGCGGACGAGCCCGACACGGTGGCCGAAGCGGTCCGGCGCAACGCCGCTGAGGTGGAGGACAACCACGGTGTGCCCATCGAGGTCGTGATAGTGGGCGACTGCCCGCTCGACGAGGGGGTGGCCGCGCAGATGCAGGCCGCGCGCGAGGCGATGGTGAACGCCGCCAAGTACGGTGGCGAGGGCGGCGCCGTGCAGGTGTACGCGGAAGTGGAGGGAAGGACGGTCTTCGTGTCCGTCCGGGACCGCGGTCCCGGATTCGACCTCGATTCCATACCCGCCGACCGCATGGGCGTCAGAGAATCGATCATCGGCCGTATGGAGCGCAACGGCGGCACCGCGCGGCTGCGCGCGGTGCCGGGGGGCGGCACGGAGGTCGAACTGGAGATGGAGAGGGCGGAGAAGACGTCATGAGCGACCCCACCGAGGCCACCGAGGCGAACGGAACGGCGGGCGCGGCCGAGCCGGCGCAGTCCATCGGCGACGGCGACCGCGACGGCGCGGGAGGGCGCCGGGTGCGGGTGGTCCTCGTCGACGACCACCGCATGTTCCGCACCGGCGTCCAGGCCGAGATCGGCCGGACCGAGGAGACCGGCGTCGAGGTCGTCGGCGAGGCCGCTGACGTCGACCAGGCCGTCACGGTGATCACCGCGACCCGGCCGGAGGTCGTCCTCCTCGACGTGCACCTGCCGGGCGGCGGCGGGGTCGAAGTGCTGCGCCGCTGCGCCCCGTTGATGGCGGACGCCGAGCAGCCGGTGCGGTTCCTCGCCCTGTCCGTGTCGGACGCGGCGGAGGACGTGATCGGGGTGATCCGCGGCGGCGCCCGAGGCTATGTCACCAAGACGATCACCGGCGCCGACCTGATCGGCTCCGTGTTCCGGGTGCAGGAGGGCGACGCCGTCTTCTCGCCCCGCCTCGCCGGGTTCGTCCTCGACGCCTTCGCCTCCACCGACGCCCCGCCGGTCGACGAGGACCTCGACCGTCTCACGCAGCGCGAGCGGGAGGTGCTGCGCCTGATCGCCCGCGGCTACGCGTACAAGGAGATCGCCAAGCAGCTGTTCATCTCCGTGAAGACGGTCGAGTCCCATGTGTCGGCGGTCCTGAGAAAGCTCCAGCTGTCGAACCGGCACGAGCTGACGCGGTGGGCGACGGCACGGCGGCTGGTGTGAGGTCGGCGGCGGCCGCCGGAGCCAGCATCCGCAGCGCCCACCGGTAGTGCCGGACGGCTTTCACCACGCCGATCAGGCCCGCCAGCCACAGGATGGTGCCCGCGCCGACGCGCAGGGCGACGTCGGCGTGCGCCGACCGGCCGGCGCTCGCACCGGTGGCGGACGTGAAGGATGCCCACAGGCCGATCGCGCCGACGGTGAGGGAGGACAGCAGCCAGAACAGACTGAGGCCCGGGGAGCGCAGACGGGCGTCGGACAGCGGGTGGCTGTCCAGGGCGAGCCAGGCGTCGA
Source organism: Streptomyces sp. NPDC002566 (assembly GCF_042889585.1). Classification (NCBI taxonomy): domain Bacteria; kingdom Bacillati; phylum Actinomycetota; class Actinomycetes; order Kitasatosporales; family Streptomycetaceae; genus Streptomyces; species Streptomyces sp. NPDC002566. The sequence continues at coordinate 628,451 of NZ_JBIARD010000004.1, read as the reverse complement.
GGAGCCGGCGCAGCTGCTGGTCGCGGCGCACGGCGAGCGCGACGGCGACGACGGAGGGGGTCAGCGCGGCGAGTCCGAGAAGGGCGAAGACCGGGCCGAGCAGGAAGCCCGTGGGGTCATGCTCCTCGAACTGCTTCAGCGGCAGGACCAGCAGCGCCCAGCCGATGATCGCCGCGAGCGCCACCAGCCACAGCAGCAGGACGCGGTGCACGCCGAGGCTGTGCCCGTGCAGCTCCGCCAGCGCCCGCTCCCGGTCGGCCAACAGCGCCGACCGGTCGGGCCAGGACCGGATGTGCGGCGGGGGAGGCGGCAGCGCGGCTGGAGACATCGGGCCTCTTTCGAGCGGGCCAGGGGCGTGAGCGGCTGGGTCGAGACGGCGGTCTGCCCGACGCCGACGTACAGGCGCGGGGCCGTTCGCTTCGCGCGCTGAACCTACCGCGTCGCATGCCCATGCCACGCAGACCCGACGGTCGGTCCGCATCGGGTCGCACCCCGGCCACCCCGCCCCGGCCGCCCAGGTGCTCTCACACCACCCGTGTCGCCCCAGCGAAAGGCATCTCGTCGAGGGGGGCCACGCGTACCGGGGCCGAGGGGTTGGGGGCGTGGATCATCTTGCCGTCGCCGACGTAGATGCCGACGTGGGTGATACCGGAGTAGAAGAACACCAGGTCACCGGGGCGCAGTTCGGAACGCGAGACACGCCGGCCGGCGTCGATCTGCGCGTACGTCGTGCGGGGCAGGGCGACGCCCGCGGAGCGGTAGGAGGCCAGGACGAGCCCCGAGCAGTCGAAGGCGTTCGGGCCGGTCGCGCCCCACACATAGGGGCTGCCGAGCTTGGAGTAGGCGTAGGAGACGGCTTCCGCAGCACGGGAGTTGGGCGCCTTGGCGGTGGCGGAGCCGGCGGCCGGGAGAGCGTCGCGGGCGCCCGTGGAGCCGCGTGAGGCACGCGGGCCCGTGCCGCCGCCTGTCCCCTCGTCGTCGAACTCGGCCCGGTCCTGCGCCGTGAGCCGGGACAGCAGGTCGCGCGCGGCGTCCAGCTTGCCGGTGATCGTCTTCTTGTGCCGCCGCAGTTCGGCCTGGCGCTTCTTGAGCGAGGTCAGCTCCACGCGCGCGGCGCCGCGCAGTTGCTCGACCTCGCGCACCTGCTCGCGGACCCGGGCGACGGCCCCGGACTGCCGGTCGCCGGCCCGCTCGGCGAAGGCGGCGCCGTCGAGGTAGGCGTCGGGGTCGTCGGAGAGGAAGAGCTGCATCGCGGGATCGAGGCCGCCGCCGCGGTACTGGGCGGCCGCCATGTTGCCGAGCGCCTCGCGCGCCGTGTTCAGCCGCAGTTCCCTGCGGGCGGCCTCGTCCTGTAAGCCCTTCAGCCGCCGCTCGGTCGCCGTCGCTTTCTCCTGCGCCCCGTTGTACTTCTCGGTGGCGGCCTCCGCCTCCTGGTACAGCTTGTCGACCTTGGCCTTCACCTGCGCCGGAGTGGCCTCGGGGGCGGCGACGCCGGCCCCTTCGAAAGCCGTCGCGCCCGCCGCGCCGGCGAGGGCGAGGGTGGCCGCCGTTCGGACCGTATGGCCGCCGAGCGAGCGCTGTCTCGGCTTGCGGTGCGCTGCCACGTGGGACTGCACGTCCTTTCGTACGACCGCCTCGTCGGTACGGCCGTCGGGTGGGGCCGGGCGGGGCCCGTGCCCGCCGTGGGGAGCGGACGGACGTACGGCCGCGGGGAGCGGCTGACGCGTCCGGCGGCGGCCCGCTCAGGGAAGCGGACGCGCCGCCGGACTTTCGGCGGTGGTGGCCGACTGCCGTCCCTGGTCCGGACGGCGGTGGGGAGCCGGTCACCTGGGGGAGGACGCTAGGCCCGGTGATGTCGGGTCGGTAACGAGATGTGCGGAAGTGACACCAGTGGACTGAAGGGTGACCGGACATGATCGCCGGGCCGCTCCGAAGCCGTCGGTTCCGCGCACTTCACTGACCGATGCGGCGCTTTCGGGGCGGATTCCGACGGCGGGCTGCTATGCGGCGCATATATGCGACACGCGCCCGAGGGGCGGGCCGGGTGTGCGCGAGGGTGGGCCGGTGTCGGGCGGCGACCGCACCGCTGACTAGCATCCGGCTCCATGGACGTACTCATCCATCTCTTCGTCGGCCTGCACATCATCGGCATCGCCGCGCTCCTCGGCGGCTTCCTCACCCAGATGAAGGCGATGGGCCGGGGCACGGCCCGATTCGTCCCCGCGATGCTGCACGGCGCGGCGACGATGCTGGTCACCGGTGTCGTCCTGGTCGGCCTCAACCAGGCGGACGACCAGGCCGTCAACAACATCAAGATCGGTGTGAAGCTCGCCCTGCTGGTCGTGATCCTCGGTCTCGTCTATGTGAAGCGGGACGAGGAGAGCGTGGAGAAGCCCTTGTTCGGGCTGGTCGGCGCGCTGACCGTGGCCAACGTCTTCATCGCGGTCCTCTGGACCTGACGCGGCGCGCAGGGCAGGGCCCGGCACACCCGACCGGTGCCCCCGTGCCCCCGTGCCCCGGCTCAGGCCGGCCTGACCACGCTGTGGATCGCGGACTCCCCGTCGTAGAACACCGACTCCTCGCGCACGTACGTCCCGGGCTTGGGCGCGTGGATCATCATGCCGTTGCCGATGTAGAGGCCCACGTGGGTGACGTCGTCGTAGAAGAAGATCAGGTCGCCGGGCCGGGCGTCGGCCACGGAGACCGTCGTGCCGGCGTTGACCTGGTCGTAGGTGGTGCGCGGGAGGGAGACCCCGGCGGCCTTCCAGGCGGCCTTGGTGAACCCGGAGCAGTCGTAGGAATCGGGCCCCGTGGCGCCCCAGACGTACGGCGTGCCGATCTGAGCGCGGGCGTAGGCGAGCGCCTTCGCCGCCTTGGTGCCGTAGGAGGCGTCGGGGGCCGGGGACGAGGATGACGAAGAGGGCGACGAGGACGCGGACGGCGCGTCCGAGCCGGAGGAGCCGGCGCTCCTCTCCTGTTCCGCCGCCCGTTCCGCCGCCCGCTCGGCCGCTTGCTGCCGCGCCAGCTCCGCCGCCTTGCGCGCGGCCTCCTGCTGCTTGCGCTTCTCGATCTCGGCGAGCCGCGCCTTCTCCTGTGCCGTGAGCCTCGACAGCAGCACGCGCGCGTCGCTGAGCTTCTTCTGGACGGTGGCTTTGGCGGTCTTCAGGTCGTTCTGCGAGGCGGTGAACGTCTGAAGGCTCTGGGACGCCTCCTGCCGCTTCTTCATCGTCGCCGACTGCTCGGTGACGTAGGCGTCGACCGACTCCTTCTGGCGGCTGGTCAGCCGGTCCATCAGCTGCGTCCGGTCGAAGTAGTCCTGCGGGGTGTCCGCGAGCAGGAAGGTCGCGGTGTCCGGCGCGGAGGCGCCGGTGCGGTACTGGGCGGCGGCGAAGGAACCCAGCTCCTCGCGCGCCTCGTTGAGCTTCTCGGTGCGCCGGGCGACGTCGTCGAGGAGGCCGTCCACGCGCGTGCGTTGCCGGGCCGTCCTCTCCTTGGCGGCGTTGTACTTCTCGGTCGCCGACTCCGCCTGCCGGTAGAGGTCGCCGACCTTCTTCTCGACCTCCTCCAGACTCGGCTTGCCGTCGGCGGAGGGCGCGGCCTGGGCCGTCTGTGAGAGCAGCGCCACGGAGGCGAGGGCGGCGGTGGCGAGGGCGGGGGTGCGGATGCCCGCTGCGCGCGTGCCTTGGGAGCGTGGCTTGCGGTGCTGCGACGCCAAGGGAGGCGACTCCTTCCGTGCTCCGCCTACCGGGTCAGCTGTCGGGTTCGGGCGGGTGCTTCGGAAGGGTTGCCCTACGGCCGCGCCCTTGCGGGGCGGGCGGCCGATTCACCCCGAGTTCTCGGTGGGTCCCCGGCTCCGGCGGCCGCGAGGGCGTGCGCCGGACTCGGCGGAGGCCGCGCGGTCCGGCGGGGTTCGCCGGTGGGGGGCGTACGGCCTGCCGGGCACGGTAGCCAACTGCTGTGGCCCCTGTGAAGGTTGATGGGTGATATGCCCCGATACATTTCCGTGACTCTCGGTCAGGTCTTTGGCGTTCCGTGATCGATGCGGAGGGATCGATGTCCTTTTTCATGTTCTGGGTCGATTGATCCCGCATGTCCATGCCCGTCAGGTGGTGATGTTCCCGGGACGGCGGCGGGTTGTCGGTGCGGCACCCTAGACTCGGAGAGCGATGAGCAGCCTCTTTGACGACAGCTTCCTGGCGGACCTCCAGGCCCCGCGCGGCCACGAGGAGGAGCCCCCGCCTCCGCCCGAGGACGATCACACTCCGGAGTCGGTTCCGGACGATCTGTTCGGTGGGAAGTTCGACGTGCCCCCGGACCGGGACGCCCACTACCGCGACGGCGCCCCCCGTCCGGTCATCGACGCCGCCGCGCTCCTGGAGGGGCTCAACGACAACCAGCGCGCCGCCGTCGTCCACGCCGGTTCGCCGCTGCTCATCGTCGCCGGCGCGGGCTCGGGCAAGACGCGTGTGCTGACCCACCGCATCGCCCACCTCCTCGCCGAGCGGGATGTCCACCCCGGGCAGATCCTTGCGATCACCTTCACCAACAAGGCCGCGGGCGAGATGAAGGAGCGCGTCGAGCAGCTCGTCGGCCCGCGCGCGAACGCGATGTGGGTGATGACGTTCCACAGCGCGTGCGTGCGCATCCTGCGCCGCGAGAGCAAGAGGCTCGGCTTCACCTCGTCGTTCTCGATCTACGACGCCGCCGACTCCAAGCGTCTGATGGCCCTGGTCTGCCGCGACCTGGACCTCGACCCCAAGCGCTACCCGCCGAAGTCCTTCAGCGCCAAGGTCAGCAACCTGAAGAACGAGCTGGTCGACGAGGAGGACTTCGCCGCCCAGGCCGCCGACGGCTTCGAGAAGACGCTCGCCCAGGCCTACGCGATGTACCAGTCGCGGCTGCGCGAGGCGAACGCCCTCGACTTCGACGACCTGATCATGACGACGGTGAATCTGCTGCGCGCGTTCCCCGACGTCGCCGAGCACTACCGCCGCCGCTTCCGGCACGTCCTGGTCGACGAGTACCAGGACACCAACCACGCCCAGTACGCCCTGGTCCGCGAGTTGGTCGGCACCTCCGAGCACCCTGTCGACGTGCCGCCGAGCACGTACGACGTGCCGCCGGCGGAGCTGTGCGTCGTGGGCGACGCCGACCAGTCGATCTACGCCTTCCGTGGCGCGACCATCCGCAACATCCTCCAGTTCGAGGAGGACTACCCGGACGCGACGACGATCCTGCTGGAGCAGAACTACCGCTCCACCCAGACGATCCTGTCCGCCGCCAACGCGGTCATCGAGCGCAACGAGTCCCGCCGCCCCAAGAACCTGTGGACCAACGCGGGCGAGGGCGCGCGCATCACCGGCTACGTCGCCGACACCGAGCACGACGAGGCGCAGTTCGTCGCCGACGAGATAGACCGCCTCACGGACGCGGGCGACGCGAAGGCCAAGGACGTCGCCGTCTTCTACCGCACCAACGCGCAGTCCCGTGTCTTCGAAGAGGTCTTCATCCGCGTCGGCCTGCCCTACAAGGTCGTCGGCGGCGTCCGCTTCTACGAGCGCAAGGAGGTCCGGGACGTCCTGGCCTACCTGCGGGTCCTCGCCAACCCGGAGGACTCGGTGCCGCTGCGCCGCATCCTCAACGTGCCCAAGCGCGGCATCGGCGAGCGCGCCGAGGCCATGGTCGACGCACTGTCCCAGCGCGAGAAGATCAGTTTCCCGCAGGCCCTGAAGCGCGTCGACGAGGCCTACGGGATGGCCGCGCGGTCGACCAACGCCGTGAAGCGGTTCAACGTGCTGATGGACGAACTGCGCACCATCGTCGAGTCGGGCGCGGGGCCGGCCACCGTGCTGGAGGCGGTCCTCGAGCGCACCGGCTACCTGGCCGAGTTGCAGGCCTCCACCGACCCGCAGGACGAGACCCGCATCGAGAACCTCCAGGAACTCGCGGCCGTGGCCCTGGAGTTCGAGCAGGAGTCGGGGGAGAGCGAGACGCCCGCCTCGCTCGCCGACTTCCTGGAGCGGGTCGCGCTCGTCGCCGACTCCGACCAGATCCCCGACGAGGACGAGGACGGCTCGGGCGTCATCACACTGATGACCCTGCACACCGCCAAGGGCCTGGAGTTCCCGGTCGTCTTCCTCACCGGCATGGAGGACGGCGTCTTCCCGCACATGCGCGCCCTCGGCCAGACCAAGGAACTGGAGGAGGAGCGCCGCCTCGCCTACGTCGGCATCACGCGCGCGCGTGAGCGGCTGTACCTCACGCGGTCCGCGATGCGCAGCGCCTGGGGGCAGCCCTCGTACAACCCGCCCTCCCGGTTCCTGGAGGAGATCCCGGCCACGCACGTCGACTGGAAGCGCACCGGCGCGACCTCGCCTCTGTCCTCCGGAGGCCCGGCGTCCTCGGTGGCGGCCTCGCTGTCGTCGTCCCGCTCCCGCTCCTCGGCGGCCGGCGCGTCCGGCTTCGCCACGCGGCGCACGGCGGAGAAGCCGGTCGTCTCCCTGGCCGTCGGCGACCGCGTCACCCACGACCAGTTCGGGCTCGGCACGGTCGTCGCCGTGAAGGGCACAGGCGCGAACGCCGAGGCCACGATCGACTTCGGCGACGTCAAGCCCAAGCGGCTGCTGCTGCGGTACGCGCCGGTGGAGAAGCTCTGACATGACGGAAAGCCCCCGCCGCGACGGAGTCCGTCACGGCGGGGGCTCACCGAAAGGTGGTGCCGACAGGCGCCTACGTCGGGTCCAGACCGTGGCTGCGCAGCCACGGAAGCGGGTCGACCGAGCTGCCTCCGCCCGGCCGCACCTCGAAGTGCAGGTGGGGTCCGGTCGAGTTGCCGGAGTTCCCGGAGTACGCGATCGGCTCGCCGGCCTTCACCTTGGTGCCGGAGGAGACGCGGTAGCTGGAGAGGTGGCAGTACCAGGTCTCCGTGCCGTCCTTCGCCGTCAGGATCAGCATGTTGCCGTAGGCGACGTTGTACTGCGTGCGCACGGTTCCGTCGGTCGCGGCCATCACGGTCGTGCCGTAGGAGACCGGGAAGTCGATGCCGGTGTGCTGGGACATCCAGTTGATGCCGGACTGGCCGTACAGGGCGCTGAGCCCGTGCGCGGCGACCGGAAGGGCGTACTTGGGGCGCAGCCGCTCCTTGCGGGCCGCCTCCGCGATCGCCTTCTTGCGGTCGGCCTCCTGCTGCGCCTTGAGGTCGATGCGCTCCTGGGTGCGGCTGACCCGGTCGCCGAAGTCGTCGGCCTCGGCGCTCAGCGTCTGGAGCTGGGCGTCCAGCTTGTTGTTGGCGGCGGACGGCTTCACCGGCTGCGCCTCGGCGGCGGACGCCGTGGTCTCCGTGTCGTCACCGCCGGTCAGCGTGCCGACGGAGGCGGCGGCGATGCCGGCGACGCCCATCACACAGGCCGAGGGCACGGCCACGGTGAGGAGCGCGGAGCGCTTCACGGGCGAGCGGCGGCGGGAGCGGTTGGCGGCGCGGGCGGCGACCCGGGAGACGGGGGCCGGAGCGGTCTCCTCCTGGTCGTCGAGGAGCGGGGCGTCGGGGACGGCGGCCAGCTCGCCGGTGGCGGCGGGGTCGCCGTCGTCGTAGGCGAGAGCGTCGTCGTACGCGCCGTTCTCGTCGTACGCGCCCTGCTCGTCGTAGTCGTGTGCGCCCGGCTCGTCGTAGGCGACGGCTTCGAAGGCGGCGGTGGCCTGCTGGTGCTCGTACTCCTCGGCACCTGTGGCGGGGACGCCGCCGTCGGCGTTCCACTGCGTGGCGTCGTAGGCGCCGGTGTCGAAGGCCTGCGTGCCCCATTCCCACTGCTGGGTCTGGTCGGCCGGGCCGCTCGCTCCGTCGGGCTGCTGCCAGGCGCTCGCGTCCCACTGGCCGCTGGTGTCGGGGGCCGGGGACTGCTGCGGGATGGCGGACAGCTGCTGGTCCGTGGACCAGGCGGAGGTGTCGTAGGCGCCCGTGTCGTAGGCGGCGTGGTGCTGGGCCGCGTACGGGTCGTAGTTCAGGGTGTGGTGGCTGCCTGTCGCCCAGTGCGTGGCGTCGTACGCGCCGGTCGCGGAGCCGTCGTCCGGCAGGACGCCGTAGAGGGGGTCGGCCGCGTAGTGGGAGGACTGGGCGTCCTGGTCGACGGTGCCGGCGTCGAAGCCCTGATACGGGGTGAAGCCGTCGTACGGAGCCTCCTGGGTGCCGTAGGACGCGTAATGCGCGGAGTCGGCGTCGGAAGCCGGAGCCGGGGTGGTCATGGTCCCCGACGGATGACGGTCGTTCACCAACTTCTCTCTCGCCTCGACAACAGGGGCTGCCAGAGCAGTGCGGCGACTGTACCCGGCGGTATGCGGGCGCGACAATCTTCCGCAGGTTTCGTGCCCGAGTGAAAGGGGCATTCGGCCCTGTTTCGGGGGAGGGCGGGCGCGGGTTTGGCCCTATGTTCGAGAACTGTTCGATGTTGTACGACCGTCAGGGCGGTCGCAGGGAGGTGCCAGGGCGGTCCCAGGGCGGTCTGATTCGGTCGTCAGGCGACCGTCAGGCCGTCCGTGTGCGGGGCTGCCGCCGCTGCGGCCGCACGGTCGAGGTCGAGGGCCTGCCGTATCCCGGTCGCCACGGCCGGATGGACGGGCAGCGCGAGATGGCCGATGCCGCTCACCTGGACGTTCTGCGCGCGCAGGTCGGGGTGGTCGAGACGGGCGCTCTCCAGCGGGACCATCAGGTGGTCCAGGTCGCTCCAGAAGCTGACGAAGTTCGTCCGGCACCCGGGGGCGGGGCGGGACAGCTCCTCCATGACCTCGGACTCGGGGCGCATCTGGCGCACTATGGGGTGCGCGTTCGCCAGCGGCGCCACCCTTGTGCCGGCGTGCGGGGTGCCGAGCGTGACCAGAGTGCGCACCCGGCTGTCGCCGCCGAGGCACTGCACGTAGTAGCGGGCGATCAGACCGCCCAGGCTGTGCCCCACGACGTCCACACGGCTGCTGCCCGTGCGCTCGCAGATCTCCTCGATGTGCCGCCCCAGCAGCTCGGCAGCCGTACGGATGTCGCAGGTCAGCGGGGAGTAGTTGAGGGACTCCACGCGATGCCTGCCGTGCTGGGCGAGGCTGCGGCGCAACAGCACGAACACCGAACGGTTGTCGATGAAGCCGTGCAGCAGGACGACAGGGGGCGCGGCCTGGGTCGGCAGCCGGGCCGGATCGCTCGCGTCGTCCGCGGTGGGCAGCGGCGGGACGACCTGTCCGCGGCGCTCCTGGACGATGCCCGAGGGGTACAGCAGGAGGTGCCCGGCGAGGATCGCGAGCTCCAAGGCCGTCGCCTTGAGAAGCGTCACGGAGAGCCCCGCCAGTCTGCTCGGCAGCAGACGCTGACACAGCGGAAACAGGGGCTCCAACGCCCGGGTGACCTGCATGGCCGACCTCCTGTCGGCACGCTGGGGACGCCTCTGTCCCCCGTGTGCCCTCGTGGAAGTCGCGGTGCGGGCCTCTCGGCCCGCCGGGCGCGCGCCGCCACGGCGCGCCTTGCGCCTCGGCGGTGCGGCGACCTCGTGTGCGGCTCCCGGTGCGCGAGTACCCCCCTGATGCGGAAGGGAACCCTGCGCGGCGAACGTCTACGTGTCCCAACGTGTGATTTCCCCCTCGCCGCATCCCAGAAACTGCCGGGTGCGGGATGCTGGAGATAACGTTCGTTCACTTCGAAATGGCTTCATGGAGGCAGTGATGGGTGTGGCAGCCGGTCCGATCCGCGTGGTGGTGGCGAAGCCGGGGCTCGACGGCCACGATCGTGGAGCCAAGGTGATCGCGCGCGCTCTGCGCGACGCCGGCATGGAGGTCATCTACACCGGCCTCCACCAGACCCCCGAGCAGATCGTCGACACCGCGATCCAGGAGGACGCCGACGCGATCGGCCTGTCGATCCTCTCCGGGGCGCACAACACGCTCTTCGCCGCGGTGATCGAGCTGCTCCGGGAGCGGGACGCGGCGGACATCCTCGTCTTCGGCGGGGGGATCATCCCGGAGGCGGACATCGCGCCGCTGAAGGAGAAGGGCGTCGCGGAGATCTTCACGCCCGGGGCGACGACGACGTCCATCGTGGAGTGGGTGCGGGAGAACGTGCGGCAGCCGGCGGGGGCGTAGGGCTGCCGTGCTGGGGCGTGGGGGCGTCTCTTGGGGCGTTCGTGTGCGGGGGCCGGAGGCGGCGCGGCTTCCCCCGGACGGGTGCGGGCGTCGTGACCAGTGCTGTCATGCCGGGCCGGGCTCCTGTGCCGTCGTCGGCTCCGCCGTCCGCAGTTCCGCCGCCATCACCGCCCGCAGCCGCAGCGTCGTGCCCAGGCGCTGGAACGCCTCCGTCCAGTAGCCGCCGGCTCCGGGCGACGCGTCCTCCGGTTCGTCCGGGGCCGTGAGCAGGCTGTCCAGGCGGGACGCCTCCGCCGGGTCGAGGCAGCGCTCCGCCAGGCCCATCACCCCGCTGAAGCTCCACGGGTAGCTGCCCGCGTCACGCGCGATGTTCAGCGCGTCGACCACCGCCCGCCCCAGGGGCGCGGCCCACGGCACCGCGCACACGCCGAGCAACTGGAACGCCTCCGACAGGCCGTGCGCCGCGATGAAGCCGGCCACCCACCCGGCCCGCTCGTCCACCGGCAGCGTCTCCAGCAGCTTGGCCCGCTCGGCCAGCGAGACCGCGCCCGGGCCGCCCGCGCCGGGCGCCGACGGGGGCCCCAGCAGCGCCCGCGACCAGGCGGCGTCCCGCTGCCGTACGGCCGCCCGGCACCACGCGGCGTGCAGCTCGCTCGTCCAGTCGTCGGCGACCGGCAGCGCCACGATCTCCTCGGGCGTACGGCCGCCCAGGCGTGCGGGCCAGGCGGCCAGCGGGGCCGCCTCCACCAGCTGGCCCAGCCACCAGGACCGTTCGCCCCGGCCCGACGGCGCCTTGGCGGCCACGCCGTCGCGTTCCATGGCCGCGTCGCACTCCTGCGGCGCCTCCACGACGAGCGTCGGTGCGTCACGGGTGCGGTCGAGGGCCACACACGCGCCGGCCCGGACCGCCATCCGTGCGGCGAGCGCCGAGCCGGGCAGGGCGGACAGCAGCTCCGCCGCCGTCGCCCGGACGTTGCGGCTGCGGTCGGCCAGGGCCTGCTCCAGGAACGGCTCATCCCGCGGGCCCAGGCCGGTGCGCAGTGAGTCGAGGAACATCAGCCGGTCCTCGGCGCGCTCCGTCGGCCAGGTGGCCGCGAGCAGGGTGCGGGCCGCGTCGGCGTCGCGGGCGCGCAGCGCCGCGAGGACGGCTACCCGCTCGGCGAACAGCCCCTCCCGCCAGAGCTCTGTCACCCGGTCCGGTTCCTCCGGCCCCGGCAGGGACGCGCCTGCGCCGGGCGTGGCGCGCAGGGCGAACCGCCAGTCCGGGTTGAGCCGGGCCAGCCACAGGGCGCGTGAGCCCGCGAACTCCAGGACCGCCGGACGCAGGTCCGTGCGGGCCCTCGCCGCGTCGAGCAGGGCGGGCAGCGTCTCGGGGGGCGGGGCGAAGCCGTGGGCGTTCGCCGCCGCGAGCCATTGGGGGAGCAGCTCCATGAGGTCGGGTGCGCTGCCTCTGCGGCCGCCTCCGCCCGCTGTGGGGCGGTCCGCCAGGAGGAGGGCGAGTCGGCGGGCGGCGGGGGTGGGCAGTCGGGGGCGGGGGTCGGTGGGGGCCGGCTCGAGGCGGGGGGCCGCCCGGCCCGGCTTGAGGCCGGCTCTCCGGCGCACGGTCTCGGCGGCTGCGGCGTCCAGCAGGGCTTTCGGGTGCGCTGTGGGGTGGGATTGGCCGGGGGTGGGCTTACGCCGGTCTGTGCCGAGGAGGGCTGCGGTGAGGAGGTCTTGCCAGGTGGGTGGGGTGTGCGGGGCGTTGGTCATGGGCGGGGTGTGCTTTCCGTCGGGGCCGGAGGTGGGGCGGGTGGCCGGTGTGGTGGTGCTGCTGGGTTGGTGGTGCTGCCGGGGTGGGGGCGGGCCGGCGTTGCCGGGTGCCGCTGCGCCCACCCGTGCCGCCCCCGCGGCACGACTGCCCGCAGCTGAGTGGGGCTGGGTTGCCGGCTGAGTGGGGTTGTCCTGGCGGGGTGGGGGTGGGCCGGTGTTGGCGGTGCCGGTGCGGCCACCGTGCCGCGCCGGCGGCACGACTGCCCGCAGTTGAGTGAGGCTGCCGACTGCCCGCAGCTTGCTGTGTTTGTCAGCACAGGGGGGTTGGGGGGTGTGGGGGTGGGGGCCAGGCCGTCAGGGGGGTGAAGCCCTGGTGGCCGCAGGTGCCGAAGATTTTCAAGGGGGTGCCGGAGGAGAGGGCGATCAGGCGCCACAGGGCGGGGCGGGCGACGGCGGCCGGGGTGAGGGGGAGGGCCGTGTCGCCCTCGGCGTCCGCCAACTGCCAGGAGTCTCCGGTGGGGGTCGGTATGACGTCGTCGAGGGTGACCGGGACGGAGTCCAGCCAGGGGTCGTCGCGGAGGGCGTCGCCGTAGCGAGCGGTCGCCTCGGACGTCGTCATGCCGGGTGGCCGTACGCCGGCCGGGGCGGGCGGGGCGAACCGCTCGCCGAGGGAGGCCCGGAGCCGTCCGGCGCCGGGGTGGCCGGGATGGAAGGCCAGTTCCGCGTCCAGGGTCGTCCCGACCGGCAGGGACAGCTCGGGGGCACGGCCGGCGGCGCCGTAGGAGACGAGGAGCGCCGTGCGGGACGAAGCGGCGCCGTGCAGCCAGATGCGGCGGGTGGTCAGCTTGGCGTCACCGGTGTCGTACTGGGCGAGGACCAGCCAGTCGTCCCGCAGCGGGGGGCTGCCCGGCGTGGAGGGCAGGCCGACGCGGGTGCGGACGGTGGCGGCCAGGGCGTCCGGCAGCTGCGCGCGCCGCAGCCAGCCCTGGTCGAGGAGGTGGAGCAGCGCGCACTCCTCCAGCAGCCGCGCAGGCCAGCCGGGCCCCGAGGAGGGGAGCGCCCCCAGCTCCCGGACCCGCGAGGCCAGCCCGGGCGCCTGGGCGTCGACCATGCGGGCCGCCGTCTCCTCCCACAGTCCGTATCCCGACTGCTCGGCCGTGGCGAGGCCTGAGCGCAGGAGGTCGGCGAGCCGCTGCTCCAGCTCCGTCACCCCCGCCGTGATCCGCTCGGCGCGCCGCTCCGGCCGCCGCCGCGCCCCCTCCGGATCGGCGGGCCCGGTCCCGGAACCAGGCGGGTCCGCCGCCCGTTTCTCCGGCGGGTGGTCGCGCCGCGCCGCAGTCCACCGCTCGGCCCAGTCCGGCGCCCGCCCCGGGGAAGCCGTCACCTCCCCGCCGGACCAGAGCAGCAGCAGCCCCAGCGCGTGCTTGCACGGGGCCTTCCGGCTCGGACAACTGCACGAATACGCCGGACTCGACGCCTCCCTGACGTCGACCACCGTCCGGTACGGCGAGCTGCCGCTCCCCTTGCACACCCCCCACACCGCCCCCTCCTCCGCACTCCCCGTCTCCGACCACGGACCTGACGTGCCGAGTTCGCTTCCCGCTGCGCGTGACGTGGCGTCAGGCGCCAGGGCCAGCACCTGTTCCGCAGTCCAGCGCACCCCCTGCTGAGTCATGCCATCGAAGGTAGATCCCGCCACTGACAATCGGCCCGGCCGCGACCTCGGCGAGCGCGTTTGCGCAGGTCACATCGCGTTGTCAGTGCCGTGGTGCACGGTGGACACCAGATCCGGACCGGTCGAACCGAAGGGGGGCCCGGACATGTTCGTGGGACTGAGTGAGCGGCACCCGGCCGACGTGCTGCGGCCGCACGCCGAGGCGGCCTTCGCCGACGAGCTCGCCGCGCTCGCGGCACAGGACGACCGCCCCCGCCCGGCCCGCTGGAAGCTGTCGCCGTGGGCGGTCGCCACCTACCTCCTCGGCGGGACGCTGCCCGACGGCACGGTGATCACACCGAAGTACGTGGGGCCGCGCCGCATCGTCGAGGTCGCCGTCTCCACGCTGGCCACCGACCGCGCCCTCCTCCTGCTCGGCGTGCCCGGCACGGCGAAGACGTGGGTGTCCGAGCACCTGGCGGCCGCGGTCAGCGGCGACTCGACGCTGCTCGTGCAGGGCACGGCGGGGACGCCTGAGGAGGCCATCCGCTACGGCTGGAACTACGCGCGGCTCCTCGCGCACGGCCCGAGCCGGGACGCTCTCGTCCCCAGCCCCGTCATGCGGGCGATGGCCGAGGGGAGGACGGCGCGCGTCGAGGAGCTGACCCGCGTCCCGGCCGACGTGCAGGACACGCTGATCACGATCCTGTCGGAGAAGACGCTGCCGATACCGGAGCTGGGACAGGAGGTGCAGGCGGTCCCCGGCTTCAACCTGATCGCCACCGCCAACGACCGCGACCGCGGGGTCAACGAGCTCTCCAGCGCCCTGCGCCGCCGCTTCAACACGGTGGTGCTGCCGCTGCCCGCGAGCGTCGAGGCCGAGGTCGACATCGTCGCGCGGCGCGTCGACCAGATCGGCCGCTCCCTCGACCTGCCGGCCGGGACCGACGGCATCGACGAGATCCGCAGGGTCGTCACCGTCTTCCGTGAACTGCGCGACGGGATCACCGCCGACGGCCGGACGAAGGTCAAGTCGCCGAGCGGCACGCTGTCGACGGCGGAGGCCATCTCCGTCGTCACCGGCGGGCTCGCCCTGGCCGCCCACTTCGGCGACGGCGTCCTGCGCCCGGCCGACGTCGCCGCGGGCGTCCTCGGGGCCGTCGTCCGCGACCCGGCCGCCGACCGGGTGGTGTGGCGGGAGTACCTGGAGGCGGTGGTCCGCGAGCGGGACGGCTGGACCGACTTCTACCGCGCCTGCCGGGAGGTGAGCGCATGAGCGCGAGCCGCCGCGCCCACGGCGTCCGAGGCCCGCACACGCCCGCGTGGGACCGACGGCGGCGTGCGTCCGAGGGCGGTGGCCCGGGATGGACGCGCAGGCGGGGGAGGCCGGGATGACGGACGTCGCGGAGCGGCCGCTGCTGCTCGGTGTGCGGCACCACGGGCCCGGTTCGGCCAGGGGGGTGCGTGCCGCCCTGGAGGCGGCCCGGCCCCGGACGGTGCTGATCGAGGGCCCGCCGGAGGCCGACGCGCTGATCGAGCTGGCCGCCCACGAGGACATGCGCCCACCGGTCGCGCTCCTCGGGCACGCCGTGGACGAACCCGGACGGTCGGCGTTCTGGCCGATGGCCGAGTTCTCCCCGGAGTGGGTCGCCCTGCGCTGGGCCCTGGAGCACGGGGTGCCGGCCCGGTTCATCGACCTGCCCGCCGCCCACTCGCTGGCCTGGGACAAGGAGGAGGAGACGGAGGACGGGGGAGCCGGGGACCTGCGCGTCGACCCTCTCGCGGCGCTCGCCGGCGCCGCCGGTCACGACGATCCCGAGCGCTGGTGGGAGGACGTCGTCGAGCACCGCTCGGCGGGGGAGGGGGACCCCTTCGCGCCCTTCGCCGCGCTGGAGGAGGCCATGACGGCGCTGCGGGACACGTACGACGGCACCGGCGTCGACGACGACAGGGACGGCCTGCGCGAGGCGTACATGCGGCTCCGGCTGCGGGCGGCGCTGCGGGAGCACGGGGCCGGCGGGGTGGCCGTGGTGTGCGGGGCCTGGCATGTGCCCGCGCTGCGGCGGCGGACCACCGCCGCGGCCGACCGGGCGCTGCTGAAGGGGCTGCCCAGGGTGAAGGCCGACCTGACCTGGGTGCCCTGGACGCACCGCAGACTGGCGCGGGCCGGCGGGTACGGCGCGGGCGTCGACTCGCCGGGCTGGTACGGGCACCTGTTCGCCGCGCCGGACCGGCCGGTGGAGCGCTGGCTCACGAAGGTCGCGGGCCTGCTGAGGGAGGAGGACCGGATCGTGTCCCCGGCGCACGTCATCGAGGCGGTCCGGCTCGCCGAGACGCTGGCCGCGCTGCGCGGCCGTCCGCTGCCCGGCCTCGGCGAGACGACGGACGCCGTGCGGGCGGTGCTGTGCGAGGGCTCCGACGTGCCGCTGGCGCTGGTGCACGACCGGCTGGTCGTCGGGGACGCCCTGGGGGAGGTGCCCGCCGGGGCGCCGGCCGTGCCGTTGCAACGCGACCTGGAGAGGACGCAGCGGCGGCTGCGGCTGAAACCGGAGGCGCGTGAGCGGGAGGCGGAGCTCGACCTGCGCAAGGAGAACGACGCCGAGCGCAGCAGACTGCTGCACCGGCTCAGGCTGCTGCACGTCCCCTGGGGCCGGCCGGCCGCCTCCCGGGGGAGCACGGGCACGTTCCGGGAGACGTGGCGGCTGCGCTGGGAGCCGGAGCTGTCGGTGCGGGTCGCCGAAGCCGGCGTGTGGGGGACGACCGTCCTCGCCGCCGCGACCGCCAAGGCGCAGGCCGACGCCGTCGCCGCGCGGAGCCTCGCCGACGTGACCGCCCTCGCCGAGCGCTGCCTCCTGGCCGGCCTGCCGGACGCGCTGCCGACCGTGATCCGGGTCCTCGCCGACCGCGCCGCACTCGACGCCGACGTCGGCCACCTCGCCCAGGCACTGCCCGCCCTGGTCCGTGCCCAGCGCTACGGCGATGTGCGCGGCACCGACACCGGTGCGCTGGCCGGCGTCGCCGCCGGGCTCGCCGAGCGGGTCTTCGTCGGCCTGCCCCCCGCGTGCGCCGCGCTGGACGCCGAGGCGGCCGAGGAGATGCGGCGCCACGTCGACGCGGTGCACGGGGCGGTCGGGCTGCTGGCGGAGACGGCCGGGCCGGGAGAGAGCCCGGACGACGCCGCCGACGCCCGTCGGGGCGGGCTGCGCCCACGGTGGCTGCGGGTGCTGCGCACACTGGCCGCGCGGGACGCCGTCGCCGGGGTCGTCCGGGGGCGGGCCGTCCGGCTGCTGCTGGACGAGGGGGAGGTGGCCGGCGGGGAGGCGGCCCGGCTGATGGGGCTCGCGCTGTCGCCGGGCACGCCGCCTGCGGACGCGGCCGCCTGGATCGAGGGCTTCGTGGGAGGCGGCGCGGGCGGCGGGCTGCTCCTCGTGCACGACGAACGGCTGCTCGCGCTGGTCGACGCGTGGCTGACGGGAGTCTCCGCCGAGACGTTCACGGATGTGCTGCCGCTGCTGCGGCGGACGTTCGCGGCGTACGGGACGGGAGTGCGCAGAACGCTCGGGGAGCTGGTGCGGCGCGGGCCCGAGCAGCGGGCGGACGTGGTGGGGGCGGCGTCGGGGACACCCGGCTTCGCCGCCGAAGCCGACAGGGAACGGGCGGACGCCGTGCTGCCGGTGGTCCGGCTGCTGCTGGGCGACGACGACCTGGTGGAGGTGGGCGTATGACGAGCGGACCGGCACGGACGCCAGAACCGGCGGAGGCCGATCGGGAGAGGGAGGCGGGGGACGCCACGGCGGAGCGGGACGGCCCGGCGGAGCGGCTGCGGCGCTGGCGGCTCGTGCTGGGCGGCGACGAGGCGGACGGCACCGGTCACGCGCTGTCCGGGCGGGACGCGGCCATGGACGGCGCGCTCGACGCGCTCTACGGGGACCAGGGAAGGAAGGTGAGGAAGGGGGAGGCACAGCGGTCGGGGCGGGACCGTTCGGCGGGGCTCGGGGCGTCGGCGCCGGCCGTGGCGCGCTGGCTCGGGGACATCCGCGCATACTTCCCCTCCTCCGTCGTCCAGGTGATGCAGCGGGACGCCGTCGACCGGCTCGGACTGTCCGCGCTGCTGCTGGAGCCGGAGATGCTGGAGGCGGTGGAGCCGGACGTGCACCTCGTCGGCACGCTGCTCTCGCTGAACAAGGCGATGCCGGAGACGACGAGGGAGACGGCGCGGGCCGTCGTCCGCAAGGTGGTCGACGAACTGGAGAAGCGGCTCGCCACCCGCACCCGGGCCACGATCACCGGCGCACTCGACCGCAGCGCGCGGGTCGCCCGGCCCCGCCACCGCGACATCGACTGGAACCGCACGATCGCCGCCAACCTCAAGCACTACCTGCCCGAGCGGCGCACGCTCGTGCCGGAGCGGCTCATCGGGTACGGGCGGGCGTCGCGGTCGGTGAAGAAGGAGGTGATCCTCTGCGTCGACCAGTCGGGGTCCATGGCGGCCTCGGTGGTGTACGCCTCGGTGTTCGGGGCGGTGCTGGCGTCGATGCGGTCGATCAGCACCCGGCTCGTCGTCTTCGACACGACGGTCGTCGACCTCACCGACCAGCTCGCCGACCCCGTCGACGTCCTGTTCGGCACCCGGCTCGGCGGGGGCACGGACATCAACCGGGCGCTCGCCCACTGCCAGACCCGGATCACCCGTCCGGCGGACACGGTGGTGGTGCTCGTCAGCGACCTGTACGAGGGCGGCATACGGGACGAGATGCTGAAGCGGGTCGCGGCGATGAAGGCGTCGGGCGTGCAGTTCGTCGCGCTGCTCGCGCTGTCGGACGAGGGGGCGCCGGCCTACGACCGGGAGCACGCGGCCGCGCTCGCGGCACTGGGCGCGCCGGCGTTCGCCTGCACGCCCGACCTGTTCCCCGAGGTGATGGCGGCGGCGATCGAGAGACGCCCACTGCCGGTGCCGGATCCGGAGGGCACGGCGGCGCCGCGCGGCTGACCTGCCCCGGAGGCCTCGCGGGGCCCTCACGGGGTCTCACCGGGGCCGCCCCGGCCCGGTGAGGCCCCTCCCTTCCGGCACGGCGTGCCAGTGAGCCCGGCATCATGTGACAGGTATCACCGCTCAGGTGTGACCCGCGATTTAGAGGCCCCCCGGAAGCAGAGATAACCTGCGAGACGGACATGCCGCGCGCTCGGACACCGTGTGCGCTTCCCTTGTGACACAGCGGACGTCGTCACGTTGCCCTTCGCGGCACGCCCACGCATCCAACGAACCGCGATCACTGATAGGGACGGAAGCGCGTGGACCTGTTCGAGTACCAGGCGAGGGACCTCTTCGCCAAGCACGATGTACCGGTGCTGGCCGGTGAAGTCATCGACACGCCTGAGGCGGCGCGCGAGATCACGGAGCGTCTGGGCGGCAAGTCCGTCGTCAAGGCGCAGGTGAAGGTCGGTGGTCGCGGCAAGGCCGGCGGCGTCAAGCTGGCTGCATCCCCGGACGAGGCCGTCGCCCGCGCGACGGACATCCTCGGCATGGACATCAAGGGCCACACGGTCCACAAGGTGATGATCGCCGAGACGGCTCCGGAGATCGTGGAGGAGTACTACGTCTCCTTCCTCCTCGACCGTGCCAACCGCACCTTCCTCTCCATCGCGTCCGTCGAGGGCGGCATGGAGATCGAGGAGGTGGCGGCCACCCGTCCGGAGGCCGTCGCCAAGACGCCGATCGACGCCAACGAGGGCGTGACCGAGGCGAAGGCCCGCGAGATCGTCGAGGCGGCGAACTTCCCGGCCGAGGTCGCCGACAAGGTCGCCGACGTCCTGGTCACCCTGTGGAAGACCTTCGTCGCCGAGGACGCGCTCCTCGTCGAGGTCAACCCGCTGGCCAAGGTCGCCTCCGGTGACGTCATCGCCCTCGACGGCAAGGTGACGCTGGACGAGAACGCCGAGTTCCGTCACCCCGACTTCGAGGAGCTCCACGACAAGGCGTCGGCGAACCCGCTCGAGGCCGCGGCCAAGGAGAAGAACCTCAACTACGTCAAGCTCGACGGCGAGGTCGGCATCATCGGCAACGGCGCGGGTCTCGTCATGAGCACCCTGGACGTCGTCGCGTACGCCGGTGAGAAGCACGGCGGCGTGAAGCCGGCCAACTTCCTCGACATCGGTGGCGGCGCCTCCGCCGCCGTCATGGCGAACGGCCTGGAGATCATCCTGGGCGACCCGGACGTGAAGTCGGTCTTCGTCAACGTCTTCGGCGGCATCACCGCCTGCGACGAGGTCGCCAACGGCATCGTCCAGGCGCTGCAGCTGCTCAAGGACAAGGGCGAGGACGTCACCAAGCCGCTCGTCGTCCGTCTCGACGGCAACAACGCCGAGCTGGGTCGCAAGATCCTCTCCGACGCCAACCACCCGCTGGTGCAGCGCGTGGACACCATGGACGGCGCGGCCGACAAGGCCGCCGAGCTCGCGGCTGCGAAGTAAGGGACGAGGACACACAGCCATGGCTATCTTCCTCAACAAGGACAGCAAGGTCATCGTCCAGGGCATGACCGGTGCCACGGGCATGAAGCACACCAAGCTCATGCTGGCCGACGGCACCAACATCGTCGGCGGCGTGAACCCGCGCAAGGCGGGCCAGTCGGTCGACATCGACGGCACCGAGATCCCGGTCTTCGGCACGGTCGCCGAGGCGATCGAGAAGACGGGCGCGAACGTGTCCGTGCTCTTCGTCCCGCCGGCCTTCGCCAAGGCCGCCGTCGTCGAGGCGATCGACGCGGAGATCCCCCTCGCGGTCGTCATCACCGAGGGCATCGCGGTGCACGACTCCGCCGCGTTCTACGCCTACGCGGTCGAGAAGGGCAACAAGACCCGCATCATCGGTCCGAACTGCCCCGGTCTGATCACCCCCGGTCAGTCGAACGCCGGCATCATCCCGGGCGACATCACCAAGCCGGGCCGTATCGGCCTGGTGTCGAAGTCCGGCACGCTGACGTACCAGATGATGTACGAGCTGCGGGACATCGGCTTCTCGTCGGCGGTCGGCATCGGTGGCGACCCGGTCATCGGCACGACCCACATCGACGCGCTCGCCGCGTTCGAGGCCGACCCCGACACCGACCTGATCGTGATGATCGGCGAGATCGGCGGCGACGCCGAGGAGCGTGCCGCGGCCTACATCGCGGAGAACGTGAAGAAGCCGGTCGTCGGCTACGTCGCGGGCTTCACCGCGCCCGAGGGCAAGACGATGGGCCACGCCGGCGCCATCGTCTCCGGCTCCTCCGGCACCGCCCAGGCGAAGAAGGAGGCCCTCGAGGCCGCCGGCGTCAAGGTGGGCAAGACGCCCACCGAGACGGCGAAGCTGGCGCGGGAGATCCTCGCCGGCTGAGTCCGGCTGAGTCCGGCTGAGTCCGGCTGAGTCCGGCTGAGTCCGGCTGATCCGGTTGCCGAGCTGAACCGCGAGAGTTCAGCGTGAGCGGGCCCGTTCCCCTGTGGGGGGCGGGCCCGTCGGCGTTTTCGGAGACGGAGACGGAGACGGAGACGGAGACGGAGACGGAGACGGCGGCGGCTCGCTCGGAGGGCGCCCGGCGCCGGGGAAGCTACCGCAGTTCCGGGGCCAGTCTCTGGGGGCCGTGGGGCAGCGCTCTGAGTCTGGCCCTCAGGGCCAGCTCCGTGGCGGACAGCGGGCCGGGCGCCGCTCTCGGGGGGACTCCGGGGACCGTCCGGCCTGGGGGAACCGGTGGCTGGTAGCGGGTCGGGGCCGTGTACAGGGCCAGGACGGTCACGCTGATCAGGGCGACCGTGAAGGTGATAGCCGCCCTCGTCCACAGCCGGGCCCGGCGTTCGCCGCCCATGCGGACGATGGCGGGTCTGGCGGCGCGCAGGCGCTCCGCGGACGCCACCTCCGCCAGCCGCCGGTGCAGCAGCCCGGGGGCCGCCAGATCGGGCAGGCGCGCGACGACTGCCTGGCGGGCGTGCAGCAGACGGCTCGCGGTGGCGGGCGTGCTGGCCTCCGTCTCCGCCGCGGTCTCCGGCAGCCCGAGGCCGAGCCCGTCGTACAGCAGCAGGGTGCGGCGGTAGGACGGCGGGAGGGACAGCAGTACGTCCATCAGCGCTCGGTCGGCGGGGATGGCGGGCGGGGGCTCGGGGTTGCGGAACCGGGGGCGGAACTGGTGCCAGGGGGACAGGGCGTACTCGTGGGTCATCGCCCGCACCCAGCCCGCGGGGTCGGGGTCGACGGCCACCTCGGGCCAGCGGTGCCAGGCGATCTGGAAAGCCTGTTCGACCGACTCGCGGGCGAGCTCGCGGCGGCCGGTGAGGAGGTAGACCTGCCGGACCAGGGAGGGGGCGCAGTGGGCGTAGAGGGCGTCGAAGGCCTGAGCGGGGGTCTCGGCGGCGGGGGAGTCCACGGCGGACGAGTCGGCGGAGGAGCCGACGGCGGGGGAGCGGGCTGCGGTGGAGTTCGCGGGCGTCCGGTCTTCCGGGCGCGGTCTCGTTGTCCGTGCGTTCGGCCGTGGTCTGCGGGCGGGCTCCGGGGTGGGAGTCGGCGCGTCGGCGAGCGTGGTGAGCAGTTTCGCGTACGCCTCTCCGTCGCGGCCTTGGGGAGTCGTGCGGCCGGCCTCCCACGCGCGCACCGTCTCCCGGCTGACGCCCAGTCGGGCGGCGAGCTGAGCCTGTGTCAGCGAGGCCTGCTCACGCAGGCGTCGGCGTTCCTTGGGCGGGGGGAGCGGGGTGCCAGGGCTCTGTGTCGTCACCGGTCGCCCCTCCGTCCAAAAAAGTACATAAACGTATATTGAGCGACACAACGGCAGTTCGCCTATTACGACGGGAAGGCGCGTGTCGTTGGGACCATGACGGGCGTGATCCGAAAGCTCCTTCGCCGACCGTTGCCGTCGCTGTCGCCGTCGCTTCTGCGCGCTTGGCTGCTCGACCGTTCGCCCGCGGGCCTGGGCGCCGGGCTGCTGGGCGGAGCTCTGGCCGCCGGGCTGGGGCTCGGCGCGCTGGCCGTGCTCGTGACGATGCTGTGGATCAGTTCGCCGTATCCCGACAGCGGGCCGGGGAGCGCGCTGCGCGTCGCTGCCTCGCTGTGGGTGCTGGCCCACGGGGCCGAGCTGGTGCGCACCGAGACGTTGTCCGGGGTGCCGGCGCCGATGGGGGTCACGCCGCTGCTGCTGCTGGCGCTGCCGGTGTGGCTGGTGCACCGGGCGGCACGGGACGCGGTGGACGGCGGCGGTGGGGGCGGAGGCGGGGCGGGGCTGACCGGGAGCGTGCCGCTGGTGAGTCCGCGGACGGCGTGGGCGGGGGTCGTCGCCGGGTATCTCGTGGTGGGCGTGTGCGCCGCGGCGTATGCGGCGGGCGGGGTGCTGCGGCCGTCGTGGGTGTGGACGGCGGTATGCCTGCCCGCGCTGGTGGCGGGGGCGGCGGGGGTGGGGGTATGGACCGGGTACGGCCGGCCGTGGGGGCCGGTGGAGCGGGTGCTGCGGGGGGTCGTGGGGGTGCGGTGGCTCTTCCGCGCGGACCAGGGCGGGGCGGCCGGGGTCGGTGGGGGGCGCGTCGCCCTGCGGGCGGCGGGGCTCGGGGCGGCCGTGCTGGTGGGGGGTGGGGCCCTGTTGGTGGTGGTGTCGTCGCTGTGGCATCTCGGGGCTGCGCGGGGGGCGTTCGTGCAGCTCACGGAGGGGTGGTCCGGGCGGTTCGCGGTGTTGTTGCTGTGCCTGGCGCTGGTGCCCAACGCGGCGGTGTGGGGGGCGGGGTATGCGCTGGGGCCCGGGTTCGTGTTGGGGGCGGGGCACGTGGTGGGGCCGCTGGGGTCGGCGCCGGCGCCCTTGCTGCCGCCGTTTCCGCTGCTGGCGGCGGTGCCCTCGGCGGGGGCGGGGAGTTGGGTGAACTGGGTTGCCGGGGTGGTGCCGGGGGTGGCTGCGGGGTTGGTGGGGTGGGTTGTGGGGCGGGCCGCTCGGGGGGAGGTCGGCGACGGTGGTGGTGGGCGTTGGGGTTTCGGGAGGACTGTGGGGGTGGTGGTGTGGTCCGGGGGCGTGTGTGGGGTGGGGTTCGCCTTGCTGGCGGGGTTGGCCGGGGGGCCGTTGGGGGTGGGGGTGTTGGCTCGGTTCGGGCCGGTTTGGTGGGAGGTGGGTGGTGCGGTGGTTCTTTGGGTTGTGGGGGTGGGGGTGCCTGTGGGGGTGTTGGTGCGGGGGGTGCGGCGGGGGGCGGAGGCTGTGGTGGAGGAGGTGGGGGAGGGCGTCGCGGATGACGAGCTCTATGACTTCGTGGAGGAGGAGGGTGGGGTGGGGTTGTGACCGTCTAAGGGGTTTCGCCCCCGCCGCCCCTTCCCGTCCCGACCCCGGGGGCTGCCGCCCCCCGGACCCCCGCTTCGGCCCTGGACGGGCCTCGTCCTCAAACTCCCCCAGAGCGGGGACCCCCAGACGGGCTGCATAGAGCCCCCAGACGGGCTGCATAGAGCCCCCGGACGGGGCTGGAGGTACCGCTACGCGTTCGCCCCCAGTACCTCTCGCAACTGTTCCGGCAGCAGCTTGCTGCATGTCTGCTTCGCCTCGTTCGTCAAGGCGTCGTTCGTGCAGGTGTAGTAGTCGCGGTAGACCAGTTGCGCGGTGAAGGTGACGGCCACCAGGGACAGGGCCAGGCCCGCTGTGACCAGGCCGCTGATCGCGGCGGTCCGCTGGGGGCGGCCGGTGGGCTCGGGGGGCTGGGGGGCCGTCGGGTCGGGGGTGCGGGGCTTGGCGCGCAGGGCGCTGATGCCCCAGTGCAGGGCGAGCGCGCCGAGCAGCAGGGCGACGTACGGCCAGCCGAAGAGGGCGAAGAAGAAGGCCCACATCCCGCACAGCAGCGCGTACCGCGCGCGGCGCTGGGTGGGGTCCGCCGGGTCCCAGCGCGGGCCGGGCTGCTGCTGGCCGCCGGGGCCGCCCTCGCCGCCGCCGGGGCGCTCGCCGAAGCCGCCGGGGGCGCGGCCGGGCTGGCGGTCGCTCCACTGGCTGCCCCAAGGGGAGCCCGACGAACCGCGCGAGCCGTCGGAGTCGTCGCCCGGGGCGGGGTGACGGGGCTGCCAGGGGCGGTCGGGGGCGCCCTCGGGCGGCGGGGCGAAGGGGTTGTCGTCCTGGGGCGCGCCGCCGTTGCCGGACGGCGCGTCGGGCGGGGTCGTGGGGCGCTCTCGCAGCAGCACGGCGCCGCGCTCCCCTCTCTGCGGTGACTGCGGGGGGAGCGTGAGGAGTCGCAGACTGCGGTCCGGCATCAAGTGAGCGTCTTCCCCTAGGTGATCACGACCGAGATCGAGGCGGTCTCGCATTCGGTCTCGGATTCGACTGTGTTTCGACTGTGTGCGGACGCGTACGGATGTCTGTGGAATCGACCGCCGCTGTCCGCGGTCACTTCGAGAACGTGCCGCACGGCGGTCGCGTTCCCGAGCCCGCTCGCCCCTGACGCTACCTGCCGGCCCCGCCCCCGTCCCGAGGGGGCCGTGCGGTGTGCCGGTATCGTTGCTGGCGGTCGGCCGCTTCGTAGACTTCCCCGTATCCCGGGGCGCGAAGCATTCGTACGACCCTACAAACGCTCTCCCGAGAAAGGGCCCCGCCGTGGCCGCCAAGCCCGTGGCCGAGCCGGCCAAGCGCCTCGTCGTGCTGGTCTCCGGATCCGGAACGAACCTCCAGGCGCTGCTCGACGAGATCGCCGCCGCCGGCGCGGAGGCCTACGGGGCCGAGATCGTGGCCGTCGGCGCCGACCGCGAGGGCGTCGAAGGGCTCGCGCGGGCCGAGCGGGCCGGGATCCCCACCTTCGTGCGGAAGGTGAAGGACTACGGCACGCGCGAGGAGTGGGACGCCGCCCTCGCCGAGGCCGTCGCCGCGCACGAGCCCGACCTCGTCGTATCGGCCGGGTTCATGAAGATCGTGGGCAAGGAGTTCCTGGCGCGGTTCGGGGGGCGGTTCGTCAACACCCACCCGGCGCTCCTGCCCAGTTTTCCCGGCGCCCACGGCGTCCGTGACGCGCTCGCGTACGGCGCCAGGGTCACCGGCTGCACCGTCCACTTCGTCGACGACGGCGTCGACACCGGTCCGATCATCGCCCAGGGCGTGGTCGAGGTCCGGGACGAGGACGACGAGAGCGCGCTGCACGAGCGCATCAAGGAAGTCGAGCGAAGGCTGCTCGTCGAGGTCGTGGGGCGGCTCGCCCGCAACGGCTATCGCATTGAGGGACGAAAGGTAGTTATCCAGTGACCGCCGACAGCACTGTCACGGCCGAGAGCGGCAAGCGGGGCATCCGTCGCGCGCTCGTCAGCGTCTACGACAAGACCGGGCTCGAAGAGCTCGCCCTCGGGCTGCACGAGGCCGGCGTCGCGCTCGTCTCCACCGGCTCCACCGCCGCCCGTATCGCCGCCGCCGGCGTCCCCGTCACCAAGGTCGAGGAGCTCACCGGCTTCCCCGAGTGCCTCGACGGCCGCGTCAAGACCCTCCACCCGAAGGTCCACGCCGGCATCCTCGCCGACCTGCGGCTCCCCGAGCACCGGGCGCAGCTGGAGGAGCTCGGCGTCGAGCCGTTCGACCTCGTCGTCGTGAACCTCTACCCGTTCCGCGAGACCGTCGCCTCCGGCGCCTCGCCCGACGAGTGCGTGGAGCAGATCGACATCGGCGGGCCGTCCATGGTGCGCGCCGCCGCGAAGAACCACCCCTCCGTGGCCGTCGTCACCAGCCCGGAGCGCTACGGCGACGTCCTCGCCGCGGTCGGCTCCGGCGGCTTCGACCTCGCCACCCGCAAGCGGCTCGCCGCCGAGGCCTTCCAGCACACCGCCGCCTACGACGTGGCGGTCGCCTCCTGGTTCGCGTCGTCGTACGCGCCCGTGGACGAGTCGCGCTTCCCCGACTTCCTCGGCGCGACCTGGGAGCGCAAGAACACCCTGCGCTACGGCGAGAACCCGCACCAGCCCGCCGCCCTCTACGTCGACACCGCATCCATCGGCGGCTCCGCCGCGGGCGGCGGCGGCCTCGCCGAGGCCGAGCAGCTGCACGGCAAGGAGATGTCGTACAACAACTACACGGACACGGACGCCGCGCGCCGTGCCGCGTACGACCACGACGAGCCCGCCGTCGCGATCATCAAGCACGCCAACCCGTGCGGCATCGCGGTCGGCGCGGACGTCGCCGAGGCGCACCGCAAGGCGCACGCGTGCGACCCGCTGTCGGCCTTCGGCGGGGTCATCGCCGTCAACCGGCCCGTCAGCAAGGAGATGGCGGAGCAGGTCGCCGAGATCTTCACCGAGGTCATCGTCGCGCCGGACTACGAGGACGGCGCGCTGGAGGCTCTCGCGAAGAAGAAGAACATCCGGGTGCTGAAGGCTCCCGGCGCGCCCTCCGCCCCCGTCGAGGTCAAGCCCGTCGACGGCGGCGCGCTGCTCCAGGTGACGGACCGGCTCCAGGCCGACGGCGACGACCCGGCCCGGTGGACGCTGGCGACCGGCGAGGCGCTCGGCGAGCGGGAGCTCCAGGAGCTCGCCTTCGCCTGGCGGGCCTGCCGGGCCGTGAAGTCCAACGCCATCCTGCTCGCCAAGGACGGCGCCTCCGTCGGCGTCGGCATGGGCCAGGTCAACCGGGTCGACTCCGCGAAGCTCGCGGTCGAGCGGGCCGGCGCGGAGCGCGCGCGGGGGGCGTACGCCGCCTCCGACGCGTTCTTCCCCTTCCCGGACGGGCTGGAGATCCTCACCGAGGCCGGGGTGAAGGCCGTGGTGCAGCCCGGCGGTTCGGTCCGCGACGAGCAGGTCGTCGAGGCCGCGCGCAAGGCCGGCGTGACGATGTACTTCACCGGGACGCGGCACTTCTTCCACTGAGACGCCGCTGACGCGATGACGCGATGAGAGGGCCCGCCGACCGGAGTGACGGTCGGCGGGCCCTCTCACAGGCGTCTCGGCAGGAGTGCCGGCAGCGACTACCGGGCGCGGACCACCAGGGTCGAGCACACCTTGTCGGCGAACGTCTGCTTCTTGGCGTCCCACAGCGGCCACAGGTAGCCGAGGTAGCAGGGCAGGCCGTCGAGGATGTGCGCCAGGCGGCGGACGAAGGCCATGCCGAAGCCGACCGTGTTGCCGTCCGCCTCGCGCAGCAGGCGCGTGCCGACGGCCTTCTTGCCGATGGTCTGGCCGGTCGTGCCCTCCTGGTGGATCTGGTAGATGCCCATGCCCAGGGCGTACAGAGCACCGACCAGGGACAGGATGCCCGCCGCCGCCGAGTCGGAGCCCATGGCGCTCCCGATGCCGATCAGCAGGTACATCGGCCCCATGATGATCAGGCCGTCGAGCAGCGTCGCCCCGAGCCGCAGGCCCCAGTGGGCGAGTTGGGGGCCGGTGCCGTAACCGTAGCCCGGCTGCTGCGGGTAGCCGTAACCCTGCTGCGGATAACCCGGCTGCTGGGGGTAGCCGTAGCCCTGCTGCGGCGGGACGCCCTGAGGGGCCTGCGGGTAGGCCGGGTAGCCGGGCTGCTGGGGGTTCTGCGGCTGCTCCCCGTAGGGGTTGCCGCCGGGCTGACCGTAGCCCTGCGGCTGGTCCCCGTAGGGATTGCTCCCGGGCTGACCGAAGCTCATGACCGTGTTCCTCCGTTGCGTTTGCGGGGACGTGGCGATGCCGCGGAGGAACGTGTGAGCTTGAGCGGTTCGTCCCCCTGCCGGACCGCGGTGATGCGCCGTTCATCGTCATGTGCCGGACGAGTGATTGTCCAGTCGGATATACGGCTGTTGTGCAAGTGCAACCTCAGTGGTCAGGACGGGGCCGAGGGGGCGGCCCGGGCGACCCTGATTGGAACCGGGGTCCGGTCATCCGGGAGGATGGGCGTATGACCGCCCAGCTTCTCGATGGCAAGGCCACCGCAGCCGAGATCAAGTCGGATCTGACCGCCCGCGTGGCGGCGCTGAAGGGCAAGGGCGTCACGCCCGGCCTCGGCACGATCCTCGTCGGGGACGACCCCGGCAGCCAGAAGTACGTCGCCGGCAAGCACCGCGACTGCGCCGAGGTCGGCATCGCCTCCATCCAGCGTGAGCTGCCCGGCACGGCCACGCAGGAGGAGATCGAGGCGGTCGTCCGCGAGCTGAACGAGGACCCCGCCTGCACCGGTTACATCGTGCAGCTTCCGCTGCCCCGGGGCATCGACGAGAACCGCATCCTCGAACTCATGGACCCGGCCAAGGACGCCGACGGCCTGCACCCGATGAACCTCGGCCGTCTCGTCCTCAACGAGCCCGCCCCGCTGCCCTGTACGCCCAACGGCATCCTCACGCTGCTGCGCCGGCACGGCGTCGAGATCAAGGGCGCCGAGGTCGTGATCGTCGGCCGCGGGGTCACCATCGGCCGCCCCATGCCGCTGCTGCTGACCCGGCGCAGCGAGAACGCCACGGTCACGCAGTGCCACACGGGCACGCGGGACCTGTCGGCGCACCTCAAGCGCGCGGACATCATCGTCGCCGCCGCCGGTTCCGCCCACCTGGTCCGGCCCGAGGACGTCAAGCCGGGCGCGGCCGTCCTCGACGTCGGCGTCTCCCGCAACGCCGAGGGGCGGATCGTGGGCGACGTCCACCCGGACGTCCGCGAGGTCGCCGGCTGGATCTCCCCCAACCCGGGCGGAGTGGGCCCGATGACCCGCGCGCAACTGCTCGTCAACGTGGTCGAGGCGGCCGAGCGCAGTGCCGGCTGACAGCACGCGGAAGCCCGAGACCCCCGACCCCGCCGAGAACGCCGAGGAGCACACGGCGGACACGGCGAACGCCCGGAGCGCCCGCAACGAGGCGTTCGAGGAACCCGTCGCCCGCGACCCGGTCAGCGCGCCCGACGCCGAGGGCGTCCCGCGCCGCAGCACGCGCCGCTTCCCGCTGTTCACCCGGGACACCGCGCGTCCCGAGGGCGGCGGCCGGGCCGCGCCCCGTGACGCCCCGGCGCCGGCGCGGCAGTGGCCGATGCTCGTGGTCCTGGGCCTGGTCGCGCTCGGCCTGCTGCTCACCGCGTTCGACGTGTTCAGGATCGGCACCATCCTGATCGGCGCGGGGCTGCTCACCGGCGCGGTGCTGCGCTGGCTGAGGCTCAACGTCGGCATGCTGGCCGTCCGTTCGCGCTTCACCGACGTCGCGACGTACGGCGTACTGGGCGTGACGATCGTCCTGCTGGCGCTGATGGCGCAGCCGCGCCCTTGGCTCCAGATCCCGTTCCTGGGTGACACCTTGCACTTCACCGTGAGCAACTAGCCCGTCCGAGCGCTACCGTGGTCGGACGGCCGACGGTCGAAACGGTCATAAGCGGATAAGGGTTCACGGCGGAGGGAGGGGGCCGATGCCTCGCTGGAGGGACCTCCCGGACGAACTCGACCCGCGGATCGAGGAGTTGGCCCGTCGGCTGCGACGGCTCGTGGACCACGCCGGCCTCGGCGTCGCCACCCTCGCCGACCGCACCGGCTACGGCGTGGCGGCGTGGGAGCGGTATCTGGACGGGCGGCTCCTCGCGCCGAAGGGCGCGGTCATCGCCCTGGCCGAGGTCACCGGCGTGGACCCGGCCGCTCTGATACCGCTGTGGGAGTCGGCCGAGCGGGCCTGGAGCCGGGCGGAACTGCGGGACGACGCCGCCTCGGAGGCCGTCCGCCTGTCCCGGGCGCGGACCCCCACGATCACCCACCACCCCGTCCCGGAACCCCCGCCCCCCGCTCCCGCCCCGCCCCCGAGGCGGCCCGGCACGGCCGTGTTCCTCGCCGGCGCGGTCGGCGTCGTGGGCGTCGCGGTGGGAGCGTTCCTCCTCACCCACGCCGACGCGGACTCCCCGGCGAAGGGCCGTACCGTCGCCGCCGCCCCTTCGCCGTCCCCCACGCCCGGCGCGCCCCTCCCGCCCGGCGTGCTGTGCTTCGGGGCCGGCTGCACGGGCAGGGATGCGGAGAAGGCGGGCTGCGGCGGAGAGTTGGCGGCCACGGCGAGGAGCGTCACCGTGGGCGCCGTGCTGCTGGAGGTCCGCTACAGCCGGACCTGCGGTGCGGCCTGGGGGAGGATCACCCCGGCGGCCGCGGGCGACGAGGTGCGGGTGACCGCCGGCGCGATCCGGTACACCGGGCGCGTCTCGGCCGCCGGCGAGACCGTCGCGTACACCCCGATGGTCGCCGTGAAGAACCCGGCCGGGATCCGTGCGTGTGCCGTACTCGCCTCGGGCCACGAGGGCTGCACGCCGCAGTAACCGCGCCCCCCGTACTCCACCCGAGTGAAGCCGGCGAAAAACCCGCCCGCCTGAGGAATATCCGGCCCGCCGCTGGGCACGCGAACCGTACCCCCACGGGAGTCCGGCCCCCCGGCACCCCCTCCGGCGGCCGCCCGTTCCCTCTCCCGAACAGGCGGCCGCCGTTTCGCACCCCCGCACCGCACCGGCCAAGCCCTTGAGCGACCTCGGGTGAATCGCGCCCCGATCTCCGAGCGAACCTGGGCGGCTCCAGGCCCGATCTTCCAAGGGCCCTGGAAGGGGCCCGGTCCGGTCTCCAAGCGGCTCCGGGCGGGTCCCGCCCAGTCCCCGAGCGGCTATGGGCAACCCCGCCCGGTCCCCCGAGCGGCCCTGGGCGGCGGCCCCCACCCGGCGGCCCCCAGCAGCGCTGGGCGGATCCCGCCCCGGTCCCCGAGCAGCCCTTGTGGACCCCTGCCCGGTCCCCACAGCCCCCGACATGGACAGGCCCTGTTCCGCGGCGCCCCCCGCCAACACCTCGCGCGGACCCCC
Organism: Streptomyces sp. NPDC002566; assembly: GCF_042889585.1. NCBI lineage: Bacteria > Bacillati > Actinomycetota > Actinomycetes > Kitasatosporales > Streptomycetaceae > Streptomyces > Streptomyces sp. NPDC002566. Next base: position 597,231 of record NZ_JBIARD010000004.1, on the reverse strand, counting down.
GCGTTCGCGCCCTGTTCGGTCGCGGTCAGCGCCGTCATGGTGCCGGCGGTGCAGGCCCCCGGCCCAGTCCCCCTAGGCCCCGGCCCGTCCACCAGAGGCCCCTGGCCCGGTCCCGGCCAAGTGCCATGCGGCCCCGGGCAGATCCGCCCGCCCCGCCACCGGCCTGTGGCCTGGGCCACACCGCCCCGGGGACCTGGGATCCTGGAGGCGCGATAGCCTGACCGCTGGTCGATCTCTTGGTATCAAGAGATCGATCATCTGTACGTCCCACCCGGGGCAGGGACGCCCCACCGCCAGCTGTCATACGGAGAACGCCATGACCCGCACTCCCGTGAACGTCACCGTCACCGGCGCGGCCGGCCAGATCGGTTACGCCCTGCTCTTCCGCATCGCCTCCGGCCAGCTGCTCGGCGCGGACGTGCCGGTCAAGCTGCGCCTGCTGGAGATCACCCCGGCGCTCAAGGCCGCCGAGGGCACGGCCATGGAGCTGGACGACTGCGCGTTCCCGCTGCTCCAGGGCATCGAGATCACGGACGACCCGAACGTCGCCTTCGACGGCGCCAACGTCGCCCTCCTCGTCGGCGCCCGCCCCCGCACCAAGGGCATGGAGCGCGGCGACCTGCTCGAGGCCAACGGCGGCATCTTCAAGCCGCAGGGCAAGGCCATCAACGACCACGCCGCGGACGACGTCAAGGTCCTCGTCGTCGGCAACCCGGCGAACACCAACGCGCTGATCGCCCAGGCCGCCGCGCCGGACGTACCGGCCGAGCGCTTCACCGCGATGACCCGCCTCGACCACAACCGCGCGCTGACCCAGCTCGCGAAGAAGACGGGCTCCACGGTCGCCGACATCAAGCGCCTGACCATCTGGGGCAACCACTCCGCCACGCAGTACCCGGACATCTTCCACGCCACGGTCGCCGGCAAGAACGCCGCCGAGGTCGTGAACGACGAGAAGTGGCTGGCCGAGGACTTCATCCCGACCGTCGCCAAGCGCGGCGCCGCCATCATCGAGGCCCGTGGCGCCTCGTCGGCCGCCTCCGCCGCCAACGCCGCCATCGACCACGTGTACACGTGGGTCAACGGCACCGCGGACGGCGACTGGGCCTCCATGGGCATCCCGTCGGACGGCTCCTACGGCGTCCCGCAGGGCCTGATCTCCTCCTTCCCGGTCACCGTCAAGGACGGCAAGTACGAGATCGTCCAGGGCCTGGAGATCAACGAGTTCTCCCGCGCCCGCATCGACGCCTCCGTGAAGGAGCTGGAGGAGGAGCGCGAGGCGGTCCGCGCCCTCGGCCTCATCTGACCTTTCTGAGCCTCGACTGTCCTGACGATCCCCGGGTGGAGTCCTTCCACCCGGGGATCGTCGCGTTCATGTGTGCGGTTTGTCCCGTTTCCTGTGGATCTTCAGTGACACGGCCCACTTTCGGCCATGGATTGCGCATGCAATCGCAGGGCCGGGGCATGCGGTCACGGTCCCAGTGAGTGACACGTGTGTGACGCACGGGCAGTGAACAGGAACGGAAGGCTATCCCGATCATGGCGGACAACACAGAACTCCAGGCGCGGAAGACCATCCACGTGGGCGGGGAGTGGCGTGAAGCCGTCTCCGGCGCCACGCGCGAGATCCTCGACCCCGCGGACGCCCTGCCCTTCGCCGTGATCGCGGAGGGTGACGAGAAGGACACCGATCTCGCGGTCGCCGCCGCCCGCAAAGCCTTCGACCACGGCCCCTGGCCGCACACCCCGGCCGCCGAGCGCGCGGCCCTGCTGCGTCGCGTCGCCGACCTCCTCACCCGCGACCGCGAGCGGCTCGGCCTCATGGAGAGCCGGGACGCGGGCAAGACCGTCGAGGAAGGCCGTGTCGACATCGACTGCGTCGCCGACGCCTTCCGCTACTTCGCCGACCTCGTCGCCGCCGAGGCCCCCGGCCGGGTCGTCGACGCGGGCTCGCCCGACATTCACAGCGTCGTCGTCCACGAGCCGATAGGCGTCTGCGCGCTGATCACTCCCTGGAACTACCCCTTGCTCCAGGCCAGTTGGAAGATCGCGCCGGCTCTGGCCGCCGGCGACACCTTCGTGGTCAAGCCGAGCGAGATCACGCCGCTGACGACCGTCGCGCTCATCGAGCTGCTCGCCGAGGCCGGACTGCCCGCCGGCGTCGCCAACATCGTCACCGGCCCCGGCCACACCGTCGGCGCGCGGCTCTCCGAACACCCCGACGTCGACCTGGTCTCCTTCACCGGTGGTCTGGTCAGCGGCACCAAGGTCGCGCAGGCCGCCGCCCCCACCGTCAAGAAGGTCGCCCTCGAACTCGGCGGCAAGAACCCCAACGTCGTCTTCGCCGACGCCTGCGCCACGGAGGAGGGCTTCGACACGGCCGTCGACCAGGCCCTCAACGCGGCCTTCATCCACAGCGGCCAGGTCTGCTCGGCTGGCGCCCGGCTCATCGTCGAGGAGTCCGCCCGCGACCGCTTCGTCGACGAACTCGCCCGCCGCGCCGGGAAGATCCGCCTCGGCCGCGGCACCGAGGACGGCGTCGAATGCGGCCCCCTCGTCTCCGAGCAGCAGCGCGCCAAGGTCGAGGACTACGTCGAGTCGGCACTCAAGGAGGGCGCGGTGCTGCGCTCCGGCGGCCGGCGCCCCGACCCCTCGCCCGAGCGGCCCGAGAACGGCTACTTCTACGAGCCGACCGTCCTCGACCACTGCCACCGCGAGATGAGGGTCGTCCGCGAGGAGGTCTTCGGACCCGTCGTCACCGTGGAGACCTTCCGCACCGAGGACGAGGCCGTCGCCCTCGCCAACGACACCGAGTACGGCCTCGCGGGCGGCGTGTGGACCGCCGACCCCGGCCGCGCCCGCCGCGTCGCCGCCCGGCTGCGCCACGGCACCGTCTGGATCAACGACTTCCACCCCTACCTGCCGCAGGCGGAATGGGGCGGCTTCGGCAAGAGCGGCGTCGGCCGCGAACTCGGCCCCGCCGGACTCGCCGAGTACCGCGAGACCAAGCACGTCTACCAGAACCTCGCGCCCAAGCCCGTCCGCTGGTTCGCCGGCTGAGCCGGCGCATCCCTCCGACACGCCCGCCACGGGCGTCCTCCGGTCTTCCCTCACCCCTCCCATCCCACCCCTCCTCTCCCTCAGGACCCCGTCAGATCTCCAGTTCCTCCCCCATCGACCCCTGGAGTACCACTCTCATGTCCGATCACACCCACGCGTTCGATGAATACGACTATGTCGTCATAGGCGGCGGCACGGCCGGGTCGGTCATCGCCTCCCGTCTCACCGAGGACCCCGACGTGACCGTCGCCGTCATCGAGGGCGGCCCCAGCGACGTCGGCCGTGACGACGTGCTGACCCTGCGCCGCTGGATGGGTCTGCTCGGCGGCGAGCTGGACTACGACTACCCGACCACCGAGCAGCCGCGCGGCAACTCCCACATCCGGCACAGCCGGGCCCGCGTCCTCGGCGGTTGCTCCTCCCACAACACCCTCATCGCCTTCAAGCCGCTGCCCTCCGACTGGGACGAGTGGGAGCAGGCCGGCGCCGAGGGCTGGGGCGCGGTGCCGATGGAGGCCTACTACGCCCGCCTGAAGAACAACATCGTCCCGGTGGACGAGAAGGACCGCAACGCGATCGCCCGCGACTTCGTCGACGCGGCGCAGTCCGCGCTCGGCGTGCCCCGCGTCGAGGGCTTCAACAAGAAGCCGTTCGACGACGGTGTCGGCTTCTTCGACCTCGCCTACCACCCCGAGAACAACAAGCGCTCCAGCGCCTCGGTGGCCTACCTGCACCCGGTGATGGACGAGCGCCCCAACCTGACGATCCTGCTGGAGACCTGGGCCTACCGGCTGGACCTGGACGGCACCCGCGTGCGGGGCGTCCACGTACGCGCCAAGGACGGCGAGGAGTTCGTCGTACGGGCCCGGGGCGAGGTACTGCTGTGCGCCGGCGCCGTCGACTCCCCGCGCCTGCTCATGCACTCCGGCATCGGCCCCAAGGCCGACCTCGACGCGCTCGGCATCCCCGTCGTCCACGACCTGCCCGGCGTCGGCGAGAACCTCCTCGACCACCCCGAGTCGGTGATCGTCTGGGAGACCAATGGCCCGATCCCCGAGAACTCCGCGATGGACTCCGACGCCGGCCTGTTCGTGCGCCGCGACGCCGGACACGCGGGCCCGGACCTGATGTTCCACTTCTACCAGATCCCCTTCACCGACAACCCGGAGCGACTGGGCTACGAGCGGCCGGAGTTCGGCGTCTCCATGACCCCGAACATCCCCAAGCCCAAGAGCCGCGGCAGGCTCTACCTGACCAGCGCCGACCCGTCGGTCAAGCCGGCCCTGGACTTCCGCTACTTCACCGACGAGGACGACTACGACGCCCGCACCCTCGTCGACGGCATCCGCATCGCCCGCGAGATCGCCGCGACCGAGCCGCTGGCCCCCTGGCTCAAGCGCGAGGTGGCCCCCGGCCCCCACGTCACGAGCGACGAGGAGCTCAGCGAGTACGCCCGCAAGGTCGCCCACACCGTGTACCACCCGGCGGGCACCTGCCGCATGGGCGCCGCCGACGACGAACTCGCGGTCGTCGACCCGAAGTTGCGCGTACGCGGCCTTGAGGGGCTGCGTATCGCCGACGCGTCGGTCTTCCCGACGATGACCGCTGTGAACCCGATGATCGGAGTACTGATGGTGGGGGAGAAGGCCGCTGAACTGATCGGCGAGGACGCCGGTGGCCAGGTCGGAGCGCGTACCGCCGAGCGGATCGGCGGTGGTGCGCGATGACCGAGGTCTCCAACTCCCCGGTGTTCAGCGTCGAGGGCCTGTGGAAGGTCTTCGGCCCCAAGCCCGAACGCGTCCCGGTGGACCCCGAGCTCGCCGCCCTCCCGGCCGCCGAGCTGCGCTCCCGCACCGGCTGCACGGCCGCCGTCCGCGACGTCTCCTTCGACGTGCGCAAGGGCGAGGTCTTCGTCGTCATGGGCCTGTCCGGCTCCGGCAAGTCCACCCTGGTGCGCTGCCTGACCCGGCTGATCGAGCCGACCGCCGGCAGCATCGTCGTCGACGGCGAGGACGTCCGCGCCATGGACCGCGCCCGGCTGCGCGAACTGCGCCGCCACCGGGCCGCCATGGTCTTCCAGCACTTCGGTCTCCTCCCGCACCGCACGGTCCTCGACAACGTGGCCTACGGTCTGGAGATCCAGGGCGTCGGCAAGGCCGAGCGCCGCGACCGGGCCCGCGAGATCGTCGCCAAGGTCGGCCTGGACGGCATGGAACTGCGCCGGCCCGGCCAGCTCTCCGGCGGCCAGCAGCAGCGCGTCGGACTGGCCCGCGCGCTCGCGGTCGACCCCGAGGTCCTGCTGTTCGACGAGCCGTTCAGCGCGCTCGACCCGCTCATCCGGCGGGACATGCAGGAGGAGGTGGTCCGCCTCCACCGCGAGGAGGGCCGCACGATGGTCTTCATCACCCACGACCTCAACGAGGCGCTCAAGCTCGGCGACCGCATCGCCCTGATGCGCGACGGCCGCGTCGTCCAGCTCGGCACCCCCGAGGAGATCGTCGGCTCGCCCGCCGACGAATACGTCCGCGAGTTCGTCCGCGACGTGCCCCGCGAACAGGTCCTCACCGTCCGCTCCGCCATGCGCCGGGCCTCCGCCGACGAGGCCGGCAGCGGCCCCGCCGTCGCCCCCGACGCCACCGTGTCCGAGGCGATCGAGGCGGTCGCCCGCGCCAAGGCCCCGGCCCGGGTCGTCGACCACGGGCGCTGCGTCGGCGTGGTCGACTCCGAGGCGCTGCTCGGTGTCGTCGCCGGCACGACAGCCCCGACCGGCGCTACCGGCACCGACGGCACGGGGCGGCACGCCGCCGCGCCGGAGCCTCGTAAGGAGGCCGCCCCCGAGCCTCGTAAGGAGGCCGCCCCCGAGCCTCGTAAGGAGGCCGTGTGATGGCGACGGTCACCGCACCCGCCTTCCGCCCCGGCGTACCCGCCTTCCTCAAGCACCGGGCCGTGCACAAGCTGCTCGCCCTCGCGGTCGCCGCCGCGATCCTCGTGCCGCTCGCCGACGCCCGCTGGGCGAGCGGCAGCTGGCCGCAGGCCCTGACCGTCGACCTCACCAAACCGCTGACCGGCGTCAGCGACTGGATCATCGACAACCGGGACAGCCACCCGCTGTTCCTGTACTTCTTCGGCCACATCAGCAACGCCGTCGTGCTGTCCGTGCGCGCCGTCTACCTGGTGCTGCTGGGCGTCGGCTGGGCCGGCGTCACCGCGCTGGGCGCGCTCGTCGCCTGGCGGGTCGCCGGAGCCCGGCTGGCGCTGGGCACCGCCGCCGCGTTCCTGGCCTGCGGGGTCCTCGGCATGTGGGTCCCCACCATGCAGACGCTCGCGCTCATGGTGGTCGCCGTCCTGGCCTCCGTCGTCGTCGGCGCCCTGCTCGGCCTCGCCGCGGGGCTCTCCGACCGCATGGAACGGATCCTGCGGCCGGTCCTGGACACCATGCAGGTGCTCCCCGCCTTCGCCTACCTGCTGCCCGTGGTCCTCATCTTCGGCATCGGCGTCCCGGCGGCCGTCCTGGCCACCGTGGTCTACGCCGCCCCGCCCATGGCCCGGCTCACCGCGCTCGGCCTGCGCTGCGCCGACAAGGGCGTCCTGGAGGCGGTGGAGTCGCTCGGCGCGACCGCCCGCCAGCGGCTGCTGACCGCGCGGATCCCGCTCGCCCGCAAGGAACTCCTCCTCGGCCTCAACCAGACGATCATGATGGCGCTGTCCATGGCCGTCATCGCCTCCGTGATCGGCGGCGGCGGTCTCGGTGACCGCGTCTACCAGGCCCTCGCCTCGGTCGACGTGGGCGCGGCCCTCGCGGCCGGCATCCCGATCGTGCTGCTCGCCGTCGTCCTGGACCGGGTGACGGCTGCCGCCGGGCAGGGCACCGGCGACAACCACCGCACCCGGGGCGTCCACGCACTGCTCGCCGTCGCCGTCGCCGCGGCGGTCGCGGTCGGCGGCCGGCTGATCGGCCGCCTCGACTGGCCCGACGCCTGGACGATCTCCATCGCCGAGCCGGTCAACCGCGTCGTGGACTGGATGACGGCGCACCTCTACTCCGGCGTCCCCGTCGTCGGCGGCACCGCCGACTGGGCGGGCCACTTCACCACCTGGGTCCTCGACCCGCTCCGGGACGGCCTGCAGGCGCTGCCCTGGTGGTCGGTGCTGCTCCTGGTCGCCGCGCTGGCCTGGGTGATCGGCACCTGGCGCACCGCGCTCACCGCCGTCCTCGCCATGGCCGCGATCGGCGTGCTCGGCGTGTGGGAACCCTCCCTGGACACGCTGTCCCAGGTCCTCGCCGCGGTCGCCGTCACCCTCGTCCTCGGCTTCGGGACCGCGATCGCCGCCGCCCGCAGCGACCGCGTGGAGCGGCTGCTGCGGCCCGTCATGGACGTCTTCCAGACGATGCCGCAGTTCGTGTACCTCATCCCGGTCGTCGCACTGTTCGGCGTGGGCCGCGCCCCGGCGGTCGCCGCGGCCGTCGTCTACGCCCTGCCGGCCGTCGTCCGCATCACCACCCAGGGGCTGCGCCAGGTCGACCCGGCCGCCATGGAGTCCGCCCGCTCCCTCGGCGCCACGGGCAGCCAGCAGCTGCGGGGGGTGCAGCTGCCGCTGGCCCGCCCGGCGCTGCTGCTCGCCGTGAACCAGGGCGTCGTCCTGGTCCTCGCCGTCGTCATCATCGGCGGCCTGGTCGGCGGCGGCGCGCTCGGATACGACGTCGTCTTCGGCCTCGCCCAGGGCGACCTGGCGACCGGTCTGGTGGCCGGCGCCGCGATCGTCTGCCTCGGCCTGATGCTCGACCGGGTGACCCAGCCGGCCGACCGGCGCGCCCAGAAGGGAGCGTGACATGCGACTCCGTACGACCACCGCCGCGGTGAGCGGCGCCTGCGCGCTCGCTCTCCTGACCGGGTGCGGCGCCGCCGACATGACCAAGCAGGCCTCGCCGTTCGCCAACGCCCAGGGCTCCAAGTCCGTCACCCTGTCGGTGCAGTCCTGGGTGGGCGCGCAGGCCAACGTCGCCGTCGCCCAGTACATCCTGGAGCACGAGCTCGGCTACCGCGTCGACACCGTGCAGGTCGACGAGGTCCCCGCCTGGGACGCGCTCAGCCAGGGCCGCGTCGACGCGATCCTGGAGGACTGGGGCCACCCCGACCAGGAGAAGCGCTACGTCGACGACAAGAAGACCATCGCGCGCGGCGGCGAACTCGGCGTCACCGGCCACATCGGCTGGTTCGTGCCGACGTACTTCGCCAAGCAGCACCCCGACGTCACGAACTGGAAGAACCTCGACAAGTACGCCGAGCAGTTCCGCACGCCCGAGAGCGGCGGCAAGGGCCAGCTGATGGACGGCTCCCCGTCCTACGTCACCAACGACAAGGCGCTGGTGAAGAACCTGAACCTGGACTACCAGGTGGTCTTCGCCGGCTCCGAGGCAGCCCAGATCACCCAGATGCGGCAGTTCGCCAAGGAGAAGAAGCCCTTCCTGACCTACTGGTACGCCCCCCAGTGGCTGTTCGAGAAGGTGCCCATGACGGAGGTCAAGCTGCCCCCGTACAAGGAGGGCTGCGACGCGGTGCCCGACAAGGTGGCCTGCGGCTACCCGCACACCCCGCTGGAGAAGTACCTCAACGCGGACTTCGCGAGGAAGGGCGGCAAGGCGGCGGCCTTCCTCAAGAAGTTCAAGTGGACCACCGAGGACCAGAACGCGGTCTCCCTGATGATCGCCGACCAGAAGCTCACCCCCGAGGACGCGGCGAAGAAGTGGGTGGAGACCCACGAGTCGACCTGGCGCTCCTGGCTGAGCTGACCCGGACGGGGCCGCCCATCACGGGCGGCCCCCGGCCGGGTCCTCCTGCGCCCGGTAATGCCGAATGAAAAAAGCGGGTGTCGAAGTTCTTCTCACCGGAAGTGAGAACGTCGGTTAGAGTCGGCGCATGAGCACCAGTGACCCCATATCGCGCGTGGCCCTCAAGAAAACAACCCCCGATGTGTCCGCCGCAATGGGCGCCCTGCACGGCGCCGCCGTTTCCGCCGCCCGGGACGCGAAGGTCGAACCGGAGATCCTGGAACTGGTCAGGATCCGCGCCTCGCAGATCAACGGGTGCGCCTTCTGCCTCGACATGCACACCAAGGACGCCCGCTCCCAGGGGGAGAGCGAGCAGCGGATCTACGCCCTGAACGCCTGGCGGGAGACCCCGTTCTTCAACGGACGGGAGCGTGCCGCGCTGGCGTTGACCGAGGCGGTGACGCTTGTGCACGACGGCCATGTGCCGGACGACGTGTACGCCGAGGCCGCCGAGGTCTTCGACGAGGAACAGATCGCGGCGCTGATCTGGGCGGCCACCGTCATCAACGCCTACAACCGGATCGCCGTCGCGACCCGGATGGTTCCCGGGGGGTATCAGCCCGCCGCCAAGTAACGCAATGACGAATTCGGGCATCGGCTTTTCCGTCGATGCCCGTCGGCATTTCGTCGATTCTTTTCCCGCGATCAGTTCGGCAGCGGCTCCGTGAGGTTTTCCAGCCAGTGCCGCCATTCCTCCGCCTTTTCCGCGGGGCCCGCCCTCATGGTGTCGTCCGTCCAGCTCGTCACCGGGCGGATGCCGTGCAGCGCGTTCACGAGCCACACCTCCCGGCCCGCCAGCTCGGCCACCGTGCGCCTGCGGTGGGCGACGGGAACCGCGGAGCGGGCGGCCCGCTCCCGGATCAGGCCGGCCGTCACCCCGGGCAGCACGGGCGCCCCGTCCGGGGGCAGGCAGAGGGTGTCGCCCTCCCACCACAGCACGCTCGCGGTCGCCGACTCCAGCACCGTCCCCGACGCGTCCACCAGAAGCGCCTCCTGGGCCCCCTCGGCGACGGCCCGCGCCCGCACCCCGGCCAGGGCGTCCAGGTCCGGGCCCTTGTGCCGGGGCACGCTCCGCGGGTCGGGCTGCCCGGCCGACCAGAGCCGCACCCGCGTGCCGAGCGGCGGCGCCTTGCGCAACCGCAGCCGCAACTCCAGCGAGCCGGCGGCCAGCTCCACCCGGGGGAACCACTCACCCGTGCGCGGCAGCGCGGCCGTCATGTCGTGCCAGAACCCCACCAGCCGGCGCGGCCCCGGCCCGCCGGGCTCCCCGCACGCCCCGGACTCCGCGCACGCCCGCAGGAACCGTTCCCGGTGCCGCCCGTACCCGCGCACCCGGCCCTCGGCCAGCAGCCACGAGTCCGCGACCAGCAGAGGCTCCCCTGCTGCCCGGCCCGACGTCTCCTCGGCCGCCGCCTCCGTCCACGGCGTCAGGCTCGCGCCCGGCGTCCAGGTCAGCAGCCCCTCTCGCGCGGCCAGTCGTGCAGTCACCCTTGCCTCCCGCTCAGTACTTGCGGCCCGCCACCGCCGGCGCCCCGTGCCGGGGACCGTACGGCGCGTGCTCCAGCCACGACCCGCACGACGGCAGCACCGGCGCGAGAGCCGCCGCCGCCCGCTGACGGAGCCGTACGCTCCGCCGCGGCCGCAGATGGTCCAGGGCGATCCCCGCGGCCTCGCTGTTGAACAGGCCCGCCGCACGCCGTACGGCCGCGAACTCCTCCACGGCGTCGGCCGTGCCGGCCGCGACCGCCCCGGCCGCCGCCGCCGCGTCCGCGATCCCGCTGTTCATGCCCCGCGCGCCGAACGGCGGGAACAGGTGCGCCGCCTCCCCGGCCAGCAGCACCCGCCGGTGCGGATCGGTGAAGGAGGCCGCCACCTTGCGCAGAAAACGGTACGTCGACACCCACAGGATCCGCTCGGCGTACCCGTCGCCCACCACACCCGGCAGCCAGCGCCGTACCGCCTCCTCGCCGCCCCAGTCCTCCTCCGCGTCGTCGTCGTGGCACTGCAGGTCCACCTGGAAGCCGCCGGTGAACGGCACCCGCATCACACTGCGGCCGCCGACGCCCGGATGCTCGTAGTGGAACACCCGCTCCAGCGGCAGCTCGCCGCCCGGCACGTCCGCCACGTCCGCCACCACGTGGAAGCCCTCGCCCCGCGTCCCCTCCAGCGCGACGCCCAGCGCCTCACGGACCGCCGAGCGCGCCCCGTCCGCCGCGACCACGTACCCGGCGCTCCACTCCCGGCCGTCCTCGGCGGTCAGCGAGACACCGGCCGCGCCGGCCTCCACGCCCGCGACCCGCGCGCCCCAGACGAACTCCACGCCCTCCCGCTCGCACGCGGCGCGCAGGAAGCGCTCGGTGTCCACCTGGCGCAGGCTCGTGAACGGCGGCAGCCCCGACGGCGGCGGGAACGTGCGCGCGTACACCTCGCGGCCCCGGTACAGGGTGCGCCGGGTGTGCCAGGTCCGGCCGTACCCGGTGATCTCGGCGGCCAGCCCCGGACACATGCCGTCCAGCAGCCGCAGCGTCTCCCGGTGCACGAACAGGGCCCGGCTGCCCGGCCGTTCACGGTCCTTCGGATCGGCCTCCAGCAGCACCACGGGCAGTCCGCGCCCGCGCAGCGCGAGCGCCGCCGACAGCCCGACCGGGCCGGCGCCGACCACCACGACCGGCGTCATGCGCGCGCGCCCTCGGCCAGCATGCGGGTGATCTCCACCCGCTTCACCTTCCACGTCGCGGTCATCGGCAGCTCCTCGAACCGCCACTGCCGGGGCTCCGCCATCGCGGGCAGGTCCGCCGTCGCCTCCCGCCAGCGCTCCGCGTCCAGCGGCCGTTCGCCGCGCACGCACACCACCGGCACCGGCTCCCGGTCCACACCGGGCACGATGACCACCTCACGCAGCTCCTCCAGACGCGACATCAGGACGTCCTCGACCTCCAGGTTGCTGTGCACCGAGTCGATCCGGTCCACCTCACGGTCGATCAGGTGCAGCACCCCGAACCGGCTCCGGTAGCCCATGTCGCCCATCTGCCACCAGTCACCGTCCAGTTGGCGTTCGTAGGTCTCCCGGGCGCCCAGGTAGGTGAGGATGCGGCCCCGCGTGCGCGCCTCGATCCGGCCCGCCACACCCGGCGCGACCGGCCTGCCGTGGTCGTCGGTCACACGGACCCGGGTGAAGCCCGGGATGCCGCTGCCCACCCGGCGGCCGTCCGCGCGGGCGGCGCTGCGCCGGGTGAACCACTGGAACGCCACCGGGCCCGTCTCGCTCTGCCCGTACAGCTGGATCAGCCAGGGCGCACGCCGCTTCGACGCCCCCAGCAGCCGCCGCACCGTGCGCGGATGGATCGCGTCGAACGTCGAGCCGTACGACCGGACCCGGGACAGCGGGGCCCCGGGCGCGTCGGCCAACTCCTCCCACAGCACGAAGGTGTTGGGGTGGGTCTCGACGATCCCGGGGCGGTGCCGCGACAGCAGCGGCCCCACGCTCGCCGGCTCCGGGTCGGTGATCAGCACCAGCGGGCTGCCGAAGCGCAGCAGGACGCCGAGCAGGTGGTAGAAGCGCGAGTGCACGAACGACATGTGCAGGGCCGCGGTCTCCCCGCGGGTGGGCCAGCCCATCGCCTGCTGCGGCACCAGCCGGTTCCACATGGTGTTCGCGCAGTGCACGGCCAGCTTGGGGATGCCGGTGGTGCCCGAGCTGTGGGTGATCAGCGCGGGCTCCCGCGGGTGGAGCCGGACCGGCGGGGGCGGCTCGGCCGCCGCGTACTTCCCGAGGGGCTCGGCGTACGTCGCGGAGGGCGCCGCGGGCCGCCCCGAGGGCGCGCCGGACAGGTCCGGCCCCCCGGCGGCCGGCGCATCGTCCACGGTCAGCGTCCGCCGCACCAGGGAGGGCACGTCGACGTCGGCGAGCGGACCCGCCAGCTTCGCCCGGTCGGTGATCAGCCACGGCCGGCGCAGCCGCGCCAGCAACTTCCCCACGACCGGCCCGGACAGTCCGGGCGACAGCAGCGCGGGGACCGCGCCGATACGGGAGATCGCGCAGGTCAGCAGCACGATGTCCACGTTGTCGGTCTTGTGGACGGCCACCTGCTCCGAGGGACGCACCCCCGCCTCCCACAGCCGGGCCGACAACTCCTCGACGACATCGGCCAGCACCGCGTAGCTCAGGTCCACCCCGCGGGCGGGGTCGACGTCCAGCGGCCGGTCCAGGGTGACGAAGACGGCCCCGTGCCGGTCGGCCGCCCGACGGAACAGCGGGCCGAGATAGAACCCGCGGTCGGCGAGCAGGGACTGCTGGGACATGCGGCTGGTCCTTTCACTTCGGTCGTGCGGCTGCCAGGGGGTGCGCGTCCGGCCGCGCCGGGTCACCACGCGCCCTTGCGGACCAGGTGGCGGCGGAGCTTGCCGGTGGGGGTGCGGGGCAGCGACGGGACGAAGCTGACGCTGCGCGGCACCTTGAAAGCGGCCAGCCGCCGGCGCGCCAGCGCGATCAGGTCGTCCTCCAGACCGGCCGGCGCCGCGGTGCGCGGGACGACGAACGCCCGCAGCCGGCTGGTGCCGCCGCCGTCGCGCACGGCCACGACCGCGACCTCCCGCACCGACGGATGACCGCGCAGTACCTCCTCGACCTCCAACGGCGAGACGGTGATCCCGCCGACCATCTCCATGTCGTCGACGCGGCCCAGGTGCCGGTACGTCCCGTCCGGTTCACGGCGCGCCCGGTCACGGGTGGCCAACCAGCCGCCGACCAGGGTTCGTTCGCTCTCCTCGGGACGGTTCAGATAGCCGGACGTCACCGTCGGCCCGCGCACCCACAGCTCGCCCTCCGCGCCGTCCGGCAGCGGACGCCCGTCACGGTCGCGGACCTCCACCTCGAAGCCGGGCACGGGACGGCCCACGGTGCCGGGGCGGTTGTGGGCCACGCTGTTGGCGCAGAAGGCGTGCCCGGCCTCGGTCGAGCCGATCTGCTCCAGCACCGGCGCGCCGAGCAGAGCGGCGACCTGTCTCTCCAGTACGGCCGGCATGCCCTCCCCGGCCGACACCGCGGCCCGTACGGAGGCGAAGCAGGCCTCGTGCCCGTTGCCGAGGTCGGCGGCCAGCGCGGCGTACGCGGACGGCACGGAGTAGAGCAGCGTCACCCGGTGCCGGGCGACCAGCTCGTCCACGGCCGCCGCAGTGGGGCGCCGGTCGCTGAGCACCGCGGAGGAACCGGAGAAGAGCGGGAAGACGAAGGCGTTGCCGAAGCCGTAGGCGAAGTACAGCCGGGACACCGACAGGGTGACGTCGTCCTCGGTGATTCTCAGCAGCCGTCTGCCCACCAGCTCGTGGTAGAGGCGCGGGTCGCCGTGCCGGTGCACGACCCCCTTCGGGCTGCCCGTCGTGCCCGATGTGTACTGGACGTACAGCGCGGTGCGCTCGTCGACGGGGTGGGCGGCGGCCGGCTCGGCGAAGGGCGCGAGTGCGAGGAGCCGGTCGGCGCCGAGCTGGGCCCGGCCGGCGAACCGGCTCTCCAGGCCCGGGCCGGTGACGCACAGCACGGCGTCGGTGTCCTCGGCCATGAACGCATGCTCACGGGCCGGGAGTTCGGGGTTCACCAGGACCGCGGTGGCGCCCGCTCGGGCGGCGCCGAGGAAGGCGACGATCCAGGCGATGCCGTCGGGCAGGGCGAGCAGCACCCGGTCGCCGGGGCGTACGCCGTGCTCGGCGAGCACGGTGGCCGCGCCGGCCGCGAGTGTGTGCACCTCGCCGTGGGTCCAGGTCCGGTGCCCGTGGTGGAAGGCGGCCCGCTCGTGCCAGCCGCGCTGCCCGGCGAGCACGGCGAGGTGCGCCGCGAGGTTGCCGGGGACGTGGAGGTCGGCCGGGGACAGCGTGGACTGCGGTGACGTCATGGGGCCGGCTCCGGGGTGACGATCTGGGAGGTCTGCGCGGCCCGGGCGTCGGCGCGCACCGTGGACGGGCGCTGCTGGGGACCGCGGGAGGAGGCGGCGACCGGCTCCCGGCGCTGCCGGGCCGGCGGACGCTCGGCGGACGGCCGTACGGGAGGCAGGGCGGCCGGCAGCGCCGACGGCGGGGCCGCCGACCGGGCGGCCGCTCTCGGGGACGGCCGGCCGGCGGGCCGGGGAGCCCGGGCCAGGGCGGCGGCGTGCGCCCGCATCTGCCCGGCCGTCTTCAGCAGCATCTCGTCGTACTCCGCGACCGGATCCGAGTCGAGGACGATCGCCCCGCCGGCCCCGACGCGCATCAGCCCGTCGGCGATCACGGCCGTGCGGATGACGATGCTCAGATCGGCGTCGCCGCCGCAGCCCAGGTAGCCGAGGGCGCCGGAGTAGACCCCGCGGGCCTCGGTCTCCAGGCCGTCGATGATCTCCATCGTGCGGAGCTTGGGCGCGCCGGTCATCGAGCCGCCCGGGAAGCAGGCGCGGACGCAGTCCACCGCGTCCCTGTCCTCGCGCAGCCGGCCCTCGACGGTGGACACGAGCTGGTGCACCGTCGTGTACGTCTCGGTCTCCATGAGCCCGGTCACCCGGACCGTCCCGGTCCGGCAGAGCCGGCCGAGGTCGTTGCGCAGCAGGTCGACGATCATCAGGTTCTCGGCGCGGGTCTTGGCGTCCGCGCCGAGCCCGTCCCGGAGCCGGGCGTCCGCCACGGGGTCCTCGGCGCGCCGCGCGGTGCCCTTGATGGGCCTGGCCTCGGCCACGCCGTCCCGGGTGACGCGCAGGAACCGCTCGGGGGAGGAACCGGCCACGTCGAGGTCGCCGAACCGCAGGAAGGCCCCGTAGGGCGCCGGGTCGCTGCGGCGCAGCACGCGGTAGAAGTCGAAGGCGTCGGGCGGCGCGGGCAGCCGGGCGGCGTCCGTCAGGCACACCTCGTAGCTGGTGCCGGCCAGCAGCTCCCGGCGGCAGGCGGCGATGTCGGCGAGGTACGTCTCCCGGTCGCGGACCAGCCAGGGTTCGGCCGCGGCGGGGTCCGGCTCCGCCGCCGGCACGGGCGGCGCGGGCAGGGCGGGGCCGGGGTCCGCGAGGAGGCGGGTCAGCCGGGCCTGCGCCGAGTCCAGCCAGTCGGCGGCCTCCCGCGCGCCCTGCGCGGTGTCCTCCGCGAGGCACACGGCGTACGTGGCGCCCTCCTCGTGGTCCACGGCGATCAGCCGGTCGGCGAAGAGCCAGCAGGCGTCGGGGACGTCGGAGCTGTGCCGGTTCGGGGAGCCGCAGTCGGCCTTGGTCTCGTAGCCGAAGTAGCCGACATAACCGCCGGTGAAGCCGAACGGCAGCCCGGCGGGGTCGACCTTGCGGCTCGCCAACTGCCGCTTCAGGTAGTCGAAGACGCTCGCGCGGACCTTGCGCGGGGGCCGCCCCGGCCGTTCGATCTCACATCGCCCGGCGTCGACGTCGTAGCGCACGAACTCCGCGAGGGGGCCGCTGCCGTCCCCGAAGAACGAGAACCTCGACCGCCCCGGCTCGACGAGTGAACTGTCCAGCCAGAACGCCCGCTCGGCGCCCGCGTACATCCGCCCGAACGCCGTCTCGGCGTCGACGGCCCCCTCGACCCGCCGCCACTGCACCCGGTACCCGACCCCTTCGGCACGCCGGGGGCGGGGGATGAGGGGAACGGCCGGGGTGCCGGCGCCGGTCGCCGCGGGGGCGGCGGGATCCGCCGCCGTGGCCGTGGTGCTCTCCGCGGGGGTCTGCGTGGGCGCGGGGTTCGGCGGGTGGGCCAGGGTGGCCAGCGGGAGCACCGTCGCCGTCGAGGTCACCGGCGCCGGTCCGGGCGGGGCGGGGGTGCGCAGGACTCCCGCCGTCCGGGAGGCGCCCGCGGGGCGGGCGGTCGCGTTCAGTGGGACCGCCGTGTTCTTCGCGCGTAGCTTGCGCGCCCGCTCGGCCGTGAGATTGCGGAAGTTCACCAGCATGCGGTGGCCGTACTCGGTGAGCACCGACTCCGGGTGGAACTGCACGCCCCACAACGGCCGCGTACGGTGCCGCAGGCCCATCAGCACGCCGTCCTCCGCCCAGGCGGTGGCCTCCAGGGAGTCCGGCAACGGCTCGCGCACGGCCAGCGAGTGGTAGCGGACCGCGGTGAAGTCCTGCGGCAGGCCCTGGAACAGGTCACCGCCGTCGTGCCGCACGGTCGTCAGGAAGCCGTGCCGGGGCTCCGGCGCGGCCGCCACCTCGCCGCGCTCCCCGAGTGCGATCCCCTGGTGCCCCAGGCAGACGCCGAGCAGGGGCAGCGTGGAGCCGGCGATCACGCGGGCCGAGATGCCGAAGTCACGCGCGTTCGCCGGGTGCCCGGGTCCGGGCGACACCACCACGTTGTCGAACTCGGCGAGGTCGGGAACCGCTTCCGCCGGGGTGTCGTTCAGGACCACCACCGGCTCCTCGCCGTTGACCTCGGCGATCAGCTGGAACAGGTTGTACGTGTACGAGTCGTAATTGTCGATGAGCAGGGTCTTCACCCGCCCACCTCCCTCTGGTCGTTCCCGTCCTACGCGGTGCGTTTGTGCCGTCCGCGCAGCGCCTGAAGCGGTGGATACAGCCATTTCTTGAAGAATCGCTGGAGGCGCGGCATGAGAATCCAGGTGACGAGTGCCGTCACGCAGAGGCACAGCAACAGCGTACGAATGAGCGGATTGAGCGCGCCGAGATAGGGAAGCACGGCCACATTGAATATGAGCACCGGTGGAAAAACGGCGCTCATATTCACGAACCAGAGCTTCCATTTCGACGGCGGAGCCGGTGGGGCGGGCTGTGGGGCCTGGGAGTCGAACCAGGCCTTGCCGCCGCGAACACTCTTGCGGCCCGCCTGCCGGGAGAACCCGACGGCCTCGACGTCCCATTGCCGGCGAGCGCTCGACTCCTCCCAGACGGCAAGGTCGCGCTCGCCGGCGAAGCGGTAGACCACATGCCATTCCGCCTCTCCGTCGACAAGAACGCCACCTCCCAGAAAGCCCGGTTGCCGCGCGCTCGCGGCCAGCATGGCCCAGCCCCAGGAGTGGAAGTCCGACTCGTGGCCCGGCACCACGTGGTAGGCCACGGTGACGGTGACGGGATTACTGGTCACGCTTTCGAGTACGGCCTGAAGAACCGCCGTGTTCAAGCTTCAATGAACTTTTTTCGGCCGCCGTGAATGTCGATCTTGTAACGTTTTGGGGCGAGCTTCTTGAGTATGTCTGCCGATACTCGGGGTAACTTCCGACGGAATTACGGAAAGCGCTTGCGGGAGTGGATGGAATAGCGCATCATTCCCGCGCGCCCACGAAAAGGGCCCGGAAAAACGCCCCGGCAGGCGTCGCTCGCATGGTGGACGCGCACCCTTGCCGTCGAGGCCCGGCCGGTAGGCTGACCGACGGGCCGTGACTGGCGCGCTGGGATGGGACGGACCATCGGGGAGCGGCCCGGAGTGAGACGAGTGCCGTGCGCCTGGGCCGAGCCGTGAACCCGTGACCGCTTCTCAGCACCCACGCCACCCGGAGGCCGACGAGATGTCAGAGCAGCAGCCCCTCTCCACCCAGTCCACCGCCTTCCGCGCCGCCCTCGACGTCGTCCGTGCCGTGGAGCCGCGCGTCGCCGACGCCATCGGCCAGGAGGTCGCCGACCAGCGCGAGATGCTCAAGCTGATCGCCTCGGAGAACTACGCCTCTCCGGCCACGCTCCTCGCGATGGGCAACTGGTTCAGCGACAAGTACGCCGAGGGCACCGTGGGCCGCCGCTTCTACGCCGGCTGCCGCAACGTCGACACCGTCGAGTCCCTCGCCGCCGAGCACGCCCGCGAACTCTTCGGCGCCCGCCACGCCTACGTCCAGCCGCACTCCGGCATCGACGCCAACCTCGTCGCCTTCTGGGCCGTCCTCGCCGACCGCGTCGAGGCGCCGTTCCTCGAGAAGACCGGCGCCCGCCAGGTCAACGACCTCTCCGAGGCCGACTGGGCCGAACTGCGCCAGGCCTTCGGCAACCAGCGCATGCTCGGCATGTCGCTCGACGCCGGCGGCCACCTCACCCACGGCTTCCGCCCCAACATCTCCGGCAAGATGTTCGACCAGCGCTCCTACGGCACCGACCCGGCCACCGGCCTGATCGACTACGACGCCCTGCGCGCCTCCGCCCGCGAGTTCGAGCCGCTGATCATCGTCGCCGGCTACTCGGCCTACCCCCGCCTGGTGAACTTCCGGATCATGCGCGAGATCGCCGACGAGGTCGGCGCGACGCTGATGGTCGACATGGCCCACTTCGCGGGCCTCGTCGCCGGCAAGGTCCTCACCGGCGACTTCGACCCGGTGCCGCACGCCCAGATCGTCACCACCACCACCCACAAGTCGCTGCGCGGCCCGCGCGGCGGCATGGTCCTGTGCGACGACTCCCTCAAGGACCAGGTGGACCGCGGCTGCCCGATGGTCCTCGGCGGCCCCCTCCCGCATGTGATGGCCGCCAAGGCCGTCGCCCTCGCCGAGGCCCGGCAGCCGTCCTTCCAGGACTACGCCCAGCGCATCGTCGACAACTCCCGTGCTCTCGCCGAGGGCCTCAAGCGCCGGGGCGCGACCCTCGTCACCGGCGGCACCGACAACCACCTCAACCTGATCGACGTCGCCACCTCCTACGGCCTCACCGGCCGCCAGGCCGAGGCCGCCCTGCTGGACTCCGGCATCGTCACCAACCGCAACGCCATCCCGGCCGACCCCAACGGCGCCTGGTACACCTCCGGCATCCGCATCGGCACCCCGGCGCTCACCACCCGCGGCCTGGGCACCGCGGAGATGGACGAGGTCGCGGGCCTGATCGACCGCGTCCTCACCACGACGCAGCCCGGCACGACGAAGTCGGGCGCCCCCAGCAAGGCCTCCCACGTCCTCGACCAGAAGATCGCGGACGAGATCTCCCACCGGGCCACCGACCTCGTCGCCGGCTTCCCCCTGTACCCGGACATCGACCTCGGCTGACCGAAGCCTGAGAGCTCCGTCTCCCGTCAGAGATCGATGAGCTTCTGACGCGGCTCGTGCGGCGGCCCGGACCCCTCCGGCGCTGCCGCACGGCGGGCCAGAAGGGTGCGGCCGAAGCCCAGGGCCAGACCCAGTGCGAGCCCGGGTATCGCCCACCACCAGCCGGTGCCGAGGGCCGGGCTCCCGGTGGCGGCCGACCTCGTGACCGGCTCGCCCGCGGCGGCGGACGGCTCCGAGGAGGCCTTCGCCGCCCCGGCCGCGGGTCCCTCCGCCGCGTCGGACCGGCCGCCGGACCCCGTGCCCGCCGACCCGCCCATGAGCCCCAGCTCGGTGAACAGCGTCCGCAACCGAGCGGGATCCTTCGGCTGGTGCCATGCCCCCGCCGACGAGGCCTCCCCGGACGTCGATATCCAGATCCCCCGGTCGTCGGGCGTCAGCCAGTACACCCGGTCCACCCGCCAGGGGTGCACGTCATGCGCGAGCCACGTGATGTTGATCATGCGGCCCGTCATCTCGTCCGTCTTCGAAGGCCCCGCCCCGCCCGCCCGCGCCCCGCCCGAGTCGTGCAGCAGCGTGTCCAACCGGCTGTAGTCGTCGTCGGTGCTGTACAGCGAGGCCGTCTCCCGGCTCGTGGGCGAGGCCAGCAGCACACTCGTCGGCCCGCCCGCCACCGAGGCCGTGGCGCCGAGCACCACCGCCGCGAAGGCCATCGCCAACGCCCCCGCAAGAGCGACCAGTTCACGCAACCAGCGCATCCGACACCCCCATGTCCGAACCGGTGCGGCCCGCCCGCACTCGCTGTGTCACTTCTGGTACACCGCTCGGCCCGTCGGGGTTCCCACCTTTCCGGGCCGTTCCAGGCCGGCTCCGAGACCGAGCGTCAGGTCACCGACCGGGCGATCTCCAGAGCCCGTTCCCTGGAATCGACGCCCTCCAGACGGAACGTCAACTCGACCCCGCCGGCGCCCCGACGGGTCCACAGCAGCGTCGGTCCGGCCGTGCGCTCCGACCGGGTGAAACGCCCGCCGTCCGCGCCCACCAGCCAGAACGTCAGCACATGCGGTTTCGGGAACCACAGGGCCTGCTCCGGCACGACCTGGCCGCTCTCCGCACCCTCCCCGCCCTCGCCCAGGGGCAGGTACTCGGGCTGCTCCTCGACGGTCTTGACGAACGCGAAGTCCAGACCCGCCCGGAACTCGTCGACCCGGATCATGCGCCCGCCCTCCCGTCGGCACAGGCCGACCAGGGACCGGCCCCCCGGCAAGGGCACCACCGTCACCGCGTCCGGCTCCCCGAACGCGCGCGGCACCACGGGCCGGAATCCCGCCTCCCGCGCGGCTTCCCCGAGCGTGACGGACCCCTCGCAGCCCGGCGCCGAATCCCGCGCCGACGGCACCGCGGACGGATCCACCCGCACCTCGACCCCGCCGAAGCCGAACCAGTCCGCCACCGACGCGCGCACAGGAGGAGTGAGCACGAGGACGGCGACCAGCCCGCACAGCCCGGCAGTCACCGCCCGCCACCGCGCCCTCGCCCGGCGGCGCGCCGATCTCAGCCACTCGGCGGGCCCCCGCGGCTCGGCCACCGGAACGGGCACCTGCTCGGCGAGTATCCGCCGGAGCACCTGCTCGACCACGGTCTCGCCCCCGTCGTCCCCCGGCCGGTCCAGCGCACGCCCGAGCGCCCGCAGTTCCTCGGGCAGCCCGGCGTTCCGGTCCCGCGCCCGCAGTTCCTCCGGCAGCCCCGCGTCCCGGTCCTCACCCATCGTCGTCACCTCCTCCCCGCACCCCGCCCTCCGGCAGCAGCCGCCCCAGTTTGCGCAGGGCCCGATTCAGCCGGGACTTCACCGTCCCCCTCGGCCAGCCCAGCGCCTGGGCCGTCTCGGGCTCGTCCATCTCCAGCAGGTAGCGATACGTGACGACCAGCCGGTGCTCCTCACTGAGCCGTTCCAGCGCGGACAGCAGTGCGAGGCGTCGCTCGCCCGCCACGGCCGCGACCGCCGGATCGGCCGATTCCGGTATCAGCGGCTCCGCCCCCGCCATCGCCGCCTCCCGGCCCGCCAGCGTCAGCCGCCGACCCGCCGCCCGCACGGTGTTCCGCGTCTCGTTGGCGACGATCGACAGCAGCCACGGCCGGAAGGACTCGCCGTCCCGGAAGCGCCCCAGCGAGCAGTACGCCTTGAAGAAGGCCTGCTGCACCACGTCCTCCGCGTCCGCGCCCGCACCGAGCGCGCGGGCCGCCCTCAGCGCGATCCCCGTATGGGCGCGCACCAGGTCCGCGTACGCCTCCGGCTCCCCGGCGCGTACGCGTGCGATCACCGCGGCCTCATCGGCGATGCGGCCCCCCTCCCGCGCTTTCACACTCTTGCTACACCGCCCATCGCCGATCGGTTCCCACCCGCGGCGCAGCTGTTCTCCGGCGGATTCGGGAGCGGTCCCCGACACCTGAGACAATGGTGGACATGGCCAATGACCGACCCCGCGTGCTCTCCGGCATCCAGCCCACCGCCGGCTCGTTCCACCTCGGCAACTACCTCGGCGCCGTGCGCCAGTGGGTGGCTCTGCAGGAGTCCCACGACGCCTTCTACATGGTCGTCGACCTGCACGCGATCACGGTCCCGCAGGACCCGAAGGAACTGGTCGCCAACACGCGGCTGGCCGCCGCCCAGCTCCTCGCGGCGGGCCTCGACCCGGACCGCTGCACGCTGTTCGTGCAGAGCCACGTCCCCGAGCACGCGCAGCTCGCCTGGGTGATGAACTGCCTCACCGGCTTCGGCGAGGCCTCCCGGATGACGCAGTTCAAGGACAAGTCCGCCAAGCAGGGCGCCGACCGCGCCTCCGTCGGCCTGTTCACGTACCCGATCCTCCAGGTCGCCGACATCCTGCTCTACCAGGCCGACGAGGTCCCCGTCGGCGAGGACCAGCGCCAGCACATCGAGCTCACCCGTGACCTCGCCGACCGCTTCAACGGCCGCTTCGGGGAGACCTTCACGATCCCGAAGCCGTACATCCTGCGGGAGACGGCGAAGATCTACGACCTCCAGGAGCCGTCGATCAAGATGAGCAAGTCGGCGTCCACGCCGAAGGGCCTCATCAACCTGCTCGACGAGCCCAAGGCCACCGCGAAGAAGGTCAAGAGCGCGGTCACCGACACCGACACGGTCGTGCGCTACGACGCCGAGAACAAGCCGGGCGTCAGCAACCTGCTCAGCATCTACTCGACGCTGACCGGCGTGAGCATCCCGGAGCTGGAGCAGCGCTACGAGGGCAAGCTGTACGGCGCGCTCAAGACCGACCTCGCCGAGGTCGTCGTCGACTTCGTGACCCCGTTCAGGGAGCGCACCCAGCAGTACCTCGACGACCCCGAGACCCTCGACTCGCTCCTGGCCAAGGGCGCGGAGAAGGCACGGGCCGTCGCCGCGGAGACGCTGTCCCAGGCGTACGAGAGGGTGGGCTTCCTGCCCGCGAAGCACTGAACGCGGCCGCGCCGAGGGCGCACCACCGCACACACCGTCCGCCGGGCAGAGCGCTGCACATCACTTCGGCTGCGCCTGCCCAGCGCACAGCGGTGGCCGTACAGTCGATAGACGTACGACTGAGCACGCGTGCGACAGCACGTTTGACACGACGACAGGAGACGACGTGGGGACCGTAACGATCGGCGTGTCGATCGCGGTCCCGGAGCCTCACGGCAGCCTGCTCCAGGAGCGGCGCGCGGGCTTCGGCGACGCCGCCGCGCACGGCATCCCCACGCACGTCACCCTGCTTCCGCCGACCGAGGTCGACTCCGCGAGCCTGCCGGCCGTCGAGGCGCATCTGCTGCGGGTCGCCTCGGCGGGCCGGCCGTTCCCGATGCGCCTGTCCGGCACGGGCACCTTCCGGCCCCTGTCGCCGGTGGTGTACGTGCGGATCGCCGAGGGCCGGACCGAGTGCACCCGGCTCCAGCAGCAGGTCCGCGACCCCGCGGGCCCCATCGCACGCGAACTGCAGTTCCCGTACCACCCGCATGTCACCGTGGCGCACGGCATCGACGAGGCGGCCATGGACCGCGCCTTCGAGGAGCTCGCCGACTACGAGGCGCGGTGGTCCTGCACCGGCTTCGCGCTCTACGAACAGGGCGCCGACGCCGTCTGGCGCAAGCTGCGCGAGTACCCCTTCGGCGGCCCGACCGTGCCCCCGCAGACCCCCCACGTCGACCGCGACACCCTGCCCACCCGGTAGCTAAAGCGGCAGTCTGCGGAAGAGCCCCCGCGGCAGATGCCGCAGCGCCGACATCCGCACGCGCAGCAGGCCCGGCGCCCACACCGTCTCCGAGCGGCGGCGCAGGCCCAGCTCGATCGCCGTGGCGACCGCCTCCGCAGTGGTGGCCAGGGGCCCTTCGGGAAGGCCGGCGGTGCTCCTCGTCCGCACGAAACCCGGGCGTACGACCATGACGTGCACGCCCGTGCCGTACAGCGCGTCGCCCAGCCCCTGGGTGAAGGCGTCCAGGCCCGCCTTGCTGGAGCCGTAGATGAAGTCGGCGCGGCGGGCGCGCTCGCCGGCGACGGAGGACAGCACGACCAGCGAGCCGTGGCCCTGCGACTGCAGCGCGCACGCGGCGACCAGGCCCGCCGACACCGCGCCCGTGTAGTTGGTCTGCGCGACGCGCACGGCCGCCGCCGGATCGCGCTCGTCGTGCGCCTGGTCGCCGAGCACGCCGAAGGCGAGCAGCACCATGTCGACGTCGCCTTCCGCGAACACCTTGCCGAGGACGCTCTCGTGGGACCCCGGGTCGAGCGCGTCGAAGGCGACCGTGTGCACCAGCGCGCCCAGGGTGCGCAGCCCGGCGGCGGCCGACTCCAGGGCCGGCGAGGGACGCCCCGCCAGCCACACCGTGCGGGTGCGGCGGGCGATGAGACGGCGCGCGGTGGCCAGCGCGATCTCCGACGTCCCGCCGAGGACGAGGAGGGACCGGGGGAGGCCGGAGGCGTCCTTCACGACAGCTCCAGGAGGTCGAGGGCGGCGGACATGTCGGCGACCGTACCGCCCTCCCGCGAGGCGGTTCATGGAGAAACATCCCGTGATACCCGAAACGGGTGATTAGTGGGATGTCGTTCCGTGTGCGGCGCGTTCTGACCCCGCGGGCCACTCCAGGCGTATCGCCGCCGATCGGGGAGCATCGGCCGCATCCGCGAGGGCAGAGTCGGAGTATGGACTGGCTGAAAAAGCTCCCCGGGATCGGGCCGCTCGTCGCGCGCGCGATGCTCACGCACGCGTGGCGGTCCTACGAACGGCTCGACCGGGTGAAGTGGACCCGGCTGGCCGCCGCGATGACGTTCACCAGCTTCGTCGCGCTCTTCCCGCTGCTGACCCTGGCCGCCACCATCGCCGCCGCCACACTGGGCGCCGAGCGGCAGGGCGAGCTCCAGGACAAGCTCGCCGAGCAGGTGCCCGGCATCTCCGACCAGCTGGACATCGACGGCCTGGTGCAGAACGCCGGCACCGTCGGCCTCATCGCCGCCGCCGCGCTGCTGTTCACCGGCGTCGGCTGGGCCGGCTCGACGCGCGAATGCCTGCGCGCCGTCTGGGAGCTGCCGGACGAGGAGGAGAACCCCGTCCTGCGCAAGGCCAAGGACCTCGGCATCCTCCTCGGCCTCGGCGGCGCGGTCCTCCTCACCCTCGCCGCCTCCACCGTCGCCTCCGCGATGGTCGGCTGGATCACCCGGCAGCTCGGCATCGACGAGGGCGGCTGGGGCGGCGTGCTGCTGCACGTCGTCGCGTTCCTCGTCGCCGTCCTCGCGGACTTCCTGCTGCTCCTGTACGTCCTCACCCTGCTGCCCGGCGTCGAACCGAGCCGCCACCGCCTGTTCGTGGCCGCGCTGACCGGCGCGGTCGGCTTCGAACTGCTGAAGCTGCTGCTCAGCGGCTATATGCAGGGCGTCGCCACGAAGAGCATGTACGGCGCGTTCGGCGTGCCCATCGCCCTGCTGCTGTGGATCAACTTCACCGCGAAACTCGTCCTGTTCAGCGCCTCGTGGACGGCGACGCCCGCCAAGGAGGCGGACGCGGAGCGCCACGAGGCCGCGCACGACGATGCAGGCGCCGGCACCGGCGAGGTCAGCGGCGGCGGCGCACCAGGTCCGGCAGCGGCCACCGGCGGTTGACCAGGTACGCGGCGCCCGCGAGCAGCACCAGCACCCCGCCGGTGATCGCCATCGCGACGCCGACGCCGCCGGCGCCCTTCCCGGTCACCGCGCCGGCCACCGGCTTCGCGGACCCGTCGCCCGGGCCGCCGGCCCCTCCGGTCGCCGCGGAGTCCTCACCGGTCCCCTTCGAGGGCTGGGCGCTGGACTGCGCGGCGCCCTTCGGCGGGACCAGCTCGCCGACCGGCCGCACCTTGCCGGCCGCCTGGAAACCCCAGTCGAACAGGGCGGCGGTCTCCTTGTAGACCTCGTTGTGGGCGCTCTTCTCCGGGTTCATGACGGTGACCAGCAGCACCCGCCCGCCCCGCTCGGCGACTCCGGTGAAGGTGGCGCCCGCGTTGGTGGTGTTGCCGTTCTTGACGCCGGCGATGCCCGGGTACTGGGAGATGTCGTAGTCGCCGCGCAGCAGCCGGTTGGTGTTCTGGATCTCGAAGGTGCCGCGGGTGGTCTTGCCCTTCTTGTCCTTCTTCGTCTCGCCCGGGAACGCGGCCCGCACGGTCGAGCAGTACTCCCGGAAGTCCTTCTTCTGCAGCCCGGAGCGGGCGATCAGCGTCAGGTCGTACGCCGAGGACACCTGGCCCGAGGCGTCGTAGCCGTCGGGGGAGACCACGTGGGTGTCGAGGGCCTGGAGCTCCTCGGCGTGCTCGTTCATGGCCGCCACCGTCGGGCCGATGCCGCCGTTCATCGCGGACAGGACGCGCACGGCGTCGTTGCCGGACTTCAGGAACACGCCCAGCCAGAGGTCGTGGACCGAGTAGGTCTCGTTCTCCTTTATCCCGACCAGGCTGGAGCCGGGGCCGAGGCCTTCCAGGTCCTTGGGGGTGACCTTGTGCCGCGCGGTCCCGGGGAAGCGCGGCAGCACGGTGTCCGCGAACAGCATCTTCAGCGTGCTCGCCGGGGCCAGCCGCCAGTGCGCGTTGTGCGCGGCGAGCACCTCGCCGGACTCGGCGTCCGCGACGATCCACGACCGTGCGGTCACGTCCTTCGGCAGCACCGGGGCGCCGCCCGCCAGGTCGACCTGCGTCCCGGCCTGCCCGAGCCGTACGCCGCCCACGGTCGACATGCCCGCCGGGGGAGTGGCGGTCGCACCCTTCGACGGCGAGGCCCCCGCTGACGGGGAGACTCCCGCGGACGGCGAAGCCCCCGCGGACGGGGAGACTCCCGCGGACGGGGAGGCGGGCGCGGACGGCGACGGGATCGGCGGGGCCGCCAGGGACACGGGCGCGGTCAGCGCGAGGGACGCGAGGGTCGCTGAGGTGACCAGCAGGGATCGCCTGACGGTCTGCATCAAGGGTGCGGGCACGACGCAGAACGTACCTGCCCGACGGGGCGAAGTCCCGCCGCCCTCCCCACCCCGGGCACGGAACCGGACACCGGGCGGCGATACTGAAGGCATGAAGCTCAGCCGCCCCGTGTCCTGGTTCCTGCTCGCCTTCGGGGTGTGGAGTTGGGTCATCTGGATCACTTTCGTCAAAAACCTGATCAAGGACGGCAGCGGGCTGGCGTTCGAGGACGGCGACCCGACGGCGTACTTCTGGGTGCATCTGCTGCTGGCCGTCGTCTCCTTCGTATTGGGGACGGTCATCGGCGTCATCGGGTTGCGCGGACTGCGCGCACTGCGTCGAACGTCATAGTCACCACCGACCACAGCAGACAGCGGGGACCAAGACACCGTGGCCATCCTTTTCGTGCTGCTCGCCCTGGCCGTCCTGGCCGTCGTCGTGACGGCCAACTGGTACGTGTGGCGGCGGCTGTTCCGGGACACCACCCGTGCTCCCGGCTGGGTCCGCCGCGGCGGCGCGGCCCTCATCGCGGGCGGCTGGGCCATGGCCGTCGGCGCCCTCGTCGCCGAGCGCACCGGCGCCCCCTTCCCGCTCCAGCAGGCCCTGGCCTGGCCGGGCTTCCTGTGGCTGGCGCTGTCGGTGTATCTGCTGCTGGGGGTCCTCGCCGGCGAGGCGGTACGCCCCCTGCTGCGCCGTTACCTGGAACGACGCGACCGCACGTCCGAGCGGCCGGCCCCCGCCGCAACCCCCGCCGTCGTGACGGCGCCCGCACTCGCGCCCGCCGAGGACCCGGCTCCTTGCGCCCCGCCCGCGCCGTCCGCGTCCCCTGAGCCTCCCGCGCCCTCGAGGCGTCTGTTCGTCTCCCGGGTCGTCGGCGGGGCCGCGGCGGCAGCCGCCGTCGGGACCGTCGGCTACGGCACGTACGGCGTGCTGCGGGGGCCGAGGGTGAAGCGGGTCACCGTCCCGCTGGCCAAGCTGCCGCGCGCGGCGCACGGTTACCGGATCGCCGTCGTCAGCGACATCCACCTGGGGCCGGTCCTCGGCCGGGACTTCGCCCGGAAGGTCGTCGACACGATCAACGGCACCCAGCCGGACCTGATCGCCGTGGTCGGCGACCTGGTCGACGGCAGCGTCAAGGACCTCGGCCCGGCCGCCGCGCCGCTCGCCGGGCTGAAGGCCCGGCACGGCAGCTTCTTCGTCACCGGCAACCACGAGTACTTCTCCGGCGCCGAACAGTGGGTGGAGGAGGTGCGCCGCCTCGGCCTGCTGCCGCTGGAGAACGCGCGCACGGAACTGCCGTGGTTCGACCTGGCCGGCGTCAACGACGTGGCGGGCGAGAGCGAGGGCCACGGCCCCGACTTCGGCAAGGCCCTCGGCGACCGGGACACCGCACGCGCGTGCGTGCTCCTCGCCCACCAGCCCGTGCAGATCCACGACGCCGTCGAGCACGGCGTCGACCTCCAGCTCTCCGGCCACACCCACGGCGGCCAGCTCTGGCCCGGCAGCGTCATCGCCGCCGCCGCGAACCCCACGGTGGCGGGCCTGGAACGCTACGGCGACACCCAGCTCTACGTCTCCCGAGGCGCCGGCGCCTGGGGCCCGCCCACCCGGGTGGGCGCCCCCTCGGACATCACCCTCCTCCAACTGGCGTCCCCAGACGCCTGACCGCCCGCCGCATCGGTCTTCCGGAGGACTTGTGAAACCCGGTTGAAACAACCGGGCGGTAAGTACTTTCCCATCTCCGCCCGATCCCCTTCCCCCGGCCGAAACCCGTGTGGTTAGGTGAGCCCGCCGCCAAGGGGAGCGGCACTTTTCGTGTGCCGGGCGTACGGGCCCGGGGAGGGCAGGGCACACCCATGCGCTCGGTTCGCATGCGCATCCTGGTCACGTCGTCGGTGCTCGCGGTGGTCGCGGTGGGCGGCTGGCAGTTACTGCCCGCCCGGGGCGGCCCGGGCAAGGCGATCAGGGTCGGCACGACGGACACCGTCACCTCGCTCGACCCGGCCGGCGCCTACGACGCCGCATCCTGGGCCCTGTTCAGCAACGTCTTCCAGTCGCTGCTGACGTACGAGCCGGGCGGCACGACACCGGTCCCCGACGCGGCGAAGAGCTGCGCGTTCACCGCCGGCGGCCTCACCACCTACCGGTGCCGCCTCCGCGACGACCTCACCTTCCCCAGCGGCCGCGAGCTGACCGCCGAGGACGTGAAGTACTCCTTCGACCGGGTGAAGAAGATCGACGCCGAGGTCGGCCCCGCAAGCCTGCTGTCCACCCTGAAGTCGGTGGACGCCCAGGGCGACACCGTCACCTTCCACCTCTCCGCCCCGGACGCCACGTTCCCGTTCAAGGTGGCCACCGGCGCCGGCTCGATCGTCGACCGCGAGCGCTACCCGGCGGACGCCCTGCGCACCGGCGACCAGGTCGACGGCACCGGGCCGTACACACTCACCGGCTACACCAAGGGCAAGCGCGCCGAGCTCACCCCCAACTCCCGCTACCACGGCGCCGTCAGCACCGGACGACCCGTGCAACTGCGGTACTACGCCGACCCCGAGGCCCTCCACCAGGCGTGGAAGGCCAAGGAGGTCGACGCCGCCACCCGCCAGCTGCCGCCGAACGTCCTGGCCGCCCTGAACAGCAGCGACCCGGACCAGCGCGTCACCGAGGCCGGCAGCTCCGAGACCCGCAACCTGTACTTCAACACCCGCGCCGGCTCCCCCCTGCACCAGGCGGCCGTCCGCAAGGCGGCGGCCTGGCTGATCGACCGCGAGCAACTGGCGAACTCCGTGTACCACGGCACCGTCGACCCGCTGTTCTCACTGATCCCGACCGGCATCACCGGCCACACCACCTCCTTCTTCGACGCCTACCCGGACCAGAACCCCCAGAAGGCGCGCGAGCTGCTGGAGCAGGCCGGTGTCAGCGTCCCCGTCGCCTTCACCTACGGCTACGGACTCGGCAGCGGCGCGGCCGAGCAGGAGGCCGGGGAGATCAAACGGCAGCTGGAGGCCTCCGGCCTGTTCAAGGTGACCGTCAAGGGTTACGAGTGGACCGACTTCCAGAAGCGGTGGGCGACCGGCAAGCTCGACGCGTACGCCGTCGGCTGGGTCGCCGACTATCCCGACCCGGACACCTTCGCCGCCCCGCTCGTCGGCACCGGCTCCACCATGAACACGGGCTACAGCAGCAAGCCGGTCGACGGCTTCATCAAGGACAGCCGCCGCTACGCCGACCGGAGCCGTGTCTTCGACGACTTCCGGGAACTGCAGAAGTTCATCGCCGAGGACGTGCCGGTCGTCCCGCTGTGGCAGCGCAAGGCGTACGTCCTGACCAGCGCGGACGTCGGCGGCGGCCAGTATCTGGCGGACGGCGACGGCGTGTTCCGGCTGTGGAAGCTGAACTGGATCTGACTCCGGCAGCCGTGCGTCCGCATGCGTCCGCCGCACACCGGGCAGTCACCCGACGCGGGTCATGGTGGCGGAGGTGTGTGAGGAGCAGACGTGCTGAGACGCAACTCCTTCCGGCTGCCCCGGCACCCGGCGTCCGTCGGCCTCGCCCGGCGCCGGGTGCGGGACCATCTGGCCCAGTGGGGCCACGGCCCGGACGACCCTGCCCTCGGTGACGCCCTGCTGCTCGTGTCCGAGCTGGCGACCAACGTCGTACGCCACGGGCTGCTGCGGGAGCGGGAGTTCGAGGTCGCCGTGACGGCCCTCGCGGACGGCTCCTGCCTCATCGAGGTCTCGGACGAGGGCCGTCACGAGCCGCGCCCCCGCACGGTCTCCGAGTGGGACGAGCACGGCCGCGGGCTGCACCTGGTGGAGCACGTCGCGGCGGCCTGGGGGGTGTGGAGCCGGGGCCGGCACGGCAAGACGGTGTGGGCGCTGGTGCTCACCGCAGGCGAGGCCTGACGGAGAGCCCGCGGCGACGCCGGCGGACCCGGGCCGCCTACGACTCGCCCCGCTTCTTCGCCGGGTCCGGCAGGGCCCTCGTCATCCCCGGCAGGAAGTCTGTGAACAGCTCGTGCACCTCGTGGACGAGCGGCCGCAGCACCCGGAACCGGGACAGCGTCACCCCGCGGGCGGTGAGGCGCGCGCCCCGCTCCGCGAGCCGGTAGCTGCGCTCACGCCCCTCGGTGCGGTCGAAGATCCAGTACAGGACGAGCCCCATCTGGGAGAGCCACATCAACTCGGGCAGCACCTCCCGCAGTTCCTCAGGCACCTTCGCCTTGGACCCGGCGAGCACCTGCCGGTGGACGGAGATCGCCTCCAGGCGCGCGTGCTCGGACTCCGGGGAGAAGGGGCTGAGCGGGCTGTCCGGGTCGGCGGCGTTCTTGAAGAACTGCACGGCGAACTCGTGGTACGGCGTGGCCACGTCCAGCCAGACCCGCAGCACGCCCGCGAGCCGCGCCTCCAGGCTCGTCTCCCGGGCCAGCACGTCCTGGATCGCCACCCGGTGCTCGGCGGCGAGCCGGTCGTAGAAGCCCTGGATCAGGTGCTCCTTGCCCGCGAAGTAGTAGTAGGCGTTCCCCACGGAGACACCGGCCTCCTGGGCGATGGCCCGCATCGTCGTCTTGTCGTAGCCGCGCTCCTGGAACAGCCGCATCGCGGTCTCCAGGATCAGCGCGCGGGTCTGCTCGGACTTGGACCGTGCGGCGCCCTCGGCCCCCTCCGCCCCCTCGGCGGGCTCGGAGGGCTCGGCGGGCTCGGACGGGGCGGCGCCCTCAGCGGGGCCTTCGTTCTTCGCGGACACGGAAGGAAAGCCTAGTCAGTGGCGCACGCGCCGTCGGCACAGGAGGGCGGGGTGTAGGACCAGCCGTCGCGCGGGTCGAAGGACCAGCCGTCGGCCGAGTAGTACACGCCGCCGCCCCAGCCGGTGTCCGTCCGCCGCGCCCCGCGCCACTTGGCGGCGGCCAGGACCGCGCCCTTGGCGAGCTTCGCCCCGGCGGGGGTGCTCAGCCGGTGGGCGAGCGGACGGTGCTCGCGCAGCGCCCACAGGGTGACGATCCAGGCGGCGGAACCCCGGTAGACCTGGCCGCCGTCGCCCACGACGGTGATCTCCTCCAGGGTGGCCCGGTGGTCGAGCCAGGGGAAGCGGGCGCCGGCCTCGGGGGAGGCGGCCGGGACCAGGTCCAGCGGGACCAGTTGCGGCTGCCGGGCCAGCCAGTCGCGCACGAAGGAGCACAGGGCGCAGTGGGCGTCGTAGAGCACGGTGAGCCGGCGGACCGGGACGCGGGCGGCGTCCCGGTCGTCGGCGGCGCGGTGGGCCGTCACAGCGCTCACGCCCCGGCCGAGGGGGCCCAGCCCTGCGGGGCGACCGGCGGGACCTGCTCGCGCTCCATGACCCCGCGCCGCCGGATCCGGTTGAGCACGTACACGTTGCCCAGGTGCATCACGCCGAGTACCAGCAGCACCACGCCGAGCTTGGTCGACAGGGCCTCGAAGATGCCGCGGGTGTCCTCGATGGTCTCGTCCCCGCTCAGGTAGAGGGCGACGAAGCCGAGGTTGACGAGGTAGAAGCCGACCACCAGGAGGTGGTTGACGGCGTCGGCGAGCTTCTCGTTCCCGTGCAGCACGTCGGCGAGGAAGATCCGTCCGTTGCGGCTGAGGGTCCGGGCCACCCAGATGGTCAGACCGATGCTGACCACCAGGTAGATGACGTACGCGATGACTGTGCGATCCATGTTCCCCACCTTTTCTGAACGCGTTCAAAACGCTGTCGCAAGGTGACTGTAGACCTCTTTCTGAACACGTTCAACCGCAGGGGCGAGTGGCGCCGGACGCACCGCCCCGCGAGCAGTCGGACGCGCTGCCCCAGAGCTCAAGCCCGGCCCAGCTCGGGGCGCTTGGAGTAGTCCGTGAAGCCCAGGACGTTGCCCCACGGGTCGGCGATCTCCACGGTCCAGCCGGTGGCCGCGGAGGCCGGCCCCTCCAGCGGGGTGATGCCGGCGGACGCCAGCCGCAGGGCCGCCGCGCGGGCGTCCGGCACCTCCAGCCACAGGCGCGGGCAGGCCCACGGCGGCGGGCGGTGCCCCAGGGCGTCCTCCTGGCGCAGCAGGACGCCGGGCGTCTCGCCGCCGACCCTCAGCAGGGCGATGCCGGCCTCGTCGAACCGGTATGCCACCGCGAACCCGGCCCGCCCGTAGAAGTCCACGGCCTCACCGAGATCCCCTACGGGCAGCAGCACGTTGTCGAACCCGAGCAGCTCGTACGACTCATCATCTGACATACCGTCACCATAGGGTCGCAGCGGTAACGAACCGGTCATTGCCCGAGGGCGCTCCGGGCCCGGCTTCTCACCGTCGCCCTTTCTGCTGCAAGATGACCTGCACTCACCTGTTGCGCCGTACATCCGATCATCTGGTCCTGGGAGACATCACCTTGTCCGAACAGCCGCAGTACCCCCAGCAGCCGCCCCAGCAGCCCGGGTACGGCTATCCGCAGGGCGGCGGCCCCTACGGGTACCCGCAGCAGGGCCAGCAGCCGCCCGGCTACCCCCCGCCCGGCGGATACCCCGGCGCGGGCGGCTACCCGCCCCCCGGCGGCGGCTACCCCGGCGACCCCAACGCCCCCTACGGCTACGACCCCTACGGGCGGCCCTACTCCGACAAGTCGAAGATCGTCGCCGGCATCCTCCAGCTGTTCCTGGGCAGCTTCGGCGTCGGCCGGTTCTACATCGGCCACGTCGGCCTCGGCCTCGCCCAGCTCTTCACCTGCGGCGGGCTCGGCATCTGGGCGCTGGTCGACGGCATCATCCTGCTGACCAGCAACGACAAGACAGACTCCGACGGCCGGATCCTGCGTGGCTGACCCAGTGCCGCCGCGACAGACGACGTCCGCCCCGTCGCGAACGTCGCCTGCCGCGGCACCGGCGGGCCGGGAGCGCGGCTCCCTCCTGCGGCACCCGGCGGCGGCGCCCCTCGCGGTGCTCGCCGCCGGGGCGGCCGGTTCCGCCTATCTGTACGTCACCGACCCGCACGAAGGCGGGCACCTGCTGCCCCGGTGTCCGTTCCGGTTCGTCACCGGGCTGCTCTGCCCGGCCTGCGGCGGCACCCGCATGGTCTACGACCTGATGCACGGCGACCTCGCCCGGGCCTGGCTCGACAACCGGGCCCTGCTGCTCGCCTCGCCGCTCGCCCTCGCGCTGCTGGTGCGGTGGATGTGGGAAGGCCTGCACGGCCGGCGCCGGCAGCTCCGGCTCGGCCGCCCCGCCCAGGCCGTCGTGCTCGGCCTGGCCGTGACCTGGACCGTCGTACGCAACGCTTTCTGACCGGTTCTGCTC
The DNA here is from genome assembly GCF_042889585.1 of Streptomyces sp. NPDC002566. NCBI lineage: Bacteria > Bacillati > Actinomycetota > Actinomycetes > Kitasatosporales > Streptomycetaceae > Streptomyces > Streptomyces sp. NPDC002566. The sequence goes on along the minus strand of NZ_JBIARD010000004.1, from coordinate 562,675 downwards.
GCGCGTGGCCGATTTTGATCACGGAACAGGAACGATCAGTCCCCACCACTCCCGTCGGCCTCATAGGCCTCTCTAGGCTCAGGTTTCACCGGGGGGCGTTCTCGCATGTCATGCGCGGCCGACGCGACCGCACGTCGCGTCGCATTCCTCCTGGCGTCCCCGTTCACAGTGAATCCAGGAGCAGCTTCTCCATGACCGTCCCCACCCCTGACGCCCCCTACGGTGTCGACCCGCTGGGCCGTCCGTACTCCGACAAGTCGAAGATCGTCGCGGGCATCCTCCAGATCTTCCTGGGCGGTTTCGGCATCGGCCGCTTCTACGTCGGCTCCGTCGGCGTGGGCGTCGCCCAGCTCCTCACCTGCGGTGGCCTCGGCCTCTGGTCGCTGATCGACGGCATCCTGTTCCTCACCAGCAACGACCGCACCGACAAGCAGGGCCGCGTCCTGCGCGGCTGAGCACCCGCCGCCGTACACGCCGACGGCCCCGCTCCGTTCCGGGAGCGGGGCCGTCGGCGTTGCCAGGGGCGAGGAGGCCTCAGAAGCGGCGCGTGATCAGCGCCCGCTTCACCTCCTGGATCGCCTTGGTGACCTCGATGCCACGCGGGCAGGCGTCCGTGCAGTTGAAGGTCGTGCGGCAACGCCACACGCCGTCACGGTCGTTGAGGATCTCCAGGCGCTGCTCGCCGGCCTCGTCACGCGAGTCGAAGATGAACCGGTGCGCGTTGACGATGGCCGCCGGGCCGAAGTACTGCCCGTCGTTCCAGAACACCGGGCACGACGACGTGCAGGCCGCGCAGAGGATGCACTTCGTCGTGTCGTCGAAGCGCTCGCGGTCCTCCGCCGTCTGCAGGCGTTCGCGCGTCGGCTCGTTGGTGTCCTTCGTGATGAGGAAGGGCATCACGTCGCGGTACGCCTGGAAGAACGGCTCCATGTCGACCACGAGGTCCTTCAGGACCGTCAGGCCCTTGATGGGCTCGACCGTGATCGGCTTCTCCGGGTTGATGTCCTTGATCAGCGTCTTGCACGCCAGACGGTTCTTGCCGTTGATCCGCATCGCGTCCGAGCCGCAGATGCCGTGGGCGCAGGAGCGGCGGAAGGTCAGCGTGCCGTCGACGTCCCACTTGATCTTGTGCAGACCGTCGAGGACGCGCTCCTTGGGGTCGATCTCCAGCTGGAAGTCTTCCCAGGTCGCCTCCGCCGAGACCTCCGGGTTGAACCGGCGGATCCGGAAGGTGACGGTGATGTACGGGGAGGCCGCGGACGCCGAATCGGGGGTCTCGGCCTTGTCCAGAACGGGAGTTGCCATCAGTACTTACGCTCCATCGGCTGGTAGCGGGTCTGGACGACCGGCTTGTAGTCGAGGCGGACGGTCTCGGTGCCGTCGTCGCCGACCTCGCGGTACGCCATGGTGTGACGCATGAAGTTGACGTCGTCGCGGTTGGGGTAGTCCTCGCGGTAGTGACCGCCGCGGGACTCCTTGCGGGCCAGCGCCGACACCGCCATGACCTCGGCCAGGTCCAGCAGGTTGCCCAGCTCGACGGCCTCCAGCAGGTCCGTGTTGAACCGCTTGCCCTTGTCCTGGATCGCCACGTTCCGGTAGCGCTCGCGCAGCTCGCCGATCTTCTCGACGGCCGTCTTGATCGTCTGCTCGGTGCGGAACACCATGACGTTGGCGTCCATGGTCTCCTGGAGCTCGCGGCGCAGCTCCGCCACCCGCTCGGTGCCGGTCGAGTTGCGCAGCCGCTCGATCTGCTCGACGACCAGGGACTCCGGGTTCTCCGGCAGCTCGACGAACTCCGCCTTCTGGGAGTACTCCGCGGCGGCGATGCCGGCGCGGCGCCCGAAGACGTTGATGTCCAGCAGCGAGTTGGTGCCCAGACGGTTGGCGCCGTGCACGGACACGCAGGCGACCTCGCCGGCGGCGTACAGGCCGGGCACGACGGTGGTGTTGTCCGCCAGCACCTCGCCCTCGACGTTCGTCGGGATGCCGCCCATCGCGTAGTGCGCGGTCGGCTGGATCGGGATCGGGTCGGTGTACGGCTCGATGCCCAGGTAGGTCCGCGCGAACTCGGTGATGTCGGGCAGCTTGGCGTCCAGCTGCTCCGGCGGGAGGTGGGTGAGGTCCAGGTAGACGTGGTCGCCCTCGGGACCGCAGCCGCGGCCCTCACGGATCTCGGTGTAGATCGAGCGGGAGACGACGTCACGGGACGCGAGGTCCTTCATGACCGGCGCGTACTTCTCCATGAAGCGCTCGCCGTCCTTGTTGCGCAGGATGCCGCCCTCACCGCGGGCGCCCTCCGTCAGCAGGATGCCCATGCGCCAGATGCCGGTCGGGTGGAACTGGAAGAACTCCATGTCCTCCAGCGGCAGCCCGCGCCGGTACACGGCCGCCTGACCGTCACCGGTCAGGGTGTGCGCGTTCGACGTCACCTTGAAGAACTTGCCGGTGCCGCCGGAGGCGTAGATCACGGCCTTCGCCTGGAAGACGTGGATCTCGCCGGTCGCCAGCTCGTACGCCACGACGCCGGCCGACTTCTTGACGCCGTCGACCTCGGTGATCAGCTGGTCCAGGACGTAGAACTCGTTGAAGAACTCCACGCCCTCCTTGACGCAGTTCTGGTACAGCGTCTGGAGGATCATGTGACCGGTGCGGTCGGCCGCGTAGCAGGAGCGGCGGACCGGGGCCTCGCCGTGGTTGCGGCTGTGGCCGCCGAAGCGGCGCTGGTCGATGGTGCCGTTCGGGGTCCGGTTGAACGGCAGGCCCATCTTCTCCAGGTCGAGGACGGAGTCGATGGCCTCCTTCGCCAGGATCTCGGCGGCGTCCTGGTCGACCAGGTAGTCACCGCCCTTGACCGTGTCGAAGGTGTGCCACTCCCAGTTGTCCTCCTCCACGTTGGCCAGCGCGGCGGCCATGCCGCCCTGCGCGGCGCCCGTGTGGGAGCGGGTGGGGTAGAGCTTCGTCAGGACCGCGGTGCGGCTGCGCTTCGTCGACTCGATGGCCGCGCGCATGCCCGCGCCGCCGGCGCCGACGATGACGGTGTCGTACTTGTGGATCTTCATGATTCTCGCAGCCCCGTGCCTAGCGGATGTTCGGGTCGAAGGTGAAGATCACCAGCGTGCCCAGCAGGATGGTGAACACCGTGGCGGTGTAGAGCAGGCCCTTGAGCCACAGCCGGGTGTTCGCGCGCTCCGCGTAGTCGTTGATGACCGTGCGCAGACCGTTCGCCCCGTGCAGCATGGCCAGCCACAGCATCAGCAGGTCCCAGACCTGCCAGAACGGGGACGCCCAGCGGCCGGCCACGAAGGCGAAGCCGATCTTCGAGACGCCGCCGTCCAGCACCAGCTGGATGAGCAGGTGGCCGATGACCAGCACGACGAGCACCACGCCGGACAGGCGCATGAACAGCCACGCGGCCATCTCGAAGTTGCCCCGGGTCGACTTCGGGGACTTCTTGGTGCGCTTGCGCGGGGCCTCGATCAGCGGGGCCGGGTTGTCGACGCTGTAGCCGGAACCGCCCTCGACGGGGCCGATGCCGGAAGCGGTGGTTTCAGTGGTCGCCATCTGTCTCAGCTCCCGAGGACTTCACGAGCGGCGTGGCCGAGGACGGGGTAGATCGCCCCGAGCATCAGCACGACCCAGATGCCCACGACGGTCCAGAGCATCTGCTTCTGGTAGCGCGGGCCCTTCGACCAGAAGTCGACGGCGATGACACGCAGGCCGTTCAGCGCGTGGAAGAGGATGGCGGCGACGAGGCCGTACTCCAGCACGGCCACGATCGGCGTCTTGTACGTGGCTACGACCTTGTCGTAGTCCTCGGGGGAGACACGCACGAGTGCGGTGTCCAGCACGTGTACGAACAGGAAGAAGAAGATGAGGACGCCGGTGACTCGGTGAGCCACCCAGGACCACATTCCTTCCCGGCCGCGGTACAGCGTTCCAGCCGGCACGGAAGTCCCTCCGGGAGCGGGGTATCGGGGCCTGCCGGCTTGTGCTGTCGGTCGGGCCCGGCCGGGTACGGTCCACCGGCCCCCAGCATCGTAGCGACGTGTGCCTGCGGCGCTGAGCGGGGGTCTCGCGGTGTGATCAAAGTGGCACGCGTTCGGGTGAACCCTCGGCGGTGGCGGGGGTGGTTTGTTCGGTTATCCGCCGACTTCGGATGCGCCGTGGCTGCTGGTCGCGCGCACGCGGCGGTAGCCGCACATCGATTACAGCCCCGCGCCCCTCAAGTGGGTCATCAACCGCCTTCTTGCCAGGCGGCGGAGTTCTTCGGCCGCCACCTCCCGCTCCGTCTCCGGATCGTTCGTCAATCGTGACCGGAATGCTTCGAGGGTGCGGTCCAGGGATTCCTCGGGAGGCGTGTCGCCGAGGTACAGGACGAAGGCGTGGCCGAAGCGGGACTCGTAGGCGGCGTGGGCCGCGCTGAGGGCGGTGTGGGCGGCTCCGTAGGCGTCGGCCGGGAGGGCGGGGAGGGACTCCGCGGCCAGGGCTTCCGCCAGGTCGGCCGGGGTCAGGTCGTACGCCGCCTCGTCGGACGCGGCCAGCAGGGCGTCCGACGTGGGGTAGGGGCGGTGGTCCGCGACGTTGCGGGCCCAGCGCGGGCTGTGCAGGCAGGTCAGGAGGGCGCGGCGGGCCTCGTCGTCCGGTGCGCCGTTGAACCTGTCCAGGGCGGGCGAGGGCATACGGGTCTGCTCGGGGAGCGCCGGTATGGCGACGCCGCCCGGGAGGCGGGAGATACGGTGCGCAGACAGCGTGGGTCCTCGCGTCACGTGTGAGATGTCAGGGGATCTTGTGAATGGTGTGACCACGTTATCGAGAGTGGTCATGACCTGTCCGAGAGATGCCCGAATTTCACCCGCACGGGAGAGTTTCGGAATCGGGAGTAGACCCCTTCGGCGCGCTTGACTCGCCCTCGGGTCGTAGGTTGGCGGAGTGAGCAGGCACAGGCACCGGCGCAGGGCGCCGGAGAAGAACCCGCAGAAAGTGACGAGGCGGGCCCTGCTGGCGGGCGGTCTCGTCGTCGTCCTGGGAGCCGGGGTGGGCGTGTGGGCCTCCGGCGACGGGGACGACGGAGCACCGGCCGGAGCGGCGGCGCGGCAGACCGGCGCCGGCAGCCCGGCCCCGGGCGGCGGCAAGGCGGCCGGCGGCAGGTCCGCGGACGGCCCCGCAGCGGCCGCGAGCCCCTCGCCCAGTCGCTCGTACCCGCTCTCGCAGCCGCCGCGGACGATACCCGCGGTCCGCTCGCACACCGCCGAGCGCGGCCCCGGCTGGCGTCCGGCCGCCGGACACCGGGTGGTGGTGGGCGACGCGGGCCTCGCCGACGAGGGGAAGCTGATAGCCGGCGAGCTGAAGATGACGTACGCGGGCGTACGGGGCGACAGCCGGGCGGGGGACCTGCGGCTGACGCGGAACAAGGGCGCGGGCGCGAACCCGGAGTCGTACACCATGACCGTGCGGGGCGGGCAGGTGACCGTCAGCGGGCCGTCCGACGCCGGGGTGTTCTACGGCACGCGCACGCTGAAGCAGGAGGTGCTCGGCGGCGGCACGGCCCCCGAGGGCGTCGTCCGCGACGAGCCGGCCAAGCCGCGGCGCGGGTTCATGCTCGACATCGCCCGCAAGAACTTCACGCCGGACTGGATCGAGGACCGCGTACGCGAGCTGGGCGACCTGAAGTACAACGAGATCGGGCTGCACTTCTCCGACGACCAGGCCTTCCGGATCCAGTCCGACACCCACCCCGAGATCGTCTCGGCCAAGCACCTCACCAAGGCGCAGGTCAAGCGGATCGTCGACCTCGCGGCGAGCCGCCACATCACCGTCGTGCCCGAGATCGACTCGCCCGGCCATCTGGGCGCGGTCCTCGCCGCCCACCCCGAGCTGCAACTGCGCAACGTGCGGGGCACGGCCACCCGCGGGGCGATCGACATCTCCAAGCCCGCCTCCGCCGCCCTCCTGGACGACCTGCTGAACGAGTTCGCCGGGCTGTTCCCGGGAGCGCAGTGGCACCTCGGCGGCGACGAGTACCAGGCGCTGACCGTCTCCGACCCCGAGGCGTCCTACCCGCAGCTCGCGGCCGCCGCCCGCAAGGCCTACGGCCCCGGCGCGGGGGTCGCCGACCTCGCCACCGGCTGGCTGAACGCCCGCGCCGACACCGTCCGCGCCCACGACCGGACCATGCGGGTGTGGAACGACGGCTTCTTCCGGCAGACGACGGTGAAGGCCGCCGGCGACCTGGAGGCCGCCTACTGGACCGGCAAGGAGATCGGCGCCCGGCAGCCCCTCGCCTACCTGAGCACCGGCCGCAAGGTGATCAACTACAACGACGAGTACCTGTACTACGTCCTCGGCGAGCCCCAGACCTTCGTCTACCCGACGGGGCAGCGGATCTACGAGCAGTGGACCCCGCGGGTGCTGCGCGGCAGCACTGCGGTGCCCGCGAAGTACGACGGCCAGATACTCGGCGGGACCTTCGCCGTCTGGTGCGACCTCGCGAACTCCCAGACGCAGGACCAGGTCGCGGCCGGCATCCGGATGCCGCTGCGGGCGACCGTCCAGAAGCTGTGGGACCCGGGCGCGCCGAAGCAGTCCTGGACCCAGTTCAAGGCCCTGGCCGACCGGCTGGGCTGACGGGGCCTCAGCGGATCGGCGCGGGGTGATCGTGGCTGAATCCTTGCGTTGATCCGTTTTGCCGTGCACCCTTTGACACTCCCTGACTGTCGCACGCAGTGAGGGGAACTGCGGGCTCCGTAAGGATGAGCCCGGGGGAGGGAGGCGTGCATGAGCGTGGTGGACCTCATCGCCACGGCGGACGATCGCGGCCTGGCGGCGAGCGGACTGGCTTGTTTGGATCGGTGCGTGCCGCTGCTGGGCGGCGACGACGAGATCCTGCGCCCGCTGTGGGCGAACCTCACCGACGACTCCGACCCGGCGGGCTGGGGCGCGCTGGTCGAGCAGGTGCGGGCGAAACTGGACTCCGGCTCCGACGCGGACGCCGGCGACGAGTCCGTGCGGCTGGCGCGGCGCATGCTCGACACGGCTCCCGCCGGGCGCTCCGCCGCCGAGCTGCGGGAGTGGGCCGAGGCCTGCTCGGTCGCCTCCCTCGGCATCCACCGGCTCCTCGACCCGGCCGACGACCCGGCCCCGCTCGACGCGCGCCGCGCCGGCGACACCGAGGGCATGCCCCCGCTCGCCGCCGCCGAGCTGCGCCGCCAGCTCACCGTCCTGGAGGTCCTCGCCGCCCACGGCGCGGGCGGCCTGCGGCAGGCCCTGGGCCTCACCACGGAGGGCCGCCGCGTCCTGCGCGCCGCGGTCTCCCGCCGGGCCCGCGCCGCGGGCTGAGGTCTCCCGAGGCAGGGCGCGGCCTATGGGGGTCGTGTGGGCGTGCTGCGGGGGAGGCGGGGTGGTCCTGCACCGGTCCGGGAAAACACCCGGGTCCGGGCGCTCGACCCGGTGACGAACGCGGTCCCTTCCGCACATGATCGCTGGTATGACCAGCGCGACGACAGCCTTCCCGCAGACCCCGCAAGCCCCCGAGGGACGCCCCCACGCCGCCGCGAAACCCGCGCGGTGGGCGTCCGACGCCGTGGCCACCCTGCGCGAGGGCGCGCGGCTGCGGCTCGACTACTCGGCGCGGAGCCTGTGGCGTGTCGACCGGCTCATCGAGGACCTGCGGCGCGAGGGCACGCCGTACGCCGCCGTGGACGGCGTGCTGCGCGGGCTCGGCTCGTACGCGGGCGAGGTGCTCGCCCGTGAGACGGGCGGGGAGTGGTGGGCGACGGGCGGCGACCACTGGGTCCGCACGCCCGACGGCCGCCTCTGGGACCCGATCGACGAGGCCCACCGCTGCTTCGCAGGACACGGCTCGCTGCGCCTGCTGTGCCGGGACGCGACCACCGGCGGCCCCGCCTCGACGAGGTGACGTCACCTGGGGGCTGCCCTGGGATCACCCGCCCCTGTGCCCGCCGTGGACGCCGGTCCGCGCCACTCAGCCCGCGGACCGGGCGCAGGTGACGTCGGTGGACGGCAGGCGGCCGGTGGCCAGGTAGGTGTTGACCGTCGTGTCGACGCAGCCGCTGCCGAACACGCCGTACACGGCGTGCTGGTCCGCGTCGCGGAGGGTCACCAGGCGCGAGGAGGGCCACATGCGGCGCACGGCCTGCGCGTTCCGGTGGACGGTGCGCGGGTCGCCCGTGGCGCTGACCAGCAGGGCCGGCAGGTCGCCGCGGATCGCGGTCGGGCGCTCGCGCGGTCGGTCCCAGAAGGCGCACGGCCCGATGGACTGGGTGACGGGGCCGAACAACGGGTCCTGGGCGCGGGCCCGTTCGACGTCACGCCAGTACAGCTCCGGTGAACGCGGCGCCGGCACGTCCCCGCACAGGACGGCCGTCTGGACGCTGCCGTACGCGGACGCCGATCCGTCCAGCAGGAAGGAGAGCGTCGCGGCGAATCCCGGTGAGGGGGTGACCGGACGGCCTTCGGCGGCGCGCCGCATGTCCCGTACGGCCCCGGCGAGATCGGCGTAGGCGTCGTCGTTGTCCTGGGAGAGGCCGCTGAAGACGACGACGGGCAGCACGTGCTCGTCCACCCGGTGGTGGCCGATCACCAGCGGGGCCCGCCCGGCCGCCTCCCGCACGCCGTCCACGACCGCCAGCACCTCGTCCCGGGTGCGGCCAAGACCGTACGCCGAGTCACGGGCGGCCGCCCAAGCGGCCCAGCCCTCCAGGGCGCGCCTGTTGGCCGACTCCGTGCCGCGCAGCAACCGCGGGCTGTAGCGGTCGGGGTCGACGACGCCGTCCAGGACGACCCGGTCGGTGCGGCCGGGGAACATCGTCGCGTACACCTGACCGAGGTAGGTGCCGTACGAGTAGCCGAGGTAGGAGATGCGGCGTTCGCCGAGCGCGGCGCGGACGACGTCCAGGTCGCGGGCGGTGTTCCGGGTGGTGGCGTACGGCAGGACGTCGCCCTGGGACGCCCGGCAGCGATCGGCGAGGTCCTTGGCCAGCGCCACCGTGCGGTCGAACCCGGCACGGTCCTTCCCCGCGCCGCGGATGAAGGAGCCGGTGGGCCACCGGCAGTCCAGCGGCGTGCTGCGCCCGACGAAACGGGGGTCGACGCCCACCACGTCGTAGCGCTCACCGACCTGCTTCATCGAGGCGCGCACCCACGGCGGGTCCCCGATCGTCTGACCGCCCGGGCCCCCGCCGTTGAGCAGCAGCGCGCCCACCCGCCGGTCCGTGTCGGTGGCCCGGATGCGCGAGACGGCGACGGTGATCGTACGGCCGTTCGGCTCGTCGTAGTTCAACGGGACCGTGACGTCGGCGCACCGGGCGCCGGCCTTCGCCAACTCCCTGCCGGTCTCGTCTTCGGGCCCGAGGACACAGCTCCTCCAGTCGAGGTGCTGGCGGTGGTAGCGGGCGAGGGGGTCGCCGGTCGCGCGGGCGGGTTCCGCCGCGGCGGGCGAGGCGACGGCGGGCGACGCGGCGACGGGCGAGGCGACGACCGTGAGGGTCCCGGCCAGCAGGAGCGCGGCCCCCGCCGCGGCGCGCGACACGAGCCGGCGCGGGCCGCTGCTCGTGAGCCCGCGTCCGCGGCCGGTGGTCGACGAGAGGCCGGTGGTGGATGCGGCCGCTCCCGGTCGGCCGCCGGGCAGGGGAGAGGGGGAGCCGGTCATGCGTAGGTCCTTTCGGAAGGGGTGCCCTCGCAGAGGGACTGGTCGACGAGGTCGAGGAAGTCGGACTCGGCGCGGAGCGAGGCGGGCACCTCGTTGAGGGCGACGGCGACGCTGCGGCCGCCCGGACCGACGGCGACCAGTGCCCGGTGACCGCCGGGCACCGTCCCCGCGTGCCCCCACCACGTCCCGCCGCAGGACAGCGGCGTCGAGATCAGGCCCAGCCCGTAGCGGGCACCCGGCCAGAGCCGGTCGGCGTCGACCTCCACCGTCCGCCGCATCTCCGCGAGTTGGGCCGCGGGCAGCAGGCGGCCGTCGAACAGGGCGGTGGCGAACCGTGTCAGGTCGCCCGGTGACGAGACGAGGGCGCCGCCGACTCCGCCGAACGTCATGTTCCAGGCGGTGCCGTCGACGCGCCGGCCGTCGCCGTCGGTGAAGTAGCTGCGGGAGTGCGGTCCTCGCAGGTGGACGTCGTCACCGGGCCAACCGGTGTCGCGGAGCCCGAGCGGCTCGATGACCCGGCGAGTGATCTCCGACTCGGCGGAACGGCCGGTGACCTCGCGGACGATCATGCCGAGGACCAGGTAGTTGGTGGTGGCGTAGTGCCACGTGCCCTGGGGGCGGGGCAGTTCGAGCGCACGGGCGACGAGGTCGCGCGGCTCGAAGTGCCGGTACCGCCGCTGTTCGGGACGCTCCCACTCGGGGGCGTCGAGGAAGTCGGGCAACCCGCTGGTGTGCCTGAGGAGTTGCCGCACGGTGATCGGCCGGCCGTCGGGTCCGCCGCCCGGGAGCAGGCCGGGCAGATAGCGGTCGACGGGGGCGTCCAGGGCGAGGCGGCGTTCGGCGACGAGTTGCAGGACGACGGTAGCGGTGAACGTCTTGGTCACACTGCCGGCCCGCAGCCGGTCGGTGGCGTTCATCGGGCGTCCGGTGCGCACATCGGCGGTTCCGGCGGCCTCGCTCCAACGCCCGCAGGATCCAGGGGCGTCGGGGTCGGTCACCAGGACCGCTGCCCCGGTGATGCCGTCGTGGTCGGTGAGGGCACGCAGTGCCTGCCGGGTCCCGTCGTGCGTGCCGCAGTTCCGGGCGGCGCGTGAGTCCGGCGCCTGCGCGGTCGCCGCCGGGCCGGTGGCCAGGACGACGGCGGCCACGAGGGCCGCGAGACCGGCGCGCCGGCCGGTCTCCGTGATCGGTAAGAAGGTCGGCATGCCACCTCACGGTAGGCATGGGCCGCCCCGTGATCACTCCGGCAGGCAGGTGCTTGCGCGGTGCAGCCGGCCCGAGCGGCGAGCCGGGAGCCGGCCCCCTGGACGGGGTGGGCCGACCGCTGCTATGGGCGGGGGGGGGGTCCGGCGGTCGTACGTGTCGTCCGCTGGAGCGTCGAGGAGTGCTTCCAGGCCGCCCGAGGCCAGGCCGGGCTCGACGAGGCTACTTTCGGGACACGCCCTGGCCCTGTGGCGGCGCCGTCGAGCCGCGGGGGGTGAGCGAAGGGGTGGCGACCTGGTGGGATCGGGCTTCCTCGTCGTCGATGACCGCGAACAGGGTCCGGGCGACGTCCGCGCCGAACCCGTGCACGTCGTGGCTCATCGCGGACAGCGGCGGGTGGGTCAGCCGGCACAGCTGGGAGTCGTCCCAGGCGAGCAGGGAGAGGTCACGCGGCACCGACAGGCCCAGTTCGGCGGCGACGGCCGTCCCGGCGACGGCCATGATGTCGTTGTCGTAGAGGACGGCCGTGGGCCGCTCGGCCATGAGCAGCAGGGAACGGGTGGCGCGGGCCCCCTCCTCGCCCTCGTAACCGGTGGCGATCTGAAGGTCGTCGGCCAGGCCCAGTTCGCGCGTGGCCTCGGTGAACGCCTTCGCGCGGATGGCGCTGTGCCCGAGTCCGGCGGGCCCGCCGACGCGGGCGATACGGCGATGGCCGAGCGCCGCGAGATAGCGCACGGCCTCCGTGGCGGCGGTGGCGTCGTCCGTCCACACCGAGGTGAAGCCGCCCGTCAGCGACGGGTGGCCGACCGCCACCGCGGGGAGCCCGATGGCCCGCAGCGCGGGCACGCGGGGATCGTTCTCCCGGAAGTCGACCAGGATCGACCCGCCGACCTGCCGGCCCTGCCACCACCGCTGCTGGAGCGCGATCTCCTCTTCCACGTCCCGCACCAGGTGCAGCAGGAGCGAGCAGGACCGCTCGGCCAGCACGCTCTCCACCCCGGAGATGAACTCCATGTAGAACGGCTCCAGACCGAGCAGCCGGGCCGGCCGGCAGATGGCGAGGCCGATGGTGTCGACCCTGGCCCCGGACGACAGGCCGCGGGCCCGGACGTTGGGGGCCCAGCCCAGGTCCCGGGCCGCCTGGAAGATGCGGTCACGGGTGGCGTCGGACACGCCGGGCCTGTCGTTGAAGGCGAGCGACACCGCTCCCTTCGACACGCCGGCCCGGGCCGCCACGTCCTTGATGGTGACGCGCCGGGGAGGTGCTGCGCTCACGTCGGTTCCACGCAGAAGACGGCCGCCCGGGCCGCCGAGGCGTCGGGCTCGGGCCAGCCGCCCACCCGGATCCTGGTCCGCTCGCCGGGAAGCAGGGTGACGAGACCTGTGTCGGCCGTCGCGTCGGGGGCGAGGCGGTCGGGTTGCAGGAGGAGGTCCCGTACGAGGGTGTGCGCTGTGACCACGACGTCGACTGTATCCGCAGCACCGGCGACCGGTTCCACGCGCACGTCGAACCGGGGGCGCGGGTAGGGGAACGCGCGGTCCGGCACGGGGAAGTGCACGGCGCGCAGCCCGTCCACGTCCGCGACCAGGAACTCTCCCTCCCCGGTGACGCCGAGCGCGTCCACGGGCAGCGGTGTCCGGACGGCGTCGCGCGCGGCCACCTCCACGGTGACCGGCACCCGGGCCGACACGCTCCCGCCGGCGGTGATCCGGCGGACGGTGACCTCCGCCCGCCAGGGCGCGGCCGACTGGTTGACCAGCCCGAGCACGACCCCCTCCGGGGCGGGCTGGAGGGTGAGCAGCCGGTCGGCGTACAGGCGCCGCAGCTCGTGGTGGAGTGGCTTGAGCCGGCCGTCCCCGTCGACGGCTGACCAGGAACTGACCGGCCAGCAGTCGTTGAGCTGCCACACGATCGTGCCCGCGCAGCGGGGCCAGTGGGAGCGCCAGTGCTCGACGCCCGCGGCGACCGCCCGTGCCTGGACCACCTGGGTCAGGTAGTGCCAGCGGTCGAAGTCGCCCTCGGGGAGCGTGAAGTGGCGTGCCACCCCGCGGTTCAGCTTGCCGTTGCCGTCCTCGGCCTTCTGGTGGTGCAGCATGCCGGGCGAGTCGGGCGCCAGGTCCTCGCCCGGCAGGGCGCGGCGCAGGGTGGCCAGGGCGGGCGGCGCCTGCCAGCCGAACTCGGCGACGAACCGGGGCACGCTGTCGCGGTACTCGGCGAAGTCGCGGCGGTTCCACACCTCCCAGGAGTGGTGGGTGCCGTGCGCCGGGTCGTTGGGGTGGTGGTCCCAGGAGCCGGACCAGGGGCTGCCCGCCGTGTACGGCCGGGTCGGGTCCAGCTCGGCCACGACCCGCGGCAGCAGGCCCAGGTAGTACCCCTCGCCCCAGGAGTCCCCGGCGAGTCGGGGCTCCCACCCCCAGTCCCGGAAGCCCCACAGGTTCTCGTTGTTGCCGTTCCACACCACCAGCGAGGGGTGCGGCATGAGACGGACGACGTTCTCCCGCGCCTCGGCCTCCACCTCGCCGCGCAGCGGCTGCTCCTCGGGGTAGGCGGAGCAGGCGAACAGGAAGTCCTGCCACACCAGCAGGCCGAGTTCGTCGCAGGCGTCGTAGAAGGCCTCGTCCTCGTAGATGCCGCCGCCCCAGACGCGGACGAGGTCGGCGTTCGCGTCAGCGGCCTGGGTGAGGCGGTGGCGGTAGCGCTCGGGGGTGACGCGGGAGGGCAGGACGTCGTCGGGGATCCAGTTCACGCCGCGGGTGAAGAGGCGCACGCCGTTGACGACGAGGGTGAAGCCGGTGCCGTGCTCGTCGGCGGTGCGGTCGAGTTCGATGGTGCGGAAGCCGATCCGGCGCCGCCAGGTGTCCAGCGTGCCGTCGCCGTCGGCGAGGGTGACCGCCAGGTCGTGGAGCGGCTGTTCGCCCAGCCCGCGCGGCCACCACAGTTCCGGCTCGGGAACGTCCAGGACGAGGGTCGCCTCCGTGCCCTCGACGGCGGCTTCGGTGCCGACGCCGGCCACCGAGGCCCGCGCGGTCAGTGGGCGCCCGGCGATGGTGGCGGTGCGCTCCACGGTGAGGTGGACCTCCACCCGTCCGCTTGTCCCGGCGACCGTGACCGCGGGCCGGACCTGGGAGATCCGGGCGGCCGACCAGTGCTCCAGGCGGACCGGCCGCCACATTCCGGCGGTGACGACGGTGGGGCCCCAGTCCCAGCCGAAGGCGCAGGCCATCTTGCGGATGTACTGGGACGGTTCGGGATAGACGTTGGGCCGGTCGCCGACCGCCTTGCGCACCGCCTCCGCCTCCTCGCGGGCCGGGGCGAAGAGCACCCGGAGCTCGCCGCCGCGGCCGGTGACGTCGAACCGGTAGGAGCGGTGCATGTTGCGGGTCCGGCCGAGCACCTCGCCGTCCAGGGTGATCTCGGCCGCGGTGTCGAGGCCGTCGAAGACCAGGTCCGTCCGCTCGTGGGCGCTCTCGGCGGTGAGCCGGGCGGTGTACGTCCAGGCGCGGTCGCCGACCCAGGCCACCTCGTGCTCGTCGGCGCCGATGAAGGGGTCCGGGATGAGCCCCGCGTCCAGGAGATCGGCGTGCACGCAGCCCGGCACCCGGGCGGGCAGCACCTCGTCCCCGTGGCACAGCCCCCACCCGTCGCTGAGCAGGATGACGTCCTTCATGTGCGGCTCCCCTCACGGAGGTCGGTCTTGCTCGCGGCGCAGGCCAACCTAACCGTCCGGGCAAGCGATGTCCATAAACCGGTATAGCTCCGCCCTGTGTGCGGCTTATGGCGAGTTTTACCTTGATATGGCCACGGTGTGATCGTCGACCGCCAGGGGTCGGGGTAACGATTTTGTCTCTTGAGCTTTACCGGTTCAATTCAGCGGTGCCATAGTGCCGACAGCCCGAAGGAGGGTCAGAGCCGCGCACTGGAGGGAGCTGGGCGTATGGGGAGGAAAGCGTTGACCGCCGCCGCGCTGATCGCCGTCACGGCGGTCACCGCGACGGGATGCACGGGAGCGGCGGCACCGAAGGGCGAGTCGGCCGCCGCGGCGTCGGACCCGGGCAGCGTGTCCGGCACCATCACCGTCCTGACGCACCGTACGGACCTGGTGCAGAACGGGACCCTGAAGAAGTACGCCGCCGAGTTCAACAAGGTCTATCCCGAGGTGACGGTGAAGTTCGACGCCCTCACCGACTACGAGGGCGAAGTCAAGATCCGCATGAACACCGCCGACTACGGTGACGTGCTGATGATCCCCAACGCGATAGCGAAGAAGGACTACCCCTCGTTCTTCGCCTCCCTCGGCAGCGCCGCCGAGCTGAGCAGGAAGTACCGCTTCACCGACAAGGCGAACGTCGGCGGCAAGGTCTACGGCCTCGCCACCGTGGGCAACGCCGACGGCTTCGTCTACAACAAGGCCGTCTGGAAGAAGGCCGGCATCACCTCCTGGCCCACCAGCCCGGAGCAGTTCCTGGCCGGCCTCAGGGCCGTCAAGGCCAGGACCGGCGCGGTGCCGTACTACACGAACTTCAAGGACCAGTGGCCGGTGACCGCCGGCACCGCGAGCATCGGCTCGGTCACCTGCGACGCGCAGGCCAACGACAAGCTGGCGACCTCCACCGCCCCCTGGGCCGCGGGCAGCGACCTCAACGTCATCGACACCCTGCTCTACGACGTCGTCCACGAGAAGCTCATCGAGAAGGACCCCACCACCACCAACTGGGAGAACTCCAAGGGCATGATCGCCCGCGGTGAGATCGCCACCATGCAGCTGGGCTCCTGGGCCATCAGCCAGATGCAGAACGCGGCGAGGACGGCGGGGACGAACCCCGACGACATCGGCTTCATGCCGTTCCCCGCGCAGACGAACGGCAAGTTCTGCAGCATGCTCTCCTCCGACTACCAGGACGCGGTGAGCATCCACTCCAAGAACAAGCCCGCCGCCCGGGCGTGGGTCGACTGGTTCACCGACAAGTCCGGCTTCGCGCAGAACGAGGGCTCGATCCCGACGCTCAAGTCCGGCGCCCTGCCCGCCACCCTGAAGCCGTTCCAGGACAACGGTGTCAGCATGCTGGAGCGCTCCGAGGCCAGGAGCAGCCAGGTCAGCGCCATCGACAACGCGGCCGAGATCGGTCTGGCCAAGCCCGACTACCGGCAGAAGCTCGTCGACATGGCGCGAGGCGTCCAGGGCGGAAGCCTGCAGGACTACTTCGCCGGCCTCGACAAGAAGTGGAGCCGGGCAGCGAAGTCCGCGGGCAGCTGACGGGGAGCGACACCCGGGTCCGGGGCCGTGCGCCTTCCGGCCGGCCCCGGCCGCCGACCGCGTCAAGTGGACGACCGAAAGGCCGACATGACCCACACCGTTCACACGTCCACCGCGCGCGTGGACAAGGAGGGCGCCGGCGCCCCTGCGGCGGCGAGCGGTTCCCCCTCCGGCCGGGGAGTGCTGCGCGGGGCGACCCCGTGGCTGTTCCTGCTGGCGCCGCTGGCCCTGCTGATCACGTTCACCTACGTGCCCGTGGCGAACATGGTCTACTACAGCTTCACCGACTGGGACGGCGTCAGCCCCGAGATCCACCTCACCGGGACCGACAACTACGTCGAACTGTTCACCCGGCCCGAGCTGTTCCGGGTGTTCCTCGTCAGCCTGTACTACCTGGCCGCGTCCGCCGTGCAGATCGTCGTCGCCCTGTACTTCGCGACCGTCCTCAGCTTCGACGTGCGCCTGCGCAACCTCTTCAAGGGCATCCTGTTCTTCCCGTACCTCATCAACGGCGTCGCCATCGGGTTCGTCTTCCTGTACTTCTTCCAGGACGGCGGCACCCTCGACTCGGTGCTGTCCTGGTTCGGCGTGGGCGCCGACCGCGCCTGGCTCGGCACACCGACGTCCGCGAACGTCTCCCTGGCGGGCGTGTCCGTCTGGCGTTTCACCGGCCTGAACTTCGTGCTCTTCCTGGGGGCGATCCAGTCCGTCCCGGGTGAGCTGTACGAGGCGGCTCAGCTCGACGGCGCCACCCGGTGGCACCAGTTCAGGTACCTGATCCTGCCGAGCATCCGGCCCGTGGTCAGCCTGAGCGTGATCCTCGCCGTGTCCGGCTCGCTGTCGGTGTTCGAGATCCCCTACATCATGACCGGCGGCGCCACCGGCACCATGACCTTCGTCATGCAGACGGTGAAGCTCGCGTTCCAGTTCAACAAGACGGGCCTGGCCTCCGCCGCCGCCGTCGTCCTGCTCCTGATCGTCCTGCTGATCACCTGGATCCAGCGCCGCCTCGTGCCCGACGAGAGGGTCGACCTCGTATGACCACCGACGCCGTGGGCGGCCGCCGTCCCCGGGGCATCGCCTCGGTCCTCATCCATCTGTCCCTGGTCCTGGCCTCACTGGTGGTCCTGGTCCCCCTGGCCGTCGTCTTCCTCACCTCGCTGAAGACGGAGAAGGAGGCGACGGACGGCGGCGGCGCCTTCCAGCCGCCAGGAGACTGGCTGAACTTCTCCAACTACGCCACGGCCTTCCGGGACGGCCAGATGCTGTCGGCGTTCGGGAACACCGCCTTCATCCTGCTGTTCTCCATCACCGGCACCGTGATCATCGGCTCGATGACCGCGTACGCCGTCGACCGCTTCCGCTTCCGGGGCAGGAAGCCGGTCATGGGGCTGTTCCTGGTCGCCACCCTGGTACCGGGCGTGACCACGCAGGTGGCCACCTTCCAGGTGGTCAACAGCTTCGGTCTCTTCGACACCCGGTGGGCGCCGATCCTGCTGTACATGGGCACCGACATCGTGTCCATCTACATCTTCCTGCAGTTCATCCGCTCCATCCCCGTCTCCCTCGACGAGGCCGCCCGGCTCGACGGCGCCAATGCGCTCACCGTCTACTGGCGGATCATCTTCCCGCTGCTCAAGCCGGCGATCGCCACCGTCGTCATCATCAAGGGCATCACGGTCTACAACGACTTCTACATCCCGTTCCTCTACATGCCCTCCGAGGACCTCGGCACGATGTCCACCGCCCTGTTCCGCTTCAAGGGCCCCTTCGGCGCCCACTGGGAGGCCATCTCGGCCGGCGCGATCCTCGTCATCGTGCCGACGCTCGTCGTCTTCCTCTTCCTCCAGCGCTACATCTACAACGGGTTCGCACGCGGCGCCGGCAAGTGAGGCCGGGCACCGGCCACTTGCCCGCGTGACCCGCTCGGCCGGTCCACGGCTCGAAGCGAGCCGCCCCTCCCGCACGCCGCCCTTCCCGCACGAGGAATCGCCACGTCAAAGGAGACGTACATGACCGACTCGCCGCTGAACCGCCGCACGTTCCTCGTCATCGGCACCGCGGTCGCCATGACGGCCGGCAGCCTGTCGTCGGCGGCCGCCGCCCCCTCGGCGGCGCCCGCCGGCACCGCGACGCCGGTCCGGATCGTCGACGACAAGGCGACCCCCGCCACCCGGTCGCTCTTCGCGTATCTGAAGAGGCAGCAGGGCAGGGGCATCCTGTTCGGTCACCAGCACGACCTCACCTACGGCTTCACCTTCACCGCCCCCGACGGCAAGGCGTCCGACACCCTGGCGGCGGTGGGCGACCACCCCGCGGTCTTCGGCTGGGACACCCTCATCCTCGACGGCCGCGAACGCCCCGGCAGCGAGGACGCGACCGAGGCCGAGAACATCGCCGCGCTCAGCCGGTGCATCCGGCAGGGCGACGCACGGGGCGGGATCAACACCCTCAGCGCCCACATGCCGAACTTCGTCACCGGCGGGGACTTCTACGACACCTCGGGCCGGGTGGTCGCCCAGATCCTCCCCGGCGGTGCGAAGCACGCCGAGTTCAACGCCTTCCTCGACCGCGTCGCGGCGGCGGTCAAGGGCGCGCGGCGGCCGGACGGCACCCTGATCCCGGTGATCTTCCGCCCCTTCCACGAGAACAACGGCGGCTGGTTCTGGTGGGGCGCGGGCCACACCTCGTCCGCCGAGTTCATCGAGGTGTACCGCTACACCGTCGAGTACCTGCGCGACACCCGGTGCGTCCGCAACCTGCTCTACGCCTACTCGCCCAACTCCGGCTTCGGAGGCGACCCGGCGGGCTACCTCAAGACCTACCCGGGCGACGAGTTCGTCGACGTCCTCGGCTACGACGCCTACGACGAATCAGCGGGCTCGACGGCCTGGCTCGACGGTCTGGTGAGGGACCTGGCGACGGTGGTCCGGCTGGCGAACGAACGCGGCAAGGTGCCCGCCTACTCCGAGTTCGGGGAGAGCGGCGCCGAGAACCGCGACCCGCACTGGTTCACCCGGCTCCTGGCGGCCGTCAAGGCGGACCCGCAGGCCCGGCAGGCGACCTTCATGCTCACCTGGGCCAACTTCGGCGGCGCCAACCGCGCTTACGTCCCCTACCCGGGCCGGCCCCTGCTGCCCGATTTCCTCAAGTACCACCAGGACCCGTACACGGTGTTCGCCGCCGACCTGGGCGCTGTGTTCTCCCTGCGGACCACGGCCACCAGGAACGCGCCGGTCCTGCACCTCGTGACCCCCACGGACCGGCAGCGCGTGACGGCCCCCCGGACGACCGTCCGGGTGCGGGTCACCTCCGGGAAGGCGAGCAGGGTCACCTACTCCGTGAACGACGGGCCCGCCCGGCCGCTGCGCCTCGACGCCGACGGCTTCTGGTCGGGCGTCTGGCCGATCTCCCCGGCGTGGCTGGACAACCGCTCGGTGACCGTGAAGGTGAGCGCGCGGGTGGGAGGCAGGACGTTCACCGACTCGTCCCTCGTCTTCCTCGGCGAGGCCGTGCCCCTGCCGGCCGGATGGGTCGACGACTTCGAGGGGTACGCCGGTGACGACGTCAGCCTGAGCGAGGCGTACAGCCATGTCAACGCCAACACCACCACCCTGACGGCCGACCACAAGTCCTCGGGCTCCCACGGGCTGGCCTACGCCTACGACTTCACCGGCGCCGAGTACACCGGCATCGGCAAGCCGGTCGACGCCGACTGGTCGGCCTTCACCACCATGGCCCTCTGGCTGCAGGGCGACGGTTCCGGGAACGGGGCCGCGCTCCAGATCGTCGCCGGCGGCGCCTACTTCGAGTACAGGGTCTCGCTGAGCGACACGAGCGGGAAGCAGGTCAGGGTGCCGTTCAGCGCGTTCGAGCCCGCCCCCTGGGACACCGAACACGCCGGCGCCGTGCTCGACGCGGACCGTCTCGCAAAGGTGACCGCGTTCAACCTGTACCTCGGCCACGGAGAGGACGCGGCGACCAAAGGAGTCGTCTACGTGGACGACATCAGAGCCGAATGAGCTCAAGAGGCGACGACGGCCGGAGCCGCCACCCCCCACAGGAGAGGCCCCGACCGTCGCGCGGCACGGGCCGCGCGGCGGCCCGTACTCTCCTCAGCGCCGGGAGTGCGTTTTTTGTCACACCGGAGGCGAGCCCCCGCGTCACGACTCGGTTGCATTTTGTACGGACATGGACGACGGGCGGTTTCAGGTCGTAACGTGCCTTTCGCGCCGGACGGCGGAGCGGCCGGAACACCGCGATCACCCGTGGACCAGTCGCGGACCATCCGTGGATCGGTGAGACCGCCATCATCAATCGAGGAACCACGACGTGGGGGACGACGCGGAGCTGACCGCCGCGGTGCTCGCGGCACAGCGCGGGGACGAGACCGGGTTCCGTGCTGTGTACCGCGCGGTGCACCCTCGGCTCCTCGGCTATGTCCGCACACTCGTCGGCGACCTCGAAGCGGAGGACGTCACCTCCGAGGCCTGGCTCCAGATCGCCCGCGACCTCGAACGCTTCAGCGGGGACGCCGACCGGTTCCGCGGCTGGGCCGCCCGGATAGCCCGCAACCGCGCCCTCGACCACATCCGCATGCGCGGCCGGCGTCCCGCCGTCGGCGGCGACGAGGCGGAGCTGACCGGCCGGCCCGCCGAGTCCGACACCGCCGGCGAGGCCATCGAGGCCCTCGCGACCGGCCGCACGCTCGACCTCATCGCCCGGCTGCCGCAGGACCAGGCCGAGGCCGTCGTCCTGCGGGTCGTCGTGGGCCTCGACGCCAAGACCGCCGCCGAGACCCTCGGCAAACGGCCCGGCGCGGTACGCACCGCCGCCCACCGGGGGCTGAAGAAGCTCGCCGAGCTGCTCGGCGACGACCCCGAGACGGCCGGCGTCCTCGACGCGCTGCCGCCCCAGCGCGCGACGCGCTCCCGCGCCGTGACGACGTCCGCCGGTGTGACGCATGCGTACGCACGGACGCAGAAGGACATGTGATGGCCGACGAGCGCTGTGCCCACCCGGAGGACGACGAGCCCTCCGGCGACCCCGCCGCACGCCGGCGGCCCGGCCGGTGGCTGGACGGCCGTACGGCGGAGCGGCTGCTGGACGGGGACGCGCCGGACAACGCTGTCGCCCCCGCCCACCGTGACGAGGCCGAACGCCTCGCCCGCACCCTGAACGCCCTGGCCGCCCTCGCCGACCCGCCGGTCCCGCCGGACGAGGAACTCCCCGGCGAGGCGTCGGCCCTGGCGGCCTTCCGCAAGATCCACGCGGACCGCACGACACCCACCACCGCCTACGTCGACTCCCGCGACCCCGCCGCCGACCCGGCGGTGCTCGCGTTCCGCGCGGCCCGGGCCGACGCCTCCGTGGCGCAGGGCGCGCCCGCGCCTGACGACGGGGCGGACGCCCAGGTGGTGCGGATCGGCGCGGGGCGGCCCGAGCGGACGCCGTCGCGCCGGGGCCGGTCCGTTCGCCTGGGCGCGGCGGCCGCCCTGGCCGTCGGCATGGCAGGCGGGGTGGCCGCCGCGACCGGTGTCGGCGGGTTCCCCGCCCCCTTCGACGCCGCCGAGCCCGCCCCCGTCACCTCCGTCTCCGCCGCCGCCACCCCCGGACCTCCCAGCGCGCAGGACTCCCCGTCGCCTCCGCCGTCCTCCTCACCCGCGCCGGGCGCGGGCCACGGCGGCCAGGCCGGCCCGGGCGCCCCGGGCGGCACGGCGAGCGGCGGCCCGGCCTCCCCGAGCGCCGGCGACAAGGGCAAGGGAAAGGGCAAGGGCGACGGCGGCGGCCCCGGCGTCGGGAACCGCCGCGCCTGGCCGAGCGGCGTGCCCGCGGCCTGCCGGGACCTGCGGGACGGCAAGACCCTGAACCAGCAGCGCCGCCGCTCCCTGGAGAGCGCCGCGGGCGGCGTCTGGCGCGTGCCGGTGTACTGCGCGCACGTCCTCGCCACCCCGGACGGCCCGTCCGGCACGGGAACCGGCACCGGCGCCACGGGGAAGCCCGGCGGCCAGGGCTGGCCGGGCGGCCACGGTCAGAACGGCTGGGGCGGGCAGTACGGCGGCCCCGGCGGCGGCGAGGGCACAGGCCGGGGCGGCGGCAAGCCCGGCCTGGGGGACGGCCACGGCCACGGCCCTGATCACGGCCACGACCGGGGCAGGGGCCAGAAGGGCGACAAGGGCGCGGACGGCGGCCACGGCGACGAGGACGGCGACGGCGGCGCGAGCGGTGCCGACGACTAGGCCCCTGTGACCTGGGGTTTCTCCCGTCGTCGAAATTTTTCCGGCTCAGGTGTGACGTTTTTGCCGGGCCCGGCGCAGTGAGAAGTGAGCCGACTGGTCATCGGCCCTCGCATGGAGCCGGGGTTCCCCCCGTACCTACGGCTTCGTGCACCCGGCGCGGGCGGGGCACGTTCCCCCGGTCCCGCCCGCGCCCCCATACGTCCCCCGTTCGTCCCCCGGGCGTCTCACCGTCGCCTCACCAGGAGACGACGACCTTGTCGCCGTTCCTCACCTGCGCGAACAGCTTCGCGATCGCCCCCTCGTCCCGGACGTTCACACAGCCGTGCGACGCGCCCGCGTACCCCCGCATCGCGAAGTCGGACGAGTAGTGCACCGCCTGGCCGCCGCTGAAGAACATCGCGTACGGCATCGGCGAGTCGTAGAGCGTGGACACATGGTGGCGGGACTTCCAGTAGACCTGGAACACACCTTCACGGGTGGGCGTGTACTGCGAGCCGAACCGCACCGACATCGTCGACACGGTCCGCCCGTCGATCATCCAGCGCAGCGTCCGGCTGGTCTTGTCCACGCAGATCACCCGCCCGGTCAGGCACCGGGGGTCGGGCGCGGCGGCGGGCTGGCCGCCCAGCAGATACAGCTCCCAGCGGCCCGGCTCGTGGGTCATGGCCAGCAGCCGCTGCCAGGTCACGGTGTCCGTCTGCCCCGTGCGCGGCAGCCCGCGCTTGCCCTGGAACCCCTTCACGGCCTCCGTGGTCGCGCCGTCGTACGTCCCCGTCGGCCCGTCGTGCAGCCAGTCGACCTGCCGCAGCCGCGCCTGGAGTTCGCGCACGTCCCGCCCGTAGGCCCCGCGCGACCACAGGACGGCGGGGGGCGTGGCCGCCGCCGAGGCCGAGGGCGTGGGGCTCTGCGTGGGCGACGACGTCCCGGGGTCCTCGTCGGCCGGGGAAGCCGTCGGACCGGGAGTGCCCGAGACGTCGCCCGCCCCCGGGCTGACGCGCACGTGGACCGGCGCCCGACCCTTGGGGTCGGCGGGGGCGGGCTGCACCGTGCAGCCGCACACCGTCACCAGAGCCGCCGCACCCACCGCGGCGGCGACCGCTCTCACCTTGCCGCGCCTGCCGGTGAAGCCCCGGAGGCCGGTGAAGCCCCGGAGGCCGGTGAAGCCCTTGGAGCCCGCGGCGTCCGTCATTGCCGTCATGCCCGTACTACGCACTCGCGACCCCCGTCGTCTCACCGTCGTACGTCCTCGGTCCCTGAATGGTCCACGGAGTTGTTCCCCGCGGATGACGACGCGCGAACGGCCCGGCATTGTTGGGACCGAAGGCGTGACAGTGCGGCGGAAGGTGTCACCCCATGGCACGCGAGTCGGAATCAGGGCTTCCCATCGAGCCGGTGTACGGGCCGGACAGCCTCACGAGCGGCTGGGACCCGGCGGAGAGACTGGGCGAGCCGGGCTCGTACCCCTACACGCGGGGCGTGTACCCGACGATGTACACCGGGCGGCCCTGGACGATGCGCCAGTACGCCGGCTTCGGCACGGCCGCCGAGTCCAACGCCCGCTACAAGCAGCTCATCGCGCACGGCACGACCGGCCTGTCCGTCGCCTTCGACCTGCCCACCCAGATGGGCCACGACTCCGACGCCCCGCTCGCGCACGGCGAGGTCGGCAAGGTCGGCGTCGCCGTCGACTCCCTCGACGACATGCGGGTGCTGTTCGACGGGATCCCGCTGGACCGGGTCTCCACGTCGATGACGATCAACGCCCCGGCCGCCCTGCTGCTCCTGCTCTACCAACTGGTCGCCGAGGAACAGGGCGTGGGCGGCGACCGGCTCACCGGCACGATCCAGAACGACGTGCTCAAGGAGTACATCGCGCGCGGGACGTACATCTTCCCGCCGGGGCCCTCGCTGCGCCTGGTCGCCGACACGTTCAGGTACTGCCGGGCCGAGATCCCCCGGTGGAACACCATCTCCATCTCCGGCTACCACATGGCCGAGGCGGGAGCCTCGCCCGCGCAGGAGATCGCCTTCACCCTCGCCGACGGCGTCGAGTACGTCCGCACGGCGGTCGCGGCCGGCATGGACGTCGACGACTTCGCGCCCAGGCTCTCCTTCTTCTTCGTGGCCCGTACGACGCTGCTGGAGGAGGTCGCCAAGTTCCGTGCCGCGCGCCGCATGTGGGCGCGGCTGATGCGGGACGAGTTCGGCGCGCGCGACCCCAGGTCGCTGATGCTGCGTTTCCACACGCAGACGGCCGGCGTGCAGCTGACGGCCCAGCAGCCCGAGGTGAACCTCGTCCGGGTGGCCGTCCAGGCGCTCGGGGCGGTCCTCGGCGGCACCCAGTCCCTGCACACCAACTCCTTCGACGAGGCGATCGCGCTGCCCACCGACAAGAGCGCGCGCCTGGCCCTGCGTACGCAGCAGGTGCTCGCGTACGAGACGGACGTGACCGCGACGGTCGACCCCTTCGCCGGGTCGTACGCGGTGGAGCGGATGACCGACGACGTGGAGGCGGCGGCGCTGGAGCTGATGCGGAAGGTCGAGGACCTGGGCGGGGCGGTCGCGGCCATCGAGCGCGGCTTCCAGAAGCGGGAGATCGAACGCAACGCCTACCGCATCGCCCAGGAGACCGACTCGGGGGAGCGGGTCGTCGTCGGCGTCAACCGCTTCCGCCTCGACGAGGAGGAGCCGTACGAGCCGCTCCGCGTGGACCCGGCCATCGAGGCCCGGCAGAAGGAGCGGCTGGCCCGGCTGCGCGCGGAGCGCGACCGGTCCGCGGTGGACGTGGCGCTGGCGGCCCTGCGCAAGGCCGCCGAGGGTGAGGACAACGTCCTGTACCCGATGAAGGAGGCGCTCAGGGCGCGGGCGACGGTGGGCGAGGTGTGCGGCGCCCTCCGGGGGGTCTGGGGGAGCCATGTGCCGGCGGAGGCGTTCTGAACCGGGGATTCCACTGGGCGCGCACAGCCTCGACCTCACCCTCCTCGACGGCGACGGCTAGCGCTGCCCGAACCGGATGAGGTAGTCCACGACCCCGGCCGCCCGGTCCCCGGCCCAGCCGACATGGCCGTCCGGCCGGACGAGGAACAGTCCGGAGCCGTACGTCCCCCGCACGCCCTCGCCCTGGATCACCCGCACGGCGGCCGGAACCGCGTCCGGCGTCTGCGCGCCCACCGCGACCAGGGTCCAGTGCGTTCCCCGGAAGGCGTCGAAGAGACGGACGCCGCCGACCGTGCCGTCCGGCGCGCGGTCCCCGGCCCGTACCGCTCCCGGCGTCTCGCGCGTCTCCTCCGTCAGACTCGACTCCCGGTAGCCAATGCCCAGTTGACGGGTCGCCGCTCCTCGCCTGGCCTCCCCGCGGTGCACGCGCGTCGACAGGCAGCCGTTGCCCGGCGAACGGCGCGAGGGCTTCGACGTCGACGAACGCGCCCGGCTGATGGCCGGTTTCCCGCTGTCGGCCGCGGCCGGCGCGGAGATCTTCGACCACTACGACCGGGGATTCGCGGAAGGACTCGAACTCCTCCTGGCGGGCATCGAGGCGCGGTACGCGCGCCCGCACGACGCGGACGACTGAACCCGAGGGGCCCCGCGCGGCCGGTTCACCGGCTCTTCATCCGAGCTTCCCCTCGCCCAGGCGCGCAGTTACCCGCCGCTCAAGCCTGCCCTTCCTACGATCGTGCGACCTCCCGCTCAGAATTCAGGTGCGCACACGTGGCCAACAGAATCACCCTGTCCGTCGTCGTCCCCTGCTACAACATCGAGCCGTACGTCGCCGAGACCGTGACCAGCCTGGTCAACAACGCCCGGGACGACTTCGAGTTCCTCTTCGTCGAGGACCGCTCCACCAAGGACAGGACCTACGAGGCCCTCCTCCACCTGACCGGGAAGCTCCCCCGCAGCAGGGTGATCCGGCACGAGCGCAACGGAGGACTGGCGACCGCGCGCAACACCGGCATCGACGCCGCCGAAGGCCGCTACCTCACCTTCCTCGACGGCGACGACTGGCTGGCCCCGGGCCACCTCGCCCGGGTCGTCGACGTCGCCGAACGGTTCGACGTCGACTTCGTCCGCACCGACCACGTGCAGGTCACCGGCGTCGAACGGGCCGTCCACCGCGCGCCCGAGGGCCGCCGCCACACCCCGCTCGACCCACGCGACTCCATCCTCCCCGTCGACGACACCACCATGGTCGACTACCCCTACGCCTGGGCCGGCGTCTACCACCGCCGCCTCCTCGACAGGGGCCTGCTCCGCTTCCACGACGGGCTGCGCACCGCCGAGGACCGGCCGTGGATCTGGGACCTGCACCGCAGGGCGGACTCCTACGTCGTCGCCAGCCTGCACGGCGTCTTCTACCGCCGGGGGCTCACCGGTTCGCTCACCCAGATCGGCGATGTGCGCCAGCTGGACTTCTTCCGCGCCTTCGACCTCGTCCTCGCCGAACTCGCCGACGACCCCGAGGCCGGCCGGCTGCGCCGCAAGGCGCTGCGCGACTACTGCGTCGTCATCGCCCACCAGCTCCTCGACCGGCGACGCTTCGAACGCGGCGTGGCCGCGCGGCTGAGGCAGCTGGCCGCCGAGGCGCTCGGCGCGATGAGCGAGGAGGAACTGGGGGAGGCCGTGGTGGGGATGGGCGAGGAACGCGTCCGGGTGCTGCGCCGGGTGCGCGGCGGCATGAAGGGAGTGGCCGCGTGATCCAGATCTTCTGCTCCGCCACCCAGTACGCGGCCGCGACGGTCACCGCCGCGATCCGCGCCGGCCTGTTCGGCCCGCGCGAGGGCGTGCGCCGCGTCCTCGTCGTCAGCGACACCTCCGCCGTGCCGGAGGTCGGCACCCCGCTGGACCGGATGCCCGGCTTCGACGCGCTGCGCGGCGAGTTCGACGAGGTGCGCTCCTGGAACGCGTTCATCTCCCCGCACCACCCGGCCGGCTGGTCGCCGCGCGCCCAGGACGCCCGGCTCTGGGAGAAGGCCGTACGCCTCGCCTGGGACCTCGGCGACGAACCCGTCGAGATCGCCTGCGAGTCCCTCCAGGCCAACCCCTCCCGCGCGATCGTCGACATCTTCGCGGACAGCGCCCTCCACGTGTACGCGGACGGCCTGATGAGCTACGGCCCCACCCGCAACCGCATCCCGCACGGCGTGAGCAGCCGCATCGCGCGCGTGCTCCACCTCGACCTCGTCCCCGGGCTGCGGCCGATGCTGCTGTCCGAGTACGGCGTCCCCTCCGTGGCCGTGCCGGACGCGGCGATCGTCGACGTCCTCGCCCGGCTCGGGGAGTCGAACGCCCGCCTCCTCGCCGAGCGGCTCCCCGCAGGCCGCCCGCCCACCGCCGTGCTCCTCGGCCAGTACCTCTCCGCGATCGACCTGATCAGCCAGGACGAGGAGGAGGAGCTGCACGTCCGCATGCTGCGGGCCGCCGCCCGCGCGGGCCACGAGGACGTGCTGTTCAAGCCGCACCCGAGCGCGCCCGCCGGCTACGGCGATGCCCTTCGGACGGCCGCCGCGGAACTCGGCGTACGGCTC
The DNA here is from genome assembly GCF_042889585.1 of Streptomyces sp. NPDC002566. Taxonomy (NCBI): domain Bacteria; kingdom Bacillati; phylum Actinomycetota; class Actinomycetes; order Kitasatosporales; family Streptomycetaceae; genus Streptomyces; species Streptomyces sp. NPDC002566. The sequence continues at coordinate 534,789 of NZ_JBIARD010000004.1, read as the reverse complement.
ACCGTCCTGACCGAACCCGTCCTCGCCGAGACCGTCTTCGCGTACCTGAAGCCGAAGCTCGTCATCGGCTGCTTCTCCACGGCGCTGACGACCGCCGCCGCGTTCTACGGCATCCCCGTCGCCCGCGTCGGCACCGAACTGCTCCTGGAGCGCATCACGCCGTACGAGAACAGCAACCGGATCCCGCTCACGATCATCGACGCGGCCCTGCCCGACGCGGAACGCGCCCCGCTGGGCGAGCCGGTCGAACTGGCGAGCCTCGCCGACGAGTTGACGCCCCTGGTGCGGGCGGTGGCCTACTGCATGCAGTCCCGCAGGCATCACGCCCTGCGGCCCGAGGTGGTCGCCTGGCTCGCCGTCCATCTCGCCGACCGCGAGCGGTACTTCAAGCGGCGGCGGTTGACCAACCTGCGGTTGCCCGGTGGGGCGCCGGTGCTGGGCGCCGCGCTGCGGCGGCATCCCGCCGTGCGGCGGGCGGTACGCAGGCTGCGGGCCACAGCGGCGCAATAGGCGGTGCCGCGTGATGTCGTTCCGCGGCTGCGGCTGCGGCTGCGTTGTGGCTGGTCGCGCAGTTCCCCGCGCCCCTGGCAGGGGCGAGGGGAACTGCGCGCCTCCGCCCCTGCCGCCCTAGCCCCGGCGGACCTTCAGTGACTTCTTCAGGCGGGGGCCGAACGGTTTCTCCACGAAGCGGTGCAGCAGCCAGGCGATGGCCAGCATCGACAGGACCGTCGCGGCGAGCGTGGCGTACGGGTCCAGGTGCAGGCCGCGGTACAGCACGCGGATGAAGAACCAGCCCAGGTGCTCGTGGACCAGGTAGAACGGGTACGTCAGCGCGCCCGCCACGGTCAGCCAGCGCCAGTTCGCCCGGCTGGTCCAGCCCACCGCCACCGCGGCGACGGCGGCGAAGGCGAGGAAGGCGATCGCCTGGACGACGTAGGGGTTGCGGTGGAAGTCGCCGTGCATGCCCGGGTGCCACAGGGCGGTCACCGAGTAGCGCTGGCCGAGCAGGAAGCTCACGCCGACGATCCCCCACAGCAGCAGGTCGCCGCCGAAACGGTGGATCAGGTACAGGGCGAGACCGCCGATGAAGTAGGGCGCGTGGTCGCGCATCACCAGCTCGTCGGTCAGCGGATGGTCGGCGACCCGGGCGAACACGCCGGCCAGCGTCCACAGGACGCAGAACACCACCACCCGCCGGTAGGTGACGCCCCGCCAGACCACGCACAGCGCGAACAGGGCGTAGAAGCGGACCTCCACCCAGAGCGTCCAGTCCACGCCCAGCACCCGGTGGGCGCCCATCGGCTGCTGCAGCATGGTGAGGTTGACGAGGAGCTCGTCCGAGCGCAGCGGCGCGGACACCACCGGAAGGATCAGTCCCGCGGCGGTCACCAGCACGATCGCCGCCCAGTACGCGGGGTACAGCCGGGCGACCCGGGAGCGGAAGAAGTCGCCCGGGGTCCGGCCCCAGCTGCTCATGCAGATCACGAAGCCGCTGATCACGAAGAAGAACTGCACGCCCAGGCTGCCGTACGTGGCGAACTGCGACAGCGCCGGGAACTTCACGCCGGGGGACTGGCGCCAGGACTGCGCGACCTCGCCGTTCTTGCCGGCGTAGTGGTAGAAGCACACCATCAGGGCCGCCAGCAGGCGCAGGCCGTCCAGGGCGCGCAGCCGGCCTTCCGCCCTGGGCCGCACGGTCGAGCGGTCGGGGAGGGAGAGGGTCAGCCGGGGAGCCGGTCTCGTCGCCGGCCCCGGGGCCTGGTCGGTCGCGCTCATCCTGGAGGCCTTCCTTGGAGGGGCAGTCGGGTTCGTATGCGGGTGCGGGAGACGGGTCGGCCGCGCAGCGCCCTGGCCCGGCGCGCCAGCCTGCGCACGGTCGGGTTGCGGGGGAGGAACGCCAGTCCCGTCGGGAGGCCCCCGGGCAGGGCCAGTGACGCCAGCCGGCGGCGGGTGAAGTAGCGCGAGGTGTGCCGGCCGGGGTGCGCGGACAGGTACCGCTCCGCCTCGCCCCGCAGCTCCGGACGGATCCGGGGCCGCATGGCGAAGCCCACCGCCCGCAGGAGCGCGGCCAGTTCCCGCACCCGCTCCCGCGACGGCGGTGTCCACCCGGTCACCTCCGCGGGGTTCTCCAGCTCCGGCAGCAGCGCGTCGACGACGGTGAGCGGCACCCGCTCGGCGTTCCCGTACGGCGTGAGCCCGGCCAGCGTGTCACCCGTCCCGGCCCGCGCGACCGGCAGGCCGTACAGCACGGCGGCGGTCAGCAGCGCGGGGGAGGAGCAGCCGACGACCAGGGCGGGCCGCAGCCGCTGGATGGCGACCTCCGCGAGCACGGGCCGTTCCAGGACGGTGAGTTCGGCGCCCAGCCGGCTCGCCTCGTCCTCCAGGGACCCGAACCGGTGTGCGGACGCGGCCGGGTGCGGTGCGAAGACGAGCGTCCGGTGCCCGAGCGCCACCGCGCCGCGCACCATGCGCAGATGCGGCTCGTGTTCCGCGTCGGAGCCGCACTGCCCGAGCAGCAGCACGGGCCGCTCGGACGGTTCCGGCAACTCCTGCTCCACGTCGGCGAGTTCGCCGGTCACCTTGAGGAACGCCCCGGACGGCACCGGCACCGCCGGCACCCCGAACTCGGTCAGCAGCAGCGGGGTGAGTCCCGGCACCAGGTCGAGGTGCAGCAGCCGGCCGACACGGGTGCCGATCAGCGGGTCGAGCTTGTCGGGGCTGGGGCCGTAGCTCAGCAGACCGTCGGCGTAGACGTCCACGGGGGCCCCGGTGAACACCTGGCACAGCGCCGACGCCGGGTCGGTGTGGACGGACTCCACGACGAGGTGGACCTCGTCGTCGCCGAGCCCCCACAGCAGCCGCAGGTGCCGCTCCCACAGCGGGACGTCGTCCGGGCGCGGCGTCCAGCCGGCCGGGTGGAAGGGGGAGACGGTCTCGTTCCAGGAGCGCACCTCGTCGAAGCGTTCCCGGACGCGGGCGAAACCCGGCGCGGCGGCGACGGACGGGGCGGTCTCGGGGTTGGCCGCGGTGTCGGCGATCAGCAGCAGCCGGCGGTCGGACGGCTCGAACAGGCCGGCGTCGAGAGCGGCGGCCAGCATCGCCGCGCCGCGCGTGGTGGAGACGCAGAAGATCCGGGCGGTGCGCGGCATCAGAGGGCCACCGCCCCCGCAGTCACCGGCCGGCGTCGTACTCTGCGCAGCGTGCCCGCCCGCCGGGCGTCCATCGACTCCATGACCTCCGCGAGCACGTCCTGCGGCATCCTGCGCAGCGCGGCGGCGCACAGCGAGCGCAGCCTGCGGGCCACGGCCGGCTCGAACCGCTCGATCGAGCCGAGATGGTGGGCCATCACCGCGCAGTACGTGCGCACCGCCTTCGGCAGCAGCGCCCCGGCCTCGGGGTCGCGCGCCGTCTCCTCGACGACCTGGTCGAAGGCGCGCACGAAGTCCAGTTGCCGCACATCTCCGATCTGGGTGAGCGAAGAGGCCACCCCGCGCCGGTAGAAGACGCCCAGCAGCCCCACGACCGCGAAGGTCTCCGCCTCCCGGTGCAGCTTCCAGATCCACGGCCGGTCCTCGGCGGTGCGCAGCCCGTCGGTGAAGTGCAGCAGCCCGCGGTCGACCAGCCGGCGGTGGTAGACGCCCGCCCACGCGTAGGCGTAGTCCACGGGGGTGGACCGGTCGGCGGGCAGGATCGCCGCCCGCGGGTCCAGCACCGTCGAACGGCGTCCGTGCGGGACGCGGTGGACGGCGCGGGCCCGCCCGGTGCACTGCACATGGTCGGTGCGCACGAAGTCGCAACCCAGCTCCTCGATCGCGTCGAGGAGTCGGGGGAGGTACCCGGGTGCGAGCCAGTCGTCGCCGTCCAGGAAGGTCAGATACTCGCCGCGCGCCCTGTCGATGCCGGAGTTCCTCGCGCTCGCCAGCCCCGCGTTCCGCTCGTGCGAGACCAGGACCGCGCCCGGCAGTTCGCGCATCCCGCGGGCGAGGATGTCAGGAGTCGCGTCGGTCGAGCAGTCGTCGACCAGAATGAACTCGAAGTCAGCGCGCGCATTCGCACGCAAACTCTTCAGAGTGTCGGACGCAAATTGTTGCACGTTGTAGAACGGCACGATCACCGAGAGCTTGGGCACGCCGAAACCCTAAGAGGCCTTATTGCGGCTCCTCTTGACGCCCGGAATATGACTGGTGAACTCGATGTGTCGGAACGGTGCACCGAGGATACGAAATGGCCGTCGGCCTGCCGGTTATTACTTCGGCCTTACTCCGTTAACCATTCGTTGAGTCACGGTTCGGCCCGTCCTGGATTTCGCTTCCTAGGTTCGAGCCGTGCCACTTCGTACTCCGAAGCCCCTGCGGGTCGCCGTCCTCGCCGACTCCGACACCCGCTGGAAATGGGGCGCCCTGACCGCGGGACGCGTCCTGCCCGCCGGCCCCGCCGCGCCGGTGCTGGACGGTTTCCTCCTGCGCGGCCGGGCCACCCCCACCGCCCGCCAGCTGCGCGAGGTCGGCGTCCGCGCCGACTCGCTGCGCGAGGTGACGGTCGTGGAGTTCCTGCGCGTCATGGCGCGTGAGTCGTACGACGTGCTGGTCCTCGCCCTCGTGGGGGGCGGCGTCCAGGCCCTGCTGCACGGCCTCGGGCGGGCCTGGGAAGGGCGGAGCGAGCGGCCCGTCGTCGTCACCGGCTACGTCGGCGTCGTCTACGAGAAGCTCGCCGACGGTCTGCTGCTGCGGCACGGCGCGGACCTCGTCCTCGCCAACTCCCGTCAGGACGCGGAGCGTTTCCGCGCGGTGTACGAAGGGGTGGGCGCCGACGCCTCGGCGGTGACGGAGGTGGCGCTGCCTTTCCTCGGCGGCGACCCCTACCAGGGCGAACACAGCCCCTACACCGTGGTGTTCGCGGCGCAGCCTTCCGTGCCGGACAACCGGGCGGACCGCACCTATCTGCTGGAGAGGCTGGTGAGGCACGCGCGGCTGCACCCCGACCGCGAGGTGCTGCTCAAGCTCCGCTCCCGCCCCGGCGAACACACCACCCACGTCGAGGAGTTGCCCTACCAGAAACTGGTGCGCGACCTCGACGCGCCGCCCAACCTCCGCCTGGTCTACGGCAACATGGGCGAGGTACTCGACCGCGCCGACCTCATGGTCACGGTCAGCTCCACGGCCGCCCTGGAGTCCCTGCACCGCCGCGTCCCCACCGTCGTCCTCACCGACCTCGGCGTCCGCGAGACCCTCGGCAACCACCACTTCATCGGCTCCGGCTGCCTCGCCTCCTGGGACCAGCTCGACGCCGGACACCGGCCCGAGCCCGACCCGCAGTGGGTCGCCCGGCAGGGCGTCGCCGCCGGCGCCTCCGGTGGAGCCGCGCCGGCGGGAGGCTCCTACGCCACCGCCTTCGACGCGGCGCGCGAGCGGATCGGCGCGCTGCTCGACCGGCCCGGCGGCCTGCCGCCGCTGACCCCGTACTACACACCCGCGACCGCGCCCGGCTACCTGCCCGGCATCCTCGCCCGCCACCACCTCGGCCCGGACGGCAGCCCGCTGCCCGGCGCGCCCGCCGCCGACGAGGTGCCCGGAGCCGTCCGGAGGATCGTCCGCCGGGCGGCGCGCGGCGCCTACCGGCACGGAGTGCAGCGGGTGGCGCCCGTCATCCGGCGGATGGGAGAGCTGTGACCCGTCAAGGAGAGACACCCATGACCGACCCCCGGCCCGGCGCGCACCGCGTCCTCGCCGTCATCCCCGCGCGCGGCGGCTCCAAGGGAGTGCCCGCGAAGAACCTCGCACCGGTCGGCGGAGTGCCGCTGGTGGCGCGGGCGGTCCGCGAGTGCCGCGCCACCCGCCTGGTGACGGACGTCGTCGTCTCCACCGACGACGAGGCCATCGCCGCCGCGGCCCGGCAGGCCGGCGCGCAGGTCGTGCCGCGGCCCGCCGCCATCGCCGGAGACACCGCGACCTCGGAGGCCGCCGTCCTGCACGCCATGGACGCACACGCGGCCCTGAGCGGCACATCCGCCGACGTGGTGCTCCTGGTCCAGTGCACCAGCCCGTTCCTCGTCCGGCAGGACATCGACGCGGTGGCGGCCGCGGTGGTGGAGGGCGGCGCGGACACCGCCCTGACCGTCGCGCCGTTCCACGGGTTCGTCTGGCGCGACGGAGCCGACGACCCCGCCGCGCACACCGGGACCGGCGACGCCCGGACCGCCGGCGGCCACGGCGTCAACCACGACAAGTCCTTCCGCCCCCGCCGCCAGGACCGCCCCCAGGACCTGCTGGAGACCGGCGCCGCCTACGCCATGGACGCGGCCGGCTTCCGCGAGCACCGCCACCGCTTCTTCGGGCACACCGAACTCGTACGGACCGACCCCGCCCGCGTCCTGGAGATCGACGACCCGCACGACCTCGCCCGCGCCCGGGCACTGGCACCCCTCCTCGACGCGAACGGCCCCGGCGCCCTGCCGACCGCCGGCGACGTCGACGCCGTAGTCCTCGACTTCGACGGCACCCAGACCGACGACCGGGTGCTGATCGACTCCGAAGGCCGGGAGTTCGTCTCCGTGCACCGCGGCGACGGACTCGGCATCGCCGCCCTGCGCCGCAGCGGGCTGAAGATGCTGATCCTGTCCACGGAACGCAACCCGGTCGTCGCCGCCCGCGCCCGCAAGCTGCAACTGCCGGTGCTGCACGGCGTCGACCGCAAGGACCTCGCCCTCAAGCAGTGGTGCGACGAACAGGGCGTCGCGCCGGAGCGCGTGCTCTACGTCGGCAACGACGTCAACGACCTCCCCTGCTTCGCCCTCGTCGGCTGGCCCGTGGCGGTCGCGAGCGCCCACGACGTCGTACGCGGCGCCGCGCGCGCGGTCACCGCCCTCCCCGGCGGCGACGGCGCGATCCGCGAGATCGCCGGCTGGCTCCTCGGCCCCTCCCTCGACACCGTCTACCCCCTCACCTCCCTCACCCCCCTCGACTCCCTCCCTCCCCTCACCCCCCTCTCCCGGTAAGGAACCCACAGATGAGCACCAACTCCCGCCTCCGCCGCTTCGGTTCGCGCACCGCCGGGCCCGGCCGTCCCGTCTACGTCTGCGGCGAGATCGGCATCAACCACAACGGCGAGCTGGAGAACGCCCTCAAGCTGATCGACGTGGCCGCCGAAGCCGGCTGCGACGCCGTGAAGTTCCAGAAGCGCACCCCGGAGATCTGCACCCCCCGCGACCAGTGGGACATCGAGCGCGACACGCCCTGGGGCCGCATGACCTACATCGACTACCGGCACCGCGTCGAGTTCGGCGAGGACGAGTACCGCGCCATCGACGACTACTGCAAGACCAAGGGCATCGCCTGGTTCGCCTCCCCGTGGGACACCGAGGCCGTCGCCTTCCTGGAGAAGTTCGACGTCCCCGCCCACAAGGTCGCCTCGGCCTCCCTCACCGACGACGAGCTGCTGCGCGCCCTGCGCGCCACCGGCCGCACCGTCATCCTCTCCACCGGCATGTCCACCCCGAAGCAGATCCGGCACGCGGTCGAGGTCCTCGGCAGCGAGAACATCCTGCTCTGCCACGCGACCTCGACCTACCCGGCGAAGGCCGAGGAGCTCAACCTCCGCGTCATCAACAGCCTCCAGGCCGAGTACCCGAACGTCCCGATCGGCTACTCCGGCCACGAGACCGGCCTGCAGACCACCCTGGCCGCCGTCGCCCTCGGCGCCGCGTTCGTCGAGCGCCACATCACCCTCGACCGTGCGATGTGGGGCTCCGACCAGGCCGCCTCCGTCGAACCGCAGGGCCTTCAGCGTCTCGTCCGCGACATCCGCACCATCGAGGCGTCCCTCGGCGACGGCGTCAAGAAGGTCTACGACTCCGAACTCGGCCCGATGAGGAAGCTGCGCCGCGTCACCGGCGTCGTCGCCGAGGCGGAGATCGCCGCGGCGGCGGGCGAGCCCCTCGCGGTCTGACGACACCGATGAGCCCTCGCGCCGGTACCGCCGGCACCACCCCCCACACCCTCGCCTTCGTCGAGAGCCCCGTGCAGCTGCTGAACGTCCTGGAATGGGCGCACGCCCGAGGCCTCGGCGGCGAGGAGCGCTCCGGCGCGGGGCTCACCGTCGTCGTCCTGTCCCCGGTCGACCCCATGACCCGCGGCCAGCTGCGCCGCATGGCCGAACTGGCCCGCGACGAAGGCCACACGGTCCGCTGGGAGGACGCCCGCGACGGCGCGGGCGCGCCCCTGCACACCGTCCGCGGTCTGACCCCGCTGCTGCGCGCGGCGAACCGGATCGTCGTCGGCGACCCGTTCTCCCGCTACGTCCAGCTCCTGCTGACGATCGCCCGCCCCGCCGACCTCGTCGTCGTCGACGACGGCACGGCCACCATGGAGTTCGTCGGCCAACTGGCGCGCGGTGAAAGGCTCGTGCGCTGGCACCGCACGGGCGGGCGGCCCGGCCCCCGCGATCTGCTCCTCGCACCGGTGTCGGCCGCCGCCCGCCGCCGTCTGACTCCCGGCCCGGACCGGCGGGTGGAGGTCTTCTCCTCCATGCCGGTACCGCAGGCCCCGGCCGGCGTCACGGTCATCGGCAACGCCTTCGCCTGGACCCGGGCCCGCTTCGGCCCGCCCCGCGTGACGAAGGGCGCCGATCTGGTCGGCACGTCCCTCGTCGAGACGGGCGTCGTCGACGGCGACCGCTACCTCCACGCCGTCGGCCTCCTCGCCCGGACCCACGGCGCGGCCCGCTACTTCGCGCACCGCCGGGAGAGCGCCGACAAACTCCGCCGCCTCGCCGCCGAGACCGGCCTGGAGATCGTCCGCCCCGACCTGCCCCTCGAACTGATCGCCCGCCGCGGCCCCGTCGGCCGCACCGTCCTCAGCTTCCCCTCCACCGTCGTCCACACCCTGCCCCTGGCCCTGACCGGCACCGGGGTCCGCGTGGCCGTCTGCGACATCGACCCCGACTGGCTGACCGGCCACGCCTCCCCCCGCGCCCAGGGCTTCCTCACCACGGTGACCGCCACGGCGCGCGCCGCCCACGACCTCACCGAGGTGACACCGCGAGATCCCTCAGCTGTCCCGCTTGTGGGCCAGCAGGAAGGACACCGGGCGACTGGTCTCGGCCTCGGGCTCCAGGACGGTGCTGGCCAGCAGGGAGAGTCCGGCCTGTTCGAGGTGGGCGGTGACCGCTGACGGCGAGCGCCAGTGGTACGAGAGGGCGACCTCCCGCCCGAACCGCTCGGTGAGCTGCTGCTCCTCCCCGCCGCCGGTCTGGAAGCAGAGCAGGACGTAACCGCCCGGGGCGAGGACCCGCCGGAACTCCGCGAGCACGCCCGGCAGATGGGCGTCCGGCACATGGATGAGCGAGAACAGGGCGAGCACTCCGCCCAGCGTCCCGTCGGGCAGGTCCAGGGACTCCATCGACCCCACGTGGAAACGCACCCCGGGATGGGTCCGCCGGGCCAGCGCCGTCATCCTCGGTGAGACGTCGACGCCGAACACCGGGACGCCGAGCCGGGCGAGCCGCGCCGTGACGTGCCCCGGCCCGCTGCCCACGTCCGCCACCGGCTCGGGCCCCCTGGATCTGACCAGCTCCGCGAAGGCGCACAGCAGCGCCCGGTCCAGGGGCCGGCGCTCCAGCCAGTCGGGGATCTGCCGGGCGTACTCCTCGGCGATCGCGTCGTACGAGGTCCGTGCGTCCCGCACGAAACCGGGCTCCGCGATCACCGGACAGGAGCGTGTGTTCGGTGCGCTCACGGGCCGGACTCTACCGACGCGGCCCCCGCCGGGAGGCCGAACCGGCGGATCCGCCCGCCGGCCCCGGGCGTGCGGGCCCGGATCGGCTCCCTCGGACGTTCCGGTACGTGGACAGACCCGGCGTGATCCGCTCGGGGCGTGGTATGCGTGGAACTGAGTGCAAGATGAGAGAGCAAAAATTGGGATGGATCAGGATTCATGATCCACTCGGCGGGAAGTCGGCCGAGTGTACCCATCCCGAAAGACAGCCATGCGCCGTGCGACCGGCTTTTCTGCCTCTACGGGCTGAATTTTTGTTGATCGTGGGTCAGTCGACCGCCCCGGCGTCCTACCCTTCAGAGGGTGAAGCAACTGATGTCCCGAGAGTCCGAGGCCGATCCTTCAGGGGACGCGCTGCTCCCCGGCGCCCTGCCGGAGTCCCTGCGCGCAGAGCTCGTCGCCTTCCGCCGCGACATGCACATGCACCCAGAGCTCGGCAACCAGGAGTTCCGCACGACCGCCGCGATCAAGGAGCGCCTGGAGCGGGCCGGCCTCAAGCCGCGCGTCCTCGCCGCCGGGACCGGCCTCGTGTGTGACATCGGCGACGCGAGCGACGGCACGCCGATCCTCGCCATGCGCGCCGACATCGACGCGCTGCCCATCCCGGACACCAAGAGCGAGTGCTCCTACCGCTCGAAGGTGCCCGACCGCGCCCACGCCTGCGGCCACGACGTGCACACCACCGTCGTCCTCGGCACCGGCCTCGTCCTCGCCGACCTGCACCGGCAGGGCCTGCTGCCGCGTCCGGTGCGGCTGGTGTTCCAGCCCGCCGAGGAGGTGCTGCCCGGCGGCGCCGCCGACGCCATCCAGGACGGCGTGCTGGAGGGCGTCGGCCGGATCATCGCCGTGCACTGCGACCCCCGCGTGGACGCGGGGCTGATCGGACTGCGCACCGGCCCCATCACCTCCGCCTGCGACCGCCTGGAGATCGCCCTCGAAGGCCCCGGCGGCCACACCGCCCGCCCGCACCTGACCACAGACCTCGTCACCGCCGCCGCCCGCGTGGTCACCGACGTGCCCGCGCTCGTCGGCCGCCGCGTCGACACCCGCGCCGGCCTCGCGGTGACCTGGGGCCGGATCGACTGCGGTCACGCGCCGAACGTCATCCCGCAGCACGCCGAGCTCTCCGGCACCGTGCGCTGCCTCGACATCGACGCCTGGCGGCAGGCCCCCGACCTGGTGGTCGCCGCGATCGACGAGGTCGCCAACCTGCACCGCGCCAAGTCGGAGATCAACTACGTCCGGGGCGTCCCGCCGGTCGTCAACGACGCCGACGTCACCGCCCTGCTCAACGACGCGATGATCGCCCGCCATGGCGAGGGCACCGTGGAGAGCACCGAGCAGAGCCTCGGCGGCGAGGACTTCTCCTGGTACCTGGAGCGCGTCCCCGGCGCCATGGCCCGCCTGGGAGTCCGCCACCCCGGCGAGCGCACCGTCCGAGACCTCCACCAGGGCGACTTCGACGCCGACGAGTCCGCGATCAAGGTAGGAGTGGAACTCTTCACAGCAGCAGCCCTCCTGGACGCGGAAACCCGAACAGCGTGACCTGACGCGAGCCGGCACCACGACCCGACGGACCCGACGGCCCGCACAACAGCGCCGCGCACTGCCTGCGCCTGCGCAAGACGGCCCGGGCCGGAGTGGCCAGGACGTCTTGCGCAGGCGCAGGAGGAACCCGGGCACCCCGCCCGGGAGCGCCTCGCACCGCCGTCGCGGCAGCGGCCGGCACCGCCCGCCCGGGAGCGCCCCGCACCGCCCGCGTGGCAGAAACCGCACTGCCCCCGCGCAGTGGCCCGCGACAGAAACCGCGCCCTCCCCGCGGCAGCGGCCCGCGCCCCCCGCCGCAGTGGCCGGTGTGGTGGAGTGCCCGGAATGGGGAGATCCGTCCGGTGGGGTCATGTGGGTGTAACCGGGCGGGGGCGCCTGGGGCGTGGTGGCGGCACGAATCGGTAACGGCCGGGGGGAATCCCGTTCCGCTCGCCTTCTACGCGCGTTACTGTGCGCCGAAATCGCCAGCCGGATCGGACAGTTGGGGGAGCCGCGCCGGAGGCGCCACATGGGGACACGCGGGCCGTTCGGCGGCGCCGTGGGGATGAAGGGTGCTTGCTGTGCGTTCGATCTCTCGGAAGACCAGAATCTCCCAGGCCGCGGTGGCCGTCGCGGTCGTCGCGCTCGCGGCCTCCGGCTGCGGCGAGTCCAGCACCGGCGCGAAGAGCGACGGTGACAAGCAGTCGTCCGGCAAGTACTCGGGCAAGGGCGTCGGCCTCGCGTACGACATCGGCGGCAAGGGCGACCAGTCGTTCAACGACGCCGCCTTCGCCGGCTTCCAGAAGGCCGACAAGGAGTTCGGCATCGGCGGCCGGGACGTCGAGCCCCAGGACGGCGAGTCCGAGGCGGACAAGGTCCAGCGTCTGACCCAGCTGGCCAAGGAGGGCTACAACCCGGTCATCGGCGTCGGCTACATCTACGCGCCGGCCGTCAAGGAGGTCTCCGCGAAGTTCCCGAACACCACCTTCGGGATCATCGACGACGAGACCGTGCAGGCCAAGAACGTCGCCGACCTGGTCTTCCACGAGGAGCAGGCCTCCTACCTCGCCGGCGTCGCCGCCGCCAAGGCCACCAAGAAGGCCCACATCGGCTTCATCGGCGGCGTCGACATCCCGCTGATCCACAAGTTCGAGGCCGGTTACGTCCAGGGCGCCAAGTCGGTCAACCCCAACATCAAGATCGAGTCGCAGTACCTGACGGAGACCCCCCAGGAGGGCGGCTTCTCCAGCCCCGACAAGGGCAAGGCGGGCGCGAGCGGCCAGATCGAGGCCGGCGCCGACGTCATCTACCACGCGGCCGGCCTCTCGGGCCAGGGCGTGATCTCCGAGGCCGCCGCCAAGAAGGTGTGGGCCATCGGCGTCGACTCCGACCAGTACAACCAGAGCTCGCTGGCCGCCTACAAGGACTTCATCCTCGGCTCCGCCCTGAAGAACGTCGGCGGCGCGGTCTACGACCTGGCCAAGTCGGTGTACGAGGGCAAGCCCCTGTCCGGCGTGGTCCGCGGCAGCCTCTCCAACGACGGCGTGGGCTTCGCCGACACCAACCCCAAGTACAAGGCGCTGACCGACGTGGTCGCCGCGGTCGACAAGGCCAAGAAGGACATCGTCGACGGCAAGGTCAAGGTCGCCACGAAGTAACGCTTCGGCACACCCGGGAACGGCCGCGGCCCGGCCCGCCCCCGAACCGAAGCCGAACCCGCACCGGCATCCCCGCAGACCACAGCGCTCCTCGCCTTGCGCGAGGGGCGCTGTGCTGTCAGTAGCCCTCGAACCGAATGCGGCCACAGCTCGATAACGGACCGGACAGAAGCCTTTTTCCGCCAGGTCTACGCGCGTTACGCTGCGGCGGAACCAGCGCCTGGTTTGGGCGCTTGCACAAAGGAGTCACGTTCCATGCGCCGGGTGTCCCGTATCGCGGTTGCGGGTGTTGCGACCGCTGCCCTCGCCGTCACCGTTTCCGCTTGCGGAAGCTCGTCCAAGTCGTCGTCCTCCTCTGCCGGCGAAGACAAGAACCTGGGCCTCGCGCTCGCGTACGACATCGGCGGCAAGGGCGACCAGTCCTTCAATGATGCCGCCACCGCGGGCATGGAGAAGGCCAACACGGAGTTCGGCTACAAGTCCTCCGCCGTGGAGCCGCAGGACGGCGAGTCCGAGGCCGACAAGGTGCAGCGCCTGGAGAGCCTTGCCAAGCAGGGCTACAACCCGGTGATCGGCGTCGGCTTCGCCTACGCGCCGGCCGTCAAGGAGGTCTCGGCCAAGTTCCCGAAGACCACCTTCGGCATAGTCGACGACGAGACCATCAAGGCCGCGAACGTCGCCGACCTGGTCTTCCACGAGGAGCAGGCCTCCTACCTGGCCGGCGTCGCCGCCGCCAAGGCCACCAAGACCAACGTGGTCGGCTTCATCGGCGGTGTCGACATCCCGCTGATCCACAAGTTCGGCGCCGGCTTCAAGCAGGGCGTCCAGGACACCAAGAAGGGCGTCACGGTCAAGGAGCAGTACCTGACCGAGACCCCCGCCGAGGGTGGCTTCTCCAGCCCCGACAAGGGTGAGAGCGCCGCCGAGGGCCAGATCGACGCGAAGGCCGACGTGGTCTACGCCGCCGCCGGTCTGTCCGGCCAGGGCGTCATCAAGGCCGCCGCGGCCGCCAAGGTCTGGGCGATCGGCGTCGACTCCGACCAGTACAAGCAGGACGCGCTGAAGGCGTACAAGGCCTCGATCCTGACCTCGGCCATGAAGAACGTCGAGGGCGCGGTCTACGAGCTGGCCAAGTCCGTCAAGGACGGCAAGCCGCAGACCGGCGTCATCCGCGGCAGCCTCTCCAACGGCGGCGTGAGCCTGTCGGCCTCCAACCCGGCCTTCGCGTCGAACAAGGAGATCCAGGACGCAGTCAACAAGGCCGCCGAGGCGATCAAGGCCGGCACCATCAAGGTGAAGACCTCCTGACCGCAGTGTCGAGGCCTGTCGAAGGTCTCTCATAGGCCGGTCGAGGACCTGGCCGGACGGGCGCTGTGATGACAGCGTTACGCCCACGCGACGGGGCACGGGACGCGAGTTCGGCCCGCGCCCCGTTCGCGCGGCAGAATGCTCGGAACGGATCGGGACTCGATCGGAAACGTCGATCAAGTCGATCAAGCCGGTCAAGTCCGAGCACTATTTAAAGCAGGGGCGCTACGCGCGTAGAGTGGCCCCTTTCCCGAGGAGAGTGCGCCATCGACGCGTCCAGCAGCCCTCCGCTCACCGCCCGGTCGACAGTCGCGGTAGAGCTCGCGGGCATCACCAAGCGATTCCCCGGTGTCGTCGCCAACCACGACATCCACCTGACCGTCCGCAAGGGCACCGTGCACGCCCTGGTCGGCGAGAACGGCGCCGGCAAGTCGACCCTGATGAAGATCCTCTACGGCATGCAGAAGCCGGACGAGGGCACCATCGAGATCGACGGCGTCCAGGTGAGCTTCTCCAGCCCCGCCGACGCCATCGCCCGCGGTATCGGCATGGTCCACCAGCACTTCATGCTCGCGGACAACCTGACCGTCCTGGAGAACGTCGTCCTCGGCAGCGAGAAGCTGTACGGAATCGGCGGCGGGGCCCGCAAGAAGATCAAAGAGATCTCCGACCGCTACGGCCTCGGGGTGCGCCCCGACGCCCTGGTCGAGGACCTCGGCGTCGCCGAACGGCAGCGCGTGGAGATCCTCAAGGTCCTCTTCCGCGGCGCCCGCACCCTCATCCTCGACGAGCCGACCGCCGTCCTCGTCCCGCAGGAGGTCGACGCGCTCTTCGACAACCTGCGCGAGCTGAAGTCCGAGGGCCTCTCCGTCATCTTCATCTCCCACAAGCTGGGCGAGGTGCTGTCCGTCGCCGACGACATCACCGTCATCCGGCGCGGCACCACCGTCGGCACGGCCGTCCCCGCCGAGACGACCCCGCGCCAGCTCGCCGAGATGATGGTCGGCAGCGAGCTGCCCACGCCGGAGACCGCGGAGTCCACGGTCACCGACAAGCCCGTCATCGAGGTCAGCGCCCTCACCGTCTACGCCAGCGGCGGCACCTCCCTCGGCATCGAGGCGGAGCCCAGCGGCGGCACGACCCTCGCCCCGGAGGGCGGCGAGGTCAAGAAGGTCCTCGACGACGTCACCTTCACCATCCACGCCGGCGAGGTCATGGGCATCGCCGGTGTCGAGGGCAACGGCCAGACCGAGCTGATCGACGCGCTGATCGGCACCAAGCACGCCCACTCCGGCGTCATCCGCTTCCTCGGCGAGGACATCACCCCCTGGCCGACCCGCAAGCGCCGCGAGTCCGGCGTCGGCTACATCCCCGAGGACCGTCACCGCCAGGGCCTGCTCCTGGAGGCGCCCCTCTGGGAGAACCGCATCCTCGGCCATGTCACCGAGGCCCCCAACGCCAAGGGCTTCTGGCTGAACCCCAAGGGCGCCCAGGCCGACACCCGCCGGATCGTCGAGGAGTACGACGTCCGCACCCCCGGCATCGACGTCACCGCCGCCTCCCTCTCGGGCGGCAACCAGCAGAAGCTGATCGTCGGCCGTGAGATGAGCCACAACCCCAAGTTCCTGATCGCCGCCCACCCCACCCGGGGTGTGGACGTCGGCGCGCAGGCCCAGATCTGGGACCGCATCCGCGAGGCCCGCCGAGAGGGCCTGGCCGTGCTGCTGATCTCCGCCGACCTGGACGAGCTGATCGGCCTGTCGGACACCCTGCGGGTGATCTACGACGGCAGGCTGGTCGCCGACGCCGATCCCGCCACCATCACCCCCGAGGAGCTGGGCTCGGCCATGACGGGCGCCGCGTCCGGTCATCTGGAACACGTTGAGACGCCCATGGCAGACGACGAAGCTGCCGGCCCGGAGGACGAGGCCCGATGAAGAAGTTCGACAAGGAGCGCCTGCTCCTCGCGGTGGCCGGCCCGGTCATGGCGCTCGTCGCGGCGATCCTGCTGACCTCGGTCGTGCTGATCGCCTCCGGCAAGAACCCGTTCGAGCCGTACGGGCTGATGCTGGAGCAGATCCCGTTCTCCGACGTCCAGGTCCTGATCCTCAACCAGGCGTCGCTGTACTACATCGCCGCCCTCGCGGTCGCCCTCGGCTTCCGCATGAACCTGTTCAACATCGGCGTCGACGGCCAGTACCGCCTCGCCGCCATGATGGTCGCGGTGGTCGGCGCGCACGTGGCGCTGCCGTCCTTCCTCCAGATCCCGCTGCTGCTGCTGGTCGGCTCGCTCACCGGCGCGTTCTGGGCGGGCATCGCGGGCGTCCTCAAGGTCACCCGGGGCGTCAGCGAGGTCGTCGCGACGATCATGCTGAACGCGATCGCCACCAGCGTCATCGGCTACCTCACCCTCCGCGAGAACTTCGGCGTCCTGGTCGGCGACAACGTCACCACGGGTGAGATGAAGGAGTCCGGCTGGGTCCCCGGCATCAACCTCGGCGCGGACGTCGGCGAGATCTACGGCCTGGTCTTCCTCGCCGTCGCGCTCGGCATCGGCTACTGGGTGGTGCTCAACCGCACCCGCTTCGGTTTCGACCTGCGGTCCACCGGCGAGTCGGAGACCGCCGCCGCGGCCTCCGGCGTCAACGCCAAGCGCATGGTCCTCACCGCCATGCTGCTCTCCGGCGCGGTCGCCGGCCTGTCCGGCCTGCCGCTGCTCCTCGGCGACGCCCACACCTACAGCCTGAGCTTCCCGACCGGCCTCGGCTTCACCGCCATCGGCATCGCCCTCCTCGGCCGCAACAACCCCGGCGGCATCGCGCTCGCCGCGCTGCTGTGGGCCTTCCTGGAGAAGACCTCTCCCGCTCTCGACTACGCCACCCCGGTCGCGTACGAGAAGGAGATCGCCACGATCATGCAGGGCCTGATCGTCTTCGCGGTCGTCATCTCCTACGAGTTCGTCCGCCAGTGGGGTCTGCGCCGCCAGCAGAAGCGGGTCGGCGCCGAGCTCGCCGCCCAGGCCGCCAACAACAACGCCAAGAAGGAGGTGGCGGCCTGATGTCCACCGCGACCATCGCCGAGCCGCAGGCGAAGAAGCCCGGCAAGGGCGGCCGCCGCATGTCTCTCCCGGTACTCCTGCTGGTCATCGCGGGCGTGCTGGTCCTCACCTCGATCGTCCGCCTGATCAGCGGCGCGGACGGCATCACCTCGACCGGGCAGATGTCCACCGCGCTGCGGCTGGCCGTCCCGATCGGCCTGGCCGGTCTCGGCGGCCTGTGGGCCGAGCGCGCGGGCGTCGTCAACATCGGCCTCGAGGGCATGATGATCCTCGGCACCTGGTTCGGCGCCTGGGCCGGCTACCAGTGGGGTCCGTGGACCGGCGTGGCCTTCGGCATCATCGGCGGCGCGCTCGGCGCCGTGCTGCACGCCGTCGCCACTGTCACCTTCAACGTCAACCACATCGTCTCCGGTGTGGCGCTGAACATCCTGGCCCTCGGCACCACCCGCTACCTGTCGAAGTTCACCTTCGAGGAGGCCCCGCAGGGCTCCTCGAAGCAGTCCCCGCCGATCGACTCGCTCGGCACCTTCGACATCCCGGGCCTGTCGGACTGGCTGCAGACGCTGAACGGCAAGCACTGGTTCCTGGTCTCCGACCTCGCCGGTCTGATCGGCGGCCTGGTCACCAACCTCTCGCCGCTCACCGTCGTCGCCGTCGCGCTCGTCCCCGCCACCTGGTGGGTGCTGTGGCGCACCGCCTTCGGCCTGCGCCTGCGCTCCTGCGGCGAGAACCCGGTCGCCGCCGAGTCCCTCGGCGTCAACGTCTACAAGTACAAGTACATCGCCGTGATCATCTCGGGCGGTTTCGCGGGCCTCGGCGGCGCGTTCCTGTCCATCGTGGCCTCGAACGTCTACCTGGACGGCCAGACCGCGGGCCGCGGCTACATCGGCCTCGCCGCGATGATCTTCGGCAACTGGATGCCGGGCGGCCTCGCCCTCGGCGCGGGCCTGTTCGGCTACACCGACAGCCTCAACCTGCGCGGCGGCACGACCAACGTGCACGCGCTGATCCTGCTGCTGGCCATCCTGCTGGTGATCGGAGCGGCCTACCTGGCCTGGCAGAAGAAGTACGTCAGCGCGCTGAGCACCCTGCTGGTCTCGGCCCTGATGTTCGTCTGGTACGTCAGCGTGGACGAGGTCCCGCGCCAGGTCGTCTCCGCCGCCCCGTACATCGTCACCCTGCTGGTGCTGTCGCTGTCCGCCCAACGGCTGCGCATGCCCAAGGCGGACGGTCTGCCGTACCGGAAGGGACAGGGCAAGTGACCCCGGCCGCCGTCGACTGGGACGCCCTGCGGGAGCTGGCCCGGAAGGCCATGAGCCACGCGTACGCCCCCTACTCGGGCTACCCGGTCGGGGTCGCGGCCCTCGTCGACGACGGCCGCACGGTCACCGGCTGCAACGTGGAGAACGCCTCCTACGGGCTCGGCCTGTGCGCCGAGTGCGGGCTCGTCTCCGAGCTCCAGCGGACCGGCGGCGGCCGGCTCACCCACTTCACCTGCGTGGACGGGCGGGGCGAGATCCTCGTCCCGTGCGGCCGCTGCCGCCAGCTGCTGTTCGAGTTCGGCGGTCCGGAGCTGCTGCTGGAGACCCCGGCCGGCGTCCTCCCGCTTGCCGACATGCTCCCGCAGGCCTTCGGCCCCGACCACCTCAGGCAGCCGGGCCACACCGAGTAACCCCCGTGCGGCCCCTGAGCCCGCTCGCCTCGGGCACAGGGGCCGCACGGTCTTGATTTCCCGAAAGGAACGCCATGGCCATGGACGCCATCTCCGTCATCCGCACCAAGCGGGACCGCGGTGAGCTCAGCGACGAGCAGATCGACTGGGTCATCGACGCGTACACCCGCGGCGAGGTCGCCGACGAGCAGATGTCGTCGCTCGCCATGGCGATTCTGCTCAACGGCATGAACCGCCGTGAGATCGCCCGCTGGACGGCCGCGATGATCGCCTCCGGCGAGCGCATGGACTTCTCGTCCCTGTCCCGCCCGACCGCCGACAAGCACTCCACCGGCGGCGTCGGCGACAAGATCACGCTTCCCCTCGCCCCCCTCGTCGCGGCCTGCGGGGCGGCGGTTCCCCAGCTCTCCGGCCGGGGCCTCGGCCACACCGGCGGCACCCTCGACAAGCTGGAGTCGATCCCCGGCTGGCGCGCGCTGCTCTCCAACGAGGAGATGCTGTCGGTCCTTGACGGCACGGGCGCGGTGATCTGCGCGGCCGGCGACGGCCTCGCCCCCGCCGACAAGAAGCTCTACGCCCTGCGGGACGTCACCGGCACCGTCGAGGCGATCCCGCTGATCGCCTCCTCGATCATGTCCAAGAAGATCGCCGAGGGCACCGGCTCGCTGGTCCTGGACGTCAAGGTCGGCACCGGTGCCTTCATGAAGACCATCGAGGACGCCCGCGAACTCGCCTCCACGATGGTGGGCCTCGGCACCGACCACGGCGTGAAGACCGTCGCCCTCCTCACCGACATGTCCACCCCGCTCGGCCTCACCGCCGGCAACGCCCTGGAGGTCCGCGAGTCCGTCGAGGTCCTCGCCGGCGGCGGCCCCTCCGACGTCGTGGAACTCACCATCGCCCTGGCCCGCGAGATGCTCGACGCGGCCGGCGTGAAGGACGCCGACCCGGCGAAGGCCCTGGCCGACGGCTCGGCGATGGACGTCTGGCGCCGCATGATCGCGGCCCAGGGCGGCGACCCCGACGCGAAGCTGCCGGTGGCCCGCGAGCAGCACGTGATCAAGGCCCCCTCCTCCGGTGTCCTCACCCGCCTGGACGCCTACGACATCGGCGTCGCCGCCTGGCGCCTCGGCGCGGGCCGCGCCCGCAAGGAGGACCCGGTGCAGGCGGGCGCCGGCGTGGAACTCCACGCCAAGCCCGGCGACACCGTGACCGAGGGCCAGCCCCTCCTCACCCTCCACACGGACACCCCGGAACGCTTCGACTACGCACTCCAGTCGATCGAGGGCTCCTACGACATCGCCACCCCGGGAACCCGGCACGAGGCGACCCCGGTGGTGTTGGAGCGCATCGCCTAAAAGCAGCCCGTCCGGGGGAAACATGGGCGAGCACAACCAGCCTGTCCGGCGCTTGAGGACGAGGCCCTTTCAGGGCCGAAGGGGGGGTCCGGGGGCGGCAGCCCCCGGGGACGGGAAGGGCAGGGGCGGCGGGGGCGAGAATCGCCGTCAGGCGAACACGCCCCCCTCCCCGAAGACCACCGCACCGAACCGCTCCCCGATCCGCCGATGCGTGGCGGCATCAGGATGAAGCTGATCCGGCAACGGCAGCTCCTCGGAATCCCGCTCCCCATAGAGCTCGCGCCCGTCGAGATACCACAGCGACGGATCCTCCCCCGCCCGCTCGGAAACGATCCGCGCCAACTCCTCCCGAATCACCCGCAACGTCAGCTTTCCTCCCGCCGCCTCCGCCGCCTCCCCCATCGGCACGAACGTCAACCGCCCTTCCCCCAGCCCCCCGAAGTCCGGCGCGGTGGGCCCGGGCGTCTCCTCGTGCATCGGGCACAGAATCGGCGACACGACCAGCAGCGGCGTCCGCGGATGCCCCTCCCGCACGGTGTCGAGGAACCCGTGCACCGCGGGCCCGAAAGCCCGCAGCCGCATCAGATCCATGTTGACCAGGTTGATCCCGATCTTGAGGCTGATCAGATCGGCCTCCGCGTCCCGTATCGCCCGCGCGGTGAACGGATCGAGCAGCGCGCTCCCGCCCAGCCCGAGATTGACCAGCTCCACCCCGCCGAGCGACGCGGCGACCGCGGGCCAGATACCGGTGGGCCCCGCCCCGTCGGAACCGTGGCTGATCGAACTGCCGTGATGCAGCCACACCCTCCGCCCCGAGGGGCGCGCCGGCTCGACCGCCGCGTCCGTGCGCAGGGCGACGAGCTCGGTGGTCTCGTTGTGCGGCAGCCAGATCTCGACGTCCTTGTCGCCCTCGGGCAGACCGGAGAAGCGGACGGTCCCGGGCCGCCCGGCCCGCCGCTCGACACTTCCGTCCCGCATGTCCATGGTCACCGTGTTGCCGTCGGAGATGCTGCCCCGGCCTGCGGGGCGACCGTCGACGAGCAGCTCGTAGACGCCGTCGGGGCGGGGCGGCGCGCCGATGTAGAGACGCTTGGTGGGCAGCGCGTCGAGTTCGACGACGGTGGCCCGGGTGCGGAACGCCAGCCGCACGCCCGACGGCTGGGACTCGGCCATGGCGAGCTGCTCGTCGGCGCACTGGGCGCGGGCCCGGGCGGGCAGCCGGTGCGGCAGCACACCGTGCTCGGTCCGCTCGATGTCCAGGGCGCCCCGCAGCAGCGCGGCGGTGACGGGCGTGGTGATCCAGCGGTCGCTGGAGCGGTCGTCGGTGGGCATGACCTCATCCTTGTCGTTCGGGAGGCGCCGGCCAGTCCCGCAGCAGCGCGTCGAGGGCGTCCACGATCCGGTTCCAGCTCTCCTGACTGTCGGGGGCGCTGTGGTCGAAGCCGCCGCCCAGCTCCAGGCCCACGTACCCGTTGAAGACGCTGCCCAGCAGCCGCACGGCGTGGGTCTGCTCCGGCTCGGCCAGGTCGTAGCCGCGCAGGATCGCCCGGGTCATCCCGGCGTGCCGGACGCCGGCGCTCGCGGCGGCCGTGGCCGCGTCGAGCCGAAGCTGGGCGGCGGCCCACCGGCCGGGGTGTTCGCGGGCGTAGTCGCGGTACACGCCTCCCAGGGCGGCCAGCGCGTCCTTGCCGGCCCGCCCGGCCAGCGCGGCCGCGCCCCGGTCGGCCAGCTCCTCCAGGGCGACCAGGGCGATCCGCGTCCGGAGGTCCTGGGAGTTGCGCACATGTGAGTAGAGGCTCGCGACCTTGACGTCGAAGCGCCTGGCCAGCGCCGAGACGGTCACCTGGTCGAAGCCGACCTCGTCGGCCAGTTCCGCGCCGGCTCGGGCGAGGCGTTCCGGGGTGAGACCTGCACGCACCATGAGGCCGATTATGCAATTGCCTAAAGGTGTTAGGCAAACGGGACGCCCCCTGCCGGAGACTCGGCATCTCTTAGGAGCGAGCTGACGATGAGTTACGAGCCCGCGCCCGGTCTACCGCACGTGGACGCGACGACACCGCCCGTACTCACCCTGCCCGGACCCATACCCCGCGCCCGGGTGCCCGAACTCTGCGACGACGTGGGCAGACTGCTGGAACGCACCGGCGCCCGTGCCGTCGTCTGCGACGTCACTCGCCTCGGACCGCCGGGACTCTGGACCGTGGACCTGCTGGCCCGGCTGGAACTGGCCGCCCGCCGGGCCGGCGGGCGCGTCCGGCTGCGCGACCCCGATCCCTCGCTACGCGCCCTGCTGGACCTGGTCGGGCTCCGCTTCGAGGTGGAGGGGGAGACCGAAGAGGGGGAACCAGCGCTCGGTGTCGAGGAAGAAGTGGAACCCGGTGAGGCGGCCTTCTGAGATCTCCAGCACCTGGATCGCCCACGGCGTGAACCCGCCCGCCTCGGGGTCGGGCTTGTACTGCGCGAACCCCGGCAGACCGTTGACCTCGACGGGCAGCAGCCGTGAGCCCGCGCAGGCCGCGCCGAACGTCGTCATGAAGCCCGCGATGTCGTCGTGACCGGTCAGCCACAGGTCGAACGGCGGCATCGACATCACGGCGTCCTCGTGCAGCAGGGCCGTCAGCGCCGTCATGTCGTACCCCTCGAACGCGGCCACGTAGCGCTCCAGGAGTTCGCGCTGCCCCTCGTCCAGAGGGTCGGAGACCGCCGCGTCCGCGCCGGAGTCCGCCCGCTCGGCGAGCGTGGCGCGGGCCCGCTGCAGGGCGCTGTTCACCGAGGCCACCGACGTGCCGAGCAGCTCGGCGACCTCGCTCGCCCGCCACGCCAGCACCTCGCGCAGGATCAGCACCGCCCGCTGCTTGGGCGGCAGTTGCTGCAACGCCGCCATGAACGCCAGCCGCACCGACTCCTTGGCCACGGCCGCCTCCGCCGGGTCCTGGACCGCAGGCAGCACCCGTCCGTCGGGCATCGGCTCCAGCCAGGTGTTGTCGGGGCTGGGCGACAGGGCCGCCTGGGCGAGCGGCGTCGACTCGGTGAGGTCCATCGGGCGGGCCCGCTTGTTGCCGGCCGAGAGCATGTCGAGGCAGACGTTCGTCGCGATCCGGTACAGCCACGACCGCAGGCTGGAGCGGCCCTCGAATCTGTCGTAGCTCCGCCATGCCCGCACCAGGGTGTCCTGCACCGCGTCCTCGGCCTCGAAGGAGGAGCCGAGCATGCGGTAGCAGTAGCCGGTCAGCTCGACCCGGTGTTTCTCCAGCCTCGCGTCGAGATCGTCGGCCGTCGCCGTGCCCGCCGTACCGTCACTCATCGTCGTCCACCCACCCCTGTGGCCCGTCTGTCACGCGCCAGTGCGCCCAGTACTCCGGAAGCTATCGCACGCCACTGACAACGGCCCCCCGAGCAGCGGAAACCGCAGGTGGGGGGCCGTTCGTCAGAAGCCGGTGGTGGGTGCCCGGCGGTCTCTCAGCCGGCGGCGAGCAGGGTCTGGCGGCGAGCCGCCCGGGTGCCGAACGCGGTGATCGTCACCACGCCGAGCACCGCGAGGACGCCCACGCCGACCGTGCCGGCCCAGCCGCCCGCGTGGAAGGCGATCGCGCCGACCGTGCTGCCCGCGCTGGAGCCGATGTAGTACGCCGACTGGTAGAGCGCCGAGGCCTGGGCGCGGCCCGTCGTCGCCGTCTTGCTGACCGCCGAGGACGCCACCGCGTGGCCCGCGAAGAAGCCCGCCGTGATCAGCACCAGGCCCAGCAGCACCAGCGGCAGCGTGTCCGCCAGGGAGAACAGCAGGCCCGTCGCCGTGGTGCCGCCCGCCAGGTACAGCGCCCCGCGCCGGCCGAGCGTGCCGACCAGCCGGCCCGCCGTCGACGCCGACACCGTGCCCACCAGGTACACCAGGAAGATCGAGCCGACGATGCCCTGCGGCAGCGAGAACGGCGCCTCGGTGAGGCGGTAGCCGATGACCGTGTACACGCCGCCGAAGACGGTCATGAACAGCGCGCCGATCGCGTACAGCCGGCACAGCAGCGGGTTCGACAGGTGGTCGCGAACAGTACGGGCCAGGACACGCGGGCGCAGCGAGCCCGGGGTGAAGTGCCGCGGCGCCGGCAGCAGCAGCCGGAAGGCGACGGCGCAGGCCACCGCGAGCACGCCGATCGCGCCGACGGCGACCCGCCAGCCCCACTCCTGGGCGACCCAGCCGGTGATGACCCGGCCGCTCATCCCGCCGACGCTGTTGCCCGCGACGAACAGGCCGATCGCGGTGACCAGAGCACGCGGTCGGACCTCCTCCGCGAGGTAGGCGGTGGCCGAGGCGGGCAGTCCGGCCAGGGCCGCGCCCTGCACGCCTCGCAGCACGACCAGCCAGCCCAGCGAGGGGGCGAAGGGCACCAGCAGTGCGACGCCCACGGCGACGGCCAGCGAGGCCGTCATCACCGCGCGGCGGCCGTAGCGCTCCGACAGGGCGCTCATCGGCAGGACGAACAGCGCCAGACCGCCGGTCGCCGCCGCCACCGTCCAGCTCGCCTCGCTCGCCGCGACCCCGAACTCGCCGGAGATCAGCGGCAGCAGCGCCTGCGTGGAGTACAGCAGGGCGAAGGTCGCCACACCGGCGAGGAAGAGGGCGAAGCTCATCCGGCGGTAGCCGGGGCCGCCCGGGGCCATACGGGAGTCGGAATCCGCCCGGGACACACCGGGGACGGCGGAGGCGGAGGAGGGAACGGTCACGACGGCGCCCACAGCGGTGGACGCCCCGGTACTGGCGGGAGACATACCTCGAAACTACGGACGGCCCCGCTCATCCGTCCAATGCATGGAATCCCCATAATCGTTCCTATGGTGCATCAGCAGAGGTCACAGAGCCGCCTGTCACCGTACAGTGACACAACAGACATGAATGACGACATCGTCACGCTCCTCGCCCCGCGGCTCGCGTACTTCGCGGGCGTCGCGCGCACCGAGCACGTCACCCGGGCCGCGCACGAGATGCAGGTCCCGCAGTCCACCCTGTCCCGTGCCATGGCCCGCCTGGAGCAGGACCTCGGCGTCGACCTGTTCGCCCGCCACGGCCGCACGGTCTCCCTCACCCCCGCCGGACGCACCTTCCTCAGCTCCGTCGAACGGGCCCTCGCCGAGATCGAGCGGGCCGCCGACGAGGTGCGGGCGGACGCCGACGCCGCCACCGGCAAGGTCGCCTTCGGCTTCCTGCACACCATGGGCGCCGAGACCGTCCCCGCCCTGATCCACGACTTCCGCGCGGACCACCCCCGCGTCCGCTTCAGCCTCGTCCAGAACTACGGCGAGGCGATGCTCGAAGGCCTGCGGGCCGGCGAACTCGACCTCTGTCTGACCTCGCCGATCCCCGACGCCCCCGACCTGGTCGCCCGCCGGCTGGACGAGCAGAAGCTCCGCCTGGTCGTCCCCGCCGACCACCGCCTCGCCGCCCGCCGGCGCGTCCGCCTGGCGGAGGCCGCCGACGAGAGCTTCGTGACGCTGGAACCCGGCTACGGTCTGCGCCGCATCACCGACGCCCTCTGCTCGGAGGCCGGCTTCCGCCCGAGGGTCGCCTTCGAGGGCGAGGAGGCGGAAACCCTGAGGGGGCTGGTGGCGGCGGGCCTGGGCGTCGCCCTCCTCCCGCCCCCGGCCGTCCCCCGCCCCGGCGTGGTGGAACTGACGGTCACGGCGCCGAGAGCGGTCCGGGAGATCGGCGTCGCCTGGCTGGACGGCCACCCGGACACACCCCCGGTGGCCGCCTTCAAGAAGTTCCTGCTGTCGAGAAGGGGGCATCTGCTGCCCTGACGAGGCGAGCCCGCTACCGTCGCAGCGACTTGCCGAACCCCGCGGCCAACGGCATCCGCAACCCCAGCGGCGGCGGAGCGAGCATCGCGTCCTCGACCGGCCGGGAGAAGCCCCGCCCGAACAGCACGCCCATCACGAAGTCCTCACCCAGGGCCAGCACTTCGCTGCGGTACTGGTGCAACCCGTGCCCGTCGGCGTGCACTTCGAACCGGCACACCTCCCGGTTCACCTTCTTCGCCCGGGCCGCCAGCCGGAACGACAGCTCGGGGTCGGTGCGTTCGTCGTGCGTTCCGTGCACGATGAGCACCCGCCGGCCCACGAGCTGCTTCACCGGTTCGGGCGCGGCCGCCACGTCCTCCTCCGGCAGCCAGGGAGCGATCGCCAGCACCGAGTTGACGGCGTCGTGCCCGCCCGCGTGCAGGGCGGCCCGCCCGCCCATCCCGACGCCGGCCAGACACACGGGGACGTCCCCGTAGCGTCGTACGGCCTCGTCGGCGGCCCACGAGGCGTCGGCGACGAGCCGGGCCTCGCTGCCGTTCCAGCCGCGGTAGCGGTACTGCACCGGGTGCACGGCCAGCCCGTCGCGCCGCCCCGCGCGGGCGAGCCCGCGGCCGAGGGCACGGACCGGCGAGGTCGCCCGGGCCGCCCAGGACAGCGCCGAGGGTCTGCGCTCGGAGACCTCCGTCCCGTCGGGGAGCAGCAGCACCACGCCGCTCACCGCCTCCGGCTCCGGCCCGATCGCCTTCCCCAGCCCGGCCGTTCGCACCGGCGTCGCTTGCTGTCCCATGGCAGAACAGTGTCAGAAGCGCGGGCGTACGCGACCTGTCCTCGCGGTCACCGTTGCATATCGGCCGGAGCGCGCACCGCGCCGTCTACGCGCGTAGGAGTTAGAGTTCACAGATGACGAGCCAGAGCATCCAGAGGGGCGCCGCACCGAGTTCGGACCAGATCCGCCGCGCGCCCAAGGTTCTGCTGCACGACCACCTCGACGGCGGGCTGCGCCCCGGCACCGTCGTCGACCTGGCCCGCGAGGCGGCCTACGACCGTCTCCCCGAGAGCGATCCCGACAAGCTCGGCGTCTGGTTCCGTGAGGCCGCCGACTCCGGTTCCCTCGAACGGTATCTGGAGACCTTCTCGCACACCGTCGGCGTGATGCAGACCCGGGACGCGCTCGTGCGGGTCGCCCGCGAGTGCGCCGAGGACCTCGCCGAGGACGGCGTCGTCTACGCCGAGGTGCGCTACGCCCCCGAACAGCACCTCGAAGGCGGACTGAGCCTGGAGCAGGTCGTCGAAGCCGTCAACGAGGGCTTCCGGCAGGGCGAACGGCTCGCCCGCGACAACGGCCGCCGCATCCGCGTTGGCGCCCTCCTCACCGCGATGCGACACGCGGCCCGCGCCCTGGAGATCGCCGAACTCGCCAACCGCCACCGGGACCTGGGCGTCGTCGGCTTCGACATCGCCGGCGCCGAGGCGGGCTACCCGCCCACCCGGCACCTCGACGCCTTCGAGTACCTCAAGCGCGAGAACAACCACTTCACCATCCACGCCGGCGAGGCCTTCGGGCTGCCGTCCATCTGGCAGGCCCTCCAGTGGTGCGGCGCCGACCGGCTCGGGCACGGGGTGCGCATCATCGACGACATCGAGGTCGCCGACGACGGCTCGGTGAAGCTCGGCCGGCTCGCCTCCTACGTGCGCGACAAGCGGATCCCGCTCGAACTGTGCCCCAGCTCCAACCTCCAGACCGGGGCCGCCGACTCCTACGCCGAGCACCCGATCGGGCTGTTGCGCCGGCTCCACTTCCGCGCCACCGTCAACACGGACAACCGTCTGATGTCCGGTACCAGCATGAGCCGGGAATTCGAGCACCTTGTCGACGCATTCGGTTATACGCTCGACGACCTCGCATGGTTCTCTGTCAATGCTATGAAGTCAGCTTTCATTCCTTTCGATGAACGGCTGGCCATGATCAATGACGTGATCAAGCCCGGATATGCCGAGCTGAAGTCCGAATGGCTGTTCCAGCAGACCGCTTCCACCAGCGGTTCCGTGGTCGCGGAGAGCTGAACCCCGAAAATCCGGGGCGCGGAATGCGGGCGGGCCTTCACGGTCCGTCCGCATTTCGGTGTTTGCGGTGGGCGCCTTTCCGTGTTTACGGTCTTGGACCGCTCAGTTCCCCTGTCTTCGAGGACGCATTCATCATGAAGCAGTCTGCTGCCAAGACCCTCGGCGTCGCCGCCCTCGGCGCCGCCTTCGCCGCCGTCGGCGCGGGCGCCGCCAACGCCGCCCCGGCCGTCCCGGACGCCGCCCAGGCGCTGGACGGCGTCACCAGGACGCTGCCGGCGGAGAACGTCGCCCAGGCGCTGCCGGGCGCCGACGGGGCGCTGGAGCAGGCCCAGCCGTCCCTCGGCGCGGGACTGGCCGCCGTGCAGCCGGTCGCGGAGAACGTGCTCGCGCAGGGCCCCACCGCGCCCGTCGCGGGTCTCCTCGGCGGGCTGCCGGTGCAAGGTCTGCCGACCCACGGCGTCCCGGTGAACGGCATCCCCCTGGGCTGACCGGACTCACCCGCCGTCGGGGCGCACCCGGAACCCCGGGCGCGCCCCGACGGCGTACCGGCGACCGGCGCCGCCGGGGGATTCCGCGGCCTCACCAGGCCGGCCGGCCCTTGCCCTCCGCGGGCAGGAAGATCCACAGGGCGATGTAGAGCAGGAACTGCGGGCCCGGCAGCAGACAGGACAGCAGGAACAGCACGCGCATCGTGGTCGAGGAGGTGCCGAACCGGCGGGCCAGCGCGGCGCACACTCCGGCGATCACGCGGTCGTTCGTGGGGCGGGCGAGGCTGGACATCTGCGGCTCCTTGGCGAGCGTCGGTCCGGGGCCGCCCTGTGCGGCTGCCCCGACTGCCTTCCACGCTAAGGAGACGAACGGGACGAAGCGTCGCTCTACGGGGCGATCCCGACCCTGGGAATCGTCGGGGTCCGCCCCTGAGCCGCCTCGTCCGCCCAGGCCGCCCGCCGCCGCCGGAGCTCACTGTGACGCCGCAGCCGGCCACGGGCCGCCGGCACCACCGCGACGTGCGCCAGCGCCACACCCGTCGTGTTCAGCAGCAGCGAGTCGACGTCCACCACGCGACCGGGCACCCCCGTCTGCAACAGCTCGACGGCCAGCGACATCAGGGCGCCGGCGGCGACCGTACGGACGAAGGAGGCGACCGGGGAGACCCGCAGCCGGCCGTGGGCCAGCGGCAGCAGCACGCCCAGCGGGGCGAACAGCGCGAGGCCCTCGCCGATGCGATGCGCCGCCTCCGGCCAGCCCAGCCGCAGATCGGCGCGGATCCCGGCGAAGGGACGCAGGTTGGTGGGCATCACCCACGGGACGTCGAGCGGGCGCAGCGTGCACCAGGCGACGAACAGAAGATGTGCGGCCAGGAGGACGATCCCGGTCGCACGGATGCGGATCACGGCGCTGCCGCCGATGGAGCCTTGACGCTGCACGAACCCCTAGACGCGCCCCCCGGCACGATCGGTTCCGGCCCGGGACAGGTGTGCCCCCTGTCACTCCCCGGCCCGCCCGGGACGGCCCCCGACGCGCACCCGCCGGGCATCACGGCAGACCCTTAGGGGACGCGCGAAGGGTCTTGAGGGTCCTCAGCGGGTCCTGAGGGTCCTCAGGCGATCGCCGTGGACGGCGGCTTCTTGGCGCCCGGGCGTGAACGCACCTCGTCCGTGCACGCGTACCGGCGCGGCCGCTCGGCGCCCGGACCGCCCAGCACCACCGAACCGTCCCCCTCGGCCGCCGCCGAGTCGGAGAAGGTGCACACCAGTTGGGCGAGGGCGTACGAGGTCAGGTCGCCGGGGGAGACGCTCAGCCGCAGCGCGTCGTCGGGATCCCCGGGGCGCGGCCCCGCCACCCTCATGCCGCCGGTCACGTCCGTGGTGTAGCCGGCCCCCTTCTCGGCCGACGACGGCGACCCGGCCAACTCGTCCAGGAGGCCCTGGGCGACCAGGACGCGCCGCGCGGAGTCCACGGCGCCGTCCGGCACCGGCAGGCTCCGGTCCACCGCGACCAGCGACGAGCCGCACAGCAGGAACACCCGCACCGGCACGCCCCGCACGCTCTGCGACGCCGCATCCGGCCCGGTGAGGGAGCAGCGCACCCTGGAGGGCGCGGGCCCGAAGTCGGTCGGCACCTCGGTCGCCCGGATCCCGCAGCCGGCGAGCAGCACGCCCGACAGCCCCGCGAGCAGCGGCAGGGCGAGCAGCCGGCGAGCGTTCCCGCGTACGTTCATCCTGCGTCCCCCCGCAACTCCCGCTGTGCCTCCACGCGCGCGTCGCCCCGCACGTCCTTCTGCCGGTCCTCGCCGTCCGCGTCCGGCTCCTCCGCCGGCTCCGAGACGCCCCTCGGCAGCCGCAGCGTGAACACCGCGCCTCCGTCGGGGGAGTTGGCGGCCGTGATCCCGCCGCCGTGGATATGGGCGTTCTCCAGGGCGATGGACAGCCCCAGACCGCTGCCCTCGGAGCGCGGCCGGGAGGCGCTGGCCTTGTAGAACCGGTCGAACACGTGCGGCAGGACGTCCTCGGGGATGCCGGGGCCGTGGTCGCGCACCGCGATGACCATCTCGTCGTCCGCCGCCGTCACCGACACCCGCACCGGCGAACCGCCGTGCTTGAGCGCGTTGCCGATGAGGTTGGCGAGGATCACGTCCAGGCGGCGCGGATCGATCCGCGCGTGGAGGCCGCGCTCGGCGTCCAGTTCGACCGCGTCCAGCCAGGCCCGCGCGTCGATGCAGTGGGTGATCTGGTCGGCGACGTCCACGTCGTCCAGCACGAGCCGTGCCGTGCCGGCGTCGAAGCGGGTCACCTCCATCAGGTTCTCCACCAGGTCGTTGAGCCGTCGCGTCTCGGACACCACGAGCCGCACCGCCGGCTCGATCATCGGGTCGATGCCGCCGGACTCGGCGTCCAGCTCCTCCTCCAGCACCTCCGTGACGGCGGTGATCGCGGTGAGCGGCGTGCGCAGCTCATGGCTCATGTCCGCCACGAAGCGGCGCGAGGCCTCGTCCCGGGCGGCCATGTCGGCGACCCGCTTCTCCAGCGCCTCCGCCGTCCGGTTGAACGTCCGTGACAGATCGGCCAGTTCGTCCGTCCCGGAGACCCGCAGCCGGGTGTCCAGCTGGCCCTCGCCGAGCCGGCGCGCGGCGACCCCCAGCCGGTGCACCGGCTTCAGCACGGTCGTCGCGGCCGCCTGCGCCAGCAGCGCGGCGCCGACCAGCGCCAGCCCGGTGGCGATCCCCAGCGACCAGGCCAGCGAGTTGAGGTCCTTGGCCTCCGGTTCGAGGGACTTGCGCATGTAGCCCGTCGGCCCCCCGCCGAGCACCTTCGTCCCCGCCACCAGATACGGCGTCCCGTGGTCGACGACCCGCTGCCAGTACAGGTGGTACGGCGACTTGTTGCCCGCGCCGGTGTCCTGCCGGCGGTTCACCGCGGCACGCAGTGACTCGGGCACGTCCTGCAGCGAGAAGCCGTTCAGGCCCCCGGAGCTGCCGTACATCGCCCTGCCGTCCGCGTCCTCGGCGACGAGCAGCACGCTGAAACGCTGGCTGCTGTTGGCCATCTGCCCGGCCGTCTGCTGCAGTTCGTCCCGCGAGGGATCGGCGGGCAGCGCGCCCGCCCGGTTCTGCATCTCCTGCTCGAAGTCGCGCAGCACCGCGCCCTGCGTACGCGTCAGCACCGCCTCGCGGTTGAGCCAGTACGCGATGCCGGACGCGGACACGGCCGCGGTCAGCGCCACCAGACCGAAGACCACCACCAGCCGCAGCCGCAGGCTCGTGAAACGCAGCCGTGCGATGTGTCCCTTGCGCGCCGCGGACCAGCCGCGGATCCCCCCTTGCCGTCGGATCACTGAGGGTTGTCCAGGCGGTAGCCGACTCCGCGCACGGTACGGATCAGGGTCGGGGAGGACGGCACGTCCTCGACCTTGGCGCGCAGCCGCTGGACGCAGGCGTCCACCAGCCGGGAGTCGCCGAGGTAGTCGTGCTCCCACACCAGCCGCAGCAACTGCTGCCTCGACAGCGCCTGGCCGGGCCGCCGGCTCAGTTCGAGGAGCAGCCGCAGTTCGGTGGGGGTCAGCTGGAGGTCCTCGCCGTTCTTCGTCACCGTCATCGCCGCGCGGTCGATGACGAGGCTGCCGAAGGCCGCCGAGTCGTTCGACTCCCGCTCCCCGCGGCGCAGCACGGCCCGGATCCGGGCGTCGAGCACCCGCCCCTGGACGGGCTTGACCACGTAGTCGTCGGCGCCGGACTCCAGCCCGACCACCACGTCGATGTCGTCGCTGCGCGCGGTCAGCAGGATGATCGGCAGCTGGTCGGTGCGCCGGATGCGCCGGCACACCTCGAAACCGTCGATGCCGGGCAGCATGACGTCCAGCACGATCAGATCCGGCCGCTGCTCGCGCAGCAGCTTCAGACCGTCCTCACCGCTCGCAGCGGTCGCCACCCGGTGTCCCTGGCGCGTCAGAGAGAGCTCCAGGGCCGTACGGATGGCGTCGTCGTCCTCGATCAGCAACAGGGAAGGCACGGGCTCATTCTGGCCCATGGCGGCCCGTCGTTCGACCTGTGGGGCACGACGGTTGTGGCACCGACTCGTGTGAACGATCTGTGGTGTCGCCGTGAG
Organism: Streptomyces sp. NPDC002566; assembly: GCF_042889585.1. Lineage (NCBI taxonomy): Bacteria > Bacillati > Actinomycetota > Actinomycetes > Kitasatosporales > Streptomycetaceae > Streptomyces > Streptomyces sp. NPDC002566. Next base: position 501,980 of record NZ_JBIARD010000004.1, on the reverse strand, counting down.
GGACCCCTGTGACAGGTCTGTGACAGTCGGCGGACACGGCGATGAAGTGACCCCGGCAAGCTTTTCGGCACAGGCAAGGAAGCAGGACCGGAAGCGAGCCGGAAGGCGAGAGACCGGGAGCGGAACGCCGGCGGTGAACCGCACGGAACAAGAGACCGAAACACCGGAAGTCCACGACGGGGGGCGCGAGATGAACACGCTGCACGGGCTGAGCAACAGCGCAGTGGTCACGCGTCTGCACGACGTGCACCGGGGTTTTGAGAAGTCCGGTGTCACGAGCGGGCGGGGGTGCGCTCGCAGCACCGGACGTCAGCACACGACCTTCATGTCCGTGGTCGACGGGCGCTCGGGGGAGAGCGCCGGGGCGACCGACGGGGGAGTCGCGTACGGGGAGGACCAGGGGGAGCGCCGCTCCCTGGCGGAGGCAGCGGACGCCGAAGCGGCGTTCACCGCCTACGTCCAGGAGCGCCGCGCCTCCCTGTACGCGACCGCGTTCCACCTCACCGGGGACCGGTTCGAGGCCGAGGACCTGCTGCAGAGCGCGCTGTTCTCGACCTACCGGGCGTGGGACCGGATCAGCGACAAGGCCGCGGTCGGCGGCTACCTCCGCCGGACCATGACCAACCTGCACATCAGCGCGTGGCGCCGCCGCAAGCTGAACGAGTACCCGACCGAGGAGCTGCCGGAGACGGCCGGCGACACGGACGCGATGCGCGGCACCGAACTGCGCGCCGTCCTGTGGCAGGCGCTGGCCCGGCTGCCCGAACTCCAGCGCACGATGCTGGTCCTGCGGTACTACGAGGGCCGCACCGACCCGGAGATCGCGGAGATACTCGGCATCAGTGTCGGCACGGTGAAGTCCAGCATCTGGCGGTCGCTCCGCCGGCTGCGCGAGGACGAGGTCCTCAGCTTCGGCCGTGACGAGGAGGACGCCTTCGGCGAGCTCGTCGCCTGAGGTGAACGGGGGAGCCGGCTCCGTTCAGGGAAGCCGGTGCACGGGGGAATCACGGGGGAGCGGTACCGGGGGGACCCGACGGGGGAAGCTCGGGAGAGCGGTACCGCGCACCACGCCGTCAGCGCCTGCGGGGGGACACGCGGGCGCAAGGACGGGGGAAACACGGGGGAACAGGGGGAACACGGGGGAGCACGAAGAAGCGGGGCTGGAGGGCCGGGGGGTCCGTCCAGCCCCGCTTCCGTGCTGTCGCGAGCGGGCCGCCGTACGCCCGCTACACCGCCGTACGCGTCGTCGGCGCGCGCCGGCCCGCCGCCGCCGAGGCCAGGCGGCCCATGGCCTCGTCACGGTCGCAGGCGTACGCGCCGAGCGCCGACTGCCGGGCCACGATGGAGCGTTCGGTCCGCATCAGACGCCAGCCGCGCCGCAGCAGGAAGGGGACCGATTTGCGGCCCTCCTTCAAGTCCCGCAGGAAGCGCCGCCTGAAGGTCGTCACCGGACCGCGGCTCAGGCACAACGCGTCGGCCAGGACGCCCAGTTCACGGCAGCGGCCGATGATCTCGGCGGCGAAGATGCCCTCCGCGATGAACAGCGGGGTCCGCCCGATGTCGACCGACTCCACACCGGTGCGGGCGCTGAGGGAGATGTCGTAGACGGGGACGCCGGTACGGCCCGTGCGGCACAGCTCGGTGATCGCGGCGATCGCGGTGTCCGCGTCCCAGGAGCCGGGATGGTCCCAGTCGATGTCGGAGCTCCCCGCCACCAGCGGCAGGGTCGGGTCGTCGCCCTCCTTGTAGAAGTCGTCGAGCCGCAGCACCGGAAGGCCGGAGCGGGCCGCGAGAAGGGACTTGCCGGAGCCGGAAGGGCCGCAGAGCAGCACGACGCGCGCGGGTATGGGCGGATGGGAACTCACGGGACACCAGTGTGAGGCATCGACCGGCCCGGTCACGACCCCGCGGGTCGGCTTTGCAGCGCGCGTCACACCCCAACTACCCTTCGTGTCGACCCGATCACCGAACGCACCAGAAAGCGGGCGCCCCGATGGCACGACACGCTTCCCCCAAGAACCCCGCCGGCCGGCGCGCCCTGGTCGCCCTCGCCACGGCGGGGGCGGCACTGGGCGTGGGCGCGGGAACCGCCGCCGCCGACACCGCACCGGGCCTGGACCTCGCGCAGACCCGCCCCACCTCCCTGGGCGAGGTGGACCCGCAGGCGGCCCTGGCGGCCATGACCGGCGCGGTCGGCTACGCCACCGGCCCCGTCACGGACCTCAAGCCCAACCCCCTCGCCGGCACCGGGGTGGACCCCCTCGACAACGGCGTGGGCACCCAGGTCGCCGACTTCCAGCCCCTGACGTCCCAGATGCTGACGGGCCCGGTGGCCCAGGCGGAGTCCTTCGGGAGCATGCCGGTGGTCGGCCAGGCGGCGGGCCTGCTGCGCGCCTGACCGCCTCCCGCGGGGCCAACAGCCCGAACAGGCCGGGTCTCTCCGTCCGAGAGACCCGGCCTGCGCTGTACGGCGTGCGACGCGGGTGTCAGTACGACGAGCCCGACGCGCCCAGCGATCCCGTCGGGTGCCAGACCGTCTTCGTCTCCAGGAACGCCGTCATGCGGTCGATGCCCGGGGTGGCGGACCAGTCGTCCACAGGCTGTGGACGCAGGACGCGCTTCAGGTTGTCCGCGGCGGCGATCTCCAGCTCCTTCGCCAGCGCCTCGTCCGCGCCCGCGAGGTCGATCGCGTTGACGTCCTGGTGTGCGGCGAGGGGCGCCGCGAGCTCCGCCGTACGGCCGGAGAGGACGTTGACCACTCCGCCGGGGACGTCGGAGGTGGCCAGGACCTCGCCGAGGGAGAGGGCGGGCAGCGGGGCCTTCTCGGAGGCGACCACGACCGCCGTGCTGCCCGTCGCGATCACCGGGGCCAGCACGCTCACCAGGCCCAGGAACGACGACTGCTGCGGGGCCACGACGGCCACCACGCCCGTCGGCTCGGGGGAGGACAGGTTGAAGTACGGCCCCGCGACCGGGTTGCCGCCGCCCAGCACCTGGGCGATCTTGTCGGTCCAGCCCGCGTACCAGACCCAGCGGTCGATCGTCGCCTCCACCTGCTCGGCGGCCTTCGACTTCGACAGGCCCTCCGCGTCGGCGACCTCGTGCGTGAACTGGCCCTTGCGGCCCTCGAGCATCTCGGCGACCCGGTACAGGACCTGGCCCCGGTTGTACGCCGTCGCGCCCGCCCAGCCGCCGAACGCCTTGCGCGCGGCCACGACCGCGTCCCGGGCGTCCTTGCGGGAGGACAGGGGCGCGTTCGCCAGCCACTTGCCCTTCGAGTCGCTCACCTCGTACACCCGGCCGCTCTCGGAACGCGGGAACTTCCCGCCGACGTACAGCTTGTAGGTCTTGAAGACGCTGAGACGCTGCTGCTCGGACTTATCGACTGTGCTCATTTATCGCTCGCCCTCCGGGCTCGACGGGGCGAGGTACGCCTCCAGGCCGTGCCGGCCGCCCTCGCGGCCGAAGCCCGACTCCTTGTAACCGCCGAACGGCGAGGTGGGGTCGAACTTGTTGAACGTGTTGGACCAGACGACGCCGGCCCGCAGCTTGCCCGCCACCGCGAGGATGCGCGAGCCCTTCTCCGTCCAGATGCCCGCCGACAGGCCGTACGGCGTGTTGTTGGCCTTGGCGACGGCCTCGTCCGGCGTGCGGAAGGTGAGGACGGACAGGACCGGGCCGAAGATCTCGTCGCGGGCGACGGTGTGCGCCTGGGTGACGTTGGTGAACAGCGTCGGCGCGAACCAGAAGCCGGACGTGGGCAGTTCACAGGCCGGCGACCAGCGCTCGGCGCCCTCGGCCTCGCCCTGGTCGGCGAGCGCGGTGATCCGGGCCAGCTGCTCGGCGGAGTTGATCGCGCCGATGTCGGTGTTCTTGTCCAGCGGGTCGCCGAGGCGCAGGGTGGACAGCCGCCGCTTCAGCGACTCCAGCAGCTCGTCGTGGATCGACTCCTGGACGAGCAGCCGCGAGCCGGCGCAGCAGACCTGGCCCTGGTTGAAGAAGATGCCGCTGACGATGCCCTCGACGGCCTGGTCGATCGGCGCGTCGTCGAAGACGATGTTGGCGCCCTTGCCGCCCAGTTCCAGCGTGAGCTTCTTGTGGCTGCCGGCGACCGTGCGGGCGATCTCCTTGCCGACGGCGGTGGAGCCGGTGAAGGCGACCTTGTCCACGTCCGGGTGGGCGACGAGCGCGGCGCCCGCGTCGCCGTAGCCGGGCAGGATGTTGACGACGCCCCGGGGCAGGCCCGCCTGGCGGCAGATGTCCGCGAAGAACAGCGCGGACAGGGGAGTGGTCTCGGCCGGCTTGAGGACGACCGTGTTGCCGGTGGCGAGCGCCGGGGCGATCTTCCAGGCCAGCATCAGCAGCGGGAAGTTCCAGGGGATGACCTGGCCGGCGACGCCCAGCGGCCGGGGCGAGGGCCCGAATCCGGCGTGGTCGAGCTTGTCGGCCCAGCCGGCGTAGTAGAAGAAGTGCGCGGCGACCAGCGGCAGGTCGGCGTCGCGGGTCTCCTTGATCGGCTTGCCGTTGTCCAGCGTCTCCAGGACGGCGAGCTCACGGCTGCGCTCCTGGATGATGCGGGCGATGCGGAACAGGTACTTCGCGCGCTCGGAGCCCGGCAGCGCCGACCACTTCCCGAACGCCTTGCGGGCGGCCCGTACGGCCCGGTCCACGTCCTCGGCGCCGGCCTGGGCCACCTCGGAGAGGACCTCCTCGGTGGACGGGGAGACCGTCTTGAAGACCTTGCCGTCCGCCGCGTCGGCGAACTCGCCGTCGATGAACAGGCCGTAGGACGGCGCGATGTCGACGACCGAGCGGGACTCGGGAGCCGGGGCGTACTCGAATGCGGATGCCATGGTGATCAGTCCACCGTCACGTAGTCGGGGCCGGAGTAGCGGCCGGTGGCCAGCTTCTGACGCTGCATCAGCAGGTCGTTCAGCAGCGAGGAGGCGCCGAAGCGGAACCAGTGGTTGTCCAGCCAGTCCTCGCCCACGGTCTCGTTGACCAGGACGAGGAACTTGACCGCGTCCTTGGTGGTGCGGATGCCGCCGGCGGGCTTCACGCCGACCTGGACGCCGGTCCGGTCGCGGAAGTCGCGGACGGCCTCCAGCATGAGGAGGGTGTTCGCGGGCGTCGCGTTGACGGCCACCTTGCCGGTGGACGTCTTGATGAAGTCGGCGCCGGCGAGCATGCCGATCCAGCTGGCGCGGCGGATGTTGTCGTACGTCGACAGCTCGCCCGTCTCGAAGATGACCTTGAGCCGGGCGGAGTCGCCGCAGGCCTCCTTGACGGCGACGATCTCGTCGTACACCTTGCCGAACTTACCCGCGAGGAACGCGCCGCGGTCGATGACCATGTCGATCTCGTCGGCGCCCGCGGCGACGGCGTCACGGACGTCGGCCAGCTTGACGTCGAGCGCGGCGCGGCCGGCCGGGAAGGCGGTGGCGACGGAGGCCACCTTCACACCGGAGCCGGCGACGGCGGCCTTGGCGGCGGCCACCATGTCCGGATACACGCAGACCGCGGCCGTGGCGGGCGTGGTGCGGTCGGTGGGGTCGGGGTGGACCGCCTTCGCGCCGAGCGCCCGGACCTTGCCCGGGGTGTCCGCGCCTTCCAGCGTCGTCAGGTCGACCATGGAGATGGCCAGGTCGATGGCGTACGCCTTCGCGGTCGTCTTGATGGATCGGGTGCCGAGGGATGCGGCGCGCGCCTCCAGGCCGACCGCGTCGACGCCGGGCAGCCCGTGGAGGAAGCGGCGCAGCGAGCTGTCGGACGTCGTGACGTCCGCGAGTGCGTGAGCTGCGGTGGGTGCATTGGTGGGCATGGTCACCAGACGAGCATATCTACGCGCGTAGCGGGTGTACACCCCGGCGGGGGATCCGGGGCGGTTCCCGGAGTGGCGTGCGGTGGCTCCGGCGGTGGGTGGGTGTCGCGACGGCTTCCGTTGGAACCGACGCCGCGGTGACCTCCCGTCGGGAACGGGTGCCGCGGTGACCTCCGTCGGGACGGATGCCTCGGCGGGCTCCCGCTGAGAACCGCCGCCGCGGTGGCCTCTCGTGGGGAACCGGCGTGGCGGTGGCCGCCACGGAGAACCGGCGGTGCGGTGGTCTCTCGTCGGGAACATGCGCTGCGGTGGCCGCCACCGAGAACCGGCGCCGCGGTGGCCTCCCGTCAAGAAGCGGCGGTGCGGTGGTCTCTCGTCGGGAATCGGCGCTGCGGTGGCCGCCCCCAAGATCCGGCGCCGCGGTGGCCTCCCGTCAAGAAGCGGCGGCGCGGTGGCCTCCCGACGGGAACCGGCGGCGCGGTGGCCTCCTGGCGGGAACCGGCGCGGCGGCGGCCGCCCCCAAGAACGGGCGCGCGGTGGCCTCTCGGCGGGAACCGCCGCCGCGGTGGCCTCTCGGCGGGAACCGGCGCGGCGGCGGCCGCCCCCAATGAACGGGCGCGCGGTGGCCTCTCGGCGGGAACCGCCGCCGCGGTGGCCTCCCGTCGAGAACCGGCGCTGTGGCGGCCGCCACGGAGAACCGACGCCGCGGTGGCCTCCCGCAAGAACCGGCGGCGCGGTTGCCTCCCGGCGGGAACCGGCGCTGCGGTGGCCTTCCGCCGAGAACCGGCACTGCGGTGGCCTCCCGGCGGGAATCGGCGCTGCGGTGGCCTTCCGCCGAGAACCGGCACTGCGGTGGCCTCCCGGCGGGAATCGGCGCTGCGGTGGCCGCCCCCAAGAACCGGCGCGCGGTGGCCTTCCGTCGAGAACCGGCCGGAATGGCGAAAAAAGGGGGGAGCGCCACCAGGGGTGAGGTCATCGCCGGAGTGTCGAACACCGGCGGATATCTGAATTACCGCGCCTTGACCGGGGGAATTACCCTCACCGCCCGTCAGGGCCGTTTCGCGGACTTTCGCGGGGTAGATGACCAACCGCCCAGCCGGCGCCAAGGAAATGACGCCGGCTGGGGGATCCATTCCTCTCGGGGGGTGCCCATCGCGGCGTCGAGCCCGATGCTGGGCTGCCCTACGCGCAAGGCAGACAGCGGCCGGACCGGACACCGCGCCCCCCGGAGAGGTTGGGCTGCCCACCGGTTGGATGCCTCCAGTGACGCAGAATGCGGAATATGCCGCAAGGGATATGTGTCCCCGTCACCCGATCGGAGGGGCGTATTCAGGAGCGCATTCCATGAGCGGGCATGGTTCACTATTCCATTACCGACAATATTGTCCGGTGTATGCGTCATCGACCACTAATGGAGAAGGTGGCCCCGCCGGCCTTGAGACTCCCGGGAAGGATCGATTTTGCAGCCCCACGCACGCACGCGTGCGGGCCGGACGTCGATCGCCGTCCGGCCCGCACGCGCGTCTGTCACACGTAGGTGAACCCGCCGGAGACGGTCACACTGCCGGCCGGGGTCGTCACGACGACCGCCGCGTTACCGGCCACGCCGGCGGGCGTGAGGGCCGCCAGCACCGTGCCGGTGGCGTCGACGACCACGTTGGTCGCCGGGACGCCGCCGATGGTCACGGTGGCCCCGGCGAGGTTGGTGCCGACGATGGCGATCGGCGTGCCGCCGACGGTGGCGCCCACCGACGGGGTGATGGAGACCGCCGTGGGCAGCGGCGGACCGACGTAGGTGAACCCGCCGGCGACGGTGGTGCTGCCCGCGGGCGTGGTCACGACGACGGGGACGTTCCCGGCGGCGTGCGGCGGGGTGACGCCGGTGAGCAGGACGCCCCCGACGACGGTCACGCCGACGGCGGGAACGCCGCCGAAGGTGACGCTCGCACCGGTGAGGTTCGTCCCCACGATCGTGAACGGCGTGCCGCCGGTCGTCGGGCCGGTCGGCGGGGTGAAGACGAGGACCGTCGGGGGCGACGGCACGACCGGTCCCACGTAGGTGTAGTTCGCGGGCGTGCTGGCGCCGGCCGGGGTGGTCACGACGACGGGCACGTTGCCGGCGGCGTGCGGCGGCGCGACCACGGTGATCAGGAAGCCGAAGAGGTCCTGGGAGACGATGGTCGCGGGCGTGCCCCCGAAGGTGACCGAGGTGGCGCCGCCGAGGTTGGTGCCGATGAGCAGGACGCTGTTGCCGCCGGCGGTCGGCCCGAAGCCGGGCACGGCGGCGATCAGCGTCGGCGACGACACGATGGGGAGCAGGGATGCAGACATGGCTGTCCTCCTGGACGAGGTTGTGGTGTGTGCGAGGTACGTCGCTCGCGCCGCGCGGGTGCCGGCGTGGTTCCGGGCCGGGGTCGGCACGGCTGCACGGGCAGGGGGACGGCCCGAGTCGGGACGTCGGACGATCAGGGTGCCGGGATCAGAGGCCACGATCTGGGCGCTGTGACGGCCTTCGAAAAGCCGCCGAAGACCTGTCGTCCAGCTCTCGGGCATGGGCTGCGGCGCAGATGCATGTGCGACGGACGCACATGAGACAGGTCGCGGGCATCAGCGATACGCGCTACCCCGAATGGGATGGGCCGCCCACCGGTATGTCCATTGATCCATGCGGGTGAGGGAGTGACAAGAGAGCTGACGGAACATCACCCGTATGGCGGGGCGTGAGACCTGCGCCGACGCCGTACGGCCCGTAACGGCCTTCCGATGCGCCCGTGTGCGCCCTTGTTCACGGCGGGGCGGGAGTTTCATCCCCGCGCGGGTGTGGAAGAGGGGGCCAGGCGGTGAGTGGGACGAGCCGGGGGGTGCGAGGGAGTCGGGCCGCGGGCGCGAGGGGGCCGGCGTTCCCGCTCACGGACGGTTTCGGCCGCTCAGCCGCCGCTCGGGCGCCCGGCGTCCGGGCGGGTCGGCCCGCCGAGGGGCCCTGCGGCAGAATCGGGAGCATGACGACCCCGGAAGACCAGTCACCCGCACCGCGGCCCCCGGCGCCCGAGTCCAAGGACCGCATCTACCGGTCCCCCGCCGGCATCGCGGCGGGAGTGCTGCTGCTCGGGCTCGTCGGCTGGCTCGGCCTCGACGCGATCCTCGTCGGCAAGGGCCGCACGCCGTGGCTGGCGCTGGCGACGCTGCTCCTTCTGGTGCCGCTGATCGTCGCGTTCACGGTCCGCCCCGCGGTGTACGCCAACGACGACCGGCTGCGCGTGCGCAACCCGTTCCGGGTGATCGCACTGCCCTGGGGCGAGGTCGACTCCCTCCGGTCCGGCTACTCCAACGAGGTCGTCACCCACGCCGGGGCGAAGTTCCAGCTGTGGGCGATCCCCGTCTCCCTGCGCGGCCGCAAGAAGGCGCACCGGCAGGAGGCCAAGACGGCGGCGGACCGCGAGGGACGCGGCGGCGGCCGTCGAACCGGCGGCCTGGGCGGGTTCGGCGGCCCCGGCGGCGGCGAACCCACCGCGCGCGGCGCGAACGCGCGCACCGGTACGGGCGTTCCCGAGGGCCCGGTGAGAGCCGAGGGCGACAAGATCATCCACGAGCTGCGGCTCCTGCGCGAGGCACGCGGGAAGGCGGCCGGCGCCCAGGGCGAGGTGACGATCCGCTGGGCTTGGGAGATCATGGGCCCCGCGGCGGCGGGCGCGGTGCTCCTGGGCATCCTGCTCGGCCTGGGCTAACCACGACGCGACCCGCCTCCCACCGCCGAGGGCCCGCGACGTGACGCCCCCGCGCCCGGCGAGGGCCCTGGGGCGACGCCCCGGCGCGACCGGCTGACGTCTGCCGCGCCCGGCCCCGCGGTCGGCGTGCCGCGTGACCCGTACGCGTCGCGCGTCGCGTGGGCTGTACGCGGCAGCGTGCCGCGTGGGATGTACGCCCGCGAACGTTCCCGTCCGGGGCGCTCCTGCCGCGGGCGTCGCCGTTGCGGGTGCTACCGCCGGCGCGCACCCCGCGCCGCCCGACCGGGCCCGCGACGCCTACCGTCCAGTCAGTCACCGGTGCCCAGGCGCACCGTTCCGAGAATCGAGGGGGCCTTCCGATGAAGACCCGGCGCAATTGGCGCAGCAACAGCAAGCAGAACCCCGGGCGCGGGGCGTGGGCCCCGGCCCTGGTGAACCGGGTGGCCGGCCTGGTGCGGGGCCGCCGCGGCCGGCTGGCGGGCGGAGTGGCCGTCGCGCTGCTCGCCCTGGCGGGTGGCCTGTGGCTGCTCTTCGGCGGGGACGACGACGCGAACCGGCCCCCCGATCCGAGGGCCCGGCAGTACCGGGACGTCGACGCCTGCCTGTTGACCGGTGCGGACGGCATAGCCCAGGGGACGGTCGCCGCCTCGGTGTGGGAGGGGATGCAGCAGGCGTCCGAGGAGACCCGGGCCAGGGTGAGCTATGTGCCGGTCACGGGGGAGCAGTCGGCGGCCAACGCCCGGCCGTTCCTCAACGGGCTCGTGCAGCGGCAGTGCGAGATCGTCCTGACGGTCGGCGCACCGCAGGCGCAGGCCGTCCGGGCCGTCGCCGGACAGCATCCTTCGCTGCCGTTCGTCGTGGTCGGCGAGGCAGTGGCGACGGCGAAGAGCAACGTCACCGCCGTACCGCCGGGTGACGGGCTCAAGGCCGCGGTGGTGCGGGAGATCCGGGACGCCGCCTCGGACAACAGGCCGTGAACAGCCGCAAACTGATCACCAGTCAGTAAAGATCACATAAACATGGGGATCCCGTGTAGAAATTTTGTTCGTGAATAGGCAAACCTTGCGAGGTTCTGTAAGGACCACGTAAAGGCTGTCCATGCGCAAGCAACGGGGGCGTGGTGCTCGCCTGTTTCCGCCGGGTCGTACCGGCAGGGGCAGGATGAGGACCACGGCGCTATCTGTTCTCGTCTTCTTCTCCTTCACGCTCACCACCGAGACGGCGGCGGCGACCGGCGCCACGATGCCCGCGCTGAGCATGCCGAAGCTGTCGCTGTCCGGCCTGTGGGAGTGGGCCGGCGAGTCGCCGCTCGACACGCCCGACCAGCAGGGCGGCACCGCCGAGGGCAAGAGCCACACCGCCTCCACCGCCGCCACCAGCGCCGACGACGGGGTGGGCCGCGCGCCCGGCGAGGGCAAGGGGGAACTCGACGCGTACGAACGGCCCGTGGACGAGACCGACAAGGTCACGACCGGCTCCGCGACCGCCACGGCGAAGAGCTTCGACCCCGCCACCAGCGAGCGCGACGCGGCCAAGTCCACCGCCACGTCGGACTACTTCGTCAACGCCGACGGCTCCACCACGGTCCGCCACTACACCGGCCGGGCCAACTTCAAGGACACCGACGGCACCTGGCAGCCGATCGACACCGGCCTGGTCAAGGACACGGACGGGCGGTTCACACAGGAAGCCAACTCCCTCGACGTCGAGTTCGCCCCGGACTCCGGCGACGAACAGCTGGCCTCCGTCGAACTCGGCGACGGCCGCGCGCTGTCGTACACCCTCCAGGGCGCCCGCGAGGTCACGGCGGCCGAGAAGCGCGACGGCACCCTCGTCTACGCCGGCGTCCTGCCCGGCACCGACGTGGAACTCGTCCCCACCGCCGACGGGTTCAAGGAGAACGTAGTCCTGCACTCCAAGGACGCGGCCGACTCCTGGGTGTTCCGGCTGGACGCCAAGGGACTGACCCCGCGCCTCGCCGCCAACGGCGACGTCGAGTTCACCGGCGCCGACGGCAAGGTGACCGCGAGCATCCCGCACGCCTTCATGGTCGACTCCCGTATCGACCCCCGCTCGGGCGAGGGCACGCGTTCGCAGCAGGTCTCCTACGAACTCACCACCGTGGACGGCGAGCCGGCGCTGCGGATGACCGCCGACCGGGCCTGGCTGGACGACCCCGAGCGGGTCTACCCCGTCACCGTCGACCCCACGACGGTCGTCGCCTCCAGCGAGGCGACGTACGTGCAGTCCGACGCGAGCATCAACCGCTCCAACGAGGCCCAGATCAAGGTCGGTTCGTACGACTCGGGCACCAACAAGGCCAACTCCTTCCTTCAGTTCTCCACGCTGAGCTCCAAGATCGCCGGTCAGAAGGTCTCCGCCGCGACCCTCAACGTGTACGCGCTGTGGTCCTCGTCGTGCACCGCGAAGCCGTTCTCGGTGTACCCGGTGACGCAGTCCTGGTCGCCCTCGACGACCACCGCCTACCCCGGCCCCGCCTACGGCGCCGCCATCGGCACGGCCACCGTCGCCCCCGGCGCCTCGTGCAGCAACAGCGACGGCAGCGCCGACGTCGGTGTGAAGATGCCCGTCACGCTGTCGACGCCCTGGTTCACGCAGGTCGCCACCGGCGGCGCCAACTACGGCCTGGCGATGGCCGCGCCGACGTCCGACGGACTGCACTGGAAGCGGTTCCACTCCGACGACTCGGCGAACGCCGCCATGCGCCCCTCGCTCGACCTGACCTACGCGGCCAACACCCAGCCGCAGGTCAACGCCCAGTATCCGCCGGAGAACTTCCAGGCCAACACCCTCCAGCCGGAGCTGCTGGTCTACGCCAGCGACGCCGACAAGTGGCCCAACCCCACGCTGACCTACACCTTCGAGGTGTACGACGCCGACTCCGGCAGCACCACCCCCGTCGTCACGTCCGGCGCCCTGGCCAAGGGCAGCTGGAAGATCCCCGCGGGCAAGCTCAAGTGGTCCAAGAACTACGCCTGGTACGTCGGCGTGACCGACGGCTACCAGGAAGTGACCTACTCCAGCCGCTTCACCACCGCCGTACCGCAGCCGCCGGTCACCTCGGGCCTCGCCCAGAACACCGACGGGCACGACTTCGACCCCTCGGACGGCAACTACACCACCGACGACACCGACGCGGACGTCGAGGTCGTCGGCCCCTCGCTCCAGATCGACCGCTCCTACAACAGCCTCGACCCGCGCACCGACCAGGCCTTCGGCGCCGGCTGGTCGACGGTCGCCGACATGAAGGCCGCCGAGGTCAAGGACCCCTCCGGCACCGTCACCAGCGTGATCGTCACCTACCCCGGCGGTGAGCAGGTCGCCTTCGGCCGCAACACCGACGGCACGTTCCAGCCCCCGCTCGGCCGCTACGCGCGGCTGCTCGCGGTGACCGGCGGATACACGCTGACGGACAAGGAGTTCACCGAGTACGCCTTCAAGCAGGCCACGGCCAAGGCGGGCACGTACGCCATCTCCGGCATCAAGGACTACGCCGGCCGCGCCGAGACGTTCACCTACAACGCCTCCAAGCAGCTGACGAAGATAACCAACAGCACGGCCAAGCGGTCCCTGACGCTGACCTGGACGACCCCCGCCGGCGCGAGCGCCGCGCACGTCGACTCGGTCGCCACCGACCCCTCGGTCAAGGGCGACACGACCACCGTCCAGACCTGGAAGTACGGCTACTCCGGCGACCAGCTCACCTCGGTCTGCCCGCCCGCGAGCCCCGCCAAGTGCACCACGTACGGCTACGCCACCGGCAACCACTACCGCACCACCGTCCTCGACGCCGACCCCTACGCCTACTGGCGGCTCGGCGAGACGAGCGGCACCACCGTCGCCAAGGACACGGTGGACACCAACCAGGGCCGCTACAACGGTACTTACCACGACGTGACCCTGGGCGGCTCCTCCCTGCTGGCGGGCTCGACCCAGAAGACGGCCACCTTCAACGGCACCACGTCCTACGTCGAGATGCCGTCCGCGCCCGGCGCGACGCCGTCGTACATGACGGTCTCCCTGTGGTTCAGGACCACCACGCCCGGAGGCGTCCTCTTCTACTACGGCGACAAGCCGCTCAGCGACTCGGACCCGGTCGCCAACACGACCAAGAACACCCCGGCGGTCTACGTCGGCACCGACGGCAAGCTGCGCGGCTGCCTCGCCATGTCGCCGAGCTGCAGCCCCACCGCCGTCTCCACCGCCACGGTCACCGACGGCCAGTGGCACAACGCCGTCCTCACCGGGCAGGCCAGCAGCCAGACCCTGTACCTGGACGGCGTCGCCCAGGGCTCGCTGACCGGCACGATCAACGACTGGGAGCAGCCCTGGATCTCGCTCGGCGCCGGCGTGAACACCGACGGCTGGCCGGCGATGAACGCCGGTGACAAGCTCGGGCACTACACCGGCCAGATGGCCGAGGTGGCGATCTACTCGGAGCCCCTCGACCTGTCGGCGATCACCGCGCAGTACCAGGCCGCCAAGCGGTCCACCGGACTGCTCGACAAGATCACCACGCCCGGCGGCAAGGTCCAGGCGAAGGTCGCGTACGGCACGACCGACGACCTCGTCCAGCAGGTCACGGACGGCGACGGCGGCGTCTGGAAGCTCAACCCGTCCACCGTCACCGGCTCCTCGCAGGTGTACCGCTCCGCGGTCATGGGCTCCGCCCCGACCGGGTACTGGCGCCTCGCCGACACCCTCGGCGCGCCGCAGGCCGCGAACGAGGTGCACACCGGCTTCGGCACCAACAGCACCGTCACACAGGGCGTGGCCGGCCCGTTCGGCGCCGGTGACGTGACCGCGGCCTCCTTCAACGGCACCTCCTCCTACGCCGAGATCCCGTACACCCCCTGGCACGGCTCCTCGGCCCGCGCCGTCGAGCTCTGGTTCAAGACCGCCAAGCCCGGCGCGCTCCTGTCCGACCAGTCGCAGCCGCCGACCCTGTCGGCCCCGTCCGGCACCTGGACCCCCACGCTGTACGTCGGCGCGGACGGCAAGCTGCGCGGCCACTGGTGGAGTTCAGGCAACGCGAACGCTGACTTCGGGTCCACGAAGGCCGTCAACGACAACGTCTGGCACCACGCGGTCCTGTCCGCCGACGGCGCCAAGCAGACCCTGTACGTCGACGGCGTCAAGCAGGGCGACCTCGCGAGCGGGGTCAACGACCAGTCCAACACCCGCACGTTCGTCGGCGCGGGCTTCAACAAGTGGTTCAGCTCGCCCGGCGACGTGAGCTTCTTCAACGGCTCCATCGCCGAGGTCGCGGCCTACGACCACGCCCTCACCGAGGACCAGGTCGAGCAGCACTGGTCCGCCTACAAGGCGTCGTCCGGCGTCGCACCGGTGCGCACGGTCACGCTCACCGACCCGACCGACAAGACCCTGACCTACGTGTACGACGCGGAGATGGGCAACCGTCCGCTGGCCGCGATCGACACCAACGGCAAGCGGACGACGTACGGTTACGACACCTCCGGCTTCCTGCACACGGTGACCGACGCCAACGGCAACCGGAGCATCACCGGTCACGACGTCCGCGGCAACACGGTCTCGCAGACCGACTGCCAGGACACGGCCGCCGACAAGTGCGCCACCGAGTACTACACGTACTACCCCGACGCCACCACCGCCTTCCCGGCGATGGACCCGCGCAACGACCTGCTCCTCACCGAGCGGGACGCGCGCTCCGCGTCCGCCACCGACAACACGTACCTGACCAGCTACACCTACGACGCAGGCGGCAACCTGCTCACCGTCACCGGCCCGCCCGTGGCCGGTCACCCGGGCGGCCGTACGGCGTCCACGACCTACACCACGGCGTCGACGCCGGCCGCCGAGGGCGGCACAGCCCTCGCGCCGGCCGGCCTGATGGACACGGTGACCACTCCCGGCGGCAAGCGGACCAAGTACGTCTACTTCGCCAGCGGAGACCTCGCCGAGGCCGTCGACGCCAACGGCGCGAAGGTCAGGTACACCTACGACGACATCGGCAGGCAGAGCAGCAAGACGGAGATCTCCGACGCCCAGCCGAGCGGCCTCACCACCTCCTGGACGTACGACAAGAACGACCAGGTCGTCACCGAGACCAGCCCCCAGGTCACCAACCGCGTCACCGGCGCCAGGCACCAGGCGAAGTCGACCACGGTCTTCGACGACGACGGCAACATCCTGTCGCAGACCGTCGCCGACCTGACCGGCGGAGACGCCTCGCGCACCACGTCCATGACGTACGACGCCTACAACCGGCTCGCCTCGCGGACCGACCCGGGCGGCGACACCACGTCCTTCGAGTACGACGTCTACGGCAACAAGGTGAAGGAGACCGACCCCGAGGGGAACGTCAACGTCTACGCCTTCGACGCCGAGGGCCGGCCGCTCACCACCAGCCTGCTGAACCACACCGGCGACCCGAACGACCCGAAGTCGCCGAGCACCCTGGTCCAGGAGTCCCGGGCCTACGACCCGGCGGGACGCCTCGCCTCCCTCACCGACGCCATGGGCTGGGTGACGGCGTACACCTACACCGACGACGGCCTCACGGCGTCCGTCGTGCGCAAGGACCCGGCGACCGGCAAGCAGTTCGTCGAGCAGGACAACACCTACGACCTGGCTGGCAACCTGATCAAGCAGGTCACCAACGACGGCCGCACCACCACCACGTTCGCGGTGGACGCTGCCGACCGCGTCACCTCGTCGGTGCTCGACCCGACCGGCGTCAACCGCACCACCAAGGTCTCCTACGACCCGGACGACAACGTCGTGACCGAGTCCGAGACCGACCCGGCGACCGGTGACACCGACCGGGTGGACACCCGCTACGACAACCTCGGCAACATCACCGGTACCACCGTCCACGACGGCACCACCGCCCCGGCGGCCCGCTGGAAGCTGTCCGAGACCAGCGGCCCCACCGCCCAGGACTCCTCGGGCGGCAACAACAAGCTGACGCTGAGCAGCGCCGTGACCCGCTCCACCGAGAAGGGCGGAGCGGTCGTCATCAAGGGCGCGGGCTCCTACGCCCAGTCGAGCGGCCCGGCCGTCAACACCGGTGGCAGCTTCACCGTGTCGGCGTGGGTCAAGCTCAACTCGACCAGCGCCAACAGCGACGTCGTCGCCCAGGACGGCAAGACCGCCAGCGGCTTCCAGCTGTACTACTCCACGGCGTACGGCTGGACCTTCAACCGGCACGCCGCCGACGCGACCGACGCGGCGACCATTCGCGCCGCCTCGGGCACCTCGGCGGTGACGTCGGGCGTCTGGACCCACCTCACCGGTGTGTACGACCAGGCCTCCGCGTCGCTGAAGCTGTACGTCAACGGCGCCCAGTCCGGGACGACGACCGCCTTCACCACCCCCTGGGAGGCCACCGGACCGCTCCAGCTCGGACGGCGTCTGTACAACGGCGCCTACGCCGAGAACACGCAGGCCGCCATCGCCGACGTCCAGGTCTACGGCGAGGCGCTGACCGCCTCCCAGGTGTCCGCGGTGTACGGCGGCACGCTTCCCGCGGCGGGCAGTTCGGTCCGCACCACGACGTGGAAGCTGGACCAGCGCGGCCTGCCCACGTCCATGACCGACGCGGCCGGCAACACCACCGACTACGGCTACGACGAGGCGGCCCAGCAGACCACGGTCACCGAGCCCGCCGTCGACGCGGAGACCGGAGGCGGCGCTGCCACCTCCGTCCGCCCGATCTCGATGACGGGCTACAACACCTTCGGCGAGGCGACGGAGACCTCCGACCCGCTCGGCAACGTCACGACCGTCGCCTACGACGCGGAGGGGCAGGAGACCTCGACCACGTCCCCGGGCTACACCGCGCCGGGGGCCGGCACCCCGGTCACCGCGACCTCCTGGAACGAGTACAACAAGCTCGGCCAGGTCACCGCGGAGGTCGACCCGCTGGGCAACCGCACGACGTACACCTACACCCAGCTCGGCGACGTGGCCTCGGTCACCGAACCCGGCGGCGGCAAGTCCACTTTCGTCTACTCCACCAACGGCGACCTGCTGTCGGCCACCCGGCCCGGCGGGGCGCGCGAGGAGTCGACGTGGGACTACCTCGGGCGCGAGCTGACCAGCACGGACGTCGTGCGGCAGCCGACACAGCGGGCGTACACGTCGATCAACGAGTACGACGCGCCGGGCGGCGACCTGTCCCGGACCGTGAGCGCGGCGGGGGTTGCCGAGTCCTACAAGTACAACGCGCTCGGCGAGGTCACGGAGGTGACCGACGGCGCCGGCAACACCTCCAAGTTCACGTACACCATGGACGGCGACGTCCTCACCGCGACGAACCCCGACGGCACCAGCACCCGCAACACCTTTGACGGCTACGGCCAGTTGACGCAGACCAGCGAACTGGACACGGCGGGCGCGGTGCTGCGCACCAGCCGCACGGCGTACGACCGGGCGGGCAACGCGGTGTCGGCGACCGACCCCCGCGGGCACAGCACGACGTACACGTACGACCCGACGGGCCTGGTCACCAAGGCGGTCGAACCCGTCTCGGCCACCGAGTCCATCACCACGACCTACGGCTACGACGTGGCGGGCAACCCCACGCGCTTCACCGACGGCCGCGGCAACCCGTTCATCACGACCTACAACACGTGGGGGCTGCCCGAGTCGGTGATCGAACCGTCCACCCCGGCCCACCCCGACCTCGCCGACCGCACCTTCACCACGGTGTACGACGCGGCCGGCCGGGCCAGGGAGCAGCGCTCCCCGGGCGGAGTGGTCGTCACCCAGGAGTACGACGCCAAGAGCCGGCTGGTGAAGCAGTCGGGCACGGGTGCGGAGGCCGAGACGGTCGACCACACCTACGCCTACGACTCCGACGACCGCGTCACCTCGGTGACGGGCACGGACTCCGACACCGGCAGGGACACGTTCACGTACGACGACCGGGGCCTGCTCCTGTCGACGTCGGGGCCGTCCGGCTCCTCGTCCTTCGCCTACGACGGCGACGGCGCGATGACGTCCCGGACGGACGCCTCGGGCACCTCGACGTACGGCTACGACACGGCCGGCCGCCTCAGGACGCAGGTCGACGGCGCCACCGGCTCGACGATGACGTACGTCTACGACGTCGACAACAAGGTCAAGCAGATCGACCTGGGCGACGGAAAGGCCAAGCGGGAGTTCTCCTACGACGCGCTGCAACGGCCGACGTCGGAGAAGCTGACCTCGCCCACCGGCAAGACGGTGGCGTCCCTCGCGTACGGCTGGGACGAGAACGACAACCTGACGTCGAAGACGACGACGGGAGTCGCCGGCGCGTCGACGAACACCTACACCTACGACTGGGCGAACCGCCTGACGTCGTGGAACAACGGGACGTCCACGGAGGTCTACGGCTACGACGCCTCGGGCAACCGCACCCGCGTCGGCGGCGACACCTACACCTACGACGCCCGCAACCGCCTCACCTCGGACGGGCACTCCACGTACGCGTACACCGCGCGCGGCACGATGAAGACCACGACGGACGAGAGCGGCGTGCAGACGTCGGTCAAGGCGGACGCCTTCAACCGCGTGATCAGCGAGGGCGACCGCACGTACGCCTACGACGGCCTCGACCGGGTGCTCAGCGCCAAGGACGGGACCGGCGCCGAGGCCTTCTCCTTCCGGTACAGCGGTCTCGGCAACGACGTGGCCTCCGACGGTCACGCCGTCTACAGCCGCGGGGCGGACGGTTCGCTCGCCGGCGTGAAGACGGCGCTGTCGTCGGTGCTGGTGTGGACCGACCTCCACGACGACGTGGTGGCCCAGTTCACCGACGCCGCCGAGACGCTGTCCGGCTCGACGACGTACGCGCCGTTCGGCAAGGTCACCGCCACCACCGGCATGCTGGGCAACCTCGGCTATCAGTCGGGCTGGACCGACCCGGAGACGGCCAAGGTCAACATGGCCGCGCGCTGGTACTCGCCGGAGACCGGGCAGTTCAACAGCCGGGACACGGCGTCCAACAGCCCGCTGCCGGCGTCGGTGAACGCCAACCGCTACTCCTTCGCCAACCAGAACCCGATGACGGAGATGGACCCGACGGGCCACTGGTCCATCGGCGGGCTGGCGAAGAGCTTCAAGAAGACCGTCAAGAAGGTCACCAAGAAGGCCAAGTCGGCCGTCAAGTCGACCTGGAAGAAGGGCAAGGCCGCGGTCAAGAAGGCCGCGAAGACGGTCCGCAAGGTCGCGAAGACCGTCAAGCGCACGGTCAAGAAAGCCGTACGCAAGGCGCACCGCGCGGTGCGCAAGGCGGTGCGGTACGTCCAGGACAGCGTCAAGAAGGTCAAGAGATACGCCAAGCGGACCTACAAGTACGCCAAACGCCAGGTCCACCGCGTGGTCCAGAAGGCCAAGCGGACAGTACGAGCGGTCGCCAAAACCGTCAAACACGTCGCCAAGAAGGCGGTGGCGGCCGGAAAGAAGGCGGCCAAGAAGATAGGCAGAGGCCTGAAGAAGGCAGCCAAGGCCTCAGCGAACTACGTCAAGCAGCACGCGGCGACCATCGTCTCCGTCGCTGTGGGTGTGGTGGTCTTCGCCGGCTGCACGGGAGCCACTCTCGGCGGTGGCGCCCTGGCCTGCGCGGCCCTGGCGGGCGCGGCGGCCAACGGCGTCGGCTACATGATGAGCGACGGCCCCAAGTCGGTCGGTGGCCTTCTCGGTTCGATGGCGGTCGGCGCCCTGACCGGAGCCGTCGGCGGCGCCGTGGGCGGCGCGGCCTCCGGCGCGGTGGGTCGCCTCCTGGCGGGCGTCGGCGGCAAGGTGGCGCAGGGCGCGGCCATGGGCGCCGCGGGCGGCGGTGCCGAAGGCGCGGTCGGCTACGGCATCAGCTGCGCGGCGAGCGAGGAAGGCTGCAGCGCGAGCGGCGCGGCCAAGGCGACGGCGACGGGCGCGGTCGTCGGCGGCATCTTCGGAGCGGCGGCGAGCAAGTACGGCGGCAAGGGCAAGTCGTCCAAGTCGGACGAGGAGACGCCTGGGGCGAGCTGCCGCGTGCCTCACAGCTTCACCGGTCTGACCGGTGTGCTGATGGCCGACGGCACGGTCAAGCAGATCTCGCAGGTCAAGGTCGGCGACTACGTTCTGACGGCCGAACCCGGCAAGAAGAAGAAGGAGAAGCACCGCGTCACAGCGGTCATCGTCACCAAGACCGACCGTGACTACGTCGACGTCGTCGTAGCCACCAAGGCCGGCAAGAAGACGATCCAGACCACCAAGCACCACCAGTTCTACGAGGTCAGCCGCAACAGCTGGACCCAGGCAGCAGACCTCAAGCCGGGCCAGACCCTCCAGAACGCCGACGGCGCGCCGACCCGAATCGTCGAGGTGAAGTCGTACACGGCGCAGCGGGTCACATATGACCTCAGTGTCGACGGACTGCACACTTATCATGTACTCGCGGGCACCCTTGCCGTGCTCGTTCACAACACTAACGCGGGTGCACCGGAGCACTGCCAGCTTCCGCTGTTCGTCCTGCGAGACGGAGAAGTCGCTTCGCCGAGCCAGATGGCTGGTAGCAGGGGCGGACCGACGGCGAAGAAGAATGTCCCCAGTTCGATTCGAGATGCGATGGTTGCCAAAGCGCAGGCAGAGGGCGACGGTGTCCTGCAGTGCTGGCGCTGCGGCATGAAAACCACCAATCCGGACAACGTTCAGATAGGTCACGTAAACGTGCCCAGGAGTAAGGGAGGAAACCTGGAGTCGGTAAATCTTTGTATTGAGGGTGCAGCGTGCAACAGCAGCGCCCAGAACCGAGGTGCTCCCACAAGAGGGAAGTCGTGTGCTGAGAGGGGAGGCTGTGGTGCTGGCTTCGGAAGATGGGACTAACTGCGGCGACTGTGCTGGGATTCGACTCAAGGTGGAGTCCGAGCATGGGGCTACTGCCGATGAGGTGGTAGCTGTTTCGTCGGTAGGTAACGGCCACTACCTTGTCCGCCTGTCACCCGGCTTCGTCAGGGGCATCGCGGCTGGTGATGTGATCGAATACGACGAGCGCAGCAAGAGCGCGAAGGTGCTCAAGCGGGGTGGAAACGTCGCCGTCCAAGTGTTTTACGTCGGGATAAATGGCGATGCCATAGAATCCCTTAAGGGGAAAGCGGTGCAAGTCGGCGGACGGGTTGATGGCGAGCTTGAGTCGCTCGTGGTCCTCACATTCCCGATCAGTGTGGGATTTCCAGCGATCGAGTCACTCTTGGCTGAGCTTCCCGAAGATGGGGTGGAATGGGAATATGGGAATGTGTTTGACGAGGAGGGAGAGCCTCTTGCGTGGTGGGAGGGTGAAGTGTGACATTTGGCATGCGAAATAGAATGTCGGAGATTGCGGTAGTTCCTGTCAGCTGCCGTGGAGACTAGAGTCGGATACCCAAGGACGTGGCCGCGGCATCGGCCACGTCCGTTCGGGGACCTTTCGCACAGACCTCCAAGAACATGCGGACTCTGTCACCGGACCACTCTCTTGCTGCGACTGCGGCCCAGTAGCGTAGTCCGTCATAGGGATCCAGCAGATCAAGGAAATCCAGTACGCGCTCAATGGTTCTGGCGTCCAGGGTTGCGTGCATGGTGGCGACGGCGCGAAGAGCGCCATCGACCAGTGATGGATGCCCAATATTCAGGCACCATTCTAATGGGGCTGAGAAACCTTCCTCAGGGCTTCGGAGTCGTACGATTGAATCACCCAAAGCAAATTTCAGCGCTTCGGCGTCGGTGGATTGCTGGGCCAGATCGGCCATGAATTTAACGGCGGGCCGGTAATTGCACACTCCGAGAGCCATAATCATTTCATACTGAGTTTCCCAGGTGCGGCGATCGTTAATTTCGCATTGCAGTGCAGCGAGCAGTTGTGGACCCGCCGTTTCGTCCGCCAGTCTGCGCAGTCGCTTCGCGGCCGATCGGCGTTTCGTCGATGCTCTGTCGCTCAGCTGAATGATCGCCTCTTCCAACGTCAGTGCCACGTGGTCCTCCTGAAGTTCTTCGCTGGCGCGGCATACGCTAGACGAAGTGGAAAACGCAGACCAGTCAGCCGCGCCCCGGCGAGGGCTTTGCGAGCTGTGCCCGATCAGTGACCTCGAAGCGGCGTTAGTCCGGGAGAAGGGGGGACGTGTTCGAGGGCGAGCTGGTGCGTCAGGGTCCTGATCTACTCGATCTGGAGCGGCTGAGATGCAGCTCTGAAGGTCGAATGCCAAATGACAGGCGCCCTGCGGAAACGCAGGGCGCCTGTCATTTGTTGGGTGCCGGACTGCCTAGGGGCAGCTCAGATGCCGGCCGCCGTCGACAGGTCGTGCTTGATCGCTGTCAGGAGGGCCTTCGCCTTCGCGTGTGCCGTCGGGAGGTCCGCGTGGGTCGCGGCCGGGACCACTACCTCCAGGTAGCACTTCAGCTTCGGTTCCGTGCCGCTCGGGCGGACGATGACTCGGGCGCCGTCGAGGGTGTAGCGCAGGCCGTCGGTCGGGGGGAGGGTGTCCGTGCCCCGGGTGAGGTCCTCGGCTCGGGTGACCCGGAGACCGGCGAGCGTGGTCGGCGGGTGCTCGCGCAGGCGGGTCATCGCGTTCGCGATGACCGACAGGTCCTCCACCCGGACCGACAGCTGGTCGGTCGCGTGCAGGCCGTGCTCGACGGCCAGGTCGTCCAGGAGGTCAAGGAGCGTGCGGTTCTCCGACTTGAGCTGCGAGGCCAGCTCCGTGATGAGCAGGGCCGCCGTGATGCCGTCCTTGTCGCGGACGCCCTCGGGGTCGACGCAGTAGCCGAGCGCCTCTTCGTAGCCGTAGCGCAGACCGTCGACGCGGGCGATCCACTTGAAGCCGGTGAGGGTCTCCTCGTAGGGCAGACCCGCCTTCCCGGCGATACGGCCCAGCAGCGACGAGGAGACGATCGACTCGGCGAACGTGCCCCGCGCGCCGCGCGAGACCAGGTGGGCCGCGAGCAGCGCGCCGACCTCGTCGCCGCGCAGCATGCGCCAGTCGCCGCCGTCCTTGACCGCCACCGCGCAACGGTCGGCGTCGGGGTCGTTGGCGATGACCAGGTCCGGGGCGCTCTCGCGGGCCTTCGCGAAGGCGAGGTCCATCGCGCCGGGCTCTTCCGGGTTGGGGAAGGCGACCGTCGGGAAGTCCGGGTCGGGTTCGGCCTGTTCGGCGACGAGGACCGGCTCGGGGAAGCCGGCGCGGGCGAACGCGGCGAGGAGGACGTCCTTGCCGACGCCGTGCATCGCCGTGTAGACCGTGCGGGCCGTACGCGGGGAGGCGGGGTCGAGGACCGCGTCCGTACGGGCCAGGTACGCGTCCAGGACGGAGTCGTCCAGGATCTCCCAGCCGGACTCCGGACGCGGTACGTCGTCCAGCGAGCGGACGGCGGCGATCTCGGCGGCGATCTCCGCGTCGGCGGGCGGGACGATCTGGGAGCCGTCGCCCAGGTAGACCTTGTAGCCGTTGTCGCGCGGCGGGTTGTGACTGGCCGTGACCTCGACGCCGGCGACCGCGCCCAGGTGCCTGATGGCGTACGCCAGGACGGGGGTGGGGAGCGGCCGGGGGAGGACGGCCGCGCGCAGGCCGGCGCCGGTCATCACGGCGGCGGTGTCCTGCGCGAACGCCGCCGACTTGTGGCGGGCGTCGTAGCCGATGACGACCAGGCCGTCGCCCTGGCCCTTGGCCTTGAGGTACGCGGCCAGGCCGGCGGCGGCGCGGATGACGACGGCGCGGTTCATGCGCATCGGGCCGGCGCCGAGTTCGCCCCGCAGGCCGGCGGTGCCGAACTGGAGGGTGCCGGAGAAGCGGGCGGCCAGCTCGGTGGCGTCTCCCGCGTCGAGGAGCTTCGCGAGTTCCTCGCGGGTCTCCGGGTCGGGGTCCTCGGCGAGCCACGTCCGGGCGCGGGCGGTCAGGTCGTCGTGCACGGTGGGTCAACCTCTCGTTCGTGCGCGTGCGGGTGTGTACGGCGGGCGGCCCTGGGGGCTCCGCCCCCAGGCCCCCGGCTTGTGCCCGCCCACCACCCGTTCACCGTCGGCCGAGAGGTGAACCACTCGACCCACTGAGTCGGGTGGTGGGCCGGCCCTGCTTGCAGACGGCCCTGCTTACAGCCGGCCCAGCACCTGCGCCAGCAGCGCGCCCATCCGCGTCGCGCTGTCCCGCCCCGCCTGCAGGACCTCCTCGTGGTTCAGCGGCTCGCCCGTCATGCCGGCGGCGAGGTTGGTGACGAGGGAGATGCCCAGCACCTCCGCGCCCGCCTCCCGCGCGGCGATGGCCTCGAGGACCGTGGACATGCCCACCAGGTCGGCGCCGATCGTGCGGGCCATCCGGATCTCCGCCGGCGTCTCGTAGTGCGGGCCGGGGAACTGGGCGTAGACGCCCTCCTCCAGCGAGGAGTCGATCTCCTTGCACAGCGTCCGCAGCCGCGGCGAGTACAGGTCCGTGAGGTCGACGAAGTTCGCGCCGACGATCGGGGAGGTCGCCGTCAGGTTCAGGTGGTCGCTGATCAGGACCGGCTGGCCGGGGCGCATGCCCTCGCGCAGGCCGCCGCAGCCGTTGGTCAGGACGATCGTCTTGCTGCCGGCCGCCACCGCGGTGCGCACACCGTGGGCGACGGCGGCCACGCCGCGGCCCTCGTAGTAGTGGGTGCGGCCCAGGAAGACCAGGGCGCGCTTCTCGCCGATCCGGTACGAGCGGATCTTGCCGCCGTGGCCCTCGACCGCCGGCGGCGGGAAGCCGGGCAGCTCGGTGACCGGGAACTCGGCGTCCGGCGCGCCCAGGGCGTCCACGGCCGGCGCCCAGCCGGAGCCCATCACGAGGGCGACGTCGTGGGTGTCGGCGCCGGTGAGTTCGCGCAGCCGCGCCGCGGCGGCGTCGGCGGCCCCGTAGGGGTCGCCCTGGATGTCGTCCGGGAGAAGAGATGCGTTCACGCGATGAGGGTAGCCCGGATCGGCCTACGCGCGTAGATGAGGAACCCGACGGGATGCCGATCGTTGCCTTGTCGTTTCCAACCAGCGGCCCGGACAACCGTTCACCGGCCGTCGGCGCCCGCCTCAGCAGGGCCGCTTCCGCAGCTCCATCACGTAATCGTGCGGCGCCCCCGCGGACTCGGCCGCGTCGGCGATCTCGCCGAGGTAGCGGGCCGACGGCAGGCCGCCCTCGTAGCCGTTGAGGACGTACGTCCAGCCCTGCTCCTCGCCGTCGAGGGTGTGGACGCGGATCCGGGTGCGCCGGTAGACGTCGAGGCTGCCGACGCCCTCCCAGCGGTCCAGGGACTCCTCGTCCATGGGGGCGATGTCGTACAGCGCGACGAAGACCTGTGAGAAGGGGTCCTCGACGATCGTCGCGAGCGCGCCCTCCCAGCCCATGTGCTCGCCGCCGAAGGTCAGCCGCCAGCCGTTCAGCCAGCCCGTCGCGCGCAGTGGGGAGTGCGGGGCGCGGCGGGTCATCAGCCGCGCGTCGAGGTTGCCGGCGTACGCGGCGTAGAGCGACATGGGTCGAGAGTACGGCAGCCAGGGCGAGGTCACCGAGGTGTCCGCCGCCACTCGGGCACCGCCCGCCCCCCGGGGAAGTGCCCCGTCGACGGGTGCGGGACAATGGGGTACGTGACTCGGATCGTGATCATCGGTGGCGGACCCGGCGGCTACGAAGCGGCCCTGGTGGCCGCGCAGCTCGGCGCGGAGGTGACCGTCGTCGACGCCGACGGTCTGGGCGGGGCGTCGGTGCTGACCGACTGCGTGCCGTCGAAGACGCTCATCGCCACGGCGGAGGTGATGACCACCTTCGACTCCTCCTACGAGGAGCTGGGCATCATCGTCGCCGACGACACCCCGCCGCTGGAGCAGGCGGCCCGGGTGGTCGGGGTGGACCTGCACAAGGTCAACCGGCGTGTGAAGCGGCTCGCGCTCGCGCAGTCGCACGACATCACCGCCTCCGTGACCCGCGCCGGCGCGCGGGTGCTGCGCGGGCGCGGCCGGCTGGAGGGGATGCAGTCCCTCGACGGCTCCCGCAAGGTCGTGGTCACCGCCGCCGACGGCACCGAGGAGACCCTCACCGCCGACGCCGTCCTCATCGCCACCGGCGGTCACCCGCGCGAGCTGCCCGACGCCCAGCCCGACGGCGAGCGCATCCTCAACTGGACCCAGGTCTACGACCTGCGGGAGCTGCCCGAGGAGCTCATCGTGGTCGGCTCCGGCGTGACCGGCGCCGAGTTCGCCGGCGCCTACCAGGCCCTGGGCTCCAAGGTGACGCTGGTGTCGTCCCGGGACCGGGTGCTGCCGGGTGAGGACCCGGACGCCGCCGCCGTCCTGGAGGACGTCTTCCGCCGCCGCGGCATGAACGTGATGGCCCGCTCCCGCGCGCAGTCCGCCAAGCGCGTCGGCGACCGGGTCGAGGTGACGCTCGCCGACGGCCGGGTCATCACCGGCTCGCACTGTCTGATGGCCGTCGGCGCGATCCCCAACAGCGAGGGGCTGGGCCTCGAGGAGGCGGGCGTCAGGGTCCGCGACTCCGGGCACATCTGGACCGACAAGGTCTCCCGTACGACCGCCCCCGGCGTGTACGCCGCCGGCGACGTGACCGGCGTCTTCGCGCTCGCCTCCGTCGCCGCCATGCAGGGCCGCATCGCGATGTACCACTTCCTCGGCGACGCGGTGGCCCCGCTCAACCTCAAGACGGTCTCCTCCAACGTCTTCACCGACCCCGAGATCGCCACCGTCGGCTACACGCAGGCCGACGTGGACTCGGGCAAGATCGACGCCCGGGTCGTCAAGCTGCCGCTGCTGCGCAACCCGCGCGCGAAGATGCAGGGCATCCGGGACGGCTTCGTCAAGATCTTCTGCCGGCCGGGCACGGGGATCGTCGTCGGCGGTGTGGTCGTGGCGCCGCGCGCCTCGGAGCTGATCCACCCCATCTCGATCGCCGTCGACAACAATCTGACGGTCGAACAGATCGCGAACGCCTTCACGGTGTACCCGTCGCTGTCGGGGTCGATCGCCGAGGTGGCGCGGCAGTTGCAGACGAGCAAGGCGGGCGGCGAGGGCTGACCGGGCGCACGACGGCGCCCGCCGGGGCACGAGGGGCGCGGCCGGAATCGACTCCCCGCTGGTCACGGGGAGTTGTGGCCCGTGCGGATGGCATAGGCGAGGCAACTAGACCCCTATACCACCTCTGTCCCTACTGTGCGAACAACTTCTATTATTCGGCGCAAAGAGCTGAAAGCAGACGGTCGCCCGCGTTACTGTCAGTTTCGTGTTCGCTGCAGAACGTCGCCAATTGATCCTCGAAATGGTGCGAGCCAACGGAGCCGTGTCGCTCCGTGAGCTCGCCCGCGTCGTCCAGACCTCCGAAGTGACCGTACGGCGGGACGTGCGCGCACTGGAGGCAGAAGGACTCCTCGACCGCCGGCACGGCGGTGCGGTATTGCCGGGCGGTTTCACGCGGGAGTCCGGCTTTCCGCAGAAATCCCATCTCGCGACCGCCGAGAAGACCGCCATCGCCGACCTCGCCGCCAACTTCGTGGAAGAGGGCGAGGCCATCGTGGTCGGGGCGGGTACCACCACCCAGGAGCTCGCGCGCCGCCTCGCCCGGGTGCCAGGCCTGACCGTCGTCACCAACTCCCTGCTGGTGGCACAGGCGTTGGCTCACGCGAACCGGGTGGAGGTCGTGATGACCGGCGGCACGCTCAGAGGGTCCAACTACGCCCTCGTCGGCAGCGGGGCCGAGCAGTCCCTCCAGGGGCTGCGGGTCTCGCGGGCCTTCCTCTCCGGTAGCGGCCTCACCGCCGAGCGCGGACTGTCCACGTCCAACATGCTGTCGGCGTCCGTGGACCGTGCGCTGGTGCAGGCCGCCGCCGAGGTCGTCGTCCTCGCCGACCACACCAAGCTCGGCACCGACACCATGTTCCAGACCGTGCCGACGGACGTCATCACCCGTCTGGTGACCGACGAACCGCCCGCCCACGACGACCGCGCCGCCACCGAACTCCAGGCCCTCGCCGACCAGGGGGTGCAGATCGCCGTGGCCGGGGCGTCGGGAAGCCCGGGGGGTGACGCGGTCCCGGCGCGCCGCCAGCAGCAGCGCCGGGACGTCCCCCTGCCGGCCCCGCGCCGGGGCCAGGTCCCCGGCGCGGCCGGCGCGAACGGTCTGCGTACGGCCGCGGTGCTGGGCGGGGAGCAGTCCCCGGGGGGTGAGCGGGCGGCCCGCGTCGCGGATCTCCGCCGCCGCTGAGCCGTCCCCGCGAGGACCCCTCGAAGGGGGGCCGGGTCGGGAGTCCGCTCCCGATGTACGGCGAGGCGCCCGCCGGATCCCTCGGATCCCGCGAGCGCCTCGGCGCGTGTTCCCTCTGCGTCAGTCCTTGATCTCGCAGATCGCGGCGCCCGAGGTGATCGACGCGCCCACCTCCGCGGTCAGGCCCTTGACCGTGCCGGAGCGGTGCGCGTTCAGCGGCTGCTCCATCTTCATGGCCTCCAGGACGACGATGAGGTCGCCTTCCTGGACTTCCTGGCCTTCCTCGACGGCGATCTTGACGATGGTGCCCTGCATCGGGGAGGCGAGGGTGTCGCCGGAGGCGACGGGGCCGGACTTCTTCGCCGCGCGCCGCTTGGGCTTGGCGCCGGCGGCCAGGCCGGTGCGGGCCAGGGACATGCCCAGCGAGGAGGGCAGCGAGACCTCCAGACGCTTGCCGCCGACCTCGACGACGACCGTCTCCCGGCCGGGCTCCTCGTCGGTCTCCGCGTCCGCGGGCGCGGTGAACGGCTTGATCTCGTTGACGAACTCCGTCTCGATCCACCGGGTGTGGACCGTGAACGGGTCGGTGGAGCCGGTCAGCTCCGGGGCGAACGCCGGGTCCTGGACCACCGCGCGGTGGAAGGGGATCGCCGTCGCCATGCCCTCGACGCGGAACTCCTCCAGCGCGCGCGAGGCCCGCTCCAGCGCCTCCTTGCGGGTGCGGCCGGTCACGATCAGCTTCGCCAGCAGCGAGTCCCACGCCGGGCCGATCACACTGCCCGACTCCACGCCCGCGTCCAGACGCACCCCCGGACCCGACGGCGCGTCGAAGAGGGTGACCGTGCCCGGAGCCGGCAGGAAGCCCCGGCCCGGGTCCTCACCGTTGATCCGGAACTCGAAGGAGTGACCGCGCAGCACCGGGTCGCCGTAGCCGAGCTCCTCGCCGTCGGCGATCCGGAACATCTCCCGCACCAGGTCGATGCCGGCGACCTCCTCGGTGACCGGGTGCTCCACCTGCAGACGGGTGTTGACCTCCAGGAAGGAGATCGTGCCGTCCAGGCCGACGAGGAACTCCACCGTGCCGGCGCCGACGTAGCCGGCCTCCTTCAAGATGGCCTTCGAGGAGGAGTACAGCTCGGCGAGCTGCGCCTCGGACAGGAACGGCGCGGGCGCCTCCTCGACCAGCTTCTGGTGGCGGCGCTGCAGCGAGCAGTCCCGGGTGGAGACCACGACCACGTTGCCGTGCCGGTCGGCCAGGCACTGCGTCTCCACATGCCGCGGCTTGTCCAGGTAGCGCTCCACGAAGCACTCGCCCCGGCCGAACGCGGCGACCGCCTCACGCACCGCCGACTCATACAGCTCCGGCACTTCCTCCAGCGTCCGGGCGACCTTCAGACCGCGGCCGCCGCCGCCGAAGGCGGCCTTGATCGCGATCGGCAGGCCGTGCTCCTCGGCGAACGCCACGACCTCGTCCGCGCCCGAGACCGGATCCGGCGTGCCGGCCACCAGCGGCGCCCCGGCCCGCTGGGCGATATGACGGGCGGCCACCTTGTCACCCAGGTCACGGATGGCCTGCGGCGGCGGGCCGATCCAGATCAGACCCGCGTCCAGCACCGCCTGGGCGAAGTCGGCGTTCTCCGAGAGGAAGCCGTACCCCGGATGGACGGCGTCCGCACCCGACTCCCGCGCGGCGTTCAACACCTTGCCGATGTCCAGATAGCTGCTCGCCGGTGTGTCACCGCCCAGGGCGAACGCCTCATCCGCGGCGCGGACATGCAGAGCGTCCCGGTCCGGGTCCGCGTAGACGGCCACGCTCGCGATACCGGCATCCCGGCACGCCCGGGCCACGCGGACTGCGATTTCGCCACGGTTGGCGATGAGCACCTTGCGCACGATTGAGGCTCCCTCCTTGAAACAAGCCGAGTTTAGGGACAGCCGACACGCCTCTTCGACCCGTCCCCAGAGGTGAGCTTGCCCACACGGAGCGTGATGCGAGGCTCACTCGACCGCGAAATCCCTTGTAGTACCGCCGTACGCAGCACTCCTCCCGGAAACCCTAGCCCTCCATTGTGGCCAAGGTCTCTGTGAGCACGTGCTGCGGCCCACTCCGTTTCTTTGTGGAGTCCCTACGAATGGCCCAACGATTCTTTGCCGCCCGCGGAACCCTTGTCCCGCGGTTTACCCGTTAGTAGCGTTCGCGATGTCTCGAACGCACGTACTTGGAGTAACGAGGGCCCCGCGCGGGGCCGGGTCGAAAGTGGGTGGGGTCGGTGGTGCGCAGGCCGGTGGCTGCGGTGGTGACGCTGGTGCTGTTCGCCGAGGCGCTCGGCGTGGCGGCCCTGAACTGGTTCCTCGGCATCGTCGTCGACCGTCAGCACATGTCCCTCGCGGGGCTGGACCCTGACGTGATGTCGACCTCGTCGAAGATCGGCGGGATCGTCTTCGGCCTGTACTTCGTGCTGTGCGGGGTGGTCGCCCTGCTGGTGCTGGTCCGCGACCGCCCGCCGGCCGGCCTCGGCCGCGTCCTGCTGATCAGCGCCGCCGTGGTGCACGGCCTGCTGGGCGCCTTCAGCTGGGGCCTGGTGGGCCGGTCGGCGTTCGCCTTCATGATGGTCGTGCTCGCGCTGATCGTCCTGCTCCTGATGGGCTACGACCGCGAGGAGGGCCCGTCCGCCGCCGAACCGGCGCCCACCGCACCCTCGGACGCCGGCCCGCCGGGGGACGGCCCGACGGACGTCCCTCCGTCCGGGCACGGTCCGTCGAACGTCGGTTCGCCGGATGGCGGACCCAAGGGCGCCGGTCACCCGGGTACCGGCCCCTCCGGCGGCGGGCCCGCGGTCACCGCGCTGGTGACCACAGCTCCGTGATGCCCACGCCCAGCTCGGCCAGCAGTCGCCGGACGAGGGGCAGGCTGATGCCGATCACATTGCCGTGGTCGCCGTCGATGCCGTTGATGAAGGGCGCCGAGCGGCCGTCGAGCGTGAAGGCGCCGGCGACGTGGAGCGGCTCGCCCGAGGCGACGTAGGCGGCGATCTCCTCGTCCGTCGGCTCGCCGAAGTGGACCACCGTGGAGGCCACGGCCGAGGTGTACCGCCCGGCGGTGGTGTCGTAGACGCAGTGACCGGTCTGGAGCGTGCCCGCGCGGCCGCGCATCGCCTTCCAGCGGGCGGTGGCCTCCTCGGCGTCCGCGGGCTTGCCCAGCGCCTGGCCGTCCAGGTCGAGGACCGAGTCGCAGCCGATCACCAGCGCGCCCTTGACCTCGGGCTTCGCCGCCACCACGGAGGCCTTCGCCTCGGCCAGGGCGAGCGCCAGCTCGGCCGGGGTGGGGGCGGTGACGGCGTCCTCGTCCACCCCGCTCACGATCACCTCGGGAGCGAGTCCCGCCTGCCGCAACAGGCCCAGCCGGGCGGGGGACTGGGAGGCGAGGACGAGGCGGCGGCGCGGCTGATCGGTCATGCGGTCAAGCGTATCGGCCGGCGCCGGGCCCTCGGCCGCCTCACCCGAGGGCCAGCACCAGCAGCGCCACCAGCATGGCCACCGCGAGAAAGAGACCGAGCCGCCTCAGCGTCTCCTGCATGGCGCGGAGTTCGTCGGGCGGCTCGTTCTTCGGATCGGACCACAGCATTCCACTAGCGTGGGGCCTGGCCAGTGAGGGTGCCTGAGTACGGGTACTCAAATCGGCGCCCCGGGCACCCTCCCGTGCGCGGTTCCCCGCGCCCCTAAAAAATCTGCTTTCAGCGCGGCCAGTACGTGCGGGCCCAGGAAGCCTGGCCCGGTTGTGGGACGCGTCGGGTCGCTATCCGGGACGGGTCGGACCATGCGTCCCTGGGGGTGAGGTCCGCGCCGGACGGCTCGGCCGCTGCCGCCGCGGCGCGGGCGCGGACCACCGCCAGGGCGGCGGCCAGCTCCTCCGGGGTCGGATTGCCTCGAACGACCTTGATCACAGCGGCTCCTTAGAGGGGGATGTTGCCGTGCTTCTTCGGAGGCAGGGATTCCCGCTTGGTACGCAGTTGACGCAGCCCGCGCACGACGTGCCGGCGGGTGTCCGACGGCATGATCACCGCGTCGATGTAACCGCGTTCGGCCGCGACGTAGGGGTTGAGGAGGGCGTCCTCGTACTCCTGGATCAGCCGGGCCCGCGTCGCGTCGCCGTCCCCGGCGGCCTCCGCCTCCGCGATGGTGCGGCGGTGCAGGATGTTGACGGCGCCCTGCGCGCCCATCACGGCGATCTGGGCGGTCGGCCAGGCCAGGTTGAGGTCGGCGCCGAGGTGCTTGGAGCCCATGACGTCGTACGCCCCGCCGAAGGCCTTGCGGGTGATGACGGTGATCAGCGGGACGGTCGCCTCCGCGTACGCGTAGATCAGCTTGGCGCCGCGGCGGATGATGCCGTCGTGCTCCTGGTCGACGCCCGGCAGGAAGCCGGGGACGTCCACGAAGGTGAGCACCGGGATGTTGAACGCGTCGCAGGTGCGCACGAAACGCGCGGCCTTCTCGCTCGCCTTGATGTCGAGGCAACCCGCGAACTGCATCGGCTGGTTGGCGACGATGCCGACCGGATGGCCCTCCACCCGCCCGAAACCGGTGAGGATGTTCGGCGCGAACAGCGGCTGCGTCTCGAAGAACTCGGCGTCGTCCAGGACGTGTTCGATCACCGTGTGCATGTCGTACGGCTGGTTCGCGCTGTCCGGGACCAGCGAATCCAGCTCCAGGTCCTCGTCGTTGACGGAGAGGTCCGCCTCCTCCGGGAACGCCGGGGCCTCGCTGAGGTTGTTCGACGGCAGGTACGACAGCAGCTGCTTGACGTACTCGACGGCGTCCTTCTCGTCGCCCGCCATGTGATGGGCCACGCCCGACGTGGAGTTGTGGGTGCGGGCGCCGCCCAGCTCCTCGAAGCCGACGTCCTCGCCGGTGACCGTCTTGATGACGTCCGGCCCGGTGATGAACATGTGCGAGGTCTGGTCGACCATCACCGTGAAGTCGGTGATCGCCGGCGAGTACACCGCGCCGCCCGCGCACGGCCCGACGACCAGGCTGATCTGCGGGATGACGCCGCTCGCGTGGGTGTTGCGGCGGAAGATCTCGCCGTACGCGCCGAGCGAGGCCACGCCCTCCTGGATGCGGGCGCCGCCGGAGTCGTTGATGCCGATGACCGGGCAGCCGGTCTTCAGCGCGAAGTCCATGACCTTGACGATCTTCTGGCCGTAGACCTCGCCCAGGGCGCCGCCGAAGACGGTGAAGTCCTGGGAGAACACGGCCACCGGGCGGCCGTCGACGGTGCCGTAACCGGTGACGACGCCGTCCCCGTAGGGGCGGTTCTGGTCCAGCCCGAAGTTGGTGGAGCGGTGCCGGGCGAACTCGTCCAGCTCGATGAACGAACCCTCGTCCAGGAGGAGTTCGATGCGCTCACGGGCCGTCAGCTTGCCCTTGGCGTGCTGCTTCTCGACGGCGCGCTCGGAGCCGGCGTGCGTCGCTTCCTGGACGCGGCGCTGCAGGTCGGCGAGCTTGCCCGCGGTCGTGTGGATGTCGATCCCCGGGTTCCCGTGGATCTCTTGGCGCTCTTCCGGCTCGGACATCGGGATGCGGCTCCCTGCCTGCTCAAAAGGGGGGACGGTTACTCATCCGTAGAGTAGTGCTGGGTCAACCGATCGGCAGTGCGGCGTTTCACACACCTAGGGTGGCTTGCATGACGCCGCGAGATGCAGCAGACGCCAGCCGCTGGTCCGACCTCGACCGCCCGCCGCTCAACGCCGCCGCGCTGCGGCGCGGGCTCGTCCGGGAGGGGGGCCTGTGGACCGCGGTGGACGTGGTGCCGCGCACCGGTTCCACCAACTCCGACCTCGTCGCGCTCGCGGCCGCCGGGAAGGCGGACGAGGGGAGCGTGCTCGTCGCCGAGGAGCAGACCGCCGGCCGCGGCCGCCTGGACCGCCAGTGGTCCGCGCCGCCCCGCTCGGGCCTGTTCTTCTCCGTCCTGCTGCGCCCGGCGCGGATCCCGGTCGGCCGCTGGGGCTGGCTGCCCCTGCTGACGGGCGTCGCGGTCGCCACCGGACTGTCCCGCGCGGCCGGCGTGGACACGGCACTCAAGTGGCCGAACGACCTGCTGGTGACCGTCGGCGGCGAGGAACGCAAGGCCGGCGGCATCCTCGCCGAGCGCGCGGGCGAGGACGGCGTCGTCGTCGGCGTGGGGATCAACGTCACGCTCCGGGCCGGCGAACTGCCCGTGCCGCAGGCGGGCTCCCTGGTCCTCGCCGACGCGGTGAGCACCGACCGCGACACCCTGCTGCGGTCCGTGCTGCGCACCCTGGAGGACTGGTACACCCGCTGGCGCGCGGCCGACGGCGACCCGGCCCTCAGCGGCCTCCAGGAGGCGTACGCGGCGGGCTGCGCCACGCTGGGCCGCACGGTCCGCGCGGAACTCCCCGGCGACCGAGAGCTCACCGGCAAGGCGACGGCGATCGACGGCGACGGCAGACTGGTGATCACCACGAACACAGGCACCCGCGAACCGGTGGGAGCAGGAGACATCGTCCACCTGAGGCCGGCCTGAGACCAGCCCACCACGCGCGGCACCGGGGCTGACCGGCCCCACCCAAGGGCGCGGGCCTGTGACACGTGCGGCTCCGCCGCGCGGGCGCGACCGGCCGCAGGGTGACTGCACTGCACCCACCCAAGGGGCGCGACCGGCCGCAAGGTGACTGCACCCACCCAAAGGGGCGCGGGGAACTGCGCGACCAGCCCCGAACGACCCGCACCCGGCAACCAAGAGACACCCCCCACCCCGGTGGCCGAACAAGGACCACACCAACCCCGTACACAAGGGAAAGGCACCTCAACTCAAGGACCGGCGCAACCCAACGGAGTGAGCTAGCGCACAGCTGCCGTAGAGTTGAGGCCGGTCGATACCTGACCGCGGTAGATCGGAAGGGCAGCACGCGTGACCGTCGACGACACGGGCTCCGGCGAGGGCGAGGGCGTGGACGGCCGGGTTGACCCTCCTCCACTCTCGGCCTCGTCCGAGCGGGGGGACCCCCTGGCCCCCGAGCCGGGCGACGACCCGCTCGCCCTGCGCCTGGAGCAGCTCATCCTGGGCGCGGAGCGCCGCTACACCCCGTTCCAGGCGGCCCGCAGCGCCGGTGTCTCCATGGAGCTGGCGTCCCGCTTCTGGCGGGCGATGGGCTTCGCCGACATAGGGCAGGCCAAGGCCCTCACCGAGGCCGACGTCCTGGCCCTGCGCCGCCTCGCCGGTCTCGTGGAGGCGGGCCTGCTGAGCGAGGCCATGGCGGTGCAGGTCGCGCGGTCCACGGGCCAGACCACCGCCCGTCTGGCGGAGTGGCAGATCGATTCCTTCCTGGAGGGGCTCACCGAGCCGCCCGAGCCGGGGATGACCCGCACCGAGGTCACGTATCCGATCGTCGAGCTGCTCCTGCCCGAGCTGGAGGAGTTCCTCGTCTACGTCTGGCGCCGCCAGCTCGCCGCCTCGGCGGGCCGGGTCGTGCAGGCCGCCGACGACGAGGAGATGGTCGACCGGCGGCTCGCCGTCGGCTTCGCCGACCTCGTCGGGTTCACGCGGCTGACGCGGCGCATGGAGGAGGAGGAGCTCGGCGAGCTCGTCGAGGCCTTCGAGACGACCGCCGCCGACCTGGTGGCCGCTCGCGGCGGCCGGCTCATCAAGACCCTCGGCGACGAGGTCCTGTACGCCGCCGACGACGCGGGCACCGCCGCCGACATCGCGTTGCTGCTGGTGGAGACCATGAGCAACGACGAGACGATGCCCGAGCTGCGGGTCGGCATGGCGTTCGGAACGGTGACCACCC
Source organism: Streptomyces sp. NPDC002566 (assembly GCF_042889585.1). NCBI lineage: Bacteria > Bacillati > Actinomycetota > Actinomycetes > Kitasatosporales > Streptomycetaceae > Streptomyces > Streptomyces sp. NPDC002566. The sequence goes on along the minus strand of NZ_JBIARD010000004.1, from coordinate 465,415 downwards.
GGATGGGCGATGTGTTCGGGACGACCGTCAACCTTGCCTCGCGGCTGACGTCGATAGCGCCCCGGGACGCCGTCCTCGTCGACAGCGCCTTCGCCGAGGAGCTGATCCGCACCGGGGACGCGCCCGCGTCCGAGGCGCAGGCGGCCGAGGAGGCGGCGGCCGCCGAGAAGGAGGGCGAGGAGCCGCCCGTCTACCGGTTCGCCCTCCAGCCGATGTGGCAGCGGCCGGTGCGAGGGCTCGGCGTGGTCGAGCCCTGGCTGCTCACCCGGCGCGCCGTCGGGGAGTGACCCCGGCTACCGGTCCAGGAGCGGGTCCACGCAGAGGCCGATGACCGGTACGCACAGCCCGGGGCGGTCCGGCCGCTGCGGCTCGGGGGCCGCCGTGCCGGGCGCGGGTGCGGGCGTGGGCGGCTCCGGGTCGGCCGTCGACCGGGGCGGTTCCGGACGTTCCGCGGGCTCCCGCGCCTCTGGCGCTCCGGGTGTCTCCGGCGTCTCCGGGGCGGTGTCCGCTGCGGCCCCGGTCGGTCCGGTGCGCCTCGGGGCCGTCGTCGGAAGCGAGGACGCGTAGGGGGCGCCCCGGGTGAGGGCCGGGGCGGCTGAGCCGGTGGCGGCGGGGCTCGTGCCGGGGGCCGGGGGCGCGGACGGTGCGCCGCCCATGGGCGCGGGCGCCGTCGGGTGCGCCTCGGGGACGGAGGGGGTCGCCGTGGGCGGCGCGTCCGTCGACTCCGCGGTGGGCTCCAGGCGCGGTTCGGCCTCAGCCGTGCCGATGCCGGGCACGGGCGAGTCGGGCGTCAGCCGTACGAGGCTCAGCGCGCCGGCGGCGAGAGCGAGACCGCCGGCGACGAGCAGGACCTTGCGGGGCCGGGGGCGGCGGTGCCGGCCGCGGGCCCGCGGGGGCCAGATGCGGACGTGCTCCACCGGCTCCGCCGTCCTCTCCCCGGTTCCGGTGCCGGTCGCCGTCCGTCGTTCGTACGGTCTTCCGTACGTTCCGGTGTGCGTCTTCACCGGTGTCGTCGCCATCGCGTTGCCTCCCCCGTCTGTGCGCCCCCGATGCGCTGTGGCGCACGCACGTTATGCGCTCCCATGGGCGGTGTGGGGAGAGTCGGGCGGGATGTCACCCGAACGGGTAACCGGCCGTCGACGGGAGCGGGTGACGGGCGGCGCCGGGCGCGGCCGGCCCTTTCCCCGGCGGGGCGCGGCTGCGATGATCGGGCGAGCTGGAGTTGTTAACCCGCGTTAACCGGAGGGTGTCATGAGCGAGGAACGGTTCGGGGAGTTCGTGCTGGTGCGGCGGCACGAGGACGGGCATGTCGCGGAGCTGGCCCTCGACCGGCCGAAGGCCATGAACGCCGTGTCGAGCGAGATGGCCCGCTCCATCGGCGCGGCCTGCGCGGCGCTGGGCGGGGACCGGGACGTACGGGTGGTCGTGGTGACCTCGACGCACGAGCGGGCCTTCTGCGTCGGGGCCGACCTGAAGGAGCGGAACTCGCTGACCGACGCGGAGCTGGTACGGCAGCGGCCGGTGGCGCGGGGCGCGTACACCGGGGTGCTCGAGCTGCCCGTGCCGACGGTGGCGGCGGTGCACGGGTTCGCGCTGGGGGGCGGGTTCGAGCTGGCGCTGGCGTGCGACGTGATCGTGGCCGACCGTACGGCCGTGGTGGGGCTGCCGGAGGTGTCGGTCGGGGTGATCCCGGGAGGCGGGGGGACGCAGTTGCTGCCCCGGCGGGTGGGGGCGGCCCGCGCGGCCGAGCTGATCTTCACCGCGCGGCGGGTGGAGGCGGCCGAGGCGAGTGAGCTCGGGCTGGTGGACGTCCTGGTGGAGGCGGGGCGGGACCGCGAGGAGGCGCTGGCGCTGGCGGCCCGGATCGGGGCGAACTCGCCGGTGGGGCTGCGGGCGGCCAAGCGGGCACTGCGGCTGGGGCAGGGGCTGGACCTGCGGGCGGGGCTGGAGGTGGAGGACGCGGCGTGGCGCGCGGTGGCGTTCTCCGGTGACCGCGCGGAGGGGGTGGCGGCGTTCAACGAGAAGCGCACGCCGCGCTGGCCGGGGGAGTAGGCCTGTCCGGCGCCGACAAGCCACAGGGAAGCGAAGGTGGCTTGTCGGTGCCGAGCCCCGCGTCGGCGGCATGATCCGCCGGGCAGGCCCCGGCCACCGGGGCTGGGTGCGGCGTTTGGTAGGGAATGTCCCTAGCCTGGGGTGATGGGTGATGACGGACGGCTCGCGGCTGTGGTGGCGCTCGCTCAGGGGATGGCCGCCGCACGGTCGCCCAGGCAGTCGTGGCGGGCGGCGGCGCTCGGCGCGTGCCGGGCGCTGTCCGGCGGGTTCGCCGCCCTGTCGGTGTGGGAGCGGGACCTCGGACGGCTGCGCGTCCTCGTGAACGTGGGGGAGCTGGCCCCGGACGAGGAGGAGTTCCCGGAGGGCGAGGCCTACCCGGTGCACCAGTTCCCGGAGATCACCGAGTTCCTGCACGAGCGCTGGGTGTCCGGCGGCGAGCCCAACGCCTGGGTGGAGACGGCCGAGGGCGCCGCCGCCGGCCGGCCCGGGTACTGCCACCAGCGGGTCGCCGCCCTGCGCCGCCGGGGCCGGGGCTCCTGCGTCGTCGCGCCGATCGTGCTGCACGGCCTCGCCTGGGGCGAGCTGTACGTGGCCCGGCCGGCCGGAGCCCCCGCCTTCGAGCGCGCGGACGCCGACTTCGCCACCGTCCTGGCCGCCGTGGTCGCCGCCGGGATCGCGCAGACCGAGCGGCTGGAGGAGGCCCGCCGGCTCGCCTTCACCGACGCCCTCACCGGCCTGGCCAACCGCCGCGCGGTCGACGTACGGCTGGAGGAGGCCGTCGAGCGGCACCGGGCCGGCGGGGACGTCGTCAGCCTCGCGGTCTGCGACCTCAACGGGCTCAAGCGGGTCAACGACACCCTCGGGCACGCCGCCGGCGACCGCCTGCTGGAGCGGTTCGGCTCGGTGCTGTCGCTGTGCGGGGCGATGCTGCCCGGGGCGATCGCCGCGCGGCTCGGCGGGGACGAGTTCTGCCTGCTGGCGGTCGGTCCGTCCGCCGACGACGTGGTGAAGGTCGCGGGCGAGCTGTGCCGGCGGGCCGCCGAACTGGAGCTGGGGGAGGGCGTGGCCTGCGGCGTCGCCTCCACCGGCGACCCGATCGGCCCCGTGCGCTCCGCCCGCCGCCTGTTCCGGCTCGCGGACGCCGCCCAGTACCGGGCGAAGGCCGTCCGGGCCTCCCGTCCGGTCGTCGCGGGCCGGGAGGGGCCCGACGATCCCGTCGTACGCCTCGCCGACGAGCCGCCGCGCGGCCCGGCCGCCGAACGCCGCAGCTTCCGCGGGCGGCCGTGAGGCGGCCGTGAGGCGGCGGTGACGCGCCCGGTCGCCGCGGCCGGGCGCTGCGACCGGCGGCGAGGAGCGCGGCGACCGCCTGGTGACATCCTCGTCTTCACTGCGTACGCTCCTGAATATGGATATGCATACTGTGGTGGTGGGGACGTCCGGCGTCACCGCGTCCGACGTGCTCGCCGTGGCGCGGGGCGGCGCGCGGGTCGAGCTGTCCGAGGAGGCGGTCGCCGCCCTCGCCGCGGCGCGCGGGATCGTGGACGCCCTGGCGGCCAAGCCCGAGCCCGTCTACGGCGTCTCCACCGGATTCGGCGCCCTCGCCACCCGGCACATCAGCCAGGAGCTGCGCGCACAGCTCCAGCGCAACATCGTCCGCTCGCACGCCGCCGGCATGGGGCCGCGCGTGGAGCGCGAGGTGGTGCGGGCCCTGATGTTCCTGCGGCTCAAGACCGTCTGCTCCGGGCACACCGGCGTACGGCCCGAGGTCGCGCAGGCCATGGCCGACCTGCTGAACGCCGGCATCACCCCCGTCGTCCACGAGTACGGCTCCCTCGGCTGCTCCGGCGACCTCGCCCCGCTCTCGCACTGCGCCCTGACGCTCATGGGCGAGGGGGACGCCGAGGACGCGGACGGCGTCGTCCGCCCCGCCGGCGAACTCCTCGCCGCGCACGGCATCGCCCCCGTCGAGCTGCGCGAGAAGGAGGGGCTCGCCCTCCTCAACGGCACCGACGGCATGCTCGGCATGCTGATCATGGCTCTGGACGACCTGGACACCCTCTACAAGTCCGCCGACGTCACCGCCGCGCTCAGCCTGGAGGCCCTGCTCGGCACCGACAAGGTCCTCGCGCCCGAGCTGCACGCCATCCGCCCGCACCCGGGCCAGGGCGCCAGCGCCGCCAACATGCTGGCCGTGCTGAAGGGTTCGGAGCTCACCGGGCACCACCAGGACGACGCGCCCCGCGTCCAGGACGCCTACTCGGTGCGCTGCGCGCCCCAGGTCGCCGGCGCCGGACGCGACACCATGGCGCACGCCCGCCTGGTCGCCGAGCGGGAACTCGCCTCGGCCGTCGACAACCCCGTCGTGCTCCCGGACGGGCGCGTGGAGTCCAACGGCAACTTCCACGGCGCGCCCGTGGCCTACGTCCTCGACTTCCTCGCCATCGCCGCCGCCGACCTCGCCTCCATCGCCGAGCGCCGCACCGACCGGCTGCTGGACAAGAACCGCAGCCACGGCTTGCCGCCGTTCCTCGCCGACGACGCCGGCGTCGACTCCGGGCTGATGATCGCCCAGTACACGCAGGCCGCGCTGGTCAGCGAGATGAAGCGGCTCGCCGTACCGGCGTCCGCCGACTCCATCCCGTCCTCCGCGATGCAGGAGGACCATGTCTCCATGGGCTGGTCGGCCGCCCGCAAGCTGCGCACGGCCGTCGACAACCTCGCGCGCGTCATCGCCGTCGAGCTCTACGCCGCCACCCGCGCCGTCGAACTGCGCGAGGGACTCACCCCCGCCCCGGCCACGCGGGCGGTCGTCGAGGCGGTGCGCGCGGCGGGTGTCCAGGGCCCGGGCCCGGACCGGTTCCTCGCCCCCGACCTCGCGGCGGCGGACGCCTTCGTACGCGGCGGACGGCTCGTCGCGGCGGTGGAGACGGTCACGGGGCCGCTGCGGTAGCCGGCGCGGAAACGGCTCGGGGCCCTGCCGGGTGCGTCCGCCGGCAGGGCCCCGATGCGTGAGGGGAACTACTTGAGCTTGGCGATCTGCGCCTGGATCACCGGGGCCGGGACCTTGGACTCCCCGCCCTTCGACATCGCGCTGAAGTTGATCGCGTAGAACGTGGCGACGACGCCGCCCTTGCGCGCCACCTCCACGTTGAACTTGGCCGTGCCCTCGCCGTCCATGTCGGCCACGGCGGTGAACGCCGTGGACTCGTCGGCGGCGGCGGACGCCTTCCCGGCGGTGACCTTGGTGATCTTCTGCTTCTCGCCGTCGGCGGTGATGCCGAACCCGCCGGAGCAGGCGGCGATGCCGTCGGTGACCGCCTTGAACGCCTTCTGCGCGCCGTCGCCGTCGTAGGAGGAGAGACCCACGAAGGTCGTGGCGATGTTGAACGCGTCCTCGAGGCTGCTGACAGCGTCCTTCGAGGCGGAGGGGCTCGCCGCCTTGTCCTCGGCCACCGTGTTGCTCGCACCGGCGTCCGTCTCACCCGGCGGCAGCGCGGCCATGGCATAGGCGAGCGGCGCGCACTCCGCCTTGTCGACCTTCACGACGCTCTTGGACTTCGGCAGGGTGGCGTCCCCCGAGTCCACCTTGTAGCCCTTGATCTCACCCTGCGTCAGCAGGAGCTTCTCCAGCTCGGCCTTGCCCAGGGCCTTCGCGGCCGGCGCCGACGACGCGGGAGTGCTCGCGGCGGTCCCCGCGGCGCCCTTCGCGTCGTCCTTCTTCGAACCGTCGTCAGAACAGCCCGTGATGAGGGCGAGCGACAGCGCGCCCGCGACGGTCACGGCGCACAGCCGCGCCCCCGATGATCTCTTCATGGGCGGACTATGAACGTTGGGTCATGTAAGCGTCAAGTTGAACCAAAAGCGACTCAGAAGCCGAGCCGCTCCCGCCGCACCGAGTACGCCACGAAAGCCGCCCCCAGGGCGAGCAGGGCGGTCCCACCGATCACGTAGGGCGTGGTGTCGAAGCTGCCGGTGTCGGCGAGGCGGGCGCCGTCGGCGGTCGTGGCGACGTCCGAGGTCGCGTCGGATGCGGCGGCGTTGCCGGCGGCCGTGTCGGACGCGTTGGAGGCGTGGGACGCGGCCGACGTGCGGGACGTCGCCGAGACGGCCCGTGCCTGCGTGGTGACGTGTGTCGTCACTGCCGTTCTCGCCTGGTCGTCCGGCGTCGCGTTGGCGTTCGGGACGAACCACAGGGCGCCCAACAGGGTCCCCGCGGCGGTGGCGGTCAGCAACGGACGGCGAGCGGATGACACGGAATATCGATCCCCTTGTGGCGCTGGCGAATTGGCCGTGTGGGCCGATGCTAGTGAAAGGCGCGGGTCGCGGGAAAGTTGCGGGAGGGCGGAGCCGTACGCTCCGGTGCATGAACACTGAAGAGACGTCACGATATGTCCGGCTTCGTGTGGAACTCGTGCTGGAAATCGGCGATGCGGACGCGGTGACCGAGGCCGCACTGCGACGGGTCGCCGAGGATCCCGAGATGCCGCAGAGCGAGCGCGCGCACGCCGAGAGCACCGTGCGGGAGGACACCGCCGAGGCCCTCGCCTACCTCGTCGACCCCTTCGACCTGGTCGGCGACGTCCCCGGAGTGGAACTCCAACAGGCCTCCTGGTCCAGCGAACCCGTCGCCCACGACCCGGACGCGCCCGACTGGGACCTCGACGACGAGTTCGACGACGGCGCCGACGGCAAGGACGACGGCGGCGATGGCGGCGGCATTTCGCGCATCGGCTGAGCGTCTTGGGAAACTCGTGGCCCCGGGCGGCAACCGCCGCCCGGGGTTTCCTCGTCTCAAGGGACGCGCTGACCGACACCCGCACCACGAATGCCGGCGGACCTTCCGCCGCGAGGCGGCCCGCACCACCGAGTGGACGTGGTGTGGCCCACACATTCCGCGGAAGTGGAACGGGAAGAACCGGTCGTAGCGTTGAAGCCCTTGACGAGGACTCTCGACGGGGACTCACGGGGTTTAACGGGAATCGGCAACGATGGAGAAGCGTGTGATGACGAACAGTAGGCGGCGCAGGGGTCTGGCGACCGCGTCCGCACTGCTCGGCGGTGTTCTGGTGCTCTCTGCGTGTTCGAGCGGCGACAGCAGCGCCTCGGACGACAAGGGCAGTTCCTCGCAGGCGAAAGCCGACGAGGCGGCGGCCGAGAAGGCATCCGAGGCCCAGATCAAGATCACGCCTGCGGACGGCTCCAACAACGCCTCCATCAACAAGTCGGCGACCGTCACGGTGAGCAAGGGCACGCTCACCACGGTGACGATGACCGCCGCCGACGGCACCGCCGTGAAGGGCGAACTGTCCGCCGACAAGACCAGCTGGAAGCCGAGCGGGCAGCTGGAGCGTTCGACCACCTACAAGCTCGCGGCGACCGCGAAGGACTCCGACGGCCGCGAGGCCCACGAGAACGCGTCCTTCACCACGGTCTCCCCGGCCAACAGCTTCATAGCCAACTTCACGCCGGAGGACGGCTCCACCGTCGGCGTGGGCATGCCGGTGTCGATCAACTTCAACAAGGAGATCACCGACAAGGCCGCCGTCCAGAAGGGCATCACGGTCAACTCCACCGGCGGCCAGGAGATCGCCTGCCACTGGTTCAGCACCACCCGCATGGACTGCCGGCCGGACGAGTACTGGAAGGAGAACTCCACCGTCACGCTGAAGCTCGCGCTCGACGGCGTCCAGGGCGCCAAGGGCGTCTACGGCGTCCAGCAGAAGACGGTCACCTTCAAGATCGGCCGCAACCAGGTCACCTACGTCGACGCGAAGACCAAGCAGATGAAGGTCACGCGCAACGGCAAGACCGTGCGCACCATCCCGATCTCCGCCGGCTCGCCCGAGAACAAGACGTACGAGGGCCAGATGGTGATCTCCGAGAAGTTCAAGGAGACCCGGATGAACGGCGCGTCGGTCGGCTTCACCGACGACGACGGCAAGGGCGAGTACGACATCAAGGACGTGCCGCACGCCATGCGCCTGACCACCTCGGGCACCTTCGTGCACGGCAACTACTGGGGCGCGAAGTCCATCTTCGGCTCGGTGAACACGAGCCACGGCTGCGTCGGCCTCTCCGACGCCAAGGGCGCCAACGACAGCAGCACGCCCGGCGCTTGGTTCTACAACAACTCCATGGTCGGCGACGTCGTGGTCGTCCAGAACACCGGCGACAAGACGGTCTCCCCGGACAACGGCCTCAACGGCTGGAACATGGACTGGGCCCAGTGGAAGGCGGGTTCGGCCGCCTGAGCCGCCCGCGCCGATCCACGCCTCCCCGATGCCGTCCCCTTCCCGGGGGCGGCATCGGCGTCTGCGCGGCCGCCTCCCCCCGGCGCTCCGCCCGCCGCGTTCGTTGAGCGCTGAGCGAACGCCCCGCCGGAAGACGAGCCTCCAGCGGCCGTTCGTGCTTGCGTGGGCCCATGACGGCAGCAGAGACAGCCAGCAAGGTCATCGAGTACATCCGGTACCGCATTCCCGAGGAACACTCCGCCGACTTCCTCGCCGCCTACCACCGCGCCGCCCCCCTCCTCGCGGCCTCCCCCCACTGCCTCGACTACGAACTCACGCGCTGCGAGGAGGACTTCGCCCACTTCGTGCTGCGCATCACCTGGACGTCCACGGCGGACCACCTCGAAGGCTTCCGCACCTCGGACCTGTTCCCCGCCTTCCTCGCCGAGATCCGCCCGTACGTCGGGCACATCGAGGAGATGCGGCACTACAAGCCCACCTCGGTGCGCGGCCGGGGCTCCGCCGAACCCACCCTGTACGCGTGGGCGGGCGGCACGGAGGCCTTCACCCGCCTGACGGAGGCCTTCTACGCCAAGGTGCTCGACGACGACCTCCTCGCCCCCGTCTTCGCGGGCCTGGCCCCCGAGCACGCCGAGCACGTCGCCCTCTGGCTGGCGGAGGTCTTCGGCGGCCCGCAGACCTACTCCGCGACGCAGGGCGGCCACAGTCACATGGTCGCCAAGCACTTCGGCCGGGACATCACCGAGCCCCAGCGGCGCCGCTGGGTGAACCTGATCCAGGACGCGGCGGACGAGGCGGGTCTCCCCACGGACGCGGAGTTCCGCTCGGCGTTCCTGGCGTACGTCGAGTGGGGCACGCGCCTGGCCGTGTACTTCTCGGGGCCGGACGCCAAACCGCCGGCCGAGCAGCCGGTGCCGAAGTGGGGCTGGGGCGCGGCCCCGCCGTACCAGGGCTGACGCGCCTGAGCCCGAGGCCCCGCCGGCGCGGGGCGCCTCGCTCCGGACGGCCCCTCAGGCCCCGGTCCCGGCCCGCGGCGCAGCCGCGTCGGCGCCCCAGCTGGCCAGCAGCCGAAGCGCGTCCGCCGAGGGCGAGCCCGGCTCCGCGTGATACGTCACCAGCGACTGCTCCCCGTCCCCCATCAGCCTGAACCCCTCGAAGTTCAGGGACAGTTCGCCCACCAGCGGATGCCGGAACCGCTTCACGCCGAAGTTCTTGTCCTTGACGTCGTGGGTCGCCCACAGCCGCCGGAAGTCCTCGCTCTTCACCGACAACTCGCCCACCAGCGCGGACAGTCGAGGATCGTCCGGGTGGCACCCGGCGTCCATGCGCAAGGCGCACACGATGTCGATCGCCTTCTGCTCCCAGTCGACGAACAGCTCCCGGTAGGCGGGCCGCAGGAACACCAGCCGGGCCCAGTTCCGCTCCACGGCCGGGAGTTCGCCCCAGTCGCCGAAGACGGCCGCCGCCATCCGGTTCCACGCGAGGATCTGCGTGTGCCGCCCCACCACGTACGCGGGCACCCCGTCCATCCGGTCCAGCAACTGCCACAGCGACGCCCGCACCTGCTGGCTGCGCGCCGCCGGCTTCTTCTTGTGCTGCTTGGGCTTGGCGAGATGCGTGAGGTGGGCGTGCTCGGCGTCGGACAGCCGCAGCGCGCGGGCGATGGAGCCCAGCACCTCCGCGGACACGTTCCGCCCGTTGCCCTGCTCCAGCCGCGTGTAGTACGCCACCGACATCCCGGCCAGCTGCGCCAGCTCCTCGCGCCGCAGCCCCGGCACCCGGCGGCGCCCGAAGTCGGGCAGCCCGACGTCCTCGGGCTTCAGCCGGGCGCGCCGGGTGCGCAGGAACTCGCTGAGCTCGGCCCGCCGGTCCAGCCGCCCGCCGGGCTCCTGTGCGGCGGCTTCGCTCTGTTCGTCCATACGCCCAGTATTCACGGTCGTACGCCCCCGATCCTGACCCCGCCAGTGGTACGCACAGCGAACATAGGCACAGCTGAGGCCTGGGTGAGCCGCGCCCCCTCGGGCAGGCTGGACGCCGTGCCCGGCCGAACGACAGGCCGGACGCCGTATCCCGAACCACTGCTAGGAGATCCCCGGCATGACCACCGTCGCCGCCTACGCGGCCCCCTCCGCCAAGGCTCCGCTGGAGCGCACGACGATCGAGCGCCGCGCGGTCGGCGAGTTCGACGTCCTGATCGACATCAAGTTCGCCGGCATCTGCCACTCCGACATCCACCAGGCGCGGGAAGGCTGGGGCGAGGCCATCTTCCCGATGGTCCCCGGCCACGAGATAGCCGGCGTGGTCTCCGAGGTCGGCCCCGGCGTGACGAAGTTCGCCGTCGGCGACCGGGTCGGCGTGGGCTGCATGGTCGACTCCTGCCGCGAGTGCGAGAACTGCAAGGCCGGCCTGGAGCAGTACTGCACCGGCGGCGGCATGGTCGGCACGTACAACGCCGTCGGCAAGGACGGCGAGCCCACCTACGGCGGCTACTCGCAGAAGATCGTCGTCGACGAGAACTACGTCGTCCGCGTCCCCGACGGCCTCGCGCTCGACGTGGCCGCCCCGCTGCTCTGCGCCGGCATCACCACGTACTCGCCGCTCAAGCACTGGAACGCCGGCCCCGGCAAGAAGGTCGCCGTGCTCGGCATGGGCGGCCTCGGCCACATGGGCGTCAAGATCGCGCACGCGCTCGGCGCCGAGGTGACGGTGCTCTCCCAGTCGCTGCGCAAGAAGGACGACGGCCTGCGGCTCGGCGCCGACCACTACTACGCCACCAGCGACCCGGAGACCTTCAAGAAGCTGGCCGGCACCTTCGACGTCATCCTCTCCACCGTCTCCGCCCCGCTGAACCTGGACGCCTACCTGTCCCTGCTGCGGACCGACGGCGCCTTCGTGAACGTCGGCGCCCCCGAGGAGCCCGTCGCGCTGAATCTGTTCTCGGTGATCGGCGGTCGCAAGACCCTCGCCGGCTCGGGCATCGGCGGCATCCAGGAGACCCAGGAGATGCTCGACTTCTGCGCCGCGCACGGCTTCGGCGCGGAGATCGAGCTGATCAGCGCCTCCGAGATCAACGACGCCTACGAGCGCGTCCTCGCCAGCGACGTCCGCTACCGCTTCGTCATCGACACGGCCACCATCTGATCCGGCCCCGCCCGCGGACCGCATCGAGCCCCGGCCCCGCGCCGGGGCTCGGCGCGTGCGCCCGGACCACGGAATCGCCGGGAGGCCGCGTGTGTTGTCCACGGTGAGCCCGGAGAACCGGGCCGAACGACGTGGGAGGAGCCGTGATGGCTGTGCAGACGCAGAGGGCCGTGCTTGCGGGCGGATGCTTCTGGGGCATGGAGGAACTGATCCGCCGGCTCCCGGGGGTGACGGCCACGCGGGTCGGCTACACCGGAGGCGACGTGCCGAACGCGACGTACCGCAACCACGGCACGCACGCGGAGGCCATCGAGATCCTCTTCGACCCCGAGAAGACCGACTACCGCGCGCTCCTGGAGTTCTTCTTCCAGATCCACGACCCGAGCACGAAGAACCGCCAGGGCAACGACATCGGCCTCAGCTACCGCTCGGCGATCTACTACGTCGACGACGAGCAGAAGCGGATCGCCGAGGACACCATCGCGGACGTCGACGCCTCCGGACTGTGGCCCGGCAAGGTCGTCACCGAGGTGGAGCCGGTCGGCCCGTTCTGGGAGGCCGAACCCGAGCACCAGGACTACCTCCAGCGCTACCCCGACGGGTACACCTGCCACTTCCCGCGCCCGGGATGGCGGCTCCCCGCCCGCACGGAGGGCTGACCCCCGGGGCCGGACCGCCGGGTCCGGCCGCGAGGCGCGACCGTGAGGCCGCCCGGCCGGCGCCCGCTCAGTGCGGCAGCGACGCCGGGCTGCCGCCGTTCGCCTCGTAGCCCGCCACCGCCAGGGCCCGGTACACGGCGAACTCCGCCGCCGGGTCCGCGGACAGCGTCCACGGCAGCGCGCCCACATGGCCGTCGACGTGTATCAGCTGGTTCATGGCCTCCGACCAGCGCTCGGAACGCACCAGGAAGAACACCAGCAGATGGCGCACATGCGCCGCCATCGGGTCGTCGGGGCGGGCCGACTGCACGGCGAACAGCGCGCCGTGGACCGCCTTGCGCACCACCTCGCTCTGGTAGAAGCCGCTCACCAGGTTCACCTCGGGCAGGTGCTCGAACACCGCGAACAAGGGCATCGCGGCGAGCAGCGAACCTCCGGGCGCCCGGGCCGCGGCCGCCTCCGCGAAGGACGTCGCCTCCTCGCGCGAACCGTGCCACTTCTCGCACCAGTAGTGCAGGGCGGCGAGATGCGCCCCCATGTGCGCGGGCGCGCGGTCCAGGATCTTCAGCCAGAGCCGCTCGAACTCCGGCTGCGAGTAGTCCAGCCCCCGCGCCACCGACAGCTCGACGATGTACGGGATCGGGTCTCCGGGGGCCAGCAACGCCGCCTGGCCGCAGGCGTCCTGAGCCTCCTCCATGATGATCCGGAAGTCGTCCGTGCCCGGCGTCGACGTCCGCCACGCCTGCTGCACCAGGAACTCGGCGTGCACCGCCGCGCCGCCCGCGTCCTTGGGCTCCTCGGTCCGCCACACCCGCAGCCACTGCCCGCCCGGGGTCTCCGAGACGCCGCCCGGCCGCTGCTGCAGCTCCAGCGCCGCGGCGCCCGCGAAGGCCTGCACGCGCTGCCAGCGCAGCTCGCCCTCCGTCTCGGTCCCCGCCAGCAACTGCTGCGCCGCCCGGTAGTCCTGCGTGCGCTGCACCACGGCCAGGACGTCCAGCAGGTCCTGGTCGGGGCCGGGCATGCGGATGTCGAGCTCCTCCTCGCGGACGAAGCCGTAGTTCGCCGGGTCCGCGGCGTCCGGGTGGCCCGCCGGGACCAGCTCTATCCCGCCCCGCCGGCGCCGAAGGAACGGGAGCAGGACGAAGCCGAGCACGACCAGCGCCATCAGGACCCAGAGAATCTCCATGTCTCAAGGGTTCCAGAAGCCTCCGACAATTGGCCAACCCGGTCGGGGCGAGCACCCGCCGCCTCGGCGCATTACTCTCGGGACCCATGAGCGACAGGCACATCAGTCAGCACTTCGAGACCCTCGCGATCCACGCGGGCAACACCGCCGATCCCCTGACCGGCGCGGTCGTCCCGCCGATCTACCAGGTCTCGACCTACAAGCAGGACGGCGTCGGCGGTCTGCGCGGCGGCTACGAGTACAGCCGCAGCGCCAACCCGACCAGGACCGCCCTGGAAGAGAACCTCGCCGCCCTGGAGGGCGGCGTCCGGGGTCTCGCGTTCGCTTCCGGACTGGCGGCCGAGGACTGCCTGTTGCGTACGCTGCTGCGGCCCGGCGACCACGTGGTCATCCCCAACGACGCCTACGGCGGCACGTTCCGGCTGTTCGCGAAGGTCGTCTCCGGGTGGGGCGTGGAGTGGTCGGTGGCCGACACCAGCGACCCGGCCGCCGTGCGCGCCGCGATCACCCCGAAGACGAAGGCCGTGTGGGTGGAGACACCCTCCAACCCGCTGCTCGGCATCACCGACATCGCCGCCCTCGCGCAGGTCGCGCGGGACGCGGGCGCGCGGCTCGTCGTCGACAACACCTTCGCCACCCCCTACCTCCAGCAGCCGCTGGCGCTCGGCGCGGACGTCGTCGTCCACTCGCTGACCAAGTACATGGGCGGGCACTCCGACGTCGTGGGCGGCGCGCTGATCGTGAGCGACCGGGAGCTCGGCGAGCAACTGGCGTTCCACCAGAACGCGATGGGCGCGGTCGCCGGGCCCTTCGACTCCTGGCTGGTGCTGCGCGGCACGAAGACGCTGTCGGTGCGCATGGACCGGCACAGCGAGAACGCCACCAAGATCGCCGACATGCTGACCCGGCACGCGCGCGTGACGCGCGTCCTCTACCCGGGGCTGCCGGACCACCCCGGCCACGAGGTCGCCGCCAAGCAGATGCGGGCCTTCGGCGGCATGGTGTCGTTCCGGGTCGAGGGCGGCGAGGAGGCGGCCGTCGAGGTCTGCAACCGCGCCAAGGTGTTCACGCTCGGCGAGTCCCTCGGCGGCGTGGAGTCCCTGATCGAGCACCCCGGGCGCATGACGCACGCGTCCGCGGCCGGCTCGGCCCTGGAGGTCCCGGCCGACCTCGTGCGCCTGTCCGTGGGCATCGAGAACGTCGACGACCTCCTGGACGACCTCCAGCAGGCCCTCGGCTAAGGGCTGCCGCAGCCTTACCAGTTCGTCAAGGGTGGGGTCGTCTCCGACGGCGGCTCCACCCAGGGCTGGACCGTGACCGCCCAGACGGTGAACGCCAGGGCCACGGCCAGCAGCGTCAGCCACAGCAGCCGCCGGGCGAGCGCGCGGCGGCGCAGCAGGCGGTCGCCGCGGCGTACGGCGTCCTCGTGGAGCCCCGGAGGCACGCGCGTCACCGTCCGCTCCATGATCCGCCGTACGGCGGCCTCCCGTTCCGGCCGGTTCACCCGAGCCTCCCCGGGGCCGGCCCGGCGGCGTCCGCGTCCGGCGTCCTCACAGCGTCGCCGTCCTGGCTGCCGCCCCGGCTGCCGCCGGGTTGGCGGCGGGCGGGCGCGGAGGGTGCAGCAGGGTCGCCGTCGCCCGGTCGCACAAGGCGTGGACGCGCTCCTGCGGGAGGCCGAGGAGAGCCGCGACCTGTTCCTCCCCGACGCCCTCGTACAGCCGCAGCACCAGGATCAGCCGTTCCTGGGGCGTGAGCAGGGCCAGCGCTCCGGTGGGGCGCGGGCCGCCGTGGCGGTGCCAGGCGCTGCGGGCGAAGCGGGTGGCCAGGTACTGGCGGGCCCGGTCGTACGGGTCGTCCCCGCGCAGCCGGTCCCAGCACGCGTACGTGTGCGCGAGGGCCAGCGTCAGCAGGCGCCGCGCGCGCGGGTTGTCGTCCGGCGCCTCCGCCGTGAGCAGGGTGGCGGTGTGCAGCAGCCGTCCGCCCGCGCCGGCGACGAACGCCTGGAACTGCCTGGCCCGGCGGGCCGCCCGCGCTTCGTCACGTGCTCTCACCGCGCCTCCCGCCCGTCGGCGACCCCGTGGGAACGGGCCCCGGCGGTGTGCGTACGGGGACCCGGTCTCATATAGGGCCCGGGGCGGGGTTTCGGTCAAGAGCCACGCACGCGCGGGATCCCCTCCAGGGGACCTCGGGGGAGGCTCAGGAGGCGGGCGCCGGCTCCGCGCCGGGGAGCCCCTGAGCGGCCATCCGCGCGGAGAGCGCGCCGTTGAAGCGCGTCAGGAGCGTGCAGAAGGACTCGCGCTCCTCCGGCTCCCAGTCCTGGGTCAGTTCCGCCATCAACCTGCGTCTGGAGGAGCGCACTTCCTCCAGACGCGACATCCCGCGCGGGGACAGCTGCAGCACCACGGCCCGGCCGTCCTCCGGGTGCGAGGTCCGCTTGACCAGCCCGGTGTCGACGAGGGGAGCCACCTGCCGGGTGACGGTCGAGGAGTCGATGCCCATGCTCGCCGCGAGCGCCTTGACGCCCATCGGGCCTTCGTTGTCGAGACGGTTCAGCAGCAGGTACGCGGCGCGGTCCATGGAGTTGCGCACCTGTCCGACGCCGCCGAGCCGGGTCTGTTCGGCACGGCGCGCGAACACCGCGACCTCGTGCTGCAGCGTGTCGAGAAGACCGGTGTCACCGACGGTCGTCATGTCCATCGACATTTCAGGTGTTGTGGGCATGGCCGGGGGCTCGCTTCATGAAAAGGGGTGCTGGGTTGGGGGACAGGGTACGCGGCCGGAAGGCGGGCCGTACCGGCGCTGAGGAAACCGGTCTCGGTGGTTGGTCACAGCGGTTGTTCCCTCTTGTGAACTGCGATGCTGGAGTCATGAGCTACGGCACGGCTGACTCCTTGCGGCCCGTCACCCTCGACGATGTGCGCGGCGCGCAGAAGATGCTCACGGGCGTGGCGCGCACGACCGCGATGGAGGGCAGCCGGCACCTGTCCCAGCTCGTCGGTGCGCCGGTGCACCTGAAGTGCGAGAACCTCCAGCGGACGGGGTCGTTCAAGCTGCGCGGCGCGTATGTGCGCATAGCGGGTCTGCTGCCGGAGGAGCGGGCCGCCGGGGTGGTGGCCGCGAGCGCCGGCAACCACGCGCAGGGCGTGGCCCTGGCGTCGTCGCTGCTGGGCGTGCGGTCGACGGTGTTCATGCCGCAGGGGGCCCCGCTGCCGAAGGTCAGCGCGACGCGGGAGTACGGCGCCGAGGTGCGGCTGCACGGCCAGGTCGTCGACGAGACGCTGGCGGCGGCGCAGGAGTACGCGGCCGAGACCGGCGCGGTGTTCATCCACCCCTTCGACCACGCGGACGTCATCGCCGGGCAGGGCACGGTCGGCCTGGAGATCCTGGAGCAGTGCCCGCAGGTCCGCACGATCGTCGTCGGGATCGGCGGCGGGGGACTGGCGGCGGGCATCGCGGTCGCGGTGAAGGCGATGCGGCCGGACGTGCGGCTGGTGGGTGTGCAGGCGGAGGGCGCGGCGGCGTATCCGCCCTCGCTGGCGGCCGGGCGTCCGGTGTCGTTGAGCAATCCGGCGACGATGGCCGACGGCATCAAGGTGGGCCGCCCCGGGGACGTGCCGTTCGGGATCGTCGGCGATCTCGTGGACGAGGTGCGCACGGTCTCGGAGGGCGAGCTGTCCGCGGCGCTGCTGCTCTGTCTGGAGCGGGCCAAGCTGGTCGTCGAGCCGGCCGGGGCGAGCCCGGTCGCGGCGCTGCTGAGCGATCCCGGCGCGTTCGAGGGCCCGGTCGTCGCGGTGCTGTCCGGCGGCAACGTCGACCCGGTGCTGATGCAGCGCGTCCTGCGGCACGGCATGGCCGCGCAGGGCCGCTACCTGGCCGTTCGCCTGCGTCTGACCGACCGGCCGGGGGCTCTGGCCTCACTGCTGGGGGCGTTGTCAGTGGTGGACGCTAACGTCCTGGACGTGAGCCATGTGCGAACCGATCCCCGGCTCGGGCTCTCGGAGGCGGAGGTCGAGCTGCATCTGGAGACGAAGGGGCCGGCGCACTGCGTCGAGGTCGGTCGGGCTTTGCGCGAAGCGGGCTACACGGTCATCGACTGACCGGTCGCCGACGAGTTGATCACCGCTCCTTCACTCGTTCGGGTAAGTCCATTGAGAGACGCGATACATCGCGTTATGGTGTGTGTCACATGGCCCGCCCGACCGATCGCCCCCCGACGACATCCCTACGACGATCCCCGACGACGCGGAGACTCAGGAGACTCATATGCCAGGCGCCATCCATGCCGAAGGACTGGTGAAGACCTTCGGTGACGTCAAGGCTCTGGACGGCGTCGATCTCGACGTCCCGGAGGGCACGGTCCTCGGCCTGCTCGGGCCGAACGGTGCGGGCAAGACGACCACGGTCCGCTGCCTGACCACACTCCTGCGCCCGGACAGCGGCCGCGCCGTGGTCGCCGGGCTGGACGTGCTCAAACACCCCGACGCGGTCCGGCGCTCGATCGGCCTGTCCGGCCAGTTCGCCGCGGTCGACGAATACCTCACCGGCCGCGAGAACCTCCAGATGGTCGGCCAGCTCTACCAGATGCGGACCGCGGACGCGAAGGCCCGGGCCGCGGAGCTGCTCGACCAGTTCGACCTGGCCGACGCCGCCGACCGCACTACCAAGACCTACTCCGGAGGCATGCGCCGCCGCCTCGACCTGGCCGCCGCGCTGGTCGTCTCACCGCCCGTGATGTTCATGGACGAGCCGACGACCGGCCTCGACCCGCGCAACCGCCAGCTCCTGTGGGACGTGATCAAGCGCCTCGTCTCCGACGGCACCACACTGCTGCTGACCACGCAGTACCTGGAGGAGGCCGACCACCTCGCGCACGACATCGCGGTCGTCGACCACGGCAAGGTGATCGCCCGCGGCACCTCCGACGAGCTCAAGGCCCGCACCGGCGGCGAGCGCGTGGAGGTCGTGGTCCACGACCGTGAGCACATCCCCACCGCCGCCGAGGTGCTGGCCGGCTTCGGCAAGGGCGAGACCGCCGTCGAGGAGCACACCCGCAAGCTCACCGTGCCCGTCACCGGCGGCGCGAAGCTCCTCGCCGAGGTGATCCGCGAACTGGACGCCCGCGGCATCGAGATGGACGACGTCGGACTGCGCCGCCCCACCCTCGACGACGTGTTCCTGTCCCTGACCGGACATGTCGCCGAGTCGAAGAACGGCGAGACGGGTCACCACGCCAAGGAGGAAGCGAAATGAGCGCCGCCGTCCAAGCCGCCCCCGCCACGGCATCGAACCGCCCGCGAGGGCAGGCCGTCCGGGACTCACTGGTCGTTGCAAAACGCAACTTGATCAGAATGTCCAGAATTCCGGAGATGGTCATCTTCGGGCTCATTCAGCCCATCATGTTCGTGGTGCTGTTCACTTACGTCTTCGGCGGGTCCATGCAGATCGGCGGCAGCACCAGCGCCACCGACTACAAGAACTTCCTCATGGCGGGGATCTTCGCCCAGACGGTCACCTTCGCCACCGCCGGAGCCGGCGCGGGCATCGCCGACGACATGCACAAGGGCCTCATCGACCGCTTCCGCTCCCTGCCCATGGCGCGCGGCGCGGTCCTCACCGGCCGCACCCTCGCCGACCTGGTGCAGACGGCGCTCACCCTGCTCGTCCTCGCCGTCGTCGCCCTCCTGGTCGGCTGGCGCCCCGGCTCCGACGGCAGCACGAACGCCGGCCGGGTCCTGGCCGCCTTCGGGCTGCTGCTCCTGCTCGGTTACGCGTTCACCTGGATCGGCGCCCTGATCGGCCTCACCGTGCGCACCCCCGAGGCGGCCACCTCCGGCGGGCTGATCTGGCTCTTCCCGGTCACCTTCATCTCGAACGCGTTCGTGGACACCAGCAACATGACGCCCTGGCTGCGGCATATCGCCGAGTGGAACCCCTTCAGCGCCACCGTCCAGGCCTGCCGGGTCCTCTTCGCCAACCCGGGCCAGTCACCGTCCGACGCCTGGCCCATGCAGCACCCGGTCTGGGCCTCGCTGATCTACTCGGTCCTGATCGTCGTCGTGTTCCGCACCCTGGCGGTGCGCAAGTACCGCTCGGCCACCGCATGAGCGATGCCCCCCGGCGCCACAGGGGCGCCGGGGGGCATCGGGCAGAGATCAGAGATGTCAGCCGTTGTAGGGCTCGGCCTTGAGGATGCGCACGGAGGCGGTCTTGCCGTTCGGCAGCTCGTACTCCGCGTCCTCGCCGACCTTGTGACCGATCACGCCGGACCCCAGCGGGGACTGCGGCGAGTAGGTCTCGATGTCGGCGCTCGCGTACTCGCGCGAGGCCAGCAGGAAGTCAAGGGTGTCGTCCTCGTCACCGTCGAAGGCGATCGTCACGACCATGCCGGGGGCCACCGCACCGTCCGCGGACGCCGGAGCCTCGCCGACCTTCGCGTTCTCCAGGAGCTGGGTCAGCTGGCGCACTCGGAGCTCCTGCTTGCCCTGCTCCTCCTTGGCCGCGTGGTACCCGCCGTTCTCGCGCAGGTCGCCCTCCTCGCGCGCGGCGGCGATCTTGGCGGCGATCTCCGTGCGCGCAGGACCAGTAAGGTACTCAAGCTCGTCCTTGAGCTTGTTGTACGCCTCCTGGGTCAGCCAGGTGACGTTCTCGCTGGTCTGGGTCACAGGGTGCTCCTCGTCGGTACTGGGAAATACAAAGCTCGCCCTGCCCGGAAGCATGTTCCTCCAGGGATGGGCGAAACCACGAGCCTAACAATTCAGGGGCCGAAGGGGGAGGACATAAGCCACCAGAATTACGTCGGCCCAGGTCACCGTGTACGTATTGCGGAAGAAAGACAGGCGCCCCGGCGGGCGGAGGGCCGCCGTCGGGACCGTGGGGTCAGTCCGCGTGACAGCCGAGCAGCTCCGCCGTCGTGCCCTGCGCCGTCGTACGCAGCGTGACCACGCGGTCGATACGGGTGTCCGAGCCGGAGAACCGGAAGTCCGCGCGGCCCACCTCGGCGCCGTTCTCGGCCTGCGAGCGGACCGTGCAGTAGCCGCTCGTGCCGGCGTCCTTGCGGACCTCCAGATGCGCCTGCACCGAGTTCGCGGTGGCCTTGAAGCTGATCACCTCGGCGCTGATCTTGTTCTGGCCCACGTAGTGGTAGGCGAAGTAGCCGAGCAGGGCGAGCAGCGCCGCGCCCAGCACGGCGCCGACGAGCTTGAGGGTGCGGTCGGCGCGCTCGTCGGAGGAGCGGCCGTAACGACCCTGGGGCGGTCGCGTGGTCGCCGTACTCATGATCGTCCTCTCCGCCGGGGCGGGACGAACGTCCCGAAATCGGCACCGGAGTCCCGCTCCGGAATTATCGAGCCCCCGATTCGGTCACTATAGAAGCCGCCGACCGCACCCCGGCCCACGGGGGCGCCGACTTTTCGAGGATTGAGTCTTGACTGACCAGCTGCGACTGATGGCCGTCCACGCGCACCCCGACGACGAGTCGAGCAAGGGCGCGGCCACCATGGCGAAGTACGTGTCCGAGGGGGTGGACGTGCTGGTCGTGACCTGCACGGGAGGGGAGCGCGGCTCCATCCTCAACCCCAAGCTCCAGGGCGACACGTACATCGAGGAGCACATCCACGAGGTGCGCAAGAAGGAGATGGACGAGGCCCGCGAGATCCTCGGGGTCAAGCAGGAGTGGCTCGGCTTCGTCGACTCCGGCCTGCCCGAGGGCGACCCGCTGCCCCCGCTGCCCGAGGGCTGCTTCGCCCTGGAGGACGTGGACCGGGCGGCCGGCGAGCTGGTGCGGCAGATCCGCTCCTTCCGTCCGCAGGTGATCACCACCTACGACGAGAACGGCGGCTACCCGCACCCCGACCACATCATGACCCACAAGATCTCGATGGTCGCCTTCGAGGGCGCCGAGGACACCGTGAAGTACCCGGAGGACGAGTACGGCCCGGCGTACCGCCCGCTGAAGCTCTACTACAACCAGGGCTTCAACCGCCCCCGCACCGAGGCGCTGCACCACGCGATGCTCGACCGCGGGCTGGAGTCCCCCTACGGGGAGTGGCTCAAGCGCTGGGACGAGTTCGGGCGTAAGGAGCGCACCCTCACCACGCACGTCCCGTGCGCGGACTTCTTCGAGATCCGCGACAAGGCGCTGATCGCGCACGCCACGCAGATCGACCCCGACGGCGGCTGGTTCCGGGTGCCGATGGAGATCCAGAAGGAGGTCTGGCCCACGGAGGAGTACGAGCTCGCGAAGTCGCGGGTGGACACCTCCCTCCCCGAGGACGACCTGTTTGCGGGCATCCGCGACAATGCCTGACATGAGCGCAAGCGTGAGCCTGGCAGTGATGCAGTTCGCCACCCTCGCCAAGGAGGTGGACAAGGACAAGGTCACCCCCGGCGTCCTCGGTTTCATCGTCTTCGCGGTGATGGCCGTGGCCGTGTGGGGCCTGATGAAGTCCATGAGCAAGCACATGGGCAAGGTCGACTTCGAGGAGAAGCCCGAGGACCGGACCGCGGCCTCCTCCGGCGACGGCCCCCAGGGCAAGGCGTCCCCGGCGAACGGCTGACCCGCCCGCAGGGGCGCGAGGGCCCCTGACAGCCGCCCCACGCACACCGTGCCCCGTGGGGCGGCCCCGGCACGCCCCCGCGCCGTGCCACGGCCGCCCCGGACGAACGCCTGACGCACGCGGGGCGGGGTACTGCGGCAGGATGGACGTCATGGCGAACCGACTGGCCCACGAGACCTCCCCCTATCTCCTCCAGCACGCCGACAACCCGGTCGACTGGTGGCCCTGGTCGGCGGAGGCGTTCGAGGAGGCACGCAGGCGGGGTGTGCCGGTGCTGCTCAGCGTGGGGTACTCCAGCTGCCACTGGTGCCATGTGATGGCGCACGAGTCGTTCGAGGACCAGGCGACCGCCGACTACCTCAACGAGCACTTCCTCAGCGTCAAGGTCGACCGCGAGGAGCGCCCCGACGTCGACGCCGTGTACATGGAGGCCGTGCAGGCCGCCACCGGGCAGGGCGGCTGGCCGATGACGGTGTTCCTCACGCCGGACGCCGAGCCCTTCTACTTCGGCACCTACTTCCCGCCCGCGCCCCGGCACGGGATGCCGTCCTTCCGGCAGGTGCTGGAAGGGGTGCGGCACGCCTGGACCGACCGGCGCGAGGAGGTCGCCGAGGTCGCCGGGAAGATCGTGCGGGACCTGGCGGGCCGGGAGATCGCCTACGGCGACGACGTCGCCCCGGGCGAGCAGGAGCTGTCGCAGGCGCTGCTCGGCCTGACCCGGGAGTACGACCCGCAGCGCGGCGGGTTCGGCGGGGCGCCCAAGTTCCCGCCGTCCATGGTGATCGAGTTCCTGTTGCGCCACCACGCCCGCACCGGCGCCGAGGGCGCGCTCCAGATGGCCCGGGACACCTGCGAACGCATGGCCCGCGGCGGGATCTACGACCAGCTCGGCGGCGGTTTCGCGCGCTACTCCGTGGACCGGGACTGGACCGTGCCGCACTTCGAGAAGATGCTGTACGACAACGCGCTGCTGTGCCGGGTGTACGCGCACCTGTGGCGGGCCACCGGCTCGGAGCTCGCGCGCCGGGTCGCGCTGGAGACCGCCGACTTCATGGTGCGCGAACTGCGCACCGCCGAGGGCGGGTTCGCCTCCGCGCTGGACGCCGACAGCGACGACGGGACCGGCCGGCACGTCGAGGGCGCGTACTACGTCTGGACGCCCGAGCAGCTCGCGGAGGTCCTCGGCGCCGAGGACGCGCAGGCGGCCGCCCAGTACTTCGGCGTCACCGAGTCGGGCACCTTCGAGGAGGGCGCCTCCGTCCTGCAACTCCCGCAGCAGGACGGTGTGTTCGACGCCGAGAAGATCGCGTCGATCAAGGAGCGGCTGGCGGCTGCGCGGGCGGCGCGGCCCGCTCCCGGCCGGGACGACAAGGTCGTCGCCGCCTGGAACGGGCTCGCAGTCGCCGCGCTGGCCGAGACCGGCGCGTACTTCGACCGCCCCGACCTCGTCGACGCGGCCGTCGCCGCCGCCGACCTCCTCGTACGGCTGCACCTCGACGACCGGGCCCGGCTGGCCCGTACCAGCAAGGACGGGCACGTCGGCGCGAACGCGGGCGTGCTGGAGGACTACGCCGACGTGGCGGAGGGCTTCCTCGCGCTGGCCTCCGTGACGGGGGAGGGCGTGTGGCTGGAGTTCGCGGGCTTCCTGCTCGACCAGGTGCTGATCCGTTTCGTGGACCCCGAGTCGGGAGCGCTGTACGACACCGCCGCGGACGCCGAGCGGCTCATCCGGCGGCCGCAGGACCCGACCGACAACGCGGTGCCCTCCGGGTGGTCGGCGGCCGCGGGCGCGCTGCTGTCGTACGCGGCGCACACCGGCTCCGAGCCCCATCGCACCGCCGCCGAGCGGGCGTTGGGGGTCGTCAAGGCGCTCGGGCCGCGGGTGCCGCGGTTCATCGGGTGGGGGCTGGCCGTGGCGGAGGCGCTGCTCGACGGGCCGCGTGAGGTGGCCGTGGTCGGCCGGGCCGGGGGCGATCCCGCCGCCGACGAGCTGCACCGCACCGCGCTGCTCGGCACCGCGCCCGGAGCGGTGGTCGCCCGGGGCGCGCTGGGCAGCGAGGAGTTCCCGCTGCTCGCGGACCGGGTGCTGGTGGAGGGCGCGGCGACGGCGTACGTCTGCCGGGGCTTCGTGTGCGAGCTGCCGACGACGGACGCGGACGCCCTGCGGGACAGGCTCACGCCGTGAGCAGTGTCGTGGCCGGCGTCCGCGCTCAGTCGGTGGGCGCGAACTCCGCCATCGCTCGTTCCACGATGGTCTCCAGCTGTTCGTGGTGCGCGCCCTTCCAGTAGGCGCGGCCGCACTCCCGGCACTGGGCGAACACGTCGTAGGAGCGGTGCGTGCCGTGCTCCAGCTGGTCGGCGACCTCGTCCTTGGTGGCCTGTCTCAGCAGACCGTTGCAGGCGGTGCAGCGCGTCCAGGGGCGCAGCTCGGGGGCGAACCGGGCCAGGACGTCCCGGAGTTGGTCGTCGGGGCGGGTGCTGTAGACGTATCCGCCGGCCCACAGTTCGCGGCGGCGCAGCAGGCCCCGGTCGCGGCTGAGCATGACCCGGCGCTCGGCGGCGGAGCGGGCGGCGAGGGCCGGGTCGCCGATGTCCGTCGACTCGTACGCGGTGTCCACGCCGAGCAGGCGCATCCGGCGGGCGAGGGTGCCGAGGTGGACGTCGAGGAGGAAGCGCAGGGGCGCGCCGGGCACCCGCTGGGGCCGGGCGACGGGGCGGACGCTCACCGACTCGCCGTGCGCCGGGATGTGCGAGAACGGCGCCTCACGGCCGTCGACGACGAGGGCGCCGACCTCGGTCAGCGGGACGCCGAGGGACTCCACGACGTGGCCGAGGGTGGAGACGCCGTCGACGGCGAGGGGGTGGACGCCGGTCCGCCGGGCGTGCGGGACGAACAGGGCCAGTTCGGGGGCGACTTCGACGTGGATCTCGGATGTGCTCACCCGGCCAGGATGGCACGGGGAGGGCCGGGGCTCGCCGGGGTTTTCCCGGGCCTCCCCCCGGCCCCTCCCGGAGGCCTTTCTCAGGGGCCTTCCCCGGGCAGGCCCTGCTGGAGGACCCGCAGTGAGCGGTCGACGAGGTCGGCGAAGTCGTCCCGGTGGCCGTTCTCCGCCCAGTACAGCGAGGTCTCCATCAGGCCGCCGAGGAGGGACATCGCGTACACCCGCACCTCCAGGCTGTCGGGGTCGCGGCCGGTGCGTTCGGCGATGGCGGTGCACAGCATGCGGCCGGTGGCCGACATGCTCTCCATCATCCGGGAGCGCACGGCGGGGACCTCGACCATCAGCCGGGTGCGCAGCCGTGCCACCTCGCGGTCCTCCTCGACGCCGGTGCGGACGGCCTCCCGCAGCATGTGCCGGATGCTGTCCGCCCACGGCTCGTCGGCGGGCCGGCCGCGGAGCTCCTCCAGCAGGACGGCGTCGTACTCGTCGGTGAGGACGATGTCCTCCTTGGCCGGGAAGTAGCGGAAGACGGTCGACGGCGACACCTCCGCCCGCTCGGCGATCTGCTCGATCGTGGTGGCGTCGTACCCCTGCTCCTCGACGAGGGCGTAGGTCGCGGCGCGGATCGCCTCACGGGTCTTGATCTTCTTGCGCTCACGCAGTCCCGGCCGGGGCCGGTCGCCGGGGGAGGTGGTCTGTACGGCCGTCATGCAGGTCATTGTCGAACATCACCCGGCGCCAGGACCACGCCCGAGGGCCCGGGCGGCCCGTCGGCGTCCCGCGCCGCGGGCCGGGGCGTGCTCGGCAGCAGCGCGGCGGCGAGCAGGGCGGCGACGATCGCCGCGATGCCGCACACCGCGAGGGCGACGTCCATGCCGTGGACGTACGCGGTGTTCGCGGAGGCGGTCAGCTCGGCGAGGCCCGTGCGCTCGGCGAGCAGGTGGGCGGCGACCACGGATCCCCCGGCGGCGTCGGCGGCCTCCGTGGGCAGTCCGGTGACGTCGAGGCGGCCGCGGTAGGCGCTCGCCAGGAGGCTGCCGAGCAGGGCGATGCCGATCGCGCCGCCCACCTGGCGCAGCGTCAGCAGCAACCCGGAGCCGCTTCCGGCCCGATCCGACGGCAGGGTGCCGAGGGCGCCCGACATCGCGGGCACGAGGGAGAAGCCGAAGCCGAACCCGGCGACCGACAGCCACAGCGCGGTGAAGCCGTAGCCGGAGTCCACCGTCGTACGGCTGCCCAGGAGCGCGGCGAAGGCCAGCACCGCCAGACCGGCGCTCACCACGGTCCGCGCCCCGAGGCGGGCGACGAACGGCTGCGCGGCCCGGGCAGCCACGACCAGCCCGCCCATCATCGGCAGCAGACGCACCCCGGTGCCGAGGGCGTCGTGGCCGAGGACTGCCTGGAGGTAGGGCGGCAGCACGAACAGCAGCCCGGACAGGACGAAGACCACCAGGGTCGCCGCGAGCGTGTTGAACAGGAACCCGCGGCGGGCGAGCAGCTCCAGGTCGAGCAGGGGCCGGGGCGTCCGGCGTTCGCGCAGCACCAGGGCGGCGATCAGGGCGACCGCCGCGCCCAGCATGGCGAGGACGAGCGGATCGGCCCAGCCGCGGCCGGGCGCCTCGATGATCGCGTAGACGAGCGCGCCGAGCCCTGCCGCGGTGAGCGCGGTGGAGACGGCGTCGACCTTGGGCGAGGACGGGTCGCGGGTCTCCGGCAGCAGCAGGAGGCAGGAGGCGATGCCGAGCGCGGCCATCGGGACGTTGACGAGGAAGACCGAGCCCCACCAGAAGTGGTCGAGCAGCCAGCCGCCGACGATGGGGCCGAGCGGCAGGCCGAGAGTCGAACCGGCGGAGACGATGCCGACGGCCTTGGCGCGCTCCTCGGGTGCGAACAGCGAGGGCAGGACCGACAGGGCGAGCGGGGTGACCAGCGCCGCTCCGACGCCCATCACCGCGCGGGCGGCGATGACCGCGCTCACGTTCTCGGTGAGCGCTCCCGCCAGCGAGCCGGCCAGGAAGACGCCGAGTCCGGTGATCAGCATCCGCCGCCGGCCGAACCGGTCGCCGAGCAGCCCGGCGGGGAGCATCAGCGCCGCGAAGACGACTACGTAGGCGTCCGCCATCCATTGCTGTTCGCCGGTGCTCGCGCCCAGGTCGGCGGCCATGGTGGGCAGCGCCACGTTGAGGATCGTGATGTCGAAGCCGAGCGTGAGCATGCTCGCGACCAGGGCCCCGAGGGCCCACCAGCGTCGGGGGTCCGGGCGGGAAGGCCCGGCCGGTAATGTGACAGCGTCCATGAAATGAGAGTAACTCTCAAAAGGTGGGAGCTGTCAATGTTCGTGTGTCGGTGACGGGTCGGGCAACGCGGAAGGGCCACGGCTCGCAAGCCGTGGCCCTCTTCGTTCCGGGGTGGGAGTGCTCTTCGCGCGTTCTACGTGTGCTGGTACGCCACCAGGGAGATGCCCACGTAGTGGACGACGAACGCGGCCAGTGTCAGGGAGTGGAAGACCTCGTGGAAGCCGAACCAGCGGGGTGACGGGTTGGGGCGCTTGATGCCGTAGATCACGCCGCCGGCGCTGTAGAGCAGGCCGCCGACGACCACCAGGACCAGGACGGCGATGCCGCCGGTGCGCATGAAGTCCGGGAGGAAGAACACGGCCGCCCAGCCCATCGCGATGTAGCAGGGGGTGTAGAGCCAGCGCGGGGCGCCGACCCAGAACACCCTGAACACGATCCCCGCGGCGGCGGCGGCCCAGATGCCCCACAGCAGCCACTGCCCCTTGGCGCCGGGCAGGAGCAGCATCGTCAGCGGGGTGTAGGTGCCCGCGATGATCAGGAAGATGTTCGCGTGGTCGAGGCGGCGCAGGATGCCGTCCATGCGCGGAGACCAGTCGCCCCGGTGGTACAGGGCGCTCACGCCGAACAGCAGGCAGGCGGTCAGTGCGTAGATGCCGCAGGCGATGCGGCCTCTGGTGGAGTCGGCCAGGGCGGTGAGCACGAGCCCGGCGATGAGCGCGGCCGGGAACATTCCGAGGTGCAGCCAGCCGCGCAGCTTGGGCTTGACCGGGTGCGGCAGGGAGAGCGCCACGGGACCGCTGCCGGCGGCCGGCTGGTCCGTGGGCGCGTCGGGGGCGGACGCAGTCATACCCGGCATCGTACCTAGGACCGTACCTACGGAACCGTAAGTTGCGGATCCACGCGACGAGACGGGAGGCCGCCGGTGGCCATCATCTCATGCCGGACCGCAGGTGGGAGAGGGGATCGGCCGGTACACGTGGCGAGCCTCACGCTGCTCATCTGTGACGTCCCCTGGACAGATGCGCTCATACGGCGGATGATCAAATGAGTGCGGTCGGCACCGGATGAGCGCTCAGCAGGCAGCTGCGAAGCATCCGGGCCGCGGCCCCCACGGGGCAGACAAGGACAAAATCCCTCACCTAGGAGCGATCGTGGCGCGCGACATCGCGGCTCCCCCCGTCATCCCCACCCAGCACCAGGAACTGATCTCGTGGGTCAACGAGATCGCCGAACTGACGCAGCCGGACAACGTGGTCTGGTGTGACGGATCCGAGGCCGAGTACGAGCGGCTCTGCGAAGAGCTGGTCGCGAAGGGCACCTTCAAGAAACTCGACCCGGTCAAGCGCCCGCATTCCTACTACGCGGCCTCCGACCCGACCGACGTCGCGCGTGTGGAGGACCGCACCTACATCTGCTCCGAGAAGGAGGAGGACGCGGGCCCGACCAACCACTGGAAGGCCCCCGCCGAGATGCGGGAGATCTTCAGCGGCGAGAAGGGCATATTCCGCGGCTCCATGCGCGGCCGGACGATGTACGTCGTCCCGTTCTGCATGGGCCCCCTCGGCTCGGACCTCTCCGCCATCGGCGTCGAGATCACCGACTCCGCCTACGTCGCCGTCTCCATGCGCACCATGACCCGCATGGGACAGCCCGTCCTCGACGAGCTCGGCTCCGACGGCTTCTTCGTGCGTGCCGTGCACACGCTCGGAGCGCCGCTCGCGGAGGGCGAGCAGGACGTGCCCTGGCCGTGCAACAGCACCAAGTACATCTCGCACTTCCCCGAGAGCCGCGAGATCTGGTCCTACGGCTCCGGCTACGGCGGCAACGCCCTGCTCGGCAAGAAGTGCTACGCCCTGCGCATCGCCTCCGTCATGGCCCGCGACGAGGGCTGGCTCGCCGAGCACATGCTCGTGCTCAAGCTGACCCCGCCGCAGGGCGAGGCCAAGTACGTCGCCGCCGCCTTCCCGAGCGCCTGCGGCAAGACCAACCTCGCCATGCTGGAGCCCACCATCTCCGGCTGGACCGTGGAGACCATCGGCGACGACATCGCCTGGATGCGCTTCGGCGAGGACGGCCGCCTGTACGCCATCAACCCCGAGGCCGGCTTCTTCGGCGTCGCCCCCGGCACCGGTGAGCACACCAACGCCAACGCGATGAAGACGCTCTGGGGCAACGCGGTCTTCACCAACGTGGCGCTGACGGACGACGACGACATCTGGTGGGAGGGCATGACGGAGGAGACCCCGGCCCACCTCACCGACTGGAAGGGCAACGACTGGACGCCGGAGTCCGGCGTCCCGGCCGCCCACCCCAACGCCCGCTTCACGGTCCCCGCCGCCCAGTGCCCGATCATCGCGCCCGAGTGGGAGGACCCCAAGGGCGTGCCGATCTCGGCGATCCTCTTCGGCGGCCGGCGCGCCACCGCCGTACCGCTGGTCACGGAGTCCTTCGACTGGAACCACGGCGTCTTCCTCGGCGCCAACGTGGCCTCCGAGAAGACCGCCGCGGCCGAGGGCAAGGTCGGCGAGCTGCGCCGCGACCCCTTCGCGATGCTGCCGTTCTGCGGCTACAACATGGGCGACTACATGGGCCACTGGATCGACGTCGCCAAGGGCAAGGACCAGTCCAGGCTGCCGAAGATCTACTACGTCAACTGGTTCCGCAAGAACGACGCGGGCAAGTTCGTCTGGCCCGGCTTCGGTGAGAACAGCCGCGTGCTGAAGTGGATCGTCGAGCGCCTCGACGGCAAGGCCGAGGGCGTCGAGACCCCCATCGGCGTGCTGCCGGCCAAGGGCGCGCTGGACACCGACGGCCTCGAACTGGGCGACTCCGACCTCGACTTCCTGCTCACCGTCGACAAGGAGGTCTGGCGCGAGGAGGCCGCCCTGATCCCCGAGCACCTCAACACCTTCGGCGACCACACGCCCAAGGAGCTGTGGGACGAATACCGCGCGCTGGTGGAGCGCCTGGGCTGAGCCAAGCCCCCCAAGACGCCGCGGCCGGCTCCGATCGTGCCCTGACCAGCAACATCGTCACGGTCGGCCGCGGTGAGAGCACCACAGGAACGAGGTCCCGCACAACGGCGTGCGGGACCTCGTCCGTGTGTCGGCGCCCTTGCCGGCGCCGGGCCTTCGCCCGTTCATGCCTCCGCGAACACCCACCGCCGCAGCAGCGTGAAGCGAAGGACCGTCGCGGCGCCGTTGGCCACGATCAGTGCGCCGATCTCCACGTACGGCGCGTCCGGCAGGTTCCGGTGCACCAGGGCGAGGGCGCCGCTGCTGAGCGCGAGCCCGGCGAGAAAGGCCGCCAGCCCCTGGAGCTGATGCCGGGTGGCTCCCTCCGCGCCGCGCACCCCGAAGGTGAACCGGCGGTTGGCGGCGGTGTTCGCCACCGCGGTGACCAGCAGTGCGACCAGGTTGGCGAACTGGGCTTCGAGCGCCGACCGGAGCACCGCGAAAAGGCCGAGATGGGCCGCGGTGGACAGCACTCCGATGACCGCGAAGACCGGGAGCTGTCGTGCGATCCCAGCGGTGCGAGGTGCGTGTGTCTGGACGCGTTGAGCCATGCCCACACTGTACGATAAGTGAACAAATATGACTTAATGTGAGCGAATCGGGCGCGTTCCCCCGCCTCCGCCCGCTCCAGAGGATGCACAGGGATCGCCGAATGATCGAGTCGTCGGTTGAGCTGTCGGTCGTGATTCCGATGTTCAACGAGGAAGAGGCACTGCCGGCGCTGGCGAAGCGGCTGCGGCCGGTGCTGGACGGGACCGGGGAGGCGTACGAGGTCGTCGCGGTGGATGACGGCTCCACGGACGGGACGGCCGAACAACTCGCGCGCCTGCGGACCGGTTGGCCGCAGCTGCGGGTGGTGCGGCTGCGGCGCAACAGCGGACACCAGGCCGCGTTGACCGCCGGTTTGCACCACTCCCGCGGCCACTACGCCACGAGTCTCGACGCCGACCTCCAGGACCCGCCCGAGAAGATCACCGAGATGCTCGCCCTGGCCCGCTCCCGGCGGCTGGACGTCGTCTACGGCGTACGGGCCAACCGCTCCAGCGACACCCCCTTCAAGCGGCGTACCGCCGCCGCGTACTACTGGCTGATGCGCCGTATGGTCGGCGCCCATGTCTGCGCCCAGGCCGGCGACTTCCGCCTGCTGTCCCGCAACGCCCTCGACGCCCTCAAAGCCCTGCCCGACCAACCGCAGGTGTACCGGCTCCTCATGCCCTGGTTCGGCTTCCCCAGCGGAGAGGTGACCTACCGCCGCGATCCACGCGTCGCCGGTCAGACGAAGTACCCCCTGCGCAAGATGATCCTGCTGGCGGTCGACAGCATCATCAGTTTCTCCGTCGCCCCGCTTCGGCTGGCCGTCTGGCTCGGCGCCCTCGCCTTCTGCGTCTGCCTCGCCATGCTCGTGTACACGCTGTCCGTGTACGCGGCGGGCGACACCACCCCCGGCTGGGCCTCTCTGATCATCGCGGTGCTCTTCATCGGCGCCGTCCAGCTGATCTGCCTGGGAGTGGTCGGCGAGTACATCGGCCGCATCTACACCGCCGTGCAGCAACGCCCGACCTACTACGTCGCTGACGACGCCGACGGCGCCGGCGACCCCGGCGGCAGGGTTCCCTCGGCGGCGGGGGCATGTCCGTAGGACGCCGTCCGCGGACCGCGGAGCTCGTGGGCGGTCGTCCGCACCATGGCCGACAGCGCCAGCAGCATCAGCGCACTGTGCGCGGGCATGGACAGATAGGGAGCCAGCTCGGCGGAGTTGCACTTCAGGTAGCTGCCGAACGAGGCGAGCTGCACCAGTACCGGCACGTACCAAAGCTGCCGGGGTAGCGCGAACGCGGCCAGCACGGTGAGCACGTCCGCGACGTAGAAGTACCGCTCGTGCATCGAGGGCAGCAGGAACGGCACCACGATCGAGGAGCAGGCGGCCAGCAGGACGACCCGGGTGTCGGTGAGTCCCGGCACGGCGGGGCCGGAGACCGGCAGGCCACGTCGGCCGCGCCGCAGGGACCACACGGTCAACGCGGTCAGCAGTGAGACGAGCGTCCCCGCGACCAGCACCCCCACGCCGCGCACGAGGTTCGTGTCACCGGGCGCCGACACGAACTCGTAGACGGACGGCGCGTTGACGGACAGCAGACGGTACGTGCCCGTCTGCCGGGCGTAGACCGTCAGCAGTCGCCACGGGTCGGCGCCGAGGACGAGGGCCGGAACGTCGAGAAGGAGGTACGCCGCGGGAACCGCGAGCAGACTCCGCCACGGCATCCGTCCGACCAGCACCAGGACGAGCAGGAAGGGGAAGAGGAAGGCGGCCTGGAACTTGAACGCCAGCGCGACCCCGAAGAACGTGCACGCCCACCATGGCCGGTGGCGCAGCACATAGTGGATCCCGCCCACCAGGAAGGCCGCGTAGAGGGCGTCGCACTGTCCCCACCACCCGCTGTTGGTGACGACGGTGGGAAGGAAGAGCACCACCGTGGCCGCGCCGAAGGCGGCCCAGGGCTGGGCGGGCCGGAGCCGGGACACGATCCGGAAGGTGTAGTACGCCAGCGCCAGGTCGAACAGGATCGAGATCCACTTGATGCCCGCCAGCTCCGGCAGCGGCAGATAGGTGAGAGCGGTCAGCAGATAGAGGTAGGGGACGTTGTAGTCCGAGAAGCCGGGGTCCGCGAGGGCGTGGAACCCGCCGTGGCTCGCGATATGCCGGTACCAGGGGTCGAGAAAGGTCAGGTAGTCCAGCGATTCACCGGGCATCAGGAAAGCGCGGGCCGCAAGGGCCGTCATCACCGCGGTGTAGGCGGTGAGCGCCAGCACCGTCGGATCGACCGTGCGCCGGCGGGGGGCCTCGGCGGCGGTATCGGGCATTGCGGGCTCCGTTC
Source organism: Streptomyces sp. NPDC002566 (assembly GCF_042889585.1). NCBI lineage: Bacteria > Bacillati > Actinomycetota > Actinomycetes > Kitasatosporales > Streptomycetaceae > Streptomyces > Streptomyces sp. NPDC002566. The sequence goes on along the minus strand of NZ_JBIARD010000004.1, from coordinate 432,442 downwards.
AGGTCGCGCTCCATCACGCCACCGGGAGGCGCGCCGAACAGTATGCCGGAAATGCCCGAATGTCATGGCGGGTGCCACGAGTGCTGATGAATCGAGTCGCCGAACGGGCCGGGCGGCGTCTGTCCGGGTCATGCGTCGAGGGCTGCACCGCGAATCGCAGAAGGCTTTTGAGTGGCTCCTGAGGAGGTCGGCCATTCGGTCAATGTCACCCTTTTGGCGGTGTTTCGAATGGGTGCCAAAGGTGCGCTCGCCGCTCGGGTGATCCTTGTCCACGGAGCGGGTGGTCACATAATCATTCTTTCATGGAGGGGGAATACCTGCCTCGTCTGTGTCCGTAGGGATGAGACACGCAAGCGAAATGGAGCGCACTGAGTGCGTGCTTGCTGTCGGAGCCCTCTTGATGGTGAGGAAGGTTCTCTTGAACCGCAGAACGATCCGAAAGTCGCGCCTGAGATCCGTCACCACGGTGTCGGTGGGCGCGGTAGCCGTGGCGCTCAGCGTCGTCCCGAGCGCGATGGCTGTCGCCGAAGAGATGCACAAACCCACCCCCCGCGTCGTCGTGGAGCAGCTGGGCACGTACGACGTGTCAGAGACGGCCATCGCCGACGCGCTCCGCAGGGCCGGCTCCGCGGGGCAGGCGGCGGTGCGTGCGGGCGGCGACAGGGACTACGGCACCGGCCACCACCGTGGCAACGGCAAGAACGACCACGACCGTGGCCCCCAGGGCCCTCGCGGTCCTCAGGGCAAGCCGGGCAAGCAGGGGCCCCAGGGTGCTCAGGGTGCTCAGGGCGCGCAGGGTGCTCAGGGCGCTCAGGGTGCTCAGGGTGCTCAGGGTGCTCAAGGAGCCCAGGGAGCCCAGGGCGCGCAGGGAGCTCAAGGTGCGCAGGGCGCCCAGGGTGCTCAGGGCGCCGGTGCTCAGGGCGCCCAGGGTGCCCAGGGTGCGCAGGGTGCTCAGGGCGCGCAGGGAGCTCAGGGAGCCCAGGGTGCTCAGGGTGCTCAGGGCGCTCAGGGTGCTCAGGGAGCCCAAGGTGCGCAGGGCGCCCAGGGCGGGCTTGACGGCGTCACTATCCGCGTCAACGCCGTCGCCGACACCATGACGGCGACTGCGTCGTGCCTCGCCGGCGAGACGGTGGTCGGCGGCGGATACACCTCCACTGCGGGAAACGTTCGGGACAGCTTCCCGAGCGGTGGCCCGCCGCCCACCGGGTGGACAGTCACCACCACCGCCAACCAGACGATCACGGCTTTCGTGCTCTGCGCGACGTGACACCGTCGACCCTTGTGTGAGGGTGCCCCGAGGCTTCGGCTTCGGGGCACCCCCGCATTCTGTCCCGAAACAGGTCTCCGGCAGCGGGTCTTGAACCTAGACAAGCAGTGGGCCGCCGCAGCGCTCCGTGCCGTCCTTCACCGCGATGAGATTGGCGATCACGTACGGGATGTTCTTCTCGGAGTGCCACTCGGACGGGAAGCAGGTGGCCAGCCGCGAACTCTGGAACCGGGCCTCAAGATCGGGCACGTAGGTGCGGTACTGGTCGTCCGTGTAGTACCAGAACGAGTTCTCGTTGTAGTACGCGACATGACTGGGGTCCTGGTGCGCGCCGCGGCCGTCGGAGCTGGGCGTCGTGGTGAGGAGCATGCCGCCGGGGGCCAGCAGCCGGTACAGCTCGTTGATCAGCGGCACCTTCGCGGGCACGTGTTCGAGGAAGTTCACCGCCCGCACCAGACCGACGGAGTCGTCGGGCAGGTCCAGCCTGTCGGGCAGAGCGGCGACGATGTCGACCCCCTCGCCCGGAAGTCTGTCGACTCCCGTGTACCCGGGGGGCTTGCGGCGGGCCGCGCCGAGGTCCAGCGCGAGGAGCCCCTTGCGGTACGTCCAGGCGAGGGCGTTGGCCTCGATGTACTTGTCGTACAGAGCGACCGTCTCCCGCTGGATGAACGCGTTGATCTCCGGGTCGCGCTGGGTGTTCGCGGGGTGCATCCGCTGGAGGTACAGACAGCGGGGGATGTGGTGGAAGTCGCCCACGTGGAACAGACGGCACATCAGGTCCTGGTCGTCCAGCACCGTGCGTGTGGCGTCGTAGCCGCCGGCCTTGTCGTAGGCCTCCTTGCGGAACGCGCGGACGTGGTTGGGCGCGTACCAGATGTAGGCGACGTTGTGCGGGGTCGGCGCCATGGACCGGACCTGCAGCAGCTTGCGGCCGTCGACGCGTACGTCCTCGTAGTGCCAGCCGTGCGCTTCGTTGAAGCGGCTGTCGTCCCGCTTGCCGTCCTCGGTGATCTGCGCGGTGTTGCTGTAGACGAAGACGGCGTCGGGATGGGCGTCGAAGGCCTCGCCGAGTTCCGCCAGGCACGCCTTCGCCAGCAGGTCGTCGTGGTCGAGTTCCACGAGGATCTCGCCCCGGGCCAGTTCACAGGCCCTGCGCTTGGCCGCTCCGACGCCGAGGGCATCGTCGGCGATCTCGATCCGGACCCGGTCGTCGGGGTGCTCCGGCCGCCAGCGGGCCCCGTTGTTGAGCAGGACGATCCATTCCCAGTCCGGGCAGGTCTGCGCCTGCAGGGTCGCCAGGCACTCGTCGAGGAACCGGGGCCGGTGGCTGGGGGTGAAGACGGAGAACCTGGGAGTGGCGGTCGTCGTCATCTCGTGCTCCCTGCTGGGCTCGATCGGGGTGAGGGGTTCAGGAAATCCCGGAAGGATTCCGGCACTTCGGAACGGAGCGACGGATCTGCGGCGACCGCACTGCGGAACTCGTCCGCGGCTACCTGGTCGCGGTTTTTCATCGCCCAGATCTCCCCGAGGTGCAGATGCACCGTGGCCGCCTGGGGATTGACGCCAAGGGCACGTTCCAGAAGCCCCATGGCACGGTCGGGGTCGCTCGACTTCAGCAGAATCCCCTCGTTGAAGAGAGCTGACAGGAACGCCGGGTCGATCTTCAGGGATTTCTCGTAGGCCGCGAGGGCATCGGCCGTCCGGCCGTCCTCGTGGGCGATGACTCCCAGGTTGTACCAGGCGAACTTGTTCTGCGGGTCCAGTCTCAGCACGCGCCGGTAGGCGCGGGCGGCCCCTTCGGGATCGTGGTTCTCCTGTTGCAGAATTCCGGCCTGCAAAATGGAATCGGCATCCTGGACCGGCCGGTTGACTGCCGACCGGGCCGCCTCGGATTCCGGAGTCATTGCGGAATTCAGTGCCCACGACATCACTCCGGTGGAAACTGCGGCCGCACCGGAGAGCACCACCAACAATCGCCTACGTTTCACTGTGTCACATCTCGTGGAAGAGTGAGGGGCCGATGGTGTACGGACGTCCGAACCACCGTCACATTTCCACCGACGTTACGAGGCTGTTCAGTTGGCGCCGTCGTTTGGCAGGAGCTTGGGGCGCGCGGTCCACCCGAATGCACGCAGAAGGCCGGGTGCGCTGATGGCGCCCGGTCCGCGCGTCGCTGCGGGTGCACGCGGACCGGGGCCGATGAGGGGACCCCTGGGCGGGGTCGGTCAGCCGGCGGTGGCCAGTCGCCCGTCCGCCAGCGCGGCGGAGTGGGCGTCCATGCGCTCCGCCGTGAGGATCGCGGCCGCCGTGTCGGCCCGTGAGGCGGCGACGACGAGGGCGCGCCCCGCGAGGGTGTGCGCCCGCCGGTGCAGGGCCGCCGCCCGGGGCGCGGCCGCCCCGGACGTCGTGGAGCGGGCCGGAGCCCGGCCGCCGCGCAGCCGGGCCACCTGCTGGGCGAGCCGGTCCGCCGCGGTGTCCAGGTCGGCGGACGGCGTCAGCGCGCGCAGTTCGTCGGTGACGGCGAGCAGGGCCGCGAGATGCCCCGAGAGCTGGATGTCCAGCTCCTCCTCGCGGGACCGGTGCGGAAAGCTGGGGTTGGGCCCGTCCGCCGTGCTGTGGACCGACTTGGTGCGGATCGGTTCGTACATGGGAGGGCCTCCTGAGTGTTTCCAGGAAGCCATCCTAGCTTGGATTGCGTCTAAAGTTGAGTCGAGGGTGAAATTGGTTCGGTTCGCCGCCGGCCGTGTTCCGGATCGGTGCCGGCCGTGTCCGGTGTCAGTGCCGGCCGTGTCCGGTGTCAGTGCTGGCTGTAGCCGTCCAGGAAGCGGCCGATCCGGCCGACCGCGTCCCGCAGGTCCGTCACCGTCGGCAGGGTCACCACCCGGAAGTGGTCCGGCTCGGGCCAGTTGAAGCCCGTGCCCTGGACCACCATGATCTTCTCGCGGCGCAGCAGGTCCAGCACCATCCGCCGGTCGTCCTTGATCTTGAACACCGTCGGGTCCAGGCGCGGGAAGAGGTACAGCGCGCCCTTCGGGCGTACGCACGTCACGCCCGGGATCTGCGTCAGCAGCTCGTAGGCGGTGTCCATCTGCTCCCGCAGCCGCCCGCCGGGCAGCACCAGGTCGTCGATGGTCTGGCGGCCGCTGAGGGCGGCCACCACGCCGTGCTGTCCCGGCATGTTCGCGCACAGACGCATGTTCGCCAGGATCGTCAGGCCCTCGATGTAGGAGTCGGCGTGGGCGCGCGGGCCGGAGATCGACATCCAGCCCACCCGGTAGCCGGCCACCCGGTACGCCTTCGACATGCCGTTGAAGGTGAGGGTGAGCAGGTCGGGGGCGATCGCGGCGGTCGGGGTGTGCGTGGCGCCGTCGTAGAGGATCTTGTCGTAGATCTCGTCCGAGCAGACGAGGAGGTTGTGGCGGCGGGCGATGTCCGTGAGCCCGCGGATCATCGCCTCGTCGTACACCGCGCCCGTGGGGTTGTTCGGGTTGATGATGACGATCGCCTTGGTGCGGTCGGTGACCTTGCGCTCGATGTCGGCGAGGTCCGGCATCCAGTCGGACTGCTCGTCGCAGCGGTAGTGCACGGCCGTGCCGCCGGAGAGGGAGACGGCGGCGGTCCACAGCGGGTAGTCCGGCGCGGGGACGAGCACCTCGTCGCCGTCGTCCAGCAGGCCCTGCATCGCCATCACGATCAGCTCGGAGACGCCGTTGCCGATGAAGACGTGCTCGACGTCCGTCTCTATGCCGAGGGTCTGGTTGTGCATGACGACCGCGCGGCGGGCGGCCAGCAGGCCCTTGGCGTCGCCGTAGCCGTGCGCCGAGGAGACGTTGCGGAGGATGTCCTCCAGGATCTCCGGCGGGCAGTCGAAGCCGAAGGCGGCGGGGTTGCCGGTGTTCAGCTTCAGGATGCGGTGCCCGGCCGCTTCCAGGCGCATCGCCTCTTCGAGAACCGGCCCCCGGATCTCGTAACAGACGTTGGCGAGTTTCGTCGACTGGATCACCTGCATGTCTGGGAGCTTACGGCTCGGTAACGGCTCGCGGGGGGTGTTTTCCGCCACGTGGGACGAGTGCTTTGGGCGGGTATCGCCGCTCGCTGTCCCAAGGGCCCCACTGGTCTCTAGAATTCGCGGCCATGTCCAGGCCTGGTGAAAAACGAACCCCCCGGGTTGCGCCGAACGTGTACCTCCCGAGCGGGGCGGACGCGCCGGCGTACGACGCGTACGCGGATCCGGCCGCCGCCCACGGCTGGCAGAACGCGTACGACGAGACGGCCGAGCTGCCCCGCGTCGGCCCGTCGGCCGGTGTCGTCGGCCCGTCGGCCGGGCGGGCCGGCCGGCGGCGCGAGGCCCGCCGGGCCGGAGGGCGCCGCTCACGGCGAGTGGCGCTCGCGGCGGGCGCCGCGGGGCTGGTGTCCGCGGGGGCCGTGGTCGCGGCGCTGGGCTTGTCCTCAAGCCCTGAGGGCGGGCGGCGGACGGGCCCGGAGGGCACCCGCTCGGCGACGGACGGCTCCGCCGGTCCGGTGAAGCCCGCTTCCCCCTTTACGGCGGAGAGCGCTCCCGGCGATCCCGGTGTGCCGGCTCCTGTTTCCCCGGACACTCCCTCTGCCTCGGCCGCCGTCTCGGAGGCCTCCGCGGTCGCGTCCTCGGCCGCGACCGCCACGAGTCCGGCGCCCACCGCCTCGGCGTCCGCGTCGGTGACGCCGTCCGAGCGGACGAAGGGGAAAGGGCGCGGTCAGGGGACGGCCAAGGGCCACCGCTAGGGCGTGGGTCGAAAGCGGCGTCGTCCGCCGGGGACCGGACGGGGCTTTCCGGACACGCCCCGGGCCGGACAGGGCACGGGCCGACCGGCCGGGGGCCTCCCGTGGCTGAAAGCCACTGCTTGTTCTCCCCCTCCCTCGCACTGACAATGCGCATGACAAACCAGTGGGCGGCCGGAAGATCTCCGGTCGCCCTGTCATGCAGAGGGGACCCCCCACATGAGAAAGCCTCTCGTCGCCGCGTTCTTCGCCCTGGCGATCGCCGGGGCCGGCGCGGCGCCCGCGACCGCGGCGCCCGCCTCCACGGCCACCGCCCCCGCCGCGGCCGCCGTGAGCGCGGCGCAGACCCCGGCGAGCACCGCGGCGAAGCCGGCCGCCGCCTCGCCGACCCTGAAGGCCGTCAACTTCGCCGGGACCGTCGCGCTCAGCAACTGCTCCGGTTCCGTCGTGCGCTTCCCCAACTCCCTGGACACCGCCCCCGCGCTGGTCCTCACCAACGGCCACTGCCTGGAGACCGGCTTCCCGGAGCCCGGCGAGGTGCTCGTCAACCGGACGTCCACCCGTTCCTTCGGCCTGCTCAACTCCGCCGGCACGCGTGTCGCCACCCTGCGCGCCAGCAAGATCGCCTACGGCACGATGACCGACACCGACGCCGCGATCTACCAGCTGACCAGCACCTACGCGACGATCCGCAACACGTACGGCATCAGCGCGCTCACCGTCCAGGACACCCACCCGACGGCCGGCACCGCCATCACCGTCGCCTCCGGCTACTGGAAGCGGCTCTACAGCTGCAACATCGACGGGTTCGTGTACCGGATGAAGGAGGGCGACTGGACCTGGAAGGACTCGGTCCGCTACACCTCCGCCTGCCAGACCATCGGCGGCACCTCCGGCTCCCCGGTGATCGACCAGGCCACCGGCAAGGTCGTCGCGGTGAACAACACCGGCAACGAGGACGGCGGGCGCTGCACCGAGAACAACCCCTGTGAGGTCGACGCGAACGGCAACGTCACCGTCCGCAAGGGCACCAACTACGCCCAGGAGACGTACCTGTTCGCCGCCTGCTTCACCAGCGGCAACCAGCTCAACCTGAGCGCGGCCGGCTGCACCGTGCCCAAGCCGTAGCCGTAGCCGTAGCCGTAGCCGTAGCCGCAGGCGAAGCCACAGCCGTAGGCCACGCCGGGGGGCGATCCGTCACACGGGGCTGCGACGGATCGCCCGGCCCGCGAGGACGTCCGTGCGACGGCCGTCCTCGACGACGAAACGGCCGTCGATCACCGCTCCTCAGAAGAAGGTGCGGACGTAGTCGACGACCGTGCCGTCCGCCTCGGCCAGCGGGATCACCGGCCACTTGTCGAAGGTCGTGCACGGGTGGGACAGGCCGAGGCCCACCCAGTCGCCGACCTCGACGTCCGCCTCGGGCCGGGTGCGCAGCCAGGCGTGCTGGTCGGACAGCGCGGTGACACGGACGCCGGTCGCGGGGCGTTCCACGCCGTCCCGGCGGATCAGCCGGGCGACGGGGAGGTCCATGTCGTGGGCCGCGTCCCGCTTGCCGCCGTTCACGAACGCCTGCTCCGGAGAGGGCCGGGAGACCACCTGCGTCCACAGCAGGAACGCCGGTTCCAGTGCGCCCTCATCGGGGACCCGGTTGAACGGGGTGAGCTCGCGGTAGTGACCGTCGTCGTGCGAGACGTACGCGCCCGAACGCAGCAATTTCAGTGCCGGAGCGGAGAGTTCGGGGATCTCCGCGAAGACCTCGGCGACCACGTCGAACCACTCGCTGCCGCCCGCGCTGATCACGATCTCGTCCAGGCCCGGGAAGCGTCCCGCCTCGTCGAAACCCACGGCGAGGGCGACCAGTCGCCGCAGCCAGGCCCGCACGCGCTCCGGGGACGCGTCCGGCACCGAGGCCTCGTAGCCGGCGACACCGACCAGCCGCAGGGTCGTCGTGGCCGCGACCGCGTCCGCGACCGCCGCGCACTCCGCCTCCGTCCGCACACCGGTGCGGGCGCCCTCCCCGGCGGCCAGTTCGACCACGACGTCCAGGGGGCGCCGCGCACCGCGCAGCGCCGCGTCCATCAGCTCGACGCCGCGCACGGAGTCGACGTAGCAGACGAGACGGAAGGCGTCGTCCGCGTCGAGCTGGGCGGAGAGCCAGCGCAGCGCCGCCGCGTCCACGACCTCGTTGGCGAGGAACACCCGCTGGAAGCCGAACTCCCTTGCCACGCGCACCTGGTGGGGGACGGCGAGGGTGATGCCCCAGGCGCCGTGGTCGAGCTGCCGCTGGAAGAGCCGGGGCGCCATCGTCGTCTTGCCGTGCGGGGCGAAGGTGAGGCCGTGACGGGTCGCGTAGGTCTCCATCAGGCGCAGGTTGTGCTCCAGGCGCTCGGCGGACAGCACCAGGACGGGGGTGGTGAAGCCGTCGGTGAAGAGGTTGCGGCGCTGGGCGGCGAGTTCACCGAAGGTGAGTCCGTCGGCGTCCGGAGGAAGGCCCTTGAAGCGGTGGTCGACTCGTTCCCCGGCGAGACGGGCGAGCGCTTCACTGCTCATCGAGGGCCTCCTGGTCTGCCTTGTCGCGACGGCCTCACGTTAGTCGGTCATGCCGTCCGCTCCTGTCCGACGTCCGGGCCGCGCGAGGCCCTCCCCGGGCCGACAGGTCGCCCCCGTCTGACCGCTTGGAGCCCCGACCGTCGGAAGTAGGCGTCTGATAACGAAGTTCGGGGCGGGCTGTGTCCGGCACAGGATCGTCGACCATACTGCCCGGTGTGGAGCAGCGCATAGGTTCGAGCAGCCAGCCCCTGGAGGGCGCCGGATTCGACCCGGCATTCATCCCCGGGCTCACGTCGCCCGCGACCGGCGAGCCGGAGGACCGGAAGCCGGGGGACGCGAAGGCGGGGACCGCCGAGGCGGCGAAGTCCGACGCGGCGAAGTCCGGGGCGCCTGAGGCGACCGAGGCGCCCGAGGCCGAGAAGGCCGACGCCGACGCGAGCGCCGACGGGACCGGAGACGAGTCCGCCGAGGAGGAGCAGGGCGCGCCCGACGGCCCCGTCTTCGAGGCCTCCGACCGGCGGGCACGGATCGTCGCCGACGCCAGGGGCGTCCGGCTCCGCCTCGACGAGGAGGAGTGCGAGTTCCGCTGGGACGAGATCGGCGCAGTGGAGACGGAGACGCCCCGCTTCGGCAAGCGGTACACCGTCACCGTCCACACCCCTGACCGCCGCTGGTACCCGATCGAGATCGAGGCGACGGCCAGGGACCGCTTCAAGGAGTGGGACGACCGTCTCGACGAGGTGCTGGACGCCTACTTCGAGGACGAGCCCCCCGCGGAGCCGGCAGCCTCCGACGAGCCGGTGGAACCGGCGGAAGCGTCAGAGCCGGCGGCTGCCGACAAGTGAGCCCACGGGTGCGCGGGAAGCCGCGCACCCGCGTCCGCCGCGGCGCTAAGCGCAGTACTGCGCCGCCTTGCCGATGGACCGGTACATGCAGTCCGCGTTCTCCAGCAGTTGCAGCACCGCGTCCCTGTTCCGCGCTGTCTCCCGCTCGATGACCTCGTCGGGCGGGTAGAAGCCGCCGCCGCCCGCCGAGCCCGGGTACATCTCGAAGGTGTACGCGAAGATCTTGTGGGCGCCCCAGAGGTAGTCGTCGATCGAGCCGTCCGTGATGTACAGGTCGCTCGACTGCTCGGGTGTGTAGCCGTTGCTGGCGGCCATCGAACGGCCCACCGTGGCGAAGGCGTTGCGGTCGTCCGCCGTCATCCCGGTGGTGGTGTCGGAGTAGGTGAAGCCGAAGGGCCACAGCACCAGTTCGCTGTAGGTGTGGAAGTCGATGCCGGCCTTGATCTGCTGCACGCCGCCGACGACCCGGCCGCGCACGAAGTCGGAGACCACCTTCACCTCGGGTGCCGACTCGGCTGCCGGGCCCCGGTAGGTCTCGGAGGATGTCGAGCCGGAGGAGCCGCCGCAGCAGCCCCAGCGGAAGGCCCAGTTGCGGTTGAGGTCCGTACCGACGTTCGAGGAACCGGAGTTGGGCTGGCGGTTCTTGCGCCAGGAGCGGTAGGAGCCGGTGGCGACGTCGTACTCGCCGCCGTCCGGGTTGACGTCCGGGACGATCCAGATCTCCCGGCTGTTCACCATGTTCGTGATGCGCGCGTCGGTGCCGTAGCCGGCGCCCAGCTCGCGGATCAGGTAGAGCGCCATCTCGACGGTGAGGTGCTCACGGGCGTGCTGGTGGTGGGTGAACAGCACCTCCGGCTCGGCCTCGTCGGCGCCGACGTTGTCGCTGATCTTGACGGCGACGATGTCCCGGCCCTGGTACGACTTCCCGATCACCCGCTTGCTGATGATGCCCGGGTGGGCCGCGATCCGCTGGTCGATCTCCGCGTTCATCTCGGCGTAGTTGTGGTAGCGGGAGTCGGCGGAGGGGAAGTCGTACAGCCGCGCCCCGCCCTCGGCGGCGCGGTCCGGCGCGGAGCCCAGGAGCGCGACCTCGTAGCCCTGGGCGCGCAGCTTGCGGATTTGGTCGGCGCGGCCGGAGACGACGACGGTCTCCTCGTCGGCCTCGTCCACGCTCACGCCGGAGGCGGCGATCGCGGTGCGGGTCTGCGGGGTGCTGTGGGGGACGTGGATCTCGTACTGGCGGACGTCGTCGGCGGCGGGCGCGGTCCTGGGGGCGCTGCGCGCGGCGGCGTCGGTGGCGGTCGCCGAGAGGGGCGCGGCGAGGGCGAGGGCCAGCAGGGCGGCGAGGGCGGCGGTCCGTCCGCCGCGGGGACTCCGGCCGTCCGGTGCGCCGGGCCGGCCGGCTGCGTGTCGTGCGCCTGAGCCGCGTGTGCGAAGTCGCATGAAGTCTCCTCGGTTCTCCAGGAGTCCGGGGTCGCCGGACGTGTGGGGAGTGGAGCGGGGGTGGTCCTGCGTGCGACGTGCTGCTGCTGTGCGCTTGCTGTGCGTTTGCCGTGAAAGGCGTGCGGGGGTGTCGCTCATCGTCGATGCATGTCATGGTCAGGTCAATAGCGCGCCCTCTTGCGACCGGGCCGGCTTTGCTGTTCCTTGACCTTCATGGTGGACACCACGGGAAACCCCACGCACTCCGAGGCATCATCCGGCACCGACCTCACCACCTCCCCCCGCAAGTCCAGTTGGCGCCACATCGGCCCCGGCATCGTCGTCGCCGCGACCGGCGTCGGCGCCGGCGACCTGGTCGCCACCCTCATCGCGGGCAGCAACTTCGGCTACACCCTGCTGTGGGCGGCCGTCGCCGGCTGTCTTGTGAAGATCTCCCTCGCGGAGGCGGCCGGCCGCTGGCATCTCTCCACCGGGCGCACCCTCTTCGACGGCTGGGCGAGCCTCGGCCGCTGGACGACGTGGTTCTTCGTCGTCTACGTCGTCGTCTGGGGCTTCGTGTACGGGGCGGCGGCGATGTCGTCCAGCGCGCTGCCGCTGCAGGCGCTGTTCCCCGGCGTGATGGACCTGCGATGGTGGGCCGTCGCCTGCGGACTGGTCGGCCTGGTCTTCGTCTGGTTCAACAAGTACGCCGTCTTCGAGAAGGTCATGACGGTCCTGGTCGGCGTCATGTTCGCGGTGACGGTCTACCTGGCCGTCCGTGTCACCCCCAACCTCCCGGACGCCCTCGCCGGCCTGCTGCCGGTCCTGCCCGACGAGAAGGACTCCGTCCTCAACACCCTCGGCCTGATCGGCGGCGTGGGCGGCACCATCACGCTCGCCGCGTACGGCTACTGGGTCAACGCCAAGGGCTGGACCGACACCGGGTGGATGAAGGTGATGCGCCTGGACAACCGGGTCGCGTACGCCACCACCGGGGTCTTCGTCATCGCGATGCTCTTCGTCGGGGCCGAGCTGCTGCACTCGGCGAACGTGGCCATCGCGAGCGGCGACAAGGGGCTGATCCAGCTCGGCGACATCCTGGAGGAGGAGTACGGCTCGGCCACCGCCACGTTCTTCCTCATCGGCTTCTTCGCCACCTCCTTCACCTCCCTCATCGGCGTCTGGCACGGCGTGAGCCTGATGTTCGCCGACTTCGTGGCCCGCTACCGCCGGGGCGACAGCGCGACGGGCGCGGAGGTCGCCTCCGGCGAGCGGGAGAGCTCGTGGCCGTTCCGGCTGTACCTGCTGTGGCTGACGTTCCCGCCGATCGTGCTCCTCTTCCAGGGCCAGCCGTTCCGGCTGATCATCCTGTACGGGGTGCTGGGCGCGGCCTTCCTGCCGTTCCTCGCCGTGACGCTGATCTGGCTGCTCAACTCGGCCCGTACGCCCCGCGAATGGCGCAACGGGCCGCTGAGCAACGTGATGCTCGCGGCGGCGGGTCTGCTGTTCCTGGTGCTGTGCGTGAAGCAGGTCTGGGACCAGCCGTGGGCCGAGTTCTTCTGAGCCTCGCCCTCCTCGAGCGGGCGCCGATCACGCTACGGCCTGGAGTACAGGCCGGGCCCCGGAGGCGAGGAGCCGTCGGCGCGGACGCCGTTCGTGACCCGCAGGAACTCCAGCTTCTCCGCGTCGGCGGAACCCGCGGCCACCGTGTAGACGACGAGGCGGACGTCGCAGCCCGGGACGGTGAGCACGTCGCAGTCGCATGTCACCTCGCCGACCTGGGGGTGGACGACGGTCTTGCGGGCCGAGACGTGCGGACCGACCGCACCCTCGTCCCACAGCCGGGTGAACTCCGCACTGGTGGAGTTCAGTTCCTCGACCAGGTCCATCAGCCCACGGTCGCGGGGGTAGTCGACGAGCGCCGTGCGCAGATCGGCCACGAGGGCGGGGCCGAGGGCGTCGCCGTCCTGGAGCACGGGCCAGGCCGCGAGCCCTGAGGGGCCTGTGGCGAAGACCGCCCGCACCAGGTTGCGCTCGGCGTGTGTCCGTACGCTGGGGTCGCCCAGCAGCGCTGCCCATGCGGGAGTCCAGGACAGCAAGGTCCAGTCGGCACTGAACACGCCCACGGGGAACTCCCCCAGGCGGGCCAGCATCCGCTGGACCCCCGCCGGCACATGCGTGGAGATCGTCCCTTCCGGGGGAGGGAGGAGGCCGGCCAACCGGTAGGCGTGATCGCGCTCCACGGGTTGCAGCTGCAGGGCCCTGGCCAGGCTCGCGACGACCTGCGCCGAAGGGCTCGTGGCGCGCCCCTGCTCCAGCCGCACCACATAGTCGACCGACAGCCCTGCGAGCTCGGCCAGTTCCTCGCGTCGCAACCCCACCGCACGGCGTCCGGGCCGCGAAGTCCGCCCGACGTCGAGGGGAGAGAGCCGGTCGCGCCAGCGGCGCAAAGCCGTGCCGAGGGTTTCGTCCACTCGGCCATTGTCTCCGCCGGACAGCCGATGTGCCTGGTACCGGCGGTCCTACCGTCGCCCAGGGCACTGGTTGTCCTCTCGTCGCGGGCCGAGAGTGAACGCATGACGACGACATTCATCACAGGAGCCAACAAGTCCCTCGGGTACGAGACTGCCCGCCGCCTGATCGAGGCCGGTCACACCGTCCTCGTCGGCGCTCGTGATCCGGAGCGTGGCCGGGCGGCCGCCGACGCGCTCGGCGCCCGGTTCGTCCAGATCGATGTGACGGACGAGGCGTCGGTGGCTGCGGCCGCCGCCGACGTCGAGGCTCGCGAGGGCTTCGTCGACGTCCTGATCAACAACGCCGGCGTCCTGGGCACACACCGCCCCGCCGACGAGATCACGGCCGCTGACGCCCGTGAGGTGTTCGAGGTCAACGTCGTAGGGATCGTCCGGGTGACGCACGCGTTCCTGCCTCTGCTGCGCAAGTCCGCGAACCCGGTCATCGTCAACGTGTCCAGTGGCATGGGGTCGTTCGCGACCACCCATGACCCGGGGCGCGCCGAGGGCCGAGCCGTCGCGCCGCTCTACACGGCGTCGAAGGCCGCTGTGACCATGCTGACCACGCAGTACGCGAAGTCCTGGCCGGACGTGAAGGTGAACGCGGCCGACCCGGGCTACACCGCGACCGACTTCAACGGGCACAGCGGCCCGCAGACGGTGACCGAGGGGACCGACGCGATCGTCGAACTCGCCACCCTCGGGGCGGACGGACCGACCGGAACCTTCCGTGACCGTCACGGTGCGATGCCCTGGTGATCCGCCACCTCCTCGACCTGGCCCTGCGGGCAGGCGACCGCCGGCCGACCGTGGTCAGAAGCCGGCCGGCGGACGGGGCTGATCAGCTGCCGAGCGACTCCCAGTGCGGCGCGAGGGCGATGTCCCTCAACTCGCGCATGCTGAGCACCGGTTCCGGCCGGGTCGCCCCCGTCTTCAGGCCGGCCGCGTTGTAGGCGCTGACCACGACCCGCTTGCCGTCCTTGCGCATGGTGTCGACGGTCCACATGACGACCCCCTCGCGCCCCTTCTCGTCCGGCTGCTGACGGGTCTTCACCCGGGTGCCGTCGGGGAGGGTCTCGGCCCCCTGGTACAGCGCGTCGGCGGCGTCCAGCATGTTCGGCTGCACGTTGATCTCGACGTAGCCGCGGCCCTTGCCGTCATCGACGACGACAAAGCCGTACTCCGGCTCCTGCCCGCCGCGCGAGACGACCTGCACGTCCTTCGGCAGCCGCGCGGTGAGGATGCCGAGGATCCTCTGGAGGCCCACGCTCTGGCCCGCGCTCGGCGAAGCGGCCGTCGCCGGGGACGGCTCGGGCAGGACGTCGATGATCCGGCGCCACTCCTTCGCCGCGGCGAGCCGCTTCAACCCCGCCGTGTCCAGCGGCGGTTCGGGACGGCTGACCGGCTTGCCCTTCTCGGCGGGGGAGTTCCACTCGGACACGTTCACCCGCTGCCCGGTCGGCGTGATCAGCTCCGCGCCCCACGCCTTGGTGTCCGCGCGCCGGTCGGGGTACTCGTACCCCTGGTACACGGTGATCGCGGACCCGTCGGGAAGCTTGCCGGTCTCGCAGCTGTCCAGCCCGGACGGCGCACCCTCACCCGTCTCGGGGCAGGGCTGCACCTCGCGGGCCGGGTCGAAGCCGCGGCCCGTCGGGATCCGGCTCAGGGCCACGGAGACGGCCGCCGGGCCCTTGCCGTCGTCGTACACGACGTAGGCGAGCGGCCCGGCCTCGTCGGCCGTCCCCCGGCCCTCCTGGCCGCTGAACGTGCCCCCCGGCAGCAGCCTCTCGAGCGTCCTGACCACTTCGCGGGCGGAGAACCTGCCCGCCGCGGGCGTGGCCGTGCCCTTCGCGGCGACGGAGGAATCGGCCGGACCGTGAGTGCTGCCGGACGGTACGAGCAGGGCCCCGCCCACCCCCACGAGGGCGAGCCCTGCCGCACCCCCCGCGACGGCGGCCCGCCGCCGCAGCCGCAGCCGGCGACCGCGCGCCTGGCCCGCGGCGGCGAGCGCCGCCCGGTCGGTGTCGAAGGAGCCGCCCGCGTCGCGCAGGGCGACGGAGAGCTGCTCCTCGAAGGGGTCGGGGAACTGGTCAACGGGCATGGCACACCACCGGTTTCCGTGGCTCGAAGTGATGAGAGAAGTCGTGGGGGTCGTGTGCGGGCGCGACGCGAGCGGGCAGCTCGCCCTACGGCCGCGCGTACTCGCCGATGTCCTCGCCCAGCAGCTCCCGCAGCCGGCCGAGAGCCCGCACGCACCGGGTGCGCACGGCGGCGGAACTGGCGTTCATGGCCCCGGCCGTCTCCTCCACGGACCGGTCCTCCCAGTACCGCAGGACGAGGACGGCCCGGTCCTTGGCGGGCAGCCGGCCGAGGGCCTGCAGCAGCGTCAGCCGCAGCGTCACGTCGGCTCCCGCGCCCGCGGCGCGTTCGGGGACGACGTCCACGGCGCGCTCGCCGCTGCTGCGCCGGCGCTGGTGCGCGAGGAAGGCGCGGGTGAGGACGGTCTGGGCGTACGCGGCGGGGTTGTCGGCGCGCGCGACGCGCCCCCAGCGGACGTACAGCCTGCCGAGGGTCTCCTGAACCAGATCCTCGGCGAGGTGCGTGTCCCCCGCGGTGAGCAGACAAGCGGACCGGTACAGCTGCCCTGTCCGGGCCGCGGCGAACTCCGCGTACTCGTCCGCGCGGGCCTGTCTCATCGGCTCTCCCTCTTCGCTCTGTCCGTCCGTACCGTCCTCAACCCCACCGATGCGCCGGCCTCGCGGAAATGTTTCAGGGCCGGCGGAAACTTCTTCTCCCGGAGCCGGTGTGCGCAACCTGCCCCGGTTTGCCGCCACTTGCGCCGGAGGCAGTCTCCGAGAGGCCGTCGAAAGCGGTTCTCCGCCCACAACCACGTGGTTACAGTGCTGCTGTAGTCACGCAATGAAGTCACCCCGGTGCACCGGAGTAACACCGGCGCACCGGACCGCGGGAAGTCGGGGAGCTGCGCGTGCCAACTGCCATTGCCGTGACCGGCGCCGATCTGGCGCTGCCGCCGCAGGACGAGCGGACCCTGCCCGCGGCCGTCCTCGACGGCCTGGACCGCCGCCCCCTCGACGAGGCCGTCGCCGCCGTGCAGACCCTCGTCGACCAGCACGGCCATGTGATCGTCCTGTACTCGCGGGCCACACCGCCGGCCGTCGTACAGCGGCTGCACACCGTGCGCTCCCTCCTGGAGAGCGACCGCGTCGCCCTGTTCCGGCCCGAACTGCCCCCGCTGTCCGTCGCCGTGCTGGCCCGCCAGTTACGCCAGCTGGCCTCCTGCGACCTCGGCCCCGGCGTCCTCGCCTCCGCGGGACGGCTGCTCACCCACTACATCCACGCCGGCGCCCTCCTCGCCTCCGTCGCCCGCCTCGACCGCGTCCCCGTCGGCCTGAAGTCGCACGCCCGCTCCTGGATGCCGGGCAGCCAGTTCGGCGTCCTCGCCCACCCCCAGCCCCGGTTGGTCAAGGCCGACCCCGAAACGGTCCTGCCCGGACCGGAGTTCGGCACCTGGATGCTGGTCGCCCGCGGCCAGCTCCAGTCCGACTGGGTCACCGGCGTCCTCGCCCCCGCCTGGCAGGCGCAGGGACTGCGCGAGAGCGGACTGCCCGCCGAGTCCGCCCACTGGTGGGGCACCGGCCGGCTGATCGAGTTCTGCGCCTACCTCCCCGACCTGCCGGTCCTCTACCAACTGGTCGCCTCCGTACGCCAGACCGTCTGCCACTGGTGCGGCATCGACGTCATCGGCGACCGCTGCGTCTTCTGCTCCGCCACCCCGCCGCCGCCCGCCGAGATCACCGCCCGCCCCGCCCGCGCGCTCACCGCGGGCGGCTGAACAGCCCAGGAACCCAGCGCGTCCGTCCCGCTCGACCCGACCCCAACGAGGTTGCACGGAAATGAACTCCCGTCAGCGCCGCGGCGTGATCCTCCTGCTCCTGTCGGTCCTGTGCGCCCTCGGCGCCTTCGCCGGTGTCCTCTCCGTCATCGACGACGTGCGCTCCAAGGTCGGCCCGGAGGTCGCCGCGTACCGGCTCAGGGCGAACATCGCGCCCTACACGCCGCTCACCACGGCCCAGTTCGAGAAGATCGAGATGCCCGAGCGCTGGCTGTCCGACAACGCCGTCACCGACCTCGCCGCCATCCGCGGCAAGATCGCCGTGACGACCCTGAAGAAGGGCTCCCTGCTCCAGACCGACATGATCGTCGACCAGCCCGCCCTCCAGGCCGGCGAGCAGGAGGTCGCCATCATGATCGACGCGGCCACCGGCGTCGCCGGCAAGATCACCCCCGGCTCCTCCGTCAACGTCTACGCCACCTTCGAGGGCGCCAAGCAGAGCGACCCCGACCAGTCGAAGATCATCGTCACCAACGCCCGCGTCCTCGACGTCGGCGAGCTCACCGCGCTCAAGCCCGACGCCGACGACCGCACCCGCCGGCCCACCGACGCGGTCCCCATCACCTTCGCGCTGTCCACCCGCGACGCCCAGCGCATCACGTACGCCGAGTCGTTCGCCAAGCGCGTCCGGCTCGCCCTGGTGGCGCCCGGCACCCCCACCACGGTCCCCGACCAGGACCGGACGTACGAACTCGCCACGGACAAGTGAGAGGCCGCCGCCATGCCCACGAGGATCCTCCCGGCCGTCGGCGACGCGGACGCGGTCCGCTCCCTCACCACCCTGCTCAGCCAGCTCCCGGACGCCGAGCCCCTCACCCCCGTCACCGACTCCACCCAGCTCGTCGACGCCCTCGCCCGCCTCGCCGCGGAGTCCGTCGACGAACTCCCCGAGGTCGTCGTCGTCCACGAACGGATCGGCCCCGTACCGGCGTTGGAGCTCGTGCGCGAGGTCGCCCTGCGCTTCCCCGCCGTCGGCGTCGTCCTCGTCACCACCGACGTGAGCCCCGGCCTCTTCCAGGCCGCCATGGACGCCGGCGCCCGCGGCCTGGTCACCCTGCCGCTGAGCTACGAGGAACTCGCCAGCCGCGTCCAGTCCGTCGCCCAGTGGTCGGTCGGCGTCCGACGCCATCTCGGCCACGGCGGCGACGTGTTCACCGGCGTCGGCGGCACCGTCGTCACCGTCAGCGGCGCGAAGGGGGGCGTCGGCGCGACCCTGCTCGCCGTCCAGCTCGCCCTCGCCGCCCAGGCCTCCGGCCGGCCCACCGCCCTCGTCGACATGGACCTCCAGACCGGCGACGTCGCCTCCTACCTGGACGTGCAGTTCCGCCGCTCCGTCGTCGACCTCGCCGCCATCGCCGACATCTCGCCCCGCATCCTCGCCGAGGCCGTCTTCCGCCACGACAGCGGCGTCGCCCTGCTCCTCGCGCCCGGCGAGGGCGAACGCGGCGAGGAGGTCACCGACCGCGCCGCCCGCCAGATCGTCGGCGCCCTGCGCTCCCGCTACGAGGTCGTCGTCGTCGACTGCGGCGCCCAGCTCGCCGGCGCCGGGGCCGCCGCCGTGGAGATGGCCGACCGGGCCCTGCTGGTCACCACCCCCGACGTGGTCGCGGTCCGCGGCGCCAAGCGCGCCGTCCGCATGTGGGACCGGCTCCAGATCCGCAAGGCGGAGGAGACCACCGTCGTCGTCAACCGCCACGGCCGCGGTGCGGAGATCCAGCCCGCGCTGATCCAGCGCATCACCGGCACCGCCGTCGCGGCCACCACGGTCCCGGCCAACTTCAAGGAACTCCAGGCGGCCGTCGACGCCGGCCGCGTCCACGACCTCGACGGCAAAGGCGCCGTACGGCAGGCGATGTGGGCGCTCGCCGGGGAGCTGGGGCTGGTCCGGGCGCCCGGGGGCGAGCCGGCGCGCCGCGGGGGGCGCGCCCGGGAGCGGGGCGCGGGCGGCCTGCGGCGGCGGAAGGAGTGAGGGGGATGAGGGGGACCGCGAAGGCGATGAGAGCGGGACGGCTCGCACGGGACCGGGGTCAGGTCACGATCGAGTTCCTCGGCATGACCCCGCTGATCATCGTGACCCTGGCGGTGGTCTGGCAGTTCGTACTGGTGGGATACACGTTCTCGCTCGCGGGGCATGCCGCCGACGAGGCGGTGCGGGCGGGGACGGCGGCGCCACGGGGGGAGGAGCGGTCCGCGGCGTGCGAACAGGCGGGACGCAGGAACCTGCCGCCGGCGTGGATGGGGAACGCGGAGGTGACATGCGGCGGCGAGGGCTATGTGACGGCCCAGGTCACCCTGTACGTCCCCGTCCTCTTCCCGGGCCTGGTCGACTTCCCGTTCCCGGTGCACGGCCACGCCGGCGCCGTAGAGGAAGAGGACGGGGACTGACATGCGGCACGCACCCGCACGCCGGGCACGGGACCGGGGCCAGGTGGCCCTGGAGTACCTGGGTTTCCTCCCGCTGCTCCTCCTCGTCGCGCTGGCCGCCGTCCAGTTGGGGCTGATCGCGTACGCCGCCCAGCAGGCCGGCACCGCGGCCCGCGCGGGCGCCCGCAGCGCGTCCCTGGCCGGCGACGCGCAGGGGGACTGCGCACGGGCGGTGAGCGGCCGGCTCAACGCCCGCTGCGGCGGCCCCGTGTTCCTGGGCGACGAGGTCCAGGTCACGTCCACCGTCGACATCCCGTCCGTCATCCCCGGCATCGCCGACTTCGGCCAGGCCCACAAGACGGCCACCATGCCGGTCGACCACCGAAGCCCATGAGGAGGAACCGAAGATGAGCCTGAGGGCCCGCATCACCTCCCCCGAGGAGAACGGCGGCCGGGGCGAGGACGGCCACCTGGTCTCCTCGTACCGGGCGAAACTGCTGGAGGAGATCGACCTCGCCGAGATGAGCTCGCTCGCGGCGGCCGAGCGCCGGGCACGCCTGGAACGCGTCCTCGGGCACATCATCAGCCGCGAGGGCCCGGTGCTGTCCACCGTCGAACGCTCGCAGCTGATCCGCCGCGTCGTCGACGAGGCCCTCGGCCTCGGCATCCTGGAACCGCTCCTGGAGGACGCCTCCATCACCGAGATCATGGTCAACGGCCCCGACGCGATCTTCGTCGAGCGGGCCGGCCGGGTGGAGCAGCTCCCCCTCCGCTTCGCCTCCGACGACCAGCTGATGCAGACCATCGAACGCATCGTCTCCACGGTCAACCGGCGCGTGGACGAGACGAACCCCATGGTCGACGCCCGGCTGCCGTCCGGCGAACGCGTCAACGTCATCATCCCGCCGCTGTCGCTGACCGGCCCGACCCTCACCATCCGCCGCTTCCCGCGCTCCTTCACCCTCAACGAGCTGATCGGCTTCGGCTCCCTCGACGAGTCCATGGTCCATCTGCTGGCCGGCCTGGTGCAGGCCAGGTTCAACGTGATCGTGTCCGGCGCCACCGGCACCGGCAAGACCACCCTGCTGAACGCCCTGTCCGGGCTCATCCCCGACGGCGAACGCATCATCACCATCGAGGACTCGGCGGAACTCCAGCTCCAGCAGTCCCACGTGATCCGGCTGGAGTCCCGCCCGCCGAACGTCGAGGGCAAGGGCCGCATCACCATCCGCGACCTGGTCCGCAACTCCCTGCGGATGCGGCCCGACAGGATCGTGGTCGGCGAGGTCCGCGGCGGGGAGTCGCTCGACATGCTCCAGGCCATGTCCACCGGCCACGACGGCTCCCTCGCCACCGTCCACGCCAACAGCGCCGAGGACGCGCTGATGCGGCTGCAGACGCTGGCCTCCATGAGCGACGTCGAGATCCCCTTCGTCGCCCTGCACGACCAGATCAACAGCGCCGTCGACGTCGTCATCCAGCTCACCCGCTTCGCCGACGGCGCCCGCCGCATCACCGAGATCGCCCTGCTGGAGAGCCACGGCGGAGAGCCGTACCGGCTGGCCACCATCGCCCGCTTCAACGCCCGGCCGATGACCGCCGACGGCCGCGTCCACGGCGTCTTCGAGTACTTCCCCCTGCCGCGCCGCACCGCCGACCGCCTCCACATGGCGAGCCAGCCCGTCCCGCAGGCCTTCGGCGTGGCCCGCACCCTCGACGAACTGACGACCAGGGAAGCCCGGTAGCCGCATGGACCTCGACACCCTCATCAGCCTCACCACCGGCGCCGCCCTGCTGACCTGCGCCCTGGCCGTCGCCGGCCTGCACGTCTACGCCAGGGGCCGCGCGCAGCGCGCGGCGCTCGTGGAACGGCTGTCGTACACCGGACAGGTCGCGGCGAGCGGACGCCGGCGCCGCTTCCGCGCCCTGGACCGGCGGCTGCGCCGTACGGCGGCGGGCCGCAGGCTGGAACGGAGACTGGTGGCGACCGGACTCGACGTCACACCAGGGGAGTTCGCCGTCTGCATGCTGGCGGCGGTGGCCGGACTGTGGCTGATCGGCCAGGCCGCCCTGGCCCCCTTCTTCGGCCCGCTGGCCGGACTCCTGGGCCTCTGGGCGGCCTGGCAGTTCCTCAACTGGCAACGCCAGAAACGCATCGAGCGCTTCATCAACCAACTCCCCGAACTGGCCCGCATCCTGGCCAACGCGACCAACGCCGGACTCGCCCTGCGCACCGCGATCGGCATGGCGGCGGAAGAACTCGAAGCTCCCGCCGGGGAGGAACTCGCCAAAGTGGCGAACCAGTTGGCCGTCGGCCACTCCCTCGACGACGCGCTCGGCGAACTCGCCGACCGCCTCCCCTCCCGCGAACTGGTCGTCCTCGTCACCACGTTGGTCCTCTCCAACCGCGCCGGCGGCCAGGTCGTCGCCGCCCTGCGCAACCTGACCGAGACCCTGGAGGAACGCAAGGAGACCCGACGCGAGGTACGCACGCAGCTGTCCCAGGTGAACATGACGTCCTACGCGGTGCCGGCGCTGGGCGTCGGGGCGCTGTTCCTCATGGACAGCGTCGAGGACGGCACCCTGGACCGCATGACCGGCTCCGCCGTCGGCCAGGCCTGCGTGATCGTCGCCTTCGCCCTCTACGCCGTCGGCTACGTCCTCATCCGCCGCATGTCCCGCATCGACGTCTGAGGAGGGAACCCCCGGCATGGATCTCCTGCTCGCACTCCTCATGGGCGTCGCCGTATGGGGCGTCTTCACCGGCATCCGCATGTACCGCGCCGAGGTGAAACTCCCCGGCGACCTCGCCCTGGCCCTGGAGGTCGGCTCCACCCGCACCGGCGCCGTGGGCTCGCTCGTCGACCGCCTGGGCATGCGGTACGCGCCCGCCGTCCTGCGGCTCATGGGCCCCCGGCAGGTCGCCCGCTACCGGCGGCGCATCGACCTCGCCGGCAACCCCGGCGGACTCACCGTCGACCGCTACGCGGCCCGCCGCGCGGTCTACGGCGCGATCGGCGCCCTCGGCGTCCTCGCCGCGCTCCTCCAGGGCAGCTTCCTCATCGCCCTGCTGATGTTCGCCTTCGCCGCGTTCTGGTCCGAGGTCGGCATCTGGTCCGCGATCCGCGTCCGCAAGGACGCCATCGAACGCACCCTGCCCGACTTCCTCGACGTGCTGGCCGTCGTCGTCAGCGCGGGCCTCGGCTTCCGCCAGGCCCTGGACCGCGTCGCCTCCCGCTACCAGGGACCGTGGGCGGACGAGATCCGCATCACCCTGCGCCAGATGGACCTCGGCGTCAGCCGCCGCGAGGCCTTCCAGGAACTGCGCCGCCGCAACGACTCCGAACAGGTCGCCATGTTCGTCACCGCGCTCCAGCAGGGCGAGGAACTGGGCGCGCCGATCGTCGACACCCTCGTCTCCATCGCCAAGGACATGCGCCGCACGGACGCCCAGAACGCCCGCCGCAAGGCCGCCCGCGCCGTCCCCAAGGCCACCCTGATGATCACCACGTTCATGGTCCCGGCCACGATGCTCCTCCTCGGCGCGGGCATGCTGCTCGGCTCCGGCACCGACTTCAGCTCGATCACGGGCGAGTAGGGGGGAGGGGGATGGCCATGACGGCGGCGGCGCGACGGGAAGACAGAGGACTCAGAGCACTGTTCGGACGTCGGGCAGCGCCCCGTGAACCCGTCACCGGCCCGCCGCTCACCCTCCAGATCAACGCCCTCCAGGCGATGTGCCGGCAGGTCTTCGGCTTCCGCCTCGCCATGATCGCCCTGGCCGCCCCGGCGGCGCTCCTCAACGCCACCCCCGGCCTGGGCGTCCGCCTGGTGGGCGCGGCCGTCGTCATCACCTTCATGGGCTCCTACGTCCTCTTCCGCGACTGGGAGCGCTTCGGCCCCCTCCTCCTGCGCCACCCCAGCCTCCTGGCCGTCGACACCCTCTTCGGCACCCTGCTGCTGGTCTCCGCCGGCCCCGACACCACGCTCGCCTACGTCAGCGTCTGCACCCCGCTGCTCGCCGGCATCGTCTACGGCTGGCGCGGCGCCGCCTGCTTCGCGTCCCTCCAGTCGCTGATCCTCCTGCTGGTCCACGCCACCCTGGAGCGGGAGTCGGGCACCGGCCTCGCCGAAAGACTCGTACTGCCCGGCTTCTGCCTCATCACCGGGGCCGTGGGATCCACCCTGCGCGGCCTCATGCTGCGCTTCGGCACCGCCACCCAGGCCCTGACCGCCGTCCGGGCCCGGCTCGCCGTCACCGAGGCGGTCGCCGCGGAACGGGCCCGGCTCGCCCGCGAGATGCACGACTCCGTCGCCAAGACCCTGCACGGCGTCGCCCTCGCGGCGGACGGCCTGGCCCACTCCGCGGCATCGCCGCACCCCGACCCCGAGCGGGTACGGCAACAGGCCGAACTCGTCGCCCGCGCCGCCCGCCGGGCCGCCGCCGAGTCCCGCGAACTCCTCACCGACCTGCGCCGGGAATCCGACCCCGCACACGGTGTCGACGTCCTCGCCGAACTCGCCACCCTCACCCAAGACTTCGCGGCCCGCACGGACCTGCCGACCACGTACCACGCCATGGGCGACCACGCCTGCCTCCCCGTCCCGCCCGCCGTCGCCCGCCAGCTCCTGACGATCGCCTCGGAAGCCCTGGAGAACGCCCACCGCCACGCAGACCCCTCCCACATCCAGGTACGGGCGGGCGTGGACGGCGACCTCCTCCGCGTCGGCGTCCTCGACGACGGCCGCGGCCTGCCGGCCGACACCGACCTGCAACGACTGCGGGCCGACGGCCACTTCGGGATCGTCGGCATGACCGAGCGGGCCGCATCCGTCGGCGCCCGCCTCACCATCGGACCCCGCCCGGACGCCCTCGGCACCGAAGTCCTCCTGGAGCTCCCGCTCGACGCCCTGACCGACCACCCGCTCACCTCATGAGAGGAGGCCGCCCGATGCCGAACCAGCCGCCGCCCGGCCGGGAACCCGTCCGCACGACCGCCCCCACGCCCGTGCGTGTGGTCGTGGCGGACGACAACCCGGTGGTCCGCGCGGGCCTGACCGCACTGCTCCACCACCGGGAGGACATCGACGTCGTCGCGGAGGCCGCGGACGGCCGCCAGGCCTACGAGGCCACCCTGCGGCACCGGCCCGACGTCGTCCTCCTCGACGTCCGCATGCCCGGCGTCGACGGCCTCTCCGTCCTGCCCCACCTGGCGCCGATCGCCCCGGTGCTGATGCTCACCTACAGCGACGAGCACAGGATCGTCCAGGAGGCCCTGCTGCGGGGGGCCGGCGGCTACCTGGTCCACGGGGAGTTCACCGTGGACGAGCTGCTCTCCGCCGTACGGGACGCCTGCCGGGGCCGCGCCCACTTCACCCCGACGGCGGCCACCGCGGCCCTCGCCCACCTCCGCGCCGGTGCGACTGCACATGCTGACGTAGACTCAATCCCCCCATTCTCGGGAACTTTTACGGAACCGCTTTCGCAACTGCAATCGCCTGTGGGACAGTCACGGACAGGGTTCCGGCTCAGCGGGAGGGAGGCGGAGATCATGGACCTGATCGCCTCGGGCATGAACAACCAGCAGATCGCCGCCGCCTGCTTCATCAGCGAGAAGACGGTCAAGAACCACATCAACCGCATCTTCGCCAAGCTGCACAGCAGCAGCCGCGCCGAAGCGGCGGCCAAGTGGCTGGGCGCGGCGGTGACGACATGACGCGCCGCCGGGTGACGACTTGGGCCCGGCTTTGGGCCCTGGGGCCCTCCCCCTCTTCCCGCCGCTCGCCCTACGTTCCTCGTGCCGGTAACGCCTCATACGGAGAGGAACGCCATGAGCGACCTGATGCTGAAGACCACCGTCGCGGCCAGGACCCGGGTGAGCGGGTGGGCCGACACGACGGTCCGGGCGATGCGCCGGCGCGGCGACCGGGGGCAGACGGCGGTCGAGTACCTGGGCATCATCGCGGTGGTGGTGGCGATCGTGGTGCTGATCGCCAACACGAACCTGGGGGCCACCATCGTCAACAAGCTCCGGACGCAGATCGAAAAGGTGGCGCCCTGATCCGTTGCCGCGGATACGCCGACTCAGGGCAGGCCTTCCCCATCTACATCACGGTGGTGGCGGGCCTGCTCTTTGTCGCGTTCGCGTTCTTCGCGGTCGGTCAGGCGGCGGTGAAGCGCAACGAGGCGCAGACCGCCGCGGACGCCGCGGCGCTGGCGGCGGCCCAGGAGACCAGGGACGAGCTCGCCGACCTGTGGGCGCTGGCCGTTCTCGACCCGACGAAGTGGCTGGGCATCTTTCAGGGCGAGGGCGGAAGCGACCAGTGTGACCGGGCGGTCGAGCTGGCCGCGATGAACGACGCTTCGGCCCGATGCGTCTTTGACGGCTCTCTGAGCTACAGAGTCGAGGCGGCCACGAACAAGCCCATCGGCGAGTCGGTCGTTCCCGGCACGGCCGGCAAGCGGGCGCACGCTGACGCCGTCGCGGTGATCGAGCCGCTGTGCGACTTCGTCCTACCCGGCCAGACCCCGCCGGGCAACACACTGCCCACGCTCAAGTGCGACGACGACGTCGACTGGGTGCTGGACCCGGCGGACCTGACCGACCTGCCCGGGCCCGAGGACCTGTTCGACGTCCACCTGGCCGACGGCTGACGAAGAAAGCGGAGTGATGAACATGCGATGCACGGCGAAGGCCCGAAGGGGGATGGTCGCGCTGGCGGTCGTCGCGGGGCTCGCCCTGGGCTCGGCCGCGTGCGGGAGCGGAGGTGACGGCAGCGACAAGAAGCCCCAGGCCTCGCAGTCCGCCTCCAAGCCCGAAGGATCGAAGCCCAACCCGCAGGAGGCGCAATCAGAGGCGCCGATCGCCGAGGTGAAGGGCCCCAGCGGACTCCTTCTCCGCATCACCTCCGCGGTACGGGATTCCGGTGGCTTCGTCACCGTCAACGGTTCCCTTAAGAACGACGGGGCGGAAGTGGCCGTGATTCCCCAACAATTGAGCGGCAACGAAACCGAGATCATCAACAACGGGCTGTCCTTGGGCGGCGCGACCCTCGTCGACTCCAAGAGCAAGAAGCGCTACTACGTACTGCGCGACACCGAAGGCCGACCTCTGACGACCACCGGGTTCTCGGCCCTCAAGGCCGGCGAATCGATCGACGTCTTCCTCCAGTTCCCGGCCCCGCCCGCCGACACCGCCGACGTCTCCTTCCAACTCCCGCTGTTCCCCAGCGCGGTAGTCAAGATCTCCGGGTGAGGCCGCCATGACCCCACGCCTCACCCTCGCGGTCGTCACGGCCACCTTGGTGATCGTCGGCACGGCTCCCGCCGCGCACGCCGACACCTCGCCCAGCGTCCCCCCGGGCACCGAACCCACCGCCGCCGCACCCGTGAAGGTCGACGCCAACGACCCGGACCTCAAGCTGCCCGAGGGCGGCACCCTCGCCGAGCCCAAGGTGCTGGACATCAAGGAGGTCGTCGAGGACGAGTCGGGTGACGAGCGGCGCGAGGACACCAACGCGGACGTGACGTTCGCCCTCCAGGCGGAGGTCCTGTTCGGCAAGGACAGCGCGCGACTCGGCGCGGCGGCGAAGGCACGGGTCGCGGCGATCGCCGCCGAGATCAAGAAGCAGAACACCACCCTGGTCCGCGTCTTCGGCTTCACCGACAACCTGGGCTCCTCCGCCCACGGCGACGTCCTGTCGAAACAGCGCGCCGACGCCGTACAGGCGGAACTCGCCGGCGACCTGAACAACCCGGGCATCACCTTCGAGGTGCGCGGCTACGGCGAGCAGTACCCCATCTCCGACAACTCCACCGAGGAGGGCCGCAAGAAGAACCGCCGGGTGGAGGTCACCTTCCCCCGCACGACGAACTGACGACCTCGACCCGCACCCCGGCCCCCATCCCCCACCCCGCCATCGCACCGGCCTCCGCCTCCAGTACGTGCCGGGCTCGTGGGCGGGGCAGGCCCAGGCGGTTCGGGGGCATGGTGCGCACCGTGAGGACGCGCAGGTCGCGGTCCAGGTAGGCCACGTCGATGGGGATGCGCATGCGGAAGGTGTGGACGCTGTTGGCGGGGGACAGGAGCAGCACCCCGTCCACGGACGTCCGCCCCAGCAGCCCCCGTGTGCGGGCGCGGTAGGAGGACGCGATCTCCAGCGGGACGGTGACCGCCCCCGCCTCCCCCTGCACGACCAGATGACCCCGTCCGTCACGCCAGCGCGCCATGGCGCCCTCCCTCACCGGATCCGTAAAGCACTTGTCGTCGCGGCGGACGGCGGATAGGAAAGGATCATGACCGCACTCGGCGCCCTCTTCCGACCCCAACTGCCGCCCGAACGGCTGCGCGAGATCGCCCGTCTCGCCGACGGTACCGGGCTGGACGAGCTCTGGCTGTGGGAGGACTGCTTCCGGGAGGCGGGGATCTCCTCGGCGGCGGCCGCGCTCGCCTGGACCGAGCGGGTCCGCATCGGCGTCGGGCTGCTGCCCGCCCCGCTGCGCAACGTCGCGCTCACCGCGATGGAGGCGGCCACCCTGCACCGGATGTTCCCGGGCCGTGTCGTCCTCGGCGTCGGCCACGGCGTCCAGGACTGGATGGGCCAGGTCGGCGTCCGTGCCGCGTCCCCGCTGACGCTGCTGCGTGAGTACACCCTCGCCCTGCGCGGTCTGCTGAACGGCGAGCGGCTCACGAGCGGGGGGCGTTACGTGACGCTGGACGACGTCGCCCTGGACTGGCCCCCGCAGAGCGGCGCCGAGGTGCTGGTGGGCGGCATCGGCCCGCACACCCTGCGGCTGTCCGGCGAGGTCGCCGACGGCACCGTCCTCAACGAGTCCTTCTCGCCGGACGGCGTGCGCGAGGCCCGCCGGATCATCGAGGAGGGCAGGTCGGCGGCCGGCCGGGACGACGGACACCACCGGATCGTCGTCTACCTCACCACCGCCACCGGCCCCGACGCCTCCGCGCGCCTGAACCGCGAACTGGCCGCGACCGGCCTCACCGGCGCCCCCGGGCTGGGCGTCGCCGGCGACGCGGCCACGGTCGCGGAGACCGTCCAGCGGTTCGCCGACGCCGGCGCCGACACCGTCGTCCTCCTCCCGACGGCCGACGAACCCGACCCCGAGGGTTTCGTCCGGTTCGCCGGGGACGCCGTACGACCGCTGGTGAAGTGACATGACGCACACTCACGGGGAGAGAGCCGCCGCCGGGCGCACCTTCGAGGACCTCGTCGCCGAAGGCGCCGCCGTGCCCACCGAGGGGTGGGACTTCTCCTGGTTCGAGGGGCGGGCCACCGAGGCGCGGCCCTCCTGGGGGTACGCCGTGTCGCTGGCGGGACGGCTGGCCCTCGCGAGCGCGGCGCTCGACCTGGACACGGGCGGAGGGGAGGTCCTGGACTTCGCCCTCGGCCGTGCCGCCCCCAGGGCCCCGGTCCTCACCGTCGCCACCGAGGGCTGGCCGGCGAACGTGGCCAAGGCCACCGCCCTGCTCCGGCCGCGCGGCGTCGCGGTCGTCGCCGTCCCCGAGGACGCGCCCCTGCCCTTCGCCGACGACGCCTTCGACCTGGTCTCCAGCCGGCATCCGGTACGGCCGCCGTGGGCGGAGATCACCCGGGTCCTCCAGCCGGGCGGCACCTACTTCGCGCAGCACGTGGGCCCGCGCAGCGTCTTCGAACTCGTCGAGCACTTCCTCGGCCCCCTGCCGGACGAGGTCAGCTCCGCCCGCCACCCCGACCGCGAGCGCGCCGACGCCGAGGCCGCCGGCCTGGAGATCGTCGACCTGCGGGCGGAGCGGCTGCGTGTCGAGTTCCACGACATCGCCGCCGTCGTCCACTTCCTGCGCAAGGTGGTGTGGATGGTGCCGGGCTTCACCGTGGCGGGCCACGAGTCCCGGCTGCGCGCGCTGCACGAACGGATCGAGTCCGAGGGCCCGTTCGTCGCCCACAGCACCCGTCACCTCGTCGAGGCGCGCAAGCCGTCCCGCTGACCGGGAGGGGAGGCGGTCCGCCGCCATCCTGGTCATTGCTGACCAGACATCAACAACCCATTGAGACAACGTAGTTCTCGATCGGGAAGCGGGTTCGTGTCCGCACCCCGGCCGGTACGGCCGGGAACCGCCGCCGAAACCGCTTGCCCGCTCGCCGTGCATCCGCCGCCCACCGCCCGGCAGCCCGCGCGCCACCCGCAGCCTCCGCGACCTTCAAGGCTCCCTGCCGCTGCAACGCCGCGAAGAGGGCCGCCCCCAAGGCCCGCACCCCGGCGCGGAATCGGACATTCCATGTCACTCCGCAGCAGAGTGACCCTCATCTCCACGCGGTTTCCACATTGTTATCGCGAACAGCTCGCATCTGCTTCCCGCCTCACGTAAGTTCAGTTTCAGGCCATTCGCGTGAGCAAAGCTGCGCGGGCGTCACCGCGCGGAGGAGGGGGCCGCGCGGTGCCGTCGGCGTCAAGGGGACGCACGTGTCCGGGGTAGCCCGTCGGAGGGACCCCGGGCGCGGCGACCCGCCGCGAGGTGAAGTGGCCTCAACGCCTCCACTTCCACCGTGTGCGACCTGGTTCGCCTGCGAATCCGCCGTTTTCCGGCCATGATTCACCCGAATGCCTGCCTCCGGGCGACCATCGCCCCGTCGCCGCGCGATTTCGGAGAGTAATTGTGGTGCGCCGATGCACGCGGCATCCCTCACGAAGGGTTATGGTGGGAACCCCCCCTCGGGCCGGTCCGTCTCCCCCCCCACGGACCGGCCCGTTTTTCTGCCCGCATCCGGGTGACTCGACCGAAGCAAGCGCCCGAGCACCCCACCCCGCTCGCACCCGACCGCTCCCGGAGAGGTAGGCTGCGCCTCGCGGGGACCGCCACCGCACGGAGGGGCTGACAATCACGTGAACCTGCGCGACAAGCTGCGCGGCCTGTTGGTGAGGCTGTACGCGCGCCGGGTGGAAGGCCACCTGGACCACGCTCAGGTGCCCAAGCACATCGGCGTCATCATGGACGGCAACCGCCGCTGGGCGAAGGCCGCCGGCTCCACCACCGTGCACGGCCACCGGGCGGGCGCCGAGAAGATCGAGGAGTTCCTCGGCTGGTGCTCCGAGACCGACGTCGAGGTGGTCACCCTCTGGCTGCTGTCCACGGACAACTTCGACCGCGCCAAGGAGGAACTCGTACCGCTCCTCGGCATCATCGAGGACGTCGTGCGCACCCTCGCCGCCGACGGCCGCTGGCGCGTCCACCACGTGGGCACCCTGGACCTGCTCCCGGCCGGCATGCAGCGCACCCTGAAGGAAGCCGAGGAGAGCACCGCCGACAAGGACGGGATACTGGTCAACGTCGCCATCGGCTACGGCGGCCGCCAGGAGATCGCCGACGCCGTGCGCTCGATGATCCTCGACGCCCACGACAAGGGCGTCCCGATGGAGGAGCTCGCCGACTCCGTCACCGTCGACATGATCGGCCGCCACCTCTACACCAAGGCGCAGCCCGACCCCGACCTGGTGATCCGCACCAGCGGCGAGCAGCGGCTGTCCGGGTTCATGCTGTGGCAGACGGCCCACTCGGAGTACTTCTTCTGCGAGGTCTTCTGGCCGGCCTTCCGCAAGGTCGACTTCCTGCGCGCCATGCGTGACTACGCCGCGCGCCACCGCCGCTACGGCGGCTGACAACCGGACACGGGCAGGGGCGCGTTTCAGCGCCGTGGAGCGGTCACACGCGGCCCACTGGGCCGTTCGAGTACCCCGTTCGGGGCAGAAGTAACGCGGAGTTCACCGGTGCGCCGTCATATGCCGTGGCATGGCGGCGTGTGTTCGAGGGAATAAGCCAACCAGGTCGACGCCCGAACCACGGGTGTCGGATCTCAGCGGACGGCACGGGGCCGTCCGCCCGGGAGGCCCCTTGCACCAGCCCGACCGTGCGGTCCGCACGGACGCAGCGGAGGGCCGGTTCTCGGCCCGTGCAGACGGCCGACTTCCGGCCCAGTTCCACTCCGTCGCTCCCCGACCTCATCCGAGGGGGTACGTCCTTCCGTGGTGACCAGCACAAAGCGCCACAAGCCCGACCGGCGCACCTACGTTCTCGACACCAGCGTCCTGCTGGCCGACCCGAACGCCCTGACCCGATTCGACGAGCACGAGGTCGTGCTCCCCATCGTCGTGGTCACGGAGCTGGAGGCCAAGCGGCACCATCCCGAACTCGGCTACTTCGCCCGGCAGGCCCTGCGCCTGCTGGACGACTACCGGGTGCAGCATGGACGCCTCGACGCCCCCATCCCCATCGGGGACCTGGGCGGGACCATCCGTGTCGAGCTCAACCACTCGGACCCCAGCGTGCTGCCCACCGGCTACCGCCTGGGGGACAACGACTCACGCATCCTCGCGGTCGCGCGCAACCTGCAGGCCGAGGGGTTCGACGTCACCGTCGTGTCGAAGGACCTCCCCCTGAGGATCAAGGCGTCCTCGGTCGGCCTGCTGGCGGAGGAGTACCGCGCCGAACTCGCCATCACGGACGCCTCCGGCTGGACCGGGATGTCCGAACTGAGCCTGTCCGGCGAGCAGGTGGACATCCTCTTCGAGGAAGGCCGCGTCTACGTCCCGGAGGCCGCCGACCTCCCCGTGCACACCGGTCTGACCATCCAGTCAGAACGCGGCAAGGCACTGGGCCGGGTCACGCCCGACGGCAACGTCCGCCTCGTGCGCGGCGACCGGGAGGCGTTCGGCATCAAGGGCCGCAGCGCCGAGCAGCGGATCGCGCTGGACCTGCTGCTCGACCCGGACGTCGGCATCCTGTCGATGGGCGGCCGGGCCGGCACCGGCAAGTCGGCGCTGGCGCTGTGCGCGGGTCTCGAGGCGGTGCTGGAGCGCCGTCAGCACCAGAAGGTGATGGTCTTCCGTCCGCTGTACGCGGTGGGCGGGCAGGACCTGGGCTATCTGCCGGGCACCGAGGCCGAGAAGATGGGCCCCTGGGCGCAGGCGGTGTTCGACACGCTGTCGGCCGTCGCCTCCCGCGAGGTCATCGAGGAGGTCACCGCCCGCGGCATGCTGGAGGTCCTGCCGCTGACCCACATCCGCGGCCGCTCGCTCCACGACGCGTTCGTCATCGTGGACGAGGCCCAATCCCTGGAACGGAACGTGCTGTTGACCGTTCTGTCCCGGATCGGCGCCAACTCGCGGGTCGTTCTGACCCATGACGTGGCGCAGCGGGACAACCTGAGGGTCGGCCGCTACGACGGTGTCGTCGCCGTGGTGGAGAAACTGAAGGGGCATCCGCTCTTCGCGCACGTCACCCTGAGCCGGTCCGAGAGGTCCCAGATCGCGGCACTCGTGACCGAAATGCTGGAGGACGTGCAGATCTGACCCGCTCACCCCGTTTTACGGGGCCCGTACGGCAGTTGGCGCCGTCCGGCAAAGGCCGTGAGCCTAGCCGGGCGGCGCCTCCATGTGTGGCCGAACCCTGAAATTCCCGGGGCCAAACGGGGTGTGAGCTTTCACACGCAACTCGGAATTGCCTCGCGGCGTCCGGTTACGGCAAAGTCTCATTCCTGTCAGGCCCCGCATACGACACACGTGTACCCCCAGCGGTCCACAGCATCGAAGCACCACCTTCAACTCCATATCCGCGTCGTATGCCGCCCGAGCATCACACGGCTCTCCCGCAAGGGAGTCGACCACCGGGCCCGCGCCTCCGTGACCCCGCAGTTGGGAGGCCAGCGCCAGGGGCACGATTGCGTCCGCCAGGGTCACCGCGGCGGGCGCTGCTGGAAGGAAAACCGTGTGAGCCGGATCTCGGTCCGGGGATTCGCAGTGGCCTCGGCCACGGCGGTCACCGCTGTCGGAAGCGTCGTCGGCGTTGCCTCGGGCAGCACCGCGCAGGCCAACGACGCAGAGGCGACGGCGGGCGAGGCCACGCTCCTCGCGGATGTGCCGGTCGGCCTCCAGGCCACCGTCCAGACGACGTCCCTGACGGAGCAGGCCAGCGTCCAGGCGATCGCCGCGGACGAGAGCGCCAAGAAGGGCGCCGAGGAAGCCGCTCGCAAGGCCGCCGCCAAGACCGCCGTCGCGAAGAAGGAAGCCGCCGAGAAGGCGGCCAAGGACGCCAAGAAGCGCGCGGAGCTCAAGGCCGCCGCCAGCCGCAGCGCCTCCGACTTCCCCGTCCTCAGCCACTACAGCGTCGAGCAGATCCAGGCGATGGCACGGCAGATGGTCCCCAGCGGCCAGTTCCAGTGCTTCAGCAACATCGTGGACCACGAGTCCGACTGGAAGATCGACGCGGTCAACCCCTCCTCCGGCTCCTACGGCCTGTTCCAGGCCCTGCCGGCGTCCAAGTACTCGTCTGCGGGCGCCGACTGGCGGACCAACCCGGCCACGCAGATCAAGTGGGGCCTGAACTACATGAACGACCGCTACGGCAGCCCGTGCGAGGCCTGGTCGTTCTGGCAGGCGAACCACTGGTACTGAGCACCGGCGGCCCCGGCCGCGCGCACCACTTCCATCTGACGCCCAGAGGTAAGGAAAACGTGTGAGCCGGATACCGGCCAGAGGATTCGCCGTGGTGTCGGCCACCGCGGTCACCACTGTCGGCGCGGTCATGGGCGTGGCCCAGGCCAACACCGGACAGCCCGGCGACGAGGCCGAGACCAAGGCGAGCGGCTCCGCTCTCCTCGCCGACTTACCTGTAGGCGCACAGGCGCAGGTGCAGACCGCCTCGCTGACCGAGCAGGCGGACGCCCAGGCCATCGCCGCGGACTCCACCGCCCGCAAGTCGGCGGAGGAGGCGGCCCGCAAGCAGGCCGCCGAGGACGCGGTGGCCAAGCAGAAGGCCGCCGCGGACAAGGCGAAGGCCGACAAGGCCGCGCAGGAAACCAAGGAGCGCGCGGAGCTCCAGGCCAAGTCGGCCCAGGCCACGACCGAGAGCGCCGTCACGGGCGGCAGCAGCGCGAACTTCCCGCAGCAGTCGTCGTACTCGGTCTCCGAAGTGCAGGCCATCGCCCGGCAGATCGTGCCCAGCGGCCAGTTCCAGTGCTTCAGCAACATCGTGGACCACGAGTCCACCTGGAACTACCGGGCCGTCAACCCCTCTTCGGGCGCCTACGGCCTCGTCCAGGCCTACCCCGGCTCCAAGATGTCGTCGGTGGGCGCCGACTGGCGGACCAATCCGGCCACGCAGATCAAGTGGGGCCTGAACTACATGAACGACCGCTACGGCAGTCCCTGTGACGCCTGGGCGTTCTGGCAGGCCAACGGCTCCTACTGAGCCCGCCCCGCGCCCGGCCGCGACTCCTTCGACAGCCCCTCCCCGTCCCCGGGTGAGGGGCTGTCGCCCTGTACGGTCGAAGCCGACGACTCCAGGGCGACATCAGGTCACCCGGAGGGGGGGAACCGGTGAGGGAGAGACGGGGGAAGAGGACGGACATGTCGCGACTGCCAGGGTGGCTTGGCCGACTGGGCACGGGTCTGAGCGAGATGGGCGAGCGGCTCGACCAGCGCCGCGCCGAGGCCGAGCGGAAGGACGACGGCATCGAGCCGCCGCTGCCGGACATCGTCCAGGCGCTCCCCGAGGAACTGCCGCCGCACGTCCAACGCCCCGACCCCGCCCACGTCGTGCCGTGGGGGGTGCGGGTCGCGGCCGAGGCCGGCTGGCGGCTGCTGGTGCTGGCGGGCACCGTCTGGGTGCTGATGAAGGTGATCAGCGCGGTCCAACTCGTCGTACTGGCCTTCGTGGTGGCGCTGCTGCTGACGGCGCTGCTGCAGCCCACGGTCGCCCGGCTGCGGCGGAAGGGCGTCCCCCAGGGGCTCGCCACCGCGCTGACCGCCATCCTCGGGTTCGTCATCATCGGCCTGATGGGCTGGTTCGTGACCTGGCAGGTCATGGAGAACATCGACAACCTCTCCGACCAGGTCCAGGACGGCATCGACGACCTGCGCCGCTGGCTGCTCAACAGCCCCTTCCACGTCACCGACAAGCAGATCAACGGCATCGCCCAGAACCTGCGGGACGCCATCGGCGCGAACACCGAGCAGATCACCTCGGCGGGCCTGGAGGGCGTCACCGTCGTCGTCGAGGCGCTCACCGGCATCCTGCTGGCGTTCTTCTCGACGCTGTTCCTGCTCTACGACGGCAAGCGCATCTGGGAGTGGACGCTGAAGCTGGTGCCCGCGGCGGCGCGGCCCGGCGTGGCCGGCGCGGGCCCGCGCGCGTGGGCGACGCTGACGGCGTACGTGCGCGGCACGGTGGTCGTCGCGCTGATCGACGCCATCTTCATCGGCCTCGGCATCTACTTCCTCGACGTGCCCATGGCGGTCCCGCTCGCCGTCTTCATCTTCCTGTTCTCCTTCATCCCGCTCGTCGGCGCGGTCGCCTCCGGCGCGCTGGCGGTGGTGGTGGCGCTGGTGACGCAGGGTGTGTTCACCGCGGTGATGACGCTGGCCGTGGTGCTGGCGGTGCAGCAGATCGAGGGGCACATCCTCCAGCCGTTCATCCTCGGGCGGGCGGTGCGGGTGCATCCGCTGGCGGTGGTCCTCGCGGTGGCCTCCGGCGGGATGGTCGCGGGGATCGGCGGGGCGGTGGTGGCGGTGCCGCTGGTGGCGGTGTCGAACACGGTGGTGTCGTATCTGCACGCGTACTCGCGGGAGGCGGCGGTGCGGACGGCTCCGCGGCCGCGGGGGGCGACGGCCCTGGACGCGGCGCCGGTGAGCCCGCCCGCCTCGGAGGAGTCGTCGTCGTAACGGCGACGGCACAGGCCGGGGGTCCGGGGGCGGAGCCCCGGTACGACGACGGGCCCCGCCCACCACAGGTGAACGGGGCCCGAGGCGCGTGGCGCGGTTACTCGGAGAGAATCGACTCCGCGTCCAGCGTCACGCCGACCGCCTGGATCACCGAGGCGATCTTGAACGCCTCCTGGATGACCTCACGCTCGACGCCGGCCTTGCGCAGCACCTGCTCGTGCGAGTCCAGGCACATCCCGCAGCCGTTGATCGCGGACACGGCGAACGACCACAGCTCGAAGTCGACCTTGTCGACCCCGGGGTTGCCGATGACGTTCATCCGCAGACCGGCCCGCAGGTTGCCGTACTCGTGGTCGGACAGCAGGTGCCGGGTGCGGTAGAAGACGTTGTTCATCGCCATCACCGCGGCGGCGGACTTGGCGGCCGTGTAAGCCTCCGGCGACAGGTTCGCCTTGGCCTCCGGCTCCAGCTCGCGCAGGACGATGGGGGAGCGGGAGGCGATCGCCGTCGCCAGCACCGTGCCCCACAGCTGCTGCGCGGGAAGGTCGGAGTTGCCGATGACCGAGCCCAGGTTGAGCTTGAGGTCCTTGGCGTAGTCCGGGACGCGCGACTTCAGGGTGTCGAGGGACATGTCAGATCACTCCCCGGCCAGCAGCGCGACCGGGTCGAGGGTGTCCTCGCCCTTGGACCAGTTGCAGGGGCACAGCTCGTCGGTCTGCAGGGCGTCCAGGACCCGCAGGACCTCCTTGGGGTTACGGCCGACGGAGCCCGCGGTGACCATCGTGAACTGGATCTCGCGGTTGGGGTCCACGACGAACACGGCGCGCTGCGCGAAGCCGTCCTCGCCCTCGATGCCCAGGTCCCGCATCAGCTCGTGCTTGGAGTCGGCCATCATCGGGAACGGCAGGTCCGTCAGGTCCGGGTGGTCCTTGCGCCAGGCGTGGTGGACGAACTCGGAGTCACCGGAGAAGCCGAGAATCTGCGCGTCGCGGTCGGCGAACTCGTCGTTCAGCTTGCCGAACGCGGCGATCTCGGTCGGGCAGACGAAGGTGAAGTCCTTGGGCCATGCGAAGACCACCAGCCACTTGCCCTCGTAGGACTTGTGGTGGATCTGCTCGAACTCCTTGCCCTTCTCCAGGGAGACACAGGCCGTCAGTTCGAACTCGGGGAACTTGTCACCAACAGTGAGCACACGCTCTCCTTGCAGCGAAGAAGCGTCCGGATCGCGGACGCTTCTCATGGGTTGGACGAGTGCGACTCTGGCACAGGGTGCATTGATTAGAGAAATCGCTACACTCGGTCGGGTTGATCGGAGGTGGCTATCAGTGACCGTGGGTGACCTGAATCCCAAGAGTGCCGGCGTCGGCGTGGGCGTCGGAGCCAAGCGGCGGCTCCCCAGTCTCGCCCAGTTGCGCGCCTTCGCGGCCGTCGCCGACCATCTGCACTTCCGGGACGCGGCCGCCGCCATCGGCATGAGCCAGCCCGCCCTGTCCGGCGCCGTCGCCGCGCTGGAGGAGGCACTCGGCGTGACCCTCCTGGAGCGTACGACGCGCAAGGTACTGCTCTCCCCGGCCGGCGAGCGGCTCGCCGTACGGGCCAGGGCGGTGCTGGCGGAGGTCGGCGCGCTGATGGAGGAGGCCGAGGCGGTACGGGCGCCCTTCACCGGGGCGCTGCGCCTCGGCGTCATCCCCACCGTGGCGCCGTACCTCCTGCCCACCGTCCTGCGCCTGGTCCACGAGCGCTATCCGCGCCTCGACCTCCAGGTCCACGAGGAGCAGACCGCCAGCCTCGTCGACGGGCTGCACACCGGCCGGCTCGACCTGCTGCTCCTCGCCGTGCCCCTCGGCGTCCCCGGCACGGTGGAACTCCCCTTGTTCGACGAGGACTTCGTGCTCGTCACGCCCCTGGGGCATCCGCTCGGCGGCCGGGACGGCATCGCCCGCGAGGCACTCAAGGAGCTGAACCTGCTGCTCCTGGACGAGGGGCACTGCCTGCGCGACCAGGCCCTGGACGTCTGCCGTGAGGCCGGCCAGGAGGGAGCGCCGGTCACCACCACCGCCGCCGGGCTCTCCACGCTCGTCCAGCTCGTCGCCGGCGGCCTGGGCTGCACCCTGCTGCCGCGCACCGCCGTCACGGTCGAGACCAGCCGCAGCACCCAGTTGCGCACCGGCCGCTTCGCCGACCCCGCCCCCACCCGGCGCGTCGCCCTCGCCATGCGCGCGGGCGCCGCGCGCCGGGCCGAGTACACGGAGCTGGCCGACGCCCTGCGCGAGGCGTTGCGGCCGCTGCCCGTACGGGTTCTCGGGGCCGGCGGCTGACCGCTCACACCTGGTCAACCGAGCGCCCGATCCGGTGAATTGAGCGCCCTGCGAGAACCCGAACGGTCAACTTCTCTCACCCTGGGGGCAGCTGGGGAATCCGCCACTGGAACATCCGCCCGCCCTGATACACCTTCCCTCCTCAGTGCTACGCGTCAGGCGTATGTGCGACAGGCCAAGGGGAGTGATGTCGGGCTACGAGCTGCTGGCACGCGAACTGGCCGCGTGCGGGCGTGACGGCTTCACCGGCGAGGTGCGGGTGTCCGGCTCACCCGGCGGCACGGTCCACCTGCGCGGCGGACTGGTCGTCGCCGTCGAGTCGCCGGGCGCTCCGGGACCGGACGCGCTGTTGCTGCGCTCAGGCCGGATCGGCGGCGAGGAGTGGGCCGATCTGGTCCGCGAGTCCGGCGGATCGCGCTGGCCGGCCGCCCAGCTCATCGCCCAGGGCCGCACCGGCGCCGCCCAGCTCCGCGTCGTCTGCGTGATGGCCCTCCAGGACGCCGTGTTCGCGCTCGTCGCGGGCATCGTCGACGACTGCGAGCGCGGCCCCGGCGACGGCAGCCCGCCCGCCGCCATCCCCGTCGGTGAACCGCCCACCCGGCTGCTCCAGGACGCGGCACGCAAGGTCAACGCACTCCTCGCGCTCCCGTGTCCGGTGCGCCCCGAGCGGGAACGCCCCGCGCCAGCCCTGCCGTCGTACGACGCCACCCGGCTCGGCCCGCTGCAACGGGAGCTGCTCCTGCACGCCGACGGCCGCCGCACCTCCCGTGACCTGGCCTTCCTCACCGGGCGCGGGGTGTACACCGTCACCGTGGAGGTGGCCCGGATGCTCGGGGAGGGACTCCTGGAGTGCCCTCGCACACCCGCGCCGATCCCGGTCCGGCTCCCACCCGGCGGACAGCCCGTCCGCCCCCGCGAACCCGCACCGCCCCCGCCCGCACCCGCTCAGGCCCGTCCTCCCGAACCGGCCGCGCTGCCCCGCCGCCGTCCCGGCGCCAGCGGCATCACCGAGGCGATCGGCGGCGAACGCGGCGGGACGGGCTGGAAGGAGTTCTTCCGGCTGCGCAACCCGACCACGAAATAGGCCCCCCGCAGGTACGCGACAGACGACAGACGGTCATATGCGAACACAGACAAGGGAGTTCCACCCATGGACCACCAAGCCCTCGCGCGGGAGATGCGCGGCCTGCGCGAGCAGGTGAGCGGCATCACCGACACCGCGGTCGCGGCGGCCGACGGCCTGCTCATCGCCGCCGACACCGCGGACTCCATCGACCCCGACGGCCTCGCCGCCCTCGCCGCGGCCGGCCTCGGCCTCGCCCGCCGCACCGCCGAGGCCACCTCCCGCGGTTCCCTCGACCGCACGGTGACCTACGGCAGCCACGGCTGCGCCGCGTTCTACGCGGTCGGCGACACCGCGCTCATGGTCGTCCTCGGCGACGAGGGCATGGACGTGGAGCGCCTGCATCGGGCGACCCAGCCGGCCCTGCGCCGCATCGACCTGATCCTCACCGACCGGGCCCCGGAGCCCACCCCGTTCGCGCAGCCCCACAAGGCAGCCGAAGGAGTCTGAAAGGATGGCGACGAAGCGTATGACCCCCGGTTTCTCCGACCAGGTGATGGGCCTGGTCAAGTCGTTGCGCACGGATGCCCCCGACTGCCTCGCCTCGGGCGTCGTCGACATGTCGACCGGCATGCTGCTGTCCTACGAGACCGTCGACAACCACCCGCCGGAGGTCCTCGACCTGCTCGCGGGCGCGACCCTCGACCTGTTCCAGGGCCGGACGGTGGTGATGATCGAGGACGTCTTCAAGGAGCGTCGCGGGAGCACCGGCGACAACCACTTCTTCCAGGAGATCCTCGTCAACAGCGAGAACCTCACCCACCTGTTCGTGAGGATGAACGAGCAGCAGGACGTCGTCGCGGTGGTCGTCTGCCGCAAGTCGGTCAACGTGGGGATGCTGTTCGCCCAGGTGCGGCGCGTGGTGAAGGAGTACAGCCTCTGAGACGGACGACGGCCCCCTCCCCGGGCGGGGAAGGGGCCGTCGCCGGTGCCCACGGGCCGGCGCTCACTC
Organism: Streptomyces sp. NPDC002566; assembly: GCF_042889585.1. Classification (NCBI taxonomy): domain Bacteria; kingdom Bacillati; phylum Actinomycetota; class Actinomycetes; order Kitasatosporales; family Streptomycetaceae; genus Streptomyces; species Streptomyces sp. NPDC002566. The sequence continues at coordinate 391,703 of NZ_JBIARD010000004.1, read as the reverse complement.
CGTGCGCAGGCCCTCCGGCCGCATCAGCCGCACCAGCGGCGGCAGGCTGAGCAGCGTCACCGCCAGCACGACGGCCGCGCCGATGCCGGTCATGGACAGCACGCTCGCCCAGTCCACGCTCACCGGCGTGTCCGTCATCATCAGCAGCACCGTGCCCAGCGTGATCCCCACCAGCGAGGCCAGCAGCAGGCCCAGCCCGATCGGGATCGCCGTCTGCCACAGCACCGACAGGCTCAGCGTGCGCCGCCGGGTGCCGAAGGCGACCAGCGAGGACAGCAGCTTGCGCCGCTCCCGCAACTGCTCCAGCTGCGACACCAGCAGGCTCGCCCCGATCAGCGCCAGCACACAGGTGGCGCCGACCAGAAGGCCGGTACGGATCTTGTCGAAGGTCTCCGACCGCTCCTCGTCCGTCCACATCGAGGCCTCGCCGATCGGGTCGATCCGCCCGGCCGTGTTCCGCACGTACTCGGCCGCGTCGGCCACCTTGTCGTCGAGCGAGAGGTAGACCTGCACGGACACCGCACGCTCGGACCCCGCGGGCAGCGCGGCGGGCGTCAGCAGAAAGCCGCCGCGCAGCTGCCCCGTCGGGTCGGTGACCGGACGCACCCGCTCGATGCCCGCCGGCACCGTCCAGCCGTACGGGCTGGCCTGGCCGTCGTCGAACCACAGGCGCGTGCCGGGCTTCGACACCGCGGGCGTGGCGGACCCGTAGTCGCCGCCCTCGACAAGGAAGGAGTCGCCGTCGCGGCAGGAGGGGATCGAGGCCACCGAGCGCAGGGTGGCGCAGTCGGCGACGGTGATCTGGGTCAGCTCCTCGGCGTCCCTGCGCCGGTCGTTGACGTAGGCCTCACCGAAGACGTTGACCTTCCGCACCCCCTCGGTCGCGTCGAACGCCGCCGCCGTACCGGCCAGGGCCGTCCCCTTCGGCAGCCACACCTGCATCTGCGCCCGGGAGAGGTCGTTCCCGGTCTCCTCGGTGTACTGGCCCTCCACCCCGGTGAACAGCATCTGCAGGGCGATGGCGCCCGCCACCGCGACCGCGATGCCGTTCACCATGCGGGCGGCCGTCCCGCTGCTCAACTGGAGCCTGCGGATCGCCAGTTGCCAGGCGAGGCCGCCCGCGCCGAGCCGGGCGACGACCGCCTCCACGATCCACGGCAGCAGCGCGGTCACGCCGACGAGCAGCAGCAGCACGCCACCGGAGACCAGGTACTGGTTGAAGTCCCCGTTGCCGCGGCCCTTTCCGATCATCGGGTAGAGCAGCCCGACCCCGGCCAGCGGCACCAGCAGCCGCCACCACAGCCGGCGGCGCGGCGGCTTCGCCGTGCGCACCACGCCGAGCGGCTCGATCACCACGCCCCGCAGCGCGAACAGCGTGACCAGCACGGCGGCGGCCGGGACCGCGACCGCGACCAGCAGGGCCAGCGCGGGGGAGGGGTCCAGATAGCTGGGGAACACGCTCACGTCGAGCAGTTCCATGGACCCGGCGGCCTGCCGTCCGATCAGGAAGAACACCGTGCCGAAGACGAGGCCCACCACGGCGCCGGCCATCGCCTCGCCCGCGGCCATCCTCCGGGTCATCCCGCTGTCGGAGCCCACCAGCCGCAGGGCCGCGAGCCGCCGGTCGCGGCGCTCGCCGCCGAACCGCACGGCGGCGGCGATGAAGACGGCCACCGGCATCAGCAGCACCAGGAAGACCACGAGGGTCAGCAGGACCAGGATGGGGTCCATGCTCTGCGGGGTCGGATCCGGGTCGCCGAACCGGTCGATGCGGGCGATCCGGTAGGTCTCGTCGGTGATCACGAGGTGGTCCACACCCCGGAAGTACGCGAACTCCTGCGAGCCGATCAGTCCAGACTCGCCGATGGTGCCGACGATCCGGTCCGGCAGCCGCTCCCGCAGCAGCTTCCCGTCGTCCGACTCCAGCAGCCGCTTCAGCGCCGGGGAGACCACCATCTCGCCCACACCCGGCAGCCGCGAGAGCCCCGGCGGCACCGGCGCCCGCGGCCCCTCCGGCTGCACCTCACGCCCGCGCACCTCCTTCTCGCGGAAGGTCGTGGGGACGTCGGCGACCAGCAGCGTGGCGTCCGACCTGGGTATCTTCGGGTTGTTGAACGTGACGTCGGTGCGCGCCTCCTCCCGCTCCTGCCGTACGGCCAGAGCGTTGGGGATCGCGGTGGTGAGCAGCAGCAGCGCCACTCCGAGTCCCACGCCGACGGCGGTGAGCAGCATCCGCGCCCACCCCTCCCGCCCGCCGGCGAAGGCGAACCTGGCCCCCATGCCCAGGTCCGACACCCACAGGCGACGTCTCATATCGCCCGCTCCATGTCCCGCGACTTCCCGTCCCGTACGACGATCTCGCGGTCGGAGTAGGCCGCCACCCGGGCCTCGTGCGTCACCAGCACCACGGCGGCGTTGGTCGACCGGGCCGCCTCGGTGAGCAGTTCCATCACGCGTTCGCCGTTGAGGGAGTCCAGCGCGCCGGTCGGCTCGTCGGCGAACACCACCCGGGGGTTCGTGACCAGCGAGCGGGCCACGGCGACGCGCTGCCCCTGGCCGCCGGACACCTCGCCGGGCCGCTTCCTGGCGAGGTCGTCGACCTCCAGCCGCTCCATCCAGGCCAGCGCGGCGCGCTCGGCCTGCTTGCGGGAGGTGCCGTTCAGCCTGAGCGGCAGCGCCACGTTCTCCACGCAGGTCAGCTCCGGCACCAGCTGGCCGAACTGGAACACGAACCCGAACTCCGAGCGCCTGAGGGCGCTGCGCCGGGTGTCGTTCATCGTCGCCAGCTCCTGCCCGTCGTAGAGGATCGAGCCCGAGTCGGGTGTGACGATCCCGGCGAGGCAGTGCAGCAGGGTGGACTTGCCGGACCCGGAGGGGCCCATCACGGCGACGACCTCGCCGGGGTGGATGGAGAACTCGGCGCCGTCCAGCGCCAGGGTCGGCCCGTACGCCTTGCGCAGGTCGTGTGCGGCCAGCAGGGAGCCCGCGGGAGCGTTCACGCGGTCACCGCCTCTCGGAGCTTGTCGAGGCGCGCGGCGGTGAGCTCCAGCCAGCGCAGATCGGCTTCCAGGTGGAACAGGGCGTGGTCGCAGATCAACTGGTCGGCCAGGTCGCCCTTGCGTTTGCGGTCGGTGAGGATCCGCATGCTGCGCAGATGCTCGGAGCGTTGGGCGTCGAGGATCTCGGTGGCGTCGCGCCGGGTGAGCAGGGCCAGGACGACCTTGGTGTAGAGGGTCGACTGGAGGTATTCCTCCGGCTTCTCCGGGGTCGCCAGCCACCGCTGCACGTCGGTGATGCCGGCGTCGGTGATGGCGTAGCGCTTGCGCTCGGGGCCGCCGCCCGCCTCGATGCCGTCGACCTCCACGAGGCCGTTCTTCAGCAGCCGCGACATCGTCGAGTAGACCTGGCCGTAGTGGAGCGGCCGGTCGTGACCGAACTTCTCGTCGAAGGCCCGCTTCAGGTCGTAGCCATGGCGGGGCCCGGACTCCAGGAGTCCGAGGAGCGTGTGACCGATGGACATGGTCAGGACTGTACATGCGGTGTATACCCGCGATGTATACACGGTGTGCGGAGACGGTGGCGCGGTGTGCGAGTGCGCAGGTGGGAAGGGGTTGTCACCGTTTCGCTACAGCGCCGCCGCGGGTGCGCCCCGGGGCGTTCAGGTCGGTGGAGGACCGGGGGGCGGGCTCCCGGGCGGCCGTCCGCGGCGCGGGATCGGCCCGGTGTCGCGCGGCAGCCTCCCGGCCTCGGCGAGGGCGCGGCGCAGCAGGAACTCGATCTGCGCGTTGGCGGACCGCAGTTCGTCCCCGGCCCACCGGGCCAGGGCCTCGTACACCAGCGGGTCCAGCCGCAGCAGCACCTGCTTGCGCTGCTGCGGCCGACGCCGAGGGGACGTCCCCTCTTCGGGCGGGGTCACTGGTAGAGCGTCCCGGTGTTGAGCACGGGCTGGGGCGCCCGGTCCCCGCAGAGCACCACCATCAGGTTGGACACCATCGCCGCCTTGCGCTCCTCGTCGAGTTCCACGATGTCCTGCTCGGCGATCCGCTGGAGCGCCGCCTCCACCATGCCGACCGCGCCGTCCACGATCTCCCGCCGGGCCGCGACCACCGCGCCCGCCTGCTGCCGCTGGAGCATCGCGGAGGCGATCTCCGGGGCGTAGGCGAGGTGGGTGAAGCGGGACTCGATGATCCGCACGCCGGCCGCCTCCACGCGCGCGTGGAGCTCGACGGCGAGCTTCTCGGTGATCTCCTCGGCGTTGCCCCGCAGCGAGAGCTCGCTCTCGTCATGGGCGTCGTAGGGGTACTCGATGGCGATGTGCCGGACGGCGGCCTCGGTCTGGGTGGCGACGAACTCCAGGAAGTCGTCCACCTCGAAGCTGGCCTGGGCGGTGTCCTGCACGTTCCACACCACGACCGCGGCGAGCTCGATCGGGTTGCCGTAGGCGTCGTTCACCTTCAGCACCGAGGTCTCGTGGTTGCGCACCCGGGTGGAGATCCTCTCGCGGGAGGTGAAGGGGTTCACCCAGCGCAGTCCGTCCTCGCGGATCGTCCCCCGGTAGCGGCCGAAGAGCTGCACCACCCGGGCCTCGCCCGGCGCGACCATGTTCAGCCCGCACATCGCTATGAAGGAGGCCAGCGCCACCACGACGCCGCCGACGATCAGCCCGGCCTTGGCGGCGGTCACGGTCATGGCCGCGCCGGCCAGGATCAGCGCGACGCCGGCCAGCAGCCCCAGCAGGCCGGTGAGCAGGGCCAGCCCGCCGCCGACGCTGCGCGCCGGGAACTCGTGCACGCGCGGGGCGGGCATCGCGGGCGCGTCGACGGTGTCCGACGGGCGGACGGCCGACGGGTCTGCCGTGGACGGGTCGTGCGCGGTCATGGGGGTCCCCCGTTTCTCGAACTCAGCTTCGTTCTAGCTAAGTGATATCACTTTACCTCGGGATGGCAACCCTGAACCCCTTTCGCACGTCGAATCCCTTGGAACGGGGGCCGGTTCCAGCGGACGGGGTGCTGATTCTCACCCCCGGCCGGGGCCGGATCGAGGGCCCTTTGTCATAGAGAGCGGTGTTAGCTTTCTGAGCTGACTGCCTCCGGGCACGGGTGTGACAGCCGAGTAGGAAGCGGAGCGAGCGGACTCATGGGACGAGCGGACGACAGACGAGCGCGCCAGCGCGGTGGCCGCCGCGCGGCGCCCAAAAATCGTTCGTCACGGGCGGAGGCACCGCCCACACACAGCAGGCCGGCGTCCCCGGCCGAGGAGACGCCGCCCGCGGCCACCAGCACCGCCACGGCCACCGCCTCCACCGGCGGCCGCGCCGCCGCCCGCCGGGGGGCCAAGAAGGGCGCCAAGGCCGGCAAGGCCGACCGGAGCCTCATACGCCGCATGTTCACGTGGAAGAAGGTGCTCGGCACGTTCCTCGGCGTGTCCCTGCTCACCATCGGCGCGTTCATCGTGCTCTACGTGACCACGCCGATCCCGGACACCGCCAACGCCGAGGCCCAACTGCAGAGCAACGTCTACAAGTTCAGCGACGGCACGCTCCTCGCCCGCGACGGCAAGCTCAACCGCGAGAACGTCGACCTCGCCGACGTCCCCAAGGCCGTCCAGCGCACCTTCGTCGCCGCCGAGAACAAGTCCTTCTACGACGACGCCGGCGTCGACCTGCGCGGCACCGCCCGCGGTGTCCTCAACACCCTCATGGGCAAGGGCGCGCAGGGCGGTTCGACGATCACCCAGCAGTACGTCAAGAACTACTACCTGACCCAGGAACAGACCGTCACGCGCAAGCTGAAAGAGCTGGTCATCTCCCTGAAGCTGGACCAGGAGGAGTCCAAGGAGTACATCCTGGCCGGCTACATCAACACCAGCTACTACGGCCGCGGCGCCTACGGCATCCAGGCCGCCGCCCAGGCCTACTACCGCGTCGACGCCGACAAGCTCACCGTCGCACAGGGCGCCTACCTCGCCGCACTGCTCCAGGCCCCCAGCCAGTACGACTGGTCCTCCGCCACCCCCACCGGCAAGCGGCTGGTCCAGCAGCGCTGGAACTACGTCCTGAACAACATGGTCGAGGAGAAGTGGCTGGGGCAGTCCGAGCGCGCCGGCATGAAGTTCCCGATCCCGAAGGAACCGAAGGCCGCGCCCGGCATGCAGGGCCAGGTCGGCTACCTGGTCGACGCCGCCAACGGCGAGCTGGAGAAGCAGCTCGTCTCCCAGGGCGTCGCGGCGAACGCCAAGGAAGCCGAGGCGATGGTCAACGCCGGCGGCTGGAACATCACGCTCAACATCGACAAGAAGAAGCAGAAGGCGCTGGAAGCCTCCGTCAAGGAGCAGCTCACCGACAAGCTGGACCCGAAGAAGCGCTCGGTCGACGCCGACGTCCAGGCCGGCGCCGCCTCGGTGGACCCGAAGACGGGCGCGGTCGTGGCGATGTACGGCGGCGTGGACTACGTCAAGCACTACGTCAACAACGCCACCCGCGCCGACTACCAGCCCGCCTCCACCTTCAAGCCGGTGATCCTGGCCGCCGCCCTGGACAAGGGCGCCAAGACCCAGGACGGCGACGAGATCACCGCGAACACCGTCTACGACGGCACCAGCAAGCGCCCGGTCAAGGGCAGTGACATCGGCTTCGCCCCCGAGAACGAGGACGAGCGCGACTACGGCGACGTCACCGTCCAGACCGCGATGAACAAGTCCATCAACTCCGTCTTCGCGCAGATGGGCGTCGACGTCGGCATGGACGAGGTGCTCAAGACCGCGAGCGACCTCGGCATGAACACCAAGGACCTGAAGGCGGTGCCCGCCCAGACCCTCGGCACCATGGGCGCGAGCCCCCTGCAGATGGCCGGCGTCTACGCCACCCTCGACAACCACGGCAGGAAGGTCACCCCGACCCTCATCAAGTCGGCGCAGAACAGCGCCCACTCGGTGCAGCCGGCCGACGGCGTCGGCGAGCAGGTCATCGACCGCAAGGCCGCCGACTCGGTCACCTCCGTCCTCACCGGCGTGGTCGACGACGGCACGGCCAAGCTGTCCGTGCGCGACAACCCGCTGCGCAAGGGCCAGAAGGTCGCGGGCAAGACGGGCACCTCCGACTTCAACAGGTCGGCCTGGTTCACCGGTTACACCCCCGACCTGGTCACCTCGGTCGGCCTGTTCGGCGAGTCCGCCAAGCCCCCGCACGCCCAGGTCCCGCTGACCGGCGCGACCAACGGCCTGAAGGGCGACGACGGCCGCGTCAACGGCGGCACCTTCCCGGCCGAGATCTGGGCCGGGTACACCTTCGGCGTCTCCACCAAGGTCAGCAAGTTCGACCTGGAGACCGACCAGGGCGCCGCCGTCCAGCAGCCCCCCTCGCCCAGCCCGTCGCCGTCGCAGTCCGAGGAGCCGTCGCAGGAGCCGAGCAGCGAGCCGCCCACGAGCAGCGCTCCGCCCAAGAGCCCCTCGCCCTCCCAGTCGCCGACCACTCAGGAGCCGTCGGAGTCCCCGACCACCGCGGAGCCGTCGGAGTCGCCGACCACCGAGGAGCCGCCCACCACGGAGGACCCCGCCAACCCGCTCGACCCGCAGCTGGGGAGCGGGACGGGACAGTAGGCGGCGGGAACGGCGGAGGGCGCCCGGTGATCACCACCGGGCGCCCTCCGCCGTCGTCATCCGGTCACTGACCGCCCTTGTTCAGCTCGAACCAGACCACCTTGCCGGTGCTCAGCCGGGTGGCGCCCCACCGGCGGGCCAGCCGGTTCACCAGATACAGCCCGCGGCCGCCCTCGTCCGTGGCCCGCGCCTGCCGCAGCCGCGGCAGCTGCGGCACGTCGTCGCCCACCTCGCAGCGCAGCACGTCCGTGCGCAGCAGCCGCAGCGTCACCGGCCGCGTGGCGTAACGCACCGCGTTGGTGACCACCTCGCTCACCAGCAGCTCGACCGAGTCGGTCAGCTCCTCCAGCCCCCAGCGGGACAGCGCCCGCCGGGCCAGCCGGCGCGCCTGCCCCGGAGCGGCGTCCTCCGGTTCCAGGTACCAGTACGCCACGTCGCTCGGGGCGATCCCGTCGAACCGGGCGGCGAGCAGCGCGATGTCGTCGTCCCGGTCGCCCGGGCCGAGCATGTCGAGCACCTCGTCGCACAGCGCCTCCAGCGGCGGCGGGTGATCCGGCCCGGTGAGCTGCGCGGTCGCCGCGAGCTTCTCCCGCAGCTGCTCTATGCCGGTCGCCACGTCCCGCAGCCGGGACTCCACCAGGCCGTCGGTGTACAGCAGCAGCGTCGCCCCGGCGGGCGCGTCCAGCTGCACCGCCTCGAAGTCGACGCCGCCCACGCCGATCGGCGCGCCCGGCGGCACCCGCAGCACCTCGGCCCGGCCGCCCAGATGCAGCAGGACGGGCGGCGGATGGCCGGCGTTGGCGATGGTGATGCGGTGCGAGACCGGGTCGTACACCGCGTACAGGCAGGTCGCCATGCGGTCGGTGCCCAGGCGCTGGGCCTGCTCGTCGAGGTGGTGCAGCACCTCCTGCGGCGGCAGGTCCAGCCCGGCCAGGGTCTGCGCGGTCGTGCGCAGCTGGCCCATGATGGCCGCGCTGGTCATGGAGTGCCCCATGACGTCGCCCACCACCAGCGCCACCCGGCTGCCCGGCAGCGGGATCGCGTCGTACCAGTCGCCGCCGACCCGCGCGGTCTCCGCGGCCGGCAGATAGCGGGACGCCAGCCGTACGCCCGTGGGGCGCGGCAGGGTCTCCGGGAGCATCGTGCGCTGGAGCTCGTCCGCGATGTACGCCTCACGGTCGTACAGCACGGCCTTGTCGATGCCGAGGGCGCTGTGCGTGGCGAGCTGGGCGGCGACCAGCAGGTCGTCGTTCTCGAACGGCATCCGGTCCGGCCGGCGTATGAACACCGCCGCGCCGATCACCCGGCGCCGGCCCCGCAACGGGGCGAGGATCGCCCGCTGCTGGTCGGGCACCTCCAACTGGCTTTCCGCGCCCAGGAGTTCGGGCAGCGCGGCGAGGGCGGCCGGGGCGTCCGCGAACACCGGGCGCACCCCGCGCAGCACCTCCGCGAGCGCCCCGCCTGGCCGTACCTCGCACAGCTCGGCGATCGCCGCCGACAGTTCGGACAGCTCCGGCGCCTCCGGCGGCGCCGCCAGGGCCGCGAAGCCGCTCTCGGTGTCCCGCTCCTCCGGGATGCGGTCGGTGCGCCGCAGCCGCAGCACCACCCGGTCCGCGACCGTCCGCTCGTCACCGACCGGCAGCGGGTCGCGCAGATAGACGAGGATCGCGTCGGAGAACGTCGGCACGGTCGCCCGGCACAGCCCCATCACGATCTCGTCCAGGTCCAGACCGCGGGCGATCCGCCGGGTCGCGGCGCCCACGAAGCGCAGCCGGTCCCCGTCCCGCCGCATCGGCGTGGGCCGGCCGGGCGCCGGGATCTGCCCGGTGCGGCGCTCCCGGCCGTCGGCCGCCTGCTCCAGCACCCGGTCGTAACCCATGTCCGCGGCGCGTTCGGCTACCCGGTCGGTCCGCGGGTCGGCCCGGGCGCCGGGCTGGACCGGGATGGACTCGGGCGCGGGGCGCGGCCGGTGGGTGTCCGACTCGGCGGTCGCCGGCTGGGAGTGCTCGGGCTCGGAACCGGCCGGATCTTGCCCCATGATGCCCTTGCTCCCCCTGATCGCTTTGCTCCCTTTGCTCCCCTTGCCTCCCCGACCCGCCGGACCCGCCGGGCTGCCCGGCCGGTCCGGCGCCGGGTCGCCCGGCGCTGCGGAGGTCGGTCCGGTGGCGTCCTCCGGCGCGTGCGCCGGGGTACGGGGGAGCGCCCCACGGGACTCCGTGGGGTCCACGCCCTGGGGGCGTTCGAACGAGGTGGGCTGCTCCGTCACGCGTGTCGAATCCGTCCGTCCGGGGCTGCGTGCCGCGCACGCAGTCGGTCCCGCAGGAATCCCGATACCCGGAATACGTGTCCCCGGAACGGATTTCCCGCGTGGTCAGAGGCTGTTCCCGTGCCGCCGGTGGACCGTGCGCGGCCCCCGGGGCCTCTCCCGGGGCGTGTTCCGGACGTCCCGTCCGCCCCGCCGGTGCCGCCCTCGTACCCCTCGCTCACGTCCTGCCGCCCCTCGGTGACGTTCGGTCAGACCCGGCACGTGCTCCGGGAGTTGCTGTTGCGCATCCTTGCGGAGGACGATCCTACGTTTGCTGCCCGGGGGCACATCAAGGGTCTCATGTGGACAGGTGCGCGGGCGTGCGGTCCCAGTCCTCCGGCAGCAACGGTACGGCCCAGGACGGGTCGGGGCGCCAGTGCTGCCAGCCGTCCGCGAACGGGGACGCCCACGCCGAGATCTCCGCCACCGCCGAACGGCCCGCCTCCCGCACCCGCTCGGCCACTTGAGCGCCCATCAGGCCGTCCGCCTGCGCCTGCGCGAACTCGTCCTCGTCGCACCAGCCCCAACTGCGGTCCGGGTACACACAGATGTCCAGGAAGTGGTCCTCGGAGTCCACCCCGCCCTCCCAACGGGCCAGCGGCTCCTCGAGGTTGACGTACCAGTTCTTGAACTTCCAGCCCGGCTCCCAGAACAGCCACACCGACCACGGCTCGCCGGGCCGGGCCAGCTTCAGCACCCCGGTGCCGAACCAGCGGTCGCGCACCACACCGCGCGGCTTGGTGTAGCGGGTGGCCAGCGGCTCCCGGTGCAGCGGGGTGCCGTCCGCGAGCACCGGCTTCACGCACTGGGTGCCGGGCGCCATCCACACGGCGAGCAGCTCCGCGTCGTCGCGCACCACCGTGACGGGACGGGCGATGTGGATGCGCGCGCCGCCGTTCTCGCGGTAACGCCACAGGATCTGGTCCCCGGGCTCCCAGTGGACCGCCGCACCGCCCGTTCCCACGCTTCTCACCGCTCCGCCGTCTGCCATGGAGAGATATTAGGTGCCCCGGGCACCCGACGCTGCGGTTCCTGTCACGGTTCGCCCGTCAGCGGCGAAAGGTCACGGGCGCGTCATCCGCAGGACATCCAGCGCCTCGTCGAGCTGCTGGAGCGTCAGGTCGCCCCGCTCCACATAGCCGCCGTCGAGCACCGCCTCCCGGATCGTCTTCCGCTCCGCCAGCGCCTTCTTGGCGACCTTCGCGGCCTCCTCGTACCCGATGTACTTGTTGAGCGGAGTCACCACGGACGGCGAGGACTCCGCGTACTCGCGGGCGCGTTCGCGGTGCGCGACGATGCCGTCCACGGTCCGGTCGGCGAGCAGCCGCGAGGCGTTGGCCAGCAGCCGCACCGACTCCAGGACGTTCTTGGCGATCACCGGGAGCATCACGTTGAGCTCGAAGTTGCCGGCCGCCCCCGCGGTCGCGACGGTGGCGTCGTTGCCGACGACCTGCGCGGCCACCATCAGCACCGCCTCCGGGATCACCGGGTTCACCTTGCCCGGCATGATCGAGGAGCCGGGCTGGAGGTCGGGGAGGCTGATCTCCGCCAGCCCGGTCATCGGCCCCGACGCCATCCAGCGCAGATCGTTGGCGATCTTCGTCAGGCCCACCGCGACGGTCCTCAGCTGCCCGCTCGTCTCGACGATGCCGTCCCTCGCGCCCTGCGCCTCGAAGTGGTCGCGGGCCTCCGTCAGCGGCAGTCCGGTGACCCGGGCGACCTCCTCGATCACGGCCGCGGAGAAGCCCGGCGGGGTGTTGATGCCGGTGCCGACGGCGGTGCCGCCCAGCGGCAGCTCGGCCAGCCGGGGGAGGGAGGCCCGCAGCCGCTCCACTCCGTAGCGCACCTGCGCGGCGTACCCGCCGAACTCCTGCCCCAGCGTCACCGGGGTGGCGTCCATCAGATGCGTGCGCCCCGACTTCACCACGTCGGCGAACTCCTCCGCCTTGCGGCCGAGGGCCTCGGCGAGGTGCTCCAGGGCCGGGATCAGGTCCCGGGTGACGGCGGCGGTCGCGGCGATGTGGATCGACGACGGGAACACGTCGTTGGAGGACTGCGAGGCGTTGACGTGGTCGTTCGGGTGCACGTCCCGGCCCAGCCGTTCGGTCGCCAGGGTCGCGATCACCTCGTTGGCGTTCATGTTGGACGAGGTGCCCGAGCCGGTCTGGAACACGTCGACGGGGAAGTGCTCGTCCCAGTCGCCCGCGGCGACCTCCCCGGCCGCGTCCTGGACCGCCTGCGCGACGTCCTTGTCCAGGACCCCCAGCTCGGCGTTGACCTTGGCCGCCGCCTGCTTGATCCGGGCGAGCGCCTCGATGTGCGCGCGCTCGATGCGCTGCCCGGAGACGGGGAAGTTCTCCACCGCGCGCTGCGTCTGCGCCCGCCACTTCGCGTGCGCGGGGACGCGGACCTCGCCCATGGAGTCGTGTTCGATGCGGTAGTCGCTCATGCCTGGTACAGCGATCGAAACGCCGGTGATGTTCCTGCCGCCCGGTGAACGTCCCGGGACGGCCCCGCGCGCATCCTGTGCCCCACGCCTCAGCGAGGCCCGCCCGGGCCGGCTACAGGCCTCACCCGGCTCGCACCGGCGAACGGACGCCCGCCCCTGGCGCGACCAGGGGCGGGCGTCCGTTCAGCGGATCACGCCAGGCCGGGACCGCGCACCGGGATCGAGGTGAACGTCGGGGCGGGGGCGGGGTCCTTGAAGAAGTCGTTGCCCTTGTCGTCGACGACGATGAACGCCGGGAAGTCCTCGACCTCGATCTTCCACACGGCCTCCATGCCGAGCTCCTCGTACTCGACGACCTCGACCTTCTTGATGCAGTCCTGCGCGAGCCGGGCGGCGGGACCGCCGATCGAGCCGAGGTAGAAGCCGCCGTGCGCGCCGCACGCGTCGGTGACCTGCTGCGAGCGGTTGCCCTTGGCCAGCATCACCTTGGAGCCGCCGGCCGCCTGGAACTGCTCGACGTAGGAGTCCATGCGCCCGGCCGTCGTCGGACCGAACGAGCCCGACGCGTAGCCCTCGGGCGTCTTGGCCGGGCCCGCGTAATACACCGGGTGGTCCTTCAGGTACTGCGGCATCTCCTCGCCCGCGTCAAGGCGCTCCTTGATCTTGGCGTGCGCGATGTCGCGGGCCACGACCAGCGGGCCGGTCAGCGACAGCCGGGTCTTCACCGGGTACTTCGTCAGCTCGGCGAGGATGTCGTCCATCGGCTGGTTCAGGTCGATCTTCACGACGTCCGACGACTCGTCGAGGTGCTCGTCGGTGGTGTCCGGCAGGAACCGCGCCGGGTCGGTCTCCAGCTGCTCCAGGAAGACGCCCTCGGCGGTGATCTTCGCGACGGCCTGGCGGTCGGCCGAGCAGGAGACGGCGATCGCGACCGGGCAGGACGCGCCGTGCCGGGGCAGCCGCACCACGCGCACGTCGTGGCAGAAGTACTTGCCGCCGAACTGCGCGCCGATCCCGATCTTCTGCGTCAGCTCGAAGACCTTCTCCTCCAGCTCCTTGTCCCGGAACCCGTGCCCGAGCGGCGAGCCCTCGGCCGGGATCTCGTCCAGGTAGTGCGCGGAGGCGTACTTCGCGGTCTTCAGCGCGTACTCCGCGCTGGTGCCGCCGACGACGATCGCCAGGTGGTACGGCGGGCAGGCGGCCGTGCCCAGCGAACGGATCTTCTCCTCCAGGAACTTCATCATGGAGGCCTCGTTCAGGACGGCCTTCGTCTCCTGGTAGAGGAACGACTTGTTGGCGGAGCCGCCGCCCTTGGCCATGAACAAGAACTTGTACGCGCCGCCGTCGGTGGCGTACAGCTCGATCTGCGCCGGGAGGTTGGAGCCGGTGTTCTTCTCCTCCCACATGGTGAGCGGAGCCATCTGCGAGTAGCGCAGGTTGAGGTTCAGGTAGGCGTCGTAGATGCCGCGGCTCAGGGCCGCCTCGTCGCCGCCCTCGGTCAGCACGTTCTGGCCGCGCTTGCCCATCACGATCGCCGTGCCGGTGTCCTGGCACATCGGCAGCACGCCGGCGGCCGCGATGTTCGCGTTCTTCAGCAGGTCCAGCGCCACGAACTTGTCGTTGGCCGACGCCTCGGGGTCGTCGATGATCCGCCGCAGCTGGGCGAGGTGGGCCGGGCGCAGGTAGTGCTGGATGTCGTGGATCGCCTCGGCGGCGAGCTTGCGCAGCGCCTCCGGCTCCACCTTGAGGAAGGTCCGCCCGTCGGCCTCGAAGGTGGAGACACCCTCGGAGGTCACCAGCCGGTACGGGGTGGTGTCCTCTCCCATGGGGAGCAGATCGGTGTACTCGAACTCAGGCATCTCGCCCATTCCTCACTCGACAGACAGCGCGGCTGACCTCCGTTGGCAGCGCCCACCAGCGTAGAACCTGCCCGGAGGGGCGGGGCTTGTGAGGTAAGGCTCAGTTCGGCGGCCGGCTCCGTCCGGCGGGCCCGTCCGCGGCACACGATCGGGGGACTATCGCGATCTATCGTGTTTGGGTACGCTGCTGCCGTGGACCTTCAGAAGCAGACCGCCCCCGCTGCCGCCGCCGAGCTGCGCGCCTCGGACGCCGACCGCGACCGTATCGCCGACATCCTGCGCGACGCCCTCGCCGAGGGCCGGCTCACCGCCGATGAGCACGCCGAACGCGTCGAGGGCGTCCTCGGCGCCAAGACGGTCGGCGAACTGGACGTCTACATACGGGACCTGCCCGCCGCTCACCAGCGGCACGCCCCGCCCCACGCGTCCGCGCCCAACCGCCCGCCGGCCGGCGCGATCCCCGCCGACCCGGACGACAACCTGGTCGCGATCTTCAGCGCGAACGTCCGCAAGGGCCGCTGGCGCGCGGGCCGCCGCATCCATGCCTACGCGATCTTCGGCAGCGTCGAGATCGACCTCAGCGAGGCCCTGTTCGAGTACCGGCAGGTCGTCATCAAGGCCATCTCCGTCTTCGGCAGCGTCGAGGTCCACGTCCCGGAGAACGTCTCGCTGCGCGGCACCGGCGGCGGCGTCCTCGGCCACTTCGAGGTGGAGACTCTCGACTCGCCCGAGCCGGACGCCCCGGTGGTCTACGTCGACGGATGGGCGGTCCTCGGCAACATCGAGGGCCGGCCGAAACGCGGGCGGCTCGTCGCGGACATCCTGGACCGCGTCCATCGCAAGGTCGACAAAAGCTTGCGCAAACACCTCGACCGGTGACGCCGGTCGAAGCGGCTTTGCCTGGCGGCGACTGGGAACCCTGTGCATAGGCGCGCGCACAGCGGGTAGGGCTTGCTGCGTCGTCTCTCGCTCGCGAAGCCGTCGTCAGGAGTAGACCGTGCTGCAACCGCCGCATTCGTCCTTGCAGGTAGCCGCCGTGCCGGCCCAGCGGGTGTCAGCGCGCGACAGGGACCAAGACGCTCCATGGCACACCGAGGCGGTGTGCCGGCGCGACGAGGCGGGGCTGTTCTTCGCCCCGTCGAAGGAGCCGACCGCCGCCCGGCTCTCGCGCGAGGAGGCGGCCAAGCGGGTCTGCGCCCGGTGCCCCGTGATGGTGGAGTGCCGCGAGCACGCCCTGCTGCAGCCCGAGCCGTACGGCGTCTGGGGCGGCCTCACCGCCGCCGAACGCCGCGTGGTCCTGGCCCGGCGCCGCCGCCGCGACCTCGACCTGAAGGCCGCGCACACCACGGGCCGCATAGCCGCGGCAGGCTGACGCGAAAAGGGCGCCCCCTCCGCACCGGGGGCGCCCTTCTCGATTCCGGACCCGGGGGTTCCTTGGCGGGACGCGGGCTTCCAGGGGCGCGGGGCGGTATCGATCTGCGGCGCCGCCGCGTGGGCGCGACCAGCCACAGCGATCCCGCACGCGCACGACGGCCCGCAGACCCCCCGAACAGCCCGCTCGGCTACTTCGCGCGGTCGAAGTCGATCGCCGAGTACGCCCGCAGCTTGCTCAGCCGGTGCTCGGAGTCGATCCGCCGGACCGTGCCCGACTTGGAGCGCATCACGATCGAGTCGGTCGTGGCCGTCTCCGCCCGGTACCGCACCCCCCGCAGCAGCTCACCGTCGGTGATGCCGGTGGCGACGAAGAACACGTTCTCGCCCTGGACGAGGTCCTCGGTCGTCAGCACCCGGTCCAGGTCGTGCCCGGCGTCGATCGCCCGCTGCCGCTCCTCGTCGTCCTTGGGCCACAGCTTGCCCTGGATGGTGCCGCCCAGGCACTTCACGGCACAGGCCGAGATGATGCCCTCGGGCGTACCGCCCACGCCGAGCAACAGGTCGATGCCGGTGCCCTCGCGCAGCGCCAGGATGGAGCCGGCCACATCGCCGTCGGAGATCAGCTTGATGCGGGCCCCGGTCGCCCGGATCTCCTCTATGAGGCCCTGGTGCCGCGGCCGGTCCAGGATGACGACGGTGACGTCCTCGGGCGTGCCCCGCTTGGCCTTCGCGACCCGGCGGATGTTCACCGAGACCGGCGCGTCGATGTCCACGAAGTCGGCGGCCTCGGGGCCGGTGACCAGCTTGTCCATGTAGAACACGGCGGACGGGTCGAACATGGCCCCGCGCTCGGTGGCGGCGAGGACGGCGATCGCGTTCGGCATGCCCTTGGCCGTCAGCGTGGTGCCGTCGATCGGGTCGACGGCGATGTCCACCTCGGGCCCGGTCCCGTCACCGACGCGCTCGCCGTTGAAGAGCATCGGCGCCTCGTCCTTCTCGCCCTCGCCGATGACGACCACGCCGTTCATCGACACCGTGGAGACGAGGGTCCGCATGGCGCGTACCGCGGCGCCGTCGGCGCCGTTCTTGTCGCCGCGCCCCACCCAGCGGCCCGCGGCCATCGCGGCGGCTTCGGTCACGCGGACGAGTTCGAGGGCGAGGTTGCGGTCGGGCGCCTCGGAGGGAACGTCCAGCTCGGACGGGAGATGATGATGCTCGGTCATCGATCGCACCTTTCTGATACGGCGACGGCCGTATGAGGGTTCGAAACCTGACTCTATCGCCAGTCCGACAAAATGAGCAGGGGACCCCACGGATGAGCGGCCCGGGCACCTGCGACGATAGGGGGCGTGGCAGGTAGGAAAGGCAAGACGCAGACGGTCCGGGACATGGTGCTCTCCCTGGGTCTGATCATGGTCGCCGGCTTGGTGATGTACATGTTCGTCCCGCACGACGACACCCCGCCTGAGACCAAGGCGGTCGACTACCGCGTGGAGCTCCTCACCGCCCGCCGCGCGGCCTCGTACCCGGTCGCGGCGCCCGAGGGGCTGCCGGCGACGTGGAAGGCGACGTCGGTGCGGTTCCGGGGCGATCAGTTCGACGCCTGGCACCTGGGCTTCCACACGCCGGACGGGGAGTACGTGCAGATCGAGCAGTCGACCGAGAAGCGCTCCACGTTCGTCGAGAAGGCGACGCAGAACGCCCGCCGGACGGACAAGACGGAGCAGCTGGCGGGCCGGACCTGGGTCCGCTACGCCGACGGCCGCTACAACGCGCTGGTGCAGGAGGGCGCGGACGGCTCGACGACGGTGGTGGCCGGCACCGCGTCGTGGGCCGGTCTGGCACAGATGGCCCAGGCCCTGAAGACGGCGTGAGCGGCCTGGTGGCCCGACGTTGAAGCGGGTGAGCGGCCAGGCGGCCCAGGCGCTGACGGCGGCGTGAGCTGCCCGGTGGTCCGGTGCTGACGCCGGTGAGCGGCCGGGTGCCCCAGGCGCTGAGGGCAACGTGAGTGGTCCCGTTGCCCGGCGCTGAAGACGGCGAGCGGTCAGGCGGCCCAGGCGCCGAAGGCGGCGTGAGCGTGCGGCGGCCGAGGTGCGCCGCCCCCCCCGACGCGAGACAGGCCCCCGGCGATCATCGCCGGGGGCCTGCGTCATGCGGTTGGCGCTCAGACGGTGGTGACCACGTCGTCGTAGGCCAGGCGCGGGGAGCGCGGGTAGGACGCGTTCTCGGCCGGCTTGCCGATGTTGACGACCATCAGCGGGGTGTGGTCGTCGTCCAGGAACTCCTTGCGGACGCCCTCGAAGTCGAAGCCGGTCATCGGGCCGGCGGCGAGACCCGCGGCGCGGACGCCGACGATGAAGTACGCGGCCTGGAGGGCGGCGTTCACCGTGGCGGAGCCCTCGCGGGCGGTGCGCTCGGCGAAGAAGAGGTCCTTGGCCTGCGGGAACGCCGGGAACAGGGTCGGCAGCTCCTCGTGGAACTCGTTGTCGGCGGAGAGGATCGCGACCAGCGGCGCGGCGGCGGTCTTGGCCTGGTTGCCCTCGGCCATGTGCTGCACCAGGCGCTCGCGGGCCTCGGGGGAGCGGACCAGCGTGATGCGCAGCGGGGTCTGGTTGAAGGCGGTCGGGCCGTACTTGACCAGGTCGTAGATCGCCTGCACCTGCTCGTCGGTGACCTGCTCGTCGGTGAACGCGTTCGCGGTGTGGGCCTCGCGGAACAGCAGGTCCTGGGCGGCGGGGTCAAGAACGAAAGACATGCGGGAACTTCCTCCAATGCGCGTCCCGATCCGAGGGCACCGGACCGGCTGACAGGAAGACCGTACGCCAAAGAAGTTCAACGTTCAACAAGGCGGGGATGTGAGGGGTATGACGTGATCCACCTCACGGAATGCCGGTGCGCGGCGTGAGGCGTCACGGGCCACCCGGAGCCTCACGCACGCCCCTTCGCGCGCCCCCGTCAGGCGTCCCCGGAGGGGCTCCCGTCCCCCTCGCTTTCCTCCTCCTCGGCGAGCGCCGCGTCCAGCCGGGCCCGGGCGCCCTCCAGCCAGCGCCGGCACACCTTGGCCAGCTCCTCACCGCGCTCCCACAGGGCGAGGGACTCCTCCAGCGTCGTGCCCCCCGCCTCCAGGCGGCGCACCACCTCGATCAGCTCGTCGCGCGCCTGCTCGTATCCGAGCGCCTCGTCCGTCCTGCTCGTCATGCACCCGATCCCTGCTCGTCGACAATCACCATGAACTCGCCCTCGGCGACCCGCGCCCGCAGCGGCTCCGCCGCCGCCACCTCCTCCGGCCCCCGGACGACATGCCCGTCGGCCTTCTGCAGCACGGCGTACCCCCGTTTCAGCGTCGCGGCCGGGGACAGCGCCACCACGCGCGCGTGCGTGTGCGTCAGCTCGGAGTCGGCGCGGTCCAGGAGGTGCCCCAGCGTGCGCCGCGACCGGTCGGTGAGCGAGGTGACGTGGTCCGCCCGCTCCTCGATCATCCGGTGCGGATCCTGTATCACGGGCCGCGCCAGCGCGTGGGCGAGCCCGCGCTCCTCCCGCTCCACGAGCGCCTCCACGCACCGCCGCGCCCGGCCGCGCAGCATCCGCACCCGCTCCAGCTCCTCTCCCACGTCCGGCACGACCTTCTTCGCCGCGTCGGTCGGCGTCGAGGCCCGCAGGTCCGCCACATGGTCCAGCAGCGGATTGTCGGGCTCGTGCCCGATCGCCGACACCACCGGCGTACGGCAGGCCGCGACCGCCCGGACCAGCTGCTCGTCGGAGAACGGCAGCAGATCCTCCACGCTTCCGCCGCCCCGCGCGACGATGATCACGTCCACGTCGGGCATGGCGTCCAGCTCCTTCACCGCCTGCACGACCTGCGGCACCGCGTGCACCCCCTGCACCGCGACGTTGCGCACCTCGAAGCGGACGGCGGGCCAGCGGTGCCGGGCGTTCTCCAGCACGTCCCGCTCGGCGGCCGAGGCCCGCCCGCAGACCAGTCCGATCAGCTGCGGCAGGAACGGCAGGGGCTTCTTGCGCTCCCGGGCGAACAGGCCCTCCGCCCCCAGCGACTTCTTCAGCTGTTCGAGCCGCGCCAGCAGCTCCCCGACGCCCACCGGCCGAATCTCGACCGCCCGCAGCGACAGCTGCCCACGCGGCGCGTACCACTCCGGCTTGGCGTGGACGACGACCCGCGCGCCCTCCCCGACGACGTCCGCGACGGCGTCGAACGCCTGCCGGAAGCAGGTCACGCTCACGGAGACGTCGTACGACGGATCCCGCAGCGTGAGAAAGACGACGCCCGCGCCCGGACGCCGCGACAACTGGGTGATCTGCCCCTCGACCCACACCGCGCCGAGCCGGTCGATCCACCCCCCGATGAGCCGGGACACCTCGCCGACCGGCAGCGGGGCCTCCGCGGACGTGTTGACAGCCATGCGGCGAGGGTAGTGGCCGCGACTGACATTTCAGCCCGTCCGGCGCTCGAGGACGAGGCCCGTCAGGGCCGAAGCGGGGCCCTGGGGGCGGCAGCCCCCGGCCGCCATCGGTGGCCGGCACCCGGCCTTACGATGGACCACATGACTGCTTCGCCTGGCCGCCGTGTCCTGCTCGCCGCCCCGAGGGGCTACTGCGCCGGTGTGGACCGCGCCGTGATCGCCGTCGAGAAAGCCCTGGAGCAGTACGGCGCCCCCGTCTACGTCCGCCACGAGATCGTCCACAACAAGTACGTCGTGCAGACCCTGGAGAAGAAGGGCGCGATCTTCGTCGAGCGGACGGAGGAGGTGCCCCCGGGCAACATCGTCATGTTCTCCGCCCACGGCGTGGCCCCCGTCGTCCACGAGGAGGCCCGGCGCGGCCGCCTCGCCACCATCGACGCCACCTGCCCCCTGGTCACCAAGGTCCACAAGGAAGCCGTCCGCTTCGCCGACGACGACTACGACATCCTGCTGATCGGGCACGAGGGCCACGAGGAGGTCATCGGCACCTCCGGCGAGGCCCCCGACCACATCCAGCTCGTCGACGGCCCCGGCGACGTCGCGGGCGTCGAGGTCCGCGACCCCTCCAAGGTCGTCTGGCTGTCCCAGACCACGCTGAGCGTGGACGAGACCATGGAGACGGTGGACGCGCTCAAGGAGAAGTTCCCGCAGCTCATCTCCCCGCCGAGCGACGACATCTGCTACGCCACGCAGAACCGTCAGCTCGCGGTGAAGCAGATGGGCGCCGAGGCGGAGCTGGTGATCGTCGTCGGCTCGCGCAACTCCTCCAACTCCAAGCGGCTCGTCGAGGTCGCCAAGCTGGCCGGCGCGCGCGAGGCCTTCCTGGTGGACTTCGCGAGCGAGATCGAGGAGGCCTGGCTGGAGGGCGTGACCACGGTCGGCGTCACCTCCGGCGCGTCCGTCCCCGAGGTCCTCGTCGAGGAGGTCCTCGCCTGGCTCGCCGAGCGCGGCTACGAGGACGTGGAACTGGTCAAGGCCGCCGACGAGCACATCACCTTCTCGCTGCCCAAGGAACTCCGCCGCGACCTGCGCGAGGAGGCGGCGGCACTGGTCGCGCAGCGCGGCGGCAGCGGTGCGGCGGGAGCGGACTCCCCGGCACCCGCTGAGTGACTGTAAGTCGGCCGTCGTAACGTGGAGCCATGCAGATCTTCGGCGTGGACATCGGCGGATCCGGAATCAAGGGCGCCCCGGTGGACCTGGACAGGGGCGACCTGGCGGAGGAGCGCTTCAAGGTGCTCACCCCGCACCCGGCGACGCCCGACAGCGTGGCCGACGGCGTGAAGCAGGTCGTAGAGCACTACGGCTGGACGGGCCCCGTCGGCCTCACCTTCCCGGGTGTGGTCACCGGCGGATCCCACGTCCGCACGGCGGCCAACGTGGACAAGAACTGGATCGACACGGACGCGCGGGCCCTGTTCAGCGAGCGGCTCGGCGGGCTGCCGGTCACAGTGGTCAACGACGCGGACGCGGCGGGCGTCGCCGAGATGGCCTTCGGCGCCGGCCGCGACCGCAGCGGCACCGTGATCCTGCTGACCTTCGGCACGGGCATCGGCAGCGCCGTCTTCGTGGACGGCGCCCTGGTCCCCAACACCGAGCTGGGCCACCTCGAACTGAAGGGCCACGACGCGGAGAAGCGCGCCTCCAGCAAGGCCAAGGAGGACAACGACCTGACGTGGGAGCACTGGGCCCATCGCGTGCAGAAGTACCTGGCGCACGTCGAGATGCTGTTCTCGCCGGAACTCTTCATCATCGGCGGCGGCGTCAGCCGCAAGTCGGAGAAGTTCCTCCACTACATCGAGGGCATCGAGGCGGAGATCGTCCCGGCGCAGCTGCAGAACAACGCGGGGATCGTGGGCGCGGCGATGCACGCGGCCAAGCAGGCGTGACAGGGCGGGGCGGGCGTCTCCCCGCCCGCCCCGCCTCCCCCGTCGGCCTACCGCATACCGCCTACCGCATGCCGCCGCCCCGCACAGTCCTCTCCCGCAGGGCGGCCCTGCGGCGGCGGGCCATCCGTGCCAGGCCCCGGCCCAGCGCCACCAGCCCCGCCACCAGCGTCCCGCTGTACAGCCAGCCGACCTGCGTGCCCAGGGCGGTGAACAGACTCATCAGCCGATGCCCGATCCCGTCCCCCGCCTCGGTCATCGGCAGCAGCCCCAGCGTGTAGGCGATCGGTACGACGACCGGCGCCGCCACCAGCTCCGTCCCGCTCACCCAGAGGCCGGCCAGCACACAGAGGGGCATGAACAGCACGCCGTACACCGTCGGCGAGGCCCCGAACAGCAGCTCGTCGAGCCACCCCAGCGTGAGCGCCGTCCCCCCGAAGAGGAGACCGGCGCCGAGCCCGGTGAGCCGGGGGTTGGGCAGGCGCCGTACGGGCGACGCGGCGGGCGGAGCGGCCGGCGCGGGCCTGGTGCCGCCGAGCGGCCGCCGGCGGACGACGTCGTGGCCGTGCCCGGCCGGCCCGCCGCCCCGCCCGGCGCCCCCGGGACCCTTGCCTCTCTCGCCGCCCCGGCCTCCACCACCACTGCCCCCGTTCCGCCCCACCTGCGGCGGGACGGGTGGGGTGCGGCCTCGCGGGGTGCTCTGCCGTGGGCGCGTCCTGTGGTGCTCCATCGGACCAACTTAGGTCGGTTAATGTGCCGAATCGGGCCCGGGACACGCCGGGGGACGGGCCTCGAGGTTGCGTTCGAGAGGCCAGCGGGGCCGGGCCCGGGCACGCCGTAAACTGGTGGATCGGCCAGCCCGCTGGCCCCTGGCCGTCTGGCCCCCTGGCCCTCTGACTACGGGAAGTCGCAACGTGTCGCTCACGATCGGAATCGTCGGTCTGCCGAATGTCGGCAAGTCGACCCTGTTCAACGCCCTGACCAAGAACGACGTGCTCGCGGCCAACTACCCGTTCGCCACGATCGAGCCCAACATCGGTGTGGTCGGCGTCCCCGACCCCCGCCTGGCCAAGCTGGCGGAGATCTTCAACTCGCAGCGGGTCCTCCCGGCGACCGTCGACTTCGTGGACATCGCCGGCATCGTGCGCGGCGCGAGCGAGGGCGAGGGCCTCGGCAACAAGTTCCTCGCGAACATCCGCGAGTCGGACGCGATCTGCCAGGTCATCCGTGCCTTCAAGGACGAGAACGTCGTCCACGTCGACGGCAAGGTCTCGCCGAAGGACGACATCGAGACGATCAACACCGAGCTGATCCTCGCCGACCTCCAGACCATCGAGAAGGTCCTGCCGCGCCTCCAGAAGGAGTCGCGCATCAAGAAGGACATCGCCCCGAAGGTGAAGGCGGTCGAGGAGGCGAAGGAGATCCTGGAGAAGGGCGACACGCTCTTCGCGCACGGCATCGTCCAGGGCACCGAGCGCAACGAGCTCCTCCACGACCTGCACCTCCTCACCACCAAGCCGTTCCTCTACGTCTTCAACGTCGACGAGGACGAACTGGTGGACGAAGACTTCAAGAACGAGCAGCGCGCTCTGGTCGCCCCGGCCGAGGCGATCTTCCTGAACGCCAAGCTGGAGGCGGACCTCGCGGAGCTCGACGAGGCCGACGCCATGGAGCTGCTGGAGTCGGTCGGCGCGGAGGAGCCGGGCCTGGCGACTCTGGCCAGGGTCGGCTTCAACACCCTCGGCCTCCAGACCTACCTCACGGCCGGCCCCAAGGAGTCCCGCGCCTGGACCATCAAGAAGGGCGCCACGGCCCCCGAGGCGGCCGGCGTGATCCACACGGACTTCCAGAAGGGCTTCATCAAGGCGGAGGTCATCTCCTTCGCCGACCTGGTGGAGACGGGTTCGGTCGCGGAGGCCCGCGCGAAGGGCAAGGCCCGCATGGAGGGCAAGGAGTACGTCATGCAGGACGGGGATGTGGTGGAGTTCCGCTTCAACGTGTGATCGATCAATTGCTGTACGCGACTCGTTGACGTCCGAGTTCGGGGTCGAGCCCTCTCGTGAACTCGGCCCCTTAGCTGGCGTTTGCAGGCAGTTATGCCTGCCGAGTGGCTGCGCCTGATTGGCAGTGGATCGCCTCACTCCGCGATGCTGCGAAGCAGGCCAGCCCGCTTGCGGTCCCAGAGCGTCTCGTGCGGCTTGCTCACGGAGTTTCCTGCGATTGCCGAGGCGCTGCGGCGGGAGCAAAGCGGAACAACAGCCGTCAGGCGCATCCAGCACTGGGACGCGAGAGCGACGGTGGCACGCGAGCCCCTTTCGGAGCACCGTTGGGGCAGCTCACGTCGGAGGAAACTGCTGTCAGCTCCGAGCGGGATCAGGTAGCCGTGCCTGCGGTGCGGGGGCCCGTAGAGGCTTGTTGTCGGAGATCATTTGTGGTCACACGGTGCGGACGACAGTGGCCGGTTTGATGTCCTGGGCGTCGATGAGGGTGCGGATGTCGTCAGGGTCCGAGGTCCAGATAATGGCCCCGAGGCTGGCTGCCATGGTCACGACGGTGGCGTCGACGATGTCGGAGGTGCCCGCCTTGCCGCAGAGGATGCCTGCGGCTTTGGCGGCTTCGAGGCCGACGGGCACGACGTGGCACCCGGCGAGGAACTTGCCGAGTCTGACCTGGCGGCGAGAGTCCCGCCATGCCTGGCTGACGACGACGGACGGGACGTGGATGTCCCTGCCGTCTTCGAGAGCCAGGCTGTGGCGGGCCCACATGCGCCGGTCGTCGTTGTCGATGGCGATGAGCACCCCGGCGTCGTACAGGTAGGGGATGTTCACGCGGCCGAGACTCCCGAGCTGCTGAGGTATTCGGCGTCGGCGGCGGCCAGATCCGCGCGGGCGGCGGCGAGCTCTTCCGGGGTGAAGGCGCCGTGTTCGGCCTGCCACTGCTGGATGACGGCCCGGCCGGCCCGCAGGCGCAGCTCGCGTTCTGCTGCTCCGGCGACGAACCGGGACAGCGGGATGCCTTCTTCCTCGGCGGCTCCGGCCAAGGCTTCGACCAGAGATTCGTCGAGAGTGATAGTCACCTTCTTGGTAGCCATACATCAACCATAGCGCGATATGGCCTTCGCGGCTGAGGCGTGGCAGGAGAGCCGCTTCACCGTCTAGTTGACCCAGCGAAGGCCGTCTGACCTGCGCGGAGCCGTGCTGACTTCGGTCAGCGCGGGGGAGTGGCTGGGCCGCTTCGTCGCCCTGTGGCTGGGCATCGGCGGAATGGTGTGCGTACGCCTTTTGGATCTCGACCTGCTCCCCGTCGGAGTGGAGTCGGGATCAGGTGTCGTAAACCGTGGAGCGATGCCCGACGTGGACGACCCACACCACGAGCTCTCCCTTGTCGATCGTGTAGAGGACCCGGTAGTCGCCGAACCGCAGTCGACGGCGTTCTGGCTGTGACACGAGCGCGGTGGTGTTGAAGCCGAGGGGGTCGCTCTCCAGTTCGGCCAGTTTGGCCAGGATGCGCAGGGCTATGTCGCGAGGGACCTTCCGGAGTTCGGCCTGTGCCTCCGGCCGGAAGACGGTTCGGTATTCACTCACCGCGCGCCAGCGTCTCCCCCATGATGTCCTCGATCGGGATGCCGGATGCCGGGTTGGCCATGCGTTCGTCGATGATCCGGTTGATCTCGCGCTCTTCCCATTCCTGGTACTTGCGGAGCACCTCGATGGAGACGACGGCGGCAACCTGCTTGCCCCGTCGGGTGATCACGGTGGGCACGTCATCTCGATCGGCGCGCTCCACGACCTCGGCCAGGTGCGCACGTACATCGCGGATGGACTCTATGGGGAGTGGCTGCGTCATGCGCTCAAGCGTACCGAGTGTGCCATGTGTACACAACGGTCAGAGGGTGAAGACGATCTTGCCGAAGTGGGTGCCCGAGGACATGCGGGTGAAGCCTTCGGGGGCTTCGGTCAGGGGGAGGGTGTGGTCGATGGTGGGGCGGGTGCCGGTGGTGGTGCAGAAGGCGAGCAGGGACGTCAGCTCGTCCCTGGTGGCCACGGTGGAGCCGATGACGGTCAGTTCCCGGCGGAAGACGCGGGTCAGTTCGGCGTGGGCGGGGCGGTCGCCGGTGGTGGCGCCGGAGATGACCAGGGTGCCGCCTCGGCGGAGCGAGCGGACCGAGTGGGACCAGGTGGCGGCGCCGACGGTCTCGAGGACGGCGTCGACCGGGTGGGGCAGGCGCGCGCCGGGTTCGACGGCGTCGGTGGCGCCCAGGGCGAGGGCGCGGGCGCGTTTGAGGTGGTCGCGGCTGGTGGCGTAGACGCGGAGGCCGGCGGCTCGGCCGAGGGTGATCGCGGCGGTGGCGACTCCGCCGCCGGCGCCCTGGACGAGGACCGAGTCGCCGGGGCGGACGCGGGCCTGGGTGAAGAGCATGCGGTAGGCGGTGAGCCAGGCGGTGGGGAGGCAGGCGGCCTCCACGAAGGAGAGGCCGGGGGGCTTGGGGACGAGGTTCGCGGTGGGGACGGTGACCTGCTCGGCGAAGGTGCCCTGGTACTTCTCGGTGAGGATCGAGCGTGACTCGCCGGGGGCGAGCCCGTGGCCGGTGAGGCCGACCACGGGATGGACGACGACCTCGTTGCCGTCCTCGTCGACGCCGGCGGCGTCGGTGCCCAGGATCATGGGGAGCCGCTCCGCGGTGAGGCCGACCCCGCGCAGCGACCACAGGTCGTGGTGGTTCAGCGAGGCGGCCCTGACGGTGACGCGGCTCCAGCCCGGGCGGGGGCGCGGGGCCGGAAGCTCCCCGAGGCGCAGGCCCCGCAAGGGTTCGGGCAGTCCGATCTCGGCGGCGTAGGCGGCGAACATGTCGGGGAGCTCACCACTCCCGCTGCGGGAAGTTCTCGCCGCCGCACCAGTGGACGACGGTGCCGCCGTAGCTCATGCCGGCGCCGAAGCCGAGCAGCAGGACCTTGTCGCCGGGGACGAGGCGGCCCGTGCGCTCGGCCTCGGCGAGGGCGATGACGACGCTGGAGCCGCTGGTGTTGCCGAACCGGTCGGCGACGATGACGGCCTTGCCGGCCGGCTGGCCGAGGCGGCGGACCAGCTCCCGTACGAGGGCGGGGTTCGCCTGGTGGGTGACGATCAGCTTCAGCTCGTCGAGGGCGACGCCCGCCGACGCGATCACCTCGTCGACGAAGCCGGGGACCACCGAGAGGGCGAAGTCCTTGACGCCCTTGCCGTCCATGCGCGTCACGTTCGCTCCGCTGAAGCGGTTCAGCCGGCCTTCCTCGGCGACGCGTTCGATATACGCCGTGTAGTAGCGCTCCGGGTCCGTGCCGAGGAGCGTCCGGCCGATGCCGGGGCTGTCCGCACAGCGCTCCAGGAGGTAGCAGGCCGCGCCGTCGCCGAAGATCGCGTGCTGGGTGCGGTCGTCCGGGTCGTTGAGCTGGGCCACCGTGTCGGCGACGACGACGGCGACGCGCTCGTACTGCCCCGACTCCATGTACTTGTGGCCGACGTCCAGGGCGAAGAGGCCGCCTGCGCAGCCGCCCGCGTTCACGTCGAAGCCGGGCACGCCGCGGACCTGCGCCTTGCGCAGGACCAGTGTGGCGACCGCCGGGATCATGTGGTCGGGGGTGGAGGTGCAGCAGATCAGCAGGTCGATGCTCGCTGGGTCCACGAAGGCCCGCTTGCAGGCGTCCTCCAAAGCGCCGAGCGCCAGGTCCGAGGTGAACTCGTCGGGCCCGGCGATCCGCCGGCCGGTGATGCCGAGCCGCTCGCGCATCCAGGCGTCGCTGGTGTCGAAGCGCTCGACGAGCTGCGCGTTGGTGACCTCCCGCTCAGGGAGGCAGACGCCTATGGAGCGTATGCCGACGCCGGTGGGCACCCGCGTACTGTCGACGGACCCCGTCATGGTGGACTCGCTTCCCCTGTCTCGGACACTGCCCTGTCAAGAACTGCGGTGCCGCAGGCCGGACGACATCCGCACCGCACCGTCGACGCGGATCGTCTCGCCGTTGATCATCGGGTTGTCGATGACATGGGCGACCAGCGCGGCGAACTCGGCCGGGTCGCCCCACCGCCGCGGATGCACGAGATCGCGGTCCAGCTCCGCGCGGGCCGCCTCGGGCACCGAGGCGACCGCCGGCGTCGCGAAGAAGCCCGGCGCGACGGTGACGACGCGGATCAGCGACCCGGCCAGCTCGCGCGCGAGGGGCAGCGTCATGGAGACGACGCCGCCCTTGGACGCGGCATAGGCCGCCTGCCCGACCTGCCCCTCGAAGGCCGCGAGGGAAGCGGTGTTGACGATCACGCCGCGCTCCTCGCCGGCCGGCTCGTTCGCGGCCATGCGCGCGGCGGCCAGGCGTACGACGTTGAACGTGCCGACCAGGTTGGCCGTGACGACCTGCACGAACCGGTCCAGGGAGTGCGGGCCCGACCGGCCGAGCACCCGTGCCGCGTGCGGCACTCCGGCGCAGTTCACGACCGCGCGGAGGGGGCCGTGCCGCTCCGCCGCGTCCAGCGCCCCGGTCACGTCCGGCTCGCTCGCCACGTCGCTGCGGACGAACACCGCCTTCCCGTCGAGGGACTTCAGCGCCGCCTCGCCGCGCTCCTCGCTCCGGCCGAGGAGGACCGGGACGACACCGGAGGCCACCAGCCTCGCGGCGACGGCGAGTCCGAGGCCGGACGTGCCGCCGGTGACCAGCGCTGACGTGGTGGATGACATCAGTTCTCCTCGTCCGGGCCGCCGGGACGCCGGGAGGCGCCGAGACGTTCCGAGATGATCGCGGCAAGCTCGCGCGGCCGGTGGGTGACGAAGTAGTGCCCGCCGCCGGGGATCTCGGCCAGCTCGACGTGGGCCGCGTACCGCTTCCAGTCCGTGTACGCGTGCGCGTAGCCGCGGGTGGCGGCGTCCTCGTCGCCGATGACGACGACGAGCGGCGCGTCGAGCAGCCGGTGGCGGCCCTCCTCGGCCTCGATCTGGAAGCGCAGGCCCTGTGTCATGTCGTGCCGGAGCACCGCCAGGACCGTCCGCAGATCCGTTTCGTCCAGGACGCCGTCGAAGCCGCCGAGCGACTTCATGTGGGCGTAAAGGGAGTCCGCGGGCCAGTCCCGGGCGCGCTCCAGTTCCGGCACGGGAGCGGTGGACGGCAGCGCGGCGCCGATGAACACGGCGGCCGGCCGCCGGCCCTGCCGCTCCACGCGCTGCGCGACCGCGACGGCGAGGGCCGAGCCGGCGCAGTGGCCGTACACGGCGAAGGGGCCGTCGATCGCGTCGAGGATCTCCGCGGCGATGAGGTCGGCCGTCTCGTCCAGGCCGAGGAGGGGTTCGCCGGCGTGCGTCGGGTCGTGGCCGGGCAGCGCGGCGCTCCAGGTCGCGATCCCGGGGGCCAGTTCGGCGGCGAGGCGGTGGTAGGCCGCCGCGGTGCCGCCGCCGTAGGGGACGCAGACGAGGGTCGGGGTCCGCTCTGTCGTGGCGTCCCCGACTTTGGTCAGGGGCCGCAGGAGGCGTCGCCCTCCGGTGTCGTGGAGCTCCTGGACCCGGCGGGCCAGCCGCTGCGGCGTCGGGTGCTGGAAGACGTCGAGGACCTCGGTGCCCCGGCCGACGGCGCGGGCCACCCGTACGGCCTTGAAGGAGTCGCCGCCCAGGTCGAAGAAGTCGTCGCGGACCGAGAGGTCCGCCACCCCGAGGACGCTCCGGAAGGCGTCCAGGACGATCCGCTCGGTGGGTGTCGCCGCCGTGTCGTCCCGGCCGCCGGTGACGACCGGGTCCGGCAGGGCGCGCCGGTCGAGCTTCCCGTTGGAGGTGAGGGGGATCCGGTCGATCGCCGTCACGGTGGCCGGCACCATGTGGGAGGGGAGCCGGCGGGCGAGGCGGCGGCGCAGGCCGGCCGTGTCGGGATCCGCCGGACCGGTGGGCACGACGTACGCGGCGAGCACGCTGTCGCCGACCGCGTCCCTCCGGACGACGACGCGGCAGTCCGCGACCGCCGGGCAGGCCCGCAGCTCGGCCTCGATCTCGCCGAGCTCGATGCGGAAGCCGCGCACCTTCACCTGGTCGTCGGCGCGGCCCTCGTACCGCAGGAGGCCCTCGGCGGTGCGGCGGGCGAGGTCGCCGGACCGGTACATGCGGGAGCCCGGCGGCCCGAACGGGTCGGCGACGAAGCGCGCGGCGGTGAGCCCCGGGAGGTTCAGGTACCCGCGGGCGAGCTGCGCGCCGGCCACGTAGACCTCGCCCGTGACCCCGGGGGGAACGGGGCGCAGCCGCTCGTCGAGGACGTACAGCGCGAGGCCCGGCAGGCTGCGCCCGATCAGGCTCCCGGTCCGGCCGGCGGTGCGGGACCGGTCGAGCGCCAGATGGCTGGCGTGGACCGTGGTCTCGGTGATCCCGTACATGTTGACCAGCACCGGCTCGTCGCCTGGATGCAGCGCGTACCACTGCGCCGGCTGCCGGAAGTCGAGCGCCTCACCGCCGAAGACGACGTAGCGCAGAGCCAGTCGCCGGCCCAGCGGCGGATCGTCCGCGTACGCCTGGAGGAGCTGCCGGAACGCCGAGGGCGTCTGGCTCAGGACGGTGACGGCCTCGTCCACCAGGAGCCGGAGGAAGCGCTCCGGCGCGCGGCGGACGGCCGGGGGCACCAGGACGAGCCGGCCCCCGTGCAGGAGGGGACCCCACAGTTCCCAGACGGAGAAGTCGAAGGAGAAGGAGTGGGCCATCGACCACACGTCGTCCGCGCGCAGGTCGAAGAGTTCACGGCTCGCGGAGAACAGGTCGAGCACGTTGCCGTGCGGGACGACCACGCCCTTGGGGCGCCCGGTGGAGCCCGAGGTGTGGATGACGTAGGCGGCGTCGTCCCGGGTGAGGCGACGGCCGAGCTCCTCGGGGCGCAGGTCGTCCGGGGGGAGGGCGGCCAGGGTCGCGAGGGTGTCCCCGGCGTCGGTCGCCAGAACTGCCGGACCGGGGAGCGGTGTGGACGGTGCCGCGTGGGCGGTGGCGTCGATCAGCAGCGAGGGCTTCGCGTCCGCGAGCAGGGACTCGACGCGCTCCGGTGGGTACTCCGGGTCGACGGGAACGTACGCGGCGCCCGCCTTGAGGACGGCCAGGAGCGCCACCACGAGGCCGGCGGAGGGCGGCAGCCGGACGGCGACCAGCCGGTCGGGGCCGCAGCCGCGCCGCAGGAGCAGACGGGCCAGCCGGTTGGCCCGCGCGTTCAGCTCCCCGTACGTCAGGGCCTCGCCCTCGCACGTCACGGCGGTGGCGGCCGGGGCGAGGCGGGCCCGCTCCTCGAACGCGGCGACGAGGGTGGGGGGTCCGCCGGACGACTCCGGCCGGCGCGGGCGCACCCGCAGGAGGGCGCGCCGCTCCTCGTCGCCGAGGACGCCGATCTCGCCGAGGGGACGGCCGGCCCCCGTGAGGACCTGCCGGAGGAACGCGTCGAACCGCGTCCGGTGAGCGGCGAGTTCGGCGGTCTCGTAGAGGCCCGGGTTGGCGTCCAGGGTGAACGTCAGTTCTTCGGGCGTCGCGTACACGCCCAGCATGAAGTCCTCGATCGGGCCCGGCGCGAGGTTGCCCAGCCGGGCGGGGCATCCGTCGAACGACAGCGGCGTGCCGAGCGACATGACGTTGGCCGTGGGGCCGAAGACGCGGGCGGTCCCGCGCCGGGTGCGCAGGTCGCGCCGGATGTCCTCGAACCGGTGCCGGCGGTGGGCACGCGTCTCGTCGATCGTCGCGCTGACGCGGGCGAGCAGGTCCAGGAAGCTGTCCTGCGGGGAGCAGGCGACCCGCAGCGGGACGATGTTGGAGACCATGCCGGGGGTCGTCGCGGCCGCGTCCGTGTGCCGGTTGGAGACCGGGAGCCCCAGGACGGCCTCGGACGCGCCGGTGACCAGGGCGGTGTACGCGGCGAACGCGGCGACCATCGCGCGCGGCCACTTCACGCCGTGGGCGCGGGTGAAGGCGGCGAGCAGCTCCCGGAGCGCGGGGTCCGCGTACCAGGTCTCTCTGAGCGCGACGCCCGTCGGCGGCAGGGACGCGTCGGAGAACGCCGGTACGCGGTCGAGGTCGTCGAACACGCCGAGCCAGTAGCGGCGGTCCTCCTGGAAGCCGGCCGAGGCACGGTAGAGCCGGTCCTCCTCTACCAGGGCGGCGAGGGGACCGAAGGGGGTGGCGGCCGGTGCCCGGCCGGCGGCCAGCGCGCCGTGGACCTCCGCGGCGCGCCGGACCAGGAGCAGCGAGCCCACACCGTCGGAGACGATGTGGTGCAGCTGCCAGAACCACAGGTGCCGCTCCGGTGAGAGGCGGAGCACCGCGGTGCGCAGGACCTCGCCCCCGGCGGGGTCGAGCGGGGAGTGGACGCGTGCGCGCATCCACTTCCGCGCCGCCCGCCACGGGTCCGCCTCGTCGGTCAGGTCGACGAGCGGCACGGGATGGTCCGGTACGGCCCCGACCCGCTGCCACGGTCCGTCCGCGTCCTCGCCGAAGGACACCGACAGCGCCTCCGCCTCGGCGAAGGTCCTGCGGACGGCCTCCCGGAGGAGCTCCGGGTCGAGTGGCCCCTCGATGTCCAGGAACTCGGCGTAGGCGTAGGCGAGTTTCGAGGCGTCCAGCCGCTGGCCGTACCAGATCCCGGCCTGGCCTTCGGTGAGCGGAAGCCGGGACGGGAAGCCGGCGGGTGAACCAGACACGTCGGAGCCCTCTCGTGTGAGGAGGGCCGGACGACCCGGCCCTCCCGTGCGGTGCTGCTGCGTGTGGGGGGTGTACGGCTACCGGGAAGTGGCACCGGTGCCGCGACAGATCTCCAGAAGCGC
Organism: Streptomyces sp. NPDC002566; assembly: GCF_042889585.1. Taxonomy (NCBI): domain Bacteria; kingdom Bacillati; phylum Actinomycetota; class Actinomycetes; order Kitasatosporales; family Streptomycetaceae; genus Streptomyces; species Streptomyces sp. NPDC002566. The sequence goes on along the minus strand of NZ_JBIARD010000004.1, from coordinate 358,968 downwards.
CATCGCGATGGCCGTTCCCTGCCGTCCGTACGCCTCGGCGTAGGGGGAGATGACGCGCATCTCGCGGGTGAGGTCGGTACGGGTGCCGCCGGCGGCCTGGCGGATGCGCTGGATCTCGCGGGAGAGCTCGCGGCGGCGTTCCACCAGGGCTCGGATCTCCGCGTCCACGACGTCGAGGTCGGCGCGGAGGGCGGACACGTCCGCGAGTGCGGTCGACCGGGTCTGCGGCATGGTCAGTTGCCCCAGGTGTGGCCGAGAGGGCCGAGCAGGTTCACGACCGTCTCGGTCAGCTCCGCCGTGGCCGAGATCGTCCCGCCGGCGGGGGACTCCTCCGCGGCCGTGGCCGAGGGGGCCGCCGCGAGGGCCGCGAGAGCGACTAAGGCCACGGTGGCGGCTCTGCGGGTGGCCGGCTTGGCGGTGCTGCGGGTGATGATGCGCATGGGTGTCGTCTCCAACATTCATGTCGGTGGGGTGGTCGTTCTCGGTGATGCGATCCTCACACTCACCGCGAGTCCCGTCAGCACTACGCAATGTCAGGGTCCTGTGATGGCAACTCCCTGTCAGGCAACCTGTTTTGGGCACCCACGCCGAGCTCTTCCAGGGCGCTGACGAGTGGCCGGGCCGGCGCCCAGCCGAGCTGCGCGCCGACCGCCGTGGGCAGCGCCCTCGTCACCAGACGGGCGGCCGCCCGCTCGGTCTCCCCGCTGTCGGCATGGCCGAGGAACAGCGTCAGGTGCGTCCCGCCGTCGGGGGCGCGCAGTACGTGGACGTGCTCCAGATGGTCCTCGGGGCGTGCCACACGGCGGATCCGGTCGATGAGCGGGGGCTCGCCGGGCAGCGCTCCGGCGGGCACGGTCGTCGTCACCAGGTACATGAGTTGCCCCTCCGCGAATATTCCGTGAACCGACTCCTGTACCCCTGCGTAAGGTTGCCCTGACTCGGAGTGGGCTGGGATGATCGGGGGGACTGTGGTCTGCTTCGTGCAGTCGGCGGGGGAACTTCGGGGGGAGTCGAGTGACGGGACAATTGGGTCTTGATGCGGACGCCGAGGCGGTGTACCGCATCCTTCTGAAGCGGCCCAGGGCGGGCGTGGCGGAGATCGCCGAGGGGCTCGACTGGCCCGTGGAGCGCGCCGAGCGCACCTTGGACAGGCTGGCCGAGCTCACCCTCGTACGGAACTCCTCCGAGGAACTGGGCAAGGTCCGCCTGGTCAACCCGGAGTTCGGGCTCGCCGGCCTCCTGCAGCGGCAGGAGCGGGAGCTGGCCCAGCATCAGCAGGCCGTCGCCGCCACCCGTCTGGCCATCACTCAGATGCTCACCGAGTACGGCGACGACACCGAGGCGCAGACCGACGAGGTCCGCCGCTACACCGGCCTGGACGCCATCAACTCCCAGATCGAGCGGCTGTCGCAGGGCGCCGAGAGCAGCGTCGAGGTGTTCGCGCCCGGCGGCGCCCAGACGGAGGCCGCCCTGGAGGCCGCCCGGCCCCTCGACAAGGCCACCGTCGAGCGCGGCGTCCGGGTCCGCTACATCTACCTGGACTCGGTGCGCAACGACCCGGCCACGCTGAACTACGCGCGCTGGCTGAACGAGATCGGCGGGGAGGTGCGCGTGCTGCCCCAGCTGCCGCCCCGCATGATCATCTTCGACCGCCGGGCCGCCATCGTGCCCATCGATCCCGAGGCCGCCGCCCGCGGCGTGCTGATCCTGCGGGGCGCCGGCGTCGTCACCGCCCTGGTCTCGCTCTTCCACGAGACCTGGACGCGCGCCCAGCCGCTCTGCGGGAACCGGACGACCACGGCGGACCCGGACGGGCTCACCCGGCAGGAACAGGCCGTCCTCGACCTGCTCTTCGAGGGCCACACCGACGACGTCGTCGCCCGCAAGCTCGGCGTGTCCGTGCGCACCGGCCGCCGTATCACCGCCGACCTGATGGCCCGTCTGGGGGCGCGCAGCCGCTATCAGGCGGGAGCGCTGGCCATGGAGCGCGGCTGGCTCGGCAGGAGCGCCCGCACCGGCGAGATCCATGTCGGGGACGGCGGCGGGACGCCCGCCGCGACGGTCGCGGACACGCCCGCCGGCGACTGAGACCGCCCCGCGCGCGGCGCCGTTCGACGACCTCATCGCGTGTGCACGGGCGACGGGAGCGGAGCGTCGACCGCGTCGGGCACGCAGGACGTACGGGCGGTGTCGACCGGGTCGGGCACGCAGGGCGGACGGGGCGCGTTGACCGCGTCGGGCACGGGCATGCCGGTGAGCGCGAGCAGCACCGACTCGGCCGCCTGGGTGCCGGCCCGCTCCTGCGCCTCGGGCGTGCTCGCGCCCAGGTGCGGTGTGGCGATCACGTTGTCCAGCTCGAACAGCGGGGAGTCCGTGCAGGGTTCCTGCGCGTACACGTCCAGGGCGGCGCCGGCGATCCGGCCCTCCTTGAGCGCCGCGTACAGCTCCTGCTCGTCGACGATGCCGCCGCGCGCCGCGTTCACGATCCGCAGGTCGGGGCGGACGCGCTGGAGGGCGTCGAAGCCGATCAGCCCGGCCGTCGCCTCGGTCAGCGGCAGGTGGACCGTGAGGAACTGGGCCCGGGCGAGGAGCTCGTCAAGGCCGGTCAGCCGCACGCCGAGGGCCCGGGCGTGCTCCTCGTCCGCGTACGGGTCGTACGCGATCACCTCCATGTCGAACGCGGCGAACCGGCGCGCCACCAGCGAGCCGATCCGGCCGAGGCCCAGGACGCCGAGCGTCTTGCCCGCGAGCTCCACGCCCGTGAACGAACTCCGCGCCCAGCGGCCGTCCTTGAGCGCGGCGGACGCCTGCGGGACGTGCCGGGCGAGGGCCAGGAGCAGGGCGACGGCGTGCTCGGCGGCGCTGACGACGTTGGACGCGGGGGCGTTGGCGACGAGCACGCCTGCGGCGGTGGCCGCCGTGACGTCCACGTTGTCGAGGCCGACCCCGGCCCGGGCCACGACCTTGAGCCGCGGCGCCGCGGCGAGGGCCTCGGCGTCGATGCGGGTGGCGGAGCGCACCAGCACCGCGTCGGCCCCGGCGAGCGCGGCGAGCAGCGCCGGCCGGTCGGTGCCGTCGACGTGCCGCACCTCGACGGAGCCGTCCCGGGTGAGGACCTCCGCGGCCTGCGGGCTGAGCGCGTCGGCGATGAGGACGACGTACTGACTCATGGGGCGACCGGCCTTTCCGATGTGTGAGGAGTGAGGACACGGGGCGTCGCGGAGCCCTGTGCCGCCGCGACGGCCGCGGCGAGCAGCGCGGACCCGTCGTGCGCGGTCGGGCGCACCGGGGCGCCCACGGAGGCGAGCGCGGCCAGATGGCCGGCGCCGGCGTCCAGGTCGTACAGGTGCAGGGGGAACCCGGGCTGCTCCGGGCCCGACCAGGACAGCAGCAGGGGCCAGGCGTCGGGCCCGGTGACGTGCAGCAGCTCGGGGGATACGGAGAGCCCGTCGCCGGTCGCCTTGAGCAGGGCCTCCTTGCGCGTCCAGTAGCGCACGAAGCCGGCCGGGCGGCGGGGTTCGGGGAGCGCCGCGAGGACCGTGCGCTCCGGCCCGCGAAGCACCCGCTCCGCGGTCTCCGGGGCGTACGGGGCGATCCGCTCCACGTCCACGCCGACCTCTATGCCGAGCGTCACGGCGACCACCACCCGGTCGCCGGAGTGCGACCAGGACAGCCCGAGCGGCCCCGGCGGGCGGGGTTTCCCGTGCGGGCCGCCGCACCGCTTGCAGGTGGCGGTCAGTGTCAACTCACCGGCGGGAACGCCGAGATGGGCGGCGGCCACGGTGCGGGCGAGCGCGTGCGCGGTGACGTGGAGCGCCCGCGCGGCCGGCTGCCGCAGCCGGCGGGCGCGGGCGCGTCCGTCCTCGTCGAGGAGACCGCGCAGCGCCGGGTGGGCGTCGCGGGACGACGCCCACCACAGCTGGCAGACACCGGGCCGGAGCGCCGGCACCGGTTCCGCGGCCCCGGCCGTCACAGCCCGCCGTCCACGGGCAGCACCGCGCCGGTGACGTACGAGGCGCGGCCCGAGGCCAGGAAGGCCACGGCCTCGGCGACCTCCGCCGCGAGCCCGGTCCTGCCCAGCGCGGTGCGCTCGGCGACCTGCGCCCTGACCTGGTCGTCGAGCACGGCCGACATGTCGGTGTCGATCAGGCCCGGCGCCACCGCGTTGACGCGGATGCCGCGCCGGCCGACCTCCTTCGCGAGGGAGCGCGAGAAGGCGATGATCCCGGCCTTGGACGCCGCGTAGTTGGTCTGCCCCGCATTGCCGTACAGACCGGAGACGGAGGCGACGGTCACGATGCTGCCGGCCCGCCGCTTCATCATGGGGAAGACCACCGCCCGGCAGACGTGGTAGACGCCGTCCAGGTTGGTGTCCACGACCTCGTGCCAGTCGCTGTCGCCCATCATCAGCAGGGGCTTGTCCCGGGTGATGCCGGCCGAGGTGACGGCGACCGCCACCGGTCCGAAGTCCCGTTCGGTTGCCTCCACCCAGTCCCGCACGGACTGCGCGTCGGCGACGTCGACCCGCCGCGCCAGCGCCCGGGCGCCGAGGCCGTTCAGCTCCTTCTCCACGTTGGCGGCGGCCTGTTCGTCGCCGCGGAAGCAGAAGGAGACGTCGTACCCGTCCCGCGCCAGCCGCAGGGCGACGGCCCGGCCGATGCCGCGCGAGCCGCCGCTGATCAGGGCGACCGGCCGGTCGCCCGCCGTCCCCCCGCCGCTCACGCGTCCGCCCCGTCCGTCAGCAGCCGCAGCACCGCGCACCCCACGGGACCGTCCGGGTCCGTGGTGGTGACCAGGGCGACGCGGCCCGGCTCGCCCGGCTCCGACAGCAGCGCCGCGAGCTGGTACGCCCCGGTGGCCGCGGCCGTCTCGCCGAGCAGCGCGACGGACGCCGCGCGGCCGCGGACCCGTGCCGGGAACAGCTCCTCGTGCACCCGCAGCTCCTGCTCGCCCGCCGCACCGGGGGCCTGCGAGGGCACCGCCGCCCAGACCGCGCCGGCTGCGACGCCCGCCTCGGCGAGCGCGGCGCGCACCGCCGCCGTGAGCGCCCCGGCGAAGTCGCCGTCCGCCGCCACCCGGTGGTGGACCGCGAGCACCTCGGCCAGCGGCTCGCCGGTCGCGGCGTCGCCGGACTCCAGGAGCACCATGACGCAGCCCTCGCCCAGCACCACGTCGGCGCCGTGCGCGGCGTGCGTGAGGTGGGCGCGGGTCGCCGAGTACTCCTCGGCCGAACCGGCCAGTACCCGCTCCGCGCGCCCGTCGGCGAGGAGCCGGCGCGCCTGGTCCAGGGCGACGAGACCGGAGAGCCGGCCGGCCGCCACGGTGGTGTTGGGGCCCTTGAGGCGGTGGCGGATCGCGCTGGCCGAAGCGGCCCTGTTCATCGCCATGTTGGGGATCTTCGACGGTGACACGTCGATGGGGCTGGCCCCTTCGAGGGAGGACTTGGTGAACTCCATGAACCCCTGGACGCTTCCGGAGCCGATGCCGAGCACCAGACCGGTGCCGAGCTCGGCGTGCTCGCCGTCCGGGCCGGTGCCGGACAGCAGCTCCCGGACGGTCACCGCGGTGAGGCCCGTCAGCCGGTCCATGCCCCGGGTGCCGGCCTTCCCCAGCGCGTCGCGGACCTCGAAGCCGGGCACGACACGGGCGGTCGCCCCCGGGTCCGCGGTCCACTCCTCGGGCCCGGCGGACGCGGGCGCCTCGGTGCGGGCGCGCAGCCCCGCCGCGAGCGGGTCGCGGCCCGTGCCGTACGGCGACACGGCCGACCATGCGGTGATGACCGCGGTACTCATCGGACGTACTCCCCTCGGGGGCTCTCGTGGCGGCCGAGCAGGACGACGGCGTTGTTGCCGCCGAACGCGAGGCCGTTGTTCTGCACGATCCGCACGTCGGCGTCGACGGACGTGTTCGGCACCACGTCGACGGGGCAGTCCGGGTCGGTGGTGCGGTGGTTGGCCGTCGGCGGGACGAAGCCGTGCCGGACGGCGAGCGCGGACGCGATGGCGCCCAGGGCGCTGGCGGCCCCCATGGTGTGCCCGATCATCGCCTTGACGCCGACGGTGCGCGGCGGCCGGTCCCCGTAGACCTGGCGGATGGCCGCGACCTCGGTGGTGTCGTTGGTCGGCGTGCCGGTGCCGTGCGCGGAGATCAGGTCGACCTCCTCCGGCTTGACGGAGGCGTTCTCCAGGGCGAGGCGGATGCAGCGGGCGACGCTGTCCTCTTCGGGCGCGGTGGGGTGCGAGGCGTCGCAGTTGACGCCGTAGCCGAGGACCTCGGCGTAGATCTCCGCGCCGCGGGCGAGCGCGGACTCCTCGCTTTCCAGCAGCAGCAGGCCCGCGCCCTCGCCGGTGAGCAGGCCCGTCCGCCCGGTGTCGAACGGACGGCACTCGTCGGGCGCGATGAGGCCGAGCCGGGCGAAGCCCGCGAAGGTCTTCCGGTTCAACGCGTCCGCCCCGCCGACCAGGGCCCATTCGGAGCGGCCGCTGCGGATGGCGTCGAACCCGGCGCCGATCGCGTAGTTGCCGGCGGCGCAGGCGGTGGCGACCGTGGAGGTCTCCACGTCGGACAGGCCCAGTTCGCGGACGACGCCGAGCGCGAGGCCGCCGGTGGCGGTCCGGCCCAGGCTCGCGCCGGTGAAGGCGGCGAGCCCGAGGGTGAGCGCGGACTCGGTCAGCAGGTCGAGCTCGCCGACCTCGCCGTCGGTGGTGCCGACGACGACGGTGCCGCGCCGCTCGCGCAGCCAGGCCTCGTCGAGGCCGGCGTCGTCGAGCGCCATCCGGGCGGCGGCGGCCGCGAACCGCGTCGCCCTGCCGGTCGCTTCGGGCGGCACCCGGCGGAGCACGGCGGCGGCGTCGAAGTCGCGCACCTGGTGGCCGCGGCCGCTGGGGAAGCCGGTGGTGTCGAAGACGGTGATGTCCCCGGTGCCGACCCGGCCGGCCCGCAGGCCCTCGGTGAACTCGGCGATCCCGTTGCCGATGCTGGACAGTGCGCCGCAGCCGGTGAGGACGACGCGGCGCGGCCGCGCGGCGGGGCCGTCCGTTCTCCGGGGGGCGCTCACGGCCGGCGCCTTTCCGCGCCGGCGAGGACGGCGAGGACGGCGTCCAGGTTGACCAGCTTGACCAGGTCGTCCTGCGGGATGACGACGCCGAGCTCCTTCTCGATGCGGGAGAGGATCTCGATGGCGCCCAGCGAGTCCGCGCCGTGGTCCTCGATGAACAGGCTGGTGCCCGTCAGCTCGTCGTCCTCGAGCTCGAGGGTGTCGACGATGATGGCCCGGACGGCCGTGACGTCCACGGAAATGTTCACAGTCATGGCAGCTGCCTCTCGGATCTGGATGGCCTGCGTGTCAGGCGGCGGAGCGGATCAGGGACTTCGGACGCATGTCGGTCCAGGTGCGCTCGATGTGCTCGAGCGCGGCCTCGCGGGGACCGGCGGGCAGGACGGTGGTCCAGCCGGCCGGGACGGCCGCGAACTCGGGCCAGAGGCAGTGCTGCCCCTCGTCGTTGACCAGCACCAGGAAGGTGCCGTTGTCGTCGTCGAACGGGTTGTTCTTCATGGTTTCCCTTCCTCGGGGAGTACGTCCGGATTTCGCGTTCGGAGTCGTCCGGGAAGCTTCCGGAGTTTCTTCGTGAATTCTCTCGGTGAGGCGCGGGGGTATGCGTCGGAATCTCGCGTGAGCGGGATCCCTGCGAATTCCCCCGCGCGTTTCACCGCAGTCGTTCGAGGTGGGCGGCGATGATCCGGCCGATCGCCCGCTGCGGTTCGGGCCGCATCATCCCGTCGTGGTCCGAGTCGATGCCGTGGTGCGTGACGCTGCCGCCGATGTACGGCTCCCACACCGCGACCGTCGGGGAGTCCTCGCCGGCGCCCCGCTCGGCCGAGAGGAAGAGCACGTCCCCGCCGAAGCGGTCCGGGACGAACTCGGCGCTGAGGACCGCGTGGTTGCGCACGATCCGCAGCAGCCGGGCCAACTGCCCCTCGTTCAGGCCGGCCAGCGGGTTGGCGTCCCGCCGGAACAGCTCCAGGACCTCGGAGAGCGTGGGCTCGCCGCCGGCGAACGCCGCCGCGTCGTAGCCGCAGTACTCCAGGATCTTGGCGATCAGGGCCCGGTCGTCCGGGATGCCGTCCGGCTCGGGCACCGGATAGCTGTCCAGGTTCGCGAGGAGCGCGACGCGGTGCCCGAGCCCTTCCAGGCGGGTGGCCGCCGCGTGGGCGAGGAGTCCGCCGAAAGACCAGCCGAGAAGATGGTAAGGCCCCTCCGGCTGAATTTCCAGAATTCTGCGGACGTATTCCCCGGCCATTTCCTGCACCGACCCCGGAAGCGGAGCTTCCGCGATGATTCCGGACGCCTGGAAACCGTAGACGGGGAATTCCTCGGCCAGGTGCTCGGCCAGTCCGAGGTAGGGCCAGCTGAGCCCCACTCCGCCGTGCAGGAAGAACAGCGGCTCACGGGTGCCGTCGGGCCGGATGGGCAGCAGGGTCTCGAACGCCTCGGTGAGCAGCGCGGGCCGCCGCCCGCCCGCCCCGCCGGTCCCCGAGGGGCCGGTCGCGGCGAGTTCGCCGGCCCTGCGGGACAGGGTGCGCAGCGCGCGGAACCAGCCCTCGGCCAGTGCCCCGGCATCGTCCGGTTCCAGCAGCCGGCCCGCCCACGTCCAGTTGGCGATCAGGACGGGCCCGTCGGGGCCGTCCTCGACCAGCGCGTCCACCTCGACGGTGTGGCCCAGCGGCATGCCGCCGGCCGTCGCCGCGAACGCCTCCCGCGCCTCTGGCGCGGCCGCCCAGCCGCCGTCGTACGACTCCACCGCGGCGAAGCGGCCGAGGTAGTTGAAGCCGAGCTGCGGGTCGACCGCGGGCAGCGGGGCGGTTCCGTCGCCGAGGTGACGCAGGATGCCGTGGCCGAGCCCGTGGTCGGGGAGCGCGGCGAGCTGCTCGCGCATCTCCTTCACCGCCTGCTCCGCGCCGAGCGCCGCCGCCCTCAGCAGCACCGGGTGGGTGCCGGTGAACCAGCCGACGGTACGGGAGAGATCGACGCCCTCGCGCACCTGCTCGCGCCCGTGGGTCTCGACCTCGACGAGCAGGCTCCGGCCGCGCCACTCGGCGACCGCGAGGCCGAGGCCGGCGAGCAGCACGTCGTTGATCTCCGCCTGGAAGGCGGCGGGGCCGTGCTCCAGGAGCGGGCCGGTGTGCTCGGCCGGCAGGACCAGGCGCAGCGTCCGGGCCGTCGCGTACGTGTCCCGGGCCGGGTCCAGCGCCCGCGCGCCGACCGGCTGCTCCTCGTGCGACAGCAGCTTCGTCCAGTACGGCACTTCCCCGGTGCGAGACGCGGCCTGCTCCCGGAGGAGGCCGGACCAGTGGCGCAGCGAGGTGCCGACCGGGTCGAGGGCCGCGTCGGGCCGCTCGTACGCGGTGAGCAGGTCGGGAAGCAGCACGCGCCAGGAGACGCCGTCCACGACGAGGTGGTGCAACATCAGGACCAGCCGGCCGGGGCGGTCAGCCCCGCGGTCGATCCACACGGCCTGGAGCGTGACCCCGTCGCGCGGGGCGAGCCGGTCGCGCGCCGCCTCCGACTGGGCGGCCACCGCCCGCCGCAGCAGCGCCTCGTCCTCGTACGCCCGGTGGCCCGCGTCGATACGGGTCACCAGCGGCGCGACCCGCACGGTCCCCGGCTCGGCGATCACGAGCCGCCAGTCGCCGGGACCCCGGCCCGTCAGGCGCAGCCGCAGGGCGTCGTGGTGGTCGACGACCCGCTGGAGCGCCCGGGTGAGCCGCTCCAGGTCCAGATCGGCGGGAGCGGTCAGGACGACGGACTGGTTGAACCCGTCGATCGGGCCGCCCTCTTCGAGGAGCCGCAGCATGACCGGCAGGGGCGCCAGCTCGCCCACGCCGTCGTCGGTGCCGACGATCTCGGCCGGCTCGGCGTCGCCGACGGCGGCGGCCAGCGCGGCCACCGTCTTGTGGGTGAACACGTCGGCCGCGGTGACCCGCAGCCCGGCCCGCCGGGCGCCGGCGACCACCTCGATGGAGCGGATGCTGTCGCCGCCCAGGTCGAAGAAGCTGTCGTCGATGCCGACGGACGGCAGCCCGAGCACGGCCGCGAAGACCTCGCAGAGGGCGCGCTCGGTGTCTGTACGGGGCTCCCGCGCGGGACCCTGCACATGGGCCGAGGGGTCGGGTGCGGGAAGGGCCTTGCGGTCGATCTTGCCGTTGGGGGTGAGGGGGAGCGCGTCGAGGGTGAGGAAGGCGCTGGGCACCATGTAGTCCGGAAGCACACTCGCGAGCGTCGTCCTGGGCTCGTCGGTGGTGCCGATGAGGTAGGCGACCAGGCGTCCGTGGTGGACGGCTGCGGCGGCGTCGGTGATGCCGGGGAGGTCGCGGAGTGCGGTTTCGATCTCGCCGAGTTCGATGCGGTGGCCGCGGATCTTGACTTGGTGGTCGGTGCGTTCGAGGAACTCGAGTTGTCCGTCGGGGCGTTGGCGGACGCGGTCGCCGGTGCGGTACATGCGGGCGCCGGCTTCAGCTGCATACGGGTCGGCGGTGAAGGTGGTGGCGGTTTTGGCGGGGTTGTCGAGGTAGCCGTGTCCGACGCCGGTGCCGGCGACGTAGAGCTCGCCGGGGGTGCCGGGGGGTACGGGCTGGAGGTGGCTGTCCAGCACGTACAGGCGGGTGTTGCGGACCGGGTGGCCGATGGGAGCGCGGGATCCGATGTCGCTTGCGGTGCGGATGACGGCGTGGGTGACGTCGTCGGAGCACTCGGTGGGCCCGTAGGCGTTGACGAGCGGGATGTCAGGAGCCAGCGCCAGCCATTCCCGTGCCAGGTCGGCGGGGAGCGTCTCGCCCGTCACCAACAGATGTGTGAGGGGGGTGAGTTTGGGTCGGGGGAGTCCGTTGTTCCAGGCGTCGAGGGCGGCGCGCAGGAGGGAGGGGACGACTTCGAGGACGGTGACGCCGTCGGTGGTGATGCGGCCGAAGAGCTCCTGCGGGTCGGCGGCGGTGTCGCGGTCGACGACGACGAGGCGTGCGCCGGTGATGAGGGGGGCGAGCATCTGCCAGACGGAGATGTCGAAGGTGACGGGTGCGTTGTGGACGACGACGTCGTCTGCGGTGAGGTTCAGGTCGTCGACCTTGGCGAGGAGGTGGTTGACCATTCCGGCGCGGTGGACCATGGCGCCTTTGGGGCGGCCGGTGGAGCCGGAGGTGAAGATGATGTAGGCGAGGTCGTCGCCGCCTCCGACCGGTGGGGCGGGTTCGGTGTCGTGGCTGTCGTTCCAGGTGATGACGGCAGGGGTGCTGGAGGCGGCACCGAGCAGTTGTGCGGCCGTCTGGTCGAGTGCGGGGCCGGTGTAGAGGGCGTCGGGTCGGGAGTCGTCCAGGAGTGAGGCGGTGCGGGTGAGGGGTGCGCGCAGGTCGAGGGGTATCCAGGCGGCTCCGGCGCCGAGGATGGCGAGGATGCCGGTGACGAAGGGGATGCCTGGCTCGCACAGCATGGCCACCCGTGAGCCGGGGCCCACCCCGGCCGCGACCAGACGACGAGTCAACGCCGAGGCCAGACCCACCAGTTCGGCATAGGTGGCAGTCCCGGTCGGGTCCTGCACCGCGAGCCGGTCCGGGCACGCGGCGGCGTGCGCCCGCACCCGCTCCACGACCCCGGTGTACGCCTCCTCGACCGTCGTCGCCGCCCAGCCCGCGCGCACCGCGGCGGACTCGGCCGGCAGCAGCGCCCCGGCCTCGCGGACCGGCCGGTCCGGCGCCGCCACGAGCACGCCCAGCAGGTGCGCGAGCCGGTCGGCGAAGGACCGGGCGGTCGCCTCGTCGAACAGGTCGCTGCTGTACTCCAGGACCGCGTCGATCCCGTCGGCCGCACCCTCCTCCGTACGCCGCTCGAACAGCTCGAAGGCCAGGTCCGCCTTGGCGGTCCCCGTGCCGAGGAGCAGCGGCTCCGACTCCAGGCCCGCCAGCCGCACCGCCGACTCCGGCGTGTTGTGCAGGGTGAGCATCGTCTGGAACAGCGGGTGCCGGGACAGCGACCGGGTCGGCGCGAGCGCGTCGACCAGGGCCTCGAAGGGCAGGTCCTGGTGCGCGTAGGCGGCCAGGTCCGTGGCGCGGACGCGGTCGAGCAGTTCGAGGAAGGTCGGGTCGCCCGACAGGTCGGTGCGCAGCACCAGGGTGTTCACGAACAGGCCGACCAGCTCGTCGAGCACCGGGTCCGTGCGGCCCGCGACGGGCGAGCCGAGCGGGATGTCGTCGCCCGCGCCCAGCTTGGACAGCAGGGCGGCCAGCGCCGCCTGGAGCACCATGAACGTGCTCACGCCGCGCGAGCGGGCCAGCTCGCCGACCGCCGCGTGCAGCGCCCGGTCGATGCGGAACTCCACCTGCCCGCCCCGGTGCGTGGGGACGGCGGGCCGCGGCCGGTCGGTCGGCAGCTCGAGCTCCTCGGGGAGGTCCTTCAGCGCCTCCCGCCAGTGGCCGAGCTGCTCGTCCGACACCGCCGCGAGCAGCTCCCGCTGCCACAGCGTGTAGTCCGCGTACTGCACGGGCAGCGGCGCCCAGGCCGGCGCCCCGCCCGCGCGGCGCGCCTCGTAGGCCGTCGCGAGGTCGGCGCCCAGCGGGCCCACCGACCAGCCGTCGGCCGCGATGTGGTGCACGACGAGCAGCAGCACGTGCTCCTCGTCCGAGGCCCGGAACAGCTCCGCCCGCAGCGGCAGGTCGGCCGCCAGGTCGAAGCCGCGCCGCGCCGCCTGCCGTACGGCGTCCTCGCTCATCGGGGTCACCGGCAGGTCGATGCGCACCGCCTCCGCGTCCACGACCTCCTGGCGGGCGCGCCCGTCGGTGTCCGGGAAGCGGGTGCGCAGCGCCTCGTGGCGCACGACGACATCGCGCACCGCCGCGCGCAGGGCGGCCACGTCGAGGGCGCCCTTCAGCCGGACGGCGACCGGGATGTTGTACGCGGGGTTGTCCGTCTCCAGCCGGCCGAGGAACCAGAGCCGCTGCTGGGCGGGGGAGAGCGGCAGCACCTCCGGGCGTACGGCCGGCGCGGGGGCGGGCCGGGCCTCCCCAGCGTCCGCGACGCGGGCCGCGAGGGCCGCCGGGGTCGGCGCGTCGAAGACCGCGCGGACCGGCAGGTCTGCGCCGAGCGCCGTCCGGATGCGGCCGGTGAGCCGGGTCGCGAGCAGCGAGTGTCCGCCGAGCTCGAAGAACGAGTCGTCCGGACCGGCGGGCGCGGGCAGCCCGAGCACCTCGCCGAACACCTCGCACAGCAGCTGCTCCTGCGGGGTGCGCGGCGCGCGGGCCGCGGTGCGCGGGCCCTGGGCGGGCGCCGGCAGCAGCTTGCGGTCGACCTTGCCGTTGGCGGTGAGCGGCAGCGCGTCCATCGCCACGAACAGGGCGGGCACCATGTGCGCGGGCAGGCTCTCGGCCAGGTGCGCGCGCAGCGCGGCCGGAGCGGCCGTGCCGACGGTGTAGCCCACCAGTTGCGTGCCGCCCGGCAGGTCCTCGCGGGCCACGACCGTCGCCTGGGACACCTCGGGGTGGGCGGCGAGCGTCGACTCGATCTCGCCGAGCTCGATGCGGAAGCCGCGGATCTTGACCTGGTGGTCGGCCCGTCCGATGTACTCGATCTGCCCGTCGGCGCCCCAGCGCACGACGTCGCCGGTCCGGTACATCCGGCTGCCGGGCGGACCGAACGGGTCCGGCACGAAGCGGGTCGCGGTCAGCGACGGGCGCCCGTGGTAGCCGCGGGCCACGCCGTCGCCGGCGATGAACAGCTCGCCGACCGCCCCCGCTGGAGCGGGCCGCAGCGCGTCGTCGAGGACGTACACCTGGGTGTTGGCGATGGGGCGGCCGATCGGCGGGACGCCGCCCCGCTCGCCGTCCAGGACGGCCGCGGTCGACCAGATCGTCGTCTCGGTGGGCCCGTAGACGTTGGTGACCTCGCGGGAGGCGGCGCGCAGCGCGTCGGCGAGCGGTTCGCCGACGGCCTCGCCGCCGATCAGGACGCGCAGCCCGGCCAGGCTCTCCGGGTGCTCGGTGACCAGGGCGTGCCACAGCGTCGGGGTGGCCTGCATGACGGTCGCGTCGCTGCCGGTGATCAGGGCGGCGAGGGCGGCCGGGTCGCGCACCGTGTCGCGCTCGGCGAGGACGAGTTCGGCGCCGGTGAGCAGCGGGACGAGGATCTCCAGGTTGGAGATGTCGAAACCGAAGGTGGTGACCGACAGGAAGCGGTCCCCGCCCGTGACGCCGAAGCGCTCGCCCATGTCGTGCACGAGGTTGATCAGCGCGCCCTGGGGCACGACCACGCCCTTGGGCCGGCCGGTGGAGCCCGAGGTGTAGATCGTGTACGCGGTCTCCAGCGGGTCCGGGTCGGGGGTGCCCACCGGGCCGGCGGGCCGCTCGGCGAGGAGCGCCGCCGCCGTGTCCAGGGTCAGGTGCGGGCGCTCGGTGACGGCGGACAGCGTGGCGGCGACCCCGGTCGTGGTGACCACGAGGGCGGGCGCCGCGTCGTCGAGCATGTAGCCGATGCGGTCGGCCGGGTAGTCGGGGTCGAGCGGCAGATAGCCGGCGCCCGCCTTGACGACGGCGAGCGTCGCGACGATCAGCTCCGTCGACCGGGGCAGCGCGAGCGCCACCAGGGCGCCCGGGCGCGCGCCGCGCGCCACCAGCTCATGGGCGAGCCGGTCGGCGCGGGCGTGCAGCTCGGCGTAGGTGAGCCGCTCGGCGCCGCAGCGCAGCGCGGGCGCGTCCGGGGCGGCGGCGGCCCGCGCCGCGAGCTGCTCGCGCAGGGCATGGCGCGGGTAGGAGCGGGCGGTGGCGTTGTACGAGCCGAGCAGCGTCGTCCGCTCCTCCTCGCCCAGCAGCTCCAGCCGGGAGAGCGGCAGGTCGGCCGCGTCGGGAAGGGCGGCGAGGAGCCGCAGCACCCGTCCGGACAGCGCGGCGGCCTCCGCGGCGCTGACCAGGTCGGGCGCGTGGTCGAGCCGCAGCGTCAGCTCCTCGCCGGGCAGCACGAGCAGCGACACCGGATAGTGCGTGGCGTCGCGGCCCTTGACGCCGGTGACCGTCAGACCGGGGACGGCCGAGCGCAGGGCGTCCGGGTCCAGCGGATAGTTCTCGAAGATCAGGACGGTGTCGAACAGCTCGCCGTGGCCCGCGTCCCGCTGGATGCGGGACAGGCCCAGGTGCTGGTGCGGCAGGAGCGCGGTGTGCTGCTCCTGCGCCGACTCCACGACCTCCGCGAGGGTCCGCGAGGCGCCGGTGCGCAGCCGCACGGGCAGCGTGTTGATGAAGAGGCCGACCATCGACTCGACGCCCGGCAGCTCCGGCGGCCGCCCCGACGTCGTGGTGCCGAACACCACGTCGTCGCGGCCGGTCAGCGCCCCGAGGACGACGGCCCACACGCCCTGCAGGACGCTGGACAGGGTGACGCCCCGCGCCCGCGCCCACTCGGTCAGGCGCGCCGTCGCCGCGGCGTCCAGCCGGGCGATGTGCTGCTCGGGCAGCACCGGGGCGCGGCCGGGCGGCGCCGGCACGAGCCGGGTGGGCTCCTCCAGGCCGTCGAGCAGCTCCCCGTAGGCCGCTGCGGCGGCCCGGCCGTCCTGCCGGTTCAGCCAGGACAGGTAGCTCTTGTACGAGGTGACGGCGGGCAGCGCCGAGGCGTCGCCGCCCGCCGCGTACGCGGCGAACAGCTCGGACAGCAGCAGCGGCATCGACCAGCCGTCGAGCAGGATGTGGTGGCAGGTGACGAGGAGCCGGTGGCGGTCCGGGCCGGTGACGGCCAGGGTGAAGCGGATCAGCGGCGGCCGGCCCACGTCGAACGGCTCGGTGCGGTCCCGGTCGGTCAGCGCCTCCACATCGCCCGGCTCCGTCACCTCCCGCCACGGCACGGGCACCTGGCGGGGGATCAGCTGGACCGGCTGACCGTTCTTGCGGTAGCGGAAGCCCGCCCGCAGGTTCGGGTGCCGGGCCAGGACGCCCGCCGCGGCCGCCCTCAGCGCGCCCCGGTCGAGCGGCCCCTCCAGGTCGAGGACGAGCTGGACCGCGTACACGTCGAGTTCCCGCCGGTCGTACACGGCGTGGAAGAGCAGCCCCTCCTGGAGCGGGGTGAGCGGCAGTACGTCGCTCAGTCCGCCCGACGCCCGCGGCGCCCCGGGTCCCTTCCCCTGTGCGGTCGTGCTCATCCTTCGTCCCCCCACTCGTCTGCGAACTCGTTCTCGAACTCGTCGATCTCGTCCTGGCCGAGCCCTTCGACGAGCCCAAGGTCCGAGGGTGTGAAGCCCCCGGCGTCGGGCCGTGCGGCGTGTGCGGCCAGCGCCTCCAGCGCCCGGAACCAGCCGCGTGCGATCGCCTCCGCGTCCGCGTCGGCGACCGTCCGCCCCGCCCACGTCCACTCGGCGACCAGGCGCGGTCCGTCGGGCAGGTCCTCGGTGCGTGCGTTGACGCCGAGCGCGTGCGGCAGCGGCATCTGCTCGTCGGTGCCGGCCGCGACGTCCAGCGACTCCGGCACGACCTGCCAGTCGCCGGGTTCCGACAACGCCATCCGGCCCAGGTAGTTGAAGCCCAGCTGCGGCGCCGGGCGGCCGCCGAGCACGGCCGCCGAAGCGGCGTCGAGCCGGCTCAGCAGACCGTGACCGATGCCGTGGTCCGGTATCCGGCGCAGCTGCTCCTTGACCTCCTTGAGCGCCTGGCCGAGCGCGGGCCCGCCCGCCCACACCTCGTCGAAGTCGCACAGGCCCACGTCGAGGCGCACCGGGTGCGTGCTGGTGAACCAGCCCACCGTGCGGGCCAGGTCGACGCCCGGCACGACCGCCTGGCGCCCGTGCCCCTCCAGGTCCACGAGGACGTCCTGCCGCTCGCCGCGCCCGCGGCGCCAGTCGGCGACCGCGAGGGCGAGGGCGGTCAGCAGCACGTCGTTGATCTCGGCGTGGAACGCGGCAGGCACGGTCGTCAGCAGCTCCGCCGTGGCCGCGGCGGGCAGTTCCAGCCGCCGTCGGCGGGCGGTCGCCGCGGTGTCCTGCCCGGGGTCGAGCGGCCGGGCGCCGAGCGGCGGGTCGCCGCCGTCCGCGATCTCCCGCCACAGCGGCAGTTCGGCCCGGCGCTCCTCCCGCGCGGCCTCCTCGTGGAGCAGCAGCGCCCACTGCCGGAAGGAGGTTCCCACCGGGGCGAGGGGCCGCTCGGGGTGCTCGTACGCCTGGGCCAGGTCGGGCAGCAGGATGCGCCAGGAGACGCCGTCCACCACCAGGTGGTGCAGGGTCAGCAGCAGCCTGCCGGGCCGTGCGGCGCCGGCGTCGATCCACACCGCGCGCACCACGTCGCCCCGGGCGGGCGCCAGTTCGCCGCGGGCTGCGGCGGCCTCCTCGCGGACGAGGGCGGCAAGGTCGCCGGAACCGGCCTCGACCCGGCGCAGCACGTCCCCGGCCCGGACCGCGCCGGCCTCCAGGATCTCGTCGCCCCGCCGGCGCAGGGCGTCGTGGTGGTCGAGCAGCGTCTGCAGCGCGGCCTCGATCCGCTCGTACGAGGCGCCCGCGGGCGTCCGGACGACGGCCGCCTGGTGGAAGCCGCCGGTCGGCCCGTCGATCGCGTCGAACCAGGCGGTGATCGGCGTGGCAGGCACCGGTCCGGTGCCGTCGCCGGCGCCCACGGTCCCGGTCCGTCCGGCGGCCTGGGCGGCGAGCGCAAGGCCCTGCGGGGTGCGGTGCACGAAGACGTCCTGCGCGGTGATCGCCAGGCCGGCCTCCCGCGCCTTGCCGACGAGCTGGATCGAGCTGATGCTGTCGCCGCCGAGGTCGAAGAAGCCGGCCTCGGCGCCGACCGACTCCAGTCCGAGCACCTCCGCGAACGCCCGGCACAGCGCCGCCTCCCGCTCGTTCGCGGGAGCCCGCCCCTCGGCGGCCCGCGTGAGGTCGGGCGCGGGCAGGGCCCGGCGGTCCAGCTTGCCGTTGCCGGTGAGCGGCAGCGCGTCGAGGGCGACGACCGCACTCGGCACCATGTGCTCGGGCAGTTCGGCGGCCAGGCGCGCGCGGATCTCCCGCACGTCCACCGGGACGCCCGCGGCGACGACGTACGCGACGAGCCGCTTGTCCCCGGGCCGGTCCTCGCGGACGATCACCGCGGCCCGCGCGACGTCGTCCCGGGCGAGCAGCACGCCCTCGATCTCGCCCGGCTCGATGCGGAAACCGCGCAGCTTCACCTGGTCGTCGACGCGCCCCACGTAGTCGAGGCTGCCGTCGGCGTTCCAGCGCACCAGGTCACCGGAGCGGTACATCCGGCCGCCCGGCGCGGTGGCGTACGGGTCGGCGACGAACCGGCTCGCGGTCAGCTCCGGGCGCCGCAGATAGCCGCGGGCCAGCTGGTCGCCGCCGATGTACAGCTCACCGGTCACACCCGGCGCCACCGGCCGCAGCCGCGCGTCGAGCACGTACAGCCGCGTGTTGTGCAGCGGGAACCCGATGGGCGGCTTGACCGCGCCGGACAGCGGCTCGCTGATGCTCGCGCAGACGGTGGCCTCGGTCGGCCCGTACGCGTTGCGCATCACGCGCCCGCGGGAGAAGCGCTCCACCAGCTCCGGCGGGCAGGCCTCGCCCGCCACGACCAGCTGCACGCCGTCGGGCATCGGCCGGTCGGCCGGCCACGCGGACAGGACCGTCGGCGGCAGGCAGACCATCGTGGTGCCGGTGCGCTCCACCAGCTCCGCGAGCGGCGCGCCTGGACCGCGCTCCTCGGCCGTCGAAAGGATCATCGTCGCGCCCGAGAGCAGCCCGATGGACAGCTCCCAGGTCGCCGCGTCGAAGCTGTACGAGGCGAACTGCAGCCAGCGGGTGGCGGGGCCGATGCCCATGCGGGGGCCCTGGTCGGCCACCATCACGGCGACCGTGCGGTGCTCCACGACGACACCCTTGGGGCGCCCGGTGGAACCGGAGGTGTAGATGACGTACGCGGGGTCGCGCACGGTCAGCGGCCGCGTCCGGTCGGCGTCCGCCGGCGCACGATCCGGCCGGGCCCGCACCGCGGCACTTACGTCAGCGTCGTCCAGCAGCAGCCGGGGCACGTCCGAGTCGCCCAGAGCGGCGGACTCGGCGTCCATCGTCAGAGCGAGCGCCGGCCGCGCGTCGTCGAGCATGTAGCCGATGCGGTCGCGCGGGTAGGCGGCGTCGATCGGCAGGTAGGCGGCGCCCGCCTTGAGGACGGCCAGCAGCGCGACGACCATCTCCGGCGAGCGCGGCAGCAGCAGTGCCACCAGGTCGCCGGGCCCGGTGCCGCGGGCGGCCAGCTCATGGGCGAGCCGGTTCGCGCGGGCGTCCAGCTCCGCGTACGACAGCACCTGCGCGCCGAACTCCAGTGCCGGGTGCGAGGGTTGAGCGGCCGCCCTGGCCGCGTACAGCTCGTGCACCGGGGCCGTCTCGACGTCCTGGACCGGACCGGCCCACTCGCCCAGGATGCGGGCGCGCTCGGAGGGCAGCAGGGCGTCGACCCGGCCCAGCGGCAGGTCGGGGTCGCCGGTCAGCACGCCGATGAGGCGGGCGAACCGGTCCGCCATCGACCGGGCCGTCGCCTCGTCGAACAGGTCGCTGCTGTACTCCAGGACCGCGTCGATCCCGTCCGGCGCCCCGCCCGGCCCGTGCCGCTCCGTCAGCTCGAACGCCAGGTCCAGCTTGGCGGCGCCGCTGCGGACCGGGACCGTCTCGACGTCCAGGCCGGGCAGCGCGAGATCGGCGGCGGCGTTGTTCTGCAGCACCAGCATGGTCTGGAACAGCGGCTGCCGGGACAGCGACCGGCTCGGCGCGAGCGCGTCGACCAGCGTCTCGAAGGGCAGGTCCTGGTGCGCGTACGCCGCCAGGTCGCTCGTGCGCACTCGGTCGAGCAGCTCGCGGAAGGTCGGGTCGCCGGACAGATCCGTGCGCAGCACCAGCGTGTTGACGAAGAAGCCGACCAGCTCGTCGAGGGCCGGATCGGTGCGCCCCGCGACGGGCGTGCCCAGCGGGATGTCCTCGCCCGCGCCGAGGCTCGACAGGAGCGTGGCGAGCGCGGCCTGCAGCACCATGAAGGTGCTCGCGCCCTGCGCCCGGGCCAGCGCCGTGACCGCCGCGTGCACCTCGGCGTCGACACGGAAGCCGACCGTGCCGCCGCGACGGCTGGGGACGGTGGGCCGCGGCCGGTCGGCCGGCAGCTCCAGCTCCTCCGGGATGCCGTCCAGCGCCGCCTTCCAGAAGGCGAGCTGCTCCTCCGCCACCGCCTCCAGGATCTCGTGCTGCCACAGCGTGTAGTCCGCGTACTGCACCGGCAGCGGCGCCCGGTCGGGGACCGCGCCCGCCCGCCGCACCCCGTACGCCTCGGCGAGGTCGCGGGCCAGCGGGGCGACGGACCAGCCGTCGGACGCGATGTGGTGCAGCACGACGAGCAGGACGTGCTCGTCGTCGGAGAGCCGGAACAGCTCGGCGCGCAGCGGCAGCCCGTCCGCCAGGTCGAAGTCGCGGGCGGCCGCGGCGGCCAGCGCCCCGGGCAGCGCCTCGCGGGTCGTCCCGGTGACCGGCAGCGCGGGACGCGCCTCGGCGGGGGAGAGGATCCGCTGGCGCGGCCGGCCCCCGGCGTCGGGGAAGACCGTGCGCAGGCTCTCGTGGCGGGCCACGACGTCACCCAGCGCCGCGCCCAGCGCCTCCGCGTCCAGGTCGCCGCAGAGGCGCACGGCGAACGGCAGGTGGTAGGCGGTCGAACCGTTCTCCAGGTGGTCGAGGAACCACAGCCGCTGCTGGGCGGGGGAGAGCGGCAGCTCGTCCGGGCGCTCGACGGCGGCCAGCGCGGGCCGCACCGGACCGTCCGCCCCGTCCAGGCGAGCGGCGAGCTCGGCGACCGTCGGCGCGTGGAACAGCGTCCGCACGGCGACCTCGACGCCCAGCCGGGCCCGGATCCGGGACACCACCTTGGTGGCGAGCAGCGAGTGCCCGCCGAGGTCGAAGAAGCTGTCGTCGATGCCGACGGCGGGCAGCCCGAGGACCTCGGCGAAGATCTCGCACAGCGCCTGCTCCCGTGCGTCGCGCGCCGGGACCAGCCCGGAGACGGCGGCCGAGGGGTCGGGTGCGGGCAGGGCCTTGCGGTCGATCTTGCCGTTGGGGGTGAGGGGGAGTGCGTCCAGGGTGAGGAAGGTGCTGGGGACCATGTAGCCGGGCAGGACGTCGGCGAGTGCGGCTTTGGGGTGATCGGTGGTGCCGATGAGGTAGGCGACCAGGCGTCCGTGGTGGACGGCTGCGGCGGCGTCGGTGATGCCGGGGAGGTCGCGGAGTGCGGTTTCGATCTCGCCGAGTTCGATGCGGTGGCCGCGGATCTTGACTTGGTGGTCGGTGCGTTCGAGGAACTCGAGTTGTCCGTCGGGGCGTTGGCGGACGCGGTCGCCGGTGCGGTACATGCGGGCGCCGGCTTCAGCTGCATACGGGTCGGCGGTGAAGGTGGTGGCGGTTTTGGCGGGGTTGTCGAGGTAGCCGTGTCCGACGCCGGTGCCGGCGACGTAGAGCTCGCCGGGGGTGCCGGGGGGTACGGGCTGGAGGTGGTGGTCGAGTACGTACAGGCGGGTGTTGCGGACGGGGTGGCCGATGGGGGCGCGGGTGTGCAGGGGGGTGTCGGGGGTGATGACGGCGTGGGTGACGTCGTCGGAGCACTCGGTGGGCCCGTAGGCGTTGACGAGCGGGATGTCAGGAGCCAGCGCCAGCCATTCCCGTGCCAGGTCGGCGGGGAGTGTCTCGCCGGTGACCATGAGGTGGGTGAGGGGGGTGAGTTGGGGTCGGGGGAGTCCGTTGTTCCAGGCGTCGAGTGCGGCGCGCAGGAGGGAGGGGACGACTTCGAGGACGGTGACGTGGTCGGTGGTGATGCGGCCGAAGAGCTCCTGCGGGTCGGCGGCGGTGTCGCGGTCGACGACGAGGAGGCGTGCGCCGGTGATGAGGGGGGCGAGCATCTGCCAGACGGAGATGTCGAAGGTGACGGGTGCGTTGTGGACGACGACGTCGTCGCCGGTGAGGTTCAGGTCGTCGACCTTGGCGAGGAGGTGGTTGACCATGCCGGCGCGGTGGACCATGGCGCCTTTGGGGCGGCCGGTGGAGCCGGAGGTGAAGATGATGTAGGCGAGGTCGTCGCCGCCTCCGACCGGTGGGGCGAGTTCGGTGTCGTGGCTGCCGTTCCAGGTGACGACGGCAGGGGCGCTGGAGGCGGTGTGGAGGAGTTCGGTGGTGGTCTGGTCGAGTGCGGGGCCGGTGTAGAGGGCGTCGGGTCGGGAGTCGTCCAGGAGTGAGGCGGTGCGGGTGAGGGGTGCGCGCAGGTCGAGGGGGATCCAGGCGGCTCCGGCGCCGAGGATGGCGAGGATGCCGGTGACGAAGGGGATGCCGGGCTCGCACAGCATGGCCACCCGTGAGCCGGGGCCCACCCCGGCCGCGACCAGACGACGAGTCAACGCCGAGGCCAGACCGACCAGTTCACCGTACGAAACAGAACCCTGCGGATCCTGGACAGCGGTCCTTTCGGGATCGTCGGCAGCCACTGCCCGGACACGCTCCACCACCCCGGTGTAGGCCGTCTCGATCGCGGTGGCGCCCCAGCCCGCCCGCACCGCGGCGGACTCCTCCGGCAGCAGGACGTCGAGCAGGTCGACGCGCGCGTCGGGTCCCGCCTCGGCGAGCGTCCCCAGCCAGGCGAACAACCGGCGCTGGTGCAGGTCCAGTTCCTCGGGCGTGTAGCGCGAGGGGTTGGCGTCGAGGCGGACCGCGTACCCCTCCTCGGCCGCGTCGAGATAGATGATCTGCATGTCCTCGACCGGGCCGGTCGACAAGTTGTGCAGCAGACCGGTGCACGCGCCGAACGCGTAGTCGAAGCCCGACTCCAGGACGTTGACGGTCGGGCCGAGCGAGCGGCCCGCGTCCCCGGCGAAGCCGAGGTCGCGGCGGATCCGGTCGCCCCGGTAGTTCTGGTGCCGCAGCGTGGCGCGCAGCTCGCCCGCGCTGTCGCGCAGGAAGTCCGCGACCGTACGGCCGGGCAGCACCCGCACCGGGTGCGGCACGAAGTTGGCGCGCATCCCCGGGACCGCGCGGGCGGCCGCCGTGGCCCGGGCCGGCACCGCGAGGGTGAGCAGCGCGCGGTCCACGCCGGCGGCCCGCTGCACGTACGCGCCGGTCGCGGCGATCAGCAGCGTCTGCCAGGTGACGCGGGCGTCCCAGGCCAGCGACCGCAGCCGCTCGACCGTCGCGGCGGGCAGCACGGCCTCGCACCGCAGCGAGCCGCGGGCGGGGCCGCCGGGGCGCTGCGAGAGGCTCACCGGCTCCGGCTGCTCCTCGAAGCGGCCGCGCCAGAAGGCCTGCTCCTTAAGGTACTTGGGCGTC
The DNA here is from genome assembly GCF_042889585.1 of Streptomyces sp. NPDC002566. Taxonomy (NCBI): domain Bacteria; kingdom Bacillati; phylum Actinomycetota; class Actinomycetes; order Kitasatosporales; family Streptomycetaceae; genus Streptomyces; species Streptomyces sp. NPDC002566. The sequence continues at coordinate 335,626 of NZ_JBIARD010000004.1, read as the reverse complement.
TCGGCGTAGGCGGCCTCGTCGTCGGTGAGCGTGCGCGGGTCGGGGAACGCGCCCTCGGCCTCCGGGTCCGCGTACAGCGCGGCGAGCCGGTTGTAGATGAGGACGCGGCTGAACCCGTCGACCAGGATGTGGTTGACCCGGATGTAGAACAGCAGGTGCTCCGGGCCGAGCCGCAGCAGGACCGACCGCAGCGTGCCCGCGGTCAGGTCCGGCGGCACCAGCAGGTCCTGCCGCATGAACGCCTCGGCGGCGTCACGCGGCCGCGGCTTTCCGGACAGGTCGAGCGTCTCGACGGGGAAGTCCCCGGCGTCGGCCAGCTCCTGGAGCGGCTCGCCGTCGCGCTCGGTGAACAGGGCGCGGAGGGTTCCGGCCTCCCGCAGCACCCCCTGCCACGCGGCCGTGAACCGGGCGGTGTCCAGGGGGCCGCGCAGTTCCAGGAAGTCGCCCATGGTGAAGACGGGGTTGCCCGGGTCGGCCTGCTGCCCGTACCACATCTCGCGCTGAGCGGCGGAGAGCGGCAGCTGCCGGGCGGGAGGTGTGGAGGTCATGACTGCGTCGCTCCCGTGGGAAGTTCGGTCGGTTCGATGCCGTACACCTCGCGCACCCAGCTCGGCTGGTAGACGGTGTCCAGATAGCGCTCGCCGAGGTCCGGGGCGATCGCGACCGCCGTTCCGTTCCCGCCGGGACGGTTGTCGGCGAGCCAGCGCAGCGCACCGCTCACCACGGTCCCGGTGGAGCCGCCGAACAGGAATCCGCCGCGGGCCAGGGCGTGGCAGGCGGTCACGGTGTCGGCCTCGGGGACGTGCACCACGTCGTCGATGAACGAGGTGTCGAGGAGCGCGGGGCGCACGCCCGCGCCGAGTCCGGGGATCATGCGCGGACCGGCCGGCCCGCCGAAGGTGACGGAGCCGACGCTGTCGACCGCGACGACCGTCACCGGGCGCGGCAGCTCCTTGAAGTAGCGGGCGCAGCCCATCAGCGTGCCGGTGGTGCCGCTGCCGATGAACAGCAGCTCCACATCGGGGAACTGCTTCTCGATCTGCGGGGCCGTGGTGCGGTAGTGCGCCCGCCAGTTGTCCGGGTTGGCGTGCTGGTTCAGCCACACGACCCGCGGGTCGCCGGCGATCAGCGTGCGGACGTACGCCAGCCGGGCCGCCAGGAACCCGCCCTCCTCGGCCGGCTCCGTGACGGTGTGCACCTCGCTGCCGAGGGCCTCGATGAGCTTGCGCGTCGCGATGTTGGTCCGCGAGTCGACCACGCAGATGAAGTGGTAGCCCTTGGCCGCGGCGATCACGCTGAGCGCGACCCCCAGATTGCCGGAGGACGACTCCACCAGCGTCGAGCCCTTGGTGAGCGCACCGCTGCGCTCGGCCGCCTCGATCATGCTCGCGGCGGCCTTGAGCTTGATGGAACCGGCGAAGTTGAAGCCCTCACATTTGAGGTGCAGTGGGTATCCGTACAACGTCCGGAGATCGACGTAGAGATCTTCGGTGTTGAATTCGTGCGGAGCCGAAATGACCGGCATGATTCCCCCAGAAAGACAAGGCTATCGCGTTGCCGAAATGCGGTACACGCGCAGGCTGAGAGGTATGAGAACGGCGACGAGCACTCCGATGCTGATCGCCGAGACGAGCACCGCGTTCTCCACCGGGAAACTTCCCGACGCGACGGGTCCGGTGTTTCCCCACAATTGCCGGCAGGCCTCGGAGACCGCGCTGACCGGATTCCACTCGGCGACGGTCTGCAGCCAGCCGGGAAGTCCGGAAAGCGGCATGAACGAGCTGGAGAGGAAGGAGAACAGGACCAGGAGCAGGGCGGCCACCCCGCTGATCGCCTCCAGGTTGCGCATCACCATGCCGAGGAGCGCGCCGACCCAGAGCATGGCGTAGGCGAAGCCGAGCAGCAGCAGGAAGCCGGCGGCGTTCTCGACGAACGAGCCGTGCACCCGCCAGCCGACTGCGAGGCCGGTCACCGCGACCAGCGCGATGCTCAGGGCCGCGGCGGCGAGGTCGGCGAGCGTGTGGCTGACCAGGACGGTGGCCCGGCCCATCGGCAGCGAGCGGAACCGGTCGATCAGGCCCTTGCCGAGGTCGCCGGCCACACCGATCGCGGTGATGCCGATGCAGGAGAGCCCGACCTGGGCGAAGACCCCGGCCATGATGTACTCGCGGTAGCTGCCGCCGGTGTTCTTCACCTCGACGACGGTCGCGAACAGGTAGCCCAGGATCACCACCATCGCGACGGGCGTGAGCGCCACGCCGATGATCTTCTCCGGGGTGCGCCGCAGATGGCGCAGGTGCCGGCCGGTGAGGGCCGCGACGTCACCGCCGTGGGCGAGCACCGAACTCATAGGGACGCCTCCGCCTTCGCTGCGTCGGGGTGCGGGGCCGGCGCGCCCGTGAGCTCGCCGGTCAGATGGAAGAACACGTCGTCGAGCGAGGGGCGCCGCAGCGCGAACTCCTCGACGGCGACGTCCGCGTACTCGAGCGCCGTCGCGGCGGACGCCAGCGCGCCCATCCCGTCCGGCAGTTGGACGTGGACGGTGCGCTGCCGCTCGTCCAGCTGCGGCGGGCTCACCGCGAGCGGCGCCAGCACGGCGGCGGCCTGCGCGAGCGCCGGGGCGTCGGCGACGGCCACCTCCAGGCGCTCGCCCCCGACCTTCCGCTTCAGCTCGTCGGAGGTGCCCTCGGCGATCACCCGGCCCCGGTCGACGACCAGGATCCGGTCCGCGAGGAAGTCCGCCTCCTCCAGGTACTGCGTGGTCAGCAGGACGGTGACACCCTGGTCGACCTGGTCCCGCACCATCCGCCACAGCGTGGCCCGGCTGGCCGGGTCGAGGCCGGTGGTGGGCTCGTCGAGGAAGAGCACCTCGGGCGAGGCGATCAGACTGGCGGCCAGGTCCAGGCGGCGCCGCATACCGCCCGAGTACTCCTTGGCGGGCTTGTCGGCGGCGGCCTCCAGCTCGAACCGCGCCAGCAGTTCGGCGGCCCGGACGGCGGCGCCCTTGCGGCCGAGCCGCAGCAGCCGGCCGAGCAGCACGAGGTTCTCACGCCCGGTCAGCAGCTCGTCGACGGCGGCGTACTGACCGGCGAGACCGATCCGGCGGCGCACCTCGCGCCGCTGCCGCACGATGTCGAAGCCCGCGACGCGAGCCGTGCCGGCATCGGGTTCGAGCAGGGTGGCGAGCGTGCGGACCGTGGTGGTCTTGCCCGCTCCGTTGGGCCCGAGCAGGCCGAGCACGGTGCCCGCCTCGACCGACAGGTCCACGCCGTCCAGGGCGCGGTGGCCGCCGTACTGCTTCGTCAGGCCGGCCGCCTCGATCGCGATGTTCACGGAATTCCCCCTTTCACGCCTCAGGTGAATTGGTTGGCTGGTTGTGGACTGGGGATTGCAGCAGTGATGTGGGTAAATGCAGAGCGGGGCTCCGGGTGAATGGATGACGGCCGGTGGACGCATCGCGGTCCACGCCGTCCGGACAACTCCCGACGAGAAGGAACCTAACCGGCGCGATGGCCGGATCACGCCGCTCCAGCTGGCCACAGGCTGCCGCTGCAGCATGCTGCAGACCCCGCCGCAGGCCGGCTGGCAGGATGCTGCAGCGGCATTCAACTGCCAAAAACACAAGGGAGGAAAAAGGCCACGGATATCTACAGTGAGTGACGTCGCTCATCAAAGGTCCCGCTGACGTCCCACTGGGAGAGGTAATGGCAAGGCAACGAAATCTGGCGGCTTCACTGGGCGCCTGGAGCGCCCGGCACCGCAAGACCGCACTTTTCGGATGGCTCTTCGCCGTCATCGCGCTCACGGTCCTCGGCGGCATGGCGGGGCAGCAGAGCCTGACCGAGGCCGACTACGGCACCGGGGAGTCGGGCCGCGCCGCCCGCGTCCTCGTCGACGCCGGCATCAAGACCCCGGCGCCCGAGATGGTCCTCGTCCACAGCGGCGACCTCACCGCCGCCGACCCCGAGTTCAAGAAGGCCGTCGCCGACGCCATCACCGCCGTGGACGGCACCGGCCTCGCACAGAACATCGGCGACCCGTACAAGACCGGCGCGGTCTCCGAGGACAAGCACGACGCGCTGATCCAGTTCGCGGTCAAGGGCGACCCGGACACGGCCGCCGACCGCATCCAGCCCGTCGTCGACGCGCTGGCGAAGGCCGACGAGGCCCACCCCGCCGTCACCCTCGGCCAGTACGGCGCCGCCAGCGGCCTCAAGGGCATCAACGACTCCCTCGGCGAGGACTTCACCCGCGCCGAGTACACCGCCGTGCCCGTCGCCCTCGGCATCCTGCTCGTCGTGTTCGGCGCGCTCCTCGCCGCCGTCCTGCCGCTGGTCCTCGCCATCACCGCGTGCGTCGCCGCCATGGGCCTGCTCGCGCTCTCCAGCCAGCTCGTCCCGGTCGACGCCATGACCAACTCGGTGCTGCTCCTGATGGGCCTCGCCGTCGGCGTCGACTACTGCCTCTTCTACATCCGCCGCGAGCGCGAGGAGCGCGCCGCCGGCCGCGACAAGGAGAGCGCGCTGCGCATCGCCGCCGCGACCTCGGGCCGCTCGGTACTGATCTCCGGCATCACCGTGGCCGTCGCCATGGCCGGCATGTTCCTCTCCGGTCTCACGGTCTTCGAGGGCTTCGCCATCGCGACCATCGAGGTCGTCCTCATCGCGGTGCTCGGCTCCATGACGGTGCTGCCCGCCGTGATGGCGATGCTCGGCGACAAGATCGACGCCGGCCGGATCCCGGGCCTGCGCCGCAAGGCCGTCGTCCGCACCGCGGGCGAGAAGCCGGGTCGGCTGCTCGGCGCGGTCCTGAAGGCGCCCGCCGTCTTCGCCGTCCTCGGCGTCGTGTTCCTGCTCGCCCTCGCCTCGCCGGCGCTGTCCATGAAGACCGAGAAGCTCGGCTTCGACCAGCTGCTGCCCGCCGACAACGTCACCGCCGAGACCGCCCGGCGGATCGAGAACGTCTTCCCCGGCGCCCCGGCACCGGCCCAGATCGTCTTCAAGACCGCCGACGTCACCTCCCCCGGAGCCACCTCCGCCATCGCCGGCTTCAAGCAGCGCGCCCTCGCCTCCGGCCACGTCAAGAACCCCGTCGAGGTCAGCGTCCACAAGGACGAGGACATCGCGGTGATCAGCGCGCCGCTCGCCGGCGACGGCCGCAACGCCACCTCCGTCCGCGCCCTGGAGGCGCTCCGCGGCGACATCATCCCCGCCACCCTGACGAAGGACGCGGCGGACCAGGCGCTGGTCGGCGGCGACCTCGCCTTCTCGACCGACTACAACGACCAGCTCAAGTCGTCGATCGTGCCCGTCTTCGCCTTCGTGATGGGCGTCAGCTTCCTGCTGATGCTGCTCTGCTTCCGCTCCCCGGTCATCGCCACCACCTCGATCGTCCTCAACCTCCTGTCCGTGCTCGCCGCCTACGGCGTGATGACCGCGGTCTTCCAGAAGGGCTGGGGCGACGAACTGGTCGGCACGACAGCCGTCGGCGCGATCGAGTCCTGGATGCCGCTCTTCGTCTTCGTCGTCCTCTTCGGCCTGTCGATGGACTACCACGTCTTCGTGGTCTCCCGGATCCGCGAGGCCTACGACCAGGGCGTCGGCAACCGCGCCGCCGTCGCCCACGGCATCCGCTCCACCGCCGGCGTCGTCACCAGCGCCGGACTCATCATGGTCGCCGTCTTCGCGGTCTTCGGCACCCTGTCCATGCAGGACTTCAAGCAGCTCGGCGTCGGCCTCGCCGTCGCGGTCCTGCTCGACGCCACCCTCGTGCGCGCCGTCCTGCTGCCCGCCGTCATGGCCCTGCTCGGCCGGTCCAACTGGTGGCTGCCCTCCTGGCTGAAGTGGCTCCCCGAGCTCTCGCACGGCGAGGAGGCGCCGGCCCCGGCCCCGAAGCACGCCGCGTCCTCCGCGCACCGGCAGACCGCGTCGGACGAGCACACCCTCGCGGGCCGCTGAGCCGGGCGAGCACACCCTCGCGGGCCGCCGAGCGACGGCGGCCCGCACCCTTCCATCCGCTCACGATCTCAAGGACCTTCTTCCATGTACGAGTTCAGCGTCGTCGGCGGCAAGACCGCGCGGGAGATCATCTCGGCCTCCCGCCAGGACATCGTCGACGTCGTCCGCGACACCTACCTCGCCCACCACGCGGGCGACTCGGTGAACCCCGACAGCTACTTCCTTCGCTTCCCCGAGAAGCCCGACGCCCGCATCATCGCGCTCCCCGCGCACCTGGGCGCCGGCGCCGACGTCTCCGGCATCAAGTGGATCAGCAGCTTCCCCGCCAACATCGAGCGCGGCATACCGCGCGCCTCGGCGGCCCTGCTGCTCAACGACCACGAGACCGGCTACCCCTTCGCCTGCCTGGAGGCCTCGCAGATCAGCGCCGCCCGCACGGCCGCCTCCGCGGTCCTCGCCGCGGAGCGGCTCACCGGCGGGCGCACCGCCGGGAAGCTGACCGTCGTCGGCGCGGGCATCATCGCCCGCAACATCCTGGAGTTCTTCGCCTCCCGCGACTGGCAGGTGGCCTCGGTCACCGTCCACGACAAGAACGCGGAGTACGGCGCCGCGCTCGCCGCCCACGCGACGGACGCCCTCGGCTACCCGGCCGGCACCGAGTCCGACCTCTCCGCCGCCCTCACCGGCGCCGACGTGATCGTCCTCGCCACCACCGCCGCCGAGCCGTACATCACCGACCCGGGCGCCTTCGCGCCCGGCCAGGTCGTCCTCAACATCTCGCTCCGGGACATCGGCCCGGAGCTGATCGAGGGGGCGTACAACATCCTCGACGACGTCGAGCACTGCCTGAAGGCCAACACCTCGCCGCACCTCGCGGAACAGAAGTACGGCGACCGGCACTTCGTCACCGGCACGCTCGCCCAGTTCATCCAGGGCGAGGTGACCACCGGCGACGACAAGCCGGTCATCTTCTCGCCGTTCGGCCTCGGCGTCCTCGACCTCGCCGTCGGCCTGCACGTCTTCCGCGCGGCGCGCGAGGCGGGCGAGGCCGTGGAGATCGCGGACTTCTTCGGCGAGACCAGCCGCTGGTAGTCCACCACCCCCACGCACGACGGGGCCCGGGCGGGTTCTCCCGCCCGGGCCCTCCCGCGTCCGAGGAAGGAGCGACCATGACCACCCCCCGCCCCGGCCCCCACGGGCGGACGTCGCCTGCCGCGGCCCTAGCCCACCATCCGGTAGGAGGCGGCCACGCCGAGGAAGACCAGCGCCGCCAGCGTGCTGCACGTGTAGTGCACCCGGCCGGTCACCCGCCACCAGCGCCGCCGCCAGGCGAGGAACGCGCATACGACCATGGCGCCCGTGGTCGCCAGCGCGACGCCGGTCAGCGCGGGGACCGCGGTCAGCAGCGGCGAGTCGCCGACGATGATCGTGCGGTTGAGGGCGTTGGGATCGGCGGCCAGCAGCATGAAGCAGACCGTGGCCGCGATGATCAGCGCACCGGACGTCCACAGCAGCAGCTTGGCGGCGCGTGCCCCGGCCGGCGCGCCCGGCGAGCGGCGGCGCACCAGGGCGAGCACCGGCAGCGCCAGCACTGTCAGGGCGAGGAAGCCGAGCGAGCCGAGCAGCACCCGCTGGTGCAGCGCGGGGGAGAGGTACCAGGGCAGCCGCTCGTAGGTGACGGAGGCGTCGGAGGCGACCGAGAGGCGCCCGTCGCGGAAGGCGATCCGGTCCTGGCCGCCCCGCTCCTGGAAGAGCCCCGGGCTCAGCTGCACCCAGTGCCGCTCGGTCACGTCGGGGTTGCGGGACAGTCCCGTCGTGGTCAGCGTCGCGCCCTCGCCCGCGCTCACCCGGACCGAGCCGATCAGGGCGCTCACCCGGGTCAGCTCCGAGGCACTCGTACGCGTCGAGCGGTACTCGCCCTCGTACGGCGTGACGTCGGCCTTCGAGACGGAGCGGCGGGCGGCGGCCGCGGTGCCGAAGTGGTCGGCGAAGCGGTCCACGACCTCCTGCCCCGCATAGGCGGCGACGCCGTTCTCGCCGTCGCCGTCGTAGACGACGTACACCGCCGCGTCCCGGTCCGGCAGCAGGGCCAGGTTGCCGTGGAAGCCGGGCAGGTCGCCGTCCTTGACCAGCATCCGCATCCCGTCCCGTTCCCGCTCCTCCAGGATGTAACCGAGGCCGGGCAGCCGGTCGTCGTTCCCGAACTGGCGCTTCATCAGGGCGTCGGCCGAGCGCCGGGTGAGCACCGGACCGCCGCCGTCGAGCAGCGCGCCGAGCAGCCGGCCCATGTCGGCCGCCGTGGTGACCGCGCCCGCGCCGGTCGGGGACCAGTCGCCGTACTGCCCGTCCTGGACCCGCTGGTGGCCGCCCTCCGGGCGGTGGCCGCGGGCGAGGTCCGCCGCGATCGCAGCGGAGTGCGGCTGGGCGAAGCTGGTCCGCGTCATCCCGAGCGGCCGCAGCACCGACCGGTCCAGATAGGTGGCGAACGGCGTGCCCGTCACCGTCTCGACCAGGTAACCGGCCAGCGCCACACCGTAGTTGTCGTAGCTGGCGATCTCACCCGGCGGACGCACCCGGCGCGGCTGGTGCGCGGCGAGGCTCTCGCCGAGCGGGCGCACGTCCTCGGGCCGGGTGGCGGCCCGCCCGATGATGTTGTTGTCGAAGCCCGCCGTGTGCGTGAGGAGATCGCGTACCGTCACGGGGTGCCCCGGATACGTGTCCTTCACCTTGAAGGTGGTGAGGTAGCGGTTGACGTCGGCCGACAGATCGAGGCGACCGCGCTCCACCTGCTGCAGGACCGCGACGGCCGTGAACAGCTTGGCGTCGGAGGCCAGGAAGAACCCGGTGCGCCGGGGGTCCACCGGGGTCCCCGAGGCCGCGTCGGCGACGCCGTACCCCTTCGTGAGGACCGGCCGCCCGTGCTCGACGACCACCACCGACGCACCGGGGATCCGGTAGTCGGCGAGCTGCTTGCGTACGAGCGCGTCGACCGCCCCCGTGAGACCGGCGGGCCCGGAGGCCGCGGGGAGTTCGGACGAGGCGCGGGTCTCCGCCCGGACCGCCGGCGTCGCGGCGGCGGTGCCGGCGCCACCCGCCAGCAGCAGCGGCACGCAGAGCGGGAGGAGCAGGTGCCGCAGTCGCAGTCGCAGTCGCTTCGTCATGGATACAGCCAAGCCGTCACGACGAGTACGGGACAGCCACCCCGGTGGCGTTCCGGGGTGTACCTGGGTACACCGTCGCGGACGGGACCCACGTCCCCTGCGCACGGTGTCCACAGGGAGAAGACTCAGGGCATCATCACGGCAGGGAGCCGTGCACAGAGGGGAACGGGACGACCGTGGACAACCTGAACATCCGCACCGGCCTCCGCGCCGTGGGCAAAGGACTGACCGTCCTCGGTCTCGCGATCGCGGAACTCGTCCTCTTATGCCTCTTCCTGACGGCGGTCTCGCTCATCGGCATCGGCCTGGGCGTCCTGCTCGTCCCGGCGCTCGCTGTCGCCGTACGGGCCGTCGCCGACGCCTCCCGCAGAACCGCGGAAAGCTGGTCGGGCCGCGCGATCGAGAATCCGTACCTCCCCGCGCCCGCCGCCGGACGGGGCCTCAAGGGGCAGTGGCAGCGCACCCACTGGGTGCTCACCGACCCGGCGACCTGGCGCGACCTGGCCTGGATGCTGGTCAACCCAGTGGTCGGCGTGGTCGTCGCCCTGATGCCCCTCGCCCTCGTCGCCGCAGGGATCGGCGGCCTCCTGATGCCCGTCATCTACCGCCCCATCGCCGACGCCGGCACCAACTACTACCTGTGGATCGAGATCAGCGACCTGACGTCCGCCTGGTACTGCGCCGCCCTCGGCGCCGTCCTCCTCACCGCAGGTCTCACCACCGGCCCCGCCCTGCTGCGCGCCCACGCCTCCCTCGCCCGCACCCTGCTCGCCCCCACCCGCACCGCCCAGCGCGTCCGCCGCCTCACCGACAGCCGCAGCGACGCCGTCAGCAGCTCCGCGGCCGAACTGCGCCGCATCGAACGGGACCTGCACGACGGGGCGCAGGCCCGGCTGGTGGCCCTCGGCATGAACCTCGGCGTCGCCGAGCAGCTCCTCAGCAAGGACCCGGAGGCCGTCCGCGCCATCCTGGCCGACACCCGCAAGGCCTCCGCCGCCGCCCTGACCGAGCTGCGCGACCTCGTCCGCGGCATCCACCCGCCGGTGCTCGCCGACCGCGGCCTCGCCGACGCGGTGCGCGCCCTCGCCATGGACAGCCCGCTCGACGTCACCGTCAACGCCGACCTGCCCGGTCGCCTCGAGGCGCCCGTCGAGTCCGCCATGTACTTCGCGGTCGCCGAGGCCCTCGCCAACGCCGCCAAGCACGCCGCACCGGACACCGTGAGCATCGACCTCTGGTACGAGGGCGGCGCGTTGCGCGGCCAGGTCATCGACGACGGCCAGGGCGGCGCCGACCCCTCGCGCGGCACCGGGCTGCGCGGCATCGAACGCCGGCTCGCCGCCTTCGACGGCCTCCTCGCCATCAACAGCAAGCCGGGCGGACCGACCACCCTCACCATGGAGCTGCCGTGCGTGTTGTCCTAGCCGAGGACCTCTTCCTGCTGCGGGACGGCCTCGTCCGCCTCCTGGAGTCCTACGACTTCGAGGTGGTCGCCGCCGTGGACACCGGGCCCGGACTGCTCCAGGCCCTCCTGGACCACAAGCCGGACGTCGCCGTCGTCGACGTCCGGCTTCCGCCGACGTTCACGGACGAGGGCCTGCGGGCCGCACTGGAGGCCCGGCGCCAGATCCCCGGCCTGCCGGTCCTGGTCCTCTCCCAGTACGTGGAGCAGCTCTACGCCCGCGAACTCCTCGCCGACGGCAGCGGGGGCATCGGCTACCTCCTCAAGGACCGGGTCTTCGACCCCGACGGCTTCGTGGACGCGGTACGCCGTGTCGCGTCCGGCGGCACCGCGATGGACCCCGACGTCGTCGCCAAGCTCTTCGCCAAGGAGTACCACCGCGACGGCCCGCTCTCCCGCCTCACCCCACGCGAGCGCGAGGTCCTCGGCCTGATGGCGGAGGGCCGCTCGAACGCCGCGATCGCCCAGGAACTGGTCATCACCGAACGCGCGGTGATCAAACACACGTCCAACATCTTCACCAAGCTCGACCTCCCCCCGTCGGAGGCGGACAACCGAAGGGTCCTGGCGGTACTGGCGTACCTCAAGTGAGGCAGGCTGCCGGCGCCTCCCCGGCTTGCTCGATCTCCGCCGACCACCGAAAGGAGCTCCCATGCCGCTTCCCATGACCGGCTGGCGAAAGAGCAGTCACAGCGGCGACTCCGAGGACGCCTGCGTGGAGGCCCGCGCCCATCCGGACCGCGACGGCGTGCTGCTCCGGGATTCAAAGGACCGAGGCCGCCCCGCACTGCCCTTCTCCGCGACCGCCTGGCACGCGTTCCTCAGAGGACGCCTGGGTTGAGGGCACCGACGATCGCAGGGGTGAGGGGATGGCCGGCGAGCACGTGGCGGACGGCGTCGAGGGGGACGGGACGCTCGTAGTAGTCCTCGAAGTGGGCCCGGACCGTTTCCGGTGAGCGGTCGGTGAGGAGGTGGAAGAGGTAGCCGGAGCCGTCCGGGTCCTCGCTGCCGGCGGGGAAACCGATGGCCGAGCCGGTACGCCATGCGGTGTCCCCGGTCTCGCGCCAGATGCAGACGGTGACCCGCGGGACGTCGATGCCCTCGTCACGGAACGCCGGCTCGTCCAGCAGCGGGCGCAGCGCCGCGGGCACCTCGTCGATGACACCCGGCCAGACCTGCTCGTCGTCCGTCCCGTACGGACTCATCTCCGACTCGTGGTCGAAGCCGCGTATGAGCACGCCGGCCGGGGTGAACAGGACGGAGAAGTCGTCCCCCGAGCCGTTCTCCATCAGCGCCGCCTCCTCGCCGGGGCCCCAGGCGGCGTCGAAGGAGTAGGTGCAGAACTGCTGATCGTCCCCGATCGTCGAGTCCAGGACGGCCAGTGCGCGCAGGTGGGCGCGGAGTTGAGCGGGGTCGGGGAGAAGGGCGGCGATCTCGGGCGCGGTGCTCATGACGCCATGGAACCAGGCCCCACTGACAACGCTGCTCTATTCGCTGCCGCCCCGCTGCGGGGTGAGCTTGTCGAGGTCCAGGTCGATCTCGAACGGCACCGGACGCTTGAGGGTGCCCCGGTAGATGCCCGCGGGTGCGTAGGCTCCGGTCGGTTCGTCGAGTTCGTAGACGTGGACGACCGGGGAGCCGCCTTCGTCCTCGATGCACCAGTAGTGCGGGATCTTGGCCTCTGCGTACTTGTGCAGCTTCACGGTGCGATCGCGGTGGGCGGACTCCGGCGAGACGACTTCGACGACGAGTCGGACGTCTTCCGGCGCGTACCACGTGCGTTCTGGGTCGTACGGGGCGGTCGTCACCAGCAGGTCCGGCTCCGGGCGGTTCCGCTTATCAAGGCGGATCGTCATCTCTCGCTCGACCTCGAGGCCGGAGGGCGCCGTGGCCATGAGCGCAGTGGTGAGGGAGGTGACAAGGCGGCCGTGCCAGGACCTCTGCGGCGACATCTTGAAGACGAGGAATCCGTCGCTCAGTTCGGTGTGGCGCGGCGCTTCCGGAAGGTGGTCCAGGTCCTCCGCGAACCAGCCTTCCGCGCGCGGCGGGCGGATCCAGTCGGGCAGTGCGGTCATGGTCCAACCGTAGCGATTCGGCGAGGACCGGACCACGAGATCGTGGGCGGGCCCGCGTCGAAACTGCTGACGGTGATCGTCATGCCCATATCAAGGCTGCTGGACAGCCTTTCGGGGAGAGCCCTTTCCCGCCGGCGCCACACCCCGTCGCGTCGCCTTCGCGCCCCGCACGCCACATCTGTCCGCCGCACGCTTACCATGCGCGCAGTCGTACGTCAGTTCTGTCCGCGTCGCCGACCCGTCCGATCCAGGAGAGCACGGTACCCGTGTCCATACCCCCGCCCCCCGGGCCTCAGCAGCCCCAGGACGACCCGTACCAGCCTCCGCAGGCCCCGAACCCGCACGCCCCCAACCCGCAGGCCTCGAACCCGCAGTACCCGCACCCGCACCCACACGGACAACCCCCGTACCCGCAGGGCCCCTTGCCGCACGCCCCGTACCCCGCCTCCTCCCAAGTGCCCTACGGCGCACCCCCGTACGCGGTCTGGGGGCAGGGGTACGCGCCCCTCAACCGGCCCGCGCCGGTCAACGGGGTCGCCATCGCCGCCCTCGTCCTCGGTGTGCTCTGCTTCCTCCCGGCCGTGGGGCTGATCCTCGGGATCGTCGCGCTGGTGCAGATCAAGAAGCGGGGCGAGCGCGGCAAGGGGATGGCGATCGGGGGCGCGGTGCTGTCCGGCCTCGGCCTCGCGGCGTGGATCCTGCTCCTGGCAACGGGCGGCGGGTCCGCGTTCATGGAGGGGGTCAAGGAGGGGGCGGCCCGCGACACCAGTCTGTCGCTGGTCAAGGGCGACTGCTTCGACGTACCGGGAGCCTCCTTCGACAAGGACGTCTACGACGTCGACAAGGTCCCCTGTGCCGGCGAGCACGACGCCGAGGTGTTCGGGGTCGTCCCGCTGCCCGGCGACGACTACCCCGGCGACAGCAGCGTCTCGGATCAGGCCGAGGGCGAGTGCTGGACGCTCCAGTCCGCATATGCGATGGACTCCTGGTCGCTCACCAAGGACGTCGAGGTGTACCACCTCACGCCGACCCGCGAGAGCTGGCAGTGGGGCGACCGCGAGATCACCTGCGTCTTCGCCCACGCCGGCGAGAAGGGCGCCCTCACCGGCTCCCTGCGCACCGACGGGACCACGCTCGACCCCGACCAGCTGGCGTTCCTGACCGCGATGTCCGCCTTCGACGACGCGCTCCTCCAGGAGCCCGAGGACCTCCCCGAGGACGACCTGGAGGCGAACCGCAACTGGGCGGCCGACATGGGCGACATGACGGGTGAGCAGGCGCAGGTGCTGCGCGGTCACCCCTGGTCCGCCGAGGCCCAGGAACCTCTCGCCGCCCTCGTGACGGACCTTCAGAAAGCGGCCGACGAGTGGACGGCGGCGGCCGAGGCCTCCGACGCCGACACCTTCTACGAGCACTACGAGAACGCGTACGCGTACGTGGACGGCGACGCCACCGTCACCGCGCGCAAAGCTCTGGGGCTGAGCACCACCCGACCCTCCTACGGCGACGGAGGCAGCGGCGGTGCGGGCGGTGGCACCGGCGGGGGCGGCCTCGACGTGTGATCACCTCCATAGTGGGCAGAAAGTGCCTGCGTAAAGCCCCCGGCCGGAGGAAGTCATCACATCGGGTGATTCTCTGGCCTTTGCTTGCATGGCGGAACCCACGGTTGCCAGGCTGTAGCTGTCTGTACAACCTGATGGGAGTGGCCAGTGACATTCGGTGAGCAGCCGGCCTACCTGCGGGTCGCAGGTGATCTCCGTAAGAAGATCGTCGACGGCTCGCTGCCACCGCACACCCGGCTGCCCTCACAGGCCAGAATCCGCCAGGAGTACGGCGTCTCCGACACCGTCGCGCTGGAGGCGCGCAAGGTGCTCATGGCGGAGGGGCTGGTCGAGGGCCGCTCCGGTTCGGGCACGTACGTGCGGGAGCAGCCCGTCCCGCGCCGGATCGCCCGCTCCGGCTACCGCCCGGCGAGCGGCGCGACGCCGTTCCGGCAGGAGCAGTCCGAGGGGTACGCGCGCGGGACGTGGGAGTCCAGCAGCGAGCAGACCGAGGCGAGCCGGGCGGTCGCCGAGCGGCTCGGCATCCAGCCAGGGGACCGGGTGATGTGCACCAAGTACGTCTTCCGGGAGGCCGGTGAGGCGATGATGCTCTCCACCTCCTGGGAGCCCCTGGCACTCACCGGCCGCACCCCGGTGATGCTGCCCGAGGAGGGCCCGCTCGGCGGGATGGGCGTCGTCGAGCGCATGCGCGCGATCGACGTCATCGTCGACAACGTCGCCGAGGAGGTGGGGGCCCGCCCCGGCCTCGCCGACGAACTCCTCGCCCTGGGCGGCGTACCCGGGCACGCGGTGCTGGTCGTCCAGCGCACCTACTACGCCTCCGGCCGCCCGGTCGAGACGGCGGACGTGGTCATCCCGGCGGACCGCTATCGCGTCGCGTACCACCTGCCGGTGCGGTGAGCCTCGGCCGCCGGGCGTGCGGCGCACAACCCCGCGGCAGTTGCCCCTGGAAACCGCCCGCCGTGCGGGCGCTCACAGGCCGTCGTAATCCGGTCGTTTCGCGCTGTTCCCGCAGGTCGCTCCCGGAAAGCCCGGCAACGCGCCGACCGGAGGCGTCATGTCCCGCGCCCGGCGCGTTCGGTCCCGTGCGCCCCCTGCGTCTTGGCTGGTTGCGTACCTGTTTGTGAAAAGCCGTGTTCGCTGCGTAAAGGTAAGGCGTACGCTCGGGCATATGCGGATTGCGGTTTCCTCAGAGGGTGGGGCGCGAAGCGGGCCGCGGACGACATCCAGGCGGACCGCCGAGGGAAGGAGACGCGGGGCGTGACGAACGACAGCACCACCTCTCTGCCGTGGCTCGTCATACGGCAGGACGACAACGGCAACCGCTACCGCGTAGGCCGGTACGCCACGCGCGCGGAGGCCCAGAAGATCGCGGACAGCCTCGACGGCCGCGGACACAAACAGCTCTACTGGGTAGAACGCATAGGCCCCAACGGCACCGCCGTCCGCGCCTGACACCACGCGGCCACCGTCCCGTAGGTCAGGCAAGCCGGTTGTCGGGTGTGGAGTCGCAAGACGCGGCGGAGGTGCCTGGTCGACTGGCGTCGAGGCGGGTGGTCGTCGGGGGTGCTGTACGCCGGTACATCCTGGCGACAGCCGCGCACTGCAGGGCCATGGATGCCGCCATGGCCAAGCAGATGCCGGGCATTCCTGCCCCCGACAGGCCGTACGCGAGCGCCAGTTGAAGCGTCACCCCGCACGTGGTGATCCGCGCGAGCGCGGGACTGTCACCGCTGCCCTCGAACACGCCGCCCACCGCGATGAAACAGGCGAGCAGTACCAAGTACGGTCCCAGGCACCGCAGATAGAGCGTGCCGGCCTCGGCCACGGCGCCTTCACTGCCGAATGCCCGCATGATCCATGGACCGGCGGTGAGCAGCGCCAGCGCGGCCGCGAGCCCCAGCGCCCCGGCGAGAAGCAGCGCCTGCCGCCCGATGGCCCGTCGCTCGTCGTGTCCGGCGCCGAGGCGGTGGGAGGTGCGGATGGCGGCGGCTTGACGTACCGAGTAGAAGGCCATGGTCGCGACGTACATGGCCTTGGTCGCGATTCCGTAGGCGGCGACTTCGGTGACACCGATCCGGGCGACGACGGCTACGAGGGCGAGCGCACCCGTCATCCGCACGACGAAATCGGCTGACATGGGCAGCCCGGTCGCGGCGACCCTGCGGGCATCGGAAGCGAGTGACCCGGTCCCGTACAGGGGCGCCCTGGCTGCCTCCTTCAGGAGGGCGTTGCGGCGCAGCGCGATGAATCCGCAGACAAGCGCGACCGTCCGGCCCAGCACAGTGGCGATCGCGGCCCCGCGGACCCCGAGCCCGCATCCGAGGATGAGCAGCGGATCCAGCGCGAGGATCAGTCCGTTGGCGAGCACGGCGAGCCTCATCGGGGTGCGGGTGTCGCCCGTGCCTTTCAGGATGCCGTCGATGACGTTGGTCGCGAAGAACACCGCGATTCCCGGCAGCGCGATCGTGAAGTAGTCGGTGGCGAGGGGCAGCGAGCTGTCTTCGCCGCCCCCGAGCACGAGTCGGGCGAGTGGCCGGCGGCACAGGAAACCGCCTACGGCGACGACGGGCGTGACGATCGCCCACAGCGTCCAGCCGCCACGAACGGCGGCCCGCATCGCTGCCGGATCCTCCGCGCCTCTGGCCCGTGCGACCAGCACGGTCATGCCCGACCCCGCGACGAGGATGACGCCGAGCAGCAGGTTCTCCAGGTTGGTGGCGACGGCCACCGCGGCGACAGCCTCTCCGCCGAGCCTCGCCACCCAGACCATGTTGATGACCCCGGCGGTGACGCCCGCGAGCAGTTCCAAGTAGACCGGATACGCCAGCGACACCAGCTTGCGCCGGTGCTCTGCTGCCCTCATGACCGCGCCCCCTCTTTTCGTTGTACCTCGATTAGAGGTACAGCGGAAAGAGGTAGCATGGCCGCGCGGGACGGGCAAGCGTCCGGACAGGCGCAGGAAGGGGTTCGGCCGCGTGCTGGAGCTGTCGATTCTGGGTTTCCTCTGCGAGGAGCCCTTGCACGGATACGAGTTGAAGGCCCGCATCCAGGGCCTCAGCGGCCACATCCGCCCAGTCAGTGACGGCGCGCTCTACCCGGCCATCACCCGGCTGGTGAAGGCGGGTCTGGTCGAGCAGCGCACCGAGCCGGGAAGCGGAGCGGCACCCCGACGGATCCTTTCCCTCACCGAGGCGGGCCGCTCCGGCCTCCAGGCCCGGCTCCGGGACCCCAAGGACACCGAAATCACCGATGGGCAGCGCTTCTTCACGCTGCTGGCGTTCTTGCGCCACCTCCCCGACCGGGCGGAGCAGGCCGCCGTCCTCCGTCGTCGACAGGCCTTTCTCGACGCGCCGGCGAGCTTCTTCTACCGCGAGGGCGAGCCGGTCCGGGCCGAGGAGGCGCCGGATCTCTTCCGCCAAGGCATGCTGCGCATCGCCCGCGCGACGGGCGCCGAGGAGAAGCGGTGGCTGGCCGAGGCGATCGCGACCCTGGAGGGCTGAGACGGCCCGGCGGACGCGTGCCCGGCTCGTTAAGGTCCTGACTGACGAGGGTTCCGGATGGCGAAGGCGGAGTGATGACGGTCCTGATCGACACGGTGGCGTGGGTGCTCGTGGAGAACGGCAGGATTCTCTGCGCCAGGCCCCGGGGGAAGGACGTCTTCTACATCCCCGGTGGCAAGCGGGAGGGTGCGGAGAGCGACCTGGAGACCCTGCTGCGTGAGATCAAGGAGGAGCTGACGGTGCTCCTCGATCCGTCCACGGCGGCGCACGTGGGGACATATGAGGCCGAGGTGCCCGGCGCGCCGACCGGCACGGTGGTGCGCATGAGTTGCTACACCGCGCACTACGAAGGGACGCTGTCCGCGAGCAGCGAGATCGAGGAGACCGCCTGGTTCTCGTACGCGGACCGCCCGCTGGTTCCTCCGGTCGACCAGCTGCTGTTCGACGAACTCAAGGCCGGCGGAACATTGCTCTGAAGGTGCGCCGAGCCCGGCTCCCCTCAATCGGCGGTGCTCACGCGTCTCTGATGATCACGCGCTTCCCGGAGAGCTTCGACCAGCCGTCGCGGTCGGAGGTCAGAGCTGGACAGGCCTCGGCGTCCGGTCCTGGGGCGGAGCTCACTGACCAGCTCGGATGGCATCGAGACGGGGATGTTCTCAACCTCGTACCCGGTGCCTGCCTGCTGCCTGCCGTGCGGGAGGCGGCGGCCCGACTCCGGTCGCTCGCGCGGTAAGGCGCAGGCGATATCGGGTATGGGCCCATTAACCCCAAGAAAACGGACAGGGGTGTTCCTCGCCGGGCCCGGGATGTGATCGGCGTGATCGACAGCGGAGGCGAGCGCGCCGAGTGGACCTTCCCCGCGGATCCGGGAGCGGTGCGCACGGCTCGCGGCGCTGTCCGAGGGCAGTTGCGCGGCTGGGGCCTCGAGAGTCTCGGCGACCTCGCCGCCCTGCTGGTCAGCGAACTGGTGACCAACGCGCTGCGGCACGCCACCGGCCCCATCGGCGTCCGGCTGATCCGCCCGGCCGGACTGGACGGCGTCCTGCTGGTGGAGGTCTCCGACCCGCTGCCCGATCCGCCGCACGAGCGCGTCGCCGAGCTGGACGACGAGGGCGGCCGGGGGCTGCAGCTGGTCGCCTCCTCCTCGCGCCGCTGGGGCACCCGCCCCGGAGGCATCGGCAAGACGGTGTGGTTCGAACTGGCCGTGCCCGGTTGAGCCGGAAGCCCACGGGAGCCGGGCCGCGTCTGGAAGGCTGGGGCTCCGGAGGCCCGCGCGCGATGCCTGTCGCGCCGGCGCCCGCCCGTGCGTCGCGCCCCGGCCGGCGGCTCCCGGACGCCTCCCCGGCGACCCGTGCCGGAAGGTGTGGTTCGACCACGGGTCCGCTGGTTAGAAGACTGGCAGTGTTGTCACGGAACGGTCCGGAAAACAGTGGGACCGAGCTGTGATCGTGAACACCGTGCCGCGCGGCGCCGTAGTGCTGGATACTGCGGGCAGCCGCCCCCGGTGACCGGTGCCGGGCGCGGTGAGCTGGAGGGGACGGTTCGCGTGAGCGAGATACCAGCGAAGGCCACGGAGTCCGAGGACCCGTCGGACGGCGCGAGGGCGAAGGCCGCGGGTGAACTCGCCGCCGGCGTCGGTCGCGACGCCGGGCGGGACGCCGGACACGCCGACGTGACCGACGGCGACGGTGAGGGCGAGGGCCGCTGTCGGGAACGCCGGGGCGAAAACGGCGGCCGGAGCGGAAACACCGGAACGAACACCGACCCCGGCATCGACGGAAACTCCGGCACCGACGGAAACCCCGGCACCGACGGAAACCCGGGCCGCGACGAACCCGCCGCTCACACCCCGTTCGGCCACGACGGCCTCGGCGGTCTCGGCGCACTCGGCGGTGAGGCCCAGCCCGCGGACGCCATGTGGCAGAGCAGTCCGCCCGGCTCGATCTACGACTACATCAGGGTCGCCTCGTTCTCGATCGGCCCCGACGGACTCGTCGACCAGTGGAGCCTGCGCGCCGAGCAGATCTTCGGCATCCCCGCCGGGCGGGCCGTCGGCATGGATCCCATCGACGCGTTCATCGACCCCGACCTGCGCGAACACGGCCAGCGCAAGATGGCCGAGATCCTCGACGGCCGCGAGTGGACCGGCGTCGTCCCCTTCCGGATGCCCGACACCGACGACGGCCGGCGCGGCGAGGACGGACTCGCCGAGGTGTACGTCATGCCGACGCGCACCCAGGAGGGCGAGAAGGCCGCCGTCTGCATAGTCGTCGACGTCCGCACCCTGCGCAGCATCGAGACCGACCTCGCCGCCTCGCAGGCGATTTTCGGCCAATCGCCCTTCGGCTTCCTGCTGATCGACCCCGACCTGCGGGTCCGGCGCGCCAACCACCGCTTCGCCTCCCTCTTCGGCGGCACCCCCGACGACCACCGCGGCAAGGGCGTCCACGACTACCTGCCCCGCTCCGAGGCCGAGCGGGTCAGCGCGATCCTGCGCCGGGTGCTGCAGACCGGCGACTCCATCACGGACATGCACGTCACCGGGTTCGTGCCGGACTCCGACGAGCGCCGCCACTGGTCCATCAACCTCTACCGCGTGCACAGCGGTTCGGGCCGGCCGATCGGCATCGCCTGGCTCGGCATCGACATCACCGCCCGCCGCGAGGCCGCCCGCGAGGCCGCCGCCGCCCGGCGCAATCTCGCCCTTCTCAACGACGCGGGGGCCCGCATAGGGAACTCCCTCGACCTGGAGACGACCGCGCGCGAACTCCTCGACGTGGTCGTGCCCGGCTTCTGCGACCTGGCCACCGTCGACCTCTACCAGGGCCTCCTGGTCGGCGACGAGACCCCGCACGGCCTCGCCGACGGCAGCGCCGAACTGCGCCGCGTCGCCTTCGCGTCCGCCGTCTCCGACGCCCCGTTCGCCGCCGGCGGCACCCCCGTCGCCGTCGGCGCGGTCCACCACTACCCCTTCAACTCCCAGTGCGCGGACGCCCTGCGCACCGCACGCCCGCAGTACATCCCCGGCGAGGAGGGCGGGGCCGTGCAGTCCACGCTCGCCGTCCCGATGGTCGCGCACGACACCGTCGTAGGACTCGCGCAGTTCTCGCGGACCAAGGGCAGCGAGCCGTTCGGGGACCGCGACCGGGACCTGGCCGTGGAGCTCGCGGCGCGGGCGGCGGTGTGCATCGACAACGCGCGCCTGTACCGCCGTGAGCACGAGCGGGCGTTGATACTGCAACGGTCCCTGCTGCCGCCCGGCGACCCGGTCGCCTCCGGACTGGACATCGCCTGCCGCTACCTGCCGGGCAGCGTCTCCACCGGCCGCCCCAGCGAGGTCGGCGGCGACTGGTTCGACGTCATCGAACTGCCCGGCCACCGTACGGCGTTGGTCGTCGGCGACGTGATGGGGCGCGGGCTGCGCGCCGCGGTCGCCATGGGTGAACTCCGCACCGCAGTCCGCACGCTGGCGCTGCTCGACCTCGAACCGGCGGAAGTGCTCTCGGCGTTGGACGAGATCGCACGCGGCCTCGGCACCCCCGGCGGGGTCCAGCAGGCGACCCGCGCGGCCCGCCGCCCCCGCGAGGCCGACCTGTCCGAGGTGTACCTCGCGACCTGCGTGTACGCGGTCTACGACTCCGTCACCCGCCGGTGCACCTTCGCCAACGCGGGCCACCTCCCGCCGGTGCTGGTGGAACCCGGCGAGGCGGCGCTGATGCTCGACGTGCCGCCGGGCATGCCGCTCGGCGTCGGGGGCGAGCCCTTCGAGGAGGTGGAGGTCGACCTGCCCGAGGGCGCGCTGCTCGCGCTCTACACGGACGGCCTTGTCGAGTCCCGCGACCATCCGCTCGACGAGGGGCTCCAGGCGTTCGTCGGCGCGCTCACCGACCCGTCCAGGCCGCTGGAGGACGTCTGCGACCACGTCCTCAACACCCTCGACACCCACCACGGCGAGGACGACATCGCCCTGCTGATGGCACGTGTCCAGGGCCTGCCCGTCGACTCGGTCGGCGACTGGACCCTGCCGCGCGAGCCGCGCAGTGTGGGCCGGGCCCGCGAGCACGCGCGCACCCAACTGCTGGCATGGGGCCTCGAACAGCTCGTGGACACCACGGAGTTGCTGGTCAGCGAGCTGGTGACGAACGCGCTGCGGTACGGCGAGGGCGAGATCCGGCTACGGCTGCTGCTCGACCGCACCCTCGTCTGCGAGGTCTGGGACGCCGGTCTTGTCCAGCCGCGCCGCCGTCGCGCCCGCGACACCGACGAGGGCGGCCGGGGCCTCCAACTGGTCGGCCTGCTCTCCGCGGCCTGGGGCTCCCGGCGCACCCCGCGCGGCAAGACCGTCTGGTTCGAACTCCCCCTCCCCGACGGGGAGACGACGCTCACGGACCCCGCGGAGGCGCTGCTCAGCCTGTTCTGACCCGCGGTCCCGCGTGATCGCAACCGGAACACCCGTTCCCCTCGTCCTCTTCGGCAACGTCGGCCACACCGCTCCGGCCGCACCGCCGGGCAGCACGTCGTGCGCCACCCGCACGCACGCGCGCGCCAGAAGGGGGACCGTGATGGACAGCTCGCCGCAGACCGACGAGCCCGCGGCCGAGAAGAGACGACCGGAAGAAGAGGCACAACCGACCGAGGAATCACGACCGACCGAGGAGCCACGACCGACCGAGGAGCCACGACCGACCGAGGAAGCCCAGCCCACCGGGAAAGCACAGCCCACCGAGGAAGCCCAACCCGCCACGCCCCCGCCGAGCAAGCGACGCCGCCTGCTCCGCCGCCTGGCCCTCGCCGTCTCCCTGATCCTTCTCCTCCCCCTCCTCGCCGCCCTCACCGCCCTGCGCGTGAACTACATGGGGGACCCGGCCGACGGCACGTTCACCCGGGGCAAGGACGCCCTCTGGCTCGGCCACGCCTGGGTCGACGGCCGTAAGCAGGACGCCGACGTCACCGCCCTCGCCGCCCGGCTGAAGCGCTCCGGCATCCGCGACCTCTACGTCCACGCAGGCCCTCTGGAGCACGACGGCACACTGCCCGCGTCGGCGTACCCGAACGCCCGCTGGTTCCTGACCGCCGCGCACCGCGAGATGCCCGGGATCAGGGTCCAGGCCTGGCTGGGCGACGTCCTCGCCAGCGAGGGGGCCGGCGGCATGCGGCTGGAGAGCGCCCCGACCCGGGCCGCCGTGGTGCGGTCAACCCGCGAGATCCTCGCCGCCGGCTTCGAGGGCGCCCACTTCGACCTGGAGCCCCTGCACTCCGACGACGCCGACTACCTCACCCTCCTCGACGCCCTGCACGCCGTCACCGCGGCCCGGGGCGTCCCGCTCTCCGTCGCCGCCCACCAGATCGACCCGCTGCCGGGCCTCCACACCGCCCGGGGCACGCTCACCGGCCACCCGAAGTGGTGGTCGCAGCGGTTCTTCGGCCAGGTCGCCCGCCGCGTGGACCAGATCGCGCTCATGTCGTACGACACCATGCAGCCGCTGGAGAGCACGTACGGCGGCTATGTCGCCCAGCAGACCTCCCTGGCCCTGGAGGTCACCCCGGAGACCACCGACCTGCTGATGGGCCTGCCCTTCTACCACCAGAAGGGGTTCGGCCACTGGGAACACGCGGAGACCGTCGCCGGCGCCGTCCGCGGCGTACGCCTCGGCCTGTCCCGCACGGACGCGGACCGGCGCAACTTCGGCGTCGCCGCCTACGTCGACTTCGCCGCACAGGAGAAGGACTGGCAGGCCTACCAGGACGGCTGGGTCCGGTAGGGCGTGTTTCGAAAGTCCCGCCTGCCCGGCGACGCCTGGCACGCACGCTCGCCGCGTTGTCGGGATCGCCCCGATACATCCAGTATCGGGGCGACCCTCCGCCTTGCGATCGCACGCACCAGACGCCGCCGGGCCCGCCCTTCGGGCGGACGACGCTACTTTCGAAACACGCCCTAGTTGTATTGACCCGCAGCGTTGTTCACACGGCTGATGGGTGGCTGGCCTTCGAGTGCGGTGTGGCAGCGATGGTAGTTGTAGCCGTGGAGGAAGTCGTCGAGGGCTGCGGTCCGCTCGTTGTTGCTGGTGTAGGGCCGTAGGTAGGCCCATTCGTCGAGCAGGGTGCGGTTGAAGCGTTCGACCTTGCCGTTGGTCTGCGGCCGGTAGATGCGGGTGAGCTTGCCGGCCGCGCCGAGGTCGGCCAGCGCCTGGCGCCAGGCGAAGCTCTTGCGGTAGGGCCAGGCGTTGTCGGTCAGGACCCGCTCGATGCGGTCGATGCCGCAGGCGGCGAAGAAGTCCGCGGCCCGGCGGAGGAAGCCGGCGCAGGTGGCGGCCTTCTCGTCGCCGTGGATCTCGCTGTATGCCAGGCGGCTGTGGTCGTCGACGGCGGAGTGGACGTAGTCGAAGCCCATCTTGCTGCGGGTGGCTCGGCCCGCTTGGCGGCCCAGTGTCTTGTGGCCGCCGCCGTCCGGGATACGGCCGAGTTTCTTGACGTCGACGTGGATGAGTTCGCCGGGCCGATCACGCTCGTAGCGGCGGATGACCTGGCCGGTGGGCCGGTCCAGGAAGGCCAGGCGGTTCAGGCCGTGGCGGACCAGGATCCGGTGCACCGTCGAGGCCGGCAGGTTCAGCATCGGTCCGAGGCGAGCCGGTCCGAGTTTGCGTGCCTGCCGCAGCATGCAGACCCGGGCCTCGACTGCTGCCGCAGTGCGGTGTGGTGTCGTACGGGGGCGGCTGGAGCGGTCGTGCAGCCCCTGTTCGCCCTCCGCACGCCAGCGGCGGATCCACTTGTGGGCGGTGGCACGGCAGATGCCCATTTCGGCCGCGACGTGCGCGACGGGGCGGCCACCGGAGACACGTTCGACGAGCAGGCGCCTGCCGTGAACGGTCAGCCGGGCATTACGGTGGGACACGAAGACCTCCGTGCGGTGCAGTCCTAGACAGCTCCACCACACCGGAGGTCTTCGCCATGATCAAGCACCGGCGAGTGTCAACAACGCTCATGATCAATACACCTAGGTCCCCGCGGAGCGTCAGCTCCGCCGGCGGATCTTGTCGCCCAGCCACACCAGGGGGTCGTACTTGCGGTCGACGGCACGCTCCTTCAGGGGGATCAGGGCGTTGTCGGTGATCTTGATGCCCTCGGGACAGACCTCCGTGCAGCACTTGGTGATGTTGCAGTAGCCGAGACCGTGGGCGTCCTGGGCGGTCTTCCTGCGGTCGAGGCCGCTCTCCTCGGCCGCGTCCAGCGGGTGCATGTCCAGCTCCGCGATCCGCATCAGGAAGCGGGGCCCCGCGAAGACCGGCTTGTTCTCCTCGTGGTCGCGGACCACATGGCAGGTGTCCTGGCACAGGAAGCACTCGATGCACTTGCGGAACTCCTGCGACCGGTCCACGTCCTCCTGGAACATGCGGTACTCGCCGGGAGCCACCCCCTCCGGCGGCACGAACGACGGGATCTCCCTGGCCTTGCGGTAGTTGAAGCCGACGTCGGTGACCAGGTCGCGGACGACCGGGAAGGCGCGCAGCGGTGTGACGGTGATCGTCTCGTCGCGGCCGAAGACGGACATGCGGGTCATGCACATGAGCCGGGGCCGTCCGTTGACCTCGGCCGAGCAGGAACCGCACTTGCCTGCCTTGCAGTTCCAGCGCACGGCGAGGTCGGGGGCCTGGGTGGCCTGGAGGCGGTGCACGATGTCGAGGACCACCTCGCCCTCGTTGACCTCGACCTCGAAGTCCTTCAGGCCGCCGCCCTCGACGTCGCCGCGCCACACTCTGAAGTGGGCCTGGTAGCCGCTCATCCGTACAGCTCCTCTTCGGCGAAGTACTTGACCAGCTCCTCCTTCTCGAAGAGGGCGAGCAGGTCGGGGCGGACGGGTTCGGTGGTCTCCCGTGACAGGACGATCTGCCCGCGGGACGGGTCGGCGGCGCCCTCCGGTCCGGCGGCCGGCTCGGCGGGCCGGCACAGCAGATTGACGTTGCGCCAGGCGCGTTCCATCGCCGGGTGGTCCTCACGGGTGTGGCCGCCGCGCGACTCGGTGCGTTCCAGCGCGGCCCGCGCCACGCACTCGCTCACCAGCAGCATGTTCCTGAGGTCCAGGGCGAGGTGCCAGCCCGGGTTGAACTGGCGGTGGCCCTCGACGCCGGCCCGCCGGGCCCGTACCCGCAGCTCCGCCAGTTTCTTCAGGGCCTGCTCCATCTCGCCCTGCCGGCGGATGATGCCGACCAGGTCGTTCATCGTCTGCTGGAGTTCCTGGTGGAGGGTGTACGGGTTCTCCGCGGGCGCCCCCGAGGGCTCCTCGGCGGAGAAGGGGCGCAGGGCCTCCGCGGCGGCCAGGTCGACCTGGGTGTCGTCGACCGGGGGGCGGGCCGCGGCGAGGGCCGCCGCGTACTCGGCGGCGTGCAGTCCCGCCCGGCGGCCGAACACCAGCAGGTCGGAGAGGGAGTTGCCGCCGAGCCGGTTGGAGCCGTGCATCCCGCCGGCCACCTCACCGGCCGCGTACAGCCCGAGCACCCCGCGCGCGGCGGCCGTGTCGGAGTCGACGGCGATGCCGCCCATCACGTAGTGGCAGGTCGGGCCGACCTCCATCGCCTCCGCGGTGATGTCGACGTCGGCGAGCTCCTTGAACTGGTGGTACATCGACGGCAGCCGCCGCTTGACGACCTCGGCGGGCATCCGCGTGGACACGTCGAGGAAGACGCCTCCGTGCGGTGAGCCCCGGCCCGCCTTCACCTCGGCGTTGATGGCGCGGGCGACCTCGTCGCGGGGGAGCAGTTCGGGGGGCCGCCGGTTGCGGTCGGGGTCGTCGTACCAGCGGTCGGCCTCGTCCTCGGACTCGGCGTACTTCTCCTTGAACACGTCCGGGATGTAGTCGAACATGAACCGCCGGCCCTCGGAGTTCTTGAGCACCCCGCCGTCGCCGCGCACGGACTCGGTGACGAGGATGCCCTTCACCGACGGCGGCCAGACCATGCCCGTCGGATGGAACTGCACGAACTCCATGTTCAGCAGGGGCGCGCCCGCGAGCAGGGCGAGCGCGTGGCCGTCGCCGGTGTACTCCCAGGAGTTCGACGTCACCTTGAAGGACTTGCCGATGCCGCCGGTCGCGATCACGACGGCGGGGGCTTCGAGGACGAGGAAGCGGCCGCTCTCACGCTCGTAGGCGAAGACCCCGCTGACGCGGGGGCCGTCCTTGAGGATCCGGGTGACCGTGCACTCCTGGAAGACCCTGAGGCGGGACTCGTGGTCGCCGGTCTCCTTGAAGTCCTCCTGCTGGAGGGCGACGATCTTCTGCTGGAGGGTGCGGATCAGCTCCAGGCCGGTGCGGTCTCCGACGTGCGCCAGGCGCGGGTACTCATGGCCGCCGAAGTTGCGCTGGGAGATCCGGCCGTCCGCGGTGCGGTCGAACAGGGCGCCCCAGGTCTCCAGCTCCCACACCCGCTGCGGCGCCTCCCGCGCGTGCAGCTCGGCCATCCGCCACTGGTTGAGGAACTTGCCCCCGCGCATGGTGTCGCGGAAGTGCACCTGCCAGGTGTCGTGCTCGTTGGCGTTGGCCATGGCCGCCGCGATGCCGCCCTCGGCCATCACGGTGTGCGCCTTGCCGAACAGCGACTTGCAGATCACGGCCGTGCGCGCGCCCCGCTCACGCGCCTCGACGGCGGCGCGCAGACCGGCGCCGCCGGCCCCGACCACGACGACGTCCCACTCCTGCCGGTCGACCACGGACATCACAAAGCCCCACTCGTCTAGAAGAAGCGCGGATCGGCGAAGGCGCCCGAGGCGACCAGGTACACGTAGAAGTCGGCGAGCGCGACGCTGACCAGCGACGCCCAGGCCAGCTGCATGTGGCGGGCGTTCAGCCTCCCCGCCCACTGCCACAGCCGGTAGCGCACGGGATGCCTGGAGAAGTGCTTGAGCTTGCCGCCCACGATGTGCCGGCAGGAGTGGCAGGAGAGCGTGTACGCCCAGATCAGCACGATGTTGACCAGGAAGACGAGGGTGCCCAGGCCCATGTGGCCCCACGCGTAGTGCTCGTCGCGGAAGGCGAGCACCGTGTCGTAGGTGAGGATGCCCGCGACGGGGAGCGCCGCGTAGAAGAAGTAGCGGTGGGCGTTCTGCAGGATCAGCGGGAAGCGGGTCTCGCCGGTGTACCGGCGGTGCGGTTCGGCGACCGCGCAGGCCGGCGGGGAGGCCCAGAAGCCCCGGTAGTACGCCTTGCGGTAGTAGTAGCAGGTCAGCCGGAAGCCCAGCGGGAAGATCAGGATGATGATCGCGGGCGAGATGCCCCACCAGCTGCCGAAGATCTCCCAGTTCGGGCCGGCGTGCATCGGCTCGCAGCGCTCGGCCAGACAGGGCGAGTAGAACGGCGAGACGTACGGCGCCGCGTAGTAGTGGGCGTCGGAGAAGGCCCGCCAGGTCGAGTACACGATGAAGGCGAGGAGTCCGGCGGCGGTGACGGCGGGGGCCAGCCACCAGCGGTCGGTGCGCAGATGGGGGGCGGTGATGGCGGCGCGCGTCGGGGTGCGCACGCCGCTCGGGGGACGGGGTTCCGTGCCTGTGGCCAACGTAAGGACGCACCTTTCGGGGATCGGTTCGTCTCCGGAGCGCGGCAGCCGGCGTCGGGCCCGCAGCGGGCCGGCCGGGTCGGATCAGGGCGCGTGCCGGCGCGCGCCGAAGCCCTCGTCGTCGGTGTCCACCCACAGGCTGTCGTCGTAGGGGGTGTCGGAGATGGTGACCAGCGGGGGCCTGTCCGCCGCGCCGGGCGACGCGGCCGCCGCGCGCAGCAGGGCGACGCTCTCCCGCAGATGGTCGGCGTCGGCGCGGACGCGGCGCATCTCCAGCCCGCCGCTGCCGAGCTGCTGCTCCAGACGGCCCACCGAGCGGGACAGGTCGTCGAGGCAGCGCTGTACCGCTGTCAGATCGTCGTGCACGGACATGACGTGACCTCACTTCCGCGGACCCGCGGGCCCTGGACGGCGACGCTCATGCGCCAGCGAGTGTTGCGCGTCACACGGGTGATGTGAAGGCGTGTGCGGCGATTGGCGGATTGTGCGCGCCTTGCCGCACGCCCGTACGCGCTCTGTGTGCGCCGGGAGCGCGCTTTGCTCCGCACGGGTGGGCTTGCGCCCCCGCGCCGCCGTGTCGCCCCCGGCTGAGGAAGCCTTTCCTCTTCAGTGGGCCGTAGATCTGATCAACTCCAAAATACCGCCGAATGTGAACATAACGCACGCGTGTCACGGGCGGCAGCGGCTCCCGGAGGTACCGGACATGTCCTATGACGGCGTCGGCCCGCGCGCGGTCATGCGCTCGGTCGCCTTCCTCACCGCGGGCGTCCTCGCGGTGACCACGCTGACCGCCTGCGGCTCCGAGGACCCGGCCGGAAAGCCGCTCGCCGCGCAGGACATCGCCGCGGCCGCCCGCTCCCAGGTCGCCGACGGCGGCACACTGCGCTGGGCGGTCGACACCGTGCCGGAGACCTTCAACACCTTCCAGGCGGACGCCGACGCCACCACCTCCCGGGTCGCCCAGGCCGTCCTGCCGTCGATGTTCCGGCTCGACGCCGACGGCCGGCCGCGGCTGAACACCGACTACCTGGAGTCCGCCGAGGTCGTCGACACCGAGCCCAAGCAGGTCGTCCTCTACCGGCTCGCCCAGCAGGCCGTGTGGAGCGACGGCCGGGAGATCGGCGCCGCCGACTTCGCCGCCCAGTGGCGCGCCCTGTCCGGCAAGGACAGTGCCTACTGGACCGCCCGCAACGCCGGCTACGACCGGATCGAGAAGGTCGAACGCGGCAAGAACGACCTGGAGGTCAAGGTCACCTTCAGCCGCGCCTACGCCGACTGGCGCTCGCTGTTCACCCCGCTCTACCCGAAGGACGTCATGGGCACCCCCGACTCCTTCAACGACGGGGCGCGCGGCAAGCTCAAGGTGACCGCCGGGCCCTTCGGCATCGAGCAGGTGGACCGCCCCGGCGGCCGCATCCTGCTGACCCGCAACCCGCGCTGGTGGGGCGAGCCCGCGAAGCTCTCCGAGATCGCGCTGACGGCCGTGCCGCGTGAGCGGCGCGCCGACGCCCTCGCCGCCGGCTCCGTCGACCTCGCCGAGATCGACCCGGCCGCCGCCCGCCGCGTCGAGGAGGCCGCCCGGGGCGCGGCGGGACCGCTGAGCACCACCGGCTCCGGACGCACCGCCGCCAAGGCGCCGAACCCCCCTGCACAGGGCGACGCGGCGGACGCGACGCTGGGCGAGTACGAGGTGCGCAAGTCGCTGGAGCCCGCCTACACCCAGCTCGCCCTGAACGGCGCCGACGGCCCGCTCGCCGACGAACGGGTGCGCCGCGCGGTGGCCCGGGCGCTGGACCGGGCGGATCTGGCGAAGGCGGTCCTCGGGCCGCTGGGCCTGCCCGCCGTGCCCGTCGGCAGCCACCTCGCGCTGTCCGGGCAGGAGGCGTACGCCGACGGCAGCGGCGCCCTCGGCGGGCAGGACGCCAAGGAGGCGCGGGCCCTGCTCGCGGACGCCGGCTGGGTGCCGGGCGGCCCGGTGAAGGAGGAGAAGAAGGCCGAGAAGGCGGCCGGCTCCGAGGGCGGCAAGGCCGGCGCGCGCTCCTCGCAGAAGGAGTCCGCGGGCGGCGACGACGGCACGTACATCGTCGGCGAGGACGACAAGGCGGGCCGGGAACAGGGGCACCTGCGCGGCACGGCGGCCGGCGAGGAGGGCGGACGGCAGCTCGCCCAGGACGGCAAGCAGTACGTCAACAAGCACGGCGCGCCCGGCGCGTACGCCCCCCGGGGCACGGCCGCCCCGGCCGGCGCGGCGCACGGCGGCCTCGCCAAGGACGGCAAGGCGCTCACCCTGCGGTTCGTGCTGCCGTCCGGGCCGGGCTCGGCGCCCCTGCACACCGTCGCCGCGCGGATCGTGTCCATGCTGGAGAAGGTCGGCATCAGGACCGAGGTCACCAAGGTCGCCGACGACAGCTACTTCAAGGACCACATCGCCTCCGGCCAGTACGACCTCGCCCTGTACTCCTGGCCGGCCTCGGCGTTCCCGGCCACCGACGCCCGGCCGATCTACGCCAAGCCGGTCCCGGCCGCCGACGGGTCGCTCACCGTCGAGCAGAACTACACCCGGGTCGGCACCGACCAGGTGGACCAGCTGTTCGACCAGGCGGTCTCCACCCTGGACGAGGAGGAGCGGCGGTCCCTGATCCGCAAGGCCGACGCCCGGATCTGGGCCGCCGCCGGATCGATTCCCCTCTACCAGCGCCCCCAGCTCACGGCGGTGCGCAAGAACCTCGCCAACGCCGGAGCGTTCGGTTTCCAGACCCCCGTCTACGAGGACATGGGCTTCCTGAAGAAGGGCGCCGCGGGTCCGGCGAAGCCGTCGGCGAAGTGACCCCCGTGGCCCTGCGGAGAACGCCCCCCGCCGGGCCACGTACCATGGGGTGAGGCCGTGGCATGTCAAGCCCGGCAGGGCCCGCGTAACACAGACGTACGTGCAGGCCTTCCTCACACTCCGGGAGAACGCCGCTTTATGGCCGTGTCCGCAACACGTCACGACATCCGCAACGTAGCCATCGTCGCCCACGTCGACCACGGCAAGACGACCATCGTCGACGGCATGCTGAAGCAGGCCGGGGCCTTCGCCGCCCACCAGCTCGACTCCGTCGACGACCGCATGATGGACTCGAACGACCTGGAGCGTGAGAAGGGCATCACGATCCTCGCCAAGAACACGGCGGTGAAGTACCACCCCAAGGACGGCGGCGAGCCGATCACCATCAACATCATCGACACCCCCGGCCACGCCGACTTCGGCGGCGAGGTCGAGCGCGGTCTGTCGATGGTCGACGGTGTCGTCCTCCTCGTCGACGCCTCCGAGGGCCCGCTGCCGCAGACCCGCTTCGTGCTCCGCAAGGCGCTCCAGCAGCGGCTGCCCGTCATCCTGTGCATCAACAAGACGGACCGCCCGGACTCCCGGATCGACGAGGTCGTCAACGAGACCTACGACCTCTTCCTCGACCTGGACGCGGACGAGGAGCAGATCGAGTTCCCGATCGTGTACGCCTGCGGCCGTGACGGCATCGCGTCGCTGACCAAGCCGGAGAACGGCACGGTCCCGGCCGACTCCACCAGCCTGGAGCCGTTCTTCTCCACCATCCTGGAGCACATCCCGGCCCCGACCTACGACGAGGCCGCCCCGCTCCAGGCCCACGTCACCAACCTGGACGCCGACAACTTCCTGGGCCGTATCGCGCTGCTCCGCGTCGAGCAGGGCGAGCTGCGCAAGGGCCAGACGGTCGCCTGGATCAAGCGTGACGGCTCCATCAGCAACGTTCGCATCACCGAACTGATGATGACCGAGGCGCTCACCCGCAAGCCCGCCGAGAAGGCCGGCCCGGGTGACATCTGCGCCGTCGCCGGTATCCCGGAGATCATGATCGGTGAGACCCTCGCGGACCCCGAGAACCCGATCCCGCTGCCGCTGATCACGGTCGACGAGCCGGCCATCTCCATGGTCATCGGCACCAACACCTCCCCGCTGGTCGGCCGTGGCGGCACCGGCAAGGGCGCCGACGCGAAGGCGGTCGTCAAGGACCGCAAGGTCACCGCCCGCCAGGTCAAGGACCGCCTCGACCGCGAGCTGATCGGTAACGTCTCGCTGCGCGTGCTGGACACCGAGCGTCCGGACGCCTGGGAGGTCCAGGGCCGCGGTGAGCTGGCGCTCGCCATCCTGGTCGAGCAGATGCGCCGCGAGGGCTTCGAGCTGACCATCGGCAAGCCCCAGGTGGTCACCAAGGAAGTCGACGGCAAGACCTACGAGCCGGTCGAGCGCATGACGATCGACGTGCCCGAGGAGCACATGGGCGCCGTCACCCAGCTCATGGGCGTCCGCAAGGGCCGGATGGACAACATGTCCAACCACGGCTCCGGCTGGGTGCGCATGGAGTTCGTGGTGCCCTCGCGCGGTCTGATCGGCTTCCGTACCGAATTCCTGACCCAGACCCGTGGCACGGGTATCGGCCACTCCATCCACGAGGGTTTCGAGCCCTGGTTCGGCACGCTCCAGACCCGTAACAACGGCTCCCTGGTCGCCGACCGCTCCGGCGCCGTCACCGCGTTCGCGATGACGAACCTCCAGGAGCGCGGTGTGCTGTTCACCGACCCGGGCACCGAGGTGTACGAGGGCATGATCGTCGGTGAGAACTCGCGTTCCGACGACATGGACGTGAACATCACCAAGGAGAAGAAGCTCACGAACATGCGGTCGTCCTCGGCCGACTCGTTCGAGGCGATCGTTCCGCCGCGCAAGCTGTCGCTGGAGCAGTCCCTGGAGTTCTGCCGCGACGACGAGTGCGTCGAGGTGACCCCGGAGGCGGTCCGCATCCGCAAGGTCGTCCTCGACCAGCGCGACCGCGCCCGCACCGCGAGCCGCGCCAAGCACGGCTGACGCCGGACGGCGCCCCGGCGGGCGCCCTCTGCGCATCCCTCGTCGCCCGGTCCGCCCTGTCCGGCGGGCCGGGCCTCAGGCATGCCGCCGGGCAGCCGGCCGGCGGGTCGTCCCCAGGGGTGGGCGACGGCGTGTCCGGGTGACGGACCATCACCCGGACGGCGCAGTCCGGATACCGGTGAATCAGCGATCGCGTTTCGGACATGTAAACCGAAACCTGTCAGTTAATGTCCGTTTTGACGGTTGTTCATCCTGGCTGTCAAGCGCGCTCAGGTGTCGGTCTGCGCAATTTTTCCTCAAAATATCGGCGGTAGGGAGATCCCTATGTCTTCCGCCCTTGACGCGCGTTGAACACTTTGGCGAAAGTTCCCCCAAACCACAGAACCTGCCGGTATCTGTGCTGCGCTCAACTCTCAACCCCCCGGGGGAAGAACAAACATGACCAGTCCAGCCAAGGCTGAGGGCACCGGGCCGTCGATCGCCTTGGAGCCCGAGCTCGAGCCGAACCCCGTTCCCGCCAAGGACGAGAAGAAGCTCGAGGGCCGTTCTCCCGGCCAGTTGATGTGGCAGCGCTTCAAGCGTGACCGTACCGGTGTCATCTGCGCGTGGGTAGTGATTATCTACTTCGTCATCGCGCTGGCGGCGCCGCTGCTGGTCAAGCTGAGCGGGACCGACCCGTACACGCTGTACGGCCAGGACCCGACCTACTCGGACAAGCCCGTCCTGGACGAGTTCGGGCTGCCTCTGGGGTGGTTCGGGGGGATCTCGGGGGACCACTGGTTCGGTGTGGAGCCGCAGTTCGGCCGTGACGTGTTCGCCATGCTGGTCTACGGCATGCGCACCTCGCTGTTCATGGCGCTCGGCGTGACCACCCTGCTGATGACGACGGGCATCGTCATCGGCCTGATCGGCGGCTACTTCGGTGGCCGTACCGACTACTGGATCGGCCGGGTCACGGACTTCTTCCTGTCCTTCCCGCAGCAGCTGTTCTTCATCGCCTTCATGCCCGTGGTGACCTCGTTCTTCGTGGACCCGCGGGAGGAGACGCCCACCTACTTCCGGGCGCTGGCGATGCTGATCGTGCTCTGGCTGCTGGGCTGGATGAGCATGGCCCGACTGGTCCGCTCCACCGTGCTGTCCCTGCGGGAGCGCGAGTTCGTGGAGGCGGCGAAGGTCTCCGGGGCCTCGCCCGGCCGGATCGTCCGCAAGGAGATCCTGCCCAACGTGGTCACGCCGATCCTGGTGCAGTTCACGTACCAGCTGCCCAGCACCATCCTCACCATCGCCTTCCTGTCCTTCGCGGGCGTCGGCTTCGTCGAGCCGACCCCGGACTGGGGCCGTCTGTTCGCGGCCGGCTCCAGCTACGCGCAGCAGGACCCCGCCTTCATCTTCTTCCCGGGCGTGGCGCTGGTGATCTTCGTCCTGGCCTTCAACCTCCTCGGAGACTCGGTGCGGGACGCCTTCGACCCCAAGTCCGGGCGGTAACCGTCCATTGGTGGGGGGTGACTGCCGCCCCCGCGTCGGCCTACCAGCCGCGTCAGGCAGTACTCATGGATAACAACCGACAGGTAGGTGTTTTCGCCATCATGAAGCCGTTCACCTCACGCAGGGCGCGTGCCGTCGTGGTCGCCATCGCGGCCGGCTCGCTGGCGCTCACGGGCTGCTCCGAGAACAAGGGCAGCAAGTCCAGCGGCGACTCCAAGAAGGACCAGGCGGAAGCCGCGACCCAGTCGAAGCCGGTCACGTACAGCGACGCGGCGGGCTCCACCGGTCCCGCCAAGGAGATCCCCGGCGCCAAGAGCGGCGGCACGGTCACGGTCTACCAGGAGGCGGGCCTCTCCCACCTCGACCCGAGCCAGATCTACGTCTCGGACGCCGGTCAGGTCGCCAACCTGCTCTTCCGCCGCCTGACCCAGTTCCAGGAGGACGACAAGGGCAACGTCTCGGTCGCCGGCGACATCGCCACCGACTCGGGCAAGTCCTCCGACGGCGGCAAGACCTGGACCTTCACGCTGAAGGACGGCGTCAAGGACGCCAACGGCAACGTGATCACCTCGGCCGACGTCCGCCACACCGTCGAGCGCCAGTTCGCGAAGTTCATCTTCGACGGCCCGCCCTACCTGCAGACCTGGCTCGCGGGCAAGAAGTACGAGGCGGACTACCGCAAGCTCCTGCCGGGCGGCGGCTTCGACGGCAAGCACCTGCCGGCCACCGTGCTGGACACCCCGGACGCGAAGACGGTGATCTTCCACTTCGACACCGCCCGCCCCGACCTGCCGCAGACGCTGGCCATGGCCGGCTACGGCATCGTCCCGGCGAAGACGGACACGAAGGAGAAGTACGACAAGGCCCCGGTCGCCACGGGCCCGTACAAGATCGCTTCGTACAAGGCCGGCAAGTCCCTGGTGCTCGTCAAGAACACCAACTGGGACCCGAAGACCGACTCCGTGCGCCACCAGTACCCGGACGGCTTCAACTTCCAGTTCGGCGTCACCGAGGCCACCCAGACCCAGCGTCTGATCGCCGACCAGGGCGGCGACAAGAACGCCATCCAGCTCACCGGCGCGGTCGAGGCCACCCAGATCCAGAAGGTCATCAGCACCCCGTCGGTCAACTCCCGCACGGTGAAGGGCTACCAGCCCTACGTCATGCAGCTGAGCTTCAACCTGGACCGGGTGAAGAACAAGGCGGTCCGCGAGGCCGTCACCTACGCGGTGAACTCCAAGTCCCTCATCGCCGGTGAGGGCGGTGTCTACGGCGGTGACGTGGCCCCTAACTACTTCGCCCCGACCCTGCCGGGCTACGAGCCCAAGTACGACCCGTACGGCCGTCTGAAGACCCCCCAGGGCAACGTGGCCAAGGCCAAGGAGCTCCTGAAGGACATCCCGGCCGCCGAGAAGAAGCTCGTCTTCGCCTACTCCAACAGCTCGGCCGGCCAGAAGCGCAAGGTCGCCATCGAGGACGCGCTGACCAAGGCGGGCTTCGAGGTCGTCTCCAAGGAGGTCGACTCCGCGAGCTACTACGAGCAGATCGGCAAGGTCAACAACCCGTACGACATCTACATCACGGGTTGGGGCCAGGACTGGCCGTCGGCGGGCACCGTGATCACGCCGATCTACGACCCGAGCCTGGTCTCCGACGGTTCGCCGAACTACTCGCACACCAAGGACCCGAAGGTCAAGGCCCTCATCCAGAAGGCGCTGACCCAGGAGCCGGTCGAGGCCGCGAAGACCTGGAAGGAGGCCCAGCACTACCTGCTGGAGACCGTCCTGCCGTCCGCTCCGCTGTGGTACACGAAGCAGTTCCAGCTCTCCGGCTCCAACGTCGGCGGAACCCGCTACGGCTCGGTGTCCAGCCTGCTGGACATCAACCGCATCTTCCTGAAGTCGTAACTCTCTACGGCTGATCGGCGGGGGCGCGCACCAGGCGGAGCGCGCCCCCGCACCTCCGTGAAACCTCCCACCGTCTCCGCAGAGAGCAGCCTCCCCGCCATGTTTCAGTTCATCATCCGGCGCACGGTCGGTGCCGTCGTCACCCTGTTCCTCATCGGCGCCGCCACGTTCTTCCTGTTCGTCGCCGCGCCCTCCGACTACGCGTCCCTGGCCTGTGGCAAGGACTGCTCTCCGCAGCGACTCGAGGACATCCGTACGGCTCTCGGCCTGAACCTGCCGCTGCACACGCAGTTCTGGGACTTCATGACCGGCATCGTGATGGGCCGTGACTTCCCCGCCGGGCACTGCGACGCGCCCTGCCTCGGCATGTCGTTCTACTCGGGCGACCCGGTCTGGTCCACCATCCTGGACCGCTTCCCGACCACCCTGACCCTCACCCTGGGCGGCGCGGTCGTCTTCCTCGTCGTCGGCGTCGGCGCGGGCATGCTCGCCGCGTACAAGCGCGGCTCGTTCGTCGACAAGCTCGCCACCGGCGGGTCGATGGTGCTCAGCTCGTTCCAGATCTACTTCCTCGGCCCGATCGTCCTGATCATCTTCGTCTACAGCACGGGCTGGATGGAGAACTCCCAGTACCACCCGATCACCGAGGACCCGGTCGCCTGGTTCACGGGCATGCTGCTGCCCACACTGGTGATGGCCACCATCTTCACCGCCCAGTACACGCGTATGGCCCGCTCGTCGATGATCGAGCAGCTCTCCGAGGAGCACGTGCGCACCGCCCGCGCCAAGGGCATGCCCCGCAAGTACGTGTTCTTCCGCTACGCCTGGCGCGGTTCGCTCATCCCGATCGTCACCGTTCTCGGTATGGACATCAGCGGCATGCTGGGCGGCGCCGTGGTCACCGAGCTCACCTTCTCCCTCCAGGGGATCGGCCGCCTCGCCGTCGACGGCGCGCAGACCAAGGACCTGCCGCTGACCATGGGCGTCATGCTGTTCGGTGCCTTCTTCATCCTGATCTTCAACATCCTCACCGACATCGCGTACGCCTACATCGACCCGCGCGTCCGGCTCTCCTAGGAAGAACGAACCACCGTGACCACACTGACCAAGACCGAGGACGCCCCGGCCCCCACCGGCCCGGAGAGCTTTCTGTCGGTGCGTGATCTGAAGGTGCGGTTCTCCACCGAGGACGGCATCGTCAAGGCGGTCGACGGCCTGTCCTTCGACGTCGAGCGCGGCAAGACCCTGGGCATCGTCGGCGAGTCCGGCTCCGGCAAGTCCGTCACCAACCTGACGGTCCTCGGCCTTCACAACCCCCGCAGCACCACCGTCGACGGCGAGATCGTCCTCGACGGCCAGGAACTCGTCACCGCCTCGGAGAAGGAGCTGGAGCGGCTCCGCGGCAACAAGATGGCGATGATCTTCCAGGACCCGCTGACCGCGCTGTCCCCGTACTACACGGTGGGCCGGCAGCTGTCCGAGCCGTACATCAAGCACATGGGCGCCTCCAAGAAGGAGGCGAAGGCCCGGGCGATCCAGATGCTGGAGAAGGTCGGCATCCCGCAGCCCAAGGCGCGCTTCGACGACTACCCGCACCAGTTCTCCGGCGGTATGCGCCAGCGCGCGATGATCGCCATGGCGCTGATGTGCGACCCGCAGCTGCTGATCGCCGACGAGCCCACCACCGCGCTGGACGTGACCGTGCAGGCCCAGATCCTGGACCTGCTCAAGGACCTCCAGCAGGAGTTCGGCTCCGCGATCATCTTCATCACCCACGACCTCGGCGTGATCTCCAACATGGCCGACGACCTGCTGGTGATGTACGCGGGCCGGGCCGTGGAGCGCGGCACCGTGCGCGAGGTCATGAGCGCGCCCCGCCACCCCTACACCTGGGGGCTGCTCAGCTCGATGCCGCGACTGGACAGCGACGTGGACGAGGCGCTCGTGCCGATCCCCGGCTCGCCGCCCTCGCTGCT
Source organism: Streptomyces sp. NPDC002566 (assembly GCF_042889585.1). Taxonomy (NCBI): domain Bacteria; kingdom Bacillati; phylum Actinomycetota; class Actinomycetes; order Kitasatosporales; family Streptomycetaceae; genus Streptomyces; species Streptomyces sp. NPDC002566. The sequence continues at coordinate 297,112 of NZ_JBIARD010000004.1, read as the reverse complement.
CAACCCGCCCTCCGGCTGCCCCTTTCACCCGCGGTGCGCCTTCAAGGACGAGGTGCCGGGCACCCTGTGCACCGACAGCCGCCCGCCGCTGGGCGAGGGCCGGGCGTCCGCCTGCCATCTGACGGCCGAGCAGAAGCAGGCCATCTTCATCGACAAGATCCAGCCCCGGCTGCGCTAGGGAGTACCGAGACATGAGCGACAACCTCACCCTCCCGACGCCGCAGGACTCCGCCGGCTCCACCGCGCCCGAGCCGCTGCTGACCGTCGAAGGCCTCACCAAGCACTTCCCCATCTACGGCGGCTTCCCGATCAAGCGCAAGGTCGGCGCCGTCCAGGCCGTCGACGGCGTAGACCTGACGGTCGGCGTGGGCGAGAGCGTCGGCCTCGTCGGCGAGTCGGGCTGCGGCAAGTCGACCACGGGCCGGCTCATCACCCGCCTGCTGGACCCGACCGGCGGCAAGATCACCTACGCCGGCCAGGACATCACCAAGTCCTCGCGCAGGCAGCTGGCGCCGGTGCGGTCCGAGATCCAGATGATCTTCCAGGACCCGTACTCCTCGCTGAACCCTCGGCAAACCGTCGGCACGATCATCAAGTCGCCGATGGAGGTCAACGGGATCGAGCCCGAGGGCGGCCGGGAGAAGAAGGTCCGGGAGCTGCTGGAGCTGGTCGGCCTCAACCCCGAGCACTACAACCGCTTCCCGCACGAGTTCTCCGGCGGCCAGCGCCAGCGCATCGGCGTGGCCCGCGCGCTCTCCCTGAACCCGAAGCTGATCGTGGCGGACGAGCCGGTCTCGGCGCTGGACGTCTCCATCCAGGCCCAGGTGGTCAACCTGCTCAAGCAGGTGCAGGAGGAGATGGGCATCGCCTTCCTCTTCATCGCCCACGACCTGGCCGTCGTCCGGCACTTCTCGCAGCGCGTCGCGGTCATGTACCTCGGCAAGGTGGTCGAGGTCGGCGACCGCGACTCCATCTACAACCGCCCCCGCCACCCCTACACGCACGCGCTGCTGTCGGCGGTGCCGGAGGTGGAGCTGGACGGGGAGGACAGCCGGGAGCGGATCCGCCTCGCCGGTGACGTCCCCTCGCCGATCCACCCGCCGTCCGGCTGCCGGTTCCGCACCCGGTGCTGGAAGGCGCAGGACAAGTGCGCCACCGAGGAGCCGCCGCTGGTCCAGCTCTCCGGCAACCGTGAGGGCCACCTGACGGCCTGCCACTTCCCGGAGGACCCGACCACCGAGGCCCGTGCCGAGGACGTCGTCCTGGACCCGGCGCTGAAGGCCCTGGAGGCCGAGGCGGCCGCGGAGCCGGGCAAGGCCGCGAAGGAGTGACCCAGGGGCGCAGCGCGGTGTGTTGTTTGCACTGCAACTGCGTTAACAAGCAGGCAACTTGGCTGACGTCGTCCCGATATACGGACGCGTCAGGCTGAACGGCGTACGGCCGTGCGGGTGCCGTAAGCGGGCCGGGGAGCATCACGCTCCCCGGCCCGCCGCCATGCTCTAGGAAAGCCCCAGCGAGCGCTTGAGGAAGTCCACCTGGAGCAGGAGCAGGTTCTCGGCGACCTGTTCCTGCGGGGTCATGTGGGTGACCCCCGACAGCGGGAGCACCTCGTGCGGGCGGCCGGCGGCCAGCAGGGCCGAGGACAGCCGCAGGGCGTGCGCGACGACCACGTTGTCGTCGGCGAGGCCGTGCACGATCATCAGCGGGCGGTGCGGCTCGGCGGGCGAGGAGAGCCCCTCGTCGGTCACGAGGGAGCTCTCGGCGTACGCCCGCGCCGCCGTGGCCGGGTCGCCGAGGTACCGCTCGGTGTAGTGGGTGTCGTACAGCCGCCAGTCGGTGACCGGCGCGCCCGCGATGCCCGCGTGGAAGACGTCGGGGCGGCGCAGCACCGCCAGGCCGGCCAGCCAGCCGCCGAAGGACCAGCCGCGGATCGCCACCCGGGACAGGTCCAGCGGGTACCGCTTCGCGAGGTCCTGGAGCGCCTCGATCTGGTCGTCGAGGGCGACGGTGAAGTCCTGGTGGATCGCCTTCTCCCAGCCCGGGGAGCGGCCGGGCGTGCCGCGTCCGTCCGCGACGACCACCGCGAAGCCCTGGTCGGCGAACCACTGCGAGGTCAGGTGCGCGTTGTGCGCGGCGAGCACCCGGGGGCCGTGCGGGCCGCCGTAGGGGTCCAGGAGGACGGGGAGCGGGGGAGCGGAGGCGGGCGAGACGTCACCGGGGTAGTCCGTTGGCATAACCACGGCGCACGGGATGCGCCGTGCGCCCCCCTCGGTGAGGAACACGCGTGGGGACAGGCCGGGATCCTCCGCGAACGACCGGATCGTGACGCCCGAAGCCGCGCCCGGGGCCGCCTGCGCCCCCCTTTCCCTCCGGCCGCCCTCGCGCAGCATCCGCGCCTGACTCCCCGGCCGGTCGAGCGTCGCCGACACCAGTACGGTCACGCCCCCGGCGCGCACCGCCGAGTGCACACCCGGTTCCCTCGAAAGGCGCTCGACACCCAGTTCGTTGACGCGGTAGACGTGCACCTCGCCGGTCTCCGGGTGTTCCGCGGCCTCCCCGGCCGACGCCGCCACCAGCACGTCCTCGGCCGTCACGTCCAGCACCGCTCGCACATGCAACTGCGCCCCCGTCAGCGGCCGCCCGCCCACCGAGAGCACCCGCGCGCCGCCCTCGTCGGCGATCCGCACCAGATGCCCGGAGGGGCTCCAGCACGGCACCCCGGGGAAAAGATCCAGCCAAATCGGATCTTCGTCGGCATGCACCATACGGGTGGCCCCGGAGTCGGTGTCCACCGCCAGGAACAGCTGACTGCGCTGGTCGCGCGCCTGTACGAGCAGCAGCGGCGCACCCGCCGCTGACCAGTGCACTCGCGCCAGGTACGGATACCGCGCACGGTCCCAGCTGACCTCCGTGCGCACCCCGTCGAGGCCGAGGACGAACAGCCGCACCTCCGCGTTGGCCGTACCGGCAGCCGGATACGGCACGTGGTGTGGGTCACGTTTCGGCTGCGCCGGGTCCGAGATCCACCACCGCTCCACCGGCGCGTCGTCGACCCGCGCCACCAGCAACCGGTCCGACTCGGGAGCCCACCAGAAACCCCGCGAACGCCCCATCTCCTCGGCCGCGATGAACTCGGCCAATCCATAGGAAACCGACTCCGACTCCGGCTCGGCCAGCGCCCGGTCGCCCTCGCCCTCGGCGCCCACCACCCGCAGCGAGCCACCCGCGACATACGCCACGAGCCGGCCGTCCGGCGAGGGACGGGGGTCGATCACCGGCCCTGCGACCGGCAGTTCACGCGCGGTGCCGGCCCGCAGCTCAGCCGTGAACAGCCGCCCTGACAAGGCGAAAGACGCCAACTCCACGGCGTCATCGGTGGCGTAGGCGACGATGCCCGCCCCGCCTTCGCGGCTGCGCTCACGCCGCGCCCGCTCCTGCGGGGAGAGATCCTCCGAGGCCCCGCCCAGCAGGGCGCGCGGATCCGCCGCCACGCGCTCCCCGGCCTCGACGGGGTCGAGCACCCACAGCGCGTTCGCCCGGTCCGTGCCGGAGGCCGAGCGGAGGAACACGACGCGGGAGCCGTCGGGGGCCACCGTGAAAGACCGCGGCGCGCCGAGCGTGAACCGCTGGGTGCGGGCGTGCCGTCGGGGAAAGGAGTCGGACTCGGTCGTCATGCCCCGACCATATTGGCCATGCGCCCCCTTGTGCGGCTGTGCGCCGAGAGATGCGCGCGCACCCGAAGTTATGATCACTGGCGCTACGTGGGTATGAACCTGCTGGCAGTTGTATGGATTTACAAGTTCCCTAGCCCTGTTCCCCCACGTACCCGGGTTCTTGGAGGTGAGCCGCCGTGGCACTCTCGATTTCGGCGGTGGTGCTGCTGGCGATCATCGTCTTCTTGTTGATCAAGAAGTCAGGTCTGAAGGGCGGTCACGCGGTTGTCTGCATCCTGCTCGGCTTCTACCTCGCCTCCTCGACGATGGCGGGGACGATCAACGACCTGACGACGAGCGTGGCCAGCATGATCGGCAGCATCAAGTTCTGACACGCGCGCTGAGCCCCTGGGCGCCGGTGGGCAGTTGACCGGAGCTCACTCCTGACCGCCGTGTGTATCGCGTCTTCCCCGGATCCGGGTCCGTAAGCCACCCGGATCCGGGAGAGGCGGCCCCGACGAGTGCGGCAGCCGTCCGTCCGGCCTGAGGGCGACGCCTGATCCGTCGGCCGGTGGGCTGACCGGGGGTGGGGAGGTGGCCTGGTGACGGGGGTCGCCTCGTAGGGTTGGGGCATGACCGAACTGCCCGCGCGGCGTCTGCTGCTCGTCCACGCGCATCCCGACGACGAGTCGATCAACAACGGGGCCACCATGGCCCGGTACGCGGCCGAAGGCGCGCATGTGACCCTGGTCACCTGCACGCTCGGTGAGCGCGGCGAGGTCATCCCGTCCGGGCTGCGGCATCTCGCGGGCGCCGCCCTGGGCGCGCACCGGCGGCGTGAGCTCGCCGACGCCGCTGCCGCCCTCGGCGTCACCGACGTCCGGCTGCTCGGCGGCACCGGCCGCTACGCCGACTCCGGGATGATGGGCCTGGCCGACAACGACGACCCCGCCTGCTTCTGGCAGGCCGACGTCGACGCCGCCGCCGCGGCCCTCGCCGAGGTCGTCCTCGACGTGCGCCCCCACGTCGTCGTCAGCTACGACGACGAGGGCGGCTACGGCCACCCCGACCACATCCAGGCCCACCGCGTCGCCATGCGGGCCGTCGAGCTGGCCCGGGACGCCGGCTGGAGCGTCCCCAAGGTCTACTGGAACCGCGTCCCGCGTTCCGTCGCCGAGGCCGCCTTCGAGCGCCTTCGCGAGCGGCTGCCCGGCCTGCCCTTCGCCAAGAGCGCCGCCGTCTCCGACGTGCCCGGCGTGGTCGACGACGCGCTGGTCACCACCGAGATCGACGGCACCGCCCACGCCGCCGCCAAGGCCGCCGCGATGCGCGCGCACGCCACCCAGATCGAGGTCGCCCCCGACGACAGCTCCTTCGTGCTCTCCAACGAACTCGCACAACCCCTCTTCACCACCGAGTACTACCAACTCGTGCGCGGGGAGCGGGCACAGGGCGCCGGCCGGGAGGACGACCTGTTCGCCGGCGTCGAGGCGGAGGCGTGATGACGTACCACGGCTCCCCGCTCGCCCAGCCGCTCAAGCGCCCCTCCGCCGGACGCGTCGCCGCCTGCCTCGGCCTCTTCCTGCTCGGCGCGGTCACCGGCCTGGCCGGGGCCCTCGTCCAGGCCGGCTGGTTCCCCGGCGGGCTGCTGCTCGCGCTCGTCGGCGCGGCCGGCCTCTTCGTCGGCGGGGCCCGCGCCCTCGGCGGCCGCGCCGGGGCCGTCGCGCCCGCCGCGGGCTGGATGATCTCCGTGGTGCTGCTCACCTCGGGCCGGCCCGAGGGGGACTTCCTCTTCGCCGCCGGAAGCGGCTCCTATCTCTTCCTGCTCGGCGGCATGGCCCTCGCTGTGATCTGCGCCACCCTTGTCTCGGGGCGGCAACCGGTCGGCGACGACGCCCGACTTGGCAAGTGACGTACCACTTCTCCCCGGCGCGACGGTGGGAGTCCCGTGGGGGTTTCCCCGGCGGTCGTGGGATACAGGCCAGAAGTGGCCAGTATGGTGGTGCGCGCCGCCGAGCCGCCCGTGAGGTTGTGGCGGGCGGTGGAGCCAACCTGGAGAACCTGCCTTGAGTCGTGAAACTGACAGTCCGTCCTCCGGGCCCAACGGGCGCGGCGGAGCCGCATACCCCTCGGGCACCCCGCCGTACGGCACCCCCGTGGTGTCCGACGGCGGTGCGGACGCGGGCCGTTCGGCCGCGCAGCCGGAGGAACGCAAGACCGAGACCACGCTGACGACGCGGATCCGCATCAACATCCCCGGATCCCGGCCCATTCCGCCGGTCGTCGTGCGCAAGCCCGTCGCGGACGCGGAGGGCAAGGGCGGCGGCAGCGGCACCGACGCGCGGGCCGCCCTCCCCACCAGGGGCGGCGCGGGCGCCGCTGCCACGCCGACCGGTGCGCCCGGCGGCGGGAGTTCGGCCGGGGCCACCGCCTCCGCCGGCGCCGTCGAGGCGTCCGCCGAGCAGTCGCCCGGCGCGGAGGAGAAGCAGAGCGACTGGTTCGCGCCGCGCAAGTCCGGCGGCGGCAAGGGCGGTCCTGGCTCGGGCTCCAGCAACGGGGCGGGTCTGCCGGGTGGTTCGGCGGCGGGCGTGGGCCCCGGACCCGCCGGACCGGCCGACGGCGGCGCGCGCCCGGGCGGTTCGGGTGCGGGTGCGCCCGGCGGCCGCCCCGGTGCGGGTGCGGGACGCCCCGGCGGTGTGGTCGGCTCCATGAGCGTGCCGGGCGGCGCGCGTTCGGGCGGCACGAACGGCGCCGGCATGCCCGGCGCCCGCTCCGGTGGGACCAACGGCGCAGGACTCCCCGGCGCCACCGGCGGTCCCGTCGCGCCGGGGCACGGCGGCGGCACGGGCTCCTTCGACGTCACGGAGGCGCTCGCCGCGGGCCCGCTGGGCGGCGGCGCGCGACCCGCGCAGGGCGGCGGCCCCGAGACGCGCCGCGACGACCTGCCGTACTTCTCCGACAACGGCGGCGCGCGCGACGGCCAGGGCGTTCCCGACGGCCCCGGCGGCGGTCCCGGCGGGCCCGGTGGGCGCGCCGGCCTCGGCGGTCCCGGCGACCCCCACGACTTCAACGGGCCGGACAACCCCCGCGGCCTCGGCGGCCCGCAGCACCCGTCAGGCCCGACCGGCGGTCCGGTCACCGGCGACGGCCCCGCCGTGCCGCCGGTGCACGGCGGAGCGCCCGGCGCGCACGCAGGCTCCCTGGGCGCGCCGCAGGCGCCTCACGCGCCCGGTGCGCCCGCAGGTCAGGGCCGCCCCCGCGGCGGTCAGGGCAACCCCGCAGGCCCGGGCGGCCCCGGCCGTCCCGCCGGCCCGGGAGGCCCCGCCGGACCCGGCCGCCCCGGTGCGCCCGCGGGTGGCGGCGCTCCCGCCGGCCGGTACCCCGGCGGCGGGCTCAGCGACGACACCGCGATCCTCACCCCGCAGAAGCCGGCCCCCGAGCCGGGCGCGGGCGGCGGCTACCCCCGGCACGACAACATCTCCTCGGACACCGTCACCAGCGGTATCCCCGTCGTGCCCTCCGCAGGGCAGAAGCCGGGCCCCGGCGACCGGTTCGCGCCGGCCGGCCCCGGCGACGGGCCGCTGCCCAACACCCCGCCGAAGGGGTCCGAGCCGGCCGGCCAGAACGCGTCGGCGGGCGGCTCCAAGAAGAACCAGAAGGCCGCCAAGCCCAAGAAGAAGGGCCGCAGCAAGCTGGTCCTGGTCGGCGGTCTGCTCGTCGTCGGCGCGGCCGGCGCCTACGGCGCGGGTCTGCTGATGAACCACTCCGACGTGCCCAAGGGCACCACCGTGCTCGGCGTGGAGATCGGCGGCGGCACCCGTGACGACGCCGTCAAGAAGCTCGGCAAGGCCTTCGACGGCCGGGTGAACAAGGCGCTGAAGCTGTCCGTGGACGGCTCCGACGTCACCCTCAAGCCGGAACAGGCGGGCCTGCAGTTCGACATGCAGGCCACGGTCGACGCGGCCGCCGGGAGCGACTACAACCCGGTCTCCGTGATCGGCTCGCTGTTCGGTCAGCACCGCGTCGTCGACCCCGTCATGCCGGTCGACGAGGAGAAGCTCCAGGCCGCCCTGAAGACCGCCGCGGGCGGCGCCGGATCGTCCAGCGACGGCACCATCAAGTTCGAGTCGGGCAAGGCCGTCGCCGTCTACGGCAAGGCGGGCAAGGGCATCGACGCGGCGAAGGCCGGCACCGCCGTCGCCGAGGCCTACCGCGCCCAGGTGGAGAGCGGCACCGCGACTCCGGTGAGGGTCCCCACGACCACCCGGCAGCCGACGGTGCCGGACGCCGAGGTCGACCGGATGATGAAGGAGTTCGCGACACCGGCGATGTCGGGCAAGGTCACCGTCCAGACCGACGCGGCGCACTCCGTCCCGCTGAGCCCGAAGAACTCGCTGTGGAAGTTCCTCGGCGTCAAGGCGGTCAACGGCAAGCTCGTCGAGTACTACGACAAGGCCGCCCTCAAGGAGCTGTACGGCAGCGCCTTCGACGGCGTCCTGATCACCCGCGGCACCGGCCAGAAGACGCCCGTCACCGTCGAGGACGTCATCAACGCGCTGCGCCCGGCCCTCAAGAGCGAGACGAACCGCGTCGGAGTCATCGACACCGACCCGAGCTGACCCGCGCTTCCCCACAGGGGCGCCCGGTACAACCACCGGGCGCCCCTGTACCTATGTCCCGGCGCCTCAGCGCACGTCCCGGCACCCCGCCGCCCTCAGCGCACGTCCCGGCACCCGCCGCCCTCAGTCCCGGCACCGGGCCGGCCGGCCTCCGCCCGCCGGCGGCCCGGCCAGCCTCCGCCGGCCGACGGCCCGGCCGGTCTCCGCCCCGCCCGGTGGTCCGGCCGGCCTCCGCCCGCCGGCGGCCCGGCCGGTCTCCGCCCCGCCCAGTGGTCCGGCCGGTCTCCGCCCGCCCGGCGGCTCAGCCGCCCTCGGATCGCCCCGCCGTGTCGGCCGCCCTCCGCGGATGCCCGGCCGGCCTCCGCGCACCCGGCACCCCACACCCCGCCCGACTCTCCCGTAGTGCCCATGACATCTGTCATGCGGCAGTCCGGACGCCCGACACTGCCGTCGGAGACCGCCCGCGGGCCACCATCGACGCATGACGACGACGACACCGGTGGTCGAGTTCGACCAGGTGCACAAGGGGTTCGGGGACGTGCGGGCGGTGGACGGGCTCAGTCTCGCCCTGCACCCGGGGGAGACCGTGGCGCTGCTGGGGCCCAACGGCGCGGGCAAGTCGACCACGCTCGACCTGCTCCTCGGCCTCAAGAACGCCGACAGCGGCACGGTCCGCGTGTTCGGCGCGAGCCCGCGGGAGGCGATCGTCGCCGGGCGGGTGGGCGCGATGCTCCAGAGCGGCGGGCTGATGGACGAGGTCACCGTCGCCGAACTGGTGACGCTCGCCTGCCGGTTGCACCCGAAGCCCTACCGCCCCGACGAGGTGATGGCCCGCGCGGGCGTCACCAGGATCGCCGGCCAGAAGGTCGACAAGCTCTCCGGCGGCCAGGCCCAGCGGGTCCGCTTCGCCCTGGCCACCGCGGGCGACAGCGACCTGATCGTCCTGGACGAGCCCACCACCGGCATGGACGTCACCGCCCGGCGGGCGTTCTGGGCCACCATGCGCGAACAGGCCGACCAGGGCCGCACGGTCCTCTTCGCCACCCACTACCTGGAAGAGGCCGACGCGACAGCCGACCGCGTCCTGGTCCTGCGCCGCGGCCGCCTCCTCGCCGACGGCACCGCCGCCGAGATCAAGGCCAAGGCCGGAGCCCGGCGGATCGCCTTCGACCTCGCGGACGACGCGGTCGGCGAGGCGACCGAGAGCGCCCTGCGCGGCCTGCCCTTCCTCACCACGCTGGACGTCTCCGGCCACACCGTCCGCATCCAGTCCATCGACGCCGACGCCACCGTCCACGCCCTCTACGCCCTGGGCCTCTACCCCCGCAACCTCGAAGTCGCCGGCCTCGGCCTGGAGCAGGCCTTCGTCGCCCTCACCGCCGCCGAGGAGGCGCACACCTCATGAACGGCCTCATCAAACTCGAACTCACCCGCGCCCTGCGCAACCGCAAGTTCCTGTTCTTCTCGGTGATCTACCCCTCGGTCCTCTTCCTGCTCATCGCCGGCAGCGCCGACAGCACGACGAAGATCGACGGCACCGGGCTGACCCTTCCGACCTACATGATGGTCTCCATGGCCTCCTTCGGAGCCCTCACCGCCGTCCTGATGGGCAACAGCGAGCGCATCGCCAAGGAACGGGAGAACGGCTGGGTACGGCAGCTGCGGCTGACCTCGCTGCCCGGCCGGGGCTTCGTCCTCGCCAAGACCGCGAGCGCCGCCGTCGTCAGCCTGCCGTCCATCGTCGTCGTCTTCGTCGCCGCCGCGGCCGTGAAGCACGTCCGCCTGGAGGCCTGGCAGTGGCTGGTGCTGACCGCCGCGATCTGGGCCGGCAGCCTCGTCTTCGCCGCGCTCGGCGTCGCCCTCGGGTACCTGGCGAGCGGGGACGCGGTCCGCCCGATCACGATGATCACCTACTTCGGCCTGTCCATCCTCGGCGGTCTGTGGATGCCCACGGCCACCTTCCCGGAGTGGCTCCAGCAGATCTCGAAGTGGGTCCCCACGCACGCGTACGCTGCCCTCGGACAGGCCATCGAACAGAACCAGGCACCGCACGCCGAGGACATCGCCGTCCTGGCCGTCTACTTCGCCCTGTTCACCGGCGGCGCGGCCTGGCTGTACCGGAAGGACACGCTGAAGGCGTGAGCGGCATACGCATCGGGCAGCGCCCGCAGAACAACCGGCAGAGATACGTCAAGATGCTCTGGATCAGCATCTGGCTGGCGTATCTCGGCGCACCCGTCAGCGACTTGCTGCACGGCGGGCACAGCACCGTCGCCCGCGCCCTCGGCTGGATCGGGCTGGTCGCCTTCGTCGCCTGGTACCTGGCCCTGGTCTTCCGCACCGGGCGGGGTGAGCGCAACGGCGTGGTGCTCGCCTCGCTGGCGGTCCTGGCGACCGAGTCGACCGTCCTGGCCCTCTCCCTGGGCCGTGAATGGCTCGTGCTCTTCGTGTACGTGGCGATCTCCTCCGGCGCCGCCCTGCCGCTGCGCCTGTCCCGCTGGACCGTCCCGGCCGTCTCCGCCCTGCTGACCGGGGTCGCCTTCGTCGTCCCCGGCGGCAGCGACCTTCTGGCGGCGCTGCTCTTCCCGGCCCTCCTCGGCGGCTTCTCGATGACCGGCGTACGCGAACTCATCCGTACCACCGTGGAGTTGCGCGAGGCGCGCGCCACCGTCGCTCAACTCGCCGCCAACGAGGAGCGGTTGCGGCTCGCCCGCGACCTGCACGACCTGCTCGGACACTCGCTGTCGCTGATCACGCTGAAGAGCGAACTCGCCGGCCGTATGCTCCCCGATCACCCCGACCGGGCGGCCCAGCAGGTAGCCGACATCGAACAGGTCAGCCGGCAGGCCCTCGTCGATGTCCGCGAGGCCGTCACCGGATACCGGCGGCGCCGGCTGCCCGCCGAACTCGCCGGGGCCAAGGTCGCGTTGGCCGCCGCCGGAGTCACCGCGGACCTCCCCGGCGAACCCGACCTGTCCGGCGTGCCCGAGGAGAGCGAGGCGGCCCTCGCCTGGGCCCTGCGCGAGGCCGTCACCAACGTCGTACGGCACAGCGGGGCCCGGCGCTGCACCGTCGACCTCGCCCGGCGGCAGACCCTGGACGGCGCGGTCATCGAGCTCAGCGTCGAGGACGACGGCTCGGGCGGCCCGGGGGGAGGCCCCGGCAACGGGCTGACCGGCCTCTCCGAACGCCTGGAGAAGGCCGGCGGCTCCCTGGAGGCGGGCGGAGCCCGGCACGGCTTCCGCCTGGTGGCCCGCGCCCCGGCGGGCGCCCCGGCCGCCGACGTAGGATCCCGCGCATGACGACCCGAACGATCAAGGTCCTGCTCGCCGAGGACCAGTCCATGGTCCGCGAGGCCCTCGCCGCCCTGCTCGGCCTGGAGGACGACATCGAGGTGGTCGCCCAGGTAGCCCGCGGCGACGAGGTGCTGGCGGCCGCCCGGGAGCACGGCGTCGACGTGGCCCTCCTCGACATCGAGATGCCCGGCGCGACCGGCATCGAGGCGGCGGCCGAGCTGCACGCGGCCCTGCCGGGCGTGAAGCTGGTCGTCCTCACCACCTTCGGCCGCCCCGGCTATCTGCGCAGCGCGATGGAGGCGGGCGCCGACGCCTTCCTGGTCAAGGACGCCCCCGCCGCCCAGCTCGCCGAGGCGATCCGCAAGGTCCTCGCGGGGGACCGGGTCATCGACCCCACGCTCGCCGCGGCGGCCCTCGCCGACGGCGCCAACCCGCTGACCGACCGCGAACGCGAGGTGCTGCGCGCGGCGGCCGACGGCTCCACCAACGCGGAACTCGCGGCGGCCCTCCACCTGTCCCAGGGCACGGTCCGCAACTACCTCTCCACCGCCATCCAGAAACTGACGGCCCGCAACCGGGCCGAAGCGGTGCGCATAGCGAGGGAGAAGGGCTGGCTGTGACCCGGCCCGCGGACAGCCGGGGCGGCGACCGCCCACCAGTGCCCCCGCAGGCGACGTTCGCCCCGTCGCCCGAACGTTGCCTGCCGCGGCACTAGTTCAGCATCGACCGGGCCGCGTGGGCCTCCCGTCGCACCCGGTCGGCGGTGCCCTCGTCCACCACCTCCACCAGCCCCGCGTACTCCTCCATCTCCACCGCCCCGGCGACGAACTCACCGCGCTGCACCAGCAGTTGCCCCCGCTCGTAGCGCAACCGGGCCGGATGCGAGGGCAATAGCAGCGCCAGCTCCACCGCCCACAGCGCCACGTCCGAGCGCTCCGGCCGCGCGGACGCCCACGCCCGCACGTTGTTGAGGATCCGCGCGACCACGTCCACCGGCTCCGCCGGCCGCAGCATCTCCGGGTCCGGCGGAGCCCCCGTCGCCCCCGTCACCAGCAGCTCCGCGTCCCGCCCGGACAGCAGCCGGCCCCCGTCGAACGGGTCGACGAGCACCTGACGTCCCGGATCGTCCCGCGGCCCGAACCCGACCACGAAGTGCCCCGGGAGAGCGACCCCGTACACCGGCGCACCCGCCCGCCGGGCCACCTCGATCCACACCACCGACAGCAGGATCGGCAGCCCCCTGCGCCGCTGCAGCACCCGGTGCAGCAGCGACGACTCCAGCCGCTGGTAGTCCGCCGCCGAACCGCGGAACCCCTGCCGCTCGCCCAGCAGCTCCCGTACCGCCACCGCCCACGACCGGGGACCGCCCGGCCGGAACGGCACCTGGCCCGCCAGCCGGTCCAGTTCGACCTGCGCGACGTCCATCCCGGCCTCGTCCAGCGCCCCGTCCGCCTCCGCGGCCACCAGCAGGCACAGCAGCGACAGATCGGGCCGCTCGGACCGCGCCTCCTCGGCGAACCGCCGCCGCACCTCGCTGAACTCCGGCCCCGTCACGGCGCACCCGCCGCCCGCTGCCGGTAGTGGTGGTAGGCGTGGTGCGCCCCGAAGCCCAGCCCCGCGTACAGCGACCGCGCGCCCGCGTTGTCGTCCTCGACCTGCAGCCAGGCCGCCGAGGCGCCCTCTTCCAGCGCCCGCCCGGCCAGCGCGGCCATCACCCGCGTCCCGAGCCCCTGCCGCCGGAGCGCCGGATCGACCTCCACCGCCGCGAACCCGGCCCACCGCCCGTCCACGACCAACCGGCCGACCGCGGCGGGGACGCCCGCCTCGCCGGGCACGGACGCGAACCACACCGAGGGCCCCGAGCCCAGCACCTTCAACGCCACCTCGCTCACCCCCTTGCGCTGGTACCGCGCGAGCCACGCCTCGTCGGCCTCCCGGGCGAGCACCACACCCTCAGCGTCCGCCCGGTCCGCGACCGGCGCCAGCGCTCCGATCCACAGCTCGGCGCTCACCTCGCGCACCCACCCGCGCCGCTCCAGCTCCGCGCACAGCAACTCCTGTGTGCCCTCGGCCCCGGTCGCGGTCTGCACATAGGCGGGCAGCCCCCGGGCGCCGTACCAGCGCCGTACGGCGTCCAGCGCCTCGTCGAGGGGGAGCCCCGGGTCGCCGAGGGGCAGCACGGAGTTGGCGCGGCGGGTGAACCCGGCGGCCGCCCGCAGCTCCCAGCCGCCCAGCCGCTCGCTCTCCAGCGGCCGCCACGCCCGGGACGCGGCCCGGGCCAGCTCCTCGTAAGAGGCGGCCGGCCCCCGGCGGCGGGCGGGGGCGGCCGGCACGACCTTCCCCGCGACCAGGGAGGACGCGGGGATGCGGACGCTCTCACCGTTCTTGCGTGTGATCACCAGCACATCGTCGTCCCATGATGTGAGAACACCGACCGTGTCGGTGAATTTCCCCTGTGTCACGCCTGGTTCGCCAAGGCGTCGCACGGAGACGCGTTTGCCCACGTCAGCAGCGGTGATTCGGACCTCGAGGCGTCCGGCGGCCGAGATTTCCACGGGTCGACTCCCCCCTCCTGTTCGGATCATTGCCAGGAACGGAGATACTAGGGGCGGGCATCGACGACGCCGCGCTCCCGCGCGCCAGGCGGCGGAGCCTGAGAGAGGCCCGCCAGCGCCCTATCGAGGAGGAACGACAGCGTGACCTACGTCATCGCGCAGCCTTGTGTCGACGTGAAGGACAAGGCGTGCATCGAGGAGTGCCCGGTCGACTGCATCTACGAGGGCCAGCGGTCCTTGTACATCCACCCGGACGAATGCGTCGACTGTGGCGCCTGTGAACCGGTCTGCCCGGTCGAGGCCATCTTCTACGAGGACGACACTCCCGAGGAGTGGAAGGACTACTACAAGGCGAACGTCGAGTTCTTCGACGAGCTCGGCTCACCGGGCGGCGCCAGCAAGCTGGGGCTGATCGAGCGCGACCACCCCTTCATCGCCGCGCTGCCGCCGCAGGCCGGGTAAGGGGCCCTCGGCCCCCTGGGGGCCCTCGGCCCCTGAGCGCACGAGCGCCCCGTACCGCTCCGTGCCGCCTCGGCCCCGTACGGCCTGATCACGGCCGTGCGGGGCCGATCCGTCCGCGTACGGGGCCGTCGCACCCGACGAAAGTGAGCCAGTGACCGTGTCCGCAGTCTCCGACCGCCTTCCGGCCTTTCCTTGGGACAAGCTGGAGCCGTACAAGAAGACGGCCGCCGCCCACCCCGACGGCATCGTCGACCTGTCCGTCGGCACGCCGGTGGACCCGGTCCCCGACCTGATCCAGAAGGCCCTGGTCGACGCGGCGGACTCCCCGGGCTACCCCACCGTCTGGGGCACCCCGGCGCTGCGGGACGCGATCACCGGCTGGGTGGAGCGCAGGCTCGGCGCCCGCGAGGTCACCCACCGGCATGTGCTGCCGATCGTCGGCTCCAAGGAACTCGTCGCCTGGCTCCCCACCCAGCTGGGCCTCGGCCCCGGCGACCGGGTCGCCTTCCCCCGCCTGGCCTACCCGACCTACGAGGTCGGCGCCCGTCTGGCCCGCGCCGGACACGAGGTCTACGACGACCCGACCGAGCTGGACCCGGAAGGGTTGAAGCTCCTCTGGCTGAACTCACCGTCGAACCCCACCGGCAAGGTCCTCGGCAAGGCCGAGCTGACCCGGATCGTCGCCTGGGCCCGCGAGCACGGCGTCCTGGTCTTCTCCGACGAGTGCTACCTCGAACTGGGCTGGGAGGCCGACCCCGTCTCCATCCTCCACCCGGACGTCAACGGCGGCTCCTACGACGGGATCGTGGCGGTCCACTCCCTGTCCAAGCGGTCGAACCTCGCGGGCTACCGCGCCGCCTTCCTGGCCGGCGACCCGGCGGTCCTGGCGCCGCTGCTGGAGATCCGCAAGCACGGCGGCATGATGACGTCGGCGCCCACGCAGGCGGCGGTCGTGGCCGCCCTCTCCGACGACGTCCACGTCCACGAGCAGCGCGAGCGCTACGCCGCCCGCCGCACCGCCCTGCGCGCCGCCCTGCTCGACCACGGCTTCCGCATCGAGCACAGCGAGGCCAGTCTCTACCTGTGGGCCACCCGCGACGAGTCCTGCTGGGCCACCGTCGCCCACCTGGCCGACCTGGGCATCCTGGTGGCCCCCGGCGACTTCTACGGCACGGCGGGCGACCGCCACGTACGGGTGGCCCTGACCGCCTCGGACGAGCGGGTGACGGCGGCGGTGGCCCGCCTGACCCGGCGCTGACACCGACCGCACCCGCGGACGGCGGAAACGGACAAGGGGCCCGGCGTGACCGCCGGGCCCCTTCGCGCGTCGCGGGCGTCAGCCCAGCGGCAGCCCCTTCGTGGGCAGCCCCTTCGTGGGCAGCGTGCCCGTCCCCGGCAGGCCGCCCTTGGTCGCCGAGGCGGCCGTGTCCCCGAGGATCCCGCCGGCCGACCCGGCAGCCTCGCCGGCCGCCTTCTGCGCCACCGGCGTGGCCTTCTTCACGGCCTTGCCCCCGGCCTTGCCCGCCGCCGGAACGGCCTGCTTGACCGCCTTGCCGCCGGTGTCGGCCGCGGCCCCGGTGACGCCGCGCGCCGCGCCGTCGAGCGTGTTGCCGACGTTCGCCCCGTCCAGGGCGGTCAGCCCGCCGACATTCGGGGCAGCGGGCAGCGCGGGGGCCGCGCCGGCGGAGCCGGCCGCACCGACCCCGGCGGCCGCTCCCGCAGCGACGAGCAGCGCGGCACGGGCGATCCTGCGGGTCAGGGGGAGGGTCATGATGCTCCTTACACGGTTACGCGATTTCACGGGTCACGCGGAGGGGAACGCCGGACGATCGTCAGGAAGCCGATCGCCCGCCTCGGTCGCAGTGACTACCGCTCGAGATCCACGAAGGTTGCGGACCGCCGCCGTAAAGAGTTGGTAATGCGTCGCATAATCGCCTGCGGATGAAACGGGCAAAAAGTGCCCGGTGTGAAAGTCCGTCGACCCCTCGGAGCCCAGTCCTCCCAGGGGTCCGCCCGGCGCCGGGAGCGGTGGCGCGAGCGACCGGCCGCCCCCGGCCCCGCACCGGCTCCCCGTGACCCGACCGGGTGACCGTCCGTACTACCGACCGGTGACGATCCGTACGGCGTTCGCGCCGGAACCCGCGCTCGAACCCGTGCCCGCCGCCCCCGCGGCCTCCGTCCCGCTCTCCTCGGCCGGACGCCACTTGCTGTCGGTGTGCCCGGCGGTCCACTCCCGCCCGGCGTACGTGACGCGCTCGATGTGCAGCGCCGAGGCGTTGGCCACCGCCCAGTGCGCGAGCTGCCAGCCGCGCTCGCCGACGGCCCGCCCGCCCGCGGATCCGCCTTCGGACAGGGGGAGCGTCACGGTCCGCCCGCTGGTCTCCGCGGCCGGCACGTCCGCACCGGTGGCCGACGACTTCGACGCCCCGGCCTTGGAGTCGTCGGCGTCGGAGTCGTTGACGGACTTCGAGTCCTGCGCCTGCGCCCCCTCCGCGCGGGCTCGCTGCGCCGCCTCCCGGCCGAAGTCGCGCGCGAGCGCCGCGCGCACCGCCTCCGGGCCGGTGGCCGTCGCGCTCGCCGGCACGCCCTCGCAGGTCAGCGTGGCCGCCGAGGTGCCCGTGAGCGCGGCGGCCAGCAGCGTGGCGTCCGGCTCGTGCTTGGCGTACGCCTCCGGGTAGCCGCTGCGCTGCACGCGCTGCGCGGCCACCGTCAGCGGCAGTTCCGTGTAGTCGCGCACCTTCGCCAGATGCGCGTAGAAGACGTCCGCCGCGTACGTCGGGTTCGTGACCTGCCGCTCGGTGCCCCAGCCCTGCGAGGGCCGCTGCTGGAACAGGCCGAGCGAGTCCCGGTCGCCGTGGTCGAGGTTGCGCAGCGCCGACTCCTGCAGGGCGGTCGCCAGCGCGATCGTCACCGCCCGCTGCGGCATGCCCCGGTCGGTGCCGACGGCGGCGATCGTGGCCGCGTTCACCGCCTGCTCGGGCGTGAACTCGTACTCGGGGCCGCCGCCTCGGGCGGAGACGACCCTGCACCCCGGGTCACCGGCGCCGCCGGTGACGTACTGCACCGCGACATAGCCCGCGACGGCGGACAGGACCACGCAGGCCGCCCCGGAACGGAGGAGGCGGCCGCGACGCTTGCGGGAAGGGGACGGCTCTGGCACGCGTACAAGGTACTGGAGAGTACGGAAACCGGGGAGACCGAAGGGAAGGGAGGGAACGGCGGGTGCCGCAGTCGGCGCGTTAGGGTCGACGGCATGGCCGAGACCCCGCTTGACCTCACGCTGGACGCCGCTGCGCTCACCGCCCGGCTCGTCGACTTCCCGTCGGAGAGCGGCACTGAGAAGCCCCTCGCGGACGCGATCGAGACCGCCCTGCGCGCGCTGCCGCACCTGACGGTCGACCGGTACGGCAACAACGTCATCGCCCGCACCCGGCTGGGCCGCCCGGAGCGGGTGATCCTCGCCGGTCACATCGACACCGTCCCCATCGCCGGCAACGTCCCCTCCACGCTGGACGAGGACGGCGTGCTGTGGGGCTGCGGCACCTGCGACATGAAGTCCGGCGTCGCGGTCCAGCTGCGCATCGCGGCGACCGTCCCCGAACCGAACCGGGACCTGACCTTCGTCTTCTACGACAACGAGGAGGTCGCCGCCGACCTCAACGGCCTCAAGCACGTCGCCGAGGCCCGCCCCGAGTGGTTGGAGGGCGACTTCGCGATCCTGCTGGAGCCGTCCGACGGCCAGGTCGAGGGCGGCTGCCAGGGCACCCTGAGGGTGCTGCTGAAGACCCGGGGCGAGCGGGCCCACTCCGCGCGCGGCTGGATGGGCTCCAACGCGATCCACGCGGCCGCCCCGATCCTGACCCGCCTCGCCGCCTACGAGCCGCGGTACCCCGTCATCGACGGCCTGGAGTACCGCGAGGGCCTCAACGCGGTCGGCATCAGCGGCGGCGTCGCCGGCAACGTCATCCCCGACGAGTGCGTGGTCACCGTCAACTTCCGCTACGCGCCGGACCGTTCGCCCGAGGAGGCGATCGCCCACGTGCGTGAGGTCTTCGCGGGGTGCGGGGTCGAGGAGTTCGTCGTGGACGACCACAGCGGCGGCGCGCTGCCCGGCCTCTCCCACCCGGCCGCCGCCGCGTTCATCGAGGCGGTGGGCGGCGTCCCGATGCCCAAGTACGGCTGGACGGACGTCTCCCGCTTCTCGGCGCTCGGCGTCCCCGCCGTCAACTACGGCCCCGGGAACCCCCACTTGGCGCACAAGCGGGACGAACGCGTCGACACGGCGAAGATCCTCGCGGGCGAGGAGCGCCTGCGCGCCTGGCTCACCGGCTGAACCGTCACGGGACCGGACACGCCGACGTCCCCCCTCCGTAACCCGCGTGGATCTACGCTGAGGTACGAACGACGCGCAAGCGGAGGGAGCTCACATGGCTACAGGCAACCCCGAGGGCAAGAAGCAGCCACCGGAGGAACAGCGCCTGGGACCGGTCCTCCGGAGGCGGGACCAGGTGCAGGCGAGCACCACGGACCAGCGGCTGCTGGACGAACGGGCCCCGTCCGACTGGGTCCACACCGACCCCTGGCGGGTGCTGCGCATCCAGTCGGAGTTCATCGAGGGGTTCGGCACCCTCGCCGAACTTCCGCCCGCCATCAGCGTGTTCGGCTCCGCCCGGACGCCCGCGAACTCCCCCGAGTACGAATCGGGCGTGCGGCTCGGCCGGGCGCTGGTCGAGGCCGGCTGGGCCGTCATCACGGGCGGCGGCCCGGGCGCGATGGAGGCCGCCAACAAGGGCGCGAGCGAGGCGGGCGGCGTCTCGGTGGGGCTGGGCATCGAACTCCCCTTTGAGCAGGGCCTGAACCCGTACGTCGACATCGGCCTCAACTTCCGGTACTTCTTCGTCCGCAAGATGATGTTCGTCAAGTACGCCCAGGGGTTCGTGGTGTTGCCCGGCGGGCTCGGCACCCTCGACGAACTCTTCGAGGCCCTCACCCTCGTCCAGACCCAGAAGGTCACCCGCTTCCCGATCGTCCTCTTCGGCACGGAGTACTGGGCCGGGCTGATCGACTGGCTCCGGAACACCCTCATCGCCCAGGGCAAGGCCGCCGAGAAGGACCTCCTTCTGTTCCACGTCACGGACGACGTGGAGGAGGCGGTGGCACTGGTGTCGAAGGAGGCGGGGCGTTAGGGCGCCTGTCCACCGACCGGGTCAGGTGGTGGGTGGGCACAGGCGGGGGTCCAGGGGCGGAGCCCCCTGGTGCGGCCCGCCGGACGACCGCCCACCTGCCACCGCCGGCGGCTTACGCGAGCCCCCGCCGCGCCACCGCCGGCGGCCGGTGCCCCGCGATGGACGCCACCATGTCCAGCACCTGCCGCGTCTCCGCCACCTCGTGCACCCGGTACACCTGGGCCCCCAGCCACGCCGACACGGCGGTGGTCGCCAGCGTCCCCACCACCCGCTCCTTCACCGGCCGGTCCAGGGTCTCGCCCACGAAGTCCTTGTTGGACAGCGACACCAGCACCGGCCACCCCGTCTCCACCATCTCCGGCAGCCGCCGCGTCGCCTCCAGGCTGTGCCGCGTGTTCTTGCCGAAGTCGTGCCCGGGATCGATCAGGATCGACTCGCGCGGCACCCCCAGCCCCGCCGCCCGCTCCGCGAGCCCCACGGTCACCCGCAGGATGTCGGCCATGACGTCGTCGTACGTCACCCGGTGCGGCCGCGTCCGGGGCTCCGCGCCGCCCGCGTGGGTGCACACCAGCCCCACCCCGTACCGCGCGGCGACCTCCGCCAGCCGGGGATCGACGCCGCCCCACGCGTCGTTCAGCAGATCCGCGCCGGCCTCGCACACGGCCTCGCCGACCTCCGCCCGCCAGGTGTCCACGCTGATCACGACGTCGGGGAAGCGCCGCCGCACCTCGGCCACGAAACCGACCGTGCGCCGTGCCTCCTCCTCGGCGGACACCTCCTCGCCCGGCCCGGCCTTGACCCCGCCCACGTCGATGATCGCGGCGCCCTCCGCCACCGCCCGCTCCACGCGCGCGAGGGCCGGCTCGTCGAGGAAGGTGGCCCCCTGGTCGTAGAAGGAGTCGGGGGTGCGGTTCACGATCGCCATGATCACCGGCTCGTGGGTGCCGAATTCACGCCTGCCGAGCCTGAGCATCCGCTGTGACCTCTCCTGGAACGTCCTGCACATCCACCGCCTGCGACCCTAACCGCCGCGCCCGCATGGCACGATCGGACCCTGACACATCCGATACGAGCACAGCGAGCGTGGTGGCCCACCGATGGTTATGTTCTTCTTCCTGGTCGTCGCGCTCGCCGTCGTGGTCGCCGCGGTGACGCTCGCCGTGGTGGGCGGCGGCGAGGGCGACGGCCCGCTGCCGGACGCCGTCGCCCAGCGGCTGCGTGATCCGCTGCCGCCGGACCGCCCCGTCCAGCGGGCCGACGTCGACCGCCTCCGCTTCCCCCTCGCCGCCCGCGGCTACCGCATGGCGGAGGTCGACGACGTGCTCAACCGCCTCGGCGCGGAACTCGCCGAACGCGACGACCGCATCGCCGAACTGGAATCCGCCCTGACCGCCGCCCGGACGCCCGAGCACCAGGTCTCCATGGACAAGCCCGCTCCCGAGGACCAGCGATGAGCGACGGCGCGGCCCTCGCCGGCCCGGACGGCGCGCTGCGCTGCCCGTGGGCCCTGTCCACCGCGGACTACGTGACGTACCACGACGAGGAGTGGGGCCGCCCGGTCCACGGCGACGACGCCCTCTTCGAACGCCTCAGCCTGGAGGCCTTCCAGTCCGGCCTGTCCTGGATCACGATCCTGCGCCGCCGCCCCGGCTTCCGCAAGGCGTTCGCGGACTTCTCGATCAGCTCCGTCGCCGCCTTCACCGACGAGGACCGCGAGCGCCTCCTCGCCGACCCCGGCATCATCCGCAACCGCGCGAAGGTCGACGCGACCCTCGCCAACGCGCGCGTGCTCGCCGACTGGGCCGCGGGCGACCTGGACGACCTGATCTGGTCCCACGCCCCCGACCCGGCGGGTCGCCCGGTCCCCAGGACCCTCGCCGACGTCCCGGCGGTCACCCCCGAGTCGACGGCGCTGTCCAAGGCGCTGAAGAAACGGGGGCTGCGCTTCGTCGGCCCGACGACGGCGTACGCCCTGATGCAGGCGTGCGGCCTGGTCAATGACCACCTGGAGACCTGCGCGAGCCGCTGACGCCGTCCCGCGGGAGAGTCTCTAGCGGCCCAGGTACTTCGGCTTCTCCTTCTGCACGAAGGCCTGCACGGCGATCGTGTGGTCTTCGGACCGTCCCGCCCGCGTCTGCAGCTCGTCCTCCTTCTCGAGCGTCTCGGCCAGCGAGTGGGAGAACCCGTACGCCACGGCCTCCTTCAGCGCCGCGTAGGCGACCGTCGGCCCCTCGGCCAGCGCCCGCGCGACGCTCTCCGCCTCGGTGCGCAGCTCCGCCGAGGGCACGACGCGGTTGGCGATGCCCAGGTCGTACGCCTCCTGCGCCTTCACGGTGCGCGGGAAGAGCAGCAGGTCGGTGGCCCGGCCGGGGCCCACCACACGCGGAAGGGTCCACGAGACGCCGGAGTCGGCGGTCAGCGCCACGCCCGCGAACGAGGTGTTGAAGGCGGCCGTGTCCGCGACGATCCGGTAGTCCGCCGCGAGGGCGAAACCGAAGCCGGCCCCGGCCGCGACGCCGTTCACCGCGGCGACCACCGGCTTCGGCGCCTCGGTGATCGCGCGCACGATCGGGTTGTAGTGCTCCCTGACCGTGCTCATCGTCTGCCCCGACCCGGTCTCCTTGTCGGCGGCGAGCAGCCCGATGTGCTCCTTGAGGTCCTGGCCGACGCAGAACGCCCGGTCCCCCGCGGCGGTCAGGAGCACCGCCCGGACCGCGTCGTCCTCCGCCGCCGAGCGCACCGCGTCGCGCAGGGCGACCTTGGTCGCGATGTTCAGAGCGTTCATCGCCTCGGGGCGGTTCAAGGTGATCGTCGCGAGCCCGTCGCTCACCTCGTAGAGCACGGTGTCGGCCATGGGGTGTCCCCTCCGTCGTCGGTCACGGTCCGTGGTTGCGGGCGACGGCGTACCGGCCGGTACGCCGTCGCCCAGGACAGCATGAAGGACGCGGGGGCGGTGGTCGTGTGACCTGCGTCTAACAATCCGCGGTGATTTCCGGCGGCCCTGAGCGCGTGCGGACGCGAAGTATGGCATCCACATCGCCGAAATGAGTGGTTTTGCTCGCGTGCGTTGCCCAAGCGATGCCTACTGATGTTGGTCATCGGGTCCTGAGATGCGGGATAATGGCCTGGAAGCAATGTGTTCGATGCCGGTGTCGCGCGTCCCCTGACGGAGTGCGCGTGCCCTTCACGGGCCGTCGGCCTTGACGATGAGCTGGTTTCAGGAAGGGGAACGAGCATGGCGGCCATGAAGCCGCGGACGGGCGATGGCCCGCTCGAGGTGACCAAGGAGGGGCGGGGCATCGTCATGCGCGTTCCGCTCGAAGGCGGCGGTCGGCTCGTCGTCGAGCTGACCCCTGACGAGGCCGACGCGCTGGGCGACGCCCTGAAGAAGGTCGTCGGCTGACCGCGAGCGAGCTGTGAGGCGCAGGTCGCGAAAGCGTGCTTGCCGCCCGAGCGGGGATGGGCCTGTCGTCGGCTGACGCGCAAGCGACCATACCCTTTCAGTCGCCCCGGCATCCTCACGGGTGCCGGGGCGGCTGTTTCTCCACGGGACCGCGTGCCGCGTCGCCCTGGTGAGCGGGTGCGCCGCAGGTCAGCGCTTGACCGCGCACAGCAGGCCGTCGCCCACCGGCAGCAGCGAGGGCACCCACTCCTGGCTCTCCCGCACCTCCCGCAACAGCTCACGCACTCTTATGACCTCCGTGGGCTGCGGGCCGGAGTCGATCGTGCGGCCGTTGGCGAACACGCCCTCGAACACCACCAGGCCCCCCGGCCGCAGCAGACGGAACGACTCGGCGAGGTAGTCCATGACCTCCAGCCGGTCCCCGTCGCAGAAGACCAGGTCGTATCCGGAGTCCGCGAGCCGGGGCAGGACGTCGAGCGCGCGGCCCGGGATGAAACGGGCCCGGTTGCTGGCGAAGCCGCAGGCGCGGAAGGCCTGCCGGGCGAACTGCTGGTGCTCCGGCTCCGGGTCGACGGTCGTCAGCACGCCGTCCGGGCGCATGCCGTGCAGGAGGTGTATCCCGGAGACGCCGGTGCCGGTGCCGATCTCCGCGACCGCTTTGGCGTCCACGGTGGCTGCCAGCAGGCGCAACGCGGCACCCGTGCTGGGCGACACCGAGCGCAGCCCTGCCTCGCGGGCCCGCTCCCGGGCCCAGCGCAGCGCTTCGTCCTCGGCGACATAGGCGTCGGCGAACGCCCAGCTCGTCTGCCGGTTGCCGGTGATGTCCCTCTCCTGTCCCCGTGGTTGCCTCGGCGTGACTGTATCCGTTGGTGTCGGGAACCCGCAGATGGGACCGCGCGTTTGAAGGGGTGGGACAGACGACGGGGGACACAGTTGGATCACGACGAGGGACGAGACGTCGAGCAAGTGCTGACGCAGCCGGATGAGCGGCGCCAGCGCACATCAAATTCTCGTAAAACCGCTTATCCGGAGCTAACGGGCGAGGTGGCTATGGTAGGGGCTCCACTGGACACCACCAGAGCCGACAGGGGAGGTGCGGCTGCACCTGTGGATCGGGGAGGAGTGCTGCGGCGCTTCCTCGGATCGGCGGGCAGGCCGAAATCCGTGAACGACACCGCTGCCGACCACAGCCAGGCCGCCGGTCCCACCGCCGGCCACGCCCCGACCGCGACCTTCTCCACCGACGCGGACGGGCAGGCGTGGACTCCGCCCACGTGGGAGGAGATCGTCAGCATGCACAGCGGCCGGGTCTACCGGCTCGCCTACCGCCTCACCGGCAACCAGCACGACGCGGAGGACCTCACCCAGGAGGTCTTCGTCCGCGTCTTCCGCTCCCTGTCGACGTACACGCCGGGCACCTTCGAGGGCTGGCTGCACCGCATCACCACCAACCTCTTCCTGGACATGGTCCGCCGCAAGCAGCGCATCCGCTTCGACGCGCTCGGCGAGGACGCGGCCGAGCGGCTGGCCAGCAGGGAGCCCAACCCGCAGCAGATCTTCAACGACGCCCACTTCGACGCGGACGTCCAGCAGGCCCTGGACACCCTCGCGCCCGAGTTCCGCGCCGCGGTCGTCCTCTGCGACATCGAAGGACTGTCCTACGAGGAGATCGCCGCGACCCTCGGCGTCAAGCTCGGCACGGTCCGCTCGCGCATCCACCGCGGCCGCTCGCAGCTGCGCAAGGCGCTGGCCCACCGTTCGCCCGAGGCGCGCGCGGAGCGGCGCTCCTTCATGGCCCGGGTGCCCGCTCTGGGGGGAGGGGGCGCGACGGCGTGAGCGGATCCCGTCCTACCCCCGCGGAACAGCACCTCGGCGACCGACTCTCCGCCCTCGTGGACGGCGAGCTCGGTCATGACGCGCGCGAGCGGGTGCTCGCGCATCTGGCGACCTGTGCCAAGTGCAAGACGGAGGTCGACGCGCAGCGCCGGCTGAAGAACGTCTTCGCCGAAGTGGCCCCGCCGACCCCCTCCGAAAGCTTCCTGGCCCGGCTCCAGGGGCTCCCCGGGGGAGGTGATCCGGGCGGCGGCGGCATGCCGCCGCTCGGGGGAGCGTTCGGGGACCGGTTCACAGCCGCCCGCCCCGGAGCCTCCTCCGTCTTCGGGGTGAGACGCGACGAGCCGTTCGAGTTCGGCTACGTCCCCGCTCGTGAGCACGGCTCGGTGCTCCCGCCCTCCTCGGACCGCGGTTTCCGGATCCACCCGGTGGGCCGGGGTGACGCCGAGCGCTCCCGTGGGCTGCGGCTCGCGTTCGTCGCAGCCGGCGCGGTGTCGCTGGCGGCGATCGCCCTCGGCGGCATGAACACCGGCATCCCGGCCGACGCGGAGGCCCGCGGCGGCGCGGGCGCCGGAAGCAATGTGACCCCGGCCCGCACACCGGGCGGCTCCGGTTCGACGGCGGTCCCGGAGAACCAGCGTCGGCGTGCCGCAGGGCCCCTCCTGTCCCAGGGCGCCGGGGCGACCCTCGGCGACGCCCCGGTGGCCCCGACCCAGGTGTCCGCGCCGCTGCTGCCCGGGATTCCGGCCCCGGCAGGCACTCCGGTGGAGCCGCAGGTGCTGCACCGGCTCACCACGCCCATGGTGGCCGGGGCGGCGGCGATGTCCCCGCTGATACGCCCGCTGGCCTCGCCTCCGCCGATCGCGCTCACCGCTTGGGACGCCGCGCCCTCGACCGGTGCGCCCAACCTGCTCGCCGCCCCCGCTTCCGTCCCCGAGGCCGCGCCCGCCCCCAGCCGCTCCCCCTTCTCTCCGCAGATCGCCCACTGACCGAACCCTGCCGCCGGGCCGCCGTGACCTGGTTGAATCCAGGGAGGATCGCGCCCGTGCGAGGAACCGGGCGCGACGGGGGCCGAGCGGGGAGAGCATGGACGAGGGCAAGCTGACCAAGGCGAAGTGGTGGAACCGCCCACGCCCCGAGCCCAGGGAGACCCCCGACGGCGACTTCCAACTAGCCGACCCGAACCCTTCGCCGGAGCCTCCGGCGGACCCGCAGACGGACCAGGCGGAGGCACCCGCCGGGGTTGCGGCGAGCCGGCCGACGGCGCCCGCCGGAGTTGCAGCGGGCGGACCGGGGGCACCCACCGGGGTTTCGGTGGACCAGCCGACGGTGCCCGCCGGGGTTCCGCTGGACCAGCCGTGGTCGCCGGGGGATACGGCGGATCAGCCGGGGCCGCGCGAGGGGGTCCCGGTGGCCGAGGCAGGGCCGCTCGCGGGGGTTCCGGTGGACCGGGCGGAGGCGGCTGTTGACGCGTCGGCGGATGAGGCTGGGGCGCCCACAGGGGTTGGGGTGGACCAGTCCGAGTCGCTCGCCGGGGTTCCGGGGGCCCGTTCCGCCGACGTGTCCGAGGGTGTTGCCGTGGGGCAGGCCGACTCGGCCGCTCCCGTCGGGGAGTCCCTCGGCCCGCTTCCCACCCCTGCCGTCGGCGACGTGCGTCCCAAGCCGGTGCACGATCCCGACGCCTACAGCACCCCGCCCTACGGCGAACCCGGCCCCTGGGCCCCCGCACCGCCGGTGCAGCACCCGGCGGCCGCGCACGCCCAGGACATGCCGTCGGCCGCCCCCGTCCCGCCATCCGCACCGCCCGTACAGCACCCGGCGGCTACGCACGCCCAGGACATGCCACCGGCCGCCCCCGTCCCGCCATCCGCACCGCCGGTACAACATCCGGCGGCCACCCCGGGCGCCCCTGTCCCCGAAGTCGACGCATCCCCAGAGGCCGCCGGCCCCTGGTACCGGTACGACCCCTGGGCCGCCCCCGGTGGCACCTCAGCGTCCGCCGGGCCGTTGCAGCAGACCGGTGCCGCCGTGCTCAGCCGGGATCAGCGTCGTAGCCGGGCGCGGAAGGCGCTCGTCGGGGGAGCCCTCGGCATCGCGCTCGTGTCCGGGCTGCTCGGCGGGTTCGTCGGTGCCCAACTGGAGCGCAACGGCGGCCTCGACACCGTGAAGCTGCCGCAGGCCTCCGCCGCGCCCGCCGGGCGGGACGCCGACAGCATCGCCGGGATCGCCGCCCGCGCCCTGCCCAGCGTCGTCACCCTGCACGTCAGCGGAAGCGCGGAGTCCGGCACCGGCACCGGATTCGTGCTGGACACCCGGGGCCACATCCTCACCAACGAACACGTCGTCGCGCCCGCCGGATCCGGCGGCGAGATAAGCGTCGTCTTCAACGGCGGCCAGACCGCCCGCGCCGAGATCGTCGGCAAGGACAGCGGCTACGACCTCGCCGTGGTGAAGGTGAGCGGGGTGCGGGGGCTGACCCCGCTGCCCCTCGGCAACTCCGACAACGTCCGGGTCGGCGACCCGGTCGTCGCCATCGGCGCCCCCTTCGACCTGGAGGGCACCGTCACCTCCGGCATCATCAGCGCCAGGGAGCGGCCCATCACCGCCGGCGGCGAGAGCGGCGACGGCAGCGACGTCTCCTACGTCGACGCACTGCAGACCGACGCGCCCATCAACCCGGGCAACTCCGGCGGCCCCCTCCTCGACGCGCACGGCCAGGTCGTCGGCATCAACTCCGCCATCCGCTCGGCCGTCGACGGCGCCGACGCCGACGGCGGTCAGGCCGGCTCGATCGGCCTGGGCTTCGCCATCCCGGTCAACCAGGGCAGGCGGGTCGCCGAGGAACTGATCAACACCGGCCGGGCGACCCACCCGGTCATCGGCGTCACCCTCGACATGGACTACACGGGCGACGGCGCCCGGGTCCGCGCCGAGGGCGGCGACGGCGGCCTCCCGGTCACCCCGGGCGGCCCCGGCGACCGCGCCGGCATCCGCGCCGGCGACGTCATCACGGCGATCGACGGCCGGCGCGTCCACTCCGGTGAGGAACTGATCGTCAAGACGCGGGCCCACCGCCCCGGAGACCGGATGAAGCTCACCGTCCGGCGCGACGGCGAGGACCGCACGCTCACCCTGGTCCTCGGCTCCGCCGGGGGCAGTGATTGACAGCGACTCACAGACGGCCGCCGGCCCGCGGCGCGCCAAGGCAAACAACGCTCAAAACCGGCCGCCGACCGGCACGCGTCCGCCGTGGGGCGGTACCGGTCGGACAGGTGCGACAGGTACCGTGGACCCGGCCCGGACCACGGAAGACCGGAACTGACCACCGAGGGCCGAGGACCGCGGACATCGCAAGGAGCTTCAGGTGTTCAATGACATAGGCCCGCTCGAGCTGGTGACGCTCGCCGTCCTCGCCGTGCTCGTCTTCGGTCCGGACAAGCTCCCCAAGGTCATCCAGGACGTGACGCGCACGATCCGGAAGATCCGTGAGTTCTCCGACAGCGCCAAGCAGGACATCCGCGCCGAACTGGGCCCGGAGTTCAAGGACTTCGAGTTCGAGGACCTCAACCCCAAGACGTTCATCCGCAAGCAGCTGGACAACGAGGACCTGGGGCTGAAGGAGATCCGCAACGGCTTCGACCTGAAGAAGGAGATGGCCGAGGTCACCGACGCCGTCCACGGCCACGAGCCGGACTCCACCGCCTCGCCGTCGTCCTCGTCCGGCGGCCGTCTGGACATGACCAAGAAGCCCGAGGAGCCGGGCAAGGACGACCGTCCCCCGTTCGACGCGGACGCCACCTGAGCGTTTCGCGCCCCGCGTCGCCCCCTCCGATGTGAGGGGGCGCACGTCGTGCGCACCGGGTGGTTTCCCCGCGGTCGGCGGCGGGGTGGCTATGCTGCCTGGTTGTTGTGCGGGCCGTACCAGTGAGGCGACGCCGCCCGAAGGGCGGCGGGCCGGGGCGGTCCGGCGAGAGCGAGGAGGCGTCGGGCACATGGAGACGACGAGTCGGGCAGTCGAAGAGGCGCCGGCCGCGGAGGGTGGACAACACGTCACCTCCACCCGGCGCGCGGTCGACCGCTACCTGGAGGCGCCCTTCCCGTGGTACGGCCTCGACGAGGCCTTCACCGGGCCGCGCTGGCTGATGCAGGTGGGCACGGCGGCCGACGGGGCCGTCGAGCACGGCGCGATCGGGCACGGCGAGGAGCCGTCGGTGCGGTACGAGACCTCGGGCGAGGACCGCGGGAAGTTCGCGGTCGTCGTGACCGTCGCCGCGAACCCGGTGCGGCGCAGCGCGGACGGCACCGGGCTGCTGGAGGCCACGTCGGTCTCCTCGGCGGCCTGGCTCGCGGGGGTGGGGCTGCTGTCGCACACCTGGCCGGGCCAGCTGGACCACAGCCTGCGCGACGACTGGCTGGACCAGCAGACCGAGACGGCGTGGGCCCTCGCGGACGACCTCGCCGGCTCCGCCTGGTCGACGCTGTCCCTGCCGGTCGACGGCGTGTCCGCGCCGTTCCACTACCGCGAGTCCGAGTTCGGCTGGGTCCTCGCCGGCTCGACGGGGCAAGGGGTGCACGTCGGGGCGTACGGCAGGGGGATGAGCGCGTACGGGCTCGGCTTCGCCATGATCAAGGACATCGCCGCGTACGCGTGAGGCCGATCGCCGCGCAGGCATGACAGAAGGGGCGCCGCGGGCGGCGCCCCCCTTGTCGCAAGGCTCAGCGCTCAGCGCTCGGGCAGAGCGCCGGCGGCATCCCGTGGGATCAGAACTTGTTCCTCGGCGTGATTCCCAGGGACAGTCCCGAAAGGCCCCTCTGGCGTCCCCCCAGCTTTCCGGCGATGGCCCGCAGGGCGGAGCCCGCCGGGCTGTCCGGGTCGGTCAGGACGACCGGCTTGCCCTCGTCGCCGCCCTCGCGCAGGCGGACGTCGATGGGGATGCTGCCGAGGACGGGCACGGACGCGCCCGTGGTGCGGGTCAGACCGTCGGCCACCTTCTGGCCGCCGCCCGTGCCGAAGACGTCGACCATCTCGTCGCAGTGCGGGCAGGGCAGGCCCGACATGTTCTCGACCACGCCGACGATCTTCTGGTGGGTCTGCACGGCGATGGAGCCGGCCCGCTCGGCGACCTCGGCTGCCGCCTGCTGAGGCGTCGTCACGACGAGGATCTCCGCGTTCGGGACCAGCTGCGCCACCGAGATCGCGATGTCGCCGGTGCCCGGCGGCAGGTCGAGCAGCAGCACGTCCAGGTCGCCCCAGTACACGTCCGCCAGGAACTGCTGGAGCGCGCGGTGCAGCATCGGGCCGCGCCACACCACGGGGGCGTTGCCCGGGGTGAACATGCCGATCGAGATGACCTTCACGCCGTTCGCCGACGGCGGCATGATCATGTTCTCGACCTGGGTGGGGCGCCCGTCGGCGCCCAGCATGCGCGGCACGCTGTGGCCGTAGATGTCGGCGTCGACGACACCGACCTTCAGTCCGTCGGCCGCCATCGCCGCCGCCAGGTTGACCGTCACGGAGGACTTGCCGACGCCGCCCTTGCCGGACGCCACGGCGTACACGCGCGTGAGGGAGCCGGGCTTGGCGAAGGGCACCTCGCGCTCGGTCTGGCCGCCGCGCAGCGCGCCCGCCAGCTCCTTGCGCTGCTCGTCGCTCATCACGTCGAGCGTGACGTCGACGCGGGTGACGCCCTCGACCCCGGAGACCGCGTCGGTCACGCGCTGCGTGATCGTCTCGCGCATCGGGCAGCCGGAGACCGTCAGGTACACCGCGACCGCGACCGCTCCGTCCGCGCCGATCTCCACCGACTTGACCATGCCGAGCTCGGTGAGGGGCCGGTTGATCTCGGGGTCGTTCACCGTCGCCAGCGCTTCGCGCACCGCGTCTTCCGTAACCATAGGACGATGGTACGGCGCTCGGCCGGGGCCCCGGGATGCCGGTCACCGGTCGTCTACGTCACGTCCACGCGACCGTTCTGCCGGGAATACGACGTGCTCGTGGTGTCCGTCGCGCCGCCCCTCCAGTTCCTTGACCATGTCCTGCAGTTCGGAGCGGATCCAGTCGCGGGTGGCGACCTCGCCCAGCCCGATGCGCAGGGCGGCGATCTCACGCGTGAGGTACTCGGTGTCCGCGATCGACCGCTCGTTCTGCTTGCGGTCCTGCTCCAGGTTGACCCGGTCCCGGTCGTCCTGCCGGTTCTGCGCGAGCAGGATCAGCGGGGCGGCGTAGGAGGCCTGGAGGGAGAGCATCAGCGTCAGGAAGATGAACGGGTACTCGTCGAAGCGCAGCCCGCTCGGCGCGAAGATGTTCCACACCACCCACAGGATGATGACGACGGTCATCCAGACGATGAACCGGCCGGTGCCCAGGAAGCGCGCGATGCGCTCGGAGAGCCGCCCGAAGGCCTCCGGGTCCCACTCGGGCACGATCCGGCGGCGGGGCGGACGCGGCTGGTCCAGGCGGACGCGGGTCCGGGTGGCGGTGGCGCCGGACGGGGTGCGCTCGGCCCGCCCTCCCTCACGCTCGTGCGTCACCTCGGACCACCCCCCGTCGAGGTCTCGTCGAGGTGGAACTCCGTCTCCCGCCAGTCCTCGGGCAGCATGTGGTCCAGGACGTCGTCCACGGTCACCGCGCCCAGCAGCGACCCCGAGTCGTCCACGACGGGCGCCGCGACCATGTCGTACGCCGCGAAGAACCCGGCGACGACGGGCAGCGTCGCGTCCGGCTCCAGGGGCTGCAGGTCGGCGTCGAGGATGGAGCCGACGAGGGTGTACGGGGGGTCGCGCAGCAGGCGCTGGAAGTGGACGGTGCCGAGGTACTTGCCGGTGGGGGTGTCGTCGGGCGGCCGGCAGACGTAGATCTGGGCGGCGAGGGCGGGGGACAGGTCCGGGTTGCGGATCCGCGCGAGGGCGTCGGCGACGGTGGCGTCGGGGCGCAGCACGATCGGCTCGGTCGTCATCAGACCGCCCGCGGTGTGCTCCTCGTACGCCATCAGGCGCCGCATGTCGGCCGCGTCGTCGGGCTGCATCAGGCTCAGCAGCCGTTCCTTGTCCTCCTCGGGCAGCTCGCCCAGCAGGTCGGCCGCGTCGTCGGGGTCCATGGCCTCCAGGACGTCCGCCGCGCGTTCCTCCTTCAGCTTGCCGAGGATCTCGATCTGGTCGTCCTCCGGCAGCTCCTCGAGGACGTCGGCGAGGCGGTCGTCGTCGAGGGCGGCGGCGACCTCGGCGCGGCGCTTGGAGGAGAGGTGGTGCAGCACGTTGGCGAGGTCGGCGGGGCGCAGCTGCTCGAACGTGGCGAGCAGGTTCTCCGCGCCCTGTCCGTGCTCCTCCAGGGAGAAGCCGGTGACGGCGGACCACTCCACCATCAGCGTCTCGCCCTTGCCGCGCCGGAAGGCGCCTCCCTTGCGGCCCTTGCGCACGAAGACCCGGTCGATCTCCCAGTCCCGGCGGGCGGGCAGCTGCTGCACGGACACGTCGAGGGCGGTGACCTCCTCGCCGGTCTCCACGAGCGTGACCCGCCGGTCCAGGAGCTCGCCGACGACGAGACGTTCGGTGGGCCGCTGCTCGAAGCGCCGGACGTTGAGCACGCCGGTGGTGATGACCTGTCCGGACTCGATGCTGGTGACCCGGGTCATGGGCAGGAAGATGCGGCGGCGGGTGGCCAGTTCGACGACCAGCCCGAGCAGCCTGGGCGGCTTGCGCCCGACGCGCAGCATGACGACGAGGTCGCGCACGCGTCCCACCTGGTCGCCGTTGGGGTCGAAGACGGCGACACCGGTGAGGTGCGAGACGAAGATCCGGGGGACGCCCGCGGCCATGGCCGCACCTCCTTCTCGTACGCGCGCGTACGGGCCAGGGAACTGATCGGTCGGTGAGGTGTTTCCTGTGGGGTTCTTTCCCCGATTGCCCGCTCGCGCGGGCTTCAGGCTAGCCCGTCCCGATCGGCGCCGCCCTGGTGAACGGTCCGGACGGACTGCCTCCGCCGGGCCGGCGCGCCCCCGGTACGCTGCGGTACGCCGTTCAGGACACCCCCGCAGAAAGGCAGCCCCCTCTGTGACCGCGATTCCCCAGGGCCGTACCCGACGCCGGACCGTGCTGGCGGGCGCCGTGTGCGCGCTGGTCGTGACGAGCACGGGACTGACGGGGTGCGGCGGCGAGGATCCGGACGCCGGCACCAACGGGGTGGGCAAGCTGGCCGCGGACGAGATCCAGGCGAAGGCGAAGGCGGCGGCGGGCGCGGCCGGCGCGGTGCGGCTGGCGGGGACCGTGGTCGCCGGCGGCCGGTCGTACAAGCTCGACATGCGGCTGAAGGCGAACGGGGGCTCCGGGACGGTCACCGCGCAGGGATCGTCCTTCCAGCTGCTGCGGGTCGGCGAGGAGCTGTACCTGAAGGCGGACGCGGGGTTCTGGAAGCACGAGGACTCCAAGGACTCCGAGGGCGGCGGCGGGAAGGACACGGACGCCGCGGACAAGCTCGACGGCAAGTACGTGAAGGTGCCGACGGGCGACCCCTCGTACAAGAAGTTCAGCGGCTTCACCGACAAAGCCCTCCTCCTCGACTCTCTGCTGACGCTGCACGGTTCGCTGGGCAAGGACGGGCACCAGGAGGACCCCGCCTCCGGGGCGCGCACCATCCGGATCTCGGGCGGCGGCGGTTCCGGCGGCACGCTGGACGTGGCCCTGGAGGGGCAGCCGTATCCGCTGCGCCTGGTGCGCGCGGGCGACGCCGGGACGCTGAGCTTCTCGGCGTGGGGCGAGGACTTCGCCCTGGCCGAGCCGGCGAAGGACGACACGGTGGACTACGGCAAGGAACTGCCGACGTCCTGACCCGGGCCGGGGCGGCACGCGCCCCGGGTGTCAGCGTCCGGCCCGTTTGCGCTTTCTGAGCAGCAGGCGGGGGAGCCCGGCGGGGACCGGCTCGCGGGTCGTCGCCGGGGACGGCAGCGGGGCCTCGGCCAGGGAGCCGTCGGGCAGCGGTGCGACGCCGCCCGCCGGCTCCAGCCGCAGCACCCGGCACTCGGCCGCCCACCGCCCGGTCATCGCCTCGCCGTCGGGCGCGTTCAGCCGCTTGCCCTTGAGTTCGGTGACGGTCTCCTCCCACGCCTCGGTGCCGGGCGCGAGCTCGA
This sequence comes from Streptomyces sp. NPDC002566, assembly GCF_042889585.1. Classification (NCBI taxonomy): domain Bacteria; kingdom Bacillati; phylum Actinomycetota; class Actinomycetes; order Kitasatosporales; family Streptomycetaceae; genus Streptomyces; species Streptomyces sp. NPDC002566. Next base: position 262,983 of record NZ_JBIARD010000004.1, on the reverse strand, counting down.
CGACCCTCGCGGTCCAGGAGACCAGCCGGCCTCCCTTGTCCTTGCTGCGCACGGTCACCTCGGCCGAGTCGCCGTCCGTCAGGTGCGGCAGCGGCTGCTCGCCGCTCCCGTCGCCGACCAGGCAGGCCGCGCCGTCGTGCCACACGTGCCACAGCGCCCGCGCGGCGGGGGCCCCGGCGCCCCTGACCCAGACCAGGCCGGACTTCTTCGTGGCCTCCTCGACGAGCGCCCGCTCGGCGAGGGACTGGTCCTGCGGCTCGCGTGTCATGGCCTCACCCTATCCAGGGCCGCTCACAGCCAGCCGTTGCGCTTGAGCATGCGGTGGATGCCGAGGCAGGTCAGCACGGTGACGCCGAGCACCACCGGGTACCCGAACCGCCACCGCAGCTCCGGCATGTAGTCGAAGTTCATGCCGTACACCCCGCAGACCATCGTCGGTACGGCGATGATGGCCGCCCAGGACGTGATCTTGCGCATGTCCTCGTTCTGCGCGACGGACGCCTGCGCGAGGTTGGCCTGGAGGATGGAGTTGAGCAGCTCGTCGAAGCCGACGACCTGCTCCTGGACGCGGGCGAGGTGGTCGGCGACGTCCCGGAAGTACTTCTGGATGTCGGGGTCGACCAGCCGCATCGGCCGCTCGCTCAGCAGCTGCATCGGCCGCAGCAGCGGCGACACCGCCCGCTTGAACTCCAGTACCTCACGCTTGAGTTGGTAGATCCGGCCGGCGTCGGTGCCGCGCGGGGCGCCCTTGCGGCCGGGGGAGAAGACCTCGGTCTCCACCTCGTCGATGTCGTCCTGGACGGCGTCGGCGACCGCGATGTAGCCGTCGACGACGTGGTCGGCGATGGCGTGCAGCACGGCCGAGGGGCCCTTGGCGAGCAGCTCGGGGTCGTCCTGGAGGCGGTGGCGCAGCGCGCGCAGCGAGCCCTGGCCGCCGTGCCGCACGGTGATGAAGAAGTCCTTGCCGGTGAAGCACATCACCTCGCCGGACTCGACGACCTCGCTGTTGGCGGTGAGCCGGTCGTGCTCGACGTAGTGGATGGTCTTGAAGACGGTGAAGAGGGAGTCGTCGTAGCGCTCCAGCTTGGGCCGCTGGTGGGCCTGCACGGCGTCCTCCACGGCGAGCGGGTGCAGCCCGAACTCCCGCGCGATGCCCGCGAATTCGCTCTCCGTCGGCTCGTGCAGCCCGATCCACACGAAGCCCCCGTCGCGCCGTACCTGCCGCATCGCCTCGTGGGGGGTGAGCGGCGTCGCGTAGTGCACCCGGGCCCCGTCCCGGTAGACGGCGCAGTCGACGACGGCCGAGGGGGTCGCCGGGTCGCGCGTGGTGTCGTACGAGCCGCTGTCGCTCCGCAGGGAGGGACGGGACGGGCGGACCACGGCACGCAGGTCGCGGATCATCGACATGGCAGGCTCCTTCGCTACGGGCGACGGAAGGCCGGCGACGGGTGGAACTGCCCGGAATGGGGACGTCCTGAGTGCGGATGTTTGGCACGTCCACAAAGCGGGGAGCACCGCACCGTCGCGGTGGCGTTCTCGTTGCTGGTACAGCTACTGCTTCTGATCGGATGGATCGGTCGGACCGCGGGCCGGGGAGTTCGGCCGGGTCGGACGGATCAGGCAAAGCGAAACGCAGCGCTCTTCCGCGCGGTGTGGAGATGCGAGAGGTGGCGGTCAGCAGGAGCCGGGTCAGCTACGTCAGCGGCGGGAAGAGCGAGTGGTACTGCACGGTCGACTTCGATCCATGACAGCCCCACCTCCTCCGGCCGGTCCCCCGTGGGGGATGCTCATCGGCGTCGGGGCTTGATCGCGACGCTCTGCGTGCTGCCCCGAACCACTGGGCAAGAGTATCAGCCGACCACAGTGTCAAGGCGCTGCTTTGCCCGGTGCTGACGAGTTCTATGCTCGCGGCATGGCAGATGTTCTTCCCCTGGTCGAGGCCCGGTTGCGTACCGCGCTCGGCGAGCCCGACGCCCGCGCCGCCGTCACCTTCCTCGGCACGGACCGCATCGAGGTCCTGCGTTTCCAGGAGGGCGACATCGTCCGCTACGCCACGCTCGGCATGTCCGCGCAGCCGATGAGCGACCCCACCGCGATGCTCGCCGACGCGGTGCGGGGTCCGCGCGCCGAGCTGGTCCTCTCGGTGCGCTCCGGTCTGGCCGACACCGGCAAGGTGCTGCGCCCGCTCGCCGTGCTGGCCGCGTCCCCGCAGGTCGAAGGGGTGGTCGTGGCGCCGGGTGCGTCCCTGGACGTCGGCGAGCCGCTGTGGCCGGGCGCGCCGTTCACCTCGGTGCTGGTCGCCGAGCCGGGCGGTCTGGTGGAGGACCTGGAGCTCGACGAGCCGCTCGACCCGGTCCGCTTCCTGCCGCTGCTGCCGATGACGCCGAACGAGGCCGCCTGGAAGCGGGTGCACGGCGCGCAGGCGCTCCAGGAACGCTGGCTGACGCACGGTACGGACCTGCGGGATCCCTCCCGCAGGTCCGTACCGCTGGACTGACGACGCGTGACCAAGGTCACCAACTGGCTTCCGGGGCAGGGGATTTGACCCGGCAGAGGGTGACGTCCGCTCGTCCCTGACGGTCAGTCGGCGAAGACGGCGACCCCGTCCTCGGTGGCGTGCGCCGGCGCCGACTCCGCGACATCGTGGGTGAGCGCCTCACGGCGCACGACGACGACCAGCGCGCCCAGGGCCGCGGTGGCCGCCGCCACCACGAACGGGATGTGGACGTCGGTCCACTCCTCGATCTTCGGCGCGAAGAAGGGAGCGGCAGCCGCCGCGAACCAGCGCACGAAGTTGTAGCCCGCGCTCGCGACCGGACGGGGGGCGTCCGAGACCCCGAGCGCGAGTTCGGTGTAGACGGTGTTGTTCACGCCGATGAACGCGCCCGACAGGACCGTGCAGACGACGGCCGTGCCGTGGTCGCCGTAGCCGAGGACCAGCACGTCGGCGGCGAGCAGCGCCAGCGAGCCGCAGAGCACCTTCAGCGAGCCGAACCGCTCCTGGAGGCGCGGCGCGACGACGACCGAGAAGACGGCGAGCAGCACGCCCCAGGCGAAGAACACCGCGCCCGACTTGTAAGGCGTCATGTCCAGCACGAACGGCGTGAAGGCCAGCACGGTGAAGAACGTGTAGTTGTAGAAGAACGCCGAGACCGCCGCCGAGGCGAGGCCGCCGTGGCCGAGCGCCCGGATCGGGTCCAGCAGCGAGGTCTTGCGGGCGGGCCTCGGCTGCTCCTTCAGGAACGCCGTGATGCACAGGAAGCCCACCGCCATCAGGGCCGCGGTGCCGAAGAACGGGTAGCGCCAGCTGGCGTCGCCGAGCAGCGCGCCCAGCAGCGGTCCGCAGGCCATGCCGAGGCCGAGGGCGGACTCGTACAGCAGGATCGCGGCGGCGCTGCCGCCCGCCGCCGCGCCGACGATGACCGCGAGGGCCGTCGAGACGAACAGCGCGTTGCCCAGACCCCAGCCGGCCCGGTAGCCGACGAGCTGGCCGACGGTGTCGGAGGTGCCGGACAGGCCCGCGAAGACGACGACGAGGGCGAGGCCCAGCAGCAGCGTCTTGCGGCCGCCGATCCGGCTGGAGACGAACCCGGTCACCAGCATCGCGAAGGCGGTGATCAGGAAGTACGAGGTGAACAGGAGGGAGACCTGGCCGGCCGTGGCGTTCAGTCCGGAGGCGATGGACGGCAGGATCGGGTCGACGAGTCCGATGCCCATGAAGGCGACGACGGACGCGCCGGCGGTCGCCCAGACCGCCTTGGGCTGCCGCAGAAGGCCGCCTGCTCCCGTGGGCGCCTCGAGGGTGGACTCCGTGTCGTGCTGCATGCCGGTGCTCCGATCCCGCGGCGATGGTTGGTGTATACACACACTAAGTTAGGATGCCTAATTAATGCAAGTTACATCCAACTTGGCGGGCCCGGACGGGTGATCGTCCTTGACGTGGACGGGATCGGGTAGGACCGTGGGGCTCTATGAGGGGCGAACCCAGTTGCCCGAAGTGCGGTGGCCGGGTCAGGGCTCCCGGACTCTTCGCCGATTCCTGGCAGTGCGATGTGCACGGCACGGTGCATCCGCTGCAGCCCGTGATCCCGCCCAGCGTCGAGGCCCTCGGTGTGGTCGTGCACCGCACCCGGGTACCGGTGTGGATGCCGTGGCCACTGCCGGTCGGCTGGCTGTTCACGGGCGTGGCCTACGCCGGTGACGACCGCAGCGGCGGGCGGGCGAGCGCCGTCGCGTGCTCGGGGCCCGGTCCGCTCGGCGGCATGGGCGAGCTGATCCTCGTCGCCGAGGAGCTCGGCGTCGGCCTCGGCGCGCGCTACGCCGGCATGGAGGGGCCCGACCCCGGTCCCTATATGGATGTCGAGAAGCCGCCCCAGGTCAAGGTTCTGGCCGCCGGTCGCCCCACCCCCCTGTGGCATGTCACCGGCGCCCCCGACGACCGCGCGGTCTTCGCGGGCGAAGCGTGCGGGCTGTGGCTGTGGGCGGTGGCGTGGCCCGAGCAGTCCGGGCTGCTGATGTACGGCGAGCTGGTGCTGACGGACCTGCGGGACGCGGGCGCCGAGGTGGAGCTGGTGCCCTGCGGGGCGTTGTCGCCGCGCCTGCTCAAGCCGTGAGGGCCGGCCGGGGACGCGGGGACACAGCGCGGGGGCATCCGGGCGTGCTCCGTGTGTGTAGGGGGCGCTTGCCGGGTGCGGGTGTGACAGAGGTCGTCCGGATTCCCGTTATGCTGGAGCGTCCCGTTCCGCTCTCTCGCCGTCTGGAGCCCGTGCCGTGCGCATCGACCTGCACTGTCACTCCACGGCTTCCGACGGTACGGACACCCCTGCCGAACTGGTCCGGGGTGCGGCCGCGGCCGGCCTCGACGTCGTCGCGCTGACCGACCACGACACCACCCGCGGGCACGCCGAGGCGATCGCCGCGCTGCCCGAGGGGCTCACCCTCGTCACCGGCGCCGAACTGTCCTGCCGGATCGACGGCATCAGCATGCACATGCTGGCCTACCTGTTCGACCCCGAGGAGCCCGCGCTGCTCGCCGAGCGGGAGCTCGTGCGCGACGACCGCGTGCCGCGCGCCCGGGCCATGGTCGCCAAGCTCGACGAGCTGGGTGTCCCCGTCACCTGGGAGCAGGTCGCGCGCATCGCCGGCGACGGTTCCGTCGGCCGGCCGCACGTCGCCACCGCGCTGGTGGAACTGGGCGTCGTCCCCACCGTGAGCGACGCGTTCACCCCCGACTGGCTGGGCGACGGCGGGCGGGTCTGGATCCCGAAGCACGAGACCGACCCCTTCGAGGCGATCCGGCTGGTCAAGGCGGCGGGCGGCGTGACCGTCTTCGCCCACCCGGCCGCGAGCAAGCGGGGCCGCACGGTCCCCGAGTCCGTGATCGCCGAACTGGCCGCCGCCGGCCTCGACGGCATCGAGGTCGACCACATGGACCACGACGCGGACACCCGCGCGCGACTGCGGGGGCTCGCCCGCGACCTGGGCCTGCTGGTGACCGGGTCCAGCGACTACCACGGCAGCCGCAAGACCTGCGCGCTCGGCGAGTACACGACCGACCCCGAGGTGTACGGGGAGATCACGCGACGGGCGACCGGGGCGTTCCCCGTCCCGGGGACCGGCGGGCCCGAGGCCCTTCGGGCCTGAGGCCGCCACGCCCTCGGGCCCAGCTCCGCACGTCCACTTCCACCCTCTCTCGCGCAAGGCCTCCGTACCGATGTTCGACGTCGCCGTCTTCGGCTCCCTGTTCCTCACCCTGTTCGTCATCATGGATCCCCCCGGCATCACCCCGATCTTCCTGGCCCTGACCTCGGGCCGCCCGGGCAAGGTGCAGAAGCGGATGGCGTTCCAGGCCGTCTGCGTGGCCGGCGGCGTGATCACCGTCTTCGGGCTGCTGGGCCACCAGATCCTGAACTACTTGCACGTGTCAGTGCCCGCGCTGATGATCGCGGGCGGGCTGCTGCTCCTGCTGATCGCGCTCGACCTGCTCACCGGCAAGTCCGACGAGCCCAAGCAGACCAAGGACGTCAACGTCGCGCTGGTCCCGCTGGGCATGCCGCTGCTCGCCGGACCGGGCGCGATCGTGTCCGTCATCCTCGCGGTGCAGAAGGCCGGCAGCGTCTCCACGCAGGTGTCGGTGTGGGCGGCGATCTTCGCCATTCACGTCGTGCTGTGGCTGGTGATGCGCTACTCGCTGCTGATCATCCGGGTCATCAAGGACGGCGGCGTGGTCCTGGTGACACGGCTCGCGGGCATGATGCTCTCCGCGATCGCCGTGCAGCAGATCATCAACGGGGTCACCCAGGTCGTCCAGGGCAGCTGACGCGGCGGCGGCGTCCCGGCTGTCGGATCCGGGGGCCGGCGTGGCCGCGCACCGGTTCAGGCCTCGTGGTGATCGGGGCGGTCGGAGTGGGCGCGCAAGCGCTGCCAGTAGCGGTGAACATGCCGCTCGGCCTCCAGCACGGCCGATTCGGCGGGGCGGACGCCGCCGTGGGGTGTCGCGGTGCGACGGGCCGCGGCCGGGGTGTGCGTGCGTCGCGCCGAAGGAGACGGCATGGGTCCGGAGTGCGGCCGGGCAGCCGGCTGGTCGGGGCGGGCGGGTGCCTTGGGGGACGTCGCGGCGCGCCACCCGCATCTGAGGGCGGTGCCGACCGCCCGGCGCCGCGCATAGGGGCGGGTGGCCGCGAACCGTGCCGCCAGGATGACGCCGGTGGCGGCCGCCGCGGCCAGAGCGGGTTCGGCGTGGTGTACGAGCACAGGGAGAGGGCCTTCCCGTGAAGTGGCGGTCGGGGCGGCGCGGACGCCGGGTGCTCACCAGGTACCCGCGCCGGACGGGATCACCCCGGGCAACTTCCTCACTCTGGCCCCCTCGCGCTCGCGAGGATTTCCGACCCGCCCACCTTCACCCGTTCGGGTGAACTCCGGATGGGGCCTCCCCGTCCCGCCCGGACATGGGCGGAGCCCCGCCCGGCGTCGTGTCGACGCGGTGCGGGGCTCCGGAACGCATGTGAGGGGGCCCGTAGAGGGGGGTCGAGGTGCTACGAGGCCGAGGTGTCGGCCGGACGGATCCACAGTCGCTGCCCGATGGCGGCGGCCTGCTGAACGATCCGGTTGACGGAGGCGGCGTCCACGACGGTGCTGTCCACGGGCGTGCCGTCGACGTCGTCGAGTCGCATGATTTCGAAGCGCATGGTGGCTTCTCCCTTCGTCTGGTCATCCTCCTGAGGAGAACTGCTGATGTGCGGCCCACGGGACGACGGTGCCCCCTGTTCCGTACGTATTCAACGCGGTGCTTGTTACAAACATTCCCTACGCTAATGAAATTTTTCGAACGTCTAATTACTGACGGGTAGACGCAGTAACCGTGGTGGAACAGGGCCGGAGCGGGACTGAACGGGACCGGTTGTAGCGTGACCGCCGGGACAATGGAAGGGATGAACGACGACCTGACGGCCCTCGCCGCCCGTATCGACCGCACGAACGAGCTGCTGACGCGCATGCTCGCCGAGGTGGCGAAGACGCCGTCGACGCACGCGATCTTCGTCGACGCCGGCTATCTGTACGCGGCGGCGGGCCGGCTGGTCGCCGGGACCGAGGACCGGCGGGCGTTCGACCTGGACGCCGAGGGCCTGATCGAGGCGCTCATCGACCGGGCGCGCACGGTCTTCGCGGACAGCCGGCTGCTGCGGGTCTACTGGTACGACGGCGCCCGGCGCCGCATCCACACCGCCGAGCAGCAGTCCATCGCCGAACTCCCGGACGTCAAGGTCCGGTTGGGCAATCTGAACGCCAACAACCAGCAGAAGGGCGTCGACTCCCTGATCCGCACCGACCTGGAGTCCCTCGCCCGGCACCGCGCCATCAGCGACGCGGCGCTGCTCGGCGGCGACGAGGACCTGGTCTCGGCGGTGGAGGCGGCCCAGGGGTACGGCGCACGCGTCCACCTCTGGGGCATCGAGGGCCCCGAGGGCCGCAACCAGGCCGAGCCGCTCCTGTGGGAGGTCGACAGCCAGCGCACCCTGGACCTCGACTTCTTCAAGCCGTACGTCTCGCGGCGCACCGCCCCGGCGTACGAACCGGCCGGCGTGCAGCGGCCCACCCGTGAGGAAGTCCGCTTCGCCGGCGCGCAGATCGCCGCAAAGTGGCTCGCGGCGCGCGGCAGGGAGTCCCTGGCGGACCTCCTCCCCGGCCACCCCTACCTGCCCGGCTCCGTCGACCAGGACCTCCTGGTGGACGCGGAGCGCATCCTGCAGTACTCGCTCCGCGGGCAGGCGGAGCTGCGGCGCGTACTGCGGGACGGCTTCTGGGAGCACCTCCAGACGCAGTTCTAGCTGCCTCAGGACGGGCCCCGTCCGGTCAGCGGTCCGGTCGCCCGCGTACGACCTTGTCCCAGAAGTCCGCCAGGCCGTGGGCCGTGGCCAGGGGCTGGTCCAGGTTGGGGGAGTGCTCCGCGCCGGGAATCACCGTGCGTGCCGCGCCCAGCTCCACGGCCATGTCGTCCAGGATGCTCACCGGCCAGGTGTCGTCACGCGCGCCCGACAGTACGTGCAACGGCAGCGGCACGGCGGCGAGTTCGGCGACCCGGTCGGGCTCGACGAGCAACTGGCGGCCGGTGGCGAGGAGTTGCGCCGGCTTGTGGTTCAGCCAGCGCAGCCGCATCAGCGCCAGTTCGCCGAACCCCCGCGCGGGGCCGCCGATCTCCTCCGGCGGGCCCATCGCGAGGATCGCCTCCCACACCTCGGGCATCTCCATCACCGCGAGGGCGTCGTGCAGCAACTGCACGCGCTGCCGCTGCGACTCGGAGATGTGCGCCGGACCCGAGGCGACGAGGGTGAACGAGACGAAGGGGGAGTGGTCCAGGAGAACGGCCGCCCGCGCGACCTGGCCGCCCATGGAGTGCCCGACCAGATGCACGGGAGTGTCGAGGGCGGCCGCCTGCGCGAGCACATCCCGCGCCAACTCGGCCTGAGCATAGGGCGTTTCGTCGCGCGCCGGGCCGTGGGACTCGTTCTGCCCGCGTCCGTCCACGGCGACCGTGCGGTAGCCGCGGGCCGCCAGGGGCTCGTGCAGGAAGTGGAAGTCCTCCTTGCTCCCGGTGAACCCCGGCAGCAACAGCGCGACGCCCGACGGCTCGACACCGGGCGCCGCCGGCGCGTCGACGACGGCGAACTCACCGCGCGCTGTCCGCAGCTGGTACGCGCGTGCGCCGGGAGGCGGGGTGAAGCTGATCGGCGTGGTCACGGGCTGAGGTTACCGGGACCCGGAGGCCGGGTGCAGAGCGCCTCTCGGCCCGGGCAGAACCTCTTCACACGCCGACGGCCCGGCTCCCCGAGGGGGAACCGGGCCGTCGGCGGTCGCTGTCGTCGCGCGCGGCGATCAGCTGTCCGCGGGCTTCGCGGCGGCCGTCGCCTTACGCGTACGCCGCGGCTTCGGCTGCGCCTCGGCCGTGTCGGCGGCGGCCTCCGCCGGGGCGGCCGTCTTGCGGGTCCGGCGGGGCTTGACCTCCGGCTCCTGCGAGACCTGAGCCGGAATGGCGGCCGTACCGGTCGCCGGGGCGGCGGCCTTGCGGGTACGGCGCGGCTTGGCCTCCGCGGCCTCGGCCGTGTCGGCGGCGACCTCTGCCGGGGCGGCCGTCTTGCGGGTACGGCGCGGCTTGGTCTCGACCGTCTCCGCCGTGTCGACGGCGGTTTCCGCCTTGGTGGCCGCGGTCTTGCGGGTGCGACGCGGCTTGACCTCTACGGCCTCGGTGACGTCGGCCGTGTCGGCGGCCGTTGTCGTGGCGGCGGCGGTCTTGCGGGTGCGGCGGGGTTTGGCCTCGGCGGTCTCCGCCGTGTCGACGGCGGTTTCCGCCTTGGCGGCCGCGGTCTTGCGGGTCCGGCGCGGCTTGACCTCCGGGACCTCCGTCGCCTCGGCCGTGTCCACGGCGGTCTCCGCTGCGGCAGCGGTCGTCGCGGCCGTCTTGCGCGTGCGGCGCGGCTTGGCCTCGGCGGTCTCCGCCGCGTCGACGGCGGTTTCCGCCTTGGCGGCCGCGGTCTTGCGGGTCCGGCGCGGCTTGACCTCCGCGACCTCCGCCGCCTCGACCGTGTCCACGGCGGCTTCCGCCAGAGCGGCGGTCCTGCGCGTGCGGCGCGGCTTGGCCTCCGGCTCCTGCGCGGCCTGGGCCGGGATGACCGGCGTGGCGGCCGTCTCCGGCTGGGTCGCCTTGCGGGTCCGGCGCGGCTTGGCCTCGGCGGCCTCGGCCGTGTCGACCGCAGTCTCGGCCGGGGCCGTCGCCTTGCGGGTGCGGCGGCGCGGCTTGGTCTCCGCGGGCTCCGCCGGAGCGACGGCGGCCTCCGCAGACGGCGTCGCCTCGACGGCCGGGGCGGCCGACTCGGTCACGGCCTGCGTCTCGGGGACCGGCTGCTCGGCCGGCTCCGTCACGGTCGCCGAGGCGTCCGACGCGACCGCGTTGCGGCGGGTGCGGCGGCGGCGCGGCTTCTCGGCCTCGGCGGACGCGACCTCCGAGGGGCCCTCCGCCGTCGTCACGGCCGCTTCCGCTGCCTCAGGGGCGGCGGACTCGACGGCCGTGGCGGCCGACGCGGCGACGGCGTCCTGCGAGGCTCCGCCCCTGGTCCGGCGACGGCGACGCGGCGTACGAGGAGACGTCGCCGCCTCCTCGACGGCGGGAGCCGCGGCCTGCGCGGACTGCTCGGTCCTGACCTGCTCGGTCCGGGCCTGCTCGGGCGCCGGCGTCCCGTCGACGGTGGTGCCACCCCGCGTACGACGGCGGCGGCGCGGCGTACGGCCGACGCGCTCACGCTGCTCGGCGGAGCGGGAGTCGTCCCGTCCGCCCCGGCGGTCGCCGCGCCCGCGACCACCGCGGCCGCCCGGCTCGCCCAGGTCCTCCAGCTCCTCCGCGTCGAGCCCGGCGCGCGTGCGCTCCGAGCGCGGCAGGACACCCTTGGTGCCCGCGGGGATGCCGAGGTCCTCGTAGAAGTGCGGGGAGGTGGAGTACGTCTCCGGCGGGTCGCTGAAGTCGAGCTCCAGCGCCTTGTTGATGAGCTGCCAGCGCGGGATGTCGTCCCAGTCGACGAGCGTGACCGCGATGCCCTTGGCGCCCGCGCGGCCGGTACGGCCGATGCGGTGCAGGTAGGTCTTCTCGTCCTCGGGGGACTGGTAGTTGATGACGTGGGTGACGCCCTCGACGTCGATGCCGCGCGCGGCGACGTCGGTGCACACGAGCACGTCGACCTTGCCGTTGCGGAAGGCGCGCAGCGCCTGCTCGCGGGCGCCCTGGCCGAGGTCGCCGTGGACCGCGCCGGAGGCGAAGCCGCGCTGCTTGAGCTGGTCGGCGAGGTCGGCCGCCGTGCGCTTGGTGCGGCAGAACACCATCACCAGGCCGCGGCCCTCGGCCTGCAGCATGCGCGCGACCATCTCGGGCTTGTCCATGTTGTGCGCGCGGTACACGTGCTGCTTGGTGTTCGCGACCGTCCGCCCCGCGTCGTCGGGCGAGGTGGCGTTGATGTGCGTGGGCTGCGACATGTAGCGGCGGGCGAGGCTGATGACCGCGCCCGGCATGGTCGCGGAGAACAGCATGGTCTGCCGCTTCACCGGCAGCATGCCGATGATCTTCTCGACGTCGGGCAGGAAGCCGAGGTCGAGCATCTCGTCGGCCTCGTCGAGGACCAGGCACTTGACGTGCTTGAGGTTGAGCTTCTTCTGGCCCGCCAGGTCCAGCAGCCGGCCCGGGGTGCCGACGACGACGTCGACGCCCTTCTTCAGGGCCTCGACCTGGGGCTCGTACGCGCGGCCGCCGTAGATCGCGGTGACGCGCACGTTGCGCACCTTGCCCGCGGTCAGCAGGTCGTTGGTGACCTGCGTGCACAGCTCGCGCGTGGGGACCACGATGAGCGCCTGCGGGGCGTCGGTGAGGTCCTCGGGGCGGGCGCGGCCGGCCTCGACGTCGACGGGGACCGTGACGCGCTCGAGGAGCGGGAGGCCGAAGCCGAGCGTCTTTCCGGTGCCGGTCTTGGCCTGGCCGATGACGTCCGTGCCCGACAGGGCCACGGGGAGCGTCATCTCCTGGATGGGGAAGGGAGTGGTGATGCCGACGGCCTCCAGGGCCTCGGCGGTCTCGGGGAGGATTCCGAGCTCTCGGAACGTCGTAGTCAGGGTGCTGCCTCTTCTGTGTGCGCGGTGCGAGGCGAGCGCGGGGGTCGTGTCGGACCGTGCCGGGGGACGCGGCCGCCTCTCACGGGCGAGCCGTCAGCACACGGGACCTCATCCGACGCTCCAGCGTTCGTACCGCTGAGGGTGTCCCGCCGATCGTCGTACGCGCAGAGCCGTACGGTCAGGGTGGGCTGTCGGGTCGGAGCCGATCGGGCCACCGACCGGGCATCCTCATACATGCGGCCCGTCGAATACTCGGCAGGCGCATTACCACCATACCTTGGATCCGCGCACATGCGATGGCCGATTCGGTCACGTTGTGGTTGTCACATCGACGGGCACGGTCCCGCGCGCTTCGTCGCCGCACACGTCGACCAGGGCCTTCCCCCGCGCGGGGAGCGGGTTATTGTGCGCTTCATGACGACCTCTGACAAGCCCGACAACGAGAACGCCGCCACCGGCATCGCCGCCCAGGACTGGGCGACGGCCGCCGCCGATCCCCAGTACCGGGCCGCGGTCGTGGACCTGCTCGGTGCGCTCGCGTACGGCGAGCTGGCGGCGTTCGAACGGCTCGCTGAGGACGCCAAACTGGCGCCCACCCTGGAGGACAAGGCGGAGCTGGCGAAGATGGCGTCCGCCGAGTTCCACCACTTCGAGCGGCTGCGCGGCCGGCTCACGGAGATCGGCGAGGAGCCCACGCGCGCGATGCAGCCGTTCGTCGCCGCGCTCGACGGCTTCCACCGGCAGACGGCCCCCTCCGACTGGCTGGAGGGTCTGGTCAAGGCGTACGTGGGCGACTCGATCGCCAGCGACTTCTACCGGGAGGTCGCCGTGCGTCTGGACGCCGACACGCGCGCCCTGGTGCTCGCCGTCCTCGACGACACCGGTCACGCGGGCTTCGCCGTGGACCGGGTGCGCGCGGCGATCGACGCCGACCCGCGCGTGGGCGGACGGCTGGCGCTGTGGGCGCGGCGGCTGATGGGCGAGGCGCTGTCCCAGTCGCAGCGTGTGGTCGCGGACCGCGACGCGCTGTCGACGATGCTGGTCGGCGGCGTCGCGGACGGCTTCGACCTCGCCGAGGTCGGCCGGATGTTCTCCCGCATCACCGAGGCCCACACCAAGCGGATGGCGGCTCTGGGACTCGCCGCGTAGGTGCCGTCGGGCGCCGTGGGGCGGGGGAGACTGCTTCGGCTGCCGGCCCGTGCAGGGCCGGCTGGTCGCGCGGTTCCCCGCGCCCCCTCGGTGCGCCTCAGGCTGTGGCTGATCGCCGCAGGCCTCGGCCCGTGGGGCGCAGGAGCAGGGACAGCGAGGCGGCGGAGACGACCGCCGCTCCGAGCAGGCTCAGCAGCACGTTGCCCGGGCCGAGCGCGCTGTGGGTGACGAAGTCGCCGAACAGGGCTCCGGCGACGCCCGTCGCGAACACCATGGTGGGCGCGGGCAGCCGGTGGGACAGGCGGTGGAACGCCGCCCACGCGAGCACGAGACCGAGCACAGCGGAGCCGAGCGCTTCCAAGATCATGCGGGTCCCTCCCAGACGGCGGGCTGTGCATCGAGTTCGTAGCCCGTCTTACCCGTGACCTGCGAAAGGCAATCCTCCCCTGTGGGGAAGTCGTGCTCCATCCGTGGAGAATTCCGCCGCCGCCGACAGGGAGAGCCCGGCGGCCGTCGCCGCCCGCGTACGTGGGACCGGCCGCGGTGCACGACGAGGGGCCCGGCAGCCGAATCGGAATCGGCTGCCGGGCCCCTCGCCACGCGTCGCCTACAGGGTGCCGAAGCCCACCTTGCGCGGGGCGGGCTCGCCCAGCTCGACGTAGGCCAGGCGGTCGGCCGGGACCAGGACCTTGCGGCCCTTCTCGTCCACGAGGCTGAGCAGCTGCGACTTCCCCGCCAGCGCCTCGGCGACGAGGCGCTCGACCTCCTCGGCGCTCTGACCGCTCTCCAGAACGATCTCGCGGGGCGCGTGCTGCACGCCGATCTTGACCTCCACGGCTATGTCCCTCCGACGGTCAGTGGTGCGCGGGCGTCCGCGCCGTACGCTGCACACATTAGCCCGGTGAGGGGACGGGTAAGCCGCGGCCGTCCACGCCAGGAGCGAACAGCGGACGGGAACAAAGTGCCGACAGCCCGCACGCGGGCGTGCGCGCTCAGTGCTGCTCGGTGCCGTGCAGCGGGAAACCGGCGATGCCCCGCCAGGCCAGCGAGGCCAGCAACTGCACCGCCTGGTCGCGCGGGACGCTACGGTCGCTGTGCAGCCAGGAGCGGGCCACGACCTGGGCGAGACCGCCCAGTCCCGAGGCCAGCAGCATCGACTCCGCGCGCGAGAGGCCGGTGTCCTCGGCGATCACGTCGCAGATCGCCTCGGCGCACTCGTTCGTCACCTTGTCGACGCGCTCGCGCACCGCCGTCTCGTTCGTCAGGTCCGACTCGAAGACCAGCCGGAACGCGCCGCCGTCGTCCTCCACGTACGCGAAGTAAGCGTCCATCGTGGCGCGCACGCGCTGCTTGTTGTCGCTCGTCGAGGCGAGCGCGCTCCGGACCGCCTGGATGAGCGATTCGCAGTGCTGGTCCAGCAGCGCCAGATAGAGGTCGAGCTTGCCCGGAAAGTGCTGGTAGAGCACCGGCTTGCTGACGCCGGCGCGCTCGGCGATGTCGTCCATCGCGGCAGCGTGATAGCCCTGCGCGACGAACACCTCCTGGGCGGCGCCCAGCAGCTGGTTCCGTCGGGCACGGCGCGGCAAGCGCGTGCCTCGCGGGCGCGCCGCCTCAGTTTGCTCGATGGCTGTCACGCCGCCTCCCAATGTCGTCCTCATGCGGTGTGCCGCCGCGCGGCCATCGTACTTTTCGGTAACCGTGACGCGCGCGGTGCGAGCGCAGAATTTCACGGACCGGACGATGGTAAAAGCAGTACAGAACGTTTGCTACCGGTATGCAGTGGGCAAACTGCGCCTCCGTCTCGCCCTGCGCCGCCGCAAGGTCGCTGTCGTGCGCGTCAGCGGTAGTCGTCCTCGTCGAGCGAGACGACGCGGGCCTGTTCGACGAGGTCGGCCTCGTTCGCCCGGGCGGGGTCGACGCTCTCCAGGGGGTCGTCGCGGTGCGGCGTGACGTCCGCGTGCTGTTCCGCGGCGTCGTTCTCCGGCGCCTCGACGTCGACCTCCGAGACCTCGTCGTCGTTCACGAACGTCTCGGGGTCGGTGGGGTCGACGGTCATGGCGGGCTCCCTTCCTACGAACGTCCCTGAGAATGCAGGGGCCACACGCGGGTGCCCTCTCTACGAGCCTAGGAGACACCCTTTTCGGACGCTATGCGATGTGCCCGGGAATCGCGCCGCCATCTGCGCGGTTCCCGACCTGTCCGCTGTGACGGCGAACACACAAGTCACCGGCGTGATCGTCTCGTAACATTGCGGCATGTCTTCGACCGAGCTGCCCTCAGTGCCGCCCGCCAGTGTGCTGCCGAAGGCGGTGTCCGTCAGGGTCGCCGAGGGCGAGCGGCTGCGGACGGTCGGACTGCCGGGCGTCACCCTGAAGATCCGTTCCAGGCCGCCCGCGCGCGAAGGTCTGGAGCCGGCGCTCTACGTGCACGGTCTCGGCGGCTCCTCGCAGAACTGGTCCGCGCTGATGGCCCTGCTCGACGGCGTCGTCGACAGCGAGGCCGTCGACCTGCCCGGCTTCGGCGACTCCCCGCCCCCGGACGACGGCGACTACTCCGTCACCGCACACGCGCGTGCCGTCATCCGCTACCTGGACGCCTCCGCCCGCGGACCCGTCCACCTCCTCGGCAACTCCCTCGGCGGCGCGGTGTCCACGCGCGTCGCCGCCGTACGGCCCGACCTCGTGCGCACCCTCACCCTCGTCTCGCCCGCACTGCCGGAGCTGCGCATACAGCGCAGCGCGGTGCCCACGGGACTGCTCGGCGTCCCCGGAGTGGCCGCGCTGTTCAGCCGGTTCACCCGGGAGTGGACGGCCGAACAGCGCGTCCGCGGCGTCACCGCCCTCTGCTACGGCGACCCCGGGCGAGTCGCTCCGGAGTCCTTCCAGCACGCGGTGGAGGAGATGGAACGGCGGCTGCGGCTGCCGTACTTCTGGGACGCCATGACCCGCTCCGCGCGCGGGCTCGTCAACGCCTACACCCTGGGCGGCCAGCACGGACTGTGGCGCCAGGCCGAACGCGTCCTCGCCCCCACCCTCCTCGTCTACGGCGGCCGCGACCAGCTCGTCGGCTTCCGCATGGCACAGCGGTCCGCACGCGCCTTCCGCGACTCCCGGCTGCTCACCCTGCCGGACGCCGGACACGTGGCGATGATGGAATACCCGGAGACGGTCGCTACGGCGTTCCGGGAACTGCTGGCGGAGACCCGCGCCCCGGACGCGGGAACGGGGACCGGTCCGGCCGCCGAGCGCGCCGGATCCGTGGACGCGGGGAGCTGAGGGGGGACGTGGGACGGCACAGCCGACGGGGGCCGGCGCAGAGCAGCGCGCCGCGAGGTACGACCACCAGCGCCGAAGGGAGCGCCTCCCCAGGGGCGCGCGGAGGGGTTTCGAAGGCGGACGCGCGGGGCAGCCGCGATCAAGAAGCGGCGGGTCGGCCCGACGGCGGGACCCCCGCCCACGGCTTTCCGCGGCTTTCCGAAAGACCTCCGGCCCACGGCTCGCCAAGGCTGCCCGAAGGCACCCCCGCGCACGGTTTCCCCCGGGTGGCTCGTGGCGGTCACCCCGAGCAGCGGGAAGCCGGGGGAGCATGGGGTGAGTTGACGGGACGTCCGGCGCAGGGTGCCGGGCCGCTGATCCCCCGTCAGCGACCGGCGTCCCCGGGCGGCCCCCGGCAGGACTACCTCGACGCATTTGAGGAGGACGACGTCTTCGCCCGCCGCAGGCCCCTGTCCGGCGCCGTCTCCTCGCACACGAGCGGCGACCCGTACGCCTCCGTCACCGAACGGGACCCGGAACCCCGTTCGGCCGCCGGGGGCGAGGACGACGTGCCGCCCTCCGGCGCGCCCTCGGCCGGCAGGGGCGGCAAGGGGCGGGCCTTCACCGGCATCGCGGCCGCCGCGGTCACCACCGCGCTGGCGATCGTCGTCGCCGGACAGGTCACCGACTCGCGCGACGAGGACTCCGCCCGGTCGCAGGCCGCCGCCGGCCAGTCCGCGCGCGACACCCGGGACTCCACCGGCCGGGGCGGCGGCCGCCCCGGCCCCTCCGCCGCGCTCCCCGAGGCGGCGCCGCTGACGTACGCGCAGCAGATGGACCGGAAGTACCCCCTCGGCGCCGAACTCACCGGCTCGGGCAGGTTCGACGCCGTGCCCGGCATCGACAAGGCGCCCGGCGAGGGGCGCAAGTACACCTACCGCGTGGACGTCGAACAGGGACTCGGCCTCGACGCGGCGCTCTTCGCGCAGGCCGTGCAGAAGACGCTGAACGACCGGCGCAGCTGGGCGCACGACGGCGCACGCACCTTCGAACGCATCCACTCCGGCGAGCCCGACTTCGTCATCACCCTCGCCAGCCCCGGCACCACCGCCGAATGGTGCGCGAAGTCCGGTCTGGACACCACCATCGACAACGTCTCCTGCGACTCGGCCTCCACCGAACGCGTGATGATCAACGCCTACCGGTGGGCGCAGGGCTCGCAGACCTACGGCGACCAGATGTACGCCTACCGGCAGATGCTCATCAACCACGAGGTCGGCCACCGGCTCGGCTACAGCCATGTGACCTGCGACAAGAACGGCGACCTCGCGCCGGTCATGCAGCAGCAGACCAAGTTCCTGGAGCACGACGGGATCCGCTGCCTGCCCAACCCGTGGCCGTACCCCACGCAGTAGGTCCTCCCTAGCGGGGGACAACGCGCGCCGCGCGGGAAAGTTACGAGCGTTCACCCCTTTTGGTGGTGCGACGGACAACCGTCCGTCGCGCCACGCCCTCGTCCGCATACCTTCGTCCCGCTGCGAGCCGCCGACCAACGGCGGCTCACCGAACGGGAGATCGGGGGTGCACACGTGCGCATCGGACTGCTTACGGAGGGTGGCTATCCGTATGTGGGCGGTGACACCGGACCCTGGTGCGACCGGCTCGTGCGGGGACTCGGACGGCACGAATTCGCCCTCTTCGCACTCAGCCGCAGCGAACGACAGGACACCGCCGGCCGGGTCGAACTGCCCTCGCAGGTCCGCAGCGTGCGCACGGCCCGGCTGTGGAGGGCCGAGGACGACGGGGTCGCGTACGGCCGCCGCGCGCGCCGGCGGTTCACCGAGTGCTACGGCGAACTGGCGGCCGGGATCTCCGGGGCCAGCGCCCCGGACCTTCAGGCGGACCGTTTCGGCAGCGCCCTGTACGGGCTCGCCGAGCTGGCCCGCGACGAGGGCTCACTGGTGCGCGCACTCCGCTCGGAGGACGCGCTGCGCGCCCTGGAACGCGCCTGCCGCGCCCCCGGCGCGACGCGCACGGCCCGCGAGGCGCGCGTGCCCGAACTGCTCGCGGTGGCGGCGCACGTGGAACGCCTCCTGCGGCCCCTTTCCCTCGGCTGGTACGAGGAGGGGGACGGGGGACGTGGTGAACGGGGTCATGAGGGCCGTGGGCACCGTGGGGGCCGTGGCGGGGGCGGCCTCGGCGTGGTCGACCTGTGCCACGCGACCTCCGGAGGAGCGGCCGCCCTGGTGGGACTGCTGGCGCGGCACTTCTTCGGGGTGCCCCTGGTGGTCACGGAGTACGGAGTGCGGCTGCGGTCGCACTACCTGAACTTCGAAGCGGTGGAGGCGTCAGGGGAGGGCGCCACTCACGCGGAGGGCGACGTACCCGCCTCGGGGGCGGCGTCCCCCGCGGTGCGGGCGCTCGTCACCGCCTTCCACGGGCGGCTCTCCGCCGAGGTGTACCGCCGGGCCGCCTGTCTCACGGCCGGCAACGCCCACGCCCGGCGCTGGCAGGAGCGATGCGGCGCCGACCGGGCCAAGCTGCGCACCGTCCACCCCGGCATGGACGCCGCACCCTTCGCCGAAGTGGGCGACTCCCCTGACACCGCCGACCCGCGCACCCTCGCCTGGGTCGGCCGCGTGGAACCGGCGAAGGACCTGGTGTCCCTGCTGCACGCGTTCGCCGAGGTGCGCCGGGAGGAGCCCGGGACACGACTGCGGATCATCGGCGCGCCGAGCGGACCGGAAGGCCGGGCGTATCTCGGCCACTGCCGTGCGCTCGCCGCGCAGCTCTTCCCCGACGAGGCGGAGGGACCGCACTGCGTCGGCGACAACCCGGTGTCCTTCGAGGACCTCGGCCACCCGGCTGCGCCCGGCCTCGCCGAGGCGTACGCGGCGGGCGCGGTCGTCGTCCTCTCCAGCGTCGTCGAGGGCTTCCCGGCCGGCCTGGTCGAGGCGATGTTCTGCGGGCGGGCGACCGTGTCGACGGACGTCGGCGCGGTGGTCGAGGTCATCGGAGGCACGGGACTGGTCGTGCCGCCGCGCAATCCGAGGGCGCTCGCCGACGCCTGCGTCGCGCTGCTGCGCGATCCCGAGCGCCGCACGCGCCTGGGCGCGGCCGCCCGCGCACGCGCCCTCGAACTGTTCACGGTCGAGCAGAACGTCACGGCGTTCCACGACATCTACCTGGAGACCGTCTCCCGCACCCCCGTGCACCGTCCCGCCTTCGACGGCCCCGGTGAGCCCCGGCCCTTCGCCGTCCCGGCCGAGGCCCGCCTCGCGGGCCCCTGGACGGGCTCACGCAAGCGTGACGCGGCCGCGGGGCGGGTCGCCGCGGCCGAGGGGGCGCGATGAGCGACCTCGGCGAACTGGACCGTCCCGGCACACCGGCGAGCCCGGGTTCCTCCGCGGTGGCATGGGACGGCCGATCGGAGGAGTGGCTCGCCCCGGAGGGCGAGGCCGTCGAAGACATGGCCCCGGAGGACGCGCTCTCCGCGGGCATGGCCCCGGAGGACGGGACGGAGCCGTGCCCCGAGCAGCCCGCCGACGGCACGGGAGCGGCGGGGGAGCCGCCCTTACCCGCGCCCGCTCTCACCTCTGGGCCGGCAGCTGCCTCTGCGCCGGCGACCGCCCCTGTGTCGGAAGCCGCCCCCCGTCGCGGCGCCGGCGACCCCGTCAAGGCCCTGATGCGCCGCCACCGCGACCTCTGTGAGCGCGCCGTCGACCCGCTGGAGATCGCCGCCGGTCTCGAGGCGCACGGGATGACCGACCGGACCGCCGCCCGCTTCCGGCACCGGGACGTCTTCTCCCTCGCGGAGGAGATGTACGCCCGCGTCCCACGCGACGGCGACCGCCCCGCACGCCCCGCCCCCGCCGCCGCCCCCCGAGCCCGCTCCGACTGGGCGCTGCTCACCCTCCTGCCCGGCGCCCTGTGCGCCGCGACCGTCACCGGACTGCGCCTGACCGACGGCCAGACGCGCCTCTGCATGGCGACCGCGGGCGTCCTCGCCGTCCTCCTCGCCCTGTGCGCGGCACTGCGCCGAGGCCCGTTGAGCCCGCACGGCCACGCGCACCCCGGCTCACTCGGCGCCGCCGGCTGGACCTGCGCGCTGCTCGCCTACGCGGCCCTCGGCGACGGACTCCTGCGCGCCGCCATGAACGGCGGCCCCGACGGTCTGCCCACCGGGGCGAACGGCGGCCCCTGGCCGCTCACCCTCGCGCCTCCGCTGACCCTCGTCCTGGCCTGCGCCCCCGCCGCCTGGAGCGCGCACCTCCTCACCGTGGGCGCCCGCCGCCGCCTGGAGGCCAGTCGTGGCCTGGAGGAGTTCACCGCATCCGTGCGTCCCCTGGTGTTCGGCGTGTTCGCCCTGTTCCTGTGCGCCCTCACCGCCCTGACCGGACTCTGCGCCAAGGCCCTCGGAGAGACCGCCGACCACCCCCGGACCCTCACCCTCGGCATGCTGCTCTTCCTCGCCCGCCTCCTCGTGGTGCACGGCTCGCCCCGACTCCCGGTGCTCCTCCTCGGCGCAGCGAGCGCCGCCGAGACGATCGCCGCGGCCACTGTCTTGACGGGCCGTCTGCCCGGCTGCGGCTTCCTCGCCGTGCCCGTCGAGACCCTCGTCGCCGCCTGGGGACCGGCCGGCGTACCCACCCTCTCCTGCGGTGCGGCCGCGCTGGCCCTGCTGGTCCACGCGAGCCGCATGCTCCCCAGGGCGTCCGCCCACGCGCGAACGGACCAGCCGTGCTGACACCGAACCGCCCCGGCCGCGGCGCCCTCCCGGGCCCGGCCGCCCCACGACCTCCGCGCGCAGCGCCACCCCCACCGTGCACGGACCGCACGACGCACGCGCTCCTCCATCCACGCGACACCCGAAGGAGAGACCAGATGACCACCTCCCGATCCGGAGCGACCGGGACCGCCGGAGCCCCGGCGGCCGCAGGCGCCCTCGCGGCCACGGGAACGACCGGAGCGCACACCCCGGGAGCCGCACGATGAGAGTCCTGCTGATCGGAGCCAACGGCTACGTCGGGCGCTTCGTCGCCGACCGTCTGCTCGCCGACCCGGCCGTCCAGCTCACCGCGCTCGGCCGCGGCGACGACGCGGACGTCCGCTTCGACCTCGCGACCGGCAGCCCCGGCGCGCTCACCCGCTTCCTCGACGCGGTCCACCCCCAGGTCGTCGTCAACTGCGCGGGCGCCACCCGCGGCGGCGCCCGCGAACTCACCCGCCACAACACCGTCGCCGTCGCCACCGTCTGCGAGGCCCTGCGCCGCAGCGGCTGCGGCGCACGGCTCGTCCAGATCGGCTGCGGCGCCGAGTACGGCCCGAGCCAGCCCGGCTCCTCCACCGCCGAGGACGCCGTCCCCCGTCCCGGCGGCCCGTACGGCGTCAGCAAACTCGCCGCCACCGAACTCGTCCTCGGCTCCGGCCTCGACGCGGTGGTGCTCCGGGTCTTCTCGCCCGCCGGGCCCGGCACCCCCGCCGGCTCGCCGCTCGGCCGGCTCGCCGAGGCCATGCGCCGTGCCATGCAGTCCGGCGACGGTGAGCTCAAGCTCGGCGGACTCGGGGCCCAGCGCGACTTCGTCGACGTCCGCGACGTCGCCCGCGCCGTGCACGCCGCCTCCCTCTCCGCCGCGCAGGGCGTCATCAACATCGGCTCCGGCCGCGCCGTCCGGCTGCGCGACGCCGCCGCGATCCTCGCGCGCGTGGCCGGATACGGCGGCGCCCTCCACGAACTCGACGGCCCGCCCGGCGGCCACTTCCGGGCGCCCATCGGCCACCCCCGCGCCGACGCCGACCACGCGGTCCCGGTCGCGTACCCGTACCCCGACGGCTGCGGCAGCTGGCAGCAGGCCGATGTGCGCACCGCGCGCGACCGGCTCGGCTGGCGGCCCCGGATCAACCTGGAGGAGTCCCTCGCCGACATCTGGATGGAGGCCGCGTGTCGTATCTGACCGGCGCCCCGACGGGCGCCGCGGACACCGACGTACGCACCGGCTTCGGCGTGCCCGGCATCGCGCACCCCCTCCTCGCGCAGGCCGAGTGGGACGAACTCACCCGCCCCGGCAGAAGCCTGCACTGGGTCGTCCTCGACGTCGCCTGCGGCCCCGGCGTCCGCCCCGACCCGCACTGCCTCGAAGCCGCCGGGCGGCTCCGCAACGCCGGCGTCCGCGTTCTGGGCCACCTCGACCTCGCCCACGGCGCCCGCGCCCTGCCCGAGGTCGTCTCCGACGCGCAACGGCACGTGGACTGGTACCAGGTCGACGGCTTCCTCCTGGACCGCTGCCCGGCCGACCGCACGGCGCTCCCCGGGATCCGCCGCACGGTCAGCACCCTGCGCACGCTCCGTGAGAGCCCCCACATCGTCCTCGGCCACGGCGTCCACCCCTACCCGGGCTACGCCGAGAACGCCGACCAGCTCGTCACCTTCTCCGGCGCGTGGAGCGACTACCGCTGGTCGCAGGCGGCCGAATGGACCGCCTCCTACCCGCCCGAGCGCTTCTGCCACTTCGTCCACGGCGTACCCGGCGCACACCTGGAGAAGGCGCTGCGCATCGCCCGCTGGCACGGCGCGGCGACCATCTGGTTCACCGACCGCGGCGACGGCGGCGGACTGAACGACCCCTGGGAGACCATGCCCGGCTACTGGGACGAGATCGTCTCGCGGATCGGAACAGGTGTCTCGGAATGAAGAAGCCCATGGCAGTGTTACGGGGAGAACAACCGTAGTGATTGACCGACCAACGGAGTCCCCGTGTCGCTGCCACCCCTGGTCGAGCCGGCCGCCGAGCTCACCGTAGACGAGGTCCGCCGGTACTCCCGCCACCTGATCATCCCCGACGTCGGGATGGACGGGCAGAAGCGGCTGAAGAACGCCAAGGTGCTGTGTGTCGGCGCCGGCGGCCTGGGCTCGCCGGCGCTGATGTACCTGGCCGCGGCGGGCGTGGGCACGCTCGGCATCGTGGAGTTCGACGAGGTGGACGAGTCCAACCTGCAGCGTCAGATCATCCACAGCCAGGCCGACATCGGCCGCTCCAAGGCCGAGTCCGCGCGCGACTCCGTCCTCGGCATCAACCCGTACGTCAACGTGGTCCTTCACGAGGAGCGGCTCGAGGCCGACAACGTGATGGACATCTTCGGCCAGTACGACCTGATCGTCGACGGCACGGACAACTTCGCGACCCGCTACCTGGTCAACGACGCGTGCGTGCTGCTGAACAAGCCGTACGTGTGGGGCTCGATCTACCGCTTCGACGGCCAGGCGTCCGTGTTCTGGTCGGAGCACGGCCCCTGCTACCGCTGCCTCTACCCGGAGCCCCCGCCCCCCGGCATGGTCCCCTCCTGCGCCGAGGGCGGCGTGCTCGGCGTGCTGTGCGCGTCCATCGGCTCCATCCAGGTCAACGAGGCCATCAAGCTCCTCGCGGGCATCGGCGAGCCGCTGGTCGGCCGCCTGATGATCTACGACGCCCTGGAGATGCAGTACCGCCAGGTCAAGGTCCGCAAGGACCCGGACTGCGCGGTCTGCGGCGAGAACGCGACCGTCACCGAGCTCATCGACTACGAGGCCTTCTGCGGCGTCGTCTCCGAGGAGGCCCAGGAGGCGGCCGCCGGCTCGACGATCACTCCCAAGCAGCTCAAGGAGTGGATCGACGACGGCGAGAACATCGAGATCATCGACGTCCGCGAGCCGAACGAGTACGAGATCGTCTCCATCCCGGGCGCCACGCTGATCCCGAAGAACGAGTTCCTCATGGGCACCGCCCTGCAGAGCCTGCCCCAGGACAAGAAGATCGTCTTGCACTGCAAGACGGGTGTCCGCAGTGCGGAAGTCCTCGCGGTCCTGAAGTCCGCGGGCTTCGCGGACGCGGTGCACGTCGGCGGCGGCGTGATCGGCTGGGTCAACCAGATCGAGCCGGACAAGCCGGTCTACTGACCGGCCGGCCGATCCGGCCCACCGGTTCCGGCGGCGGGGGTTTCGCGCACCAGGGGTGTGTGAGGCCCCCGCCGCCGTCATGAGCAGACCGTGCCGTCCTTCGGTGTCCTGCCGTTCAGCAGATAGCCGTTCACCGCCGAGTCGACGCAGCCGCTCCCGCTCCCGTAGGCACCGTGCCCCTCGCCCTTCCAGGTGAGCAACACCCCGACGCCCCGGCCGAGTTCGTCCGCCATCCTGCGCGCGCCCTCGTACGGTGTCGCCGGGTCCCCGGTGTTGCCGACCAGCAGGATCGGCGCCGAGCCTGCTGCGCTGACCTCCGGTGTGTCGAACTGGCCCGCCACCGGCCAGTCGTGGCACCACCCCGCCGTGTCCCAGCCGAGGAACGAGCCGAACACGGGGGAGATCCTCTCGAACTCCGGCAGCAGCCTCTTCGTCTCCTCGACCGTCGGCCGCTGCCTGTCGTCCAAGCACGATATGAGCCGTTGCGCGTGGGTCGACGTGCCGTAGTGCCCGTCGGTGTCGCGGTCGTTGTAGGCGTCGGCGAGGCGCAGCAGCTCCGAACCGTCGCCCTGGTAGGCCGACTTGAGGGCGCTGGTCAGGCTGGGCCAGGCCGCCTCGCTGTACAGCGGCACCACGATGCCGGTGACCGCGAGCGTCTGTGTGAGCGTGCGCCCGGACGAGGTCGGCAGCGGCTCGGAGTCGATCCGCTTCAAGAGCGCGGCGATCTTCTCGCTGCCCCGCCTCGGGTCCTGGCCGGTCGACCTGAGGTAGTTGTCGAGCGCCAGCTGGAAGCCCTTGGCCTGGTTCTTGGCGTGGCCCACGGTGTCGGCGGTCGGGTCGACCACCGCGTCGAGGACCACGCGGCCCACGTGCTTCGGGAACAAGTGGGCGTAGACGCCGCCCAGTTCGGTTCCGTAGGAGATGCCGAAGTAGTGCAGCTCGTCGTCGCCGAGGACCTGGCGCATCAGGTCCATGTCGCGGGCCGTGTCGGTGGTGGAGACATGGGCCGTCTTCTTCCCGGCGGCCTTCCGGCATCCCTGGGCGAAGTCGGAGGCGTCCTTCAGGAACGCCCGTTCCTCGGCCGCGTCGTCAGGGGTGGAGTCGACGGCCTCGGCGGCCTGGATCTCCTTGTCGCCGCGGCAGCGGACCCCGCCCTGCGCGCCGACACCGCGTGGGTCCCAGCTGACCAGGTCGTAGCGCTCGTGCAGCGAGGACACCGTGGAGGCGTACGACGGCATCGTCGACACACCCGATCCGCCCGGGCCGCCGAAGTTGAAGAGCAGCGAACCGATGCGGTCCTCGCCCTTGGCCTTGGCCTTGGACCGGATCAGGGCGAGGCCGATCGTCTCGCCGTCCGGCCGGGCCCAGTCCAGGGGGACCTTCAGCGTCGCGCACTGCCAGTCGTCGCCCGGTGCGGGGGCGCCCTCGGTGGAACGGCATCGCCCCCAATCGGGTTTCTGCGAGGTGAGGGACGAGGGCGGCGCCGACGCCGGTGCGGCGCCGCCGTCGGGCGCGGTGGCGGACGGGCGGGCGGGGTCCTTCGCCTTCCCGCCGTCACCCCCCTTGCCGTCGGACGACGAGCCGTCGCCGCAGCCCGTCACCAGTAGTGCGGTGGCCGCCCCCAACGCCGTCCAACGGGCAGCCCGCCGCCCCACCCACCGTGCTGTCCACCGTGCGAAAAGCCTCATGTCTCTTCCCCCCTCACAAGCCGTCCGACTGTGTCCGCGAACGGCGGTCATGCCATGGTAGGCGGATCACCGTCGGCCCGTCGGAGCCTGTGGATAACTCTCTGACCTGCGATTTCGCTCAGGAACAGACGGTCCCAGCCGGCGGTACCCGCCCGTCCAGCAGGTATCCGTCGACCGCCCGCTGCACGCATTTGTTCTTGCTGTCGTAGGCGCCGTGCCCCTGTCCCCGGTAGGTCAGCTCCACGCCGACGCCCTTGCCCAGCGCGTCCACCATCTTCCGCGCGCCCTCGTACGGAGTGGCCGGGTCACCGGTGTTGCCCACGACGAGGATCGGGGCCGAGCCGGGAGCGCTGACGTCGGGATGGTCGGCCGCGCCCGGCACCGCCCAGTCCGTACAGCTGAGCATGCTCCAGGCCAGGAAGTCCCCGAACAGAGGGGAGGCGGCGCGGAACTCCGGCAGCTTGCCCTGCACGAAGTCGGGCGAGTAACGCGGCTTGTCGTCGGCGCAGTTGATCGACACGTTGGCGGCGGCGATGTTGCTGTACTCGCCGTTCTCGCTGCGGCCGTTCATCGAGTCGGACAGCAGCATCAGGGTCCTGCCGTCCCCGTCGTACGCCTGCTCCAGCCCTTCGGTCAGGTACTCCCAGAAGTCCTTCGAGTACAGCGCCTGCGCGATGCCGTTGGTCGCGGCGCTCTGGGTCAGCTCGCGGGGGAAGATGCCGGGGATCGGCTTGCGGTCGAGGTCCTTCAGCAGGCGGGCGATCTTGTCCTTGACGTCCTGCGCGGTGTCGCCGACGGGGCAGTCCTCGACCTTCGACGTGCAGTCCTCGGCGAAGTTGTCCAGTGCGAGCTGGAAGCCCCTGGCCTGCCCCAGCGAGCCCTGCTCGGGCGTCTGCGTCGGATCGACGACCGCGTCGAACACGGCCCGTCCGACCCGCTGGGGGAAGAGGTGGGCGTAGACGCCGCCGAGTTCGGTGCCGTAGGAGATGCCGAAGTAGTGCAGCTTGTCGTCACCGAGGACCTGGCGCATGAGGTCCATGTCACGGGCCGCGTCGGTGGTGCGCACGTGCGGCAGCATCGTCTTCGAGTTCTTCTCGCAGGCGCCGTTGAACGCCTGGACGTTGTCCACGTAGGCGGTGCGCTCGGCGGCGTCGTCCGGTGTCATGTCCTGCTGGAAATAGGCGTCGAGCTGCTGGTCGTTCTCGCAGCGCACGCCGGCGCTGCGGCCGACGCCTCGGGGGTCGAAGCTGACCAGGTCGTAGCGGGTGCGCAGGGTCGCGTAGTCCTCGCCGAACGCGGGTAGGGTGGCGACGCCCGAGCCGCCGGGGCCGCCGAAGTTGAACACCAGGGAGCCGATCCGCCGGCTCGCCTCGCCGCTGGCCCGGGCCCGGATCAGCGCGATGCCGATCGTGTCGCCCTTCGGCTTCGCCCAGTCCAGAGGCGCCCGCATCGTGGCGCACTGCCAGGTGCCGCCGTCGGGCAGCGGGGACGGCGCGCTGCCGCCGCCCTCCGCCGGCGACGGCGCCGGGCAGTCCTCCCACCGCAGTTCCTGCGCCGACAGGTCCGCCTGCGGGGAGTCGCCGCCGCAGCCCGCCACCAGGCACGACGACACAAGGACGGCGACGGTCAGGGCGGCGGCGCGCACACGGGAGGGATTCGGCATGCTCCCATCCTGAGGCGGCGGGGAAGCACGCGCGCGGGACGCGGTCCGTACGAGGTACGGGCGGCCGGTGGCTTCGTGTGCCGCGATGCCCTCGTGCCGTCGCGTCGCCTCAGAGGGCGCCCTTGCGGGTCAGATGGTTGAAGGCCAGCCAGCCGGGCAGCACCGGGATCCACAGCGTGAGCAGCCGGAACAGCAGGACGGCCGGTGCGGCGACCTCCTTGGGCAGGCCGACCGCGATGAGACCGACGGTCAGGGTCGCCTCGACCGCGCCGACACCGCCCGGCGTCGGCGCGGCCGAGCCGAGCGCGTTGCCCGCGAGGAAGACCACGGCGACGCTGGCGATGCTGATCGAGGCGTCCTGGTCGCCGAACGCGCGGATCGAGGCGTCCAGGCACATCACGAAGCAGGCGGTGAGCAGCAGCATGCCGCCGATGCCGGTGACGAGCTTCTGCGGGCGCTGGAGCACGTCCAGCATGCGCGGCACGACCCCGGCGAACAGCGACCTCACGCGCGTGACGACGAACTTCCGCAGGAACGGCACCGAGGTGACCACGAGCACCAGCACCGCCACCGTCAGCAGGCCCGCGATCACGGTGCGGGACGGCGACAGCGACGGGGTTTTCTCGGTGCCGGTGAGATAGCCGAACGACAGCAGCATCAGGATGTGGCAGCCGAGCCCGAACAGCTGCGAGGCGCCGACGCTCGCCACCGCGAGCCCCGGCCGCACGCCCGCTCGCTGCAGGAAGCGCGTGTTCAGGGCGACCCCGCCGACGGCGGCCGGGGCCACGATCTTCACGAAGGACCCCGCCACCTGCGCCGCCACCGTGCGCGGGAACGGCACCCGCTCCGGCACGAACCCCAGCAGGCTCATCGCCGCGGCGACATAGCTGAGCGCCGAGAACAGCACCGCCGCGGCGACCCAGCCCCACTCCGCATTGGCGATGAGCGGGCCGAACTCGATGTGCGTGAGCTGCGTCAGCAGGAAGTACGCGCCGATGGCGCCGGCGATGAAGCTGATCAGGGTGCGCGGACGCACCCGCTCCAGCCGGGCCGGCTCGACCGGCGCCTGGGGCCGGATGCGCAGCACCTCGTGCCGGATCTGCGTCAGCAGATCCTCCTCGCGGGCCTCCTCCAGCGCCTCGTCGATGGCCCGTTTCTCGGCCCGCGCCTCCGCGCGCTCGACCTTCTTGGCGGACTTCTCCAAGGTCACCGCGGGAGCGTCGCCCGCGGCCTCCTGGCGGGCCAGCTTGGCCTGCTGGGAGGCCTCCAGCACGGCGTCACGCTCGCGCTGCGCCCGCTCCCGGGCGAGTCTGCGCAGCGTCGCGCGCGTGGAGCGGCTGAGCGCGATGGGCTGGAGCATCGGCAGGCAGTCGGCGACGGCGTCGGGACCGAGCACGCCCACCGCCGAGGCGACCGCGCGCTCCGCGCCCACCCGCAGGCCGAGCGTGACCAGCAGTTGCGAGGTGTCCATGCGCAGCAGCAGGTCACCGGCCGCGATCTCGCCGACCCGGAGGTCGGTGAGGATCACCGTGCCGGAACGATCCACCAGGATCGCGTCGCCCACCAGCCTGCGGTGCGCGATGCGCCGGGACTGCAGGGCGCGCACCTGGTGCCAGGCGTCGCGCAGCAGGTCGTCGGTGATCTCCTCGTCCGGCAGGGAGTCCAGGGTGCGGCCGCCGGTGTGCTCGTAGATGAGCATCACGGCGTCCGGACCCAGCTCGGAGGTCGCGATCAGCTTGGGCGCGTTGGCGCCGGCCGCGATGGCCGCGTAGGCGAGCAGCGCTTCCTGCTCCAGCGCCTGGCGCAGCGACTGAAGGCTGCTGCGGGTGGCGAAACCGCGCAGCGTCAGATTGCGCCACGCGCGGTAGAAGAAGCCCTGCGCCTGCTGCTCACGGTCGACCACCGTGACGTCCAGCGGCGGGCCGTCCTCCAGGGTGACGAAGTAGCGCCGCCCGCGGTCGCCGGTCTCCGGCGTGTCGGCGACCTCCTGGCGGGCCGCGCTGACCGGGCGGAAGCCGACGTGCCGCAGCCCCGCCATCAGGGTCCGGCCGGTGGGGCGGACGTTCGGCGAGCCGACGGCGTACAGGGTGCCGTACGCCACCGTCCAGCCGATCAGCACCGTCAGGATGATCGAGAACGGGGTCGTGTAGCCGGTGACCAGCATCGAGAAGGCGTCGAGGAGCAGCACGATCCACAGCACGGCCCGCCATCGCGGCCGGCGCGACATGCCGACGGCCGTCATGTAGGCGATGACGGGCGCGAGGTAGCCGTGCACGGGGTCGGTGAGGGCGGTGATGTCGCCGGGGGAGGGCTGGGTGAGCGCCTCCTGGATCGAGTCCGGGGCCGCCTTGGCCACCCACAGGTCGGTGGCGAGGGTCACCCCGTGCGCGAGGACGGCCGCGAGCACGCCGTCGGCGATGCGCAGCCCGTCCCGTTTGATCAGCCGCTCGATGGCGAAAGCGACCGGGACCAGCAGGATCGCGATGCTGGACGCCAGGCCCGCGATCTTGATGAGGAGATCGGGGGCCTGCCCCGTGCCCTTGTTGATGTCCTGTTCGAGGCCGGAGGTCGTCCCGTGGGCGAAGGCGGCGATCGCGATCAGGACGATCACGCCGAGGACGCCCACCAGGAGCCGCATGAGGTCGGAGGGGCGGTGCACGCGCGCGGGAAGCAGCGGCTCGTCGCCCTCGACCTCGTCGATGTGCGTCACTTCGACGAGCTCGGGATCCTGGCCCGCCGTCTGTTCCGCGAGCGCTTTCGCGTTCTGCTCCGCCTTCCGCGCGGGGTCCGGGCGCGACGCAGCATCAGAGGTGCCCTCCGCTCCCTCGGGACGCACACCCTGCTGCTTCATCGTCTCTTCTTGGTCTCGTATCACCGGTCACCGCCCGCACGATGGTGGCATGCCGCACCGACACACGGGGGCATCAGGGTGCAAATGCGGGATCGCACAGTCTGCCCGAAGCGTCGCCTTCGGGCGAGAGTCACTCACCGTCGACCGGCGGTCGCGTTGTCGGTGGCGTG
This sequence comes from Streptomyces sp. NPDC002566, assembly GCF_042889585.1. NCBI lineage: Bacteria > Bacillati > Actinomycetota > Actinomycetes > Kitasatosporales > Streptomycetaceae > Streptomyces > Streptomyces sp. NPDC002566. The sequence goes on along the minus strand of NZ_JBIARD010000004.1, from coordinate 232,128 downwards.
CGGCAGGATGGGAGGGGTGAGCGAGCTGAGCCTCCCGAACGGCGCCCGCGCGGAGCACCATGCCACCCGCGCGGAGTACCCGGACGACGCGCTGCCCGAGTACGCCGAGCGGGTTCTCGAAGTGGCCGAGTCGATCCCGCCCGCCCGGGTCATGACGTACGGGGACGTCGCCGAGTGGATGGGGGAGGGCGGCCCCCGGCAGGTCGGCCGGGTGATGGCCCTCTACGGCGGCGCCGTCCCGTGGTGGCGCGTGGTGCGCGCCGACGGGGTACTGCTGCCGGGCCACGAACTGCGGGCCCTGGACCACTACCGCGCGGAGGGCACGCCGCTCAAGGAGGCGAGCAGAACCGCGGAGGGCCATCTGCCGCGCCTCGACATGAGACGCGCGCGATGGGACGGCGGCGAACGTGCGGAGGGTCACACCTGACAGCTTCCGCCATGAACCGTGCCGTGCGGGAGCCTGTGGCCCGTTCGGGGGAATCGGGGCACGTCGCCGGCATGGCGTACGTTCGACAGGCGTGGGACATGCGTGGCCCGCGGGCCGTGCGGGGCACGAGGGGTGAAGCGGAAGTAACCCCTCCGGTCGCCCTGTCGGCGTAGCGTCGCCCGCGCGCGTCCCCCTCATCCCCCGACCACCGCTCTCCCCGAGCGGCGCTCCGACCAGCACAACCACCAGGACCGGCGAACCACGTGAGCTCCTCTTCCTCCACCAGGCGCCTGTCGCACTCTCCGGTGCGACAGGGGAGTCGTGGCGCTTACCGACTGGTACGTACCCCGCCGGCCCCCGTCGATCCCCCTCGTCTTGACGCCGCCCAGCGCTCCGTGGTTGAGCACACCACCGGTCCGCTGCTCGTCCTCGCGGGGCCGGGCACCGGCAAGACCACCACCCTGGTCGAGTCCGTCGCCGCCCGCGTCGCCCGCGGCGCGGACCCCGCGCGCATCCTCGTGCTCACCTTCAGCCGCAAGGCCGCCGTCGAACTCCGCGACCGCATGGCGCTGCGCATGGGAGCCGCCCGCGCCCCTCAGGCGACCACCTTCCACTCGTACTGCTACGCCCTGGTCCGCGCCCACCAGGACAGCGACCTGTTCGCCGAGCCGCTGCGACTGCTGTCCGGCCCGGAGCAGGACGTGGCCGTGCGGCAGCTGCTCGAGGGCCAGATCGACCTGCAACGCCTCGGCCTCACGCACGTGCGCTGGCCGGACGAGCTGCGCGCGTGCCTCACCACGCGCGGTTTCGCCGACGAGGTCCGCGCGGTGCTCGCCCGCACCCGCGAACTCGGTCTCGGCCCCGACGCCCTGGATGCCTTCGCGGGCCGCACCGGCCGACCCGACTGGCAGGCCGCGGCGGCCTTCCTCGCCGAGTACCTCGACGTCCTCGACCTGCACGGCGTGATCGACTACGCCGAACTCGTCCACCGCGCGGTCCTCCTCGCCCACCGCCCCGAGGTCGCCCAGCGGCTCGCCGCCCAGTACGACGCCGTCTACGTCGACGAGTACCAGGACACCGATCCCGCCCAGGTGCGGCTGCTGGACGCCCTCGCCGGCGGCGGCCGCACCCTCGTCGCCCTCGGCGACCCCGACCAGTCGATCTACGCCTTCCGGGGCGCCGACGTGAACGGCATCCTGGACTTCCCCCGGGCCTTCCCGCGCCTCGACGGCCATCCGGCCCCCGTCGAGGTCCTGCGGACATCCCGCCGCTCCGGCGCCGCCCTGCTGGCGGCCACCCGGCTGCTCACCCAGCGGATGCCCCTGACACGGCTCCCCGCCCAGAAGGTCCGCGCCCACCGCGAGCTCGCCCCCGTGCGCGAGGGCGGCCGCGTCGAGGTGTACACGTACCCGACGGCCGGCACCGAGTTGGACAACATCGCCGACATCCTGCGCCGCGCGCACCTCGAGGACGGCGTGCCCTGGGGCGAGATGGCCGTCCTCGTGCGCGCGGGCGCACGCACCATCCCGACGGTCCGCCGCGCCCTGACGGCCGCCGGCGTCCCCCTCGACATCGACGGCGACGACCTCCCCCTGCGCCACGAACCGGCGGTCGCCCCCCTGCTCACGGCACTGCGCGCGGTGGCGATGGCCGAAGCGGGCACTACGGCGGTCGAGACGGGCACCGCGGCGGCGGGGACGGGCACTGCGGCGGCGGAGGCGCGCACTACGGCGGTCGAGGCGGGCACTGCGGCGGCGGAGACGGGCACTACGGCGTCCGAGGCGGGCACTGCGGCGGCGGAGGCGCGCACCACGGCGGCCGAGGCGGGCACCACGGCGGCGGAGACGCGCACCACGGCGGCCGAGACGGGCACCACGGCGACGCGGGAGGCCACGCCGTCGGGCGACGGGACCGACGACCGGGCAGCCGCGCCCCGCGGCGGCACCGTCCCGGACTGGCTCGACGTCGAGACCGCCCTCACGCTCCTCGCCTCCCCCCTCGCCGGCATGGACGCCGCCGACCTGCGCCGTCTCGGACGCGCCCTGCGCGAGGAGGAGCGCGCCGCCGGCGACCCGCTGCCGCCGCCCTCCGACGAACTGCTCGCGCGGGCTCTCGCCGAGCCGGAACGGCTGATCACCCACGACCCCGCCTACGCGCGCGGAGCGCAACGCCTCGGCGCGCTGCTGCGCAAGGCACGCGAGCGGCTCGCCGGCGGCGGCACCGCCGAGGAGGCGCTGTGGGACCTCTGGGAGGGCACCCCCTGGCCCACCCGACTGGAACGGGCCGTCCGGCGCGGCGGCGCGGCCGGCCGCAACGCCGACCGCGACCTGGACGCCGTGTGCGCCCTGTTCGCCACCGCCGCCCGCGCGGAGGAACGCACCGGAGGCCGGGGCGCCCTGAACTTCCTCGCCGAGATCGAGGCCGAGGACATCGCCGCCGACACCCTCACCCGGCGCGCCGTACGCCCCGACGCCGTCCGCCTGATGACCGCGCACCGCGCCAAGGGCCTGGAGTGGAGCCTGGTCGTCGTGGCCGGCGTCCAGGAGGGGCTGTGGCCGGACCTGCGCCGCCGCGGCTCCCTCCTGGAAGCCGACCGCATCGGCCGCGACGGACTCGCCGAACCGCTCACCCCCGGCGCCCTGCTCGCCGAGGAACGCCGCCTCTTCTACGTCGCCGCCACACGCGCGCGTGACCGCCTCGTCGTCACCGCGGTGAAGGCCCCCGCCGACGACGGCGACCAGCCCTCCCGCTTCCTCACCGAGCTCGGCGTCGAACCCAAGGACGTCACCGGCCGCCCCCGCCGCCCCCTGTCCGTCGCCGCGCTGGTCGCCGAACTGCGCGCCACGACGGTCGACCCGCGCGCGTCCGCCGCCCTCAGGGAGGCCGCCGCCCGCCGCCTGGCCCGCCTCGCCGCGCTCAGCGACGAAGACGGCCGGCCGCTGGCCCCGTCGGCGCACCCCTACCGCTGGTGGGGCATGTTCGACCCGACCGAGAGCAAGGTGCCGCTGCGCGACCGCGACCGGCCCGTGGCCCTGTCCGGCAGCGCGCTGGACCAGCTCGCCAACACCTGCGCCCTCCAGTGGTTCCTCGGCCGCGAGGTGAAGGCCGACGCCCCCGCCACCGCCGCCCAGGGCTTCGGCAACGTCGTGCACGTCCTCGCCGACGAGGTCGCCTCCGGGCACACCCCGGCCGACCTCGCCGTCCTCATGGAGCGCCTCGAGTCGGTGTGGAACGCGCTCGCCTTCGACGCGCCCTGGAAGTCGGACCAGGAGAAGGCCAACGCGCGCGCGGCCCTCGAACGCTTCCTGACCTGGCACGTCGACTCGGGCGGCCTGCGCGCCGGCCGCACACCGGTGGCCAGCGAGCACGACTTCGACGTCACCCTGGAGGCGGGCGAGTACGAGGTGCGCATCCGCGGGCAGATGGACCGCGTCGAGACCGACGCCGAAGGCCGCGCCTACGTCGTCGACTTCAAGACCGGCAAACACGCGCCCACCGCGCGCGAGGTGGAACGCCACCCCCAGCTCGCCGTCTACCAGCTCGCCGTCCGCGAGGGCGCCGTCGACGACGCCTTCGACGGGGCCCGCCCCCAGCCGGGCGGCGCCGAACTCGTCCACCTGCGCCAGGGAGCCGCCAAACGGGACGGCGGCGACAGCCTGCCCAAGGTCCAGGCCCAGGAAGCCCTCGAAGGAACCGAGGGGGAGTGGGTCGGCGACCTGCTCGCCACCGCCGCCGGAAAGGTCCTCGACGAGCGGTTCACGCCCACCGCGGGGCAGCACTGCACCCACTGCGCCTTCCGGGCGTCGTGCAGCGCCCGCCCCGAAGGACGCCACGTCGTGGAGTGAGCACACCGGTGTGACGGACCGCACCACACCTGCTGACCTGCGCTTTCCGGCGCGACGACGGGCGGTTTGTCATCGACTGTCAGTGCCCGCCGCTAGCCTTCGCCACATGCCAGCCCGCATCACCGACCCCGAGCAGCTCAAAGAGCTCCTCGGCATCCCCTTCACCCCGGAGCAGATGGCCTGCATCACCGCGCCGCCCGCCCCGCAGGTGATCGTGGCCGGTGCCGGCTCCGGCAAGACGACGGTGATTGCCGCACGCGTGGTGTGGCTCGTCGGCACCGGACAGGTCGCCCCCGAACAGGTCCTCGGCCTCACCTTCACCAACAAGGCCGCCGGCGAACTCGCCGAACGCGTCCGCAAGGCGCTGGTCAAAGCCGGCGTCACCGACCCCGACGTCATCGACCCGGACAACCCGCCGGGCGAGCCGGTCATCTCCACCTACCACTCCTTCGCCGGCCGGCTGCTCACCGACCACGGCCTGCGCATCGGCCTGGAGCCGGCCTCACGGCTGCTCGCCGACGCCACCCGCTACCAGCTCGCCGCCCGCGTGCTGCGCGAGGCGCCCGGCCCCTACCCGGCGCTCACCCGCTCCTTCGCCGACCTCGTCAGCGACCTCCTCGCCCTCGACGCCGAACTCGCCGAGCACCTCGTCGCCCCCGAGGACCTGCGCGCGTGGGACGCCGAACTCCTGCACACGCTGGAAGGCGCGAAACTCAGCAACGCCGACCTGCGCAAGGCACCCGACGCCGCGGCGGCCCGCCGCGAACTCACCGACCTCGTGCGCCGCTACCGGGCCGCCAAGCGCGAACGCGACCTGCTGGACTTCGGCGACCAGATCGCCCTGGCGGCACGACTCGCCCAGGTCCCCGAAGTCGGCCGGCTCCTGCGCGAGGAGTTCCGCGTCGTCCTCCTGGACGAATACCAGGACACCTCCGTGGCCCAGCGCATCCTGCTCGCCGGCCTCTTCGGCGGCGGCACCGGCCACCCCGTCACCGCCGTGGGCGACCCCTGCCAGGCGATCTACGGCTGGCGCGGCGCCTCCGTCGCCAACCTCGACGACTTCCCCGAGCACTTCGCCCACGCCGACGGCCGCCCCGCCACCCGCCAGGCCCTCAGCGAGAACCGCCGCAGCGGCGGCCGTCTGCTCGACCTCGCCAACGGACTCGCCGAACCCCTGCGCGCCATGCACGCGGGCGTGGAAGCGCTGCGCCCCGCCCCGGGCGCCGAACGCGACGGACTCGTGCGCTGCGCCCTCCTGGCCACCCACGCCGAGGAGATCGCCTGGATCGCCGACTCCGTCGCCCACCTGGTCGCCACCGGCAAGGCGCCCGGCGAGATCGCCGTCCTGTGCCGCACCGCCACCGACTTCGCGGAGATCCAGGGCGCACTCGTCGCCCGGGACGTCCCCGTGGAAGTCGTAGGCCTCTCCGGGCTGCTGCACCTGCCGGAGGTCGCCGACCTCGTCGCCGTCTGCGAGGTCCTCCAGGACCCCGGCGCCAACGCCTCCCTGGTGCGCCTGCTCACCGGCCCGCGCTGGCGCATCGGCCCACGCGACCTCGCCCTCCTCGGGCGGCGGGCCCGGCTGCTGGTGACCCACGCGCGCGGGGACGACGCGGACGACCCCGACCGACGCCTTGCCCAAGCCGTCGAAGGCGTCGACCCCTCCGAAGTGATCTCGCTCGCCGACGCCCTCGACACCTTCCTGGAGTCACCCCTCCACAACACCGCGGGCACAGGCGACGACGGGCTGCCCTTCTCGCCGGACGCGCGCGTACGCTTCGCCCGGCTCGCCGCCGAGCTGCGCGACCTGCGCCGATCCCTGGCCGACCCCCTGATGGACGTCCTGCACCGCGTCCTCGCCGTCACCGGCCTCGAAGTGGAACTGTCGGCCTCCCCGCACGCCCTGGCCGCCCGCCGGCGCGAGACCCTGTCGAACTTCCTGGACATCGCCGCCTCCTTCGCCGCCGGCGAGAACGAGGCCAGCCTGCTCGCGTTTCTCGGCTTCCTGCGCACCGCCGCCCAGTACGAGAAGGGCCTCGACAACGCGCTGCCCGGCGGCGAGAACACCGTCAAGGTCCTCACCGCGCACAAGTCCAAGGGCCTGGAATGGGACGTCGTCGCCGTCCCCGGCCTGGTCGACGGCACCTTCCCCAGCGGTCAGGGCCGCGAGAAGTGGACCGCCCAGGCCAAGGTGCTGCCGCACGCGCTGCGCGGCGACGCCGACACGCTCCCCGACATCCAGGACTGGGACTCGCGCGGCATGAAGGCCTTCCACGAGGCCATGAAGGAGCACCAGCACACCGAGGAACTCCGCCTCGGCTACGTCACCTTCACGCGCCCCCGCTCGCTGCTCCTGGGATCCGGCCACTGGTGGGGCCCCACCCAGAAGAAGCCCCGCGGACCCTCCGCCTTCCTCCAGGCCCTCCACGACCACTGCGCGGCCGGCCACGGCGAGATCGAGGCGTGGGCCGACGAACCCGACGACGACGCCGAGAACCCCGCCCTCCACCACGCCGCCGCCGACCACGCCTGGCCGCTGCCCCTGGACGCCGACGCCCTGGCCCGCCGCCGCGCCGCCGCCGCGACCGTCCTCGCCCACCTGGACGCCCTCGCCGCCCGCACACACCACCAGTCGGACAGCGCGCCCGACGACCGGCGCGACACCGCCGCGCACGGCCCCGAGACCACCGACCACCCGGAGTGGCCGCCGCCGGACGAGGACCCCGCCCACGAACCGCCCCACGAGGAAACCCTCTACGACGAACCGCCCTACGACGAAGCCGGCGACCCCTTCGAGGACGACGGGCCCGACGGCTCCGGCGAAGCCCCCGTCCACTGGGAGGACGAGTGGACCCCGGCCCGCCCCACCGTCCCGCACCAGGCCTCGCCGCCCGAACAGCCCGCCGCCCGCCCCCACCCGCCCGAGCCGCGCCACACCCGCCTCACCCCCGAGGAAGCCCGCACCATCGCCTCCTGGGACCGCGACCTCGACGCCCTCACCGGAGAACTCCAGCGCGCCCGGCAGAGCGTCACCGACGTCCCCCTGCCCGCCACACTGACCGCCTCCCAACTGCTGCGCCTCGCAGCCGACCCGGACGGCTTCGCCCAGGAACTCGCCCGCCCCATGCCCCTGCCCCCGCGACCCGCCGCCCGCCGCGGCACCCGCTTCCACGCCTGGGTCGAAGCCCGCTTCGAGGAACTCACCCTCCCCCTGCTCGAACCCGACGAACTGCCCGGCGAGGACGCCGAGATCACCGACGAACGGGACCTGGAGGCACTCAAGGACGCCTTCGAACGCACCGAGTACGCCCACCGCACCCCTCACCGCGTCGAAGCGCCCTTCCAGCTCACCCTCGCCGGACGCGTCATCCGCGGCCGCATCGACGCCGTCTACAAAGAGGGCGACGACGAGACGGCCACCTACGAGATCGTCGACTGGAAGACCAACCGGGGCCGCACCGCCGACCCCCTCCAGCTCGCGCTGTACCGGCTCGCCTGGGCCGAGCAGCAGGGCGTGCCCGTGGAATCCGTCACAGCGGCCTTCGTGTACGTGCGCACCGGAGAGGTCGTCCACCCCGAAGGACTGCCGGACCGGGCCGCGCTGGAGCGCCTGTTGACGCAGGACGACGCCGCCGAGGACGATCCCGGGCAGCCCGCCGCGGGTGAGAGGCGTGCACAACCGCCCGGAGAGGATGTCGGCGCGGGCCGATAGGCTCGTGACCATGAGCCATCCCGTTGACAGTGCCGTCAGCGCCGTCCGCACGCACATCGAGCGGCACCGTGCCGCCTTCCTCGACGACCTCGCCGAGTGGCTGCGCATCCCGTCGGTGTCGGCCCAGCCCGACCACGCACCCGACGTACGGCGCAGCGCGGACTGGCTCGCCGCGAAACTCAAGGAGACCGGCTTCCCCACCACCGAGGTGTGGCCCACGGCCGGCGCCCCCGCCGTCTACGCGGAGTGGCCCTCCGGCGACCCCGAGGCGCCCACGGTCCTCGTCTACGGCCACCACGACGTGCAGCCCGCCGCCCGCGAGGACGGCTGGGACAGCGACCCCTTCGAGCCCGTCGTCCGCGACGACCGCCTCTACGCGCGCGGGGCCGCCGACGACAAGGGACAGGTCTTCTTCCACACCCTGGGCATACGCGCCCACCTCGCCGCCACCGGCCGCACCGCCCCCGCCGTCAACGTCAAACTGCTGATCGAGGGCGAGGAGGAGTCCGGCTCCCCGAACTTCCGTGCCCTCGTCGAGGACAACGCCGGACGGCTCGCCGCCGACGCCGTCATCGTCTCCGACACCGGCATGTGGTCCGAGGACACGCCCACGGTGTGCACCGGCATGCGCGGTCTCGCCGAGTGCGAGATCCGCCTCTTCGGCCCCGACCAGGACATCCACTCCGGCTCCTTCGGCGGCGCCGTGCCCAACCCGGCCACCGCCGTCGCCCGTCTCGTCGCCGCGCTCCACGACGAACACGCACGCGTGGCCGTCCCCGGCTTCTACGACGGAATCGTCGAACTCACCGACCGCGAACGCGAACTCTTCGCCGAACTGCCCTTCGACGAGCAGCGGTGGCTGCGCACCGCCAAGTCCCACGCCGCCCACGGCGAAGCCGGACACACCACCCTGGAGCGCGTCTGGGCCCGCCCCACCGCCGAGGTCAACGGCATCGGCGGCGGCTACCAGGGCCCCGGCAGCAAGACGATCATCCCCTCCTCGGCCTTCGTGAAGCTGTCCTTCCGGCTGGTCGCCGGACAGGACCCCGACCAGGTCGAGAAGGCCGTACGGGCCTGGGCCGAGGCACAGGTGCCCGCCGGGATCCGGCACGAGATCACCTTCAGCCCCGCCACCCGGCCGTGTCTGACCCCGCTGGACCACCCCGCACTCCAGGCCGTCGTCCGCGCCATGGGCCGCGCCTTCGAAAGCCCCGTCCGCTTCACCCGCGAGGGCGGCTCGGGCCCCGCCGCCGACCTCCAGGAGGTCCTGGGCGCTCCCGTGCTCTTCCTGGGCATCTCCGTCCCCTCCGACGGCTGGCACGCCCCGAACGAGAAGGTCGAGCTGAGCCTCCTCCTCAAGGGCGTCGAGACCGCCGCGCACCTCTGGGGCGACCTCGCCGAGACCTGGCGCCGTGCACCCTGACGACGTCACCCGATCCGGAGCGGCACCACGCGCGGGGCACACCGGGAGAACCGCCCCGCGCCGCCGCTCCCGGCCCGGTCGCCCGCCGCACGTCCTGCTGAACCGCCCGCCCAGACCACCGCTCAACCGGGGGAGTTGGAAGCACCAGTGACCACCTGGACCGACCAGAACGCCGACCGGCCCGTCTCACTCACAGCGCCGAGCGGCATCGACCGGGCCGCCCACCACCGGCTCGACGAGGCCTGGCTCGCCGCGGCGTGGAGCCACCCCACGACGCGTTGCTTCGTCGTCTCCGGCGGCCAGGTCCTCATCGACGAGACGTCCGACGGGCGCACCGAGCTCGTCATGACCCCGTCCTTCGAAGCCCCCCTCACCGAGGCCCACCGGTACTTCCTCGGCACCGACGAGGACGGCGTCAGCTACTTCGCCCTCCAGAAGGACGCGCTGCCCGGCCGTATCGACCAGTCCGCCCGCCCGGCGGGCCTGCGCGAGGCCGGACTGCTGCTGTCCCCGCGGGACGTCGGCCTGATGGTGCACGCCGTCGGCCTGGAGAACTGGCAGCGCACCCACCGCTTCTGCTCCCGCTGCGGGGAGCGCACGGTCATCGCCGCCGCCGGCCACATCCGCCGCTGCCCGGCGTGCGGCGCCGAGCATTACCCGCGCACCGACCCCGCGGTGATCATGGCCGTGACGGACGAGGAGGACCGCATCCTGCTCGGCCGCCAGGTCCACTGGCCCGAGGGCCGCTTCTCCACCCTCGCCGGTTTCGTCGAGCCCGGCGAGTCCATAGAGCAGGCCGTGCGCCGCGAGGTCTTCGAGGAGGTCGGCGTCAGCGTCGGCCGGGTCGACTACATAGCCAGCCAGCCCTGGCCCTTCCCATCCAGCCTGATGCTGGGCTTCACGGCCCGCGCCACCTCCACCGACATCCAGGTCGACGGCGACGAAATCCACGAGGCCCGCTGGTTCTCCCGCGACGAACTGGGCGCCGCCTTCGAATCCGGCGAGGTCCTGCCGCCCTACGGCATCTCCATCGCGGCCCGCCTGATCGAACTCTGGTACGGCAAGCCCCTGCCGACCCGCAGCTTCCTGTGACACGGCACGACGTGGCACGCCGCACCGGCTGACAGGACAGAGCTGACAGGACACAGAGAAGGGCGGCCCCCGAACCCTCGGGGACCGCCCTCCTCACACCGCCGTGAGCCACAAGCTCACGCCGCGGTGCGTCACGCGCCGATCTTCTGCTTCACCTGAGCCAGCGAAGGGTTGGTCAGCGTCGAACCGTCGGGGAACAGCACGGTCGGCACCGTCTGGTTTCCGCCATTGGCCTTTTCCACGAAGGCCGCGGACTCCGGGTCCTGCTCGATGTTGATCTCGTCGTACGTGATGCCCTCGCGGTCCATCTGGCTCTTCAGCCGGCGGCAGTAGCCGCACCACGTGGTGCTGTACATCGTCACGGTGCCCGGCATGTCGGTCGCGCTCCTAAAGGCTCGGGGACGTCTGGTCGCAGTGGAGGAACGTACGGGCACGCGCCGTCATTCCCTCGGGGAAGCCCCTCACGGCGTGACGCCTGCCGCATTAGTACGACTGCGGGTGCCCGCCTGTGGACAACCGTCCCGCCCGTCTCCGGCGACCTGGCAGCATGGCTGTGTGACAGCAGCAACGCATTCCCCCCTCTTCCCGCAGGTACCGGACTCGGCCGACGCGGTGCTCGAAGGGCTCGACCCCGAGCAGCGCGAGGTGGCCACCACCCTGCGCGGTCCGGTGTGCGTGCTGGCGGGAGCCGGGACGGGCAAGACCCGGGCGATCACCCACCGCATCGCCTACGGAGTCCGCGCCGGCGTCCTGCAGCCCTCCAGCGTGCTCGCCGTCACGTTCACCAACCGGGCCGCCGGCGAGATGCGCGGCCGGCTACGTCAGCTCGGCGCCCAGGGTGTCCAGGCCCGCACCTTCCACTCCGCCGCCCTGCGTCAGCTCCAGTACTTCTGGCCGAAAGCCGTCGGTGGCTCCCTGCCCCGGCTCGTCGACCGCAAGATCCAGCTCGTCGCCGACGCGGCGGCCGCCTGCCGCATCCGGCTCGACCGGGGCGAGCTGCGCGACGCCACCGCCGAGATCGAGTGGTCCAAGGTCACCCAGACCGTCCCCGCCGACTACCCGGCGGCCGCCGCCGTGGCGGGCCGCGACGCTCCCCGCGACCCCGCGGAGATCGCCCAGCTCTACGCCGCCTACGAGGACATCAAGCGGCAGCGCGCCGTCATCGACTTCGAGGACGTGCTGCTGCTGACCGTCGCCGTCCTCCAGGACCGGCGCGACATCGCCGAGCAGGTCCGCGCCCAGTACCAGCACTTCGTCGTCGACGAGTACCAGGACGTCAGCCCTCTCCAGCAGCGCCTGCTGGAGCTCTGGCTCGGCGACCGGGACGACCTGTGCGTGGTGGGCGACGCCAGCCAGACGATCTACTCGTTCACCGGGGCCACTCCCGACCATCTTCTGGACTTCCGCACCCGCCACCCCGGCGCCACCGTCGTCAAGCTGGTCCGCGACTACCGCTCCACGCCCCAGGTCGTCCATCTCGCCAACGGTCTGCTCGCCCAGGCCCGCGGCCGCGCCGCCGACCACCGCCTGGAGTTGATCTCCCAGCGCGCCCCGGGGCCGGATCCCGCCTACTGCGAATACACCGACGAGCCCGCCGAGGCCGAGGGCGCCGCCCGCCGCATCCGCGAACTGCTCGACGCCGGCGTCCCGGCCGCCGAGATCGCCGTCCTGTTCCGCACCAACGCCCAGTCCGAGACCTACGAACAGGCCCTCGCCGACGCCGGCATCCCCTACCAGCTGCGCGGCGCCGAGCGGTTCTTCGACCGGCCCGAGGTGCGCAAGGCCATCGTCTCCCTGCGCGGCTCAGCCCGTTTCAGCGGCAACGACACCTTCCTCGACGACGCCGACGACCTGCCCTCCCAGGTGCGTGCCGTGCTGTCCGGCGAGGGCTGGACGCCCAAGCCGCCCGCCGGCTCCGGCGCCGTCAGAGAGCGCTGGGAGTCGCTGGCCGCCCTGGTCCACCTGGCGCAGGACTTCGCCGCCGCCCGGCCCGGCGTCACCCTCGCCGACCTGGTCGCCGAACTCGACGAGCGGGCCAACGCCCAGCACGCCCCGACCGTGCAGGGCGTCACCCTCGCCTCCCTGCACTCGGCCAAGGGCCTGGAGTGGGACGTCGTCTTCCTGGTCGGCGTCGCCGAGGGCATGATGCCGATCACCTACGCGAAGACCGACGAGCAGATCGAGGAGGAGCGCCGTCTCCTCTACGTCGGGGTCACCCGCGCCCGCGAGCGTCTCCATATCTCCTGGGCGCTGTCCCGCTCGCCCGGCGGACGGCCGAGCCGCCGCCCCAGCCGCTTCCTCGACGGGCTGCGGCCCGGCTCCGGCGGCGCGGCGGCGCGGGGCTGGTCCGCCGCCCAGGGAGGCGTCGAGCGCGGTGTGACGAGCCGGGCGGCGGGAGTCTCCGCCGTGCCGCGGCGGACGCAGCGCACCCCGGCGCGCTGCCGGGTCTGCGGGCGCGGTCTGACCGACGCCGGCGAGATGAAGCTGATGCGCTGTGAGGACTGCCCTTCGGACATGGACGAGGGCCTCTACGAGCGGTTGCGCGACTGGCGCGCGATCCAGGCCGGGCGCAACGGTCAGCCCGCGTACTGCGTCTTCACCGACAAGACCCTCGTCGCGATCGCCGAGGCCGTCCCCGAGGAGGCGGCCGAGCTGGCGCGGATCCCGGGGGTCGGTATGCGCAAGTTCCACCGCTACGGGGCCGATGTACTGGCCATCTGCGCAGGCCAGGACCCGGCTGGAGAGGCCGAATGAGACTGATCCGAACTCGTCGAAAAAATAGTTTGCGCATGCCCCGGCAATCCCCATAGGTTCTTAGGCACGAGAACAGAGGCCTTCTCGAAGGCCCTGATCCCGTGCTCTACTTGCATATCCGTCGGACCGGGCTCACCCCTGGTCCCCCGAGACGCCGAGAGGAGGCGATTGAAGTGATCATCAACAACACCAGCTCCACCAGCACCGCCAAACTGACCGATCGCTCGATCGTCTCCATGTGCATGCTCGGCGCCTCGAACCTGGGCACCGGTCTGTCCGGCATTCGTGCCGATCGGCCGGCGTCCTCCCCCGTCGCTCTCGCGGGCCTCCCTGTCCGCGAGCGCAGCGAGCGACCGACCAAGGCACTGGAAGCGGCAGTAGTGGCACAGGCGAAGGCCTATGCCTTTACGGCGACCGGTGCCGGATTCCGGAAGCAGACGACGCAGCACCACCAGATGTGGGCCTTCCGTGGGCCAGAACCCTGGAGTGATCCAGCCTGATCTTCGATCAGGCCGGCGCCTTCAGGGCCGCGGAACCCCATCCGGGATCCGCGGCCCTTCTGTTTGTCCTCCACCAGGGACGACGAAGCGAAGGGGCCTCGGGACAAGAAAAGAACCCGGTACCAGCCGCCACCGGCCCCACAGGGCCGACCGACCAGACGAGGAAGACGAACCGTGCAACTCGAAGCGCACGCCCCGTCCGTACCGCCTTCCGAAACGATCCCCCCGCCCGGCCTCACGGAGGACTCCGCCTTGACCCCGCTCACCGCGCTCACCGCGCTCGACGACGCCATCGAGAACCTGGGGGTGCCCGTCCCCTGCCGTTCCTACGACCCGGAGGTCTTCTTCGCCGAGTCGCCGGCAGACGTCGAGTACGCCAAGTCCCTCTGCCGCACCTGCCCGCTGATGGAGGCCTGCCTCGCCGGCGCCAAGGAGCGGCGTGAGCCCTGGGGCGTCTGGGGTGGCGAGCTGTTCGTCCAGGGTGTCGTCGTCGCCCGGAAGCGGCCGCGTGGCCGCCCGCGCAAGAACCCGGTCACGGCATGAACATCGCAGGAACCATCGACCGTCCCCTCACGCACGACCCCAAGAAGCAGGCCCCGATGAAGCCGTCCACCAGCGAGCCCGCAGGCTCCGCGACCGAAGACGTCACCACCACCGGCGCGAACGACTCGCGTCAGAACAGGACCCGAGAGATGCAACTCATCCCAGAAGCCCTGGCACGTGCGCATATGCACGACCGGCTGCACGAGGCCGAGCGGGAACGCCGGGCCATGCGCCTGGCGACCGCCCGCCGGATGCAGCGCCGGGCCGAGCGCGCCTCGCTGCGCGCTCGCCGGGCGCTCGCGATGGCCGTGATGCAGTAGCCCTTCCCACCTGAAGCGGTGGCCTCCCGGTGAGGGAGGCGAAGCTCTCCCCGCGGGGGCCGGTCCGTCCGAACGGACCGGCCCCCGCAGTGCGTTCACGCGGCGACCGGCCCCGACCACCAGGCTGACCGGCCGGCCGTGTCACGCCTGAGCCGCTGTGCCCTCCCCGTCGTCCTCCACGTCGTCTTCGTCGTTCTCCAGGTCAGCCTGGAGGACGTCCGCGAGTTCTTCCTCCTCGTCCGCCTCCAGGACGAACCCCGGGAGCCACGCTTGCAGTTCCTCGCGCAGCCGCACCGTGGCGCCGAGCTGGCAGAGCACACCGATCGTGCTGAGCGTCACCCGGTGGATCAGCAGATACGCCGGGGGGAGGTTGAGCTGCTTGCCCAGTTGATGGGCGGGGGAACGGGGGTCGGCGATCCGACCGGCCTGGCTGCGCATCCAGTCACGGGTGAAGGTGAACTCCTCCACCCGGGCCGGCTCGATGATCGGCAGGAGGTAGTCCAGGACGGCGTCCGGGTCCAGCTCTATGGACTCCTTGACGAAGCCCTCCCTGCGCAGCAGTTCGTAGACCGCGGCGGCCTCACCGTCCAGTGTCATCCGCAGGGATTCGCCGATGGGCTCGGGAAGGCCGCCCGGGAGCCGGTCGACGGTGCCGAAGTCCAGTACGCCCAGCCGCCAGTCGTCCTCGCCGTCGGGGCCGCCGGGCAGCAGACGGAAGTTGCCGGGGTGCGGGTCGGCGTGCAGCAGGCCGGTGCGGGCCGGGCCGGAGAAGAGGAAGCGGGACAGCAGCTGGCCGGCGCGGTCCCGTTGCTCCTGGGTGCCGTCGGAGATCACCTCGGAGAGCGGCACTCCGTCGATCCACTCGGTGATCAGCACCTGGTCGCCCTGGTGGACCACTGCCGGGACCACGACGTCGGGATCGTCGGCGAACTCCTCGGCGTGAGCCTGCTGGGCCTGCGCCTCCAGGCCGTAGTCCAGTTCCTCCGAGACCCGGTCCCGCAGCTCGGTGATCAACGGCTTGACGTCCATACCGGGGACGAGAGGGCCCAACAGACGGGCGAAGCGGCTGAGTTGGGTCAGGTCGGACAGCAGGGCCTCGCCCGCTCCGGGGTACTGCACCTTGACCGCGACCGCACGTCCGTCATGCCACACCGCCCGGTGCACCTGGCCGATCGAGGCGGCGGCGGCCGGCTTGTCGTCGAACTCCAGGAACAGGTCCGCCCAGTCCTCGCCGAGCCGCTCGGCGAGCGCGGCGTGCACCGTGCGGGTCGGCATCGGCGGCGCCGCCTCCTGGAGCTTGGTGAGGGCCGCCCGGTAGGGGCCGGCGATCTCCTCAGGAAGGGCCGATTCGAAGACGGACAGGGCCTGCCCGAACTTCATCGCGCCGCCCTTCAACTCGCCGAGGACCTTGAACAGTTGCTCCGCGGTGCGCTGCTGCAGCTCGCGGCCGACGATCTCCGCGGACTCGCCCACGATGCGCTTGCCCAGGCCCCAGGTCGCCCGGCCGGCGAAGCCGAGCGGGAGCGCGGCGAGCTTGGCGGTCCGGGTGACCGCCTTCCGGGGAAGATCAGACATGCGCCCTCCAAGTCCCAGCCGACCGCGTCGCTTGTGGCGTACGGCCCAACCCGGTCGAATGCCGTTGCTCCGCCATTGTCGCGCGCGACCCCCCGTCCTCGGGGCGAGTGTGTTCCTCCTTACCTTTCTCCGCCGCTCCGCATGAGCACCCGGAGTGTGCCCACACCGGTCGCGCGTGCCACTGGAGCGTCGGCAGGGCGACCTCCCAGCGCGCGCCCGCGCTCGACGGGAGCTTGCCGTCGAGGAAGGCGACCGCGTGCGCCGCCGTCAGCCCGGCGACGGTCGCGGCGAGCGTCAGATCGCAGGCGCGGGCCGGGCGCCGCCGTCCCCCGGAGTGCCACTGCGCGACCAGGCGCGGCCAGGCCGGATCACGATCGGTGCGCCCCTGGTGCAGACAGCCGGCGCACGCCGTCTCCCCGGGGAGGACCAGCGGGCCCACGAGACCGGTCGCCTCCACCACCCCGGCGTACAGGTGCGGTGTGCCCGAGGCGATCAGAGGCTCGGCCGCCGAGGGCGCGGGCGCGTGCACGGACACGTCGTCCCGAGGGGCGAGGATGACCAGGGAGAAGCCGGGCGAGTCCGTCTCGGCCGGGGAGTGCGGGCTTCTGCGGGGCGGGCGGTCCGGGGCCGCCCCGCGCGCCGCACGCCCGGCGGCCTCGTCCCGGCGTTCGCCCACCGCCTCCACGGTCAGTCCGCCCGGTGCGACGTCCCCCGGCTCCACCCGGCCGCCGTCGCGCACGTCCACCTCGCCCACTCCGGCACCCGACAGGAGCGAAGCCAGGACCGACCCGACCCGTCCCGCCCCGCGTACCTGCACCCGCATCCGCCGCCGTGCCGCCAGGCGGCCGAGCGCTTCGCCCGGTTCGGAGGCGGTCAGCGAGAGCGAGGCGAGGTCGGGACGCAGCCGCTCCATGACGTCCTTCTTCTCCCGCAGCGCGTCGGCGTCCGGCCCACCGCCGCGCGCGTCGTCCAGCAGTCCGGCCCGGGCCAGCCGCTTCACCAGCAGATCCACATGATCGTCGGGCAGGTCCATGCGCCTGCCCTCCTGACGCAGGAGCGGCAGACCGCGGGTGCCGTCCAGCAGGTCCAGGAAACTGCCCGTCGCGGTGTCCATCGGGCCGAGCGTCAACGCGTGCGCCGGCGTCATCCCGAACTGCACGGTGTTGAGGTCGCGCCAGCCGCGCCGCAGCGCGGGCTTCACCATCGGATGCATCGAAAACCCCCGTCAGCCTGAGATCGCGGCCCCCGCCGGGATCAGCCTGCAACTCCTCACACCGGCGGAGCGGAGGCGTGGGGACGACCTCGCTCCGCCGGCTCGTGCCAGCATGCCGGGGCCTCGCCGACCGGTGCCGAAAGTTGTCCACAGGCCGACTGGTTCGTCGTACTAATCCGTCGTACGAGGCAGGACAGTGGTCGGCGCTCGGAACCCGACCGCCCCGGAGTCGGGACTTCCGCCATGTGCAGCAGGTAACGTCTTGGCGTGCCCGCCGACCCACCGCCCCGCGCCAAAAAGCCACAGCGCAGCACGACGAACCAGCCGCCGAGCGGTTCGGGGACGAGCGCGATCGAGGTCCGCAGAAGCGCCCGCCGACGCCGGACGGTCTCCGCGTACCGCGAGGGCGATCGCACCATCGTGCTCATCCCCGCCCGGATGTCCGCGGCCGAGGAGCAGCGCTGGGTGAGCGTCATGCTCGACAAGCTGGCCGCCCAGGAGAGCCGGCGCGTCCCCGGCGACGCCGAACTGGCCGAACGCGCCGAGCGGCTGTCGGCGCAGTACTTCGCCGGCCGGGCGCGGGCCGCCTCCGTGCGCTGGGTGACCAACCAGAACACCCGCTGGGGCTCGTGCACCCCGGCCGAGGGCAGCATCCGTCTGTCGCACCGGCTCAAGGGCATGCCGGAGTACGTCATCGACTACGTCCTGCTGCACGAGCTCGCGCATCTGCTCGTGCCCGGCCACGGCGCCGACTTCTGGCGGCTGCTGGAGGCCTATCCGCGCACCGAGCGGGCCCGCGGCTATCTGGAAGGGGTGGCCGCCGCCGCCCGCCTGCCCAAGGATCCCGGCGGGAGCGAGGACTGAGCCCGTTGTGTACCGGGTCTGTACCGACATCGTCCGATGTCGGAGTTTGCCGTTAGCCTGGCGCGACGCACTTCGAATCGGGATGGGGGACGGTCGTTACGCATGACCAGGCAATTCCAGCGCGGCCACAAGGCCAGGATCAGTGATCTCACCGCGGGTACGGATCTGTACGTCGGTGTGCAGATCTCCGGTCCGGGCCTGACCTTCGACATCAGCTGCTTCGGCCTCGACGCCGACGAGCGGCTCTCCGACGACCGGTACTTCGTCTTCTTCAACCAGCCGAAGTCCCCCGAGGAGTCCATCCAGCTCCTGGGCGCCCAGGCGGGCGACACGGAGTCCTTCCGCGTCACCCTCGACCGGATCCCCCCGCAGATCCAGAAGCTGTCCTTCACGGCGACCGTCGACGGCGCCGGGCAGATGTCGCAGATCGGCCCCGGCTACCTCCGGATCGTGGCGGGCGGCGAGGAGGTGGCCCGGTACGCGTTCGACGGCTCGGAGTTCTCCACCGAGCGAGCCGTGATGCTGGGCGACTTCTACCTGAAGGACGTCTGGCGTTTCGCGGCGGTCGGTCAGGGCTTCGACGGCGGTCTGGACGCGCTGCTGAAGAACTTCGGCGGCGAGGTCCTGGAGGAGGAGGCGCCCGCCGCTCCCCAGCAGCCGCAGTCCGGCGCCGCCCCCGGGTTCGCCCCGCCGGCCCAGGCCGCCGCGCCGCCCGCGTTCGGCGTCCCCGCCGCCGCGCCCTCTACCCCGCACCAGCCGCAGCCCGCACCGCAGCAGCCGCAGCCCCAGAGCTTCGCCCCGCCCGCCGCGACGCCGTCGGCACCGGTCCCGCCTCCCGCGCCGACGCCTTCGATGCACGCGGCGCCGACCATCGTCGCGCCGCTGACCCCGCCCGGCGGCGCGCCCGTCCCGCCGCCCGCCCCGGCCCCCGCGCCCTACGGCCAGCCGGGTCATCCCGGCCAGCAGCCGCCGTACGGCCAGCCGCCCCACCAGCAGTCCTACGGCCAGGCCGTCCCCGGCGCCCCGACCGCACCGCTGCCCCCCGGCTACGCCCAGCCGCCCCAGGCCCCTCAGGCCCCCACCGGGTACGGCCAGCAGCCCTACGGCGTTCCGCAGGGCGCGCCCCAGGGTGGCGCCGGCGTGTCCGCCGCGCTCCAGAAGTTCAAGGAGACCCCCACCGGTCAGCGCTGGACGCAGCAGAACAAGAAGCTGATCCGCGTCGACCTCGGCATCGGCGGCCAGCCCGTGCTGGCCCGTCAGGGCAGCATGGTGCTCTACCAGGGCAAGGTCGACTTCAGCTACAAGGGCGCCGGGTTCGCCGGCCGGATCGTGGGCAACGCGACCGGTCAGGAGATGCAGTTGATGCGCTGCACCGGCCAGGGACAGGTGTTCCTCGCCGACAACTCCACGATGCTGCACCCCATCGAACTCCAGGGTGACGGCATCTGCGTCTCCGCGGAGAACGTCCTCGCCTTCGACGAGAGCCTCCAGTACGAGGTGCGCCGCGTCGAGGGGCACGGCATCCCCGGCGGCGCCCTGTTCACCATGCAGTTCACCGGCACCGGGACGATCGTCGTGAAGACGCACGGCACACCTGTGGTGCTGCCGGTCACGCCCACCACGTTCGCCGACTGCAACGCCGTCGTCGCCTGGTCGGCCGCCGCCCAGGTCGTCGTCTCCAGCCAGGTGCGGATGCGCCGCAACGCCTACCCCGGCGACACCGGCGAGAGCGTCAACCTCCAGTTCCGGGGCGCGCCCGGCAACTTCATCGTCGTCCAGCCGTACGAGGTCTGAGGGAGCCCGTCATGAACCAGCCGCTCGCGGGCTTCGCCCCCGCACCCGTGACCGCCCGTATGGAGAACCACGGCAGCCACATGCTGAAGGTCGCCCTCCAGACCGGGAACGACCTCCTCGCGCGCGTGGGCTCGATGATCGCCTACGAGGGCTTCATCCAGTACGAGCCCAACCCGCCGGCCGTGCGCCAGATCGCGCGAGACTGGATGACGGGGGAGGGCGCGCCGCTGATGAAGTGCTCCGGCGACGGTCTGCTCTACCTCGCCGACTACGGCGCCGACGTCGTCGTGATCAACCTCAACGGCGACGGCATCTCCGTCAACGCCACCAACCTGCTCGCCTTCGACGCCCATCTCACCTGGGGCGTGGAGCGGGTCAAGGGGCTGGCGAAGTTCGCCGGCCAGGGCCTGTGGAACACGAGGATCTCCGGGCAGGGCTGGGTCGCGCTGACCTCCCGGGGCAAGCCGATCGTCGTGGACTGCGGCGGCGGCGAGAACGAGACGTACGTCGACCCGGACGCGCTGGTCGCCTGGTCGCCGAACCTCAAGGTCAAGGGCAAGCGCAGCTTCAAGGCGCAGTCGCTCATCGGCCGGGGCAGCGGCGAGGCCTACCAGATGGCCTTCTCCGGTGAGGGCATCGTCGTCGTCCAGCCCAGCGAGGACAGCACCGACCGTCTCCGGGTCCGGGGCTGAGGGGGAGCCAGAGCCACCATGCAGAGTTCGCTTTTCGCCTACAACGACCAGCCGACCCAGGAGCGCTGGAGCCTGCAGAACAAGCAGATGCTCCGCGTCGCCCTGGAGGGCCACGACGACATCCTCGCCCGTAAGGGCACCATGGTCGCCTACCAGGGGATGGTGGAGTTCGACGCCGAGTACCGCAGCGGCAACCAGGCACGCGCGCGTGCGCGCACCGGCGAGGGCCTGGACCTGATGCGCTGTCATGGGCAGGGCACGGTCTACCTCGCCAACCTGGCGCAGCACATCCACCTCGTGGACGTGGAGCAGGACGGCCTCACCGTCGACAGCAGCTACGTCCTCGCCATGGACTCCTCGCTGCACCACGAGGTCATCGCCGTCGACAGCCTCTACGGCATCTCCGGTTCGGGGAAGTACCAGCTCAACATCACTGGCCGGGGCCGGGTCGCCCTGATGACGTCCGGCGCCCCGCTGATGATGCAGGTGACGCCCGACAAGTACGTCAACTGCGACGCGGACGCGATCGTCGCCTGGTCCACCGGGCTGCGGGTGCAGATGCAAGCCCAGACGCATTCCTCGGGGGTGTGGCGGCGGCGCGGCAACACCGGTGAGGGCTGGGAGCTGAGCTTCATGGGCACCGGCTTCGCACTGGTCCAGCCGAGTGAAATGCTGCCCCCGCAGAACGCCCAGATCGGCTCCGGGCTCGCCGCGCAGTACGGCATGGGCCAGCAGGGGGCGCGGGCACAGAACCAGGGCAACGTCTGGAGCTGACGGTCCCCGAAGACGAACGTGTAAGGGGCGGCCACCCGGGTGGCCGCCCCTTACACGTTCGCGGTTCACAGGCGGGCGCGCGTCGCCTCCACCAGGCGCACGACCGAGCCGTCCGCCACGCCCGCGACCTCCTCGTAGGGGAACCAGCGCAGGTCGAGGGACTCGTCGCTGATGGCCTCCAGGGCGCCGTCGGGAGCGAGCGCCGCGTACTGGACGTCGAGGTGCCAGGCGCACGGCGTGAGATGCCGGTCCAGACGCACCGGGCCGCCCGGGAGCAGGCTCAGGCCGGCGATGCCCGACTCCTCGGTGGCCTCGCGCAGGGCGGCGTCCGCGAGCGTCGCGTCGCCCGGCTCGCAGTGGCCGCCCATCTGGAGCCACATCCGCAGCTTCCGGTGCAGCGTCAGCAGCACCCGGTCGCGGGCGGGGTCGATCACCAGGGCGCTGGCGGTGATGTGTCCGGCCTCGCAGGCCTTCCACATGCCGTCCGGGTGGGTCTGGAGGTGCTCCAGGTACGTCTGGCGCAGCTCTTGCTGATCCTCGTACTCCTTCAGGACGAGGACCGCGTCGTCATGCAGGCTCACTCGGTGTCGTCGTCCTTCGCGCCCGGCTCCGGCTCGCCCGCCTCCGGCTTCCCCGGCCCCTTGTCCAGGTCCGGCTTCCCGCCGGTCGAGCCGCTCGCCGCCTCGCCGAGGATCTTGTCCAGCTCGGAGAAGTCCAGCTGCTCGCGGTGGACGAAGCCGTCCGGGTCGTCCAGGTCGGCGGCGGTCGGCAGCATGTCGGGGTGGGCCCACAGGCCGTCGCGGCCGTCGACACCGCGCGCGTCGGTCAGCGACGCCCACAGCCGGGACGCGTCGCGCAGGCGGCGCGGGCGCAGCTCCAGACCGATCAGCGTGGCGAACGTCTGCTCCGCGGGACCGCCCGAGGCGCGACGGCGGCGCAGGGTCTCGCGCAGCGCGTCCGCAGAGGACAGGCGCGGCTTGGCCGCTGCGTGCACCACCGCGTCCACCCAGCCCTCGACCAGCGCCAGGGCCGTCTCCAGACGGGCCAGGGCGGCCTTCTGCTCGGGGGTGTCCTCCGGCTGGAACATGCCCTGCTGGAGGGCGTCCTGAAGCTGCTCGGGGTTCTGCGGGTCGAACTGGCCGACCACGTCCTCCAGCTTGGCGGTGTCGACCTTGATCCCGCGCGCGTAGCCGTCGACCGCGCCGAACAGATGCGAGCGCAGCCACGGCACGTGGGCGAAGAGACGCTGGTGGGCGGCCTCACGCAGGGCGAGGTACAGCCGCACCTCGTCGTTCGGGACGCCGAGGTCCTTGCCGAACGCCTCGACGTTCGCCGGCAGCAGCGCGGCCTTGCCGGCCGGGCCGAGCGGCAGGCCGATGTCGCTCGAGCCGACGACCTCGCCCGCGAGGACGCCGACGGCCTGCCCGATCTGCGAGCCGAACATGGCGCCGCCCATCGAGCGCATCATGCCGATCAGCGGGCCGGCCATGGCCTGCATCTCCTCCGGCAGGACGTCGCCCATGGCCGTGCCGACGCGCTCGGCGACCGGGTTGACCAGCTCCTTCCACGCCGGCAGCGTCGCCTCGACCCACTCCGCGCGCGACCACGCCACGGCCGATCCGGCGCCGGACGGCAGGGAGGTCGCGTCGTCCAGCCACAGGTCGGCCAGACGGACGGCTTCCTGCACGGAGGATTGCTCGGCGGGGCCGACACTCGCGTCCTTGACGCCGTCGGAGGTGCCCTGGGCGACCGTCTGACGGGCGATCTGCTGGGCCATGTCCCAGTTCACCGGGCCGCCCTCGTAGGAGAGCATCTGGCCGAGCTGCTGGAACGCGGCGCCCAGGTCGGTGGGGTTCAGCGAACCGAACATGGCAGCGAGCGGATTGTCGGCACCCGGGCCTCCCGGGCCGCCGAAGCCGCCGGCGCCGGACAGCCCGAAGCCGAACGGGTTGGCCGGTCCCTGCCCACCGCCGCTCTGCGGGTCCTTCTTCTTGCCCTCGTCGCCGTCTTCCGGCTCCTCCGGCGGAAGGCCGAATCCGAATGGGGTGTCACTCACGGGGTTCCTCGGCTGGTAAGGCCACCGGCTCTCGGCCGGCGGCGCGGCTGCCCTGCAACACCACCCAGCGTAGACACCCCGGCTCGATCGGGCCTCGGTGCTTCGCCGACTCTCGGCCTGCGGCAGGATGGATGCCACTTGGTACGTACGCGCCACTCGCGCTCGTATGGAAAACAACCGCTGGAGACACCTGGTGAGTTCCCCAGATCCGCAGGTTCGCGCAGCGCGAAACCACTCGGCCCCGTCCGCGGGGCGCGGGCCCGTCGTCGCCGTCACCGGCGCCGCGACCGGAGTGGGCGCGCTGCTCACCGAGCGGCTCGCCGCGTCGGACGAGATCAAGCAGGTCGTCGCCATCGACGAGCGGCGCGGCGAGTGCGACGCGGCACAGTGGCACATCCTCGACGTCCGGGACCCGGCCATCGCAGACAAGCTGCGCGGCGCGGACGTGGTGGTCCACCTGGCGCTCGACCTTGACCTGGGGAGCGACTCCGCCGCCCGGACGGCGTACAACGTGCGCGGTACGCAGACCGTGCTCACCGCCGCCGCGGCGGCCGGGGTGCACCGCGTGGTGCTGTGCACCTCCACGATGGTCTACGGGGCGCTGCCCGACAACGAGCTGCCGCTGTCGGAGGACGCGGAGCTGAAGGCGACGGCGGAGGCGACCGGCGTCGGGGACCTCCTGGAGATCGAGCGGCTGGCGCGGCGCGCCCCACGCGCGCATCCCGGCCTGAACGTCACCGTGGTGCGGCCCGCGGTGCTGGTGGGAGGCACGGACACCGCGCTGACCCGGTACTTCGAGTCGCCCCGGCTGCTCGTCGTCGCCGGGTCGCGGCCCGCGTGGCAGTTCTGCCACGTCGAGGACCTGTGCGGTGCGCTGGAGTACGCCGTCCTGGAGAAGGTGGACGGGGAGCTGGCCGTGGGCTGCGACGGATGGCTGGAGCAGGAGGAGGTGGAGGAGCTCAGCGGGATCCGGCGGATGGAGCTGCCGTCGGCGGTCGCGCTGGGGGCCGCCGCCCGGCTGCACCGGATCGGTCTGACGCCGTCCCCGGCGGGCGACCTGGCGTACACGATGTACCCGTGGGTGGTGAGCGGGAGCCGGCTGCACGACGCGGGGTGGCGGCCGGGGTGGACCAACGAGGAGGTCCTGGCGGAGCTGCTGGAGGAGGTGTCCGGGCGGCACACGGTGGCCGGGCGCCGGCTCGGGCGCAAGGACGCGACGGCTGCGGGCGCCGCGGGCGCGACGGTCGCCCTGCTGGGCGCTGCGGCCGTGGTGCGGCGGGCCCGCAAGGCCCGGCGGCGGTAGCGGGCTGAGGGCACCCGGCCCGCGTGGGGCAGTATGGGGGGTATGGCTTCCAGCAACGGTCACCCGGGTGAGCAGGGCTCTTCCGACCCGCTCAAGTTGATCGCCGTCCGTGACACCGCGCTCTCCCTGGACGAGGTCTTCCGGGCCGTCGGGGACGACGCGGCCGGTGGCACCGCTCTGTTCGTGGGGACCGTGCGCGACCACGACGGGGGCGCCGGCGTCGACTCGCTCGCGTACTCCGCCCACCCCACAGCGGAGGCGGAGATGCGGCGGATCGCCGAGAAGGTCGTCGCCGGCTACCCGGTGCGGGCGCTGGCCGCCGTGCACCGGGTAGGGGAGCTGAAGGTGGGCGACCTGGCCGTCGTCGTCGCCGTGTCGTGCCCGCACCGGGGTGAGGCGTTCGAGGCCTGCCGGAAGCTGATCGACGACCTCAAGCACGAGGTGCCCATCTGGAAGCACCAGAGGTTCTCCGACGGCACGGACGAATGGGTGGGCGCCTGTTGAGGCGCGCCTGCTGAGGCGCGCCTGCTGAGGCGGGCCTGTTGACGTGAGGCCGCTGATGCGGGCCCGCTGACCCACCGCGCCACGCGTCGATCATCTCCCGGTTGCGTAACCCGACCCCTGCCGTGAGCGTTGTCAGTGCGGATGGTTAATCTGCTGATCAGTCAGTTGCTGTGGGCTCACTTCGGGTCGGGAGGTCGGCATGGCAGTGCTCGCCTGGTTGTTGATTCCGCTGGTGGCCGCGGTCGGCGCCGGTCTGTGGGGCAGCTGGGCCAACCGGACCCGCAGGGCCCGCGGCGACGGGCCGGAACTCGACGGCTACGCGCGCTTCCGGGCGGCCATGGAGAGGTCCCACACCGGTTCATGATCCGGCAAGTGGCCCTGACGGTGCGCTGACAGAGGCGTCCCGTACTGTCGAGGCATGCCACGCCGCACCGCGACGATGCTCGCCTCCACCCTGATGCTGATCGCGCTCCTGTGCGCGGGAGTGCTCATCCCCGTGCCGTATTCGGAGATGTCCCCGGGGCCCACGGTGAACACCCTCGGCGAGCATGACGGCGAGCCGGTGCTGCAGATCTCCGGACGCAAGACCTACGAGTCGACCGGCCACCTGAACATGACCACCGTGCGGGTCACCGGCGCCGAGTACCGGATGAACCTCGTCGAGACGGTCTACGGCTGGCTCGCGCACGACTACAAGGTCGTGCCCCACGACACGCTCTACCCGGACGGCAAGACCGAGGAGCAGTCCACCCAGGAGAACGCCGAGGAGTTCAGCCAGTCCCAGGAGAGCGCCAAGGTAGCCGCCCTGAAGGAGCTGGACGTCCCGGTGCGGTCCTGGGTGATCGTCTCCACCGTGGTCAAGGGCTCGCCCGCCGAGGGCAGGCTGCACGCCGGCGACGTCATCAAGACCGTCGACGGCACGGACGTCAAGGCGCCCGGTGACGTGGCGAAGCTGGTCACCAAGCACAAGCCGGGCGAGAAGGTCGTCTTCGGGATCGTGCCCGCCAAGGAGCAGGCGGCCGCCGAGAAGGAGAACCGTACGCCGAACAAGGCGGAGACGGTCTCCATCACCACCGCCAGGTCCGACGACCAGGGGCAGCAGCGCGCGATCGTCGGGATCTCCGCCGGGACCGACCACACCTTCCCGTTCACGATCGACATCAAGCTCGCCGACGTCGGCGGCCCGAGCGCCGGCCTGATGTTCGCGCTCGGCATCTACGACAAGCTCACCCCGGGGAGTCTGACCGGCGGCAAGTTCGTCGCCGGCACCGGGACCATCGACGACGACGGCAAGGTCGGGCCGATCGGCGGCATCCAGATGAAGACGGTCGGCGCGCGCGACAAGGGCGCCCAGTACTTCCTGACGCCCGCCGACAACTGCGCGGAGGCCGCCGAGGACGTCCCCGACGGGCTGACGCTCGTCAAGGTGGACACCATCGGCGACGCTCTCGGCGCCCTGGAGGACATCCGCGGCGGCGACACCGCCGGCCTGCCGAAGTGCACGACCGGGTGAGCCACGCGGGGCCTCGGCAGGCCCCGCGACCTGCTACTCGAAGGTCGCCGACAGGGCCTCCGCGAGACCCGGGACCAGCTTGGCGCCCGTGAGGACCTCCGACGGGGCGTCCTTCTCACGCAGCCGCAGGGCCGACTCGCGCGTGCCGTCGCGCAGGACCGCCACCGTCATCCGCACCTCCTGACGGTCGGGGTGGTCGGCCACCCACCGCGTCAGCTTCGACCCGCTCAGCCCCTGCGGGACCTGCGCCTCGGCGGACGGCGGCAGCATCAGACGCTCCACGGTCAGCGCGCAGCCGACCACCGCGTCCGGCCAGGCGATCGTGGCGAGGAACTCGTCGAGCGGCTTGTCCGTTGGCACTTCGTCCTGCTCGATCGGAGTGAGACCGGTCGTGGCGGACTCGTCGTCCAGACCGAGCTGGGCGGCGAGCGAGGGTTCCTGCGTCCGCAGCCGTGCGGTGTCTACGAGGGCGAAGAGGCGGGCGGGCTGGTCCCAGCCGAGGCCGGATGCGTACTCGTCGATCTCGAGTACGGCCCGGGTGAGAGGGCTCGCTGCCATGGGAGTGTTGGACATGGTCACAATCCTGCCTCGTTCCTGGCCGGAATCGGGAACCGAGTAAAGGGTGAGTAAGTTGCATAGGTGGGGGCCCGCGATCACGGGGCGTCCCACACGGTCCACGAACACGCGGACCTGACGAATCGACAACAGCGACTTTCGAGGTGCGCACCTTGGCTTTCCAGATGCCGGACCGCGGCGGAGGCCCGACGGGACCGCGGATCAGAGTGGGCCGCCCGTCCCGGCGCGTCCGGACCCTGCTCATGACGCTGGGCGTCCTTGCCGTCCTCGGCATGGCGTTCACCATGTTCGCCGGGTTCTGGACGGACTGGCTCTGGTACCGGTCGGTGAACTACTCCTCCGTGTTCACGACCACCCTGTCGACCAAGATCGGGCTGTTCTTCGTCTTCGGCCTGCTCATGGCCTTCGCCGTCGGCCTCAACATCTGGCTGGCGCACCGGCTGCGCCCGCCGCTGAGCGCCATGTCGATGGAGCAGCAGAGCCTCGACCGCTACCGCATGGGCATCGCGCCGTACAAGAAGTGGCTGCTGCTCGGCATCACCGCGCTGGTGGGGCTGATCGCGGGCGCGTCGGCGTCGAGCCAGTGGCGCACCTGGCTGATGTGGGTCAACGGCGTGCCCTTCGGCGAGAAGGACCCGCAGTTCAAGCTCGACGTGGCCTTCTACGCCTTCGACCTGCCCTGGTACCGGTTCCTGCTCGGCTTCGGCTTCGCCGCCACGATCCTGTCCCTGATCGCCGCCGCGCTCACCCACTACCTGTACGGCGGGCTGCGCGTCACCAGCCCCGGCGCGCGGGCCACCGCGGCGGCCACCGGCCACCTGTCGGTGCTGCTGGGCGTCTTCGTCGCGCTGAAGGCGGTCGCCTACTGGCTCGACCGGTACGGCCTGGCCGTGAAGTCCAGCGACTTCAAGGCCACGGACAACTGGACCGGCCTGCGGTACGTCGACGCCAACGCCTATCTGCCGGCCAAGACGATCCTGTTCTGCATCGCCGTCATCTGCGCCCTGCTGTTCTTCGCCACCCTGTGGCGGCGCACCTGGCAGCTGCCGGTGATCGGCTTCGGCCTGATGGTGCTCTCCGCGATCCTCATCGGCGGCCTGTACCCGGCGATCGTCCAGAAGTTCCAGGTCCAGCCGAACGAGCAGGCCAAGGAAGCGCCGTACGTCGAGAAGAACCTCAAGGCGACGCGTGAGGCGTACGGCATCGACGGCACGCAGGTCACCGAGTACTCGGGCGTCAGCAAGAACGAGGACAAGACGAAGCTGCGCGACGACGTGGGCGCCACGGCGAGCATCCGGGTCCTCGACCCGAACATCGTGTCGCCGACGTTCCAGCAGCTCCAGCAGATGCGGAAGTACTACGCCTTCCCCACCAACCTGGACGTCGACCGCTACAAGGTCAAGAGCGAGGACCAGGACACGGTCATCGGTCTGCGCGAGCTGAACCTGGCGGGCGTCGACAAGCAGAACTGGATCAACAACCACTTCCGCTACACCCACGGTTACGGCGTGGTCGCCGCCAAGGGCACCACCGCCGACCCCGAGGGCCGTCCGGCGTTCACCGAGTCCGACCTGCCCTCCCAGGGCGTCCTCGGACAGTACGAGCAGCGGGTGTACTACGGCGAGAAGACGACCACGTACTCGATCGTCGGCGGTCCCCAGAAGGAGATCGACTACTCCGACGACGACGGCGAGAAGACCACCAGCTACACCGGCGACAGCGGGGTCAACCTCTCCAGCCCGCTGAACCGGGCGGCGTACGCGGTCGCGTTCGGCGAGCCGCAGATCCTCTACTCCGGAGCGATCGGCGAGGGCTCGCGGGTCCTGTACAACCGCACGCCCAAGGAGCGCGTCGAGGCGGTCGCCCCGTGGCTGACCATCGACGGCGACGCCTACCCGGCGGTCGTCGGCAACCGGATCCAGTGGATCGTCGACGCGTACACCACCACCAACGGCTACCCGTACGCCTCGCGCACGACCCTCGGCGACACCACCGCCGACTCGCTGACCGCCACCAACAACAACCGCGCGGTGGTGGCCCAGCAGAACCAGGTCAACTACATCCGCAACTCGGTGAAGGCGACGGTCGACGCGTACACCGGCGAGGTCAAGCTCTACCAGTGGGACACCAAGGACCCGGTCCTCAAGACCTGGATGAAGGCGTTCCCGGGGACGGTGGAGAAGAAGTCGGAGATCTCCCCCGACCTGATGGCCCATCTCCGGTACCCGCAGGACCTGTTCAAGGTCCAGCGTGAACTGCTCACCCGCTACCACGTGAAGGACGCCACGACGTTCCTCAGCGGCAGCGAGGTGTGGCAGGTGCCGGACGACCCGACCAACAAGTCGGGCGACGCGGTGCCGCCGTACTACCTGAGCATGAAGATGCCCGACCAGCAGGCGCAGGCGTTCTCGCTGACGACGACGTTCACGCCCAACGGCCGGGACAACCTGAGCGCGTTCATGGCGGTCGACTCCGAGGCCGGCACACCGGACTACGGCAAGATCAGAGTCCTGAAGCTGCCGACGAGCACGACCGTCGACGGACCCAAGCAGGTGCAGAGCCAGTTCAACTCCGAACAGGACATCGCCGAGTCCATCAGGCTGCTCAGAGGCGGTGACTCCGAGGTCGAGTACGGCAACCTGCTGACGGTGCCGCTCGACGGAGGACTGCTCTACGTGGAGCCCGTGTACGTGCGCGGCGGAGGGCTCAAGTACCCGCTGCTGCGCAAGGTGTTGGTGACCTACGGCGGTAACACCGCCTTCGAGAACACCCTCGACGAGGCGCTCAACAAGGTCTTCGGCACGGAGGGCACGGCGCCGCCGCCCGCGGACCAGGGCACCAATCCGCCGCCGACGTCCCAGAACCCCACGGTCCAGGAGGCGTTGAAGGACGCCCAGGCGGCCTTCACCGCCGGCCAGGAGGCTCTGAAGAAGCCCGACTGGGAGGCGTACGCCAAGGCGCAGAAGGACCTTGAGGACGCGCTGAAGCGGGCCGAGGCGGCGCAGGCCGAGGCGGACAAGAAGGCGGGAGCCACGGGCGGGGCCAAGCCGAGCCCCGGCAGCAGCCCCAGCGGCACGCCGAGCGCCGCCGCCAAACCGGGCGGCAGTCCGGCGAGCAGTCCGGGCGCGCAGCCCAGCCCCACCCCCAGCGGCTGATCGGAAAAGCTCACCCCCGCGCCGTGATACGGTTGTGGAACACGGCGCGGGGTGGAGCAGCTCGGTAGCTCGCTGGGCTCATAACCCAGAGGTCGCAGGTTCAAATCCTGTCCCCGCTACTGAAAACGAAGGCCCGGATCCTCCAGAGGATCCGGGCCTTCGTGGTGTGCGAGCACAGTATTCGCGGCCTCTGTCGCCGCGCCGCCTCGGGGAGTTGGGGGTGTCTGTGTTTGACTTGTCTCTCTGTGGGCATGTCGACAAAACGCTGAAGTGACCTTACGGGCTGCGGTATACCAGGTGTATCCCGGTTGCAGGTGGTGCGACGATGGACGTTATGGGGGACAAGGCAACTCTGTTCGAGACAGGGCGATTTGTGCAGCCTTCCGACGAGAAGGCCACCCCGGACGCGAGCCGGGGCGAGTACCGGGTCGAGTACGACGACGACCACCGCGACAACCACCGAAACGACCGAAACGACCGAAACGACGGGGACGACCACCGCGACGAAGAGCGGGACGAGACGGTGGAGGCCGTCGAGGAGGCACGCCGACGGCTGGCCGCCGAGGCCGGTGACGTCGAGGCGATGAGCGTCCTCGGCGCCCTGCTGCTGCGCCGCGGCGAGCTCGACGACGCCGAACCCCATCTGCGTGCCGCCACCGCGGCCGGGGACCGTGCCGCCGCCAACAACCTGGGCGTCCTCCTCCACCAGCGCGGCTATCCCGACGACGCCGCCGGCTGGTGGCGGGTCGCCGCCGTCGCCGGCTCCGCGGCCGCCGCGCACGCGCTCGGCCGCCATCACCGTGAGCGGGGCGACGAGCCGGCCGCCGAGTACTGGCTGCGCCAGTCCGCCGAACAGGGACACGTGCTGGGCGCCTACGCCCTCGCCGACCTGCTGGAGCACCGCGGCGACACCACCGCCGAGCGCTGGATGCGGGCCGCCGCCGAACGGGGGCACCGGGAGGCGTCCTACCGCCTCGCGCGCGCCCTCGACCGCAGGGACGCCCGCGCCGCCGACGACGAGCGTGGCGTGAGCGACAGCGGCGGCGCCGCGTCACCGGAGGCCGAGCAGTGGTACCGGCAGGCAGCCGCGCGCGGCCACCGGCGGGCCGCCCTGCACCTCGGGACGATCCTGGAGAAGCGGGGCGACCTCAAGGAGGCCGGGCGCTGGTATCTGACCTCCGCCAAGGACGGCGAGCCGCGCGCCGCCTGTGCGCTGGGATTCCTGCTGCGTGACGCCGGCGACACCGAGAACGCCGCCGTGTGGTGGCTGCGGGCCGCCCAGGACGGCGACGGCAACGCGGCCAACGCCCTGGGCGCGCTCTACGCCGAGCGCGGCCAGACCCAGACCGCGGAGCGCTGGTACCGGACCGCGTTGGACGCCGGCGACGACAACGGCGCCTACAACCTCGGGCTGCTCTGCGCCGAGCAGGGGCGCGTCGCGCAGGCCGAGCAGTGGTACCGGCGCGCCGCGTACGCCGGGCACCGGGAGGCCGCCAACGCGCTCGCCATCCTGCTGCTCCAGGGCGGGGACACCGCGGGCGCGGAGCCGTGGTTCTCCAAGGCTGCGGAGGCGGGGAGCGTCGACGCCGCGTTCAACCTGGGGATCCTGTTCGCCGGGCGGGGCGAGGACGCCGTCGCGCTGCGCTGGTACGAGCGGGCCGCCGCCGCCGGGCACACCGAGGCGGCGTTGCAGGTGGGCATGGCCCGGCTGCGGGACGGGGACGAGCAGGGGGCCGAACGGCATCTGCGGTGCGCCGCGGGCGGGGGGAGCGCGGAGGCCGCGTACCGGTTGGCGGCCGTGCTGGACGCGCGCCGGCCGCCGCAGCCGGCGCACGAGCTCGGGGAGACCGTGCACGAGAAGACGGAGTGCGAGGAGTGGTACGAGCGGGCCGCCTCCCAGGGGCACCGGCGTGCGCAGGTGCGGGTCGGGATGCTGGCCGCCGCCCGCGGTGACGTGGTGGAGGCGGCGCGCTGGTACCGGGAGGCCGCGGAGGCGGGGTCGCGCAACGGGGCCTTCAACCTGGGGCTGCTGCTGGCCCGGGAGGGGAGCGAGCCGGAGGCGGTGGTGTGGTGGACCCGGGCCGCCGATGACGGGCACGGGCGGGCGGCGCTGCGGCTCGCCCTCGTCTACGCGCGTCGGGGCGAACTGGTCGAGGGCCAGCGATGGGCGGACCGAGCGGTGTCCCTGGGCCCGGCCGAGGTAACCGAACGAGCAGCCCGCCTACGAGACGCACTGCGTCAGGAACTCTCAGCCTGACCCGCGAGCCCGCCCGCCGGTGCGGACGGTGCGCCCTACGCGCGCTCGCCGGCGCCGGTCGGGCAGTGCACGCTCGCCCGCGCAGGCGGGCTTTCCCCTGTGCCGCTTGCCGCGACGGCGGCGCGGGTTGCGGGGCGCGTCGCACCAGGTGCTGTCCGCCTGACCTGCCGTGCGGGCGGCGGCGCCTGTGCGGCTGTCGGCGCGGGCGGGGTGTGCGTGCTCGCCCGCCGGTCCAATGGCAGTGCCTGACGCGCGCTCGCCCGCGCAGGCGGGCTTTCACCTGCATCTCATGCCGCCGCAGCGGCGCGACTGCTGCGGGCGGCCTGCTCCCGTGCCCGACGCACGCACGCCGGCACCGGGCGGCCTGCGCGCCTCGCCCGCATCGGAGGGTGTCAACCACACCCTCCAGGCCGCCGCTGTCCGCCTGGCCTGTGGCACGGGTGGCCGTGTCCTACGCCCGCTCACCCGGCCGGTGCCAGGGCCGCGCCGCCGCGGGCTGCGTGGCTGGGGATTAAGGGATTTGCTTCTGCGGCCGGGCGTCGCGTAACGTTGCATTCGTCGACGCGGGGTGGAGCAGCTCGGTAGCTCGCTGGGCTCATAACCCAGAGGTCGCAGGTTCAAATCCTGTCCCCGCTACTGAAGGCCGAGGGCCGGAATCCATGGGATTCCGGCCCTCGGTGTTTTCACTGCGCGAAGGCGAACCCCCGCGGGGGCGCCTCGGAGCGCCGCGCCCTCGGAACGCCGTTCCCTCAGAGCGCCGCGCAGTTGGGGCAGATGCCGCGGTAGGTCACCTCGACGTCCGAGACGGCGAAGCCGAAGCGCTCGGAGTCGGGCAGGTCGGCGAGCGGGTTGCCGTTCGGGTGGACGTCGCGGATCGCGCCGCACTGCCCGCACACCAGGTGGTGGTGCGGCCGGTGGGCGTTCGGGTCGTAGCGCTTGGCGCGCCTGTCCGTGGCGACTTCGAGCACCTCGCCGAGCGTGACGAGCTCGCCCAGCGTGTTGTACACGGTCGCCCGGGAGATCTCGGGCAGCCTGACGACGGCCCGTGCGTGGACCTCGTCGGCCGTCAGATGGACGTGATCGCCGTCGAGGACCTCGGCCACGACGCGCCGCTGCGCGGTCATCCGCCAGCCGCGTCCGCGCAGCCGTTCCAGAAGGTCACTCATGCAGATCAGCCTAACAGTAGGGGGACCAGGTCCCGAACGTGTGTGACTTTGGAGTGTCACTTGACTTAGACATTGTCCATTGTAGGATCGAACTCGGCTTTGGCCAAGCGACAGGAGCTGCAGAAGTGACGTCGGTGACGTGAGTGACCCCGAGCGACTGCCGCCCGCAGGGACGACCGCCCCCGTCGTTCCTGAGCACCGTGAACTGCCTAGTCCCGGAGGATTTTCATGGCTGACAACCACGACGCGATCGTCACCGACGACAAGCCGGCGGAGACGGGCGGCTGCCCGGTCGCGCACGGGCGCGCCGCGCACCCGACGCAAGGCGGCGGGAACCGCCAGTGGTGGCCGGACCGGCTCAACCTGAAGATCCTCGCCAAGAACCCCGCGGTGGCGAACCCGCTCGGCGCGGACTTCGACTACGCCGAGGCGTTCAAGAACCTGGACCTCGCGGCCGTGAAGCGGGACATCGCCGAGGTGCTCACCACCTCCCAGGACTGGTGGCCCGCCGACTTCGGCACCTACGGCCCCCTGATGGTCCGTATGGCCTGGCACAGCGCCGGCACCTACCGGATCAGCGACGGCCGCGGCGGCGCCGGCGCCGGTCAGCAGCGCTTCGCCCCGCTCAACAGCTGGCCCGACAACGCCAACCTGGACAAGGCCCGCCGTCTGCTGTGGCCGGTCAAGAAGAAGTACGGCCAGAGCATCTCCTGGGCCGACCTCATGATCCTCACCGGCAACGTGGCGCTGGAGCAGATGGGCTTCGAGACCTTCGGCTTCGGCGGCGGCCGCGCCGACGTCTGGGAGGCCGAGGAGGACGTCTACTGGGGCCCCGAGACCACCTGGCTCGACGACCAGCGCTACTCCGGCGACCGCGAGCTGGAGAACCCGCTCGGCGCGGTCCAGATGGGCCTCATCTACGTCAACCCCGAGGGCCCCAACGGCAACCCGGACCCGATCGCCTCGGCCCGCGACATCCGCGAGACGTTCCGCCGCATGGCGATGAACGACGAGGAGACGGTTGCCCTGATCGCGGGCGGTCACACCTTCGGCAAGACCCACGGCGCCGGCCCCGCCGACCACGTCGGCGACGACCCCGAGGCCGCCTCCCTGGAGGAGCAGGGCCTGGGCTGGAAGAGCACCTACGGCACCGGCAAGGGCGGCGACACCATCACCTCCGGCCTGGAGGTCACCTGGACCGCCACGCCGACGCAGTGGAGCAACGGCTTCTTCAAAAACCTCTTCGAGTACGAGTACGAGCTGACGGAGTCCCCGGCCGGCGCCAAGCAGTGGGTCGCCAAGAACGCCGAGGCGATCATCCCGGACGCCCACGACCCGTCGAAGAAGCGCCTGCCCACGATGCTCACCACCGACCTGGCGCTGCGCTTCGACCCGGTCTACGAGCAGATCTCGCGCCGCTTCTACGAGAACCCCGACCAGTTCGCCGACGCCTTCGCCCGCGCCTGGTACAAGCTGACCCACCGTGACATGGGCCCGAAGTCGCTCTACCTCGGCCCGGAGGTCCCGCAGGAGACCCTGCTGTGGCAGGACCCGCTGCCCGAGGCCGAGGGCGAGACCATCGACGCGGCCGACGTCGCGGCCCTGAAGGCCAAGCTGCTCGACTCGGGTCTGACCGTCTCTCAGCTCGTCTCCACCGCGTGGGCCTCGGCGTCCACCTTCCGCGGCAGCGACAAGCGCGGCGGCGCCAACGGCGCCCGCATCCGCCTGGAGCCGCAGCGCAGCTGGGAGGTCAACGAGCCCGACCAGCTGCGTCACGTCCTGAGCGTCCTGGAGGGCGTGCAGGCGGAGTTCAACTCCGGCGCCAAGAAGGTCTCCCTGGCCGACCTGATCGTGCTCGGCGGCGCCGCCGGGGTCGAGAAGGCGGCCAAGGACGCGGGCTTCGACGTGGAGGTGCCCTTCACGCCGGGCCGCGTGGACGCGACCGAGGAGCAGACGGACACCGAGTCGTTCGCCGCGCTGGAGCCGCTCTGGGACGGCTTCCGCAACTACGTGGGCAAGGGCAACCGGCTGCCGGCCGAGTACCTGCTGCTCGACAAGGCGAACCTGCTCACGCTGAGCGCCCCCGAGATGACCGCCCTCGTCGGCGGACTGCGCGTCCTGGGCGCCAACCACGGCCAGTCCTCGCACGGCGTCCTCACCGAGAAGCCGGGCACGCTGACCAACGACTTCTTCGTCAACCTGCTCGACCTGGGCACGACCTGGAAGTCCACCTCCGAGGACCAGCACACCTTCGAGGGCCGTGACGCGGCCACCGGCGAGCTGAAGTGGACCGGCACGCGTGCCGACCTCGTCTTCGGCTCCAACTCCGAGCTGCGCGCCCTCGCGGAGGTCTACGCCAGCGACGACGCCAAGGAGAAGTTCGTCACCGACTTCGTCGCCGCCTGGGTCAAGGTCTCGAACCTGGACCGGTTCGACCTCGTCTGAGCGGACGGACCGGCGTGAACGGACGGGCCGGATCCCCTTCGGGGGGTCCGGCCCGTTCGCGTGCCCGGACATCACGCCTCCGGGCCCGGGCCCTGACTCAGGCGGGTACCTGGCTGCGGGCGGGCGCCCAGCAGCGGATGATGTCGCGGACCGAGACGATGCCGGCCGGTTCGCCGCCGTCCAGGACCACGAGATGGCGGAAACCGCCGTGCGCCATCGCCCGGGCCGCTTCCTCCAGCGTCCAGGTCGGGGCGGCGAAGACGACGTCGCCGGTGGTGTGGCCGTGGGCGGGCTCGGTGTCCGGGTTCTGGCCCAGGCCCAGGGAGTTGAGGATGTCCCGCTCGGTGAGGATGCCGATGCCGCCGGCGTCCGGGTCGAGGACGATCGCCGCGCCGACGCGGCGTGCGGACATCAGAGCGGCTGCTTGGCGGAGGGTGTGTGCGGGGCCGATGGTGAGGACCACTGTGCTCATGGCGTCACGGACGAGCATGGGCTGGAGCCACCTCCTAAGAACCCCCGAAACAGGGATTCACATGTTCACAAGTGGGGGTGCTGTCAGCGTGGCAGGTAAAGCGCGGGTCAACAAGGGGGCGCGCGCAGTCAATTGAGGGCGCACGCGCTCATCTGTGCCCGACGGGCGGGGTGGCCCGCCGCGGGTACCCCGGGCTACTGACGCGGGTTCAGATACGTCAGCAGCTCGTCGTGGAGCAGGCCGTTCGACGCGGCCGCGTTGCCGCTGTGCGGTCCGGGCCGGCCGTCGAGACCGGTGAACGAGCCGCCGGCCTCCGTCACCACGATCGCGGGGGCCGCCATGTCCCAGAGGGACAGCTCCGGCTCGGCGCACAGATCCACCGAGCCCTCGGCGACCATCATGTACGGCCAGAAGTCGCCGTACGCGCGCGTGCGCCACACCTCGCGGGTGAGGTCGAGGAAGCCGTCGAACCGGCCCTGCTCCTCCCAGCCGCCCAGCGAGGAGTACGCGAACGAGGCGTCGGAGAGCTTCGAGACACGGGAGACCTGCAGGCGCGTGGCCCGGGACAGACTGCGCCCGGCGAACGCGCCGTGGCCCTTCGCGGCCCACCAGCGGCGGTTGAGGGCGGGGGCGGAGACCACGCCCACGACGGGCTGGTAGCCGCCCTCCGCGGCCTCCATGAGCGAGATGAGGGTGGCCCACACGGGGACGCCGCGCACGTAGTTCTTGGTCCCGTCGATCGGGTCGATCACCCAGCGGCGCGGGCCGGTGCCCTCGACGCCGTACTCCTCGCCGAGGATCGCGTCGCGGGGGCGGGCGCGCTGGAGCTGGCCGCGGATGAGTTCCTCGGCCGCCTTGTCGGCCTCGCTCACCGGCGTCATGTCCGGTTTGGTCTCCACCTTGAGGTCGAGGGCCTTGAAGCGGTCCATGGTCGCGGCGTCAGCGGCGTCCGCGAGGACGTGCGCGAGGCGGAGGTCGTCGAGGTAGTCCGGCATGACTCGAACCTATCTGCCGAGGTGGCGGCGGAGCCAACGGGGCTCGGGGTGAGTGAAGGGCGCGGAGGTGGGTACTTCAGATGTTTCTCGTCGTCTACCCCCCTCACGCACTCATGGCCGGCACTCACCACCCCTTCCGCGGACCCTTGACAGTGCGCGGACGCGCGTCAAACCTGGGCGCAGAGCCGCTCGCCCCAGGGAGGCGATGATGCCTGCTGCCCGGGAATGCCTACTCGACGCCGCTTTCACGGCGCTCACGCGACGGTCGTGGGCCGTGGTGCGCATGGTGGACGTCGCCGCGGCGGCCGGGGTGTCCCGGCAGACCCTCTACAACGAGTTCGGCAGCAAGGACGGCCTGGCCAGGGCGCTCGTCAGGCGGGAGGCCGACGGGTATCTCGCCGGCGTCGAAAGGGCCCTGTCCGCACACGGCGACGCCCGTGAGCGGCTCACCGCGGCCGCCGAGTGGACGACGAACGTCGCCCGCGGGAACCCGCTCGTACGGGCCCTGCTCACCGGCTGCTGGAGCGAGCGCCTGCCCGCCCCGACGCTCGCCGCGGTGCCCTCCTCCTCCGCCGTGCCCGCGCAGCGGCGGGCGGACGGGCCGCTGCCCTCGCCCGGGGACCTCCTGGCGGGCGTCCGGGACCGTGCCGTGGCCGCGATCGCCGGCCCCGGCGCCATCCCCGACGCCACCGACCTCTCCCGCACCTGCGAACTGGCCGTACGACTGGCGGTGTCGTGCGTGGCGGTCCCGCCGGGGGAGGGCGGGGTCGCGGAACTGATACGCGGCGTGATCACCGCGACCCAAGGGCCGGGCACCGCGCCCCACCAGCCGGGCGCCGCGGCCCCCGGCGCGAACACCGCGAGGCACGGGCCGATCCCCGCGTCGCCCGGAGCGCTCGCCGCGTCTAGTGCGCCGACCCCGACAGCTGCAGGCCGATCACCCCGGTGATCACCAGGGTGATCGAGACGATCTTCAGGACCGACACCAGGTCGCCGAGGAAGACCATGCCGTAGATCGCGGTGCCCGCCGCGCCGATGCCGGTCCACACCGCGTACGCCGGGCCGACGTCCAGCTTTCGCAGCGACAGGGTGAGCAGACCGAAGCTGCCGAGCGCGAACACGCAGAACGCGATCGTCGGCCAGAGCCGGGTGAAGCCGTGCGACAGCTTCAGGCAGACGGCGAAGCCGGTCTCGAGCACTCCCGCGACGATGACCAGCAGCCACGCCATGTGCTGTCCTCCCGTGTGTGCGGCTCGGTGCGATTATGCACTTACCGGGCTCGCACGCCGACAAACAACGCGGAGGTCAGTCGCCTTCCGTGCGCTCCCGCGTCGACAGCAGCCGGCGCAGTGAGTACAGCCGTGCCTGGTCCGCGTGGCCCTCGGCGACCCAGGCGTCCAGCGCGCAGTCCGGCTCGTCGTGACTGCACGCGCGCGGGCAGCCGACCGTCCCCGGCTCCAGGTCGGGGAAGGCGTGGATCACCCGGGACGGGTCGACGTGGGCCAGCCCGAACGAGCGGACGCCCGGGGTGTCGATGGCCCAGTCGCCCGTGCCTTCGAGCGGCAGGGCGAGGGCCGACGTGGTGGTGTGACGGCCGCGCCCGGTCACCGCGTTGACGTGCCCCGTCAGACGCCGGCGGTCCTGCGGGACGAGCGCGTTGACCAGGGTCGTCTTGCCGACGCCCGAGTGGCCCACGAACGCCGTGATCCGCCCCGCCAGATACTCGCGCACCCGGTCCGCCGCGTCGCCGTTCTCCAGCTCCTCGCGGCTGGTGACCACGTAGGGGATGTCGAGGTCGCCGTACAGCTCCAGCAGCTTGTCCGGAGCGGCGAGGTCGGACTTCGTCATGACCAGCAGCGGTTCCAGCCCGCCGTCGTACGCGGCGACCAGGCAGCGGTCGATCAGCCGCGGGCGGGGCTCCGGGTCGGCCAGGGCGGTGACGATCGCGAGCTGGTCGGCGTTGGCGACCACCACCCGCTCGTACGGGTCGTCGTCGTCGGCGGTGCGGCGCAGCACCGAGGTGCGCTCCTCGATGCGGACGATGCGCGCGAGCGTGTCCTTCTTGCCGGACATGTCACCGACGAGGGCCACCCGGTCGCCGACCACGGCCGCCTTGCGGCCCAGCTCACGGGCCTTCATCGCCATCACGATCCGGTCGTCGACGAGACACGTGAGGCGTCCGCGGTCGACGGTGAGGACCATGCCCTCGGCGGCGTCCTCGTGCTTGGGCCGGATGTTCGTCCGCGGCCGGTTGCCCTTGCGGTTCGGGCGGCTGCGGATGTCGTCCTCGTCGGTGTGCTTGCCGTAGCGGCGCATGGCGGAAGCCCCTATACCCCGAGCATCCCGGCCCACAGCTGCGGGAAGTCCGGCAGGGTCTTCGCCGTCGTCGCCACGTTCTCGATCCGCACGCCGTCCACCGCCAGCCCGATGACCGCGCCGGCCGTCGCCATCCGGTGGTCGTCGTAGGTGTGGAACACCCCGCCGTGCAGGGGGCGCGGGCGGATGTGGAGGCCGTCGGCGGTCTCGGTGACGTCGCCGCCGAGCTCGTTGATCTCCTTCGTCAGCGCGGCCAGCCGGTCCGTCTCGTGCAGACGCAGATGGGCGACGCCCCGCAGGGTGGACGGGGAGTCCGCGAGGGCGGCGACCGCGGCGATGCCGGGGGTCAGCTCGCCGACGTCGCCCAGGTCGACGTCGATGCCGTGGATCGAGCCCGTGCCGGTGAAGACCAGTCCGTAGTCGGTGAGTTCGCAGGAACCGCCCATCTCGGTGAAGATCTCCCGCAGCCGGTCACCCGGCTGGGTGGTGCGGGACGGCCAGTCCGGGATCAGCACCCGGCCGCCGGTCACCAGCGCCGCCGCCAGGAACGGCTGGGCGTTGGACAGGTCCGGCTCGATCGTCAGGTCCCGGCCCAGCAGCGCGCCCGGCGTGACCCGCCAGACGTTCGGCTCGCCGCCCGACTCCGGGGTGTCCACCTGGGCGCCGACCGCGCGCAGCATGTCGACGGTCATCCGGATGTGCGGCATGGAGGGGAGGGAGCCGCCCGTGTGCCTGACCTCCACGCCCTGGTTGAAGCGCGGGGCGGACAGCAGCAGCGCCGAGACGAACTGCGAGGACGACGACGCGTCGATCTCCACCGGGCCGCCGTCCAGCGCGCCCGAGCCGTGCACCGTCAGCGGCAGCGCGCCGCGCCCGTCGTCGTCGATCCGGGCGCCGAGCACGCGCAGCGCGTCGATGACGCCGTTCAGCGGGCGCTCGTAGGAACGGGGGTCGCCGTCGAAGCGGACGGGGCCGTCGGCGAGCGCGGCGACCGGCGGCAGGAACCGCATCACCGTGCCGGCGTTGCCCACGTCGACCGTGGCCGGACCGCGCAGCCCCGCGGGCAGGACCCGCCAGGCCTCGCCGCTGCCGCCGGGACCGCCGCCGACGGACGAGCTGGAGGACACCGTCTCCTCGATGCCGACGCCCATCGCGCGCAGGGCGCCCGCCATCAGCAGCGTGTCGCGGGAGCGCAGCGGGCGGCGCAGCCAGCCCGGCTCGGAAGCCAGGGCGGCCAGGACGAGCGCGCGGTTGG
The DNA here is from genome assembly GCF_042889585.1 of Streptomyces sp. NPDC002566. NCBI lineage: Bacteria > Bacillati > Actinomycetota > Actinomycetes > Kitasatosporales > Streptomycetaceae > Streptomyces > Streptomyces sp. NPDC002566. Next base: position 190,587 of record NZ_JBIARD010000004.1, on the reverse strand, counting down.
TGACCGACTTGGACCCCGGCACGTGGACCGTCGCGTCGACGGCTCCGCTCGCGTGCGGGGCGGGCCAGAGGGCGGTGTGGGCGGAGTTCACGGGCATGCGCCCACTTTAGTCTCCGCGAGGACGGGCCGACGTCAGCCGTTTCGGCGCTGCAGCCCCCGAAACACGCCTTAGAGCCCGAGCAGCCAGCGTCCGCCGCCCAGCAGGGAGCACAGGCTCACCGCGTGGAACAGGAAGAACCACAGGGCGGCCGGCACATGGGTCAGCCGGGACAGCTGGTCGGCGTCCGAGTCGCCCGCCCCGCCGCGCGCCCGCTTCGCCTGCAGCTCGAACGCCGGCCGTACGCCGCCCAGCAGCAGGAACCACACCACCGCGTACGCGAACGCCGCCTGGACCTGGGGTCCCGCCAGCCAGGACACCATCAGGAACGTGCCGCCCGTGACGATCACCGTCAGGGCCCCGTAGGCGTTCCGGATCATCACCAGCATCGCCAGCAGCAGCGCCGTCGCCGCCCACAGCAGCAGCGTGATGCGGCCGGCGCCCAGCAGCGCCGCGCCGCCCAGACCGAGCAGCGGGGGAGCGGTGTAGCCGGCGGCGGCGGTGAGGATCATGCCGAGGCCGTGCGGCTTGCCCCGGCTGACGGTCAGACCGCTGGTGTCCGAGTGCAGGCGTATGCCGGTGAGCGTCCGGCCGGTCAGCAGCGCGACCAGGCCGTGGCCGCCCTCGTGGGCGATCGTGATGGCGTTGCGGGAGATACGCCACAGAGTGTGGGGGACGACTATGGCGAGGGCCGCGCCCATGGTGGCCAGCACCACCCACAGATCGGGGTCGGGCTGGGTGCCGGTGAGCCGGTCCCATAGGTCGGGCAGCGCGGTTATGGCGGTGCTGTCCATATTCCTTGGTGGCTCCCTGTCGTCGTCGGAGTCTGGCAGTGTGGCACGTATGTGCGGACGGTATGCAGCGAGTCGCAGGCCCGAGGATCTGGCCGGAATCTTCGAGATCGAGAAGTGGGAACCCGAGGAGACCCTGGAGCCCGACTACAACGTGGCTCCCACCAAGGAGGTCTACGCCGTCCTGGACCGTCCCCTGAAGGACGTGGCTGACCCGCGTCCGGTTCGCCAGCTGCGCAAGCTGAAGTGGGGACTGGTCCCGTCCTGGTCGAAGAACCCCGAGGGCGCCGCCCGGATGATCAACGCGCGCGCGGAGACCGTCCACGAGAAGCCGTCCTACCGCCGCGCCTTCTCCTCCCGGCGCTGCATCCTGCCCGCCGACGGCTACTACGAGTGGGTCACCGGGCAGCAGGAACGCGACCTCGAGGTCGAGGGGAAGAAGAAGCGGCCCCGCAAGCAGCCCTACTTCGTGCTGCCGGCCGACGGCTCGGTCTTCGCGATGGCCGGGCTCTACGAGTTCTGGCGGGACCGCACCCTGCCGGACGAGCACCCGCTGGCCTGGTGGGCGACCTGCTCGGTGATCACCACGGAGGCCGAGACCGGACCGCTGGCCGTCGCCCCGGCCGAGGGACCCGGCTCCCTGTCCGACATCCACCCCCGGATGCCCCTGATGCTCACCCCCGACCGCTGGGACGCATGGCTGGACCCCGCCCGCACGGACGTCGACGACCTGCGCGCGCTCCTCGCGCCCCCGCCCACCGGGCTGATGCGCGCCTACCCCGTCGCCACGGCCGTCAGCAACGTCCGCAACAACGGACCGGAGCTGCTGAAGGAGCTGGAGGGGCCCGAGGAGGGCACACTCTTCTGACGTGACGAACGACGCGACGAGCGACAAGACCAACGACGTGACGAACGACGTGACGAGCGACGGGACGACCCGCCGGCGGACGACCGAGACCGTCCCCACCGACGCCGGCGAAGCCCGCATCACCTGGTGCCACGCCGAGAACGCCCGCCTCCTGCTCGCCGTGAGCCACGGCGCAGGCGGCGGCATCGAGGCGCGCGACCTCAAGGCCCTCGCCGCCGTCCTCCCCGCGCACGGCGTCACCGTCGCGCTCGTCGAGCAGCCCTGGCGGGTGGCCGGCAAGAAGGTCGCGCCCGCGCCGAAGACCCTGGACACCGGCTGGCGCGGCCTCTGGCCCGCGCTGGCCGCACCCGGACTGCCGGTGGTCTCCGGAGGGCGCAGCGCCGGGGCCCGGGTGGCCTGCCGTACCGCCGCCGAGCTCGGCGCGCACGCCGTGCTCGCCCTGAGCTTCCCGCTCCACCCGCCGGGCCGGCCGGAGAAGTCCCGCGCGGGGGAACTGCTCGGCTCCGGCGTTCCCACCCTGGTCGTCCAGGGCGGCAGCGACCCCTTCGGGAAGCCGGCCGAGTTCCCCGGGGGCGCGTACGAGCTGGTGGAGGTCCCGTATGCGGACCACGGCTTCGCTGTGCCCAAGCTGGCGGTGATCTCGCAGGACGAGGCCGTGGCGGTCGTCACGGACGCGGTCGTGAAGTGGACCGGCTCACTCGGGTAAAGCTTCGGGAATGCCTGGGCGGCCGGCGCTGTTGTGCGGGACGTACGTGCTGGAGACCAGCACCGACGTCGTAGGAGAGGAAGTCCGCCGCATGGGTTCGACCATCTTCCCGACCCGCAGCAGCCGCACTGACCTGGACTGGACGGTGCTGCACGCGGCCAGGACCGCCCCGGTTCGGGCGGCGGGCGGACCGGATCGTCGTCTATCCTCCGATTCGAGTGAGGCCGCTCTCGGTCTCACGAGAACGCTTGAGGAGGTGGGTCAGGTCACTGGGACCGACGCAGGGACCGATCACGGCCAGGCGGAGCAGCCCGAGGGCCAGGGCGGCACGGGTGCGGAGACGGCCGCGGAGCGCAGCGCGCGCTTCGAGCGGGACGCGCTCGAGTTCCTCGACCAGATGTACTCGGCCGCGCTGCGCATGACGCGCAACCCGGCCGACGCCGAGGACCTGGTGCAGGAGACGTACGCCAAGGCGTACGCGTCCTTCCATCAGTTCCGTGAGGGCACCAACCTCAAGGCCTGGCTCTACCGGATCCTGACCAACACCTTCATCAACTCCTACCGCAAGAAGCAGCGCGAGCCCCAGCGCAGCGCCGCCGAGGAGATCGAGGACTGGCAGCTGGCGCGTGCCGAGTCGCACATGTCGACCGGTCTGCGCTCGGCCGAGTCGCAGGCGCTGGACCACCTGCCCGACTCGGACGTGAAGGAAGCGCTCCAGGCCATCCCCGAGGAGTTCCGCATCGCCGTGTATCTCGCGGACGTCGAGGGCTTTGCCTACAAGGAGATCGCGGACATCATGGGGACCCCCATCGGTACGGTGATGTCCCGGCTGCACCGGGGCCGCCGCCAGCTGCGCGGCATGCTCGAGGACTACGCCCGTGACCGCGGACTGGTCCCGGCCGGCGCCGGAGAGTCGGACGAAGCGAAAGGTTCGGACTCATGAGCTGCGGAGAGCCGCACGAGACGGACTGCGGTGAGGTCCTCGACCATCTCTACGAGTTCCTCGACAGTGAGATGCCGGACCTCGACCGCGACAAGTTCAAGCAGCACTTCAGCGAGTGCTCGCCGTGCCTGGAGAAGTACGGGCTCGAAGAGGCCGTGAAGAAGCTGGTCAAGCGGTGCTGCGGCCATGACGACGTGCCGACCGACCTGCGCTCCAAGGTCATGGGCCGGATCGAGCTGATCCGATCCGGCCAGGCCGTGCCCGAGCACGACGTGACGGTCACGCCCCAGGAGTCCTGACCCCGGCGTCCTGACCCCCAGGCCTCCCACGAGGAGGCCGTGCCGTCACCCGAATGTGCTAATCGACGGGTGATGAGCCCCCGTTGCCGTCCCTCGCCGCCCTAGGCTCCGGTGCCCGGACCAAGGTGTGGTCGGGGGAGGGCGACATGGAGGCAGTTCCGGCGCGGGCGCGCGGCTACGTCGTCTGCGCCGCCTTCGGCGCCCTGCTCTGTCTGACGCCGCCGCCCCTGGCGTGGACGCCTTGGTGGACGGTCCTGCCGCTCGCCGCGCTCTACGCCGGCGGGGAGCGGATCGCCCGCCGCCGGTTCGCCGGCGCCTTCTACCCCGTACTGCTCGCCGGGGCCTTCCTGCTGCCGCCGTCCGCGGCCGCGCTCGTGCCCCTCCCCGGGGCGCTCTGCTCCCCGGACGGGCGGCACCCCTCCCCGCTGCGGCGGATCCGGCGGGCCGCCCACCTCGCGACCGGAGTGTGGGCCGCCGCCTGGGTCCACCGGGCGCTGGGCGGAGCCGAGGCGGTCGTGGACGCGGACCTCCCCGCGGCCCTCGCTCCGGCCGGGGCCGCCGTCTTCGTGTTCTGCCTGGTGCTCGCCGCCGCGGACGGCAGGACGCCAGTGCCCCGGCAGGCGACGTTCGCCCCGTCGCGACGCCCGGCACTCCCCCGGAGGGGGGACCCCCGTCTCGCCGCACCGGCCGAAAGTTCGAGTGCATCCAGTACGAGGACTTCCGGCCGGCACGCCGAGAGCACGCACCGCAGTGACACAGCCGCTCCGCGGCGGGCGCTCCTTCACGGGCGAACATCGCCTGCCGCGGCACAAGCGCCCGCCGAACGGCTGCCGCCGCGCCCGCCGGCACGGGGGCTGTTCCTGCGCTCCCTCGCCCCCGTAGGGGTGCACGGGCTCGCCGGGCTGATGATGGCCCTGCTGTGGCGCAGCCCCTACGGGCCGGTCGCCGCGCTGCTCGTGCTGTTCCCGATGGGCGTGTCCTGGTGGGTGTTCGCCCAGTACCACCAGGAGCGGACCGCCCATCAGGCGACCATCCGCGCACTGGTGCAGGCCGTCGACATCAAGGACGGCTACACCCGCGGGCACAGCGAACGCGTCGGACAGGCCTCGATGATGATCGCGCGCGAGCTGGGGATGGACGAACAGCGCGTGGAGACCCTGCGGTTCGCCGGAATCCTGCACGACGTCGGCAAGCTCGGCGTCCCCACGCGGCTGCTGCGCAAGAACGGGCCGCTGACGCCCGAGGAGCGCCGCGTCATCGAACTCCACCCCGAGTACGGGCACGAGATCACCCGGGGCATCGCCTTCCTCGGCGAGGCCCGCTCGGCCATCCTCCACCACCACGAACGGATGGACGGCAACGGCTACCCCTACGGGCTGGCGGGCGCTCAGATCCCCGAGTCGGCCCGGGTGGTGGCCGTCGCGGACGCCTTCGACGCGATGACCTCCACCCGCAGCTACAGCCGGGCCCGGCCGGTCGCCGCGGCCCTGGAGGAGCTGAACCGCTGCGCGGGCGAGCACTTCGACCCCCGGATGGTGTCCGCCCTGACCGAGGTGATCACCCGCGAGGGCTGGCACCCGGTGGTCACCGCCGACACCCCCCACCCCCCGCAGCAGCAGCCGTCGCCGCCCTCCGCAGTCGACACCGCCTCCACCACGACCACACCCCCCGCCCCCGTCCCGGCCCCCGGCCGGTCCGGCGCGCCTCAGACGGAGTCGCGGTGAAGGGCACCCGGTGGTATCTCGGCGTGGTGCGGACCGGGGCCGCGCTGCTCGTGGCGGGCTCCCTGTTCGTCACCCTGCGCGCCGGCGTCGAGGAGCGGGGCGTCGCGCTCGCGTTCGGGGCGCTCGTCGCCGTGGGGGAGTCGGCGCTGCCCCGGTGCCGGCCGCGCTCGCCGGGGCTGCGGGAGGGCGCGCCGCTCGGGGCCGCCGGCTCGCTGTCGTACGCGCTGCTCGGGGAGCACGCCGGGCACGCCACGCACCACGGGCTCGCACAGGCCGTCTCGGTGGTGGCCGCCGCCTCGCTGCTCGGCAGCGTGCCGCGCATCGCGCGCGGGGAGGGACCGGTCCTCGACCACCTCGCCCGGCGCGTGCTGGCCGTCGGGTTCGCCGCCGCCTGCTTCCAACCCCTTTACAACAGCGGGGCGTTCGACACCTGGAGCGGTCCGGCGTACGCGCTGCTGCTGCTCGCGCTGCTCGTCCTCACGGTCCTGTGCGAGGCGCTCCTCGTCGCCGTGCTCGCCCACGCCCGCACCGGCTGGCCCCTCGCCCCGCTCCTGCGCGACGAACTGCGCGGCCTGCCCGGGATCGGGACCGCCGTGTGCGCGACCGGCGCGGTCATGGCGCTCGCGGTGGCCGTCGTCGGACTGTGGGCGCTGCCCGTTTTCTGCGTGCCGCTGCTGCTCACCCAGCTGTCCCTGCGCCGGTACGCCGCCGTGCGCGCCACCTACCGGCAGACCATCGCCTCCCTGGCCCGCGCCACCGAGATCGCCGGCTGCACCCCGCACGGGCACGCCCGCCGGGTCGCCGCCCTCAGCCAGGCCGTGGGCCGGGACCTGGGGCTGACCGAGCCCGAGCTGACCGTCCTGGAGTACGCGGCGCTGATGCACGACATCGGGCAGCTCAGCCTCGTCGATCCGGTCCCGGCGGGCGCCACGGCCGGGCTGCCGCCGGACCGGCAGCGGCGGATCGCGCTGCTCGGCGGGGCCGTCGTCCGCCAGACCGGGGCGGGCGAGCTGGTCGCGACGGTCGTGGAGCGGCAGGCCGACCCCTATCCCGAGCAGCCGCCCGCCGCCCGGATCGTCCGGGTGGTCAACGCCTACGAGGAGAAGGTGCGCGACGCCGGGCCGGGCGGCCCGCTGTCCGCGCTGGAGGAACTGCGGCTGGGCACGGGCGGGGAGTACGCGCCCGAGGTGGTCGAAGCGCTGGCCAGAGTGCTGTCCAAGGGCTGTCTGACCCTGCCCTTCCCGGGGTAACCCATGGGTAATGAGCGTCCTCGCAGCCACACGTGGTTGGATGCGAGGGACAGGGTGTCCGGGGGCACCGGCCAGCCCACACCACGGAACTGGCAGGCGGGAATCGTGAGGATCTTCGGCAAGGGACGGCACCGGCCCTCCGCCTCCTGGCGGCAGGCCACCGACCGGGCGTTCACGCTCATCGGCGACGGCCGGTACGAGGACGCGGGCGCGCTGCTGACACGTGCCGCCGACCTGGAGCCCTGGCTGTCGGAGTCCTGGTTCAACCTCGCCCTGCTGCACAAGTTCCGGCACGACTGGGAGCAGGCCCGCACGGCCGGTCTGCGCGCGGTCGCCCTGCTCGACCGGGAGACCGGGGCCCCCGACTGGTGGAACGTCGGCATCGCGGCCACCGCGCTCCAGGACTGGCCGCTGGCCCGGCGCGCCTGGCAGGCCTACGGGCTGCGCGTGCCGGGCGACCTGACCGGCTCCGGCGAGCCGGTCGGCATGGAACTGGGCAGCGCGGCCGTACGGCTCTCGCCCGAGGGCGAGGCGGAGGTGGTGTGGGGGCGCCGGCTGGACCCCGCCCGCATCGAGGTGCTGTCGATCCCGCTGCCGTCCTCCGGGCGGCGCTGGGGCGAGGTGGTGCTGCACGACGGCGTCCCGCACGGTGAGCGGACCACGTCCACGGGCCACGCGTACCCGGTGTTCGACGAGATCGAGCTGTGGGCCCCCTCCCCGGTGCCCACCTGGGTGGTGCTGCTGGAGGCGGCGACGGAGGCCGACCGCGACGCGCTGGAGCAGCTCGCCGCCGACGCGGGCTTCGCCGCGGAGGACTGGTCGTCGTCGGTGCGGCTGCTGTGCCGGACGTGCTCGGAGTCCCGGATGCCGTCGGACGAGGGCGACGGCGAGCACCTGGACCCGCACGACCACAGCGAGCCGGGGCACCCCGGGCCGCTGGGGCACCGTACGGACGGGCAGCTGTGGGTGCCGGAGCGCGAGTGCGGGGTCGCGGCGCCGGCCGGGCTGGTGAGGGGCTTGCTGGACGGGTGGGTCGCCGACAGCCCCGATTCGAGGGACTGGCGGGATCTCGAAGAGGTTTGCTGATCCCGGCTCCCGGCTGCGGGCCGTGCGTGGCGGCACGCCCACGTACCCTGTATTCGCAACTTCACCCCGGTTTTGAGGAAGGCATCGTCGGTCATGGCGCAGCAGGACACCGATCAGCAGCACACGGGCGTGCTCCCCGTGGACGACGAGGGCTTCGTCATCGACACCGAGGAGCCGGAGGAGCGCGAGCGGGCCTGGTGCGAGGCGGGCACCTCGCGGCCGATCACCGTCGTCGGCAACCCGGTGCTGCACAAGGAGTGCAAGGACGTCACCGAGTTCGGCGAGGAGCTGCAGCAGCTGGTGGCGGACATGTTCGCCTCGCAGCGCACCGCCGAGGGTGTGGGCCTGGCGGCCAACCAGATCGGCGTCGACCTGAAGGTCTTCGTCTACGACTGCCCCGACGACGAGGGCGTGCGGCACACCGGTGTGGTGTGCAACCCACGGCTCGTCGAACTGCCCGCCGACAAGCGCCGGCTGGACGACAGCAATGAGGGCTGTCTGTCGGTGCCCACCGCGTACGCCCCGCTCGCCCGGCCGGACTACGCCGAGGTGACCGGCCAGGACGAGAAGGGCAACCCGATCAAGGTGCGCGGCACCGGTTACTTCGCTCGGTGTTTGCAGCACGAGACCGACCACCTGTACGGCTACCTGTACATCGACCGTCTCTCCAAGCGCGAACGCAAGGACGCCCTGCGGCAGATGGCCGAGAACGAGCCCCGCTACCCCGTGGTCGCCAACGACTGAGCGACACCGCCCCGCACGAGACGCCTGGCCGAGATCTTCTCCCGGTCGGGCGTCGTTCGTATGTACGTCGGATGTTCGATCGCTTATGCACATCCGCTGATCCATAACCAGTCACGCCGGGGCGTATACGCGGCAGGTTGGGGGAGTGAATGAAGCAAATCCGTTCCCAGAGCGGTCAGTCGTAGTGCTGAATGGGGAGTGCGGGGATACGCAACGGCGCACGCCCGGCACGGCGGGAGGGGTGTGCGTCACCGGCGGCTGAGAGGGGTTGTTCGTGCCAGCTTTCCCATACAGCACCACAAACCGCACCGCAGCGACGGGGACCGCCGTCGCGGTTCCGCCGTCGCTCTCCCTCCCGGTGGTCGAGGCGGAGTTTTCGCGGCGGCTGCACCCGTATTGGCCCCGGCTGCAGGAGAAGACACGCACATGGTTGCTGGAAAAACGACTGATGCCGGCCGACAAGGTCGCGGAATATGCCGACGGCCTGTGCTACACGGATCTGATGGCGGGCTACTACCTCGGGGCCGGTGACGAGGCGCTCCAGGCCATCGCCGACTACAGCGCCTGGTTCTTCGTCTGGGACGACCGGCACGACCGCGACGTGGTCCACGACCGGGCCGGCGCCTGGCGGAAGTTACGCGTCCGTCTGCACGCCGCCCTGGACTCCCCGGCCCGCCACCTGCACGACGACGACCCTCTGGTCGCCGGACTCGCGGACAGTGCGGGCCGGCTCTTCGCCTTCCTGCCGAGGACCTGGAACGCGCGGTTCACCCGGCACTTCCACACCGTGATCGAGGCGTACGACCGGGAATTCAGCAACCGCGTCGAGGGGCGCGTTCCCACGGTCGACGAATATCTCGCGCTGCGCCGCCTCACCTTCGCCCACTGGATCTGGACGGACCTGCTGGAACTCGCCGCGGGCCGTGAACTCCCGGATCAGGTGCGCAAACACCCCGCATTCCGCCGGGCCGCCCTGCTGAGTCAGGAATTCGCCGCCTGGTACAACGACCTCTGCTCACTTCCCAAGGAAATAGCGGGAGATGAGGTCCACAATCTCGGGATCAGTCTCATAACCCATGAGGGGCTGACTCTGGAAGAGGCGGTGGAAGAACTCAGGCGACGCGTCGAGGAATGTGTGTCCGAGTTCCTCGCCACCGAACACGAGGTCCTGTCCCTGGCCGATCGGCTCGCCGACGGGACGGTTCAAGGGAAGGAATTGAGCGTCACCGTCCTGGCCTGTCTGGGAAACATGCGGAACTGGTTCAGTTCCGTCTACTGGTTCCACCACGAGTCCGGCCGGTACCGGGTCGACAACTGGGACGACCGGTCCACGCCCCCGTACGTCAACAACGAAGCGGCAGGTGAGAAATGACCGTCGAATCGATGAAACCCGAAACCCCGGAGACGGCCGGGACCCCCGGGACGGACGGCGTGCCGGCGCCGGCTGAGCCGCCGCTGGCGGGCGGCGGGGTCCCGCTGCTCGGCCACGGCTGGCGGCTCGCCCGCGACCCGCTGGCCTTCATGAGCCGGCTGCGCGACCACGGCGACGTCGTCCGCCTCAAACTCGGCCCCAAGACGGTGTACGCCGTCACCGCGCCCGCCCTCACCGGGGCGCTCGCCCTCAGCCCCGACTACATCATCGCCGGGCCCCTGTGGGAGTCCCTGGAGGGCCTGCTCGGCAAGGAGGGCGTGGCCACCGCCAACGGCCCGCTCCACCGGCGTCAGCGGCGCACCATCCAGCCCGCGTTCCGGCTCGACGCCATCCCCGGCTACGGGCCGGTCATGGAGGAGGAGACGCACGCACTGGCCCGGCGCTGGCGGGACGGGGACGCGGGCGAGACGATCGACTGCACCTCGGAGTCCTTCCGCGTCGCGGTGCGCGTCGCCGCCCGCTGCCTGCTGCACGGGCACTACATGGACGAGCGGGCCGAGCGGCTGTGCGGGGCGCTCGCCAGGGTCTTCGAAGGGATGTACCGCCGCATGGTGGTGCCCCTCGGGCCGCTGTACCGGCTGCCGCTTCCGGCCAACCGCGAATTCAACCGCGCCCTGGCCGATTTGCATCTCCTGGTGGACGAGATCGTCGCCGAACGCCGGGCATCCGGCCAAAGGCCGGACGATTTGCTGACGGCATTGCTCGAAGCGAAGGACGACAATGGGGACCCCATCGGAGAACAGGAGATCCACGACCAGGTCGTCGCGATACTGACCCCGGGCAGCGAAACCATCGCGGCCACGATCATGTCCCTGCTGCTGGTCCTCGCCGACCATCCGGAACACGCGGACAAAGTACGCGAGGAGGTCCACGCCGTAACCGGAGGCAGGCCGGTCGCATTCGGCGACGTACGCAAGCTGACGCACACCAACAACGTGGTCGTCGAGACCATGCGTTTGCTTCCGGCCGTATGGATTCTGACGCGGCGGGCGGTCACCGACACGGAACTCGGCGGGTATCGCATTCCGGCCGGGGCGGACATCGTGTACAGCCCCTACGCGATCCAGCACGACCCGCGCTCCTACGAGCGGCACCAGGAGTTCGACCCAGACCGCTGGCTTCCGCAGCGGTCGAAGGACATCCCCAAGTACGCGATGCGGCCGTTCAGCGTGGGCAACCGCAAGTGCCCCAGCGACCACTTCTCGATGGCCCTGCTCACCCTGGTCACCGCGGCGCTCGCCACGGGGTTCCGCTTCGAGCAGGTCCCCGGGTCCCGGCCTCAGCCCAGGGTCGGCATCACCCTGCGTCCCCAGGGCCTGCGGCTGAGGGCCGTGCCCCGCTGAAAGGCACGCGCAGGCCACCCGTGAGCCACCGGCGTGCGCTCACGCGGCCTCGGGGCCGCGGAACGTGCGCCGGTAGGCGTTGGGAGTGGTGCCCAGTGCCCGCACGAACTGGTGCCGCAGCGCGGCCGCCGTGCCGAAGCCGGTGCGCCAGGCGATCGCGTCGACCGTGTCGTCCGTCGCCTCCAGCAGACGCTGGGCGAGCAGCACCCGCTGCCGCAGGATCCAGCGGTAGGGGGTGGTTCCGGTCTCCTGCTGGAAGCGGCGGGCGAAGGTGCGCGGCGACATGTGCGCGCGGGCCGCGAGCTGCTCGACCGTGACGTCCTCGTCGAGGTGCCGTTCCATCCAGACCAGCACCTCGCCGACGGTGTCGCAGGACGAGCGGGGCAGCGGCCGTTCGATGTACTGGGCCTGGCCGCCGTCCCGGTGCGGCGGCACGACCATCCGGCGGGCGATCCCGTTGGCGACCTCGGGCCCCTGCTCCTTGCGCACGATGTGCAGACAGGCGTCGATGCCGGCGGCCGTGCCGGCCGAGGTGATGACCGGCTCGTCGTCGACGTAGAGCACGTCCGGCTCGACGGTCGTGCGCGGGTACTGCCGGGCCAGCTGCTCCGCGTGCCGCCAGTGCACCGAGCACCGCCGGCCGTCCAGGAGCCCGGCCGCGGCCAGGACGAACGCGCCCGAACAGACGCTGAGCACCCGGGTGCCCCGGTCGACGGCCCGGCGCAGCGCGTCGAGCAGCTCGGGCGGGAACTCCCGGGCGGCGTAGGTCTCCCCGGCCGGCACGGCGATCAGGTCGGCGCTCTCCAGCCGCTCCAGGCCGTGTTCGGTACGCAGGGTGAAGCCCGCGTGGGTCGACAGCGTCGGCCCCTCGGCCGAGGCGACCGCGAAGTCGTAGACCGGCAGCCCGTCGTCGCTGCGGTCGATGCCGAACACCTCGCAGACCACGCCGAGTTCGAAGGGGTGCACACCGTCGAGGAGGACCGCGGCCACGTTCTTCAGCATGCGGCCAGTGTCCCCCGGAACCCGGCCGGAGGGGACGGGAAGTGGCAGGAAATCGAAGTCATGCGGCAGTCCTGCCACTGTCAGGAGTGTCAGCCGCGCACGATGCTTACCTCATGAACGCACTCACCGCTTACCTCCCGGTCCTCGTCCTGTTCCTCCTCCTCGCGGGTCCGGCGCTCGTGGGACTGGCCCACGAACGCCGGATCGACCGTCAGCTGAAGGGTCAGAAGGCTCAGAAGTCTTCGTCGAGGTCGACCGTGCCCTCCACGGCCACCTGGTACGCCGAGGCCCGGCGCTCGAAGAAGTTGGTCAGCTCCTGAACGCCCTGGAGCTCCATGAAGGAGAAGGGGTTCTCCGAGCCGTACACCGGGGCGAAGCCGAGCCGGACCAGCCGCTGGTCCGCGACGCACTCCAGGTACTGGCGCATCGAGTCGGTGTTCATGCCCGGCAGGCCGTCGCCGCACAGGTCGCGCGCGAACTGCAGCTCGGCCTCGACGGCCTCCGACAGCATGTCGGTGACCTGCTGCCTCAGCTCGTCGTCGAAGAGCTCCGGCTCCTCCTTGCGGACCGTGTCCACCACGTCGAACGCGAAGCTCATGTGCATGGTCTCGTCGCGGAACACCCAGTTGGTGCCGGTGGCCAGACCGTGCAGCAGACCCCGGCTGCGGAACCAGTAGACGTACGCGAAGGCGCCGTAGAAGAACAGGCCCTCGATGCACGCGGCGAAGCAGATCAGGTTCAGCAGGAAGCGGCGGCGGTCGGCCTGGGTCTCCAGCCGGTCCAGCTTCTCGACTGAGTCCATCCACTTGAAGCAGAACCCGGCCTTCTCCCGGATGGAGGGGATGTTCTCCACCGCCGCGAAGGCGGCCGCCCGGTCCTCCGGGTCCGGGAGGTAGGTGTCCAGCAGCGTCAGATAGAACTGGACGTGCACGGCCTCCTCGAAGAGCTGGCGCGACAGGTACAGGCGCGCCTCCGGGGAGTTGATGTGCTTGTAGAGCGTCAGCACCAGGTTGTTCGCCACGATCGAGTCGCCCGTCGCGAAGAAGGCGACCAGCCGGCCGATGAGGTGCTGCTCGGCCGGCGACAGCTTCGCGAGGTCGGCCACGTCCGAGTGGAGGTCGACCTCCTCCACGGTCCAGGTGTTCTTGATGGCGTCCCGGTAGCGCTCGTAGAAGTCCGGGTAGCGCATGGGGCGCAGAGTCAGCTCGAAGCCGGGGTCGAGAAGGTTCTGGGTGGTCATCACTGGCAGGCCTCGCAGGACTCGGGGTTTTCCAGGGAGCAGGCGACGGCGTCTTCGGCGGGCGTCTGCTGGACGGGGACGGTCTTCGCGGGGCCCTGGGAGCCGGCCGCGCGGGCGATACGGGTCGCCGGGCGCGAGCGCAGGTAGTACGTGGTCTTCAGACCCGACTTCCACGCGTACGCGTACATCGAGGAGAGCTTGCCGATCGTCGGCGTCTCCAGGAACAGGTTCAGCGACTGCGCCTGGTCCAGGTACGGGGTGCGGGCGGCGGCCATGTCGATCAGGCCGCGCTGCGGGATCTCCCACGCCGTGCGGTACAGAGCGCGCACGTCGGCCGGGATCCACGCGAACTCCTGCACCGAGCCGCCCGACTCGCGCAGCGCCTCACGCGTGCGGGCGTCCCAGACGCCCAGCGCCTTGAGGTCCTGCACCAGGTAGGAGTTGACCTGGAGGAACTCGCCGGACAGCGTCTCGCGCTTGAACAGGTTGGACACCTGCGGCTCGATGCACTCGTAGACGCCCGCGATCGAGGCGATCGTCGCGGTCGGCGCGATGGCCAGCAGCAGGGAGTTGCGCATGCCGACGGAGGCGATCCGCTCGCGCAGGGCCGCCCAGCGCTCCGGCCAGGTGAACTCCACGCCGTAGTGGTCGGGGTGCAGCACCCCGCGTGCGGCGCGGGTCTTGTCCCAGGCGGGCAGCGGGCCGTTCCGCTCGGCGAGGTCGGCGGAGGCCTCGTACGCGGCGAGCATGATCCGCTCGGCGATGCGCGTGGAGAGCGCCTTGGCCTCGGGGGAGTCGAAGGGCAGCCGCAGCTTGAAGAAGACGTCCTGGAGGCCCATCGCGCCCAGGCCCACCGGACGCCAGCGGGCGTTGGAGCGGCCCGCCTGCTCGGTGGGGTAGAAGTTGATGTCGACGACGCGGTCGAGGAAGGTGACCGCCGTGCGGACGGTGCCGTCCAGCCGCTCCCAGTCGATGTCGCCGGTCGCCGTGTCGACGAACGCGCCCAGGTTGACCGACCCCAGGTTGCAGACCGCCGTCTCCCCGTCGTCGGTGACCTCCAGGATCTCCGTGCACAGGTTGGAGGAGTGCACGACGTGCCCCGGCTCCGCCGTCTGGTTGGCGGTGCGGTTGGCGGCGTCCTTGAAGGTCATCCACCCGTTGCCGGTCTGCGCGAGGGTGCGCATCATCCGGCCGTACAGCTCACGGGCCGGGATGGTCTTCTTCGCCAGACCGTCCGCCTCGGCCTTGCGGTAGGCGGCGTCGAACTCGTCGCCCCACAGGTCGACCAGCTCGGGCACGTCGGCGGGGGAGAACAGCGACCACTCGGCGTCCGCGTTCACGCGGCGCATGAACTCGTCCGGGATCCAGTGCGCCAGGTTCAGGTTGTGCGTACGGCGGGCGTCCTCACCGGTGTTGTCCCGCAGCTCCAGGAACTCCTCGATGTCGGAGTGCCAGGTCTCCAGGTAGACCGCCGCCGCGCCCTTGCGCCGGCCGCCCTGGTTGACGGCGGCGACCGAGGCGTCCAGCGTCTTCAGGAACGGGACGATGCCGTTGGAGTGCCCGTTGGTGCCGCGGATCAGCGAACCCCTGGAGCGGATGCGGGAGTACGACAGCCCGATGCCGCCGGCGTGCTTGGAGAGGCGGGCGACCTGGTGGTACCGGTCGTAGATGGAGTCCAGCTCGTCCAGCGGGGAGTCGAGGAGGTAGCAGGACGACATCTGGGGGTGCCGCGTACCGGAGTTGAAGAGGGTGGGGGAGGACGGCAGGTAGTCGAGGCGGCTCATCAGGCCGTACAGCGCGGCGACTTCGTCGACCGCGCGGGGGGTGTCGTCCTCGGCGAGACCGGCGGCGACGCGCAGCAGGAAGTGCTGGGGCGTCTCGACGACCTTGCGGGTGATCGGGTGGCGCAGCAGGTAGCGGCTGTGCAGGGTGCGCAGCCCGAAGTAGCCGAAGCGGTCGTCGGCCTCCGTGTCGACCAGCGCGTCGAGGCGGCGGCCGTGGAGGCGGGCGAACTCGGCGGTGCGGTCGGCGATCAGGCCCTCGCGGTGGCCCACGGCGATCGACTCGGTGAACGAGGTGACGCCCTGGGAGGCGGCCTCCGCGCGGATGCCGATGGTCAGCAGCCGGGCGGCCAGCCGGGAGTAGGCGGGGTCCTCGGAGATCAGGCCCGCGGCGGCCTCCGTGGCCAGTTCGCGCAGCTCCGCGAGGACCTCCTCGTGGCTGCCCCGGGCGGAGCGGCCGCGCAGCGCGGCGGCGGCGACCCGTCCGGGGTCGGCGGCGGGCAGGTCGGCGGTCAGCTCGGTCAGGGTCCGCAGCAGTGCGGCGCCGGGACCGTCGTCCTCCACGGGGGTGACTGCTGAAGCCGGACCGGCTGGCGCGATGGTCACGTGGGGCTCTCCCTCGCTCGGCGGGGCCTGGCGGAGGGCAGGGGGCGGCACACGAGCGCGCACGGCGTCGCGTCCACCGGCCCACTCCGCGAGGCCCGGACGTCGGGCGTCCGGACCGGATGGGCCGGACGCGCTGCCGGCAGGTCCTCGGACTGGACTGGCGTGCGGTGAGGCACGAGTACACCGTTGCGGGACAGTTCCGGATTCGCACCGGATTCCCCTGCGGCGACAGCGAGCACGAGCATACATCTTGTGCTCGCCCGCCACGCCACCCCCAGATGTTGTGTCGTGGCGGCTCCAGAGCGTCAGCCGGCAGGTGAGGAGAGTGATCCGTCCGGGTGGCGTGCGGATTCCGGCGGGGCCGGAGAAGGCGAGCGCCCCCGCCCCGGCACCGCTGCCGGGGCGGGGGCGCTCGCCCCGCGTCAGTGGCTCGTACCCGCCGTCGCCGGCGGGAGCTCCACCTGCACGCCCGGGTCGCCCGCGTCCGCCGTGTAGTCCGCCGGGGACGTCTCGTCGACGCCGTCGGGGGCCTTCACTGCCTTCAGGACGAACGTCAGGACCACCGTGACGACGACGTTGAGCACGAACGCCGTCAGACCGATGTAGCCGATCTCGCCGATGCCGGGGATCTCCTTGGCGGAGCCGCCGAAGTGCTTCTGCGTCGGGGAGGCGACGCCGTACGCGGCGAAGGTGCCGTAGACCATGCCCACCGCCCAGCCGGCGAGCAGCGCCCACCGGTGGAACCAGCGGGTGAACAGACCGCCGACCAGGGCCGGGAAGGTCTGCAGGATCCAGATGCCGCCCAGCAGCTGGAAGTTGATGGCGACCGTCTTGTCCATGGTGAGGACGAAGACCAGCGCGCCCACCTTCACCAGCAGGGACACGATCTTGGAGACCCGCGTCTCCTCCTTCGGCGTGGCGTCCGGCTTGATGAAGTCCTTGTAGATGTTGCGGGTGAACAGGTTCGCCGCCGCGATCGACATGATCGCCGCCGGCACCAGCGCGCCGATGCCGATCGCCGCGAAGGCCACGCCCGCGAACCAGTCCGGGAACATGTCCTCGAACAACTGCGGGATCGCCAGCTGCCCGTTGGTGACCTTGACGCCGGCCGCGATGGCCATGAAGCCCAGCAGTGCGAGCAGCCCCAGCATCAGGGAGTACAGCGGCAGGATCGTGGTGTTGCGCCGGATCACCTCTCGGCTGCGCGAGGACAGCGTCGCGGTGATCGAGTGCGGGTACATGAACAGCGCCAGCGCGGAGCCGAGGGCCAGCGTGGCGTACGTCCACTGGCCCGCCTCGGTCGGCACCAGGGCCCCGCGGGGCTTGCCGGTCGCGGGGTTGGTCTGGCTGAACGCGTCGCCCGCCTTGGCGAACACCTCGTCGAAACCGCCGAGTTTGATCGGGATGTAGATGATCGCCACCGCGATGACGATGTAGATCAGCGTGTCCTTCACGAACGCGATGAGCGCCGGGGCCCGCAGTCCCGAGGAGTAGGTGTACGCGGCCAGCACGCCGAACGCGATCAGCAGCGGCAGGTCCTTGACGAACCAGTTGGTGTCCTCGCCGCCGCCGACGCCCATCACGTCCAGTACGGCCTGGATGCCGACGAGTTGGAGCGCGATGTACGGCATCGTGGCGAGGATGCCGGTCAGGGCGACCGCCAGCGACAGCCCCTTCGAGCCGAACCGGCCGCGCACGAAGTCCGAGGTCGTCACGTACCCGTGCTTGTGGGACACCGACCACAGCCGCGGCAGGAAGGTGAAGATCAGCGGGTACACCAGGATCGTGTAGGGCACCGCGAAGAAGCCCGCCGCGCCCGCCGCGTAGATCGCCGCCGGGACGGCGACGAAGGTGTACGCGGTGTACAGGTCGCCGCCCAGCAGGAACCAGGTGACCCAGGTTCCGAACGACCGGCCGCCCAGGCCCCATTCGTCGAGGCTGTGCTCGTTCTCGGCCTTGCGCCAGCGCGCGGCCAGGAAACCCATGACCGTGACGGCCAGGAAGAAGAAGATGAAGACGGCGAGCGCGACGCCGTTCACGCCGTCGTTCACTTCGCCGCACCCCCGTCCCGGCTCCCGCCGGCGCCGCGGGAGCGCTGGTCACGCTGCCACAGCTTGTACGCGGTCATCGTGAGCGCGGTGGAGATCAGCACCCACAGCATCTGGTACCAGTAGAAGAAGGGGATCCCGGCGACCGCCGGTTCCACCTCGGCGTACGAACCGACCCACAGCATCGCCACGAAGGGCGCGAACAAGCAGAGACCGATGACGACGCGCACGGGCGTCACCACAGGACCTCTCGACACCTCTGGGGCTTCCGACATTCAGGCGACTCCGTCCCCTTGTTGATCACCTGTGCAAACGCGCAGGCAATGTAGGTGACGGATAAAGCCCAGCGGAAGACCCCGTCCGGATATCGGTCCCAGTCTTCCCGCGGCGCCCGCGATCAGTCCTGCGGCCGCTTGAGCCGTGCGACGAACTTGTAGCGGTCTCCCCGGTACACCGAGCGCACCCATTCCACCGGTTCGCCCTCCTTGTCCAGGGAGTGCCGGGAGAGCATCAGCATGGGCAGCCCCACGTCGGTGCCGAGCAGACCGGCCTCACGCGGTGTGGCGAGGGAGGTCTCGATGGTTTCCTCGGCCTCGGCGAGACGGACGTCGTAGACCTCGGCGAGCGCGGTGTACAGGGACGTGTACTTCACGAGCGAGCGGCGCAGGGCCGGGAAGCGCTTCGCGCTCAGGTGGGTCGTCTCGATCGCCATCGGCTCGCCGTTGGCCATGCGCAGCCGCTCGATGCGCAGCACGCGCCCGCCCGCGGTGATGTCGAGCAGGCCGGCGAGGGTGTCGTCGGCGGTGATGTAGCCGATGTCGAGGAGCTGCGAGGTGGGTTCGAGACCCTGGGCGCGCATGTCCTCGGTGTAAGAGGTGAGTTGCAGCGCCTGGGAGACCTTGGGCTTGGCGACGAACGTGCCCTTGCCCTGGATGCGCTCCAGCCGGCCCTCGACGACCAGTTCCTGCAGGGCCTGGCGCACTGTCGTGCGCGAGGTGTCGAACTCGGCCGCGAGCGTCCGCTCGGGCGGCACCGGCGTGCCGGGCTCCTGCGTCTGCGTCATGTCGAGCAGGTGCTTCTTCAGGCGGTAGTACTTGGGCACGCGCGCGGTGCGGACGGTCGCCCCACCCTCGTTCTCCGCACTGCTGACGTCGGTGCTCATGGCCTGCCTTCCGGCTCCGGATGCGGGTCGCATCTGATGCGGCGACGCCGCGCCGTGCGCCGCGTCGATCCGTGATCCCTCTGTATACCGTCGCGACCCTTGCTGGTCTAGTCCATACGGCAAGTGGTCTAGCGGCTCAGCATGCCATGCGAGCCGTGTTTTCAAGGGCTTCTTACTTAAAGGTTCCTTCATATGTAGGTCCCATAACGGCTGGTCAAACGCTTTTCCGCCACCCTTGACACCGCTGTGGGCCTGCGCCAGGCTCGGCGCACTGGTCTACACCATTGGTCCAGGTCCCGGCCCCACGTTCACCACGGGAGGCAGGGGGGTTCGCAGCATCCCTGAGGAGGGTGGCGTGAAGCGCAAGCTGGCAGCCGCGATCTGCATCGCGGGCATGACGGTCTCCGTCGCGGCGTGCGGGGACGGCAAGGACAGCGGGGCGGACAAGGGATCCGAGGCCGGCGAACTGACGGTCTGGCTCACGGTCGACGCCCAGAACAACTGGCCGGACCTGGTGAAGGCCGCCGACGCCGCCGTGGCGAAGAAGCACCCCGGTGTGAAGATCACCCACGAGTACTACGGCTGGCCCGACAAGAACGCCAAGCTCGACGCGGTCCTCGCCACCGACAAGACCCCCGACGTGGTCGAGATGGGCAACACCGAGATGCTCGGCTACATGGTCAAGGGAGCCTTCGCCCCGCTCGACGCCTCCGCGTTCGACAACTCCTCCGCCTGGCTGGACGGCCTCAAGGCCTCGGTCTCCTACGAGGGCAAGACCTACGGCGTCCCGTACTACGCCGGCGGCCGCGTCGGCAACTGGCGCAAGGACCTCTTCGCCTCCGCCGGAGTCAAGGCCGCCCCCAAGACCTACGCCGAGCTGACCGCCGCCCTGGACAGACTCCAGAAGAAGGAGGGCGGCAAGTTCAGCGCCTGGTACCAGCCCACCCGCGACTGGTACGCCGCCATGTCCTTCGTCTACGACGCCGGCGGCTCGATCGCCGTCGAGTCGGGCGGCGAGTGGAAGGCGAACCTGTCCTCCCCCGAGTCCGTCAAGGGCCTCACCGAGTTCAAGAACGTCGTCGACAAGTACATGCACGGCGACAAGACCAAGGACGAGTCCGACCGCTACATCGTCTACGGCCAGGGCAAGTCCGGCATGATCTTCGGCGCTGCCTGGGAGGGCGCGACCGCGGAGGCCCCCGAGAACGACAAGAGCGGCAAGCTCAAGGGCAACCTCGAGAACTTCGTGATGCCCGGCCCGTCCGGGAAGAACCTCCCCGTCTTCCTGGGCGGCTCCGACCTCGCCGTGCCGGTGAAGTCCGACGCGCGGGCCCTCGCCGCCGAGTGGATCAACGCCTTCACCGGACCCGCCGGCCAGAAGGGCCTGATGGCCAAGGGCAACCTGCCCAACAACAAGACCGACCTCGCCACGCTGAAGAACGACGCGGCCACGGCGGTCCCGGCCACCGCCGCCGAGTCCAACTGGTTCGTCCCGATGGCCCCCGGCTGGGGCCAGGTCGAGAAGGCCCAGATCCTCCAGACCATGCTCCAGAGCATCGGCACCGGCAAGAAGACGGTCGAGGAGGCCGCGAAGGAGGCGGACGCCGCCATCGACAAGGTCATCAACACTAAGTGACCGGCGAGAGCGGGGCCCCGCCGCCGGGCAGCGGGCGGGGCCCCGCCTCAGTACGACCGAGGGACCGCTGAGGAGCGCGCCGATGAGTGCCGCAGACACGACCACCACCGCCAAGGCGCCGCCGCCGCGCCAAGCGCCACCACCGCCGGCCGTCGCCGAGCAGCCGCCCGCAGGACGCCGATCCGGCACCGCCGCTCCCTGGCTGCTGCTCGCGCCCTGTCTGCTGGTCCTCGCCCTCGTCATGGGCTATCCGCTGGTCCGCCTGGTCACCCTGTCGTTCCAGAAGTTCGGGCAGTCCCAGCTGTGGGGCTTCCAGCCCGCGGAGTCGGTCGGCTTCGCCAACTTCACGAACGTGCTGGACGACGGGGAGTTCTGGCAGGTCGTCGTCCGCACGGTCGTCTTCGCCGCCGGCTGCGTGATCTTCACGATGGTCGCCGGCATGCTGATCGCGCTGCTGCTCCAGCGGGTCTCCGGCTGGGTGAAGACCCTGGTCAACATCGCGCTGGTGGCCAGCTGGGGGATGCCGATCATCGTCGCCACCACCGTCTTCAAATGGCTCTTCGACGCCGACTACGGCATTCTCAACGCGCTGCTCAGCAAGCTGCCCGGCGTCGAGCTGATCGGCCACAACTGGTTCGCGAGCGGGCCGCAGGGCCTGGCCGTGATCATGCTCCTGGTGGTGTGGGGAGCCGTGCCCTTCGTGGTGATCACCCTGAGCGCCGGTCTCACCCAGGTCCCCGCCGAGCTGGAGGAGGCCGCCCGGCTGGACGGCGCGGGCTCGTGGGGCGTCTTCCGGTACGTCACCCTGCCCGTCCTCAAGCCGATCATCGTGATGCTCACGACCCTGTCGGTCATCTGGGACATGGGCGTCTTCCCACAGGTCTTCGTGATGCGCAACGGCCACCCCGAGGCCGAGTTCCAGCTCCTCACCACCTACTCCTACGACCGCGCCTTCGTCGTCAACGACTACGCGCAGGGCTCCGCGATCGCCCTCATCACCGTGGTCCTGCTGCTCGGTGTGGTCGCCGTCTACATGCGTCAGATGCTGAAGATCGGAGAGGTCGAATGAGCAGCGTCACCGAGACGCGCCGGAGGCCGAAACTCGGCTGGAACCTCCTCGGTCTCCTCGTCTTCGCCGTCGCCGGCTTCCCCGTCTACTGGATGCTCAACACGGCGTTCAAGCCCGCCAAGGACGCCATCGACCCCGACCCGAGCCTGCTGCCGACCGGGCTGACGCTCGCCAACTTCGGCCGGGCGCTGGACATCTCCGACTTCTGGGGCCCGGTCGGCCGCAGTCTGGTCGTCTCCCTCGCGGTCGTGACCATCGGCATCGTGGTCGGCATGCTGGCCGCGCTCGCGATCTCCCGGTTCGCCTTCCGCGGCCGCAAGATCGTGATCGTGGGCATCCTCGCGGTCCAGATGGTCCCGCTGGTCGCCATGATCATCCCGGTCTTCCTGCTGCTGAACGACCTCGGCCAGTACGACCGGCTGACCGGCCTGGTCGTCACCTACCTGACCTTCGTCCTGCCGTTCACCGTGTGGACGCTGCGCGGCTTCATCGTCAACATCCCCAAGGAGCTGGAGGAGGCCGCGATGGTCGACGGCTGCTCCCGCACCGGCGCCTTCCTGCGCGTCGTCTTCCCGCTGCTCGCCCCCGGCATGGTCGCCACCTCGGTCTACGCCTTCATCCAGGCCTGGAACGAGTACCTCTACGCCCTGATGCTCCTCAGCCAGAAGAACCAGACCGCGACCGTCTGGCTCGGCAACTTCACCACCAAGCACGGCACCGAGTACGCCCCGATGATGGCCGGCGCCACCATGATGGCCGTACCCATCGTCGTCCTGTTCCTCCTCGTCCAGCGGAAGATGGCCGCGGGTCTGACCGCGGGCGCCGTGAAGGGATGACGCCCCGATGACGACACTCACGAGCGGCACCGACGCCCTCACCCGGGACGCGCTCACCGTCCTGCAGCCCGGCTTCCCCGGGACCACCGCCCCCGACTGGCTGCTCCGCCGCCTCGGCGAAGGCCTCGCCTCGGTCGGCCTGTTCGGCCGCAACGTCGCCTCGCCCGGGCAACTGGCCTCGCTGACCGCGCGGTTGCGGGCAGAACGCGAGGACGTGATCGTCGCGATCGACGAGGAGGGCGGTGACGTCACCCGCCTGGAAGTGCGGACCGGCTCCAGCTTCCCCGGCAACCTCGCGCTGGGCACGGTCGACGACGTGGAACTGACCCGGGAGGTGGCCCGGGAGCTCGGCCGCCGGCTCGCCGACTGCGGGGTCACCCTCAACTGGGCCCCGTCGGCGGACGTGAACTCCGACCCCCGCAACCCGGTCATCGGCGTCCGCTCCTTCGGCGCCGACCCCGACCTGGTCGCCCGGCACACCTCCGCCTATGTCACCGGCCTGCAGTCCGCGGGCGTCGCCGCCTGCGCCAAGCACTTCCCCGGCCACGGCGACACGGCCGTCGACTCCCACCTGGCACTGCCCCGCGTCGACGCCGCCCCCGAGGTGCTGGCCGGGCGTGAGCTCGCCCCCTTCCACGCGGCCGTCGCCGCCGGCAGCCGGGCCGTGATGAGCGCCCACATCCTCGTCCCCGCCCTGGACCCGGACCGCCCGGCGACACTGTCCCGGCGCGTCCTGACCGATCTGCTGCGCGGCGAACTCGGCTACGACGGCCTGATCGTCACCGACGGCATGGAGATGCGGGCCGTCGCCGCGACGTACGGGATCGAGCGCGGCAGCGTCCTCGCGGTCGCGGCCGGCGCGGACGCGATCTGCGTGGGCGGCGGCCTCGCCGACGACGCGACGGTACGGCGCCTGCGCGACGCCCTCGTCACGGCCGTCCGCGCGGGAGAGCTGCCCGAGGAACGCCTCGCGGACGCGGCGGAACGGGTGCGGGCGCTGGCCCGCTGGACGGCTTCGGCGCGGGCCGTGCCCCCGTCCCCGCGGGAGGTGACGCGCGCCGGCGTCGGCCTGGACGCGGCCCGCCGCGCGCTCCGCGTCACCGGGGCGGAGGGCTTCACCCCGCTCACCGAGGCGCCTTACGTCGCCGCCCTCACCCCGGTCGCCAACATCGCCGTCGGCGACGAGACGCCCTGGGGCCTGGCCGCGGAACTGGCCCGGCTGCTGCCCGGCACCCGGACGGGCGGCTTCACCGGCGAGGACGCGGGGCGGGCGGCGTCGGCGGCGGCGGGGGAGCGCCGGATCGTCGCCGTGGTGCGCGACGAGCACCGCCACCCCTGGATGGCGAAGGCCCTGGACGCCCTTCTGGCAGCCCGCCCGGACACGATCGTGGTGGAGATGGGCGTGCCCCAGTCCCCGCCGCGAGGAGCCCTCCATGTGGCCACCCACGGAGCGGCGAGGGTGTGCGCCCAGGCGGCCGCCGAGGCCCTGACGGGCCCCCGCTGACCGGGCGGCAGGGTCAGATCCCCTGCCAGGACGGCTTGTCGGCGTAGGTGTGGCGGAAGTAGTCCGCCAGTTTCAGCTTGGACGCCGCGGGCTCGTCCGCGACCACCGTGGCGTGCGGGTGGAGTTGCAGCGCGGAGGCCGGGCAGACCGCCGCGAGCGGGCCCTCGACGGTCGCCGCCACCGCGTCCGCCTTGCCCTCGCCCGTGGCCAGCAGCACCAGATGCCGTGCCTCCAGGATCGTCCCGATGCCCTGGGTGATCACATGGTGCGGGACCTGCTCGACGTCGCCGCCGAAGAAGCGCGCGTTGTCGATCCGGGTCTGCTGGGTCAGCGTCTTGATCCGGGTGCGCGAGGCCAGCGAGGAGCACGGCTCGTTGAAGCCGATGTGCCCGTCGGTACCGATCCCGAGCAACTGCAGATCGACCCCGCCCGCCTCGGCGAGCGCCCGCTCGTAGGCCTCGCACGCCCCCGGCACGTCCTCGGCCGTGCCGTCGGGGCCGAGGAACGCGTCCATCTCGATGCCGAGCGGCTCCAGCACCTCCCGGCGCAAGACCGAACGGTAGGACTCCGGGTGGTCGGCGGGCAGCCCCACGTACTCGTCGAGCTGGGCGATCCGGGCCCGCGAGGCGTCCACGGCTCCCGCGCGCACCTTCGCCGTCAACGCCTGGTAGACCGGCAGGGGGGTGGAACCGGTGGCCACGCCCAGCAGGGCGTCGGGTTTGCGCCGCAGGAGTCGCGCCATGGCCTCGGCGATGAGCTCGCCGCCCGCGGCGGCGTCCGGAACGATGACTACTTCCACGCTGGGCCTGCCGTTCTGGGGAGATCTGACGTGGTGTGACATGTGGTTTAGACCAATTTATCAGAGGGGCGTGCCGCGCGACACGGCCGCGAGGGGTGCGTCCGGAGAAATTGCCCCGCACATCCGGCCCGCTCGGGAACCCGCACAGGCTAGGCTGCGGGGTGGGCACACCATTGCCACAGCTTCCGCCTTCCCCGCACAGGAAGGCGGACCGAGGACCGGAGCTCTCTGCCCTGACTGCCCCGGATCCTCACCTTCGGCCGACCGGGACCGCACACCCCAGCGGCCGAGATTGCTCCGGGCTGCGGTGCCGGGAGGGTTGAGGGTCCCTCCCAGGCGCCGCGGCCCGCGGGTGTTTTCCGGGCCCTCCACTCCCGCGGGTACGCTCGCACACGTGCCCTCCATGAACGAACTCGTACGCCAGCACACCGCACTCGACGACTCCGACCTCGAGTGGCTCCACCTGCTGGTCTCGGAGTGGCAGCTGCTCTCCGACCTCTCCTTCGCCGACCTGGTCCTGTGGGTCCCCACCCGAGACGGCACCCGCTACGTCTCCGTCGCCCAGATGCGCCCCAACACCGGCCCCACCTCCTACCAGGACGACATGGTCGGCCACCTCGTCCCGCGGGGCCGCCGCCCCCTGCTGGACGCCGCCCTCGACGAGGGCCGGATCGTGCGCGAGGGCGACCCGGAGTGGCGCGAGGAGGTCCCCGTCCGCGTCGAGTCGATCCCGGTCCGGCGCGACGGCCGCGTCCTCGGCGTCATCGCCCGCAACACCAACCTGCTCACCGTGCGCACCCCGAGCCGGCTGGAGCTCACCTACCTCCAGAGCGCCTCCGACCTCGCACAGATGATCGCGGCCGGCGCGTTCCCCTTCCCCGACCAGCAGATGGACATGGACGCCGCGCCCCGCGTCGGCGACGGACTGATCCGCCTGGACGCCGACGGCATCGTCCAGTACGCCTCCCCGAACGCGCTCTCCGCCTACCACCGGATGGGGCTCGCCTCCGACCTGGTCGGCCAGCACCTCGGCCGGACCACCGCCGAACTCGCCCCCACCCGCGGCCCGGTGGACGAGGCGCTCGCCAAGGTGGCCAGCGGCTGGGCGCCCCGCGAGTTCGAGATCGAGGCCCACGACGGCGTCATCCAGTTCCGCGCGATCCCCCTCAAGCCCAAGGGCACCCGCATCGGTTCACTGGTCCTGCTCCGGGACGTCACCGAACTGCGCCGGCGCGAACGTGAGTTGATCACCAAGGACGCGACCATCCGGGAGATCCACCACCGGGTGAAGAACAACCTCCAGACGGTCGCGGCCCTGTTGCGGCTCCAGGCCCGGCGCATCGAGTCGGAGCGGGGGAGGGAGGCCCTGGAGGAAGCGGTCCGCCGCGTCGGCTCGATCGCCATCGTCCACGAGACGCTGTCCCAGAACCTGGACGAGCGCGTGGAGTTCGACGAGATCGCCGACCGCGTCCTCGCGATGGTCGCGGAGATCTCCCCGGGCAAGGTCGTCGGCCGGCGCACCGGGCGCTTCGGCATCCTGGACGCGGAGGTCGCCACCCCGCTGTCCATGGTGCTCACCGAGATCCTCCAGAACGCCCTGGAGCACGGCTTCCGCGAGGGCGAGACCGGCACGGTCGAGGTCACCGCGGTGCGCGGCGGCACCACCAAGGAGGCCCGCCTCCTGGTCACCGTCCAGGACGACGGCGTGGGCCTGCCCGCCGGGTTCGACCCGCACACCTCGGGCAACCTCGGCCTGCAGATCGTACGGACGCTGGTGGAGGGGGAGTTGGGCGGCGCCTTCGACATGGTCCCGGCGCCGGAGCGCGGCACGCGGGTGATCCTGGACATCCCGGTGCAGGCGCAGAAGTGAGCTGCCGGGGGTGAACTCCCCCCTGGGTGGGCGCTGCTGACGGAATGTGAGCGCCCTGAACCGCACTGGCCGTGCACAGCAAGAAGCCCCGGACCGCTCAGGGGTCCGGGGCTCGAATGCTCGTTGCCAGCTTGTGCTGCGCATCGGGGGTACTGCGCGCTGCGGCTCGGGGGCGGGAGAAGCGTACGCGGTGTACGCGCCGCCAAGCTCAGGCTGTGCGGGGCGGGTGTTGTCAGGCGGAGGCCTGACGGGCCCGGTTGCGGGCGGCGCGGCGCTTCATGGCACGGCGCTCGTCCTCGCTGAGACCACCCCAGACGCCGGAGTCCTGGCCGGACTCGAGCGCCCACTGCAGACACTGCTCGATAACGGGGCAGCGACGGCAGACGGCCTTGGCTTCCTCGATCTGCAGCAGCGCAGGACCGGTGTTGCCGATGGGGAAGAACAGCTCGGGGTCTTCCTCGCGGCAAACGGCGTTGTGACGCCAGTCCATGGCTGCTACCTCTCCTTGGTATTACGTGCAGGTTGCTTGTGAATGTGAACGCTTTCACGAATCCCTCAACAAGTGAAGGGCCACCAGCCGGGTTTCCCCGGCGTGGGTCCTGGTGTTTGTAGAGGGGTTCCGGTGATCAGTGGATGCCGGTGTTGCGGGCTGTCCCGATCGCCACGTAGAGACTCGCAAACCTCAGCGGCGGATACAACCCCTTCCGGAAAGTTTTTTTTGATTCCTCGGTGTCGACTAGGTCACAGCCGTACTTCCATGGGGTGGATCCTGGCCTAAACGTTCGAGTGAAAGGACTTTAGCCAGTTCTGCTCACACAATCACACGCAGTGCACGGCGTACGCCTGTGAACGTCACGCTGGTTCGCAGCCCCAGGTGGTCACCGTCCATCTGCAGGGGCAGAGGCGCCTTCGAATGCAAGGTGAAGCGGTCCAGATCGTGCAATGAGACGGCGTGCTTGCCATGGGGGCCCCGCTCGGGGGACGAAGTGAGCAACTGGGTGCCATACCGGACAACCGCGGCGGTGGACAGACGGCTGAGACCGAATACGTCGAGCCCGCTGTCGAACGAAGCCTTAGGCGACGCGTACACCGGGCGATTGCCCAGATAGGTCCACGGAGCCGTGTTGCAGACGATGGACAGCACCAAATCGGTCACCGGATCCGCGCCCGGCCGTTCCAGAGTGATCGTGCCGTGCCGGCGCTGCGGTTCGCCGAGAAGCTGGCGCATGGCCTGGCGCACGTAAAGAGCGTGTGTGGATTTCTTGCCGCGTTCGCGGTGCTGTTCCACACGGCCCACGACCCCGGCGTCGAATCCGAGCCCGGCGTTGAAGGTGAACCAGCGGGCCGGCACCGCCTCGTCCTCGGTACCCGGGGTTCCGGAGGTCAGGCCCAGGCCGACCGTGCGCTCCCTGCCCTCGCGCAGCGCGTCCAGCAGTACGCCGGTGGCCTCCACCGGGTCGTTGGGCAGGCCGAGGGCGCGGGCGAAGACGTTGGTGGAGCCGCCGGGGACCACGGCGAGGCCGGGCAGGCGCTCGGGAGCGGGCCCGTCGTGCAGCAGGCCGTTGACCACTTCGTTGATCGTGCCGTCGCCGCCCAGGGCGACGACCATGTCTATGTCCTCGCTGCGCGCCGCCTGCCGTCCGAGATCCCGGGCGTGCCCGCGGTACTCGGTGGTGACGGCGTCGAGTTTCATCTCGCTGGCGAGCGCGTGGATGAGGACGTCACGCGTCCGTGCACTGGTGGTCGTTGCAGCCGGATTGACGACGAGAAGTGCACGCATGGTCCGCAGCGTACCTACTGGGTGGTACCGGGGCACAGGCCGATCAAGGGATCGGTGAGAGTTCCCGCCGTGACCCTCACCACGGGCCCGGGTCCGCCGCGGATACGCTTCGGGGGTGAGTGGTGAGCAGAAGCCCGTCGTGCCGGAAACCGCAGGCCCGCGCCCGCGTCGTCTGACGTATGCCGCCGGCCTCGTCGCCCTGGAGGGATTGGCGCTGCTCGTCGGCGGGGTGTGGATCCTCGTCCTCGGGGTGGCCGGCGATCCCGACGACCGGAGCCAGGCGGTCACCGGCGGGGTGACGCTGGCGGTGCTCGCGCTGCTGCCGCTGCTGGCCGCCCGCGGGCTGCTGGGCCGCCGGGGCTGGAGCCGGGGCCCGGCCGTGATCACGCAGATCCTGGCGCTGCCCGTCGCCTACAACCTGCTCCAGGCCGAGAGCATGGCGATCCCGGCGGGCATCGCCCTCGCCGTCGTCGCCGTCTCCGCTCTCGTCCTGCTCGTCAACCCCGAGACGACCCGGGCCCTCGGGATCCGGGGGCCCGGCAAGAACGCCGGTGGCGGCGACGAGGAGAAGTAGTCCTCACTCCTCGACGAGGAGCTTCTCCCGCAGCTGGGCCAGTGTGCGCGCCAGCAGACGCGAGACGTGCATCTGCGAGATGCCGACCTCCTGCGCGATCTGCGACTGCGTCATGTTCCCGAAGAAGCGCAGCAGCAGGATCCGCTTCTCGCGGGGCGGGAGGTCCTCCAGGAGCGGCTTCAGCGATTCCCGGTACTCCACGCCCTCCAGCGCCTCGTCCTCCGCGCCGAGCGTGTCGGCGACCGCCGGGGACTCGTCGTCGGTGTCGGGGACGTCCAGCGACAGCGTGGAGTAGGCGTTGGCGGACTCCAGGCCCTCCAGCACCTCCTCCTCCGAGATCGCCAGCTTCTCGGCCAGTTCGTGGACGGTGGGGGAGCGGCCGTGCAGCTGCGACAGCTCGGCGGTCGCCGTCGTCAGCGCGAGGCGCAGCTCCTGGAGCCGGCGCGGCACCCGCACCGCCCAGCCCTTGTCGCGGAAGTGCCGCTTGATCTCGCCGACCACCGTCGGGGTCGCGTACGTGGAGAACTCCACGCCGCGGTCCGGGTCGAAGCGGTCGACCGACTTGATCAGTCCGATGGTGGCGACCTGGGTGAGGTCGTCCAGCGGCTCGCCGCGGTTGCGGAAGCGGCGGGCGAGGTGCTCGACGAGCGGCAGGTGCATGCGGACCAGCCGGTTGCGCAGCTCCGCGTACTCCGGGCTGCCGTCCTTCAGTCCGCGCAGCTCGACGAAGAGCGCCCGCGCGCCGCTGCGGTCCTGCGGCTCGCGCTGGTGGGGCTCGCGGCGCTGAGGCTCGTGCCGCGCGCCTGGCACGCCCTGTTCGTCGTCTCGCTCGTGCTCGCTCATCGTCCCGCCCGTCGCCCTCTGTCGAGCCTTTGTCTCAGCCCGGCCGGGGGTACCCCCGATCCGCCTCTCCCGAGACGGCTCCTGCACGGCACCGCCCGCCAGGCCGGCCCCCGCGGAGGGCTGGTCGTCCTCCGGATGCGGCCGTGCCTGCTCGGGAATGCCGTCGACACCCATGCGCCGGGAGCCGTCCGAGGAGACAGGCGCCCCGGCGCCCTCGGCAGGCAGCCCCCGTGTGCCGCGCTCTTCGTCCCGCACCGGCCCGTCCCCGTTCCTCACGCCGGCCCGGGTCCCGCGCCGCGTTGTTTGTAGAGGCTGATCGAAACGGTCTTGTCCTCGTCCACGGCGGAGGAGACCTTGCCCGCGAGGGCGGACAGCACGGTCCAGGCGAAGGTGTCCCGCGAGGGGGCGTGGCCGTCCGTGGTCGGGGCCGAGACGGTGACCTCAAGTGAGTCGTCGACCAGGCGGAAGACACAGCTGAGGACGGAACCCGGCACGGCCTGCTGGAGCAGGATCGCGCACGCCTCGTCCACCGCGATGCGCAGGTCCTCGATCTCGTCCAGGGTGAAGTCCAAACGGGCCGCGAGGCCGGCCGTGGCCGTCCGCAGCACCGACAGGTAGGCACCCGCAGCCGGCAGCCGGACTTCCACGAAGTCCTGGGTCGCGGGCTCGCCTGCGATCTGGGACACCCTCACCTCCAAGGTGGTACAAGCTTTTCAGGGCCGAGGGTCACCCCCCGGGGTAACGCGTGTGTGGTGCAGCGGTGACGCTATCGCGCTCTCAAGTCTCCTGTCCCGGGACCCCAACCCCATGGCGTCACTCACAGTAAACCTGTGAACACGCTCCGTGTCTAGGGGTCTGCCCGGCCCAAATGGGAACAGGGCGCGCCGGGTTGACGTACCCATGCGTCAGATGCTCGAACCGTACCCGCTGGACGGCCCGGCCGCCGAGGGGCGGATCGGGCCACGACCTGCGAGGTTCGACGGGCATGCTGCGCTCACACGAGGACGTGGTCGACGAAGCACCAGCGCCAGTTCTCACCCGGTTCGAACGTCCGCATGATCGGGTGGCCCGACTCCTTGTGGTGCTCCGTCGCGTGGCGGCCCGGCGAGGAGTCGCAGCAACCGACGTGCCCGCACGTCAGGCACAGCCGCAACTGCACCGGGTGGGTGCCGTCGTGCAGGCACTCCGGACAGGTCTCGCCGAGCGGGTCCGGTGGGGGGTGCGGCAGCGCGTCGGCGTGCGTGCACTGTTTCATGATTGCCAGGTTACGACGCGCGCGCGGGCGACCGCGCGGAAAATCGAGGGCGGGACGACATGGACGTGATGCCACTGCTGTTGCTGGTGGCGGGCAGTGCGGCGATCGCCGGGGCGGCCCGGCGCACCCCGGTGCCCGCCCCGCTGCTCCTGGTGGCGGTCGGCCTGGCCGCGTCGTTCGTGCCGGGCGTCCCCGACTACACCCTCGACCCGCACATCGTCCTGCCGCTGCTGCTGCCCCCGCTGCTGTACACCTCCGCCACCGACAGCTCCTACCTGGACCTGCGCGCGCAGCTGCGGCCGGTGGCGCTGCTCTCGGTCGGATACGTCCTGTTCGCCACGGTCGCCGTCGGCTACGCCGCCCACCTGCTCATCCCCGGCCTGCCGCTGGCCGCCGCGCTGGTGCTGGGCGCGGTGGTCGCCCCGCCGGACGCGGTCGCGGCGACCGCGGTGGCCCGCAGGCTCGGACTGCCCTCGCGGATCACCACCATCCTCCAGGGCGAGTCCCTGCTGAACGACGCCACCGCGATCACCGCCTACAAGGTGGCCCTCGCGGTCGTCGTCGGCACGGGCGCGTCCTGGGCCGGCGGCATCGAGGAGTTCCTGGTCGCGGCGGTCGGCGGCACCGCCGTAGGGCTCATCCTGATGGTGCCGCTGCACTGGCTGCGCACGCACCTGAAGGACCCGCTGCTGCAGAACACGCTGTCCCTGCTGATCCCGTTCGTCGCGTACTCCGCCGCCGAGCAGTTCCACGCCTCCGGCGTCATCGCCGTGGTCGTCGTCGCCCTGTACCTCGGCCACCGCGCGTGGGAGGTCGACTTCGCCACCCGCCTCCAGGAGGAAGCGGTGTGGAAGATGGTCGCCTTCATCCTGGAGTCGGCGGTCTTCGCCCTGATCGGCCTGCAGCTCCAGGTCGTCCTGAAGGGGCTCGACGCGTACGAGGGCCC
The DNA here is from genome assembly GCF_042889585.1 of Streptomyces sp. NPDC002566. NCBI lineage: Bacteria > Bacillati > Actinomycetota > Actinomycetes > Kitasatosporales > Streptomycetaceae > Streptomyces > Streptomyces sp. NPDC002566. The sequence goes on along the minus strand of NZ_JBIARD010000004.1, from coordinate 158,353 downwards.
GGACGCCGCCTGGTACGCCGTCGCCCTCTTCCTCGTCGTCGTCGCCACCCGCTTCCTGTGGGTGTACCCGGCGACCTTCCTGCCGCGGCTGCTGTCGGCGCGCATCCGCGCGCGTGAGGAGAACCCGACCTGGCGGGGACCGATCGTCATCGCCTGGGCCGGCATGCGCGGCGTGGTCTCCCTCGCCATCGCCTTCTCCATCCCGCTCACCATCGCCCACGGCACGGAGCCCTTCCCGCACCGCAACCTGATCCTCTTCCTGACGTTCACCACCGTCATCGGCACCCTGGTCGTGCAGGGGCTGACCCTGCCCCCGCTGATCCGGCTGCTGAACTTCCCCGCGGTCGACCCGCAGGCCGCCACGCTCGCCGAGGCCAACGCGCAGGCGCAGGCCTCCCGGGTCGCCGAGGAACGCCTGGACGCCCTCCTCGCCGACGAGCGCAACGCCCTCCCCCCGCCCCTCGCCGACCGTCTGCGCATGGTCCTGGAGCGCCGCCGCAACGCCGTCTGGGAGCGCCTCGGCCAGGTCAACGAGGTCACCGGCGAGACCGTCGACGACACCTACCGCCGGCTGTCCCGCGAGATGATCAGCGCCGAACGCGAGGTGTTCGTCCGCCTCCGCGACAGCCGCCACATCGACGACGAGATGCTGCGCACGCTGCTGCGCCGGCTCGACCTGGAGGAGGCGGCCGCCTTCCGCGAAGCGGGATGACGTCAGGCGGGGAACGGGGAGCCCGTGACCACCGCCGTGACCTGGGCGCCACGCGGGAAGGCGCCCTCCTCCGCGAGGGCGGTCAGGGCGTACAGCGCCTTGGCGACGTAGAGGCGCTCGACCGGCAGGGCGTGCCGTTGCTCGAAGTCGTCGGCGAAGGCGTCGAGGGCGGCCGGCACGCGCGCGTAGCCGCCGAAGTGGAAGCGCTCGTCGAGCCGCCACCGGCCGCGCGGCCCGCCGAACGCCTCCGCCTGCAAGGCCCGGACCTCGTCGCCGAGGAAGCCCCCCTTGAGGACGGGTATGCCCAGCGCCGACTGGCCGGGACCGAGGCCGGCGGCCAGCCCGGCGAGGGTGCCGCCGGTGCCGCAGGCCAGGGCGACGACGTCGCCGCGCCCCCGCAGCTCCTCGCCCAGCGCCAGGCAGCCGCGGACGGCCGCCGCGTTGCTGCCGCCCTCGGGGACGACGTAAGCGTCCTCGGCGCCGACGGCGCGCAGAAGGGCCGTGAGGGCGTCCGGCTCGTTCTTGCGGCGGTAGGCCGCCCGGTCGACGAAGTGCAGCCGCATCCCGTCGGCGGCGCAGCGGGCCAGGGAGGGGTTGAGCGGGCGGTCCGCCAGCTCGTCCCCGCGCACCACCCCCACCGTGGGCAGGCCGAGGAGCCGGCCGGCGGCGGCCGTGGCCCGCAGATGGTTGGAGTACGCGCCGCCGAACGTCACCACCGTCCGCCCCCGCGCCGCGGCCAGGTTCGGCGCCAGCTTGCGCCACTTGTTGCCGATCAGCTCCGGATGGATCAGGTCGTCCCGCTTGAGCCGCAGCCGCACTCCGCGCCGGGCGAAGCGCTCGTCGGACACCTCCTGCACGGGCGAGGGCAGCCGGGGGCGCAGCGCGGCGGGATCGAACGGAAGGGAGCTGGTCACCAGGCCATTGTCGAACATCGTTCGGGCGGAGAAAGCGCTCTTCCCAGGCCCCCGGTGATCCATTCCCCCTCGTTCGTGTAATAGCACGAGCACCCTGCGTGATGGAAGGCTTGCGGACGAAACAGTGCATCGGCGCATCACGGCGTCCGTGCATGACCGGGAGGGCAATTCCTTATGTCGGTAGGCGAAGAGGTCCGCGCCGAGCAGGGCAAGCCGCAGCAGAGCCTCGGCACCGCGGCCGCGCGGAACCTGGCCACCACGACCAAGTCCGCACCGCAGATGCAGGAGATCAGCTCCCGCTGGCTGCTGCGGACGCTGCCCTGGGTGGACGTGCAGGGCGGCACGTACCGGGTGAACCGGCGACTGACGTACGCGGTCGGCGACGGCAGGGTCACGTTCGTCAAGACCGGCGACCGCGTCGAGGTCATCCCCGCCGAACTGGGCGAACTGCCGGCGCTGCGCTCCTACGAGGACGAGCAGGTGCTCGGCGAGCTGGCCCAGCGCTGCCGCCAGCGCGAGTACGCCCCGGGCCAGGTCATCGCCTCCTTCGGCAGCCAGACCGACGAGGTCCATCTGCTGGCGCACGGCAGGGTGGAGAAGATCGGCACCGGCCCCTACGGCGACGACCAGGTCCTCGGCGTCCTCGCCGACGGCGCGTACTTCGGCGACCAGGCACTCCTGGACGGCGAGTCCATCTGGGAGTACACCGCGCGCGCCGACACCACCTGCACGGTGCTGACGCTGACCCGCGCCGACTTCGAGCAGGTCGCCGAGCGCGCCGACTCCCTGCGCGCGCACCTGCGTTCGCTGCTCTCCATCCCCGCGCAGCAGACCAACCGCTACGGCGAGAAGTCCGTCGACCTCGCCGCCGGCCACGCCGGAGAGGCCGACATCCCGCACACCTTCGTCGACTACGACGCCCGGCCGCGCGAGTACGAACTGAGCATCGCCCAGACGGTGTTGCGCATCCACACGCGGGTGGCCGACCTCTACAACCAGCCCATGAACCAGACCGAGCAGCAGTTGCGGCTGACGGTCGAGGCGCTCAAGGAACGCCAGGAGCACGAGCTCGTCAACAACCGGGAGTTCGGACTCCTGCACAACTGCGAGTACGACCAGCGGCTCCAGCCGCACGACGGCGTGCCGAGCCCGGACGACCTGGACGAACTGCTCAGCAGGCGGCGCGGGACGAAGATGCTCCTCGCCCACCCGCGCACGATCTCCGCGATCGGCCGCGAGCTGAACAAGCGGGGGCTCGTCCCCGAGACGATCGACATCGCCGGCAACCGCATCCCGACCTGGCGCGGGGTGCCGATCTATCCGTGCAACAAGATCCCGGTCACCGAGGCCCGGACCAGCTCGATCATCGCGCTGCGTCTCGGCGAGCAGGAGCAGGGCGTGATCGGGCTGCGCCAGTCCGGCATCCCGGACGAGATCGAGCCCAGCCTGTCCGTGCGGTTCATGGGCATCAACGAACAGGCGATCATCAAGTACCTGGTCACGGCCTACTACTCGGCCGCGGTGCTGGTGCCGGACGCGCTGGGCGTCCTGGAGAACGTCGAGATCGGCCGCTGGCGGTGACCACGCCGGCCCTGACGCGCCGGGGGCGGGGGCGTCCGGGGGGCACGCGTTGCGCGGCCGTAGCGCCGCCACCGTCCGCGGACCCTGCGAGGGGGACCTCATGACCGAAGTGACGGAGACCAGGCCCCATCCGGGCGGGGCACGGCAGCGGCGTTCCTCCGCCGCGAGCCGGCCGGGCGGCGGCCCACCGGGCGTGCCCGGCGCCGCACCGGCGGCCGCCGCCGAGGGGCAGGAGGCGGCGGCGATCCTGGAGGACGCGCGGGCCGTCGTCGACCCCGCCCTGCGCACGGCACTGGAATCGCTGCCCGGCTCGATGCGCCGTATCGGGCTCTACCACTTCGGCTGGGAGCACGCCGACGGCACTCCGGCCGCGGGCAACGCCGGCAAGGCGATCCGTCCCGCGCTGGTCCTCGCCGCGGCCGCCGCGCTCGGCGGCCCGGCGGCCCGTGCGGCGGCCGTCCGCGCGGCCGCCGCGGTGGAACTGGTCCACAACTTCACGCTGCTGCACGACGACGTGATGGACCGGGACGCCACCCGCCGGCACCGCCCCACCGCCTGGACCGTGTTCGGCGACGCCGACGCGATCCTCGGCGGGGACGCCCTCCAGGCGCTCGCCCTCGGCATGCTCGCCGAGGACCGGCACCCGGCGTCACCGGCGGCCGCCGCCCGCCTCGCGGCCTGCGTGGTCGAACTGTGCGCCGGGCAGCAGGCGGACACGGCGCTGGAGAAGCGGCACCCCACCGAGGTCACCCTCGACGAGGTGCTCGTCATGGCCGAGGCGAAGACGGGCGCGCTGCTCGGCTGCGCCTGCGCGATGGGCGCGCTGTACGCGGGGGCGTCCGGGGAGGACGTCGAGGCGCTGGACTCGTTCGGCCGGCAGGCCGGGCTCGCCTTCCAGCTCATCGACGACGTGATCGGCCTGTGGGGCGACCCCGGGCGCACCGGCAAGCCGGCCGGCGCGGACCTGGCCGCCCGCAAGAAGTCCCTGCCCGTGGTCGCCGCGCTCACCTCGGGCACCCCGGCGGCCGCGGAACTGGCCGAGCTGTACGCGAGGCCGTACGACCCGGCGGACCTGGAGCGCACCACGCGGGCCGTGGAGCGGGCCGGCGGGCGCGAGTGGGCGCAGGAGCAGGCGGCCGACCGGATGGCCCGGGCGATGTCCGAGCTGGCCCGGGCGGTCCCGGAACCGGAGTCCGCGACGGGCCTGCTGTCCCTGGCGGAGTTCGTCACCCGGCGCAGCACCTGACGGCGGGAGCGGTGCCCGCCGACACCTACTCACGCCGGCGGGAACCGTCCTACTCTGAGGACATGGACAGGGAAAACCACGTCTGTCCCGACTGCGGGCAGGCCGTAGACACCGTCGTCCGGCGTCACAAGACGCTGGGCGCCTGGGTCCCGCGATGGGTAGCGGGTCCGTGCCGCAACCCCGGCTGCGCGTCGTACGAAGAGGGAGGCGTCGAACTGCACGGTCACCCCGAGAACACTCACCCCACCTCCGAACCGGACCCGGCCGACACTCCAACGGCCCCCACGACCTGACCCGATATCCGTCACGTCCGACCACCGCCGGGCTCGCGTACACGCGGGGCCCGGCCCTCACGTCTGGGGGTCGCGGGCGGTCAGGCAGTACAGCCCGCCCGCCGGGTCGCGCAGCACCGTCCAGTGCGGGTGGACGGCGACGAGGGTCGCGCCGAGCGCCTCGTGACGGGCGCGCACGGCGTCGATCCCGCCGCCGCACGCCAGGTCGAGGTGCGCGGACACGTCCCGCTCCTCGCCGAGCCGCTGGAGCAGGATCCTGATCGGCAGGCCCGCGGGCGGGGCGACCACATGGAAGCCGGGCAGCGAGCCCGGCCGGGACGTCCAGCCCTGGTCGGCCAGGAGGCCGCTCCAGAAGGCGACTTCGGTGTCGTAGGCGGACGGCGGGACGTCGACGCAGACCTGGTCCAGCCGGCTGCCGGCCACCGCGGGCGGCCGCGCGGACTCCCCGTGCCAGGGCACCGCGCAGAACAACTGCCCGGCGGGCGACCGCAGTACGGACCACCCGTCGTGCGCCGCGACGGTCTCCGCGCCCGACGCGCACGCCGCTTCCACGAACGCGGGCACGTCCTCCGCGCAGAAGTCGAGATGCGCCCCGCCGTCACCGCCGGTGACGCCCTGCGCCTTCACACATGCGTCGGCGCCCTCCGGGAGCAACGTGACGAACTCGCCGTCCTCGCCGCGCGGCGGGGACACCCGCGTATCCGTGACGGCGGCCCAGAAGGCACACGCCCGCTCGAAACCCCCGGCGGGCCGGTCGACGAAGGCGTACGTCCAGCGGACGAGGGCGGCGGGAGCGAGTGAACTCATCCGCCGATCGTAGATCGGCACGTGAGCGGCCCCACACGACCGCACCCGGACCGCGAAGGACGCCGGATCGGCGCCCCGCGGACCGGGTGCGGTCACGAAGACTCTGCGACGACAGCGGTCGGGCGCAGGTCGAACGGCGTGATCGTCAGATCAGGCCTTCTTGGTCTCCCAGAAGATGCGGTCGATCTCGGCGATCAGCTCCAGGGCCTTCTCGCCGGTCTTCGGGTCCGTGGAGGCCTTGGCGGCCGACAGGGCCTTCAGGGTCTCGTTGACCAGCTCGTGCAGCTGGGGGTACTTCTCGAAGTGCGGGGGCTTGAAGTAGTCGCTCCACAGCACGGAGACGTGGTGCTTCGCGAGCTCGGCGCGCTGCTCCTTGATGACGGTGGCACGCGCCTGGAAGTGCGGGTCGTCGTTGGCGGCCATCTTCTCCTGCACGGCCTTCACCGACTCCGCCTCGATGCGGGCCTGGGCCGGGTCGTACACGCCGCAGGGCAGGTCGCAGTGGGCGCTGACCTTCACCTTGGGGGCAAACAGGCGGGAAAGCATGGAGCGTTCCTTCCTCGTGATCGTCTTCTCAGGTGGGACATTACTCCTCGCCGGACAGGTTTTCGCGAGTGCCCCCTAGGGCTTGGGACAAAAGTAGGAGGCGGGACCGAGACTGGTGGGGGAACAACCAGGGGAGGTGCCGGGATGCCGGAGCTGTCGCGTGAGACCGAGCGCACGAGGGCGGCCGCGCCCTTCGGGCTGGCGGAGGTGACCGGCCCGTCGATGGTGCCCACGCTCCGCCACGGCGACCAGCTGCTGGTGCGGTACGGGGCCAGGGTGAGGGCCGGTGACGTCGTCGTGCTGAGGCATCCCTTCCAGCAGGACCTGCTGGTCGTCAAGCGGGCCGTCGAGCGCCGCGCGGGCGGGTGGTGGGTGCTCGGGGACAACGCCTACGCCGGCGGCGACAGCACCGACTACGGCGCCGTGCCCGACGAGCTGATCCTGGGCAGGGTGCGGTTCCGCTACCGGCCGCTCGGGCCGGATCAGCGCTCGCCGCTGGCGCTGGTGCGCTGGGCGCTCTCCGCGGCCAGGCCGGTGCCGGCCGGCCGGTCGGCCTCCAGGCGCTTGCGGGCGCGGTAGGCGGCCACGTTGGCGCGGGTGGCGCAGCGGTCGGAGCAGTAGCGCCGCGAGCGGTTGGTCGAGGTGTCGAGGTAGGCGTTGCGGCAGGGCGCGGCCTCGCACAGGCCGAGCCGGTCGACGCCGTACTCGGTCAGGTGGAAGGCCAGGCCCATCGCGGCGATGGCGGCGTAGCCGGCGGTCGCGTTGGAGGGGTGGTCGGCGAGGTGCATGTGCCACAGCGGGCGGTCGTCCTCGTCCCGGGTGTCGTGCCCGGAGATCTGGGGGCTGACCGGGAACTCCAGCAGCAGCGAGTTGAGCAGGTCGACCGCGAGGGTCTCGTCGCCGGCGTCGGCCGCCTCGAACACCGCGCGCAGCCGTCCCCGTACCGCGCGGAAACGGGTCACGTCCGCGTCGGTGGCCCGGCGGGCCGCCGACCCGTTGGCGCCGAACAGGTCCCGGACGGCCTGGACCGAGGTCAGCGAGTCCTTGCCCTGCGCCGGCGCCTCGCTGTTGACGAGACGGACGGCGTAGTCCGAGTAATGGGCCAGTTCCACTTGTAGTCCTTACGGGAGGGCTCTATGGTCGTGGTGCGGTCAGGTAACGACTGATCGTGCTTTCAGGGTATTACGTGTCGACCGACGAGGGGGCTCTCATGGCCATGGACACCGGGACCGACTGGCAGCGCTGGCAGCAGAGCTGGGACCGGCAGCAGGAGTGGTACATGCCGGACCGGGAGGACCGCTTCCGCGTCATGCTCGACATGGTGGAGGCGCTCGTCGGAACCGCCCCGCGCGTCCTGGACCTCGCCTGCGGCACCGGCACAGTCACCGCCCGGCTGCTTGCCCGCTTCCCCGACGCCACCAGCACCGGCGTCGACCTCGACCCGGCCCTGCTCACCATCGCCGAGGGCACCTTCGCCGGCGACGACCGCGTCGGCCTCGTCACCGCCGACCTCAAGGACCCGCACTGGACGGCGAAGCTGCCGTACGACTCCTACGACGCCGTGCTGACCGCCACGGCCCTGCACTGGCTGCACAGCGAACCCCTCGCGGAGCTCTACGGCCGGATCGCGGGACTCGTCCGCGACGGCGGCGTCTTCATGAACGCGGACCACATGATCGACGACACCACGCCTCGCATCAACGCCGCCGAACGGGCCCTGCGGCACGCCCACATGGACCGGGCCAAGGAGGCCGGCGCCGTCGACTGGGCCCAGTGGTGGCAGCTCGCCGCCGCCGACCCCGTCCTCGCCGGACCCACCGCCCGCCGCTTCGAGATCTACGGCGAGCACGCCGACGGCGACATGCCCTCCGCCGCCTGGCACGCGCGCGTACTGCGCGAGAAGGGCTTCGCCGAGGCCCGGCCGGTGTGGTGCTCGCCGTCGGACACCCTGCTGCTCGCCCTCAAGTAGGACCCCGCACACGCGAAGGGGGCGGTACGAAGGATCTCGTACCGCCCCCTCACCCGGGTCGGGTCACAGCACCTTGGACAGGAACGCCTTCGTCCGCTCGTGCTGCGGGTCCGTCAGGACGTCGCGCGGGTTGCCGGACTCGACGACCACGCCGCCGTCCATGAACACCAGGCTGTCGCCGACCTCGCGGGCGAAGCCCATCTCGTGGGTGACGACGACCATCGTCATCCCGGACTCGGCGAGGTCGCGCATGACGTCGAGGACGTCACCGACCAGCTCCGGGTCGAGGGCCGAGGTCGGCTCGTCGAACAGCATCAGCTTCGGGTCCATCGCCAGCGCGCGGGCGATGGCCACCCGCTGCTGCTGGCCGCCGGAGAGCTGCGAGGGGTAGTTCCCGGCCTTGTCGGCCAGACCCACCCGGTCCAGGAGCTGCGTCGCGCGCTCCTTGGCCTGGGCCCTGCTCGTGCCCTTGACCTGGACCGGCGCCTCCATCACGTTCTCCACCGCCGTCATGTGCGGGAAGAGGTTGAACCGCTGGAACACCATGCCGATGTCCCGGCGCTGCAGCGCGACCTCGCTGTCCTTGAGCTCGTGGAGCTTGTCGCCCTTCTGCCGGTAGCCGACCAGGTTCCCGTCGACGTACAGACGGCCGGCGTTGATCTTCTCCAGGTGGTTGATGCACCTCAGGAAGGTCGACTTGCCGGAACCGGACGGGCCGATCAGGCAGAACACCTCGCCGGACTGGACCTCCAGGTCGATGCCCTTGAGGACCTCGACCGCGCCGAAGGACTTGTGGACGCCCTCGGCCTTCACCATCGCGGTCATGCCACGCTCCTCGATCCGAACAGGTTCGCCTTGATCTTCTGGAAGACCGTCGGCGGCAGGCTCCGGCTGGAACCCCGCGCGTAGTAGCGCTCCAGGTAGTACTGGAAGACGCTGAACACGCTGGTCATGACCAGGTACCAGATCGACGCGACGAAGAGCATCTCCATCACGGCGTACGACTGGGAACCGATCACCGAGGTCGAGCGCAGCAGTTCGTTGTAGGTCACCGCGTACACCAGCGCCGAGGTCTTCAGCATGTTGATGAACTCGTTGCCGGTGGGCGGCACGATCACCCGCATGGCCTGCGGGATCACGATCCGGCGCAGCGTCTTGCCGTGGCTCATGCCGAGCGCGTGAGCCGCCTCCGTCTGCCCCTCGTCGACGGCCAGCAGGCCGGCGCGGCAGATCTCGGCCATGTACGCGGCCTCGTTCAGGCCGAGGCCCAGCAGGGCGCACATGAACGGCGTCATGACGTCCGTCATCTCGTCCTTGTAGATCGGACCGAGGTTCAGGATCGGGAAGATCAGCGCCAGGTTGAACCACATCAGCAACTGGACGTAGACCGGGGTGCCGCGGAAGAACCAGATGTACAGCCAGGCCACGCTGTTGGTGACCGGGTTCTTCGACAGCCGCATCACGGCCAGCAGCACGCCCAGCGCCACGCCGAGCACCATGGACAGGAGGCTGATCAGCAGCGTCCGGCCGGCGCCCGCGATCACGGTCGAGTCGAACAGCTTGTCGGACACCGACTGCCAGCGGATGTCGCCGTGCGCGAAGGCGTTGACCAGCAGCGCGAGGAGTGCGAGAACGACGACGGCGCTGACCCAGCGGCCGTAGTGGCGCACGGGTACGGCCTTGATGGCCTCCGGCGGGCCGGCGAACGCCGAGTCCTTCGTCACCGGAGGCTGGTCGGCCGGCGGTGCGCCCGCGGCGGACTTGTCGAGCTTGTCAGTCATGGGGACTGCCCTTCAGTGGTGCTGGGGTCTTACTTGCCGCCGTTGATCTGGGCGGCCTTGATCGCGCCGCTCTGGGCGCCCCACTTCTCCAGCACCTTCTGGTACGAACCGTCCTTGATGATCCCGTCGACGGCCTCCTTGAGGGCGTCGCGCAGCTGGGTGTTCTGCTTGTCGACGACGATGCCGAAGGGGCCGGCGTCGTACTGCTCGCCGATGACCTCGAAGGCGTTGCCGCCGTCGGCCTTGCGGGCCATGTCCACGGCGACCGGGTAGTCGTTGACGCCGGCCACGGCGCCGCCCGACTTCACGCGGGTCTGGGCCTCGGTGTCGTTCTCGAACGACTCGATCGTGATGGCCTTCTTGCCGCCGTCCGTGCACTTCTTGGACTGCGTCTTCAGGGCCTCCTCGTAGGTGGTGCCCCGCTGCACGGCCGCCGTCTGGCCGCAGAGGTCCTCGATGGACTTGATGCCCTTCGGGTTCCCCTTCTTGACGTAGACGGCGGTGCCGGCGGTGAAGTAGTCGACGAAGTCGACGCCCTCGCCCAGCTTCTTGCCCTTGTCGTCCAGGCCCTCCTGGCGCTGCTTGTTGTCGGTGATCGACGACATGGCGATGTCGTAGCGGCCGGTGTTGACCGCGGTGATCAGACCGTCGAAGGAGCCCGAGGTGAACTTGAACTCGACACCGAGCTGCTTGCTGAGCGCGGCGGCGATGTCGGGGTCGACGCCCACGATCTTGCCGCCCTCGACGTACTCCATCGGCGCGTACTCGGCGTTGGTGCCGACCTTGATGACGCCCGCGTCCTGGATCTTCTTCGGCAGCTTGGCGAAGAGGGGCGCCGTGCTGGCCTTGCCCGAAGCGTCTACGTCGCCGCTGCCGCTGCCGCCGGCGGTCTGGTCACCGCAGGCGGTGAGCAGCAGGGCGCCCGCGACCGCGAGGGAACCGACCGCGGCTAGCCGGGTGCGCGCGGCGGTGGTAGGGCGGATGGAACGTGCGGACATGGTGAGTGCCTCCGGCGGATGGAATGGAGATGCCGATGGGTCGACGAGAACACACACCTTCGGGTGTCGCGACCTCGTGTGATTACCGCATCTTGCCATTCGGACTGCGCCATTCGAGGGGGCGGCTATGTCAAAATCGGATAACGGGCGACCCCCGAACCGCATCAGTCCGGTACATCACGGCCGCGCTGGGCCGCACCTTCTCCTGGAATCTATTCCTCCGGCCGAAAGATCTTCGGTTCATCTCACGATGCGGTCGTCGGAGATACGGCGTGTACGCCGACTTGAGTGCGTGTCAAGAGTTTGTCCGGTCCTCGCCCTCGGGTTTCGGCATGAGAGCCATGTCACTGAGATGATCACCGAGGGCCCGCCGGAGCGGTCGGCGGCGTGCGGTTGTCGCTGTGACGTGCGAGGGCTGTGGGACTCCTGCAAGATGCGGCATGTGACCTTGCACGGATTGGACTCGTCCTGGGGCGCATCCGTCCGGTAAGAAGGTTCTTCACACCCCTCATCCGGGGCTCAGGGCGCGTGTGCGGCGCGCCCGACGCGCAGGCCCGTACGTATCACCGCCTGGGACCTGTGCGATGCCCGCCCACTTCTCAACCAGGAGTGGCCACCCTCATCCATGAACACCTAAGGGGTAAGACACAGTGGCAGCGGAGATCGTCAATCCTCGCAGCGAAAGCGAAGCGGACAATACGGCCACGGAGGGCGGTGCGGAGCCCCTCGACTCGTTCGATCCGGCGTTCGCGCTGCACCGCGGCGGCAAGATGGCCGTGCAGGCCACCGTCCCGGTTCGCGACAAGGACGACCTGTCCCTCGCCTACACTCCCGGCGTCGCTCGCGTGTGCACCGCGATCGCGGAACAGCCGGAGCTGGTGAACGACTACACCTGGAAGTCGTCCGTCGTGGCCGTCGTCACCGACGGCACGGCGGTCCTTGGGCTCGGTGACATCGGGCCCGAGGCGTCTCTTCCGGTGATGGAGGGCAAGGCGATCCTCTTCAAGCAGTTCGGCGGTGTCGACGCGGTCCCGATCGCGCTCGCCTGCACGGACGTCGACGAGATCGTCGAGACCGTGGTGCGCCTCGCGCCCTCGTTCGGCGGCGTCAACCTGGAGGACATCTCGGCGCCGCGGTGCTTCGAGGTGGAGCGCCGGCTTCAGGAGGCGCTGGACATCCCGGTCTTCCACGACGACCAGCACGGTACGGCGGTCGTGACGCTGGCGGCGCTGCGCAATGCGGCGCGGCTGAGCGGGCGGGCCATCGCCGACCTCAGGGCCGTCATCTCGGGCGCCGGCGCGGCCGGTGTCGCCATCGCCAAGATGCTGGTCGAGGCCGGCATCGGGGACGTCGCGGTCGCCGACCGCAAGGGCGTCGTCTCGGCGGACCGGGAGGACCTGACCGACGTCAAGCGCCAGCTGGCCGGGTTCACCAACAAGGCGGGGCTGACCGGCTCGCTGGAGGACGCGCTCGCGGGCGCCGACGTCTTCATCGGCGTCTCCGGCGGCACGGTCGCCGAGGAGGCGGTGGCCTCGATGGCCGAGGGCGCGTTCGTCTTCGCCATGGCCAACCCCAACCCCGAGGTGCACCCCGAGGTCGCCCACAAGTACGCGGCGGTCGTCGCGACCGGGCGGTCGGACTTCCCGAACCAGATCAACAACGTGCTGGCGTTCCCGGGCATCTTCGCGGGCGCGCTGCAGGTGCGGGCGTCCAGGATCACCGAGGGCATGAAGATCGCCGCCGCCGAGGCGCTCGCCGGCGTCGTCGGCGACGACCTCGCCGCGGACTACGTGATCCCGTCGCCGTTCGACGAGCGGGTCGCCCCCGCCGTGACCGCGGCGGTCGCCGCGGCCGCGCGGGCGGAGGGCGTGGCCCGTCGCTGACGCGGCTTCCACGGACGGCCCCGCCCGCATGGGCGGGGCCGTCCGGCTGTGTGCGCCCCTCCCTCGGCGAGTTGGCAAGAGGGCATGTCTCACAGCGGCGTCCGGTTTCGCCCGCCGGGCGCGGACCCTATCGTCGGCTGCATGTTCGCCGTCTACGCCGCTCGCATCGATCGTGACCAGCCGCTGAACGGACTGGAGTCGGGGGAGCGCCCCGCCCCCGAGCGCCGGCCCGGCTGGAGCACCGTCAACGTCCGCGCCGCCTCCCTCAACCACCACGACCTGTGGTCCCTGCGCGGGGTGGGCCTCGCCGAGGACAAACTGCCGATGATCCTCGGGTGCGACGCCGCCGGCGTCGACGAGGACGGCAACGAGGTCGTCCTGCACTCCGTGATCGGGCAGACCGGGCACGGCGTCGGACCCGACGAGCCCCGCTCCATCCTCACCGAGCGCTACCAGGGCACCTTCGCCGAGCAGGTCGCGGTGCCGACCTGGAACGTCCTGCCCAAGCCGAAGGGGCTCTCCTTCGAGGAGGCCGCCTGTCTGCCCACGGCCTGGCTGACGGCCTATCGCATGCTCTTCACCAACGCCGGCGTACGGCCCGGTGACTCCGTGCTCGTTCAGGGGGCCGGCGGCGGGGTCGCCACGGCCGCCATCGTGCTCGGCCGGGCCGCCGGGCTGCGCGTCTTCGCGACCAGCCGGGACGAGGCCAAGCGCAAGCGTGCGCTGGAGCTGGGCGCCGTCGAGGCGCTGGAGCCGGGCGCACGGCTGCCGCAGCGGGTGGACGCCGTCATCGAGACCGTCGGCGCGGCCACCTGGTCCCACTCGGTGAAGTCCCTGCGGCCCGGCGGCACGCTCGTGATCTCGGGCGCGACGAGCGGGGACCGGCCCTCGCACGCCGAGCTGACCCGGATCTTCTTCCTGGAACTCAAGGTCGTCGGCTCCACGATGGGCACCAAGGAGGAACTGGAGGACCTGCTCGCCTTCTGCGCCGCGACCGGCGTCCGCCCCGTCATCGACGAGGTCCTTCCCCTCGACCGAGCCCGCGAGGGCTTCGAACGCCTCGCGTCCGGCGACCTGTTCGGGAAGGTCGTCCTCACACACTCCTGACTGACGCTGAAGCACCCCTTGTGTGTCAACCACGGTTGACACACCTCTCGTGTCAACGTAAGTTGACGGCATGACCGAAGCAACGGATCTCGCCGCACGCGCCGGCGACCGCGATCCCCGGGTCGGACTGCGCGCCGTCGCCGCCCTGCGCAGGCTGCTGGAGCAGCTGGAGGCGGTGCAGGTGCGCAGCGCCCGCGACCAGGGCTGGTCGTGGCAGGAGATCGCGGCGGAACTCGGCATCAGCAGGCAAGCCGTCCACAAGAAGCACGGGAGGCAGTGATGTTCGAACGGTTCACGAAGGACGCCCGGGACGTCGTACGGGACGCCGTCGAGCAGTGCCAGGACTCGGGCGTGCGGACGGTGGGCGCCGAGCATCTGCTGCTCGCCCTGCTGGACCGGACGGCGAGCCGGGGATCGTTCGCACTGACCGCTCTGGGGCTGACGGAGGAGCGTCGGAGGTCCGTACGGCTGGCGCTGGAGGAGGCACGGCGCAGGGCGGGCCTCTCCCGGGCCGACGCCGACGCCCTCGCCGGCCTCGGCATCGACGTCGCGGAGATCGTCTCCCGGGTGGAGGAGACCCACGGCGTCGGAGCGATGGCCGGTGGGCGCCGGGGCGGTTCAGGCGCCGGCCGGAGCGGGCGTCCCCGCTTCGGCCGCGACGGCAAGGACGTCCTGGAGCAGTCCCTGCGCATCGCCCTGGCCCACCGCGACCGGCACATCGGCGACGAGCACCTCCTGCTCGCCCTCACCGCCCGCCCCGGCCCGCCCGCCGAGACCCTCGCCGACCACGGCGTCACCCACGCGGCCCTGACCCGGGTCCTCTACGGCGGGAACCAGGCCCAGGCGGGCTGAACGAACCGCCGCCGTCTCCCGGCCCCCGGTGCTCAGGGCTTCGGGATCCTGAGAGCGGCGCCGATGTGGGCCGCCGCCGCTGACAGGTGGCGGCGGGCCAGCCGGAGCTGGTCGGGGGTCACGCCGTTGTCACGCGCCGCGTCGCGGATGTCGTCGCGGAAGCGGTCCAGCAGGCGCTCCAGGTCGCGGGCCGGGTCGCCGCCGGCCTCCTCGTGAGCCCAGGCCGGCTCGTACTCGGCCGGGAAGTCCTCCGGCGTCTGCGAGTACGCCGGAGGCGCGGTCGCGGTCTCCTTGCCGGCGCGGCCGAAGCCGAAGTCGCGCCCGAACTCCCTGCCGTAGTCCTTGCCGAACTCGCCGAACTCCTTGGCCAGTTCGGTCAGGCCCTCCCGCACGCCCGTCGGCCAGTCGCCCCGGGCGAAGTGGCTCTGGACCTGCTCCTGGACGCGCCGCGCTATGCGCTGCACCTCCTCCTGGGCCTGGGCGCGGGCCTTGTCCTGGGCCTCCTTGGCCTGCCGTTGGGCCCGCTGGGCCTCCTCGCGGGCCCGGCGGCTCTCGTCCTTGGCACGGCGGGCCTGCTCCTTCCACTCCTGCTTGGCCCGGCGCATCTCCTCCTTGGCGGCCCGCCACGACTCGTTGTCGCCCGGGTACGCGTGCGCGTCCCCGCCGGCCGTCGGGTCGCGCCGGGCCTCGGTGGCCGCCGCCCGCATCTCGCGCCGCAGATCGCCCGCGGCGCCGCGCACATCAGCACGGATCTCCGCGGCGAGCTCCGCGACGGACTCGCGGATCTCCAGCTCCAGGTCGGCCAGCTCACCGCTGCGGTCGGCCAGCTCGGCCCGCCCGGCGTCGGTGATGGCGTACACCTTGCGGCCGCCCTCGGTGGTGTGGGTGACCAGGCCCTCGGCCTCCAGCTTGGCCAGCCGGGGGTAGACGGTGCCCGCCGACGGCGCGTACAGCCCCTGGAAGCGCTCCTCCAGGAGGCGGATCACCTCGTAGCCGTGGCGCGGGGCCTCGTCCAGAAGCTTCAGCAGGTAGAGGCGGAGGCGGCCGTGGGCGAAGACGGGGGGCATGTCAGAGCACCTTCTTGTCGGTCGTGCTGTCGGCCGGGGCGTCGGAGGAGTCGTCCGAGGGGGGCGAGGGCGCGTCACCCGGGCCGGAAGTCGCATTGTGCCCTGTGCGGGGCTCGGAGCCGTCGGGTGACCCGGCGGCGCGCCCCTGCGTCGTCCCGGAGTCCTCCTCCGCCTCCCAGGGGCCGTCCTCCTCGGCCGCCGGGCGGCGCAGCAGGGCGATCGAGCCGGAGACCGTGGTCGCCTTCAGCCTGCCGCTGCCCGCGCCGAGCCGGCCGGTGATCCGCTTGGCGCCCCACTGGCCGCTGACCCGCAGGTCCTCGAAGGCGTTGGACACCGTGCCGCTCGCCGTGTTCGCCTCGACCTCGGCGTCCGCCGGGTGGGGCAGCCGGATCGCGATCTCACCCGAGACGCTGGTCAGGCCGATGTCGGTGGGACGGCTCGCGGGATCGAGGTCGACGATCATCGACCCGCTCACCGAGTCGGCCTTCACCGAGGAGCCCGCCTCCACGACGGTCAGGTCCCCGGAGACCGAGTTGAAGCGCAGATCGCCGGTGAGGGCCTGAGCCTCCACGCTCCCGGAGACGGTGTCCGCGCGCACCGGCCCGGTCAGCCGCACCAGCGTGGTGTCCCCGGAGACGCCCCTCACCTCGGTGCGTCCGTCGATTCCGGAGACGACCGCCCCGGCGCTCACGGCGCCCACCTCCACGCGCGTGCCCGCCGGCACGGCGAGCGAGACGACGGCGCTGCGGCGCCACCCCTTGCGGTCGAGCCACTTGAGGAACCCCTTCCAGGGCAGGTCCTCGTAGGCCACGGTCAGGATGCCGTCGCGATGGGTGACCACCAGGGGTGGTCCCTCGATGTGCGACACCTCCAGGCGGGCGGGACCGCCGTCGTCCGTGCCCACGACGTTCACCGTGCCGTTGACCACGCGTACGTGCAGCTCGCTGACCGGCTCGTCGAAGGCGAGCTTGCGCGGCTCGGCGACGGACCACTCGGACATGGCAGACCTCCCAGGCATGGGACAGAGGCGGGTGACACGCCATATCGCGTCTCCCTCCAAACACGATATATCGCGGTCACGGAAAGTCAAGACACACGAAAGGGGCGCCCCGAAGGGCGCCCCTGGACGAGGACGGCGGCGAACCGAGGACGGCGGCCGCCGGCCGGACCTACTCATCGTCCTCGTCGAACTCGTCGTCCAGCCGCGCCAGCCAGGTCGCCAGACGCTCCACCGGCACCTCGAAGTCGGGGTTCAGGTCCACGAACGTCCGCAACTGCTCGGCGAGCCACTCGAAGGTGACCTCCTCCTCGCCGCGCCGCTTCTCGAGTTCTTCGATGCCACGGTCGGTGAAGTACATGACGAGTGCTCCGTGTGTCGGTCGCAGGGAGGGGACAGCAAAAGGATAGGCGGCCCCCGCCGGCACGCCGAAGGGCGGTCTTCGGGGACCTGCACGCCGCACAGCGGCCTCCGGACCCGCACGCCGGAAGGCCGGCCTCCGGGCCCGCACGCCGAAGGGCCCGCCCCGGAAGACTCCGGGGCGGGCCCTTCGACCTGTACGGCAGGGCGTTCAGAGGCTCACGCCTCGAACACCTCGCGCACCAGCTGCTCCTGCTCCGCCTGGTGCCGCTTGGCCGAGCCGACCGCCGGCGACGAGCCGTGCGGGCGCGAGATGCGGCGCAGGCGCTCGCCGTGCGGGACGTCCGCGCCGACGGCCAGGTCCAGGTGGTCGATCAGGTTCAGGGCGATGAACGGCCAGGCGCCCTGGTTGGCCGGCTCCTCCTGGGCCCACAGGTACTTCTCGGCGTTCGGGTACTTCTTGATCTCCGCCTGGAGCTCCGCGCCCGGCAGCGGGTACAGGCGCTCGATGCGGATGATCGCCACGTCCGTCGCACCGCGCTTCTGACGCTCGGCCTCCAGGTCGTAGTACACCTTGCCGGCGCAGAAGACGACCTTGCGGACCGCGGCCGGGTCCACCGACGCGTCGCCGATGACCGGGCGGAACTGGCCCGTGGTGAACTCCTCCGCCTTCGACGCGGCGGCCTTGAGGCGCAGCATCGACTTCGGGGTGAAGACGACCAGCGGCTTGTGGTGCGGGTTGTGCACCTGCCACCGCAGGAGGTGGAAGTAGTTCGACGGCAGGGTCGGCATCGCGACCGTCATGTTGTTCTGGGCGCAGAGCTGCAGGAACCGCTCCGGGCGGGCCGACGAGTGGTCGGGGCCCTGGCCCTCGTAGCCGTGCGGGAGCAGCAGCGTGACGCCGGAGGTCTGGCCCCACTTCTGCTCCGCCGAGGAGATGAACTCGTCCACGACCGTCTGCGCGCCGTTGACGAAGTCGCCGAACTGCGCCTCCCACATCACGAGCGCGTCGGGACGGGCCAGCGAGTAGCCGTACTCGAAGCCCATCGCCGCGTACTCCGAGAGCAGCGAGTTGTAGACGTTCAGGCGCGCCTGGTCCTCGGAGAGGTACATCAGCGGCGTGAACTCCTCGCCGTTCTCACGGTCGATGATGACCGCGTGGCGCTGGCCGAACGTGCCGCGCTGGGAGTCCTGGCCGGCCAGGCGGACCGGGACGCCCTCCAGGAGGAGGGAGCCGACGGCGAGGGTCTCGCCCATGCCCCAGTCGATGGTGCCGTCCTCGACCATCGACGCACGGCGCTGGAGCTGCGGCAGCAGCCGCGGGTGCGCGGTGATGTGGTCGGGGATGTTGACCTGGGACTCGGCGATCCGCTTGACGACCTCGGCGGAGACGGCGGTGTTCACCTCGACCGGGAAGTTGTCCTGCCCGTCGCGGGAGTCGACGGCGACCGGCTGCGCGGTGGCCTCGCGGACCTCCGTGAAGACCTTCTCCAGCTGGCCCTGGTAGTCCTGGAGGGCCTGCTCGGCCTCTTCCAGGGTGATGTCGCCGCGACCGATGAGGGACTCGGTGTAGAGCTTGCGCACCGAGCGCTTCTTGTCGATCAGGTCGTACATCAGCGGCTGGGTGAAGGCCGGGTTGTCCGACTCGTTGTGACCGCGGCGGCGGTAGCAGATGAGGTCGATCACCACGTCCTTGTTGAACGCCTGGCGGAACTCGAAGGCCAGCCGCGCGACGCGGACCACGGCCTCCGGGTCGTCGCCGTTCACGTGGAAGATCGGGGCCTCGATCATGCGGGCCACGTCCGTCGCGTACATGGAGGAACGCGAGGACTCGGGGGCCGCGGTGAAGCCGACCTGGTTGTTGATGACGATGTGGACCGTGCCGCCGGTGCGGTAGCCGCGCAGCTGCGACATGTTCAGGGTCTCGGCCACCACGCCCTGGCCCGCGAAGGCCGCGTCGCCGTGGAGGGCCACCGGCAGGACGGTGAAGTCCGTGCCGCCCTTGTTGATGATGTCCTGCTTGGCGCGGGCGACGCCCTCCAGGACCGGGTCCACCGCCTCCAGGTGGGAGGGGTTCGCGACCAGGGAGACCTTGATCTGCTCGCCGTCCAGGCCGGTGAAGGTGCCCTCGGCGCCCAGGTGGTACTTCACGTCGCCGGAGCCGTGCATCGACTTCGGGTCGAGGTTGCCCTCGAACTCGCGGAAGATCTGCGCGTACGACTTGCCGACGATGTTGGCGAGGACGTTCAGGCGGCCGCGGTGGGCCATGCCGATGACGACCTCGTCCAGGCGCGACTCGGCGGCCGAGTCGATGACCGCGTCCAGCAGCGGGATGACGGACTCGCCGCCCTCCAGGGAGAAGCGCTTCTGGCCGACGTACTTCGTCTGCAGGAAGGTCTCGAAGGCTTCCGCGGCGTTCAGGCGGCGCAGGATGCGCAGCTGCTCCTCGCGCTCCGGCTTGGAGTGCGGGCGCTCGATGCGGTCCTGGATCCACTTGCGCTGCTTGGGGTCCTGGATGTGCATGAACTCGATGCCGGTGGTGCGGCAGTACGAGTCGCGCAGCACGCCGAGGATGTCGCGCAGCTTCATCAGGGACTTGCCCGAGAAGCCGCCGACCGCGAACTCGCGCTCCAGGTCCCACAGCGTGAGCCCGTGCTCGGTGATGTCCAGGTCGGGGTGCTTGCGCTGGCGGTACTCCAGCGGGTCGGTGTCGGCCATCACGTGGCCGCGGACCCGGTAGGAGTGGATCAGCTCGAAGACGCGGGCGGCCTTGGTGACGTCGTCGTCGTGGCTGGCGTCGATGTCCTTGAGCCAGCGGACCGGCTCGTAGGGGATGCGCAGGGCCTCGAAGATGTCGTCGTAGAAGCCGCTCTCGCCGAGCAGCAGGTTGGCGACCTGGCGGAGGAACTCGCCGGAGGCGGCGCCCTGGATGACCCGGTGGTCGTAGGTCGACGTGAGCGTCATGACCTTCGAGATGCCGAGCTTGTTCAGGGTGTCCTGGGAGGTGCCCTGGAACTCCGCGGGGTAGTCCATGGAGCCGACGCCCATGATGACCGACTGGCCGGGCATCAGACGCGGCACGGAGTGGACGGTGCCGAGGCCGCCGGGGTTGGTCAGGGAGACCGTGACGCCGGTGAAGTCGTCCATCGTCAGCTTGTTGTCGCGGGCGCGACGGACGATGTCCTCGTAGGCCTGCCAGAACTCGAAGAAGTTCAGCGTCTCGGCCTTCTTGATGGCCGCCACGACGAGCTGGCGGTCGCCGTTGGGCTTCACCAGGTCGATGGCCAGGCCGAGGTTGACGTGCGGCGGCTTGACGAGGGTCGGCTTGCCGTCCTTCTCGCCGAACGACCAGTTCATCGACGGCATGGCCTTGATGGCCTGCACCATCGCGAAGCCGATCAGGTGCGTGAAGGAGATCTTCCCGCCCCGGGCGCGCTTGAGGTGGTTGTTGATGACGATGCGGTTGTCGAACAGCAGCTTCACCGGGACCGCGCGCACGGACGTGGCCGTGGGCAGCTCCAGGGAGGCGTTCATGTTCTTGGCGACCGCGGCGGACGGGCCGCGCAGCGTCACGTACTCGGGTCCCTCGGAGGAACCGGCGGACCCGTCGGCGGGAGCGGCCTTCGCGGCCGGCTTGGCGGCCGGCGCGGCCTTGGCGGGCGCCGGAGCGGCCTTCGCCGGAGCCGCGGCGGCCGGGGCGGCGGCGGGCTTCGGCGCGGCGGCCGGGGCCGGCGCGGGAGCCGGGGCGGCGGGAGCCTGGGCCTGGGCCGGGGGCGTGGTGGTGGTCCCTGCGGCCCCCGCGGCCGCAGTACCCGCCGGAGCCGGAGCGCTGGCGGCCCCCGGCTTGTAGTCGGCGAAGAAGTCCCACCAGGCACGGTCTACCGAGTTCGGGTCCTGGAGGTACTGCTGATAGATCTCGTCGACGAGCCACTCGTTCGGACCGAACGCGGCAGCGGGGTTCTTACCCGCTTGGTCTGCGTCGGTCGAGATGCTCGAGTTACTGGGGGACTGTGGCGACACGGCGGCAACCGCCCTCTTCCGCTTCACAAGGTGATGGACAGCGGGAATAAAGGCTACGCCCCTCGGCGGGTGAAGGTCAGGCCGGGCTGCCGCATCGTCACGTAAGTCACATCTTCAAGCGTGTTTCAGGGGTTGAAACGGCGGGAAACAAGCGCAGTTGCGCTGCAAAAGGAAACGTTTGAAGCAGGGTGCGCGCACCGACCGCGCGACCCTCAGGCCGGTCCTTCACGAACCCCGGGCCCACCCGCGCCGACCTGCGTCGGCGCATGCCTGATCGCACCGGTCCGGCTCGCCGCCACAGGGGCGGCGGCAGCGGGAAACGCCAGTGGATCTTGTGGCTCCGGTCGGCACTTTACGTCAACTTGGCAGAGAAGGCTCTCCCGGAAGAGTGATAAGAATCCGGCAACCACGCTCGGATTCGGCCACTCCGATCCGGCCTCCGTGAAGATCGACCGCCCAGCGGGCGATCGCCAGTCCCAGTCCCGTGCCGCCGTCGCTGCCCGGACCGTGCGGCCGGCTGACGGCGCCCCGGTTGAAGCGCTCGAAGACCCGGTGCCACTCCGACCGCGGAATGCCGGGCCCCTCGTCCAGCACCTCCAGCTCCAGCGACTCCGGCAGCGGGCCCCGGCGCGCCCTGACCGTCACCCGGCCGTGCGGCGGACTGTGCTTGACCGCGTTGTCGATGAGGTTGGCGACGACCTGGTGGATGCGCTCCGGGTCCGCGTGCGCGGTCAGCTCCGGCGGGGTGACGTCCAGGTGCAGATGGACGTCCGTACGCGTGTGGCTGCCGCCCGAGCCCATCGTCGCGCGCGCGGAGGCCACCATGTTGGCCTCCTTCAGCACTCCCGACAGATACGGCCACACCTCGAACCGCCGCCTGCGCAGCGGCACCACGCCGTTGTCCAGCCGGGAGAGGTCGAGCAGGGTCTCCACCAGCCGGCCGAGCCGCTCGGTCTGCTTCAGGGCGGTGCGCATGGTCTCCGGGTCCGCCTCGGCGATCCCGTCGACCACGTTCTCCAGGACGGCGCGCAGCCCCGCGATGGGCGTGCGCAGCTCGTGGGAGACGTTGGCCACAAGCTCCTTGCGCTGGTTGTCCTGCGCCTCCAGCTCGTCCGCCATGACGTTGATCGTCTGGGCCAGGTCGCCCAGCTCGTCACGGCGGTTCTCGCTGACCCGGCGAGTGTAGTCGCCGTGCGAGATGGCCCGCGCGACCGTGTTCATCTCGTCCAGCGGCGCGGTGAGCGAATGCGCGACGAACTGCGTGATGAGCAGGGTGGCGATCATCGAGAAGACGGTGATGAAGCGCAGCTCCGTCTCGGTGCGCATGGCGATCATCATCAGTCCGGTGGTGATCAGCACCGAGATGACGACGAGCGCACCCAGCTTCGTCTTGATCGAGAACGGTCGCACTCCGCCCCAGGGTTCCCTGGAAACTCTCGGTCCGGCCGGCCCGCCGCTCATGGCGTCGGGGTCTCCAGCGCGTAGCCCACGCCGTGCACCGTGCGGATCCGCTCGGCGCCGATCTTCCGGCGCAGCGCCTTGATGTGGCTGTCGACGGTCCGGGTGCCGGAGGCGTCCGCCCAGTCCCACACCTCGGCGAGCAGCTGCTCACGCGAGAGCACCGCGCGCGGGGTGTTCGCCAGGCACACCAGCAGGTCGAACTCGGTGGGCGTCAGGTGCACGTCCTCCGAGCGCACCCGCACCCGGCGCTGCGCGTGGTCGATCTCCAGCTCGCCCAGGCGCAGGATGCCGGAGCGGGGCGTGGTGGCCGCGACCGCGGCCCGCTCCACACGGCGCAGCAGCACGTGCACGCGTGCCGCGAGCTCCCGCATGGAGAACGGCTTGGTCATGTAGTCGTCGGCGCCCACGCCGAGGCCGACGAGCATGTCGGTCTCGTCGTCGCGGGCGGTGAGCATCATCACGGGCACCGGGCGGGCGGCCTGCACCCGGCGGCACACCTCGAGGCCGTCGAAGCCGGGCAGCATGATGTCGAGGATCAGCAGGTCGGGCTGCCAGGCCTCGGCGGTGTCGACGGCCGCGGGACCGTCGCTCGCCGTTTGCACGAGGAATCCCTCGGCGCGAAGGCGGGCCGCGATGGCGTCGACGATGGTCGGGTCGTCCTCGACCACGAGGACGCGCCGCTGCGCGCCCGGGGTCGCCGTCGCCGTGCCGTTGTGTGCGGTGTGTGTCTGCTCCATCGCCCGCCCCTGGGGTGCTGTGCCGGGATCCGTGGGGTGATCCCTTGTCTGCCGTCTGCGCATGACTGCGGTTGACGCGTGAATCATTCGCGTCAGGGCAGCAGCGTACGGGGAGCCGGCGCGGCTTTGCTATCCAGGTCGGACGGCGAGATGCACGATGTCGGGTGCTCCTCGGGCAACCGGGACCTCTTCGGTACGCACCTGTTGGAACCCGGCATTCCTCAGGGTTCGCTCGAATTCGCCGGAGGGCTGTGCGGACCACACCGCGAGAACCCCACCAGGTATCAACACCCGTGCACAGCCTGTGAGTCCGGCCGGTGTGTAGAGGTCCCCGTTGCCCTCCGTGACCGTCCAGTCGGGGCCGTTGTCGATGTCGAGGCACAGCGCGTCGAAAGTGGCGTATGTCTCATTGACGTACTCCAGCAGGTCCGCTTCCGCGATCTCCGTGCGCGGGTCGGCGAGCGCGGGGCCCGAGATCGCGGCGAGCGGCCCGTCGCGGTGCCAGTCCACGACGGCGCGTTCGCGCTCCACGACGGTGATGCGGCCCCAGCGGGCGTCGGCGGCGGCGTGCGCCAGCGAGAAGCCGACGCCCAGGCCGCCGATCAGGACGCGCGGCGCGGGGCGGCCGTCGAGCGCGGCCAGCGCCGCGTCCACGAGCAGCCGCTCCGAGCGGCCGTCGGAAGTGTCCATCAGGAAGCAGCCGTTGGCGATGATCTGGAGGACCTCCCCTTGCCGGCGCAGCACCACCTCGCCGTAGGGGCCCGTGCGACGGTCCAGCACCTCGGGAAGCTCGTGGAAGACGGACATCGGTCCATCCTGGCACTCGGCCGGCCGTCCGGCGGCGGAACGCGCAAGACAGCCCGGCACCCCCGCGCGTCGGCTCGTCAGGAAGCGGCGGCTCATTCCGCGGGCGGCACGAAGGCGCCGTAGCCGCCGGCCTCGTCCAGAGCGGCGGGCGTGCCGTGGAACACGACGTTCCGCCGGTACAGGATCGTCGCGTCCGCACAGACGTCCCGAACGTCCTCGGTCAGCAGATGAGTCGACAGCAGGACACATGACGTGCGGCCCAACTCCCGCACCAGGCGGTGGAAGCGGTCCCGCTGTTCCGTGTCCAGGCCGGCCGTCGGCTCGTCAAGCAGCAGCAACTGGGGTGAGTTGACGACGGCTTGGGCGATGCCGACGCGCTGTTTCTCCCCGCCCGACAGACGGCCCAGCCGCTGCCCGAGCCGGCCGTCCAGCCCGACCGCCCGCGCGGCCCACTCCACCGCGGCCGGGATCTCCTCGCCCGGCATCTCCCGCAACCAGGCCGCGTACACCAGGAACTCACGCACGGTGTAACCGCGGAACAGGCCGAACTCCTGCGGGAGGTAGCCCAGTCGGCGCCGGATCTCCTGCCGCTGCACCGGGACGCGCGGGTCGCGGCCCAGCAGGGTGACGCTGCCCTCGGTGGCCGCCGCGGCCGTCGCCAGGATCCGCAACAGGGTCGACTTCCCTGCCCCGTTGGGCCCGAGCAGGGCGTGCACCCCGGGCCCGAGACGCAGGTCGACGCCGTCCAGGACGAGGGCACGCCGGCGTCGTACGCACAGACGCTCCGTGTGGATCACCGCCGGGCCCCCAGCCGTCCGAAGGCGTGCCGGCGCAGCACGAGCAACTCGGCGAGCACGGCGGAGACCACACCGAACACGAGCGCGCCGCCCGCCTGCACGAACTGCTCCTGGACGTCCCGCAGGGCGAGCACCAGCCGCTGGGAGCCGTCGCCCCGGTACTGCTGGGTCAGCGGCTTCGCCAGGGCGTACACCAGCAGGAACCAGCCGGCCCCCGTCGTCAGGGCGGCCGCCCAGCTGCCCCAGTAGGAGCTGAGCAGCAGCGTCGCCAGCGTCACCGTCAGGCACGGCAGCAGCCAGCTCGCCGAGGTGTACGACGACAGCCCCGCGCGCGGCATCGCGGCCGCCGCGCCCGTCAGCAGGGGCACGCACACCACCAGCGTCTGCGTGGTGCGCACCAGCAGGATGCGCAGACCGCCGGCCGGGGTGGTCCGGGTGACCTCGGCGAACGGGTCGGCCCGGCCCCCGTAGCTGCCCGCCACGCACAGCACCGGCAGCACCGGGGCGAGGAACAGCAACGCCAGACGGGGCGCGGGGGAGTGGCTGAGATGCCCGAACAGCACGCCCAGCCCGGACACGCAGGCCACGGCCACGAGCCAGGGCAGCCGCAGCACCTGGGTGGCGGCGAGCCACGGCGGCCGGTGCAGCCGCAGCCACGCGGAGACGGTGGGCCGTGCGGGCGGGCGCGCCGGTACCGGCGGGGGAACGGCGGGCGGGTCCGGCGCGGGGAGCGGGGGCGGGCCGCCGGTGACGCGGTTCAGCAGGGCCGTGTGCAGGGCGTCGAGCCGGGCCGCGTGCCCGCCCCGCCGTACGGCGGCCTCCACCGCGTCCGCGCAGCGGCGGCAGAGCAGCAGATGGGGCTCGGCCAGTCCGCGCAGCCGGGGCGCGAGGCGGCCCTCGGCGTAGGCGGCGACCCAGGAGGCGGGCAGGTGCTGCGAGAGCACCCAGGGCTCGGCGGGTGCGGGCGGGACGATCCGGGGTTCGCTCATGACGTGGTCTCCATCGGCGCAGGGGTGAGGCGGGCCTGGGTCCGGATCGCCACGAGGTACCGGCTCAGCCAGTCGGCGCGGTCGGCGGGCGACATGGAGTCGAGCCGGAAGATCACGGCCCGGGCGAGCGGATCGAGCCGCCGTTGCCGGTACTCGGCCGGCAGGAGCCACTGGATGACGGCGTCGACGATGGCCTGGTCGGGGTCGGGCCGGCAGCACCGCGTGCCCGCCAGGTACAGGGCGATGGCCCGGAAGCGCTGCTCGCGGGTGGAGTCGAGGGGAACCTCGATCGCCCATGCGCCGTCCTGCGGCAGGTCGCCCAGCAGCGTCTCGGCGGTGCCCAGGAAGTGCGTGGGCGCGCCCCGCACGCCGGCCAGGAGCCGTCCGAAGTGGGCGGCGACCTCGGTCAGCTCGTCCTTCCGCGCCGCGCGGTCGTCGGACAGGCAGACCGCCGGCACGCCGGTGGAGCAGCGGACGGCGATGGTTCCGACGCCCGCGCCGACGGCGCCCATGCGCAGCGGATCGAGCAGGGTGAGCGGCAGCAGACAGGCGACCAGGAAGACGGCGGACCCCCACAGTCTCGCCCGCAGCGCCAGGATCGTCGCCGCCGAGAGCCCGAGCGCCCCCAGGGTGACCCAGGGCAGCCAGCCCGGGACGAGCCCGTCCGTCCAGCCGGACCAGGGGTGCCCGGGCACCTCGGGCCCGACGTAGGGCCGGTCGGAGGGGAAATCGAAGCCGAGCACGTCACCGCCGTTGGAGACCATGAGCGGCCACAGGGCCGCCACTCCCACGAGCAGCGGCACGATCCGCAGCGGCAGGAGCGCGCCCAGGATGTGCGCCGTGCCCGTGGCGCCGGCCAGCACGAGCAGCGCGTGGAGCGCCGGCGCGAACGGCGGACGCCCTCCGGTGGCGGTCGGCCAGGTCACGGCCAGCATGCCCACGATGCCCAGGCCGAGGACGGCGGTCGGCCACAGCAGGGACGGCGCGAGGGACAGCAGGGCCCTGGTCCAGGGTCCGCGCGCGGCGCTGTCCCCGACCCATTCGGCGCCGGCCCGCGGTTCCGTGCCGCCGTGCCAGCAGCCGATCGCCATGGCGAAAGGGGTGAGCTGGAGCAGGCTCATATGGATGGTCCGCGCCGCTCCGAACCAGTCGCCGTCGAGCCGGCCGGACGAGTCGGTGACCAGGAGGCACAGCAGCGCGGCGAGGACGGCCGCGCCCACGGGCCAGATCCCGCGCACCAAACGCACGCGTACGACATCACGCCGGCCGCCGCCGGCAGCGGTGCGGGACGCCGGGGTCGCCGCGTCCTCCTTCGTCGTCGTCACTCCGCTCCCTCCCAGTGACCGCTGTCGGGCGAGGCCGCGTCCCGGGGCGCTTCCCCGGTCCCCGTCAGCAGCCGGGTGCGCATCCCCTCCCGGCCGCGGTGGGCCAGGGCCTTGACCGTGCCCTCGGGCACGTCGAGGTGCCGGGCGGTCTGGGCGACGGTGAGCTCGTGGACGTAGCGCAGCTCCATGACCAGGCGTTGCCGCGCCGGCAGATCGGCCAGCGCGGCGTCCAGGTCGGTCCAGCGCACGGAGGAGGCGAGCAGGCAGTCCTCCGCGGACGGGGCCACGGCGGCGTCCGGGGCGAGGCCGTCGCGGGCGGCACGGGCGGCGAGCGCCCGGGACCGCCCGCGGGCGCGCACCAGGTCGACGGCACGGCACACGGCGATCCGCAGCAGCCAGCCCGCGGCGTTGCCCTCGCGGAAGCAGGAGGCCGTCCGCCACGCGGACAGGAACGCGTCCTGCACCGCGTCCTCCGCCGTCTCGACCGGGAAGCCGTGGTTGACGAGGTACGTGAACAGGAAGCCGGCGTGACGGGCGAACAGCTCGGAGAGCGCCTCCGTGCTGCCCTGCGCCATGGCCCGCACCAGGCGGGCGTCACAGTCGGAGGGACCGCCCGGGGCGGGTGCCTCCACCGGGGCGGGAATGTCGCCCGAGCCGGCGGCTTCCGGTTCTTCGCCCGCGGAGGGACCTTCAGGTGGCAGCGGGGGGCCGGTGCAGAACCGGCACCCGGGGCAAGCGGTCATGCGCCCTCGGCGGTGGTCGTGGTCGTCAGTCAAGGCCGTTGCGTTCCCGGAGGCGGCCGCCCGTGGCATCACACGACCTACACCGATGCGCGAGGCACATGAGGTTGCGGTCGGAGGGGAACGGCGTGCGGGCAGTGGGAGCATTCGGCCGGCGCGCACGCGCCCGCGCACCACCCCTCGCGTCGCGCACGCCCCCCGACGCCCAGCGCACGCCCGCTCTTGTCCCGTCCCGGCGGACGTCAGTCGTCGTGCACCACCGTCCCGTCCTCGTGCAGGGTCGGGTGCAGCTTCATCGGGCCGTAGTCGTCGAGGTCGGACGAGCGGGGCGGCTCGGGGCCGTCCGGGCCCATGCGGACCATCCGCTCCACCCTGCAGATCCGGAACAGCCGGTCCTCCACACGGGCCTCGTCGGCGCGGCCCGCCGCCCGGTACGCCTCGGCCGCGCGCGCGTACACGGCCTTCCTCGCCTCGTCGAAGCCGTACAGCAGGGCCCAGAAGCGGGCCATCCCGTCGTGCAGCAGCCGGCGGGCCTCGTGCGGGGTGGCCATGAGGGCGCCGTGCGGGGTCCAGCCCGTGCCGTCGTGCTCGGCCACCGAGAAGCCGACGGGAAGACAGACGACGTCGGGGTGCGTCAGCACCGCGCGCGCGGAGCCCTCCCGCACGTCGGCCGGGTAGCGGGAGCCCGTGTAGGCGAAGTCCCGCAGCCCCAGCCGCAGGGCGCCCGCCATCGGCCCCTCGTCGCGGGCCGGGTCGAGGACGAACCCCAGGTCGGGGGAGGGGGTGTCGTCCCGGCCGTCCCACAGGGGCGCGGCCGGCTCCGGGTCGGTCGGGCGGGGCGGCTCCAGCCCGTCGTCCCCCATGCGCGCGAACTCGTCGCCGCGCACGACCCGGTAGCGCACGCCCAGCGCCGTCACCTCGTCGGCCGGCTCCCGCTCCAGCACCCGCACCGCGCTCAGCAGTTCCCGGCGGACGGCCGGGTCGTCGGTGTCGTCCTTCGCCTTGAACCACAGGTGGGAGTTGAGGCCGTCACGGGCCTGCTGCGGGGTGCCGTTCACGACCGGCTTGAGCAGCCGCCAGCGCGGGTCGCCGGCGGAGGTGTCCTGCGCCGCGACACCGAAGACGGGCCCGCGCGGGGCGAGGTCCGGGTAGCGCCGGGACGCCTCCACGGCGTCCGCCTCCATCACCCAGGCGACGGGGTCGTCCCGGCGGACCAGCTCCGCGTGCAGGGCGTCGAGCCGTTGCTTCCAGTCATCGGTCATGTGCGCATTGTGCTGTCGGGGCGGGTCCGGTTCGGCGGGAACGCCGGAAATGGGGGCGGGGGAGGCGGGGGAGGTGATCGCCCACAGCGAACGCGGGCCGGTAGGGGGAACATCCGGGGGCCGCCGTGCATTGAGTCGGCATAACTCAACTTGACTGCCGAAGGGGAGATCATGGCTGCTGAGTCCACAGCGTTCACACCGCTCACCCTGCCCGTGCTGCCGCTCGACGACGAAGTGGTGCTGCCCGGGATGGTGGTTCCGCTCGACCTCAACGACGCCGACGTGCGCGCCGCGGTGGAGGCCGCCCAGGCCGCCGCCCGGTCCGAGCCCGGCAAGCCCAGGGTCCTGCTGGTGCCGCGCATCGACGGGACCTACGCGAGCACCGGCGTGCTCGGCACCGTCGAACAGGTCGGCCGGCTGGCCGACGGAGACCCGGGCGCACTGATCCGGGGCCGCGGCCGCGTGCGCATCGGCGCCGGCACCACCGGCCCCGGGGCGGCGCTGTGGGTCGAGGGCACCCGCATCGACGAGCAGACGCCCGAGCCGCTCCCCGGCCATGTCACGGAACTGGTCAAGGAGTACAAGGCCCTGGCCACCGCCTGGCTGCGCAAGCGCGGCGCCTGGCAGGTCGTCGACCGCGTCCAGGCCATCGACGACGTCTCCGCGCTCGCCGACAACTCCGGGTACTCGCCGTTCCTCACCACCGAGCAGAAGGTGGAGCTGCTGGAGACCGCGGACCCCGTGGCCCGGCTGAAGCTGGCCGTACGCCAGCTGCGCGACCACCTCGCCGAGCAGGACGTCGCCGAGACCATCGCCAAGGACGTCCAGGAGGGCGTCGACAAGCAGCAGCGCGAGTTCCTCCTGCGGCGGCAGCTGGAAGCCGTGCGCAAGGAGCTGCGCGAGCTGAACGGCGAGGAGCAGGGCGAGGAGTCCGACGACTACCGCGCGCGCGTGGAGGCCGCCGACCTGCCCGAGAAGGTCCGCGAGGCCGCCCTCAAGGAGGTCGACAAGCTGGAGCGGGCGAGCGACCAGTCGCCCGAGGGCTCCTGGATCCGCACCTGGCTGGACACCGTCCTCGAACTCCCCTGGAGCAAGAGGACCGAGGACGCCTACGACATCCAGGGCGCCCGGGCCGTCCTCGACGCCGAGCACGCCGGCCTGGACGACGTGAAGGAGCGGATCACCGAGTACCTCGCGGTGCGCAAGCGGCGCGGCGACCGCGGCCTCGGCGTCGTCGGCGGGCGGCGCGGGGGCGCCGTCCTCGCGCTCGTCGGCCCGCCCGGCGTGGGCAAGACCTCGCTCGGCGAGTCCGTCGCGCACGCCATGGGGCGCGAGTTCGTCCGGGTCGCCCTCGGCGGCGTCCGGGACGAGGCCGAGATCCGCGGCCACCGGCGCACCTACGTCGGCGCGCTGCCCGGCCGGATCGTCCGCGCCATCAAGGAGGCCGGGTCGATGAACCCGGTGGTCCTGCTGGACGAGATCGACAAGGTGGGCTCGGACTTCCGGGGCGACCCGGCCGCCGCCCTCCTCGAGGTCCTGGACCCGGCGCAGAACCACACCTTCCGCGACCACTACCTGGAGGTCGAACTCGACCTCAGCGACGTGGTGTTCCTCGCCACCGCCAACGTGCTCGAAGCCATCCCCGAGGCCCTGCTCGACCGGATGGAGCTGGTCCGCCTCGACGGCTACACCGAGGACGAGAAGGTCGTCATCGCGCGTGACCACCTGCTCCCGCGCCAGCTGGAGCGGGCCGGCCTCGACGCCGACGAGGTGACCCTCGACGAGAGCGCGCTGCGCAAGCTGGCCGGCGAGTACACGCGCGAGGCGGGCGTGCGCAACCTGGAGCGGTCCGTTGCGCGGCTGCTGCGCAAGATCGCCGCCCAGCACGAACTGGGCGAGCGGGAACTGCCCTTCACCGTCACCGAGGGCGACCTGCGCGGCCTCATCGGCCGGCCGCACCATGTGCCCGAGTCCGCCCAGGACCCGGCCGAGCGGCGGACGGCGGTGCCCGGTGTGGCGACCGGCCTCGCGGTCACCGGCGCGGGCGGCGACGTGCTGTACGTGGAGGCGTCCCTCGCCGACCCGGAGACGGGCGCGGCGGGACTGACCCTGACGGGACAGCTGGGAGACGTGATGAAGGAGTCGGCGCAGATCGCGCTGAGCTTCCTGCGCAGCCACGGGGCCGAGCTGGAACTGCCGGTGGCCGACCTGAAGGACCGGGGCGCGCACATCCACTTCCCGGCGGGCGCGGTCCCCAAGGACGGCCCGAGCGCGGGCATCACCATGACGACGGCCCTCGCGTCGCTGCTGTCGGGGCGGCTGGTCCGCACGGACGTGGCGATGACCGGCGAGGTCTCCCTGACCGGGCGGGTCCTGCCGATCGGCGGTGTGAAGCAGAAGCTGCTCGCCGCGCACCGGGCGGGAGTGACCACCGTGATCATCCCCAAGCGCAACGAGCCCGACCTGGACGACGTCCCCGCGGGGGTGCTGGACAAGCTCGACGTCCACACCGTCACCGACGTCCGCCAGGTCCTGGAACTGGCGCTCGCGCCCGCCGTGGACGGCGCGACGCCCGAGGTCCCGGTCGCGGCGTGACGGACGCGGCCGGACGAGGCGGGCCCGGCTTCCTGAGGGAGGTCCGGGTCCGTCCGGTACGGCGCGGGTCCCGGCTTCCTGAGGGAGGCCCGGGCCCGTCCGGCGCGGCGCGGCCAGGAGGCAACTACGCACGTAGAATCAGGTCCGAGACCGGATCAGGAGTGCTGACGTGCACGAGGACGGACACGCGATCGGACACACGAACGCGGAAGCAGACGCGAAGGCGGGCGCGGGCGGGAGCACCGGGCGCCCCGAGGACGCGGTGGACCCGGGACACCCCGGAACCGGCACACCGCCGCGCGGGGTGGACCAGGAGTTCCTGTCCCTGGAGCGCGAGCTGACGGTCCTGCTGCGCCGCGCCCGCGCCAGCCAGGGGGAGATGGCCCGCGAGGTCCACCCCGACCTGGAGTCCGCCGCGTACGGCCTGCTGGTGCGGCTGGAGGAGTGCGGCCGGCAGCGCGCGACCGAGCTCGCCGCCTACATCGGCATCGGCAAGGCCACCATGTCCCGGCAGCTGCGCGCCCTGGAACACCTCGGGCTCGTCGCCCGCGAGCCCGACCCGGCCGACGGGCGCGCCTGGCTGGTCGACCTCACCGAGGAGGGCCGCACCCGGGTCGGCCGCGTCCGCGAGGCCCGCCGCGGCCGGTACGTCACCCAGCTGTCCCACTGGGAGCGCGCCGAGGTGGCCGAACTGGCCCGCCTCCTCAACCAGCTCAACCGGGGCATGGCCAGGTAGCCCGCCGCCGGGCCGCCGTTCACAGCTCCGCGTACACCGCCGTGGCGTCGTCATGGCGCTTGCCGCGGCCGAGGAAGACGCGTTCCTCGGCCGCGCGTTCCAGTTCCCGCACCCGCCGCACCAGGGCCGCGGGCCCCTCTTTACGGAGACGGGCGAACAGGTCCGTCCAGTCGCCCTCGCGGAACGTCTCCGTCCAGCGCGCCGCCCCGTCGCTCAGCGCCGCCAGGGCCGACACGTCCGCGCGCGGGACGCTCCCGGTGACCGCCCGCGAGGCCACGGCCGGATCGGCGGCGGCCGTGAAGAAGCCGCCCTCCTTGTTGCGGGCCTCGGCGTCGCAGATCTCCGCGCTCGCCAGCAGGGCCCGGGGCAGCCGGTCCAGCCGGTCGTCGAGGACCGCGGTGACCGTGCCGTCGGGAGCGGCCAGCAGCAGGACCGCGTCGGAGAGGACCAGGTACTCGACGGTCTCCGGCGACCAGCGCGCCAGGGCGACCGTCGCCTGAGGAGTGCGCGGGTGAGAAAGGTCACAGGTTTCGGCGTGGGCGGCGGAGGTACGCGCGACTGCGGCGGCCAGTGTCTCGGCCAGAGGAACATCCGGGTGTGAAACGGTCAGTTCGGTCAGTGCCCCGCCCAGTCGAGCGGTGAACCAGGGGACCGAATGCAGACAGCCCGTACCGCCCCGCGGCGGCGTCACCCCGTCCAGGAGGACGAGCGAACCGCCCTGCCCGGAGGCGGGAAGCCCGACACTTGCGAAGTCCTCGTTGGGGCAGGCCTGATCGCCGGGCTCCGAGACAAGTTCCGTACGCATCAAGCCAGTCTGCACGACCCCTGCACACCCTTCGCGAAAGGCCGGCATCCATCGCGGTCCGGACACGCCGACGCAGGTCAGACGCCTGTTTTGGGAGGGAATGAAGCGCTCCGGGAAGACGTGGCGGCGAATCCTGCCAAAGCCCGCCGTCCACGTCCAACCGGCCCCGCGCGCAAGGCCGTCGCACACGCCAGAGGAACTTGCCCGCTAACTCCTCTCCGAGGTTCACTCCTTCGGGTGGCGGGGCAGGCGATGCGCGAACCCCGCCCACCGGCACTGGGAGGGTCGGGGACCGAACCGGAAGGGCGCGCCGACTGACGGAGCGTCACCTTTGGCCCATGGGTATACACGAGTCAGGAATGCGAGCACCGGTGCAGAAGACGCGGCCTCGGCGCACAGGCAGGCAGACGGCCTCCGAGCAGGGCGCGGAGCGCACCCCTGTCGGCAAGGGCCGTCCCGCCCACGTACGCAACCGGCTGATCGTCGCGGTGGCCGTCGTGGCCGCCGCCATCGCGGGAGCCGGCGCCCCCTCCGTCATCGCCGCCTCAGGGCAGCTCAATGACTCCCAGAACCTGGTCACCCTGGCCGAGCAGACGCAGGACGCCCTCGTCCTCGCCCAGTCCCTGGCCGACGAACGCGACGAGGTCACCACCTACGTCGCGGCCGGCCGGACCAAGAGCAAGGCGCCCTCCGGGGAGAGCAGCGCACGCGTCGACCGCCAGGTACAGGAACTGACCGCCGACACCGACGCCCCCGCCGAACTCCGCAAGGACCTCGGCGGCATCGCAGCCGTCCGCCAGGCCGCCCTCACCGGCCGGAGCACGGCCCTGGAGGCGCACCGCGCGTACTCGGCGGCCATCACCGAGCTGCACGGGCTCGCCGAGCAGCTCGCCCAGCAGATGCCGCCGCGCGCCGGCGCCGGCGCGTACGCCCTCGCCGAGCTCGACACCGCCGTCCAGCAGGCCACCGCCGCCCGCGGACTGCTCCTCGCGGCGCTGAACATGCCGACGGACACCGAGGACGTCACCGACCCGGTCACCGGCCGGTCCGAGTCCAAGAGGGTCTCCTCCGACGCCGACACCCGGCAGCGCGACGAGCTCACCGCCGCCGCCCAGCAGGCCCGGCTGCGCTCCGACGCGGCCCTGGCCTCCTTCCGCGACCGCGCGCCCGAAGAAGCCGTCGACGCCTACGACTCCACGGTCACCGGCACGGACGTCACCACCGCCCAGAAGTACCTGGCCGCCCTCACTGACCAGCCCACCCTGAGCGACGACGAACTCGGCTTCAACGCCAAGAAGGTCGACGCCGCGCTCACCGCACGCGTCGCCCTCATGCGCGGAGCCGAGTCCTCCGCCTACGACCGCCGCGTCAAGGAACTCGCCCAGCTGCGCGACGACGACGTCACCGCGCTGGAGCTGCGCGTCGCCCTCCTCGGCGCGCTGATACTGATCGCCGTCGGCATCGCCACCGCCATGGCCCGCAGTCTCACCCGCCCGCTGGCCGTGCTGCGCCTCGGCTCCGCCCGGCTGGCCGGCGCCGAGAACCCGGCCGCGGAGGAGGCGGTCCGCTTCACCGGCCGCAACGACGAGTTCGCGCAGGTCGTGCGCTCCGTCAACGCCCTGCACGAGCACGCCGTCGCCCTCCATGAGCGCATCGCCACCCTGGAGTCCGACCGCAAGCACCTCGTCGGGCAGCGGCAGAAGATGGCCGACGCACGCGAGGAACTGCGCGCCGAACTCGCCGACGCCGCCGAGCGGCTGGGGCAGCTGCGGACCAGCATCAGCGGCACGTTCGTCAACCTCTCGCTGCGCACCCTCGGACTCGTCGAGCGCCAACTCGCGGTCATCGAGGGCCTGGAGGAGCGCGAGCACGACCCCGAACGGCTGGCCACGCTCTTCAAGCTCGACCACTTCGCCACGGTCATGCGCCGCCACAGCGAGAACCTGCTCGTCCTCGCGGGCGAGGAGCACGTGCAGCAGCACGCGGGGCCCATCCCGCTGGTGGACGTGGTCCGCGCGGCGGTCAGCGAGATCGAGCGCTACGAACGCGTCCGCATCTCCGCGCTGCCCCCGCACGCGCACGTGGCCGGTTTCGCCGCCGACGACCTCTCCCACCTTCTGGCCGAACTCATGGAGAACGCCACCTCGTTCTCCCCGCCGGACCTGCCCGTCGAGGTCTCCGGCTGGCTCCTGGAGAACGGCGAGGTCATGCTCTCCGTCCAGGACGAGGGCATCGGCATGACCGGCGACCGGCTGACCCGCCTCAACTCCCGCCTCACCGACTTCGACCCGGACACCCCCTACGACCAGGAGGGCGAGGACGGGCTCGGGCTCGGCCTGTACGTCGTGGCCCGCCTGGCCCACCGGCACGGTGTGCGGGTGCAGCTGCGCGAGCAGAAGCAGGGCGGTGTGGCGGCGGTCGTGGTCCTGCCCACCTCGCTGCTGGCCTCACCCCCGACCGCCTCCGTCCCCGCCGCCCCGCCGACCACGGCCGCCACGCCCGCGGTCACCCTCCCCGGCGCGGACGCGGAGTCCAACGGCAACGTCCTCCCCGCCCGGACCAAGTCCACGTCGCTCCCGGAAACCCCGGCCGAATCGACGATGGAACTCCTGCTCCCACTGTCCGCCGACCCATCGGCCTCGACGGACTCCGCTGAAACGCCGGCGGCTGAGGCGGAAGCGCCGGCGGGCGACGCGTCAACGCCGGTCGCCCCGGACTCGTCCGGCACCGGCGCCACGCCGGGTTCGCCGGGCGAGGCTGACACGTCGGCCACGACGGTCCCGTCGGGTGTGCAGCCCTCGGCTGCCACGCCGGCCGACGCCCCGTCCGGCTCCCCGGACATGCCCTACGCGGCAAGCGCTGCCGACGCAGGGGACACGCCGACGACCGCGACCCCGTCGGACGCCGACAGCGTGCCGCCCGCAACCGACCCCGCAGGCAACGCGGACGCCAGGACGGCTCGCCGCGCCTCGGACGACTGGCCGACGGGCGACGCCACGACGGCCGGCAGCACGTCCGACGCGGTGGCCGAGGCCGCAGGCACCTCCGACGCCAGGACGGCCCGTCGCGCGGCCGACGACTGGCCGGGCACCGCCCCCGCAGCGGACGGCGGCACGCCGAACGCCGGCGGTTCCCGTCGCACCCGCCGCGCGGCGGACGACTGGCCGGGCAGCGATGTCGCGGCAGCCGACGCCATGGCGCCCGACGACCAGTCCGCGCCCGGCGGCATGCCGGACGCCGGCACACCGACCACCCCGGACACCGCCCCCGGCGGAACGTCGGCCCCCAACGCCCCCACGCCGGACGCCGGCACACTGACCACCCCGGACACCGCCCCCGGCGGCACGCCGCCCACCGCCCGCTCCCCGCGCGCCCGTCGCGCGGCGGACGACTGGCCGACGACGGCGCCGACGGCCGACGGCGGCACGCCGGAGACCGCCGCCCCGGCGGTCGATGCGGGCACGCCGCCCACGGCTGGGTCCCCGCGTGCCCGTCGGATGGCGGACGACTGGCCGACGACGGCGCCGACGGCCGACGGCGGCACGCCGGAGACCGCCGCCCCGGCGGCCGATGCGGGCACGCCGCCCACGGCTGGCTCCCCGCGTGCCCGTCGGATCGCGGACGACTGGCCTACGACCACGCCCGCGACCGACGGCGGCACGCCGGACACCGCCGCCCCGGCAGCCGATGCGGGCACGCCGCCCACCGCCCGCTCCCCGCGTGCCCGTCGCGCGGCGGACGACTGGCCGACGACCGCCCCCACGACCGACAGCGGGACGCAGGCCGCCCCCGCCTCCCCGGCCGATGCCGGCACGCCGCCCACCGCTCGCTCCCCGCGCGCCCGTCGCGCGGCGGACGACTGGCCGACAGCCGCCCCCGCGGCCGACGCCGGCACGCCGGGCGCCACTACCCCCGCGACTGAAGGCGGCACGCCGAACCGTGCCCCCTTCGCGCCCAGCGGCTCCGCCAACCCCGGCGCCACGCCGACCGCCGCCGCATCCCGGCGCGCCCGTCGCGCGGCGGACGACTGGCCGGGCGGGGACGTCCCGGCGGCCGAGGCCATGCCGGCCGAGGACCGCACCGCCCCCGACCACAGGCCGGACACCGACGCCCCCGCACCTCACGGCGGCAGGCCGACCCGAGCCCCCTTCGCCCCCGGCGCCGCGCCGCACCCCACCCCCGGCGGGGCCCGCAGGGCCGCCGACGACTGGCCCGGCACGGCTCCCGCGGCCGCCCCCGCCGGTCGTCCGACGCACGGGCACGCGGGCGGTGCGCAGACGCACCCGACGGGCGGGCCCGCCGGTCACGGCGAGGCCGAGGCCGAGCACGGGCGGGCAGCCGACGCCCCCGAGGAGCTCGTCACCGACAAGGGCCTCCCCAAGCGCACACCCAAGCTCACCGCACCCACCCCCACCCCCCGCCGCCACAGCGGCAGCGTCGACGCGGAGGCCCTCCGTCGCCGTCTCGGCGGCTTCCGCAGCGGAGCGCAGGCCGGCTACCGCGACGTGGAAGCCGAGCTGGCCGAACAGACGGCGCCGGCGCCGAACGCCGCACCTGACGCACCTCAAGATGCACACGCACACGCCGAAGAAGACACGGGGGGCACCGTCGAGGAGGCAAGCAGTTGACCGCGCCCAGTACCTTCGGACTGAGCAGTGAGGCCCGCAACCTGCACTGGCTGCTGACCAACCTCGTGGAGGAGGTCCCCGGCATCCAGTCCGTCGCAGTGGTCTCCTCCGACGGCCTGCTCCTGCTGTCCTCCGACCCTGGTCTCAACCAGGCCGCCCGCCACTCCGGCGGAGCACAGCGCAACGGCCCGCGAGGCTCCTCCGCCGACCTCGCCACCATCGTCTCCGGCATCGGCAGCCTCACCGTCGGCGCCGCCAGGCTGATGGCGTTCGGCGGGGTGAAGCACACCATGGTCGCCATGGACGAGGGCAGCCTCTTCGTGATGTCGATCAGCGACGGCTCCCTGCTCGGAGTCCACGGCTCCGCCGACTGCGACATGAGCGTCGTGGCGTACCACATGGCCCTGTTCGTGGGCCGCGCCGGCCACGTCCTGACCCCCGAACTGCGCACCGAGCTGCGGCAGTCACTGGAGTCCGCGACGGCGGGGAGCCCCCGATGAGCACGCCCCGGCGCAACGCGCCGAGCCCCCGCAACGCGCCGGCCCCTCGCGGCGCGGCCGGCCCGCTCCCCGTCCGGGGCGGCGACCGCAAGCCCGCGCGCGTGCGCCCCTACTCGCTGACCGGCGGCCGTACCCGCTTCGGTCACGTCCTCCTCGTCGAGACGTTCGTGGCGACCACGGCCGAGCTCGAAGCGCCCGAGGAGCGCAAGGAGTTGACGAACGGCTCGCTCACCACCCGGGTCATGCCGGAGCTGCGGGCCATCGTCGAGCTGTGCCGCCGCATGCGTACGGTGGCCGAGATCGCCGCGCTGCTGAAGATGCCGCTCGGCGTGGTCCGCGTGCTGCTCAGCGACCTCGCGGACCAGGGAAAGATCCGTGTGTACGGCACCGGTACCGCCCACGGTACGGGCCGTCCCGACCGAGCTCTGCTGGAAAGGGTGCTCAGTGGACTCCGTCGTCTCTGACGCCGACGCCCCGTTCGGTGTCTCCCCCCTCGTCGACGAGCCCGACGAGGACCTGAAGTCCTGGCAGACGGACCGGACCCGGGCCCCCATCGCCACCAAGATCGTGGTGGCGGGCGGCTTCGGCGTCGGCAAGACCACCCTCGTCGGCACCGTCTCGGAGATCACCCCGCTCCAGACCGAGGCGCTGATGACGGAGGCCAGCGAGGAGACCGACGACCTCAGCGGCACCCCGGAGAAGCTCACCACCACGGTGGCGATGGACTACGGCCGCATCACGCTCGACGACGACCTCGTCCTGTACCTCTTCGGCACCCCGGGCCAGCAGCGCTTCTGGTTCATGTGGGACGACCTGGTGCGCGGCGCGATCGGCGCCGTCGTCCTCGCCGACACCCGCCGCCTCAGGGACGCCTTCCCCGCGCTGGACTACTTCGAGAGCTGCGGACTGCCGTACGTCGTCGCCGTGAACCACTTCGACGACAGCGAGCTGTTCGACCCGGAGGACGTCCGGGAGGCGCTGACCATCCCGAAGCACATACCCGTCATGATCATGGACGCGCGCCGCCGGATCTCGGTGATCGAGACCCTGCTGTCCCTCGTCGGCCACGCGCTGGACGAAACCCCCGAGTAGGGCCACCCCCCACCCCCACACCCTGCCCAGGCCACCTAGGAGACACCCCCCGCATGCGGAAGATACTCGTCGTCGGAGCCGGCCAGTCCGGTCTCCAGCTCGCCCTCGGCCTCCAGTCGCACGGGTACGAGGTCACCCTGATGTCCAACCGGACCGCCGACGAGATCCGCTCCGGGCGGGTGATGTCGACGCAGTGCATGTTCCACACCGCACTTCAGCACGAGCGCGACCTCCAGCTGAACTTCTGGGAGTCGCAGGCGCCGAAGATCGAGGGGCTCGGCGTCTCGGTGGCGGCACCCGGCTCGCACGACCCCGGCCCCACGCAGCGGGCGATCGACTGGGTGGGCAAGCTCGACGGGTACGCGCAGTCCGTCGACCAGCGGGTGAAGATGGCCGGCTGGATGGACGTCTTCGCCCAGCGCGGCGGCCAGCTGGTGATCCACGGCGCGGCCGTCTCCGACCTCGACTACTTCTCCCGCGCCTACGACCTCGTCCTGGTCTCCGCCGGCAAGGGCGAGCTCGTCCAGATGTTCGGCCGCGACGCCGAGCGCTCCCCGTACAGCGAGCCGCAGCGCGCCCTCGCGGTGGCGTACGTCCACGGCCTCGGCCCCCGCCCGGAGCACCCGGACTACGACGCGGTCCGCTGCAACCTGGTGCCCGGCGTCGGCGAGCTGTTCGTCATGCCGACGCTGACCACCTCGGGCCGTGCCGACATCCTCTTCTGGGAGGGTGTGCCCGGCGGCCCGCTCGACGTCTTCAAGGGCGTCAAGGACCCGGCGGAGCACCTCTCCCTGACGCTGGAGCTGATGGAGAAGTTCACGCCCTGGGAGTACGCGCGGGCCACGCGCGTCGAGCTGACCGACGCCGGCGGCACCCTGGCCGGCCGCTACGCGCCCACCGTGCGCAACCCCGTCGGCCGGCTCCCCGGCGGCGGCCTGGTGCTCGGCGTCGCCGACGTGGTCGTCGCCAACGACCCGATCACCGGGCAGGGCTCCAACTCGGCCTCCAAGTGCGCGGCCGCCTACCTCGCGTCCATCCTCGAACAGGGCGACAAGCCGTTCGACGAGGAGTGGATGCGGGCGACGTTCGACCGCTACTGGGACACCGCCCAGCACGTCACGAAGTGGACCAACGCGATGCTGGCCCCGCCCCCCGAGCACATCCTGAACCTCATCGGCGCAGCCGGCCAACTCCAGCCGGTAGCCGACCGCTTCGCCAACGGCTTCAACGACCCCGCGGACTTCGAGAACTACTTCTACGACCCGGAGAAGACGGGCGCCTACCTGTCCTCGGTAGCCCCCTGACCGACCTCCACCACCAGACCGACCCCTGACCTGGGGAACAGGTCAGGGGCCAGGGCACGCCGCTTCTCCGGCTATCTCTTCGCGATGGGGGCAGGGGCTTCAATCCCCTTCGGTGCTGCGGGAGTCGGGGGCGTGGTTTTTGTGAGGTCCAGGGGCTTGTAGTCGGGTAGGGGCTCGGATCCGGGGTCCGGGCGGACCGCGCCCAGGATCGGGTTGGCCGCGATGGGGGAGAGTTTCACCGGCTCGCCGGGTCTCGGGGCCTGTACCACCATTCCCTTGCCGGCGTAGAGCGCCACGTGTGTGGCGTCGGGGAAGTAGACGATCAGGTCGCCCGGGCGGAGCCGGTCCAGCGGGACGCGGTTCAGGCGGGCCCACTGCTGCTGGCTCGTCCGAGGGATCGGGGTGCCCGCGTGCAGCCAGGCCCGGGAGGTCAGCCCCGAGCAGTCGTATGAGGCGGGCCCTTCCGCGCCCCACTCGTACGGCTTGCCGAGCTGGCCCACGGCGTAGCGCAGGGCGCGGTCGCCCTGCGGCGACGGCGCCCGCTCCTCGCCCAGCGCGCCCGACGCCACCAGCGTGGCCTGGGCCTCGGCCGTCTCGGCGCGTTCACGGTCGGCGAGGG
This sequence comes from Streptomyces sp. NPDC002566, assembly GCF_042889585.1. Taxonomy (NCBI): domain Bacteria; kingdom Bacillati; phylum Actinomycetota; class Actinomycetes; order Kitasatosporales; family Streptomycetaceae; genus Streptomyces; species Streptomyces sp. NPDC002566. The sequence continues at coordinate 116,823 of NZ_JBIARD010000004.1, read as the reverse complement.
CGGTGAGCTGGCCGGCGCTGAGTGAGGCGAGGAGCCGCTCGACGTCGTCCAGCCTGCGGCGTACGTCGTCGCGCTCCTTCTTCTTCCGCTCGGTCAGGGTGAGTTGCGCGTCGAGGGTGGCACGCGCGCGGCGGGCGAGGGCGTCGGCCTTGCGTTCGCTGCCCTCCAGCCGGCCCACCGTCTCGGCCCGCTCCCGCGCCAGCTGTCCGATCACATGCCCCTGGTCGAGTGCGCGCTGCGGGTCCCGGGCGAGCAGCAGCCGTACGTAGGGGGAGATGCCGGTGACGTTCTGGTACTGCTGCCGGGCCAGGCGTCCGGCGGCGCCCCGGCTCTCCTGGAGGGACAGCCTCGTCCTCGCCAGTTCGGCGTCGACGCGCTCGGTCTCGGCCCGGCGTTCCCTCAGCTTCTCCTCGGTGGTGTTGTAGGCCTCGGTGGCCTTCTCCGCCTCCCGGTACAGCCGCTGAAGGTCCGTCAGCAGCTCGGCCACCGAGCGCCCGCCGGGCTCCGGCGGCTCGGGGACGGCCCGGGCGGCCGCCGGAGCCAGCAGTACGGCCTGCGCGGCCAGCATCGTCGTCGTGCAGGCCGTGCACACCCGACGCAGCAGCCTTCCTGACACGTCATCACCTCCCGCACGGGGCGGCCCTTCCACCCCGCAGGGCGAGCATCAGGTGCGGTAGTGCGACAAGTGCGGTAAGACTGCGCGGTTCGGCGCAACGAAGTCACCCGTGCGCGTCATCCGGCTTGCCTTCCGGCCCGCCTTCAGCCTTGTCCCCCGGCGCGGTGTCGGGCTTCGACCAGGGCCAGCGGAGCCGGCTGTCCTTGCGCCCCTCGGGGTCGTACACGTACTTCCATCCCCGGGGCAGGCCCAGCTTCGCGCTGTGCCCCCGGGGCTCCCGGCGGTAGACCAGGACCGTGGGCGGGCCGCCGTCCGCGTCGGGGACGGGGATGCGGTACGTCTTCGGGGGGTGGCCGGTGGGGCCCAGCAGGACGGGGAGGACACGGCCCTCCATCGGGCCGCCCTCGAAGGGGGTGTCTTCGCTCTTCACACCACCAGTGTCGATCAGGGCCGCTCCGCGAGCGCACCCCGGACCGCCTCGGCGGTCTGCGGATCGCGCCCGGCGGTCACCGTCATGACGGCGACGAACTGTTCCATCAGCCAGTCCCGCAGCTCGCCGGCCGGCGGCTGCTTGCCCTCGTCGAGCCAGATCAGCGAGGCCGCCTCCACGGCGGTGATCCACATCCGCACCGTCATCCGCAGCCTGGGGCCGGGCTCGGCCACGCCGAGGTGGCTGTGGATGTGCTCGGCGGCGGCGCGGCGCACACCGTCCACGATGGCGGTCGTCCGGGACGTCTCCACGACGCTGCCGCCCTGGAGGAGGGCGCTGAACCCGGCGTCGTGCTGGTCGACGAAGGCGAGGTAGCGGTCCAGGGCGCGGGCGAGCCGGGGGAGCATGGGGCCGTCGTGGGGCTCGTCGAAGCAGTGCCGGAGCTCCTCGGCGGCGGAGCCCAGCGCGGCCTCGTACAGCTGCTGCTTGCCGCCTGGGAAGTACCGGTACACCAGCGGCCTGGACACCCCGGCGGCCTCCGCCACGTCGTCCAGCGAGACGTCCTCCGGGAGACGGTGGGCGAACAGCCCGAGCGCCGCGTCGAGCAGCTGCCTGCGCCGCTCCTCGACGCTCAGGCGACGGTAGGCGGGGGCGGCGGGGCTCATGCGTGCAGCGTAATCGCTTGCCCCACCCGACCACCGCCGACCGCGGACGCCCACCGCAAGAACACCCACGCCGGCAGCCCCGCCCACGCGGGCAGCGACCGCGCCCGCGGCCCCGCCCGCGCGGGCAGCTCCGCCCGTGCGCGCAGTGACCAGCCCGGCAGCCCCGCCCGCGCGGGCAGCGATCGACCGCGCCCGCAGCCCCGCCCGCGCGGGCAGTTCCGCCCGTGCGTGCAGCGACTTGGCTGCAGCCCCAACCACGCCGGCAGCCCGCGCCCGCGGCCCCGCCCGCACCCGCGGCCCCGCCCGCGCGGGCAGTTCCGCCCGTGCGCGCAGTGACCAGCCCGGCAGCCCCGCCCGCGCGGGCAGCGATCGACCGCGCCCGCAGCTCCGCCCGCGCGCGCAGCGACCGAGCGCGCCCGCAGCTCCGCCCGAGCGGGCGGCGGCGACCACGCGCACAACCCCGCCCCCGCGTGCAGCGACTACGCCAGCAACCCCGACGACTTCCAAAGCCGTCGCCCGACTCCCCGCAGCACCCCGATGTCGTCCAGGAAGTCCGTCAGCCGCTTCGCCCCGGTCTGCATGACCTCGCGCCGGTGCCCGCTGGCCCGCACCTGTGCCACGGCCTCCCGCTTGTCCAGCCCGGCGTTCGCGTACACCTCGGGGTTGACGAACGCGACCGAGAAGACGCGGGCGAACTCACCCGAGGTGACCCGGGTGAACTCCTGCGACCACCGCGGCGCGGTCACCATCTGCCGCCGCAGCTCCTCCCGCGCGTAGCGCACATGCCGCGCCTCCTCCACCACATGGATCCGGGTGACGCCCCGCACCAGGGTCTGCACCCGCTCGTCGGGGAAGGTCAGCCGCTGCATCCAGTCCAGCACCTCCTCGCCGAGCAGTGTCGCGGTGAAGGACCCCGGGGTGGTGGAGACCGTCTTGAACAGCCGGCCGAGGTGCTGGTGCGCCCTGCCCACCGGGTACCAGGGCGTGCCGCCCCGCGCGATCAGCCGGGCGAACATCTTCGAGTGCCGGCACTCGTCCTCGATCTCGGTCAGCGCGTACCGCACATGCGCGCTGGTCGCCGACTTGTCGTAGATGTGCCGCACCAGCAGCTGCATCAGGATGATCTCGAACCAGATGCCCAGCGAGGCCAGCGCCGCCGCCTCGTGCTGCGACAGCAGGATCCGCTGCTCCTCGCCCATCCGCTTCCACAGCGGCGTGTCGTACAGCGACACCAGCTCCGGCGGCCAGAACCACTTGCCCTCCTCGAAGGGCGAGTCCCAGTCGAGCTCCTTGTCCGGGTCGAAGGAGTGCTTGGCGGAAGAGACGAGCAGCCGCTCGGCCACCTGCTCGCGGTCCTTGAGCAGGCCGAGCGCGTCCCGCAGCCCGTCGAGCGCGTCGGCTTCCGTCTGGGTCGTCATCGCTGTTCCACCTCGTCGCACGGGGGCGTGTCCTGTTACCCGGGATTCACTCGCCTCCTTATGAGACTGCCTGTCAGCAAGGCCGTCAATCCCTCGCGCGGGACTTGTTCGGGACTCCTTCGCGGTCCGGTCGGCGGCCGGGGGGACCGGCTAGGCGGGGCAGCCCAGGCCGTCGGGGACGTCCAGGGTGACGGGCTCGGCGGCCCCGGGCGGGAAGGACGCGCGCAGGGTGAAGGCGTACGGCGTCGGGCCGTTGGTGCGCAGGTGCAGCAGTCGGGCCTCGGCCTCGGCGACGGTGGGCCGGTGTCCGGCCGGGACCCACCACAGCGTCGCCATCGCCTCCTGCACCCGCTCGAACCACTCACGGCGGCGGGCCAGCATCTCCCGGTGCCGCCCCCGGTACATGAAGGCGGTCAGGGCGTCGGCGTCCCGCCACACCGACATGTTGATGATGAGCCACTCGTCGCCGAAGACCGCGATCTCGGTCGCGTCACCGCCGTCGTCCTGAAGTCGCCAGACGAAGCCGTCGGCCGCGTCGGCGTCGGCGTTCACGGGGTCGAGGCTGTCGACGAAGTCCTTCAACTGCGCCGAGTCCAGAGGGGCCTTGAGGCGGGCGATGTTGACCTGGGCGAGTTCGAATGCGGCTGCGTCAGTCATGACCGAACGTTAGGTCGGTCGTGATCGTCCGCGGTAGCCGTGTCTCACGAAGTGAGCACTCGTCAAGAGCTGAGCGGGTTTCAGGAGTTGAGCACCGCCTCCATCACCGCCCGGGCGATCGGCGCCGCCATCCCGCCCCCGGTGATCTCCCCCCGGTTGCCCGAGGCGTCCTCCACCACCACCGCGACCGCGACCTTCGACTGGAGGTCGCGGTCGCCCTGCGCCCACGACACGAACCAGGCGTACGGCGTCCCGGCGTTGCCGATGCCGTGCTGAGCGGTGCCCGTCTTGCCGCCGACCGTCGCGCCCCGGATCGCCGCGTTCCTGCCGGTGCCCTCGCGCACCACGTCCGTCATCAACTCCCGCAGCCGGTACGCGGTCGAGGGCCGCATCGCCTGCCGCGCCGCACGCGCGCCGCCCGCCGCGAGGGTCGCCCCGCTCCACCGCGTCGTCCGTTCCACCAGGTACGGCGTGCGCACCAGCCCCCCGTTGGCGACGGCCGCCGCGACCATCGCCATCTGCAGCGGAGTGGCCCGCGTGTTGTACTGCCCGATCGAGGACAGGGCGAGCTGCGCACGGTCGACGGAGGTGTCGAAGGTGCTGCGCGCCACGGAGAACGGCACCCGCACGTCGGTCGCGTTGAAACCGAACGCCTCCGCCGTCGCCGCCATGCCCCGAAGCCCCGTGTCGACTCCCAGCTTGGCGAACACCGTGTTGCACGACCACACGAACGCATCCCGCACTGTGGCGTCCCGGCACCCTTCGGCGGCGTTCACCAGACGGGTCGTCGTCCCGGGCAGGGTGTAGGGCGCGGGGGAGCGGGTCGGCGTGTCGAGGTCGCGGACCACGCCCGCGTCCAGCGCCGCCGCCGCGGTGACCACCTTGAAGGTAGACCCCGGCGGATACGTCTGCCGCACCGCCCGGTTCAGCATCGGCTTGTCCGGGTCGGCGTTCAGCCGCGCCCAGGCCCGCTCCGCCCCCGGGTCGTTCCCCGACAGCAGCGCCGGGTCGTACGAGGGGGCCGACACCAGCGCCAGGATCCGCCCCGTCGACGGCTCCACCGCGGCCACCGCCCCCTTGCGCCCGGCCAGCCCCTGGTACGCCGCCCGCTGGGCCCGCCCGTTGAGCGTCGTCACCACGTTCCCTGCGGGCGGCCGGGACCGGGTGAAGTCGTTCCATAGCGGGAACGCCCCGAGCAGCGGATCGACCCCCGAGAGGAGACCGTCCTCGGCGTGCTCCAGGAACGTCGTCCCGTACTCCTGCGAGGAGAACCCGGTCACCGGGGCGAACAACGGCCCGTCCGCGTAGGTGCGTTCGTAGCGCAGCTGCTCCCCGGTGTCCCGCGACCCGGTGACCGGGGCGCCGTCGACCAGGATGTCGCCGCGCGGCTGCCCGTAACGGGCGATCGACGCACGCCGGTTGCCGGGGCTGTCGTCATAACGGGCGGCCTGGACGATCTGCACGCGCGCGGCGTTGACCAGCAGGGCGGCCAGCAGCAGCGCGCAGAAGACGGCCGCGTGCCGGATGTGCCGGCCCATCACCGGCGCCTCGTGCCGGCGGCTCACCGGAACCCGGGGCCCGCTCAGGTTCACGGCGCCGCCTTCCCGTCGTACTGCCGCCGCGCCGAGTCGCTCACCCGGATCAGCAGCGCCACGATCGCCCAGTTGGTGACGACCGAGGAGCCGCCCTGCGCCAGGAACGGCATCGCCATGCCTGTCAGCGGGATCAACCCGGTCACCCCGCCCGCGATCACGAACACCTGGAGCGCGACGATCGAGGCGAGGCCGATCGCCAGCAGCCGGCCGAACGGGTCGCGCAGGGCCAGGCCGGCCCGGTAGCCGCGCTCCACCAGCAGGCCGTACAGCAGGAACAGCGCGGACAGTCCCGCCAGGCCCAGTTCCTCGCCGGCCGTCGCGAGGACGAAGTCCGACTTCACGGCGAACCCGATCAGGGTGGAGTGGCCGAGGCCGAGACCGGTGCCCAGCAGCCCGCCGGCCGCGAACGCGAAGAGGGACTGGGCGAGTTGGTTGGGCCCCCGGCCCGCCTCGATCGACGCGAAGGGGTGCAGCCAGTCCTCGACACGGCTGTGCACGTGCGGCTCCAGCCAGCCGACGGCGACCGCGCCGAGCGCGGCCAGCAGCAGCCCCACCGCGATCCACCCGGTGCGGCCCGTGGCGACGTACAGCATGACGACGAACAGGCCGAAGAAGAGCAGCGAGGTGCCCAGATCGCGTTCCAGGACGAGTACGACCACGCTCAGCAGCCAGATCGCGACGACCGGGCCGAGAACCCGCCCCGCGGGCAGCTGCACGAACCAGATCCTGCGCCCCGCGTACGCGAGCGCCGTGCGGTTGGCGGCCAGGTACGCGGCGAAGAACACCGCGAGCAGCACCTTCGCGAACTCGCCCGGCTGGATGGAGAACCCGGCGATCCGGATCCAGATGCGGGCCCCGTTGACCGCCGGGAAGAGGATCGGCAGGGTCAGCAGGGCCAGCGCGCCGACCACGCTCACGTACGCGTACCGCTGGAGCACCCGGTGGTCGCGCAGCGCGGCCACCACGAAGGCGAACAGCGCCACGCCGAGTGTGGACCACACCAGTTGCGTCGGGGCCGCCCGGTCGCCGGGTGTCTCCAGGTCAAGCCGGTAGATCAGCACCAGGCCGATCCCGTTGAGCAGCACGCCGATGGGCAGCAGGAGGGGATCGGCGTAGGGGGCGCGCATCCGGACGGCCCCGTGCGCCAGCAGTGCCAGCACGCCGAGCCCGGCGCCGTAGCCGGCGGCGCCGGGCGGGACGGCCCCGGTCCTGGCGAGGCCCACGGCGCAGTAGCCGTAGACCGAGAGCAGGACGGCCATCAGGATGAGCGTGAGTTCGACCCCGCGACGCCGGGCGAGGCGTGCGGCGGGGGCCGGGGCGTCAGCCGCCGGCGCGATGGCTTCGGCTCCGGCTCGCGTCATGTCCGGAACTTACCCAAATGGGGCTCCTTGTGAGCCTTGAACTGATCTTCGGTTCAGCACCAGCGCGGCGACGAGCCGCGGGTGTCGATGTAGCGGGCGGCGCCCCAGGCCCAGGTGCCGTCGGTGAGCAGGTACCAGTAGCGGTTGCCCTGGACGGGCTGGCCGACGGTCTTGCAGTAGATGGAGACGACCTGGCCGCGGCGGGCGACCCGGATCACCTGGCTGCCGCGGGTCGGGGCGCTGTGCAGGAGGAGCTGGCTGATGGTGACGACGCCTCGGGTGAAGCGGTGTCCGCCGGCCTGGTTGCCCTGGTTGTTGCCGTGCCCGTTGTTGTTGCCTTGGCCGCCCTGGTTGTTGCCGCCGTTGTTGTTGCCCTGGCCGCCTTGATCGTTGCCGTCACCACGGCCGCCCTGACCGTTGCCGTTGCCGTCGCCACGGCCGCCTTGGTTGTTGCCGTTCCCGTTCCCGTTCCCGTTGTCGCCCCGCCCTCCGCCACCGTTCCCTGCGTTCCCCGCGGTGCCACCGTTTCCGCCGCCGTCGAAGCCTCCCCTGTTCGACGCGAAGCCAGAACCGGTGTCGGAGGCCGAGCCGAAGCCGTCGTCCGCGCCGGCCGGGGTGACGACGGCGGCGGTGGCGAGGGCGCCTGCGGCGGTCACTATGGCCAGACGGGTGAAGGCGGTGCGCAGGGACATCGGGTACCTCCATGAAGGCGGCGAAGCTGACTTATCGCCACATTAGGAGCGACGCACGGGGCTCGCCCGTCACGCTGCGCCATCGGGGAGACCGCCCGGAGGGCTCTGAGGCAGCGTCAGCGTGGCCACCGCTCCGCCGTCCGGCGCGTTCGCGAACGTCAGCCGCGCGCCCAGCACCTCCGCCTGGCCCACCGCGATGGTCAGCCCCAGCCCGTGCCCCTTCGCGCCGCCCTCCGTACGGAACCGCTGCGGCCCGTGCGCCAACAGGTACTCCGGATAGCCCTGACCGTGGTCCCGGACGGTCACCACCGGGCCGTCCACCGACAGCTCCACCGGAGCCCGGCCGTGCCGGTGCGCGTTGGCGACGAGGTTGCCCAGCACCCGCTCCAGCCGCCGCCGGTCGGTCTCCACGCGCGCGTCGTGGACCACCCTGACCTCGGTGCGCGCCCCCGACGCCCGCACCACCCGCCCGGCCACCGCGCCCAGTTCCTCGGCGTCCAGCTCCAGCCGCTCCCGCCCGATGTCCAGCCGGGAGATCTCCAGCAGATCCTCGGTGAGCGTGCGCAGCGCCGCCACGCGGTCGCGCACCAGCTCCGTCGGCCGGCCCGGCGGCAGCAACTCGGCCGCCGCGTGCAGACCGGTGAGCGGGGTGCGCAGCTCGTGCGCGACGTCGGCGGTGAACCGCTGCTCGCTCTGGAGCTTGCCCTGGAGCGAGGACGCCATCGAGTCCAGCGCGACGGCCACGGCGGCCACCTCGTCCTGCGGGCGCGTCGGGTCCTTCGTCCGCGCGTCGTCCACGCGCGCGTCCAGATCGCCGGCGCTGATCCGCCTGGCCACCCGGGCGGTGGTGTGCAGCCGCCGGGTCACCCGGCTCACGGCGAACGCGCCGACCAGCAGCGTCGCCCCGATCGCCGGCACCGACGACCACAGGATCGCGTTGTCCAGCCCTTCGATCGTGCGCGCCTGCTGGTTGTAGTCGACGGCCACGGCCAGTGTCCGCCCGCCGTCGGCCGGGCCCGCCGCCCACATCACCGGGCGGCCCCGGTGGACGGCGACCATCGTGCCGCGCTCCCCGTGCGCCGCGAGCTCCCGCAGCGCGGTGGGCAGGCCCGCCGGGTCCACCCCGGCCCCCGGCCGCAGCGCGTCCCCGGCCTCGTACGCCGCCGTGGCGTCCGTCAGCCGGGACAGCGCCAGGTCGCGGGCCTGCCCCACGGTCTGGTCGGTGACCTGCACGTGCACCAGGACGCCGAGCAGCGCGGCCAGCGCGCAGCACATCACCGTGATGAAGACGGCCGCCTTCACCGCCAGCGTGCCGGCCCACTGGGGGAGCAGGGGTCTCATCGCCCGCTCGCCGAGGAGGACGCGGACGCCGGCGGGGTGACGCCGGGCGCGGGCTGCCCGGAGGGCACGGACGTCGACGGCGAAGCCGACGAGGCGGGCGACTTGTGCGCGCGGGTGCCGGGGGTGCGCTTCGCGCCGTCGGACCGCAGCATCTCGTCGTGGGTGAGGAGCATCGCCTTCTGCTCCGGGTCCCAGGTCCACTGGAGCCGGTACTCGTAGTCGGCGAGGTCGGAGGGCGAGCGGATGATCACCGACCGCCCGGCCAGCTCGACCGCGCTCACCGCGTCCTCCCACGCCATCACCCGCACCAGCCGGTCCCGCTCGACGGTGTACACGCGTACGGCGGTCAGGTCGCCCGGCAGCAGCCGGAAGCCGAGGGTCAGCTCGGGGCGGCCGTCGCCGGTGAGGTCGCGGTAGTAGGGCGCGAGGACAGGGCAGCGACTCGCGGCGTCGCTCGCGCCCCCCGCGCGGTCGGCGCAGTCGGCCATCCGGGCGGTGGTCCCGCGGTAGGACGCCGAGTCGCCCTGGTACTCGCCGGGATGCGCGGCGATCTCGGCGCGGACGACGGCGACCGGGTCCACCTCGCGGATGTCGCCGTGGGGCACGGCCACGCCCTTGATCGTCTCGGTGTCCGCCTCGTCTATGGCCCAGGCGGGACTGGACGCCGGCTTCAGCGTCGGCCAGAGCCGGGCCGGGCTGATGGCGGTCGGCGTCGCGCCCGCGCCGCGCAGCCCGCCGGCGTCGCCGCAGGCCGCGGTGACCGACGCCAGCAGGGCGACGGACGCGACGGCGAGAGCGGGACGTCTGAGGGACACGGGGCTCCTGTGATCATGCGGTGATGCCCCGTCCACCTTATTCGTATTATTCGTACGAACGTGTGGGAGACCTTCGGCGGGCGCTGCCGCTGGAGTCGCCTGAGGCGCCGCCGGAGAAACGATTACTCGGCGAGCTCCTCCAACAGACGAGCGGTCGACAGCCCCGCCTTGAGGTACTCGACGAACAGCTCGTTGTGCAGAGCCCACGGCGAGCGCCGCGACCGTATCAGCCGGATCGCCGCATCGGCCGGCTCCCCCCGCAGCATCAGAGCGTGCGCGACGACCAGCCCCGACCGGTTGTAGCCGTGCCAGCAGCGGACGAGGACCGTACGCCCGCCGTCCAGCGCCTCGCACGCCGCCTGAGCCAGCCGCATCACCCCGGCGAGCTGGGTGCCGTCCAGCGGCCCGTCGGGGATCGGCCACACCTGGTGCGCGACACCCGGGTCCGGGCCGTGTCCGGGCAGCCGCAGCAGCGTCTGGACGAGATCGAACTCGTCCCGCACCACCGCGAACTGCCGTTGCCCGGCACGCCCGCGGAACTCGTGCCCGCCCATCCACAGACCGGGCACGATCTCGTTCCACGGGGCGTCCGGCGAAGGCACTCCGGACTGGTTCCTGCGGGTCCGCAACGACGCCTCCCCAACCTCGCTCCGTCCCGTCACGGGTGACTGCCCCGCCCCGCCCGGAGGTATGCGCCTTCTTGCCCCTGAAGCGCCCCTCCTGTTCCCATGGTCATGGGGTGATGGTGCATGAGCGGACTGCGTGTCGTACCGACCTGGCGGCACGGCCGGGAGCGGCTCTACGTCTGCCTGGCCGACGGCCGGAACATCGCCTGGTACGACCGTGAGGCCGGCCGGGTGAACGTCCTCGCCGACGACCGCCGCGAGGACGTCCTGGAGGTGCTCGGCCCCTTCCTGAGCGGCTCGGTCACCGTGGGCCCGCCCCCGGTCCCCACCCCCGCCGAGCTGGCCCGCCTCGCCCTGCCGCCCGACGACGACCTGGCCCCCAACCGGCCCGGCGAGGCCCTGCTCATCGACCTCGACCGCGACCCCGGCCCCGCCCACCGGCTGCGGCCCGACCCGCGCCGGCGCGCGCTCGCCGCCGAGCAGGCCGTCGGCGACGCGCTGGACCGGCTGGACGGCGCGGGCTGGCACACCCTGCACTCCGTCCCGCTGCCCGGCGGCGACCGCATCCACCACCTCGTCATCGGCCCCGGCGGCCTCTTCGCCGTCCACGCGCTGTATGCCCGCCGGCAGCGCGTGCTCGTCGCCGACCCGGAGGTCGCCGTGGGCCGGCGCGACCCGCGGCCCCTGCTGCGCCGCGTCCGCGCCGACGCCGACCGCGCCTCCCACGCCCTGACGGCGGAGGTCCGCCCGGTCCTCGCGCTGGTCGAACCGGCGGACGTCCGCGTCACCACACCCCCGAGACAGGTCCGCGTCCTGACCGCCACGGAACTGCGGAGCCTGACCCGCACCGGCGCGACCCTGAAACCGGCGGACATCGAGGCCCTGCACGCCATGGCCCGGGCCAGACCCACCTGGACCTGAAGCACCCGCGCAGCCGCGCACTCGGGGGCTGTCGTGCCGCAGGCGGCACGGGCGGTCGCGACGGCACCCCGCCCACGCCGGCCCCAGCCACCCCGGCCCCCGCTCAGGGCACCTCCGCCGCCCCCGCCTCGAACAGCGGCCCCAGCAGATCCCCGTGCTCACGGACCCGCGCGCTCACGTCCTCCGCCCGGAACACCAGCTCCTCCGGCCGCCCGCACGCCTCCACCTCCTCCCACCCCACCGGCGCGGACACCGTCGGCTCCGCCCGCGCCCGCAACGTGTACGGCGTGGCCGTGGTCTTGCGGGCCGCGTTCTGGCTCCAGTCCACGAACACCTTCCCCGGGCGCAGACTCCGCGTCATCCGGTGCACCACCAGCCGGGGCATCTCCCGCTCCGCCTCCACCGCGAGCCGCTTGGCGTACTCCGTGACCCGTTCGGACGACGCCCCCCGCACCGACGCCACCAGGTGCAGCCCCTTCGACCCCGACGTCTTGGCGTACGCCTCGATCCCGTCCCGCGCCAGCCGCTCCCGCAGCCACAGCGCGACCTCGCAGCACTCGACCACGGTCGCGGGCGCGCCGGGATCGAGGTCGAAGACGATCCGGTCGGCCTCCCCGGGGTCCTGGATCACCCACTGGGGCGTATGGAACTCGGTGACGAGGTTCGCCGCCCACATCAGGCTCGCCAGGTCCTGCACGAGCACCATCCGCGCCGGCCCCTCCGCCCGGGGCACCCGCGCCGTGGCGACCCACTCGGGGGTGCCCGGCGGCACGTTCTTGGCGAAGAACAGCTGTCCGTCGGGCCCGTCCGGGTAGCGCAGGAAGGACACCGGCCGGTCGCGCAGATGGGGCAGCAGGGCCCCGGCGACCGTGGCGTAGTAGTGCAGCACCTCGCCCTTGGTGAAACCGGTCGCCGGATACAGCACCTTGTCCAGGTTGCTGAGCGCCAGCCGTCGCCCCTCCACCTCTGTGATCGGCGTCATACCATGAGAATCACACGAAACCGGTACATATCGGTACAGGCAGGCGGTGCACCTCGCGCCCGTCAGGAAGGTGCTGCACGTGCGATCCATCTGGAACGGCGCCATCTCCTTCGGACTCGTCAGCATCCCCATCAAGCTGGTGAACGCCACCGAGAGCCACTCCATCTCCTTCCGCCAGATCCACACGGAGGACGGCGGCCGGATCCGCTACCGCAAGGTGTGCGAACTGGAGGACCGCGAGGTGAGCCAGGGCGAGATCGGCAAGGGGTACGAGGACGCGGACGGCACGATCATCCCGATCACCGACGAGGACCTGGCCCACCTGCCCATCCCGACGGCGAAGACGATCGAGATCGTCGCCTTCGTGCCGGCCGACCGGATCGACCCGCTCCAGATGGACGCCGCGTACTACCTCCAGGCGGGCGGCGCCCCGGCCGCCAAGCCGTACACCCTGCTCCGGGAGGCGCTCAAGCGCAGCCACAAGGTGGCGATCGCCAAGTACGCGCTGCGCGGGCGGGAGCGGCTGGGCATGCTCCGCGTGGTCGGCGACGCCATCGCCATGCACGGCCTGCTGTGGCCGGACGAGGTCCGCGCCCCGGAGGGCGTCGCCCCGGACACCTCCGTCACCGTCCGCGACAAGGAACTCGACCTCGCGGACGCGCTGATGGACACCCTCGGCGAGGTCGACCTCGCCGACCTGCACGACGAGTACCGCGAGGCGATCGAGGAGGTCGTCGCCGCGAAGGCCGCGGGCGAGACCCCGCCCGAGGCCCCCGCTCCCGAGACCGGCGGCCGGGTGCTGGACCTGATGGCGGCCCTGGAGAACAGCGTGCGGGCGGCGAAGGAGTCCCGGGGCGAGTCGACCGCGACCGAGAAGGCCGAGGTCAGACACCTGCCGCCGGGGAAGTCGGCCCGTACGGCGCCGAAGCAGACGGGCGGCAAGAAGTCGACGTCGACGGCGAAGAAGACGACGGCGGCCAAGAAGACGGCGGCCGCGAAGCAGACCAAGTCGGCCCAGGCCGCCGGCGGAGCGAAGAAGTCCACGTCGACGGCGAAGAGCGCGGCCGCCAAGAAGACGGCGGCGAAGAAGACGACGTCGACGGCGAAGAAGGCGGCGGGCCGCAAACGCACGGCGTGACCTGGCCCCGTCGGCGGGGCCGGGCCCCACCCGAGGTCACGCGGCCTCCTCCAGCCCTTGCGCCCGTCCTTGTGCGGTCCGCCCCCGCACCCCCGTCACCCCGCCCCCGGCTGTCAGCACCAGCACCGCCCCCACGGACAGCCCCGCCGCGCCCCACAGCGGGAACCTCCCCCCGTACGCGAACCCGTGCCCCGCGAAGTACGTCAACGCCCAGACGCTCAGGCCGAGACCGGCCCAGAGCCGCCAGGCCCGCCGGGGCCCGGCGGCGGCGCGAGGCCCGCCGGCCTCCGGTGAGGCTGCCCGGCGCTCCGGTGAGGCTGCCCGGCGCTCCGGTGAGGCCGCCCGGCGCTCCGGTGAGGCCGCCCGGAGCTCCCGTGAGGCCGCCCGGAGCTCCCGTGAGGTCAGCCGGCGCTCCAGTGAGGCCAGCCTGCGCTCCAGGGGGACGAGCAGCCGCACCACGCCCACCAGCACCACCACCAGCACCAGCAGCCAGGGCCCCCGCCACCCCCACCACGCCGCCGAACCGAAAGCGGGCTGCGGGGCGAGCCCGGTCAGATAGAAGGCGGCGGCGATCACCAGCACCGGCACCATGTGCCACAGGTACAGCGTCATGCTGACGGCCCCCGTCGCCCGCACCGCCCGCCACAGCCGCTCCCGCTCCAGCAGCCGCCGCATCACCGGCGCGACGAGCAGACACGCGCCGACCTGCCCGACCGCCCACGCCAGCATGGCCGCCGAGGGCGGGTTCGTGTTGCTCGGATCCTGTCCCGTCACCAGGATCAGACTGACCGGGAACGGACCGAACCCGACGAGCGCGGCGAACGCGGACCACCCCCCGACGGTCATCGCCACCGCCACCCGCCGGCTCCCGCCGGCCACCAGCCCGTCCCGCAGGCAGAACCCGAGCTGGTAGACCACACCCCACACGAGCACGTAGTCGAGGGCCCCGACGTACGGCACTCCCGCCGCGAGATCCAGCACCCCGACGAGCAGCGCCAGACCGGCCGTCCCCGCCGGAGCGAGCGGACCCCACCGCAGATGCAGGGCGTACAGCGCCGGAGTCAGCGCGCTGACCAGCAGATACACCGGCAGGAACCAGAACTGCATGGCCAGCGCCCATCCCACCAGCGCCAGCGTGACCGGATCCACGCCGAGCGCGGCGCACACCGCGACGGCGACGAGCACGAGCCCGCTGTAGACGCCGGTCGGCAGCAGCAGCCGCACCGCCCGCCGCCCCACCCACTCCGCGACGGTGGCCCCCCGCTCCCGCGCCCGAGCCCAGGACCCGCCCGCCGCACAGCCGCCGGCGAAGAAGAACAGCGGCATGATCTGGAACCCCAGCGTCAGCCACTGGGTCCACGGCACGGTCGCCAGCAACTCCGGCGCGGTGATCGCCCCGTCCGGCTGCCGGACCAACCCGGTGATCACCCAGTGCCCGAGCACGACGAGCACGATGGCCCACGCCCGCAGAAAGTCCACGTACCGGTCCCGTTCCATGCCCCGGATGCTCCCCGCTCCCCAACTCCCCGTCCCTGGAAAGCCCTTGTCGCAACCAACCCGTGGCCGGGACGACACCGTCGGCGCTCTTTCCCGATTCACGTCACGCTGAGTGTTCGCTCGGCTCTACTCTGTACGCGGCGTGGGGATCCTTCGGACGGAGAGTGAGGGGTCGCGGTGACCTTGTCGGAGCAGGTGGAAAGCACGGGGACCGAGGAGGCCTACGACGAGGTCGAACAGGTCAACGACCTGAACCGGGCCGTCGGCAAGCAGTTGAGGCTGCTGCGGGAGCGAGCCGGCCTGACCCAGAAGGAGTTGGGCGACCGCCTCGGGTACGGCCCCGACCTGATCTCCGCACTGGAGAGGGGCGTACGGACGCCTCAACGGGAGTTCCTGGAAGCGGCGGACGAACTCCTCGACGCGGGCGGGCTGTTGAAGGCGCTGATCGAGGACGTGGAGCGGGCCAAGGCGAAGGCGAGGGTTCGGCATCCGGCGTGGTTCAAGGACTATGCGCGGCTGGAGCGCAGCGCGGTCGAGATCAACTTCTACAACAACCATGACGTGCCTGGTCTGTTGCAGACCGAGCGACGAACCCGAGCGCTGTACGTGATGCGCAAGCCGGTGCTGGACCAGGACACCATCGAGCAGCGCGTGGCCTCCCGGGTGGACCGGCAGGAGATCCTGACCCGCTGGCCCCTTCCCATGGTGACCGCGGTGATCGAGGAGGTGGTGCTGCGACGCCCCCTCGGCGGCTGGGACATCCACCGGGAGCAGCTGGAGCATCTGCTCAAGCTCGGTCGGCTGCCCAGTGTCGAGCTCCAGGTGATGCCCTCGGAGCGAAGTGAACACGCGGGAATGGGCGGGCCGTTCGTGCTGCTGACGCCCAAAGGGAAGCCGCAGGTCGGGTACACCGAGGCGCAGAGCAGCAGTAGTCTCATCACGGACCCCGAGGAGGTGCGGATGCTTGCCGCGCGGTACGGGAGCATCAGGGCCCAGGCGCTTACGATGCAGGAGTCCCTTGTCCTGATCGAGAGCTTGCTGGGAGAACGATGAGCACCGCTGAGCCCGCACCCCACGCCTGGATCAAGAGCAGCTACAGCGGCAACGAGGGCGGCGAGTGCCTGGAGGTCGCTGCGGCGCCCGGCACGGTCCACATCCGCGACTCAAAGGCCCCCGCCCGCGCTCAACTCGCCTTCTCCGAGGCCGAATGGGCCGCGTTCGTGACGTACGCGGCCCGCCGGGACTGACCGCCGCCCATGGACGACAACGTGTACGTCGGCAACGCCGGCAAGGACGCCGCGGTCGACCGGGGTTGGCTGCTCGGGCACTTCAAGCCGGACGGCGATCCCCGGCACAGCGACGACCTCGAGATCAAGTGGGGCGTCCACCCGCGGGGCGACCGGCGTGCGCAGTGGGTCCGGGGCGAGGAGCGCACCGCGCTGCAGGTGCTCGTCAGCGGCCGGTTCCGGGTCGAGTTCCCGGGACGCAGCGTGGTGCTGGAGGAGCAGGGCGACTACGTCGTCTGGGGCCGCGGGGTGGACCACTCCTGGGTCGCCGAGGAGGAGTCGGTGGTGCTGACCGTGCGCTGGCCGTCCGTCCCGGGCTACGCGGTGCCGCAGGAACGCCCCGAGGAGTGACGGGATCGCCCGCGTACGACCGGTACGCGGGCGAAGCGCGCCCCCGACACGGGATCGGTCCCGCTCACGTGTCCTTTTCGGCGCTGTCGTGCTTGCCGGCGCCGGGCCGGTCGCCGCGGTGCCGGCTGCCTGGGAGCATCTCCTGCACCTTGGCCTTGATGCCCTGCCGGACCATGCCCGCGCGGTCGCTGTCCCCTTGGAGGATCGCCGAGGCGGCGGCCTCGATCTGGTCCAGGGAGGCGTGCGGCGGGATCGGCGGGACGGCGGGGTCGGTGCGGAAGTCGATGACGAAGGGCCGGTCCGCCGACAGGGCCCGGTCCCAGGCCGCCTCGACGCCCTCGGGCTTCTCCACGCGCACGCCGTCCAGGCCCATGCGCTGGGCGATCTCGGCGTAGGGAAGGTCGGGGATGTGCTGGGACTCCTCGAACTGCGGCGCGCCCGACATGGCCCGCATCTCCCAGGTGACCTGGTTGAGGTCCTGGTTGTTCAGCACGGCGACGACCAGCCGCGGATCGGACCACTCACGCCAGTACTTGGCGGCCGTGATCATCTCCATCATGCCGTTCATCTGCATGGCGCCGTCGCCGACGAGGGCGATGGCAGGCCGGTCCGGATGGGCGAACTTCGCGCCGATCGCGTACGGCACACCGGGCCCCATCGTCTCCAGCGTCCCGGAGAGGGAACCGCGCATCCGGCCGCGCAGCCGGAGATGACGGGCGTACCAGTTGGCGGAGGAGCCGGAGTCGGCGGCGATGATGGCGTCGTCGGGCAGCTTGCCGTCGAGGGCGTGCACCACGTACTCGGGATTGACCGGATCGGCGTCCACGGCCGCCCGCCGCTGCATGACCTCCCACCAGCGGGAGACGTTCTTCTCGACCTTCTCCCGCCAGGCCCGGTTCTCCTTGCGGCGCAGCAGGGGCAGCAGCCGGCGCAGCGTCTCGCGGGAGTCGCCGACGAGGTTCACCTCGAACGGGTAGCGCAGGCCGATCATGTGCGGATCGATGTCGATCTGCACGGCGCGCGCCTGGTCCAGCTCCGGCATGAACTGCGTGTACGGGAAGCTGGAGCCGATCATCAGCAGCGTGTCGCAGCCCTGCATCAGCTCGTGCGAGGGGCGCGTGCCCAGCAGCCCGATGGACCCGGTGACGTAGGGCAGGTCGTCGGGGAGGGCGTCCTTGCCCAGCAGGGCCTTGGCCACACCGGCGCCGAGCACGTCGGCGAGCTGCTCGACCTCGGCGCGGGCCCCGCGCGCGCCCTGCCCGATGAGCACGGCGACCTTCTCGCCGGCGTTCAGCACCTCGGCGGCCCGCTGGACGTCCTCGTCGGCGGGAACGGGCGCGTAGCGGCCCATCCCGAGGCTGGAGGGCACCATCTTGAAGGCGTGCGTGGGCGGGCTGTAGTCCAGCTCCTGCACATCGGCGGGGAGGATGATCGCGGTGACGGTGCGTTTGGCGTACGCGGTCCGAATCGCGCGGTCGATCAGGTTGGGCAGCTGCTCCGGCACCGTCGCCGTCTCGCAGAACTCGGAGGCGACGTCCTTGTAGAGGCTATGAAGGTCGACTTCCTGCTGGTAGGAGCCGCCCATGGCGCTGCGGTTGGTCTGCCCGACCAGCGCGACGACGGGAACGTGGTCGAGCTTGGCGTCGTAGAGCCCGTTGAGCAGATGAATGGCCCCGGGCCCGGAGGTGGCGGCGCACACCCCGACCTTCCCGGAGAACTTGGCGTACCCCACCGCCTGGAAGGCGGCCATCTCCTCGTGCCGGGCCTGCACGAACCGCGGCTGGTTGTCGGCCCGCCCCCATGCGGCGAGCAGCCCGTTGATGCCGTCACCCGCGTAGCCGAACACATGCTCGACATCCCACTCCCGCAACCGCTGCAGCACGTAGTCGGACACCTTCACGCTTCCCATGAACCCACTCCGTTCCGCCTCGACCCACCCCCGCGCAAGGCTTTCTGGGTAACCGTGGGGGGCGGGGGGAAACGTCGGGGGGTGGGGCGGGGCGGCACGAGCCGGGAACGGCGAGCGAGCTCGGAGCAAGGACGAAGCCGAACGCATCGAGCGACATGCGGAGCGGGCGGGCATGGACGTCTCGGCGCACCTGGTCCATGCCGCGACGCGCCAGCTGGCCGAGAGCGACGGAGTAAGCGCACGGGTGTGGCCGTACGACACCGGCATGCTCAACGCACTCGCCGACCGCAAGGCGAACGCGGTCGCTCTGCACGAGGGACTGCGCACGGCGCCGCACCGGGCGCTGATGCTGGGACCGGTCCTGGCCCAGGTGTGGCGGCCCCAGCCGGCACTGGTGCACGCGCTGGCAGCGCGGTCATCTTCACCACCGCCCCGGGGACATCCACGCCTTGGGAGCGGTGCTAGCGTCCGGCACCATGTGGGCTCAGGAGATCGTGGCCGGACGACCGGCTTGGCGGCACACCCCTTCCGGCGTGGTCTTTCGGGCTGTTCCCGGTGGGACGTTCCGGATGGGCCTGTCCGACGCGGAGTTGGACGCCGTCCGTGCCATTGAACGGGCCGGCGGAGCCGAAGACGACCTTGAGGCGTTCTTCGCCGAAGCTGTCCAGGCCCGACCGGTGCGAGAAGTGCACGTCGAGCCGTTCCTGATAGCCAGGCATCCGCTTACGGTGGCGCAAGCACGGCACTGGCTGCCCGAGTACGAGGACGCGTACACCGAGTCGGATTCGGGCACGGCCCGGTTCGAGGACGACCTGGACGACCTGCTCGACGCGTTGCCCTTCCGGCTGCCCAGCGAGGTGGAGTGGGAGTACGCCGCCCGGGCGGGCACGACCACGCTGACCTTCCGCGGGGACGGGAAGCCGGACGAGGACCAGGTGCTCGACGACTTCGCCGACGACGAGCGCACCGCTGCGGCCGAGAACGCCTTCGGGCTGGCGGCGATGGGGTCGGCGAACGAGATCTGCGCCGACGTGTGGATCCCGCACTTCACGGACGCGCCTGCGGACGCCCGCCCCCGCACGGGGGACGGGCCGCGGGCGGTGCGCGGAGGCGCCGCCGACCTCTATCCCTGGCAGGGCTGCGACGAGTGGCTGCTGCTCTCCGCCACCCGCGACGAGTCCCACGACTTCACCGCCGTCCGCCCGGCCGCGTCGCTGCCGACCGATTAGGGACTCCATCCGCCCCCGGGCGTAGGTCCCTCGCCCCATGCGCGCATCGAGCCTGCCAACTATGTTCGGCACTCATGCAGAGCACGGGGATTGCTCGCCGCGAGACGGCGGAGCGCAGACGCGACACCCTGGAACGGCTCGTCACCGAGCGGGATGTATGGGTGTCGACAGCACACCCCGATCACGGGCCGCACCAGGTGCCGCTGTGGTTCATGTGGGACGGGCAAGCGGTGTGGATGTGCACCAGCGCCACTTCCGCGACGGCGCGGAACGTCCGCGAGGAGCCGCGCGTGCGCCTGGCGCTGCCGGACACCTTCGACGTAGTGCTTCTCCAGGGCGAGGCGGAATGCTTCCTCGACCAGGACGTGCCCGGAGACGCGGCCGAAGCGTTCGCCGCCAAGTTCGGTTGGGACCCGCGCGCGGAGGAAGGTTCCTTCCTGTACATGCGCGTGGTGCCGAAGAGCGTCCGCGCCTGGCGCGGCGAACCGGAACTCCGCGGCAGAGTCATCATGCGCGACGGGAAGTGGCTGGAAGGCGCCCATCCGTAAGTCGCGACTGACGACCCTCTATGGGCTGGGGTGTCAGAACGCCCCCGTCAACGCAGCGGCGATAAGAAGGTAAGTGAGTGTGGCGCCGACGATGACGCCCACCATGGAGAGACCCTTCCAGGCGGGGGCGAGCGCGCTGCGGGCTATTTTGAGGTTGGCGACCAAGCCGACCCCACCGATGAGCCCGCCGATCAGCCCACCGACGAAGAGCAGCCCCAGGGGGAGGGCAGCGAGGATGCCTTGCCATCTGGGAAGGCTACGGATCTGAGCAGCCCAGTCACCCTTCTTCGGGGCATCTGAGCGAAGATCGGGACCGGCCATGTGAACTTCCTTGCTGGAACGAGAGTTGAGGGAGTGAAGATTCTAGAACTGCCCAACCACGAGCAGAGCCGCCGGGACGATCAAGCGAAGTCGGGAGTCCTGCTGGGCTGCTTGTCGACGTCACATGGTTCCTGGAGAGTCGCAGTGAGGGCGAAGTAGATCCGGACGCAGACCAACGCGACCGGGTCCTGCAGGTACCTACCGACCCGGCGGAAACCGAACCGGATCCCTCACAGCGGGGTTTCCGGGGTCGTTCCCCCGAAGGCGCTCTCATCCATCCCGCCCGTGTCATGCAGGCGCCGCCCTTTCACGACGACGCTGCATCCAGCGGCACACTATCCGTGCGTCGTATCGGATGCCGCCCCGGGCGCATGCCGGCCACCCTGCCTGATGCACCGTCATCCCTGTGCGGGCGGTCGACGTGCACTGTCAGACCTTGATCACCGTGGCGCGCCCGCCGCACAGAGCGGCGATGTCCTCAGGATCGGAGGTGAGGACCGTGACGGGGCCGGGTGCGGTGAGGGCGGTGGCGCTGAGCATGGCGTCGACGGCGTACTTGTGCCCGTGCAGGCCGGCGTCGGCGAGGAGGGCTGCGGCGTGCCGGGCAATCGGCTCGGTGACCGGTTCGACCACCAGGCGGGAAAGAGTCCACTCCAGGGCCGGGCGGTTGATCCGAGGATGAACCACTTCTACGAGGGTGGCTGCCGAAGTGATCACCCGCAGATCATCGGCGCGTGCCAGGGCAAGCCAGCCGGTCACTGTGCGGTCACGCAGGACAGCCTTGGCCAGCCCTTCGCTGTCGAGGACCAGGGTGCCGCCGGGGGTGGCGACGGAACGGCTCACGCTGCGCTCGCTCCGCCCTGCGTCTGCTTCTCGCGTGCCTGGTGGAGCTGCTCCCGCAGGGACTGGATCTCTTCGTCCGTGATGGGCCCGTGCTCGGCCTCGGCCACCTGGATCAGCTCGTTGAGGTTGTCCCGTTCGATCTGACGGGCCACGGCCGCGGCCACATAGGCGGACAGCCCGGAGGGTCCGCTGCGGGCCTTGGCGGCTTCGGCGATGTCACGAGGCATGGTGATCGAGTACTTGCCGGTAGGCTCACTCATGCCACTAATCCTACCGTTCATCCTCCCTGTGCGGCGGGATTCACGGCACTCTGCCTCTTGTGCGCCGGCGGAGTAGGCG
Source organism: Streptomyces sp. NPDC002566 (assembly GCF_042889585.1). NCBI lineage: Bacteria > Bacillati > Actinomycetota > Actinomycetes > Kitasatosporales > Streptomycetaceae > Streptomyces > Streptomyces sp. NPDC002566. Next base: position 95,243 of record NZ_JBIARD010000004.1, on the reverse strand, counting down.
ATGCGGTGGCCCGTAACCAGAGCGTTGATCAAGGAACAGTGCGCCCCCCCCCCACAGCATCCGAGCCCCTGGAACTCCCCACGGCCTCGCCGTTCGCGCCTCCGGCCAGGGTGATGTGCTGACCCCACCCACTTGGTGATCCGCTTACGGCCGTTCCGCTGTCCCACCTGCACATACACGAAGACCCCGGCTTCAGCGTTCCCGCTGGTGGCGGGGTCTTTGGGCACCTCATGCCCACGGCAGGATTCGAACCTGCGCACTCGGCTCCGGAGGACCCTTGGTGGCCGGACAACGCACCAGGTCACGGTCCTGCGCGTGGAAGGCCAAGTAGACGAGTCCACAGATAGTTCGCGGCCTACAGACATGCGAGGGCACGCACCAGCCTCGATTTCCCCTTGCAGTCACCCCGCTGACGGTGGCGTAGCGACCTGGCTACACCTTGGCGCGCGCTGGCGGATCACCACCGGCCGTTGCATGCACCCCACTTCAACATTTGACGTAATCCTCCTATTTGCACTGGTTTGAGTGGAACCATCTTGATGGTGTCCCGCGTCGGGGAAACTGCGACCGGCGTCAACTGCCCTGAGAAGGGACGTCAATGGCACCGAACCACAACAAGCGGCCAGCTCAGATTCGCGCGGCGATCATCGCAGGTGTTCTCGCCATCGTCGGAGCCGTCCTCGCCGCGATCATCGGTGTCCTCCCCGCTTGAGGGCTCAACTGGCTGCGTTCTGCCATCACTTGGACTTACTCTCGTCGAGTGCGCGCTGGGGCACCTGCAGACTGAGGAACGGGCACTTGACAATCATCGTTGACACGCAAATTGTTTCCTATGTATTTAAAGGATCCTCGATAGCTGGAGAAGGCCTGTCGGGCTTCTCTGTCGCTTCTACGGTCGCACACGAATTCCTGCGAGTGCGAAACGTGGCGACGGGTGAAGCTCGGTACTTCACCCCGCCGCCGCACACGTTAAGCCCAGCGGCAAGGGAGGCTTACATAACTCAACGGAAGATTCACGGGGATAGGCCGAGCGATAGGCCGCTGTTCAAGCGAGCTACGGATAAGCTCATCATGGACTTCAATAACGAATTCCCGTCCGTGGTGGAGTATGGACACCTCGGCATATCTCATCTGCTAGACAGCGCCAACCGGGTCATATTTAGCGAGTCGGTAAACCATCTGCCGAAGCGTGAACGCAAGGAGCTGGTAGGTAAGTTCACCTTCCTCGCCGGACAGCGAGTCGGCTGTGTCCCGGTCGGGGCGGAATGTGTCCCCATCGCCTTTGGTCTCTTGAAGCGTCTGATCGCACGCGGATTCAACCTCAAAGCTGACTTCCGAAACAGCCTGAATGACATGTTGATCCTAGGTGCTGCCATCACGCGCGGTGCGGACCTGTGGACCCAAGATGAATTGCTGGCGCAGTTCGCTGCGGAAGAACTCACTTTCAAAGTCAAGCATCGCGATACTCACTATGAAATCCCCATTCAGGCATCTGAGGACTCCATTCGGCGTGTCTCGCGTGAGAGTAAGGGCTACATCAACACGGGCTGGCGTTACGCGCTGCGCTGACTGTCATCGTCGGCCATCCTCGGGCGCCCCGCAGGCATCTTAGGGTCGACCACTGGTCTGCCGTGGGAGTGCCTTCACCTACATTGAAAGCTGATCGCAAATCATCAGGTGAAGCTCAGTCGAGGCTTCCGCAATTTCCTCCGCGATCTCCGTCGGCCTGCTGTTGGTGGCGGCCTGGCGACGACTGCGCTCCGGTGGGTCGAAGGCGGCCGGGTGGTGCTTGTTCTCGTCGCGCTGATCGCGTCGCTCGGGCCCAACGTCGCCACGGCCGGACTGCTCGACCTGGACGCCGTGCCGGCCTGGCTGCGGATCCTTCTCGCCGGGTGGCCCGCGGTCGCCTTCCTCGGCGGCACGCTTCTCGCCCATGGCTGGACGGCAGAGCATGAAACGGCCCCGCCCGAACAGGACGTCGCTAACCGGCGTATCGAGGACCTCCTGCGCTAGTGCCGCATCAGGCAACATTTGCCCTTTAGTCGACGGCGCGGGGATGTTGTGATCCTGGGGCTGCTGGTCGCGCTGCGATGTGCGGACGCCGTGGTCAGATCCCAGGTCCGTAACCGGGGTCCGGCTGCCGGCGGGGGGTCCACCACTCGGTGAGCCCCCACACCGCGAGCGCGAGCGTGGCCAAGGCTACGAGTGCCGCGACCCAGGAGCGGTTCACCCATCTGGTGGCCAACGCCCAGGCGAAGAGCGGAACCAGTGCGCCGCCGAGCACGATGAGCGGCAGGTCGATGAAGAGTACGCTCAGATCGCGGGCATGGCCCTCGAATCCTCCGTCGATACTGACCGCGGCGCGCGGTGCCCAGACAAGCGGCGCGGCTGTCGCACCGAGGCCGGCGAGTAGGCATCCGGCGCCGCCCTCAGTCTTCGGGTTCATACCCGTGGCCCGTTCCGCGGTTCTCTCGCCCATGCCCGTGATAGACGCGGCGGCGTGGTGCACGGTTCCGGCAGAGCGGCCGCGTGTTGTAACAGCGAACGTTTGGCCTGTTGTGATGTGACGCGCCGTCCGGGTGCTGTACCGGGTGGCAGGGGGCGGCCACTCCGTGCTGATGGCGATACGCGTACAGGTCCGAGAGATCGCCGATGCCGAGGGCCAGCGGTTACTGCGGATCATCCGCAGGAGCACTGGATCGGTGGTGACCTGGCGGCGGGCCCAGATGGTACTGCTGTCCGCGCAGGGCATGCCGGTGGCGAAGATCGCCGGGGTGACCTTCACCAGCGCCGACCGGGTTCGCGATGTGATCCACAACTTCAACGCCGACGGCTTCGACTCGCTCTACCCGAAATACAAGGGCGGTCGGCCGAAGACGTTCACCCTGCCCGAGCGCCGCGAGATCAAGAAGATCGCCAAGTCCAAACCCGTCGAGCACGACCTGCCGTTTTCCACCTGGAGTCTGTCCAAGCTGGCGGATTTCCTGGTCGCCGAGGGGGTGGTCGACGACATCAGCCACGAGGGCCTGCTCATCCTGCTCCGCGAGGAAGGCGTCTCCTTTCAACGCCTGAAGACCTGGAAGACCTCCCGTGACCCCGACTACGCGGCCAAGAAGGCCCGCGTCGAACACCTCTACGCGATCGCCGACGGCGAGGTCATACCCGAGGAGGGCGAGCCCGAAGTCATCTTCTGCATGGACGAGTTCGGGCCGCTCAACCTGATGCCGCACCCTGGACGGCAGTGGGCCGAACGCGGCGGCAGGCACAAGGATCAAGGCCGTGAACCTCGCCGTAGACGCCGGGCCACCTACAACCGCTACGGCGGCGTGCGACACCTGTTCGCCGCCCTGGACCTGGCCAAGGACAAGCTCTACGGCCACATCAAGCCCATCAAGAGGCGCACCCAGTTCCTGGAATTCTGCCGCTACCCGCGCACGCTCTATCCTCCGACCGTGCGGATCGCGATCGTGTGCGACAACTTCTCCCCGCACCTGACCACGAAGAAGTGCCAACGGGTGGGCACCTGGGCGGCGGCAAACAATGTCGAGATCGCCTACACACCGACCAACTCCTCCTGGCTCAACCGCATCGAGGCCCAGTTCACCGCCCGGCGCTACTTCACCCTCGACGGCACCGACCACGCCACCCACAAGGAGCAGGGCAGCATGATCCGCCGCTACATCATCTGGCGGAACCGCAACACCGACGACCGGCGCCTACGGACCGTCGTCGACAGGGCAAACGTTGCCTGATGCGGCACTAGTACGAGTGAGACCCCCTGCACCCACCCCCCACCGAGGCCCCGGGCATCTTGTCCGGGGCCTCTCTCGTTTTGAGCGCTACCTGCTGCGATGCTTCGAGCCGAGAGCGGACGAGGGGGGCTCGTGGAGTTGAGGGTGAGGCGCTGGAAGCGGTTCGGACAGGATCGCCTGTACGCGAACCTGCCGGATGGCACCGCGGTCGGCTGGGCGGATATCAGGACGGGGCACGTTACGGTCCTGGTCGCCGAGTACCGCGATGACGTGGTTGCCGTGCTGACACGCCACTTACGGAACAACTCCGAGTCGGTCATGCCACAGAGGGCCCCTGAGGTTGAAGCGCGCCCGATGCTTCCGCCTTTGACGTCGGCCGACGACCTGTCCACCAACCGTCCTGGTGAGTCTCTCCGGGACCTGCTCGACAAATCCGGCGTGGGTCTGACTGAGCGGCTCGTCTCAAAGCTCTTGCGTCGTCGCACAGAGGGGGATTCCTGGCGCAAGGGGCTGGCGGGGGAGAGGCGAGTGGGAGCCGAGCTGAACCGTTTGGCGAGTCACGGCTGGCGGGTCCTGCATTCCATCCCCCTGGCCGACAAGGTGGACGTCGATCACTTGCTGGTCGGACCCGGCGGCGTGTTCAGCATCAACACCAAGCACCACCACAAAAAGGCTGTGTGGGTCGGCGACGATTCCGTGAAGGTCAATCATGGAAAGCCAGCGCCCTACGCGCGCAAGAGCCGGGCGGAAGCGAAGCGGGTAGCTCGAGTGCTTGAGCACTATTGCGGCTTTCCTGTCCCGGTGGAGCCCGTGCTCGTCTTCGTCGGCGTGACCGATGTGAAGGTGGTTGCCACACAGCTCAGCGTGCGCGTGTACCAGGAGCGTCAGGTGGCGGCACTGGCGCCGCTCTCCGGGGTGCTGACGGCCGAACAGGTCGAGCAGGTGTACAGCGTCGCTCGCCATCGACAGGCCTGGCGCCAGTTCCCGCCGACGGCGACACCAAAGGTTTGAGCACGTGGGCGTCTCCGACGCTCCCGAATGCCTCGGGAGCCTCGTCGTTAACCCGCCTATGCAGGCCGCGCGGCTTGGGCCTGTTCGGAGGAGAGTAGGCGCTCGAGGCTCCTTCGCTCGCTATTGAGCACAGCGAGCATTTGAGTACGTGTGTGCTCGAAGTCAGGCTCGACCTCGACGCCGAGGTCATGACGCAGGGTGACCCGCAGCAGATACACCCCGTCGGACAGGGGGCCGCTGAACCAATCTTTGGCCCGGTTGTACGACCTGTCTGGGGCAGGGCTGCTCGCCAATTGCTTCACCACGGTGTACCCGACTCCGAGCGCCCTATTGAGGGAAGAGGCGATCTCGTTGACGTCCTTCGGTAGAGCCATCTGAGCCAAGGAGTATTGCTCTGCCCAGGCTTCCTTCGCGGCATCGAGGACTGCTGGTTCAGCGCTTTCACCGCGCTCGGCCGCTAGGACTGCGTCTCGGGCAGCGACCCGGTAAGCGCGAGCCGTGGTATTCAAACGGGCATAGAGATCCCGCCTGGCTTCCTGCGCTCGGTCGTGGCGGTCCTCTGCCCGTTCACGATCGGCGCGCTGGTTCTGCTCCCGGGTGACGCGCTGGCTGAGCAATGCCCCACCCAGGGTTCCACCCAACGTTCCTCCGACGCCGATGAGCGCAGCTGCAAGCGTGGTCACGTCCACGAGATCCCCCACCTCGTCCGGTCATTTGCCCGCCGGCGGCGGTCGTCAGTCTTCCCACCCTCGACGCCGTCTACTACCGGGACGACGATAGCGAGCAGCGCGGCTGCTCGACTTCGATGCGCTGCGCCACCTGCGGGAATGCCTCAAGATCCCGTCCACGCCTCGTCCACGGACCCCGACATACACCCGCTCCGGGTCGCACATGGCTGCACATACGCGAAGACCCCGGCCTCAGCGTTTCCGCTGGTGACGGGGTCTTTGGGCACCTAATCCAAGGTGCCCCCGGCAGGATTCGAACCTGCGCACACGGCTCCGGAGGCCGTTGCTCTATCCCCTGAGCTACGGGGGCGTGTTCGTCGCGTTGCTCGCGGCGACGGGTAGAACACTACCAGCTCGGTCGGGGTGATCAGGAACGGGTTTCGGGGGCGTGGGGTGGAAGTGGGGAAAACCCGGACGCGGTGGCCGGTGTCGACCTACTCTCGAGTTGTGTCAGGCGCGTCGGGCCGGGTGCTTGTGGTCGATGACAGCAAGGTCATCCGGCAGCTGATCAGGGTCAATCTCGAGCTGGAGGGCCTCGAGGTCGTGACCGCGTCCGACGGTGCCGAGTGTCTGGAAGTCGTTCATCAGGTGCGGCCCGACCTCGTGACCCTCGATGTCGTCATGCCCCGGCTGGACGGGCTCCGCACCGCCGCCCGGCTCCGTGCCGATCCGCTCACCCGCGACCTTCCCCTCGCCATCATCAGCGCCTGCACGCCCTACGAGGTCGACGCCGGTCTCGACGTCGGCGTCGACGCCTTCCTCGGCAAGCCCTTCGAGCCCGCTGAACTCATCGCCGTCGTGAGGAAGCTGATCGAGGGGAGAGAGGGCAGGTTAGAGCGGGTGCCCCGTCCTCCGGGGCGGGAGCGGTCCGCCTGAGCGGACCCTGCCGGCGGCGACCCGTGTGCGGCGCCGTCCATATCCCGGACCCCCGGCCCCGGCCGCTCGCCTCCCCACCCCGCTCCTCCCCTACGCTTGTGCCGTGACCCCCGTCGAGCTCTCCCGCACCGTCGTGCACGCGGTGCGCCGTGCCGTGGACGCCGGTGAGATCAGCGTGGACGTCCCCTCGCGGGTCGTCGTCGCGCCGCCCGGGCCCGGAGGATGCGGGGACTACGCGACCAACGTCGCCCTCCAACTCGCCCGCCCCGCCGGGCAGCCTCCCCTTCGCGTCGCCGAAGTGCTCCAGGGCTACCTGTCCGACGCCGCCGGCGTCGTCGACGTCGAGATCACCGGGCCCGGGTTCCTCAACATCAGCCTCGATCCCGCCGCCGTCTCCGCCGGCCTCGGGGAACTGGTGCGCCGCGTCCTGGACGAGGGACTGCGGTACGGGCACACCGACGCCCTCGCCGGGCGGGTCTTCGAGCTGCGCGTGCCCTACGAGGTGCGTGCCGAGGTTCTCGCCGACGCCCTCGGGCGGATCGTCGCGACCCAGGGCGGCCGCGTCGACGTACTGCACCGGGAGCCCGTGAACCTGCGGCCCGTGCCCTCGCCGGAGGACCCCGCCCCCCTCGGACTCGACGCCGCCCGCTGGGCCCTGCTGCACCCCGCCCCGCACGACCGGCCCCGCATCACCGCCGACCACCTCGTCCAGCGCGAGGCGAACCCCCTCTTCCGCGTCCGGTACGCCCACGCCCGCGCCCGCGCCCTCCGGCGCAACGCCCGCGCCCTCGGCTTCGCCGCCGACGTCCACACCCCCCAGCCCGCCGACACCCCCGGCACCCGCCCCGCCGACGGCCAAGCCCCCCGCCCCGCCGACGGCCGCACCCCCCACCCCGCCGACACCCCCGGCGCCCACCCCCTCCTCACCCTCCTCGCGGACTACCCCCGCGTCCTCGGCACCGCCGCCTCCCTTCCGCACCCGGACGGCATCGGCGCGCCTTCCCGCCTCACCAGGTATCTCCTCGACCTCGCCGACACCGCGCTCCCCTTCTTCGCCACCGTCCTCCCCAGCGGGGACGAGAAACCCACGGCCGCCCACCGCGCCCGGCTCGCGCTCGCCGAAGCCGTCGGGACGGTGCTCGCCGGTGGCCTCACCCTCCTCGGCATCGACGCTCCCGATCACCTCTGAGCCACAGAACCCCGACCAGCCCCGGTCAACGTTCACACCGCGACTCGCCCCGAAAGAGCACTCCCAAGATGAGCCGTTCCGCACACCCCGCCGGGCCCCGTCACGCCGACGTCTATCCCGAGGGCCACTACTCCGCCCCGCCCGCCGACCTCAACGCCCTCGACCCGAAGGTGTGGGCCCAGACCGTCAGCCGGGACGCCCAGGGCGTCGTCACCGTCGGCGGGGTCGACGTGAAGACGCTCGCCGAGCAGCACGGCACCCCCGCCTACATCCTCGACGAGGCCGACTTCCGGGCCCGCGCCCGGGCATGGCGCAGCGCCTTCGGGACCGACGCCGACGTCTTCTACGCCGGCAAGGCGTTCCTGTCGCGTGCCGTCGTGCGGTGGCTGCACGAGGAAGGGCTCAACCTCGACGTGTGCTCGGGCGGCGAGCTCGCCACCGCGCTGTCCGCCGGCATGCCCGCCGAGCGCATCGCCTTCCACGGCAACAACAAGTCCGTCGGAGAGATCGAGAGGGCCGTGCGCGAGGGGGTCGGGCGGATCGTGCTCGACTCCTTCCAGGAGATCGTGCGGGTCGCGCACATCGCGCAGTCGCTCGGCAAGCGGCAGCGTGTGCAGATCCGGATCACCGTCGGCGTCGAGGCCCACACCCACGAGTTCATCGCCACCGCACACGAGGACCAGAAGTTCGGCATCCCGCTCGCGGGCGGCCAGGCCGCCGAGGCCGTACGTCGGGCCCTCCAGCTCGACGGGATCGAACTCATCGGCATCCACAGCCACATCGGCTCGCAGATCTTCGACATGTCCGGGTTCGAGGTCGCCGCGCACCGGGTGGTCGGCCTGCTGAAGGACGTCCGGGACGAGCACGGGGTCGAACTGCCCGAGATCGACCTCGGAGGCGGCCTCGGGATCGCGTACACGAGTGACGACGACCCCCGCGAGCCGCACGAGATCGCCAAGGCGCTGACCGAGATCGTCACCCGTGAGTGCGATGCCGCCAAGCTGCGCACGCCGCGCATCTCCGTCGAGCCGGGCCGCGCCGTCGTCGGGCCCACCGCCTTCACGCTCTACGAGGTCGGCACCGTCAAGCCGCTCGACGGGCTGCGCACCTACGTCTCCGTCGACGGGGGCATGTCCGACAACATCCGTACGGCGCTGTACGACGCGGAGTACAGCGTCGCCCTGGTGTCGCGCACGTCCGACGCCGCGCCGATGCTGGCGCGCGTGGTCGGAAAGCACTGCGAGAGCGGTGACATCGTGGTGAAGGACGCCTTCCTCCCGGCGGACCTGGCACCGGGTGACCTGATCGCCGTGCCGGCCACGGGCGCGTACTGCCGGTCGATGGCCAGCAACTACAACCACGTGCCCCGGCCGCCGGTGGTCGCCGTCGCGGACGGCCAGGCCCGGCTCATCGTGCGGCGGGAGACCGAGGAGGATCTCCTGCGGCTCGACGTCGGGTGAGAAAGGCCAGGCCTTGAGTGAGCAAGGCCAGGCGTGGGGTGAGAGACGCCCGCGCCCGGGCGGAAGATCTCCTGTCCGCCACCGCCGAGAAAATGAAATAAACGTCTCACGATCCGGACCCTGGCCAGAAAGTCCGGTTCGGTGGGTGAGACTGGTCCAACCGAAGACGGTAAGAGGAAACGAGGTCGGATGATGCGTACGCGTCCGCTGAAGGTGGCGCTGCTGGGCTGTGGAGTGGTCGGCTCAGAGGTGGCGCGCATCATGACGACGCACGCCGACGACCTCACGGCCCGGATCGGCGCCCCGGTGGAGCTCGCGGGCGTCGCCGTGCGGCGGCCGTCCCGGGTGCGCGAGGGCATCGACCCGGCCCTCGTCACCACCGACGCCACCGCCCTCGTCAAACGCGGGGACATCGACGTCGTCATCGAGGTCATCGGGGGCATCGAGCCCGCCCGCACCCTCATCACCACCGCCTTCGAGCACGGCGCCTCCGTCGTCTCCGCGAACAAGGCGCTCCTCGCCCAGGACGGCGCCGCCCTGCACGCGGCCGCCGAGGAGCACGGCCGGGACCTCTACTACGAGGCCGCCGTCGCCGGCGCCATCCCGCTGATCCGCCCGCTGCGCGAGTCCCTCGCCGGCGACAAGATCAACCGGGTGATGGGGATCGTCAACGGCACGACCAACTTCATCCTCGACAAGATGGACACCACGGGGGCGGGCTACCAGGAGGCCCTCGACGAGGCGACCGCGCTCGGGTACGCCGAGGCCGACCCGACCGCCGACGTCGAGGGCTTCGACGCCGCCGCCAAGGCCGCCATCCTCGCCGGCATCGCCTTCCACACGCGGGTGCGTTTCGACGACGTCTACCGCGAGGGCATGGCCGAGGTCACCGCGGCCGACTTCGCCTCCGCCAAGGAGATGGGCTGCACCATCAAGCTGCTCGCCATCTGCGAGCGGGCCGCCGACGGGGGTTCCGTCACGGCGCGCGTGCACCCCGCCATGATTCCGCTGAGCCACCCGCTCGCCTCCGTGCGCGGCGCGTACAACGCCGTGTTCGTGGAGTCCGACGCGGCCGGCCAGCTCATGTTCTACGGCCCCGGCGCGGGCGGTTCGCCCACCGCCTCAGCCGTGCTCGGCGACCTCGTCGCCGTCTGCCGCAACCGGCTCAGCGGGGCGACGGGGCCCGGCGAGTCGGCGTACGCCGCCCTGCCCGTGTCGCCGATGGGGGACGTGGTCACCCGCTACCACATCAGCCTCGACGTCGCGGACAAACCGGGTGTTCTCGCCCAGGTGGCGACCGTGTTCGCGGAACACGGCGTATCGATCGATACGGTTCGTCAGCAGGGCAAAGACGGTGAGGCCTCCCTCGTCGTCGTCACCCACCGGGCCTCCGACGCCTCCCTCACCGGGACCGTCGAGGCGCTGCGCAAGCTCGACACCGTGCGGGGTGTCGCCAGCATCATGCGGGTTGAAGGAGAGTAACCAGCAATGACCCACCAGTGGCGCGGAATCATCGAGGAGTACCGGGACCGGCTGCCGGTGTCCGACAGCACGGTCGCCGTGACGCTCCGCGAGGGCGGCACGCCGCTCGTGCCCGCGCAGGTGCTCTCCGAGCGCACCGGCTGCGAGGTCCACCTCAAGGTGGAGGGCGCCAACCCCACCGGGTCCTTCAAGGACCGCGGCATGACCATGGCCATCACCCGGGCCAAGGAGGAGGGCGCGAAGGCGGTCATCTGCGCCTCCACGGGCAACACGTCCGCCTCCGCCGCGGCGTACGCCGTGCGCGCCGGCATGGTTTCGGCCGTTCTCGTGCCGCAGGGCAAGATCGCGCTCGGCAAGATGGGCCAGGCCCTCGTCCACGGCGCCAAGATCCTCCAGGTCGACGGCAACTTCGACGACTGCCTCACGCTGGCCCGCGCGCTGAGCGACAACTACCCGGTGGCGCTGGTCAATTCGGTCAACCCGGTGCGTATCGAGGGTCAGAAGACGGCCGCGTTCGAGATCGTCGACATGCTGGGCGACGCCCCCGACATCCACGTCCTGCCGGTCGGCAACGCGGGCAACATCACCGCGTACTGGAAGGGGTACCAGGAGTACGCCGCCGACGGCGTGGCCGGAAAGAAACCCCGGATGTGGGGGTTCCAGGCCTCTGGCAGCGCGCCGATCGTGCGCGGCGAGATCGTCAAGGACCCGGCGACCATCGCGACCGCGATCCGGATCGGCAACCCCGCCTCCTGGAAGTTCGCGCTGGCGGCGCGGGACGAGTCCGGCGGCCTCATCGACGAGGTGACGGACCGTGAGATCCTGCGCGCCTACCGGCTGTTGGCCGCGCAGGAGGGCGTCTTCGTGGAGCCCGCGTCGGCCGCGTCCGTGGCCGGTCTGCTCAAGGCGGCCGAGCAGGGCAAGGTCGACCCGGGGCAGCGGATCGTGTGCACCGTCACCGGCAACGGCCTGAAGGACCCCGACTGGGCCGTGGCCGGCGCCCCGCAGCCGGCCGCCGTCCCGGTCGACGCCGTGGTGGCGGCCGCCCGCCTCGGCCTGGCCTGACCGGCGTTCCGCGTCCCGGCCGGCGGGCACCGACGCCCGCCGGTCCGGCCGCGGACCGGCGTCGCGAGGTGCACTCCCGGCCGATCGCGGCCGGGCCGCAGGGGGTTACCCCCGTCGGGGGTGCACGAGGGGCTTGCGACACGCATCGTGCGCCTCCTGTGCGCCCTATGTCGCCGCAGAACCTTCCTTCGATAGGCTGTAGCGAACCCGCCTACCGCATATGCCTTCGCATATCGCGTCGTGCGGCCGGCAACGGCGCCGCGCCGTGCCGTCGGCCCGAGGGTCTTCGTACGTCATCGAATCGTCATCGAATGTCATTCGACCATCACGCAGCTCAAGGAGAGTCAACGAGCGATGGCCGGTCCAGCGTTCCGCGCCGCCGCCGTCCGGGTGCGCGTCCCCGCCACCAGCGCCAACATCGGCCCGGGCTTCGACGCCCTGGGCCTCGCGCTGGGGCTCTACGACGACGTCGTGGTCCGGGTGGCCGACTCAGGGCTGCACATCGACATCGCGGGTGAGGGCAGCGAGACCCTGCCGCGCGACGAGCGGCACCTCCTCGTCCGCTCCCTGCGCACCGCCTTCGACATCCTGGGCGGCCAGCCGCGCGGCCTGGAGATCGTCTGCGCCAACCGCATCCCGCACGGCCGGGGCCTCGGCTCCTCCTCCGCCGCCATCTGCGCCGGCATCGTCGCCGCCCGGGCGGTGACCATAGGCGGCGAGAACAAGCTCGACGACACCGCCCTCCTGGAGCTCGCCACCGAGATCGAGGGCCACCCCGACAACGTCGCCGCCTGTCTGCTCGGCGGGTTCACGCTCTCCTGGATGGAGGCCGGCGCCGCCCGCGCCATCAGGATGGAGCCCGACGATTCCATCGTTCCGGTGGTTTTCGTGCCCGGCAAACCGGTGTTGACCGAGACCGCGCGCGGACTGCTCCCGCGCACCGTGCCGCATGTCGACGCCGCCGCCAACGCGGGCCGCGCCGCCCTGCTCGTCGAGGCGCTGACCAGGCGACCCGAGCTGCTGCTGCCCGCCACCGAGGACCGCCTCCACCAGGAGTACCGCGCGCCGGCGATGCCGGAGAGCGCCGCGCTGGTGGAGCGGCTGCGCGCCGACGGGATCCCCGCCGTGATCTCCGGCGCCGGACCCACCGTGATGGCGCTGGCCGACGTGGCGACGGCCGACAAGGTCGAGGCCCTGGCCGGCCGGGAATGGGCGGCGAACAGGCTGGTCCTCGACCTGCAGGGAGCGAGCGTTCTGCCGCTCGCTGCCACCGGCGACCTCCAGTAACGCGTGGTTGCCGGATTTCGAGAGGGGGAATGTTTGTTGGATCCGGTAGTGTTAACCTCAAGTCTGCACCCGACCCCACCATGGCGAGGTGCTTCGTGTCCCCGTCCGGGACAGACATTCTTCCGGGAGCTCCCCACGCCGCACTGCGTTCCGTACGTCGTACCTGGGCAGTACGCCGTACAGCGACGCTGAGCGGTCCGACGGGCACGCTCCGGAATCGGTGCGACCAGGCTGCGTGACACCGCGTGTCACGCCTCGTCGAGGAAGCGCCATCACCAGAAATCTCTTCCGCCGCTTAGGCGGACCACCGCCCCGGCTTCGCCACATCAAGGCACGAAGCCGGACAGCACAACCGGTCGCCGAGCCAGACAGGCCGACGTCCGCTCCAGGGAAGGACCCTTCGTGAGCGACACCACCGATCTGATGGGCGCACGTGTCGAGGAGACCGCTGCCGCGCCCGCCACGGACGCCTCCGCGCCTGCCACCGGTGCCGGCTCCCGGCGGCGCCGCGGTACCGGCCTCGAGGGCATGGTGCTGGCCGAGCTGCAGCAGGTCGCATCCGGCCTCGGCATCAGGGGCACCGCGCGCATGCGCAAGAGCCAGCTGATCGAGGTCATCAAGGAGGCGCAGGCAGGATCCGGCGCACCGGCCGCGAAGGCCGACGCCGCCGCCGAGACCAAGCCCAAGCGCCGCGCCACCTCCAAGGCCCGTACGGGTGAGGCCCCCGCCGAGAAGAAGGCGGACGCCGCCCAGGCCGAGGCCCCCGCCGAGAAGGCCGTGGCCCAGCAGCAGATCGAGATCCCCGGCCAGCCGGCCGGAGCCGACGCGCCCACCGAGCGCCGTCGCCGCCGCGCCACCGCCGAGGCGGGCAGCCCCGAGACCGTGACGGCCGAGGCGAAGAGCGCGGCCAAGACCGAGGCGCCCGCCCCGGCGCAGAACGACCAGGGCCAGCCGCAGGGCGACGCCAAGGGCGACGACGGCGAGGGCCGCCGCCGCGACCGCCGTGAGCGCGGACGTGACCGCGACCGCCGCGGCAAGGGCGACGACCAGCAGGGCCAGGGCGGTCAGCGCGACCGCGGCCAGCAGCAGGGCGGCCAGCAGCAGGGCGGCGGCCGTCAGGACCGCCAGCAGCGCGACAACGGCCCGCAGGACGACGACGACTTCGAGGGCGGCCGGCGCGGTCGCCGCGGCCGCTACCGCGACCGCCGGGGCCGTCGCGGCCGTGACGAGATGAGCGGCCCCGAGCCGCAGATCGCCGACGACGACGTCCTGATCCCCGTCGCGGGCATCCTGGACATCCTCGACAACTACGCCTTCATCCGCACCTCGGGCTACCTGCCCGGCCCCAACGACGTGTACGTCTCCCTCGCCCAGGTCCGCAAGAACGGCCTGCGCAAGGGCGACCACCTCACCGGCGCCGTGCGTCAGCCGAAGGAAGGCGAGCGCCGCGAGAAGTTCAACGCGCTGGTGCGGCTCGACTCGGTCAACGGCATGGCCCCCGAACACGGCCGTGGACGCCCGGAGTTCAACAAGCTGACCCCGCTGTACCCGCAGGACCGCCTCCGTCTGGAGACCGACCCGGGCGTCCTCACCACGCGGATCATCGACCTCGTCTCGCCCATCGGCAAGGGCCAGCGCGGTCTGATCGTGGCCCCGCCGAAGACCGGCAAGACCATGATCATGCAGGCGGTCGCCAACGCGATCACCCACAACAACCCCGAGTGCCACCTGATGGTCGTCCTCGTCGACGAGCGTCCGGAAGAGGTCACCGACATGCAGCGGTCGGTGAAGGGCGAGGTCATCTCCTCGACCTTCGACCGCCCGGCCGAGGACCACACCACGGTCGCCGAGCTCGCCATCGAGCGCGCCAAGCGTCTCGTCGAGCTGGGCCACGACGTCGTCGTGCTGCTCGACTCGATCACCCGTCTGGGCCGTGCGTACAACCTCGCCGCGCCCGCCTCCGGCCGCATCCTCTCCGGTGGTGTCGACTCGACGGCGCTGTACCCGCCGAAGCGCTTCTTCGGTGCGGCCCGCAACATCGAGGACGGCGGCTCGCTCACCATCCTCGCCACCGCGCTGGTGGACACCGGGTCCCGCATGGACGAGGTGATCTTCGAGGAGTTCAAGGGCACCGGCAACATGGAGCTCAAGCTCGACCGGAAGCTCGCCGACAAGCGCATCTTCCCGGCGGTGGACGTCGACGCGTCCGGCACCCGCAAGGAGGAGATCCTGCTCGGCAGCGAGGAGCTGGGCATCGTCTGGAAGCTGCGGCGGGTGCTGCACGCGCTCGACTCGCAGCAGGCGATCGAGCTGCTGCTCGACAAGATGAAGCAGACGAAGTCGAACGCCGAGTTCCTGCTGCAGATTCAGAAGACGACGCCTGCGCCGGGTAACGGGGACTAAAGCTCCGCTGGAGGCGCGGTCACTTCTCGTCGTCGGTTCACCGCGGCGCCGTGGTGGCTGGTCGCGCAGTTCCTCGCGCCCCTTTAGGGCGTGGACCCTCAGGTGAGTCAGGGCCGTCCCCGGGTGGGGGCGGCCCTTTGCCTTGTTCGTCGGGTGCGGCTGCGTCGTGGCTGGTCGCGCAGTTCCCCGCGCCCCTTAGGGGCGTTGCCCCTCAGGCTGGTCAGGGCCGTCCCCTTCCGGGGGGGGGGCGGCCCTTTGCCTTGGGTGAGACGTTTGCCACAGGGGGCCGGGGGCGGTCGGGGTGGCGGCCCCCGGGAAACGTGCAGGTGAGCGGGGGGCTCGGGGTGCGGGTTGCGGGGTTCGGTGGTATGGGGCGGTGTCGGGTGTTGTGCAACCCTTTCCCGAGTTTCGCCGTCTGGTCGGGCGGAGCGACGATGGTGCGGTGAGGGTCCGATCGGACCGAGCCGGACGAGGGGGTAACCGAAACCGGACGAGAACCGAGGAGAGCATGTCCGCCGAGAGCACGCCGGATCCCGCCATACCGGGGCAGCCCGTCACGCCGGGAGCGGCCGGCGCACAGGACGCCGCCGCCACCCGCCCCAGAGGCAAGGGGCGCCGCCGCAAGCCGCGCGCCCGCCGCAAGGGCCTCGTCGTCGCGGCCTGGACCGCCGCGGGCATCGCCGTCCTCGGCGGCACCGGCGCCGGATACGTGTTCTTCAAGCTCAACGGCAACATCAAAAGCGTCGACATCGACCAGGCCCTCGGCGCCGACCGGCCCGACAAGGCGGACAACGGCTCCGAGAACATCCTCGTCCTCGGCTCCGACACCCGCGCCGGCTCCAACAGGAAGCTCGGCGGCGGTGAGGACGAC
The DNA here is from genome assembly GCF_042889585.1 of Streptomyces sp. NPDC002566. Taxonomy (NCBI): domain Bacteria; kingdom Bacillati; phylum Actinomycetota; class Actinomycetes; order Kitasatosporales; family Streptomycetaceae; genus Streptomyces; species Streptomyces sp. NPDC002566. The sequence continues at coordinate 79,119 of NZ_JBIARD010000004.1, read as the reverse complement.
GGCAGCGCCCGCTCCGACACGGCGATGATCGTGCACGTCTACAAGGGGCACAAGAAGGCCAGCGTGGTCTCCATACCCCGCGACACCCTCGTCGACCGGCCCGCGTGCACCGACGCCGAGGGCGGCGCGCACGACGCCGCCAGGGACGTGATGTTCAACTCGGCGTACAGCACGGGCGGCGCGTCCTGCGCGGTGAAGACGGTCGAGTCGCTGACCGGCGTCCGTATGGACCACTACCTGGAGGTCGACTTCTCCGGCTTCCAGAAGCTCATCGACGAGCTCGGCGGCGTCGGCATCACCACCACGAAGGACATCGACGACCCCGACAGCCACCTGAACCTCAAGGCCGGCAGGCATACGCTCGACGGCCGGCAGGCCCTCGCCCTCGTGCGCACCCGGCACGGCGTGGGCGACGGCTCGGACCTCGGCCGCATCCAGCTCCAGCAGGCCTTCGTCAAGGCGCTCGTCGCGCAGGTCAAGCACATCGGCCTCTTCTCCGGCGGCACCCGGCTGTACGACCTCGCCGACACCGCCACCAAGACGGTGACCACCGACTCCGACCTCGGCTCGCTGAACTCCCTGATGTCCTTCGCCGAGGGCCTCAAGGGCATCGGCGCGGGCAACATGGACATGGTCACCACGCCGGTGCAGTACGACCCGGCGAACCCCAACCGCGTCCTGCTGCAGAAGCAGAAGGCGCAGTTGATCTGGAAGGCCCTCAAGGACGACCGGCCGATCCCCGGGGCGGCCACCGAGGGCAACGCCAGCGGCGAGGCGGCGGGCGTCGTCACCCCGTGACCCCAACCCCCGTGACCCCAACCCCCGTGACCCCAACCCCCGTGACCCCAACCCCCGTGACCCCCACCCCGTGACCGTCACCCGGGAGCCCTCCCCGGCCCCCGTCGACGGCCACGGGAATACAACGGCGCCCCCTCCGGTTTGGGGGGATGGCACCAGTCCTGGCAGACTGGTACGTCGGCTCCGGTTCACGCATCCGCATCCCGCGGCGGCGACCCGGCGCCCTCCCGAAACCTAGGAGACACCTTGAAGCGCGACATCCACCCCGCGTACGTCGAGACGCAGGTCAGCTGCACCTGCGGCGCGTCGTTCACCACGCGTAGCACGATCGAGGCCGGCACCATCCGCGCCGACGTCTGCTCCGAGTGCCACCCGTTCTACACGGGCAAGCAGAAGATCCTCGACACCGGTGGCCGTGTGGCCCGCTTCGAGGCCCGCTTCGGCAAGGCCGCCGGCTCCAAGAAGTAGCGAGCCCGATTTCGCCGGTCCTCGGCCGCGCCCCGCGGGGTGCGCCGGGACCGGCGTTTTTGGTCACCCGCCTTTCCTTCCGTCCGCAGTATCAGGAGCCAGAGATGTTCGAGGCCGTCGAGGAACTCGTCGGTGAGCACGCCGACCTGGAGACGAAGCTCGCCGACCCGTCGGTCCACGCCGACCAGGCCAACGCGCGCAAGCTGAACAAGCGCTACGCCGAGCTCACCCCGATCGTCGCCACGTTCCGCTCCTGGAAGCAGACCGGCGACGACATCGACACCGCACGCGAACTCGCCGCCGACGACCCGGACTTCGCCGCCGAGGTCAAGGAGCTGGAGAAGCAGCGCGAGGAGCTGACGGACAAGCTCCGCCTGCTGCTCGTCCCGCGCGACCCCAGCGACGACAAGGACGTCATCCTGGAGATCAAGGCGGGAGCGGGCGGCGACGAGTCCGCCCTGTTCGCCGGCGACCTGCTGCGCATGTACCTGCGCTACGCGGAACGGGTCGGCTGGAAGACCGAGATCATCGACGCCACCGAGTCCGAGCTCGGCGGCTACAAGGACGTCCAGGTGGCGGTCAAGACCCGCGGTCAGACCGAGCCCGGCCAGGGCGTGTGGGCCCGGCTGAAGTACGAGGGCGGCGTGCACCGCGTGCAGCGCGTCCCCGCGACCGAGTCCCAGGGCCGCATCCACACCTCCGCCGCCGGCGTGCTGGTCACCCCCGAGGCGGAGGAGGTCGACGTGGAGATCAACCCCAACGACCTCCGCATCGACGTCTACCGCTCCTCCGGGCCCGGCGGCCAGTCCGTCAACACCACCGACTCCGCCGTGCGCATCACGCACATCCCCACCGGCGTCGTCGCCTCCTGCCAGAACGAGAAGAGCCAGCTGCAGAACAAGGAGCAGGCGATGCGCATCCTGCGTTCCAGGCTGCTGGCGGCCGCGCAGGAGGAGGCGGAACGGGAGGCCGCGGACGCCCGCCGCAGCCAGGTCCGCACCGTCGACCGCTCCGAGAAGATCCGCACGTACAACTTCCCGGAGAACCGCATCTCCGACCACCGGGTCGGCTTCAAGGCCTACAACCTGGACCAGGTCCTGGACGGCGAGCTCGACGCGGTGATCCAGGCCTGCGTCGACGCGGACTCCGCCGCCAAGCTCGCGGCCGCGTAACGCGTAAGAGGCACCCACGCACGAGGACGACACGGAGGACGAGCGTGCAGCGATCCATTGGGGGGCGACCCCCGAGCCCCCGCAGTCTGCTGCTCGCTGAGGTAGCTCAGGCCACTCAGCGGCTGGCCGACGCCGGCGTGCCCTCGCCGCGCACCGACGCCGAGGAACTCGCCGCGTTCGTGCACGGTGTGAAGCGCGGCGCGCTCCACACCGTGCAGGACTCCGACTTCGACGCCCGGTACTGGGAGGTCATCGCCCGGCGCGAACAGCGCGAGCCGCTCCAGCACATCACCGGGCGGGCCTACTTCCGTTACCTGGAACTCCAGGTCGGGCCAGGGGTGTTCGTGCCCCGCCCGGAGACCGAGTCCGTCGTCGGGTGGGCCATAGACGCCGTGCGCGCCATGGACGTCGTCGAACCGTGCATCGTCGACCTGTGCACCGGCTCCGGCGCCATCGCGCTCGCCCTCGCCCAGGAGGTGCCGCGCGCCGGCGTGCACGCCGTGGAGCTGTCCGAGGACGCCCTGGTGTGGACCCGCAAGAACGTCGAGGGGTCCCGCGTCGACCTGCGCCAGGGCAACGCCCTCGACGCCTTCCCCGACCTCGACGGCCAGGTCGACCTGGTCATCTCCAACCCGCCGTACATCCCGCTCACCGAATGGGAGTACGTCGCCCCCGAGGCCCGGGACTACGACCCCGACCTCGCCCTGTTCTCCGGCGAGGACGGACTCGACCTCATCCGGGGCATCGAACGCACCGCGCACCGGCTCCTGCGCCCCGGCGGCGTCGTCGTCATCGAGCACGCCGACACCCAGGGCGGCCAGGTGCCGTGGATCTTCGCCGAGGAGCGGGGCTGGGCCGACGCGGCCGACCACCCCGACCTCAACAACCGCCCCCGCTTCGCCACGGCCCGCAAGGCGACGCCGTGAGCGCCACCCACACTCTCGACCGGCAGTACGTGCACGAGGAGGCCCGCTAGACATGGCTCGGCGATACGACACCAACGACGCGACCGACCGCGTGACCGGTCTGCGCGAGGCCGCGTCCGCCGTCCGCCGTGGCGAGCTCGTGGTCCTGCCCACGGACACGGTGTACGGCATCGGCGCGGACGCCTTCTCCTCGGAGGCGGTCTCCGACCTGCTGGAGGCCAAGGGACGGGGCCGCAACATGCCCACCCCCGTGCTGATCGGCTCCCCGAACACGCTCCACGGTCTCGTCACCGACTTCTCCGAGCTGGCCTGGGAGCTGGTCGACGCGTTCTGGCCGGGCGCGCTCACGCTCGTCGCCAAGCACCAGCCGTCCCTCCAGTGGGACCTCGGCGACACCCGAGGCACGGTCGCCGTACGCATGCCGCTGCACCCGGTCGCCATCGAACTGCTCACCGAGGTCGGCCCGATGGCGGTCTCCTCCGCGAACCTCACCGGACACCCCGCGCCGGAGAACTGCGACTCCGCCCAGCAGATGCTCGGCGACTCCGTCTCCGTCTACCTCGACGGCGGCCCGACGCCCGGCATCGTGCCCTCGTCGATCGTCGACGTCAGCCGCGAGGTGCCGCTGCTGCTGCGCGCGGGCGCGATCTCCGCGGACGAGCTGCGCAAGGTCGTACCCGACCTCGAGGTGGCGAATTGACAGCCCCTGACGCGGGGCGTGGCATAGGCAACGGGGTCAGGCCTGCGGAGGAGACGACGACGTTCGGGTTCCCCCGCGACACCTTCCGCATCCTCCACGTCAGCACCGGCAACGTCTGCCGCTCGCCGATCACCGAGCGGCTGACCCGGCATTTCGTGTCGCAGCGGCTCGGGGTGCTGGGCGGCGGGCTGATCGTGGAGAGCGCGGGCACCTGGGGCCACGAGGGCGCGCCGATGGAGGCCAACGCGGAGGCCGTGCTGGCCGACTTCGGCGCGGACGCGTCCGGGTTCACCGGCCGGGAGCTGCTCGACGAGCATGTGATCCGGGCGGACCTGGTGCTGACGGCCACCCGTGACCACCGGGGTCAGGTCATCTCCATGGGGCACTCGGCGGGGCTGCGCACGTTCACGCTCAAGGAGTTCACCCGGCTGGTCAACGCGATCGACCCGGCGACGCTGCCTCCCCTCGAAGAGGGCGTCGTGATGCGGGCCCGGGCGCTGGTGCGGGCGGCCGCGGCGCTGCGCGGCTGGCTGCTCGCGCCCACGGCGGAAGCCGACGAGGTGTACGACCCGTACGGCGCGCCGCTGCCGTTCTTCCGGTCGATCGGCGACGAGATACACCAGGCGCTGGACCCCGTGGTCACGGCGCTCACCGGGGTGCCCGCGCGGATGTAGCGGGCGTGCCGCCGGGCGGTGATGGGCGGGCCCGGTACCGGCGGCCTACATTGGACGTACGGCATCGTCGACGGTCCGGAGTGCGTCATGTCGCTCACCCCTGTCAGCGCGGCCGCCGATACGCTGCGGCGGCAGGACCCAGAGCTCGCCGGCGTGCTGCTGGGGGAGCGCGAACGGCAGGCGTCGACGCTCCAGTTGATCGCCGCCGAGAACTTCGCCTCGCCCGCCGTGCTGGCCGCGCTCGGCTCGACGCTCGCGAACAAGTACGCGGAAGGCTACCCGGGGGCCCGCCACCACGGCGGCTGCGAGATCGTCGACGTCGCCGAACGCCTCGCCGTGGAGCGCGCCAAGACGCTGTTCGCCGCCGAACACGCCAACGTGCAGGCGCACTCGGGGTCTTCGGCGGTGCTGGCCGCGTACGCGGCGCTGCTGCGCCCCGGGGACACCGTCCTCGCCCTCGGCCTGTCCTGCGGCGGTCACCTCACGCACGGCTCGCCCGCCAACTTCTCCGGCCGCTGGTTCGACTTCGTGCCCTACGGGGTGGACGCCGAGACCGGGCGCATCGACCACGAGCAGGTGCGGACGCTGGCCCGCGTCCACCGGCCCAAGGCGATCGTGTGCGGGTCCATCGCCTACCCGCGCCACATCGACTACGCCTTCTTCCGGGAGGTGGCCGACGAGGCCGGCGCGTACCTCATCGCCGACGCCGCCCATCCCATCGGCCTGGTCGCCGGCGGAGCGGCGCCCTCGCCGGTGCCGTACGCCGACGTCGTCTGCGCCACCACGCACAAGGTGCTGCGCGGGCCGCGCGGCGGGATGCTGCTGTGCGGCGGCGAACTCGCCGAGCGCGTCGACCGGGCGGTGTTCCCTTTCACACAGGGCGGTGCGCAGATGCACACGATCGCCGCGAAGGCGGTCGCGTTCGGCGAGGCCTCGACACCCGCGTTCGCGGTGTACGCCCATCAGGTGGTCGCCAACGCGCGGGTGCTCGCGGCGGGGCTGGCGGCGGAGGGTCTGGCCGTCACCACCGGCGGCACGGACACGCACCTGATCACCGCCGACCCCGCGCCCCTCGGCCTCGACGGGCGCACCGCGCGCGGCCGGCTCGCGGCGGCGGGCCTGGTGCTGGACTGCTGCGCCCTGCCGCACGCCGACGCCCGCGGTCTGCGCCTGGGCACTGCCGCGCTGACCACGCAGGGCATGGCGGAGGGGGAGATGGGGCGGCTCGCCAAGGTGATGGCGGGCGTGCTCAGGGACGAGGTCGAGCTGAAGAGGGCGCGTGAGGAAGTGAGGGAGCTCGCAGGGGCGTTTCCGCCGTATCGGGACTGAACCGGGGTAGGCGCGCTCCCGTACACAGCCACACATGCAACCATCGTGGCTACCCGTAAGTCCCCAACCATATGCGGCCGTCGCTAGGGTGTGGGGCTGTGATGGCCAGCGAGACCTGTGGGGAAGCCCGTGCGTGAATACCTGCTGACGCTCTGCATCACGGCCGCGGTGACGTATCTGCTGACAGGGCCGGTGCGCAAATTCGCGATCGTGGCCGGAGCGATGCCGGAGATCCGGGCACGTGACGTGCACCGGGAGCCCACTCCGCGGCTCGGCGGGATCGCGATGTTCTTCGGCCTGTGCGCCGGACTGCTGGTCGCCGACCATCTGACGAACCTCAACGAGGTCTTCGACAAGTCCAACGAGCCGCGGGCGCTGCTCTCCGGGGCGGCCCTGATCTGGCTGATCGGCGTCCTGGACGACAAGTTCGAGATCGACGCCCTGATCAAGCTGGGCGGCCAGATGATCGCCGCCGGTGTGATGGTCATGCAGGGTCTGACGATCCTGTGGCTGCCCATCCCGGGCGTCGGCAACGTGGCGCTCACCCAGTGGCAGGGCACGCTGCTGACGGTGGCGCTGGTCGTCATCACGATCAACGCGGTCAACTTCGTGGACGGCCTGGACGGTCTGGCCTCCGGCATGGTGTGCATCGCCGCCACCGCGTTCTTCCTGTACGCCTACCGCATCTGGTACTCGTACGGCATCGAGGCCGCCGCCCCGGCGACGCTCTTCTCGGCGATCCTGATGGGCATGTGCCTGGGCTTCCTGCCGCACAACATGCACCCGGCGCGGATCTTCATGGGCGACTCCGGGTCGATGCTGATCGGGCTGGTGCTGGCCGCCGGCGCGATCTCCATCACGGGGCAGGTCGACCCGGACGTGATGAACCTGTTCTCCGGTTCGGAGCGCGAGACGGTGCACCAGACGGTGCCGGTCTACATCCCGCTGCTGCTGCCGCTGACGATCATCGCGATCCCGGCAGCGGACCTGATCCTGGCGATCGTGCGCCGTACCTGGCGCGGCCAGTCGCCGTTCGCGGCGGACCGGGGGCATCTGCACCACCGGCTGCTGGAGATCGGCCACTCGCACAGCCGCGCGGTGCTGATCATGTACTTCTGGTCGGCGCTGATCGCCTTCGGCGCGCTCGCCTACTCGGTCAACTCGGCGTCCATGTGGATCGTCCTGGGTGTGGTGTTCCTCAGCGCGATCGGACTCGGGCTGCTCCTGATGCCGCGGTTCACCCCGCGCGCCCCGCGCTGGGCGGAGGCGTTCGTGCCGCCGCGCTACCGCCGCCGCAAGGTCCTGCCGGCGGCTGCGGCCGCGGGTCCGGGGGAGCCGGGCGAGGGCGAGAAGGAGGAGCCGCGAACTCCTGTGACGGTCGGGGTCTCCGGGGTCAACGGGGCGACCGCCGTGGGCCCTCGTTCGCGTGCGGCAAGGTAAGAATCTGACGAGAGCATTGCCAAGTCGTGGGGAAGCGGACGGGCGGCAAAGCGCCCAATACCAGACAAGTGGGCTCGGTTTCTGCACAGACGCGCGCTGTCATTCTCATGTGTGACAGCGAGCACACCATCCAGGTAAAGACCTCATCAAATAGTTTGTGATACGGTTCACGAGAACCCGGGATAGAGCCGAAGGACCGTAGTGCGACGGTCCATTGGTGTGAGGTCTTCACCCTGTCGGACCGGGACTACGCTCGTCCATGACGACACCCTGCCCCCTGTGAAAGCGGAGTTGCCGCCATGCCGTCCAATGACGCCCGGAACCTAGTGCCGATCGCTGTGCCCACAGCGGCTGCCGGCGTGGTCGCGGTCGCTGTCAGCGGCGCGGTCGCGGGCGGCAAGGGTGCGCTGGGAGCGGCCGTCGGCGCTCTGGTGGCGATCCTCTTCATGGGGATCGGCCTCTATGTGCTGCAGTGGACGGCGAAAACGCTTCCGCAGTTGTTCCAGGCGATGGGGCTGATGCTCTACGTCGCCCAACTCCTGCTTCTCATGATCTTCGTTGCCCTCTTCAAGGACACATCCCTCTTCAATCCCAAGGCGTTTGCGATCTCGCTCGTCGTCGCTACCGTCGTGTGGATGGCCGCGCAGGCACGCGCGCACATGAAGGCCAAGATCTTCTACGTCGATCCGGCCCCCGAGAAGAGCGAGAAGTCCGAGAAGACAGGGTCCTCGTCGTGAGAGGTAGGGGCGGAATAAAGGCTTGGCCGTTCTCCTGCTATCGTCCGGTGCCAACTGCGGCATCGTGGGCGCGGGCATCTGAGCTGACGCCTGCTCGATCGCGAGGCTCGATGCCCCCCAGACGCCCTCACATCCGAAACACCAGTCCGGTGCCGATCCGCGGCTGCGCGCCGCGCCGACACAACGAGGTTGCCGTACCCATGCGTCACGCCGAAGGAGCCCGTGGTGAGTGCTGACCAGACCCAGCTCGCCTTTGACTGGAGCTGTCGGATCATGTCCGACAACGGCTGTGGCTTTCCGGCTCCGGGCCTGCACTCGTTCCTGTTCCAGCCCATCGCCAACGTCGGCGGGTTCGAGTTCAACAAGGTGATGCTGCTCGCGCTGATCACCACCCTGCTGGTCGTCAGCTTCTTCTGGGCGGCCTTCGGCAAGGCCAAGGTGGTCCCGGGCAAGCTCCAGATGGTGGGCGAGGCCGGCTACGACTTCGTACGCCGCGGCATCGTCTACGAGACCCTCGGCAAGAAGGAGGGCGAGAAGTTCGTCCCCCTGATGGTCTCGCTCTTCTTCTTCATCTGGATCATGAACATCTGGTCCGTGATCCCGCTGGCGCAGTTCCCGGTGTCGTCGATCATCGCCTACCCGGCGGTGCTCGCCGCGATCGTCTACGTCGTCTGGGTCTCGCTGACCTTCAAGCGGCACGGATTCGTCGGGTTCTTCAAGAACATCACCGGCTACGACAAGTCGCTGGGCGCCGTGCTCCCGCTCGTGATGGTCATCGAGTTCTTCTCGAACCTGCTCGTCCGGCCGTTCACGCACGCGGTGCGACTGTTCGCCAACATGTTCGCCGGCCACCTGATGCTGGTCATGTTCACCGTCGCCTCGTGGTACCTGCTGAACAGCTGGATGGTCCCGGCGGCCGGCGTCTCCTTCGTGATGACCATCGTCATGATCGGCTTCGAGCTTTTCGTGCAGGCTGTCCAGGCCTACGTCTTCGTACTCCTCGCCTGCACGTACGTCCAGGGCGCTCTCGCCGAGCACCACTGAGCACCCGCCCCCACAAGTCCCAAGAACGTCCGGTGGCCAACCCCCGCCGGTCCGTGAAAGAGAAGGAAGATTCAGCATGGCTGCCACTGAGACCCTCGCCGCTGTCTCCGGTTCGCTCGGCTCCATCGGCTACGGCCTCTCCGCCATTGGCCCCGGCGTCGGCGTCGGCATCATCTTCGGCAACGGCACCCAGGCCCTCGCCCGCCAGCCCGAGGCGGCCGGTCTGATCCGCGCCAACCAGATCCTGGGCTTCGCCTTCTGTGAGGCGCTGGCCCTCATCGGCATCGTCATGCCGTTCGTGTTCGGTCAGTAATCAGCTACTCACCGACACGTTTCGACGAAAGGCACTGATGTGATCGCCAACCTGGTGCAGCTGGCGGCCGAGGAGAAGCAGAACCCGCTTATTCCTCCGGGCCCCGAGCTGCTCGTCGGCACCATCGCCTTCGCCATCGTGTTCTTCTTCTTCTGGAAGAAGCTGCTTCCGAACATCAACAAGGTTCTGGAAGAGCGCCGCGAGGCGATCGAAGGCGGTATTGAAGAGGCCGAGGCCATGAAGGTCGAGGCCCAGAGCGTCCTTGAGCAGTACAAGGCGCAGCTCGCCGAGGCCCGGCACGAGGCCGCGCGTCTGCGCCAGGAGGCGCAGGAGCAGGGCGCGACCCTCATCGCGGAGATGCGCGCGGAGGGTCAGCGGCAGCGCGAGGAGATCGTCGCCGCCGGCCACTCCCAGATCGAGGCCGACCGCAAGGTCGCCGCGGCCGCGCTGCGCCAGGACGTCGGCAAGCTCGCCACCGAGCTGGCCGGCAAGCTCGTCGGCGAGTCCCTCGAGGACCACGCCCGGCAGAGCCGCGTCATCGACCGCTTCCTCGATGAGCTCGAGGAGAAGGCCGAGGCGTCGCGATGAACGGAGCGAGCCGCGAGGCCCTGACAGCCGCACGCGAGCGTCTCGACGCGCTGACGGACTCCACGTCCGTGGACGCGACGCGGCTCGCCGACGAGCTGGCGGCCGTCACCGCGCTGCTCGACCGCGAGGTGTCGCTGCGTCGGGTCCTCACCGACCCGGCGCAGGACGGCGAGGCCAAGGCCGGGCTGGCTCAGCGCCTGCTCGGCGGCCAGGTCAGCGGCACCACCGCCGACCTGGTGGCCGGTCTGGTGCGCTCCCGCTGGTCGCAGTCGCGCGACCTGGTGGACGCGCTGGAGGAGCTGGCGAACATCGCCGACCTCACCGCCGCGCAGAAGGCCGGCACGCTCGACGACGTCGAGGACGAGCTGTTCCGCTTCGGGCGGATCATCACCTCGAACACCGAGCTGCGCGCCGCGCTGACGAACCGGAAGGCCACCGCCTCCGCCAAGGGCGAGCTGCTGCGCAGCCTGCTGGGCGGTCGTGCGGACGCGGCCACCGTGCGTCTGGTGACGCGCCTTGTCACCGCGCCGCGAGGCCGTAGCCTGGAAGCGGGACTCGAGTCCCTGTCCAAGCTCGCCGCCGAGCGCCGGGACCGCGTCGTGGCCGTCGTCACGTCCGCCGTGCCGCTGAGCGACCCGCAGAAGCAGCGCCTGGGCGCCGCCCTCGCGAAGCTCTACGGCCGCCAGATGCACCTCAACCTCGACGTGGACCCCGAGGTCCTCGGCGGGATCCGGGTGCAGGTCGGCGACGAGGTGATCAACGGCTCCCTCGCGGACCGCATCGAGGACGCCGCCCGCCGCATGGCGAGCTAGCAGCAAGAAGACCGCAGTACGTACGCAAGCGGCCCTGGTTGGGCCGTGCAGAGGATTCACCTCTTTCAGGGGGGAGTCCGGGATTCAGACATCCCCCCAAAGTGAAACTTCGGGCCCAACAAGGAGAGCAGGGAACCCAGATGGCGGAGCTCACGATCCGGCCGGAGGAGATCCGGGACGCGCTGGAGAACTTCGTCCAGTCGTACAAGCCGGACGCGGCCTCGCGCGAGGAGGTCGGTACGGTCACCCTTGCCGGCGACGGCATCGCGAAGGTCGAGGGCCTGCCCTCGGCCATGGCCAACGAACTGCTGAAGTTCGAGGACGGCACCCTCGGCCTCGCGCTCAACCTGGAAGAGCGCGAGATCGGCGCCATCGTCCTCGGTGAGTTCAGCGGCATCGAGGAGGGTCAGCCGGTCACCCGTACCGGCGAGGTCCTGTCCGTGGCCGTCGGCGAGGGCTACCTCGGCCGCGTCGTCGACCCGCTCGGCAACCCGATCGACGGCCTCGGCGAGATCGAGACGACCGGCCGCCGTGCCCTGGAGCTTCAGGCTCCCGGCGTCATGGCCCGTAAGTCGGTGCACGAGCCGATGGAGACCGGCTACAAGGCCGTCGACGCGATGACCCCGATCGGCCGCGGCCAGCGTCAGCTGGTCATCGGTGACCGCCAGACCGGCAAGACCGCCCTGGCCGTCGACACGATCATCAACCAGCGCGACAACTGGCGCTCGGGCGACCCGAAGAAGCAGGTCCGCTGCGTCTACGTCGCCATCGGCCAGAAGGGCTCGACCATCGCCTCCGTGCGTGGCGCCCTCGAAGAGGCCGGCGCGCTGGAGTACACGACCATCGTCGCCGCCCCGGCGTCCGACCCGGCCGGCTTCAAGTACCTGGCGCCGTACACCGGTTCGGCCATCGGTCAGCAGTGGATGTACGAGGGCAAGCACGTCCTCATCATCTTCGACGACCTGTCGAAGCAGGCCGACGCCTACCGCGCCGTGTCGCTGCTGCTGCGCCGCCCGCCGGGCCGCGAGGCCTACCCGGGTGACGTCTTCTACCTGCACTCCCGTCTGCTGGAGCGTTGCGCGAAGCTCTCCGACGAGCTGGGCGCCGGCTCGATGACCGGTCTGCCGATCGTCGAGACGAAGGCCAACGACGTCTCGGCGTTCATCCCGACCAACGTCATCTCCATCACCGACGGCCAGTGCTTCCTGGAGTCGGACCTGTTCAACGCCGGTCAGCGTCCCGCGCTGAACGTCGGTATCTCGGTCTCCCGCGTCGGCGGCTCGGCCCAGCACAAGGCGATGCGCCAGGTGTCCGGCCGTCTCCGCCTCGACCTGGCCCAGTACCGCGAGCTGGAGGCGTTCGCCGCCTTCGGTTCCGACCTGGACGCCGCGTCGAAGTCGCAGCTGGAGCGTGGTCAGCGTCTGGTCGAGCTGCTCAAGCAGCCGCAGTACCAGCCGATGCCGACCGAGGACCAGGTCGTCTCCGTGTGGGCCGGCACCACCGGCAAGATGGACGACGTCCCGGTCTCCGACATCCGCCGCTTCGAGAAGGAGCTGCTCGAGTACCTGCACCGCAAGGAGCAGGGCCTCATGACCTCCATCAAGGAGGGCGCGAAGATGTCGGACGACACCCTCACCGCTGTGGCCGACGCGATCGCCGAGTTCAAGAAGCAGTTCGAGACCTCGGACGGCAAGCTTCTCGGCGAGGACGCCCCGGCCGCGGCCAAGTGACGTAGGAAGGGACCTGACTCATGGGAGCCCAGCTCCGGGTCTACAAGCGTCGCATCCGATCCGTCACCGCGACCAAGAAGATCACCAAGGCGATGGAGATGATCGCCGCCTCGCGCGTCGTCAAGGCGCAGCGCAAGGTGGCGGCCTCCACGCCGTACGCGACCGAGCTCACCCGCGCGGTCACGGCGGTCGGCGCCGGCTCGAACACCAAGCACGCGCTGACCACGCAGGCCGACAAGGTCGTGCGGTCCGCGGTGCTGCTCCTGACGAGCGACCGGGGTCTCGCCGGCGCCTTCAACTCCAACGCCATCAAGGCCGCGGAGCAGCTGACGGCGCGCCTCGAGGCCGAGGGCAAGCAGGTCGACACGTACATCGTCGGCCGGCGTGGTCTCGCGCACTACAACTTCCGTGAGCGCAAGGTCGCCCAGTCGTGGTCGGGCTTCACGGACGAGCCGACGTACGCGGACGCCAAGAAGGTCGCGGCCCCGCTGATCGAGGCCATCGAGAAGGACACGGCGGACGGCGGCGTGGACGAGATCCACATCGTCTTCACCGAGTTCGTCTCGATGATGACGCAGACGGCCCTCGGCGACCGTCTGCTGCCCCTCAGCCTCGACGAGGTGGCGAAGGAGGCCGCCCCCAAGGGCGAGATCCTCCCGCTGTACGACTTCGAGCCGTCGGCGGAGGACGTCCTCGACGCCCTTCTGCCGCGCTACGTCGAGAGCCGCGTCTACAACGCGCTCCTTCAGTCGGCAGCCTCGAAGCACGCCGCCACGCGGCGCGCGATGAAGTCGGCGACCGACAACGCGGGAGAGCTGATCGAGACGCTCTCACGCCTTGCCAACGCGGCCCGCCAGGCCGAAATCACCCAGGAAATCAGCGAGATCGTCGGTGGCTCCGCAGCCCTGGCCGACGCGACCGCGGGGAGTGACAGGTAATGACGACGACAGTTGAGACGGCCGTTGCCACGGGCCGCGTCGCCCGGGTCATCGGCCCGGTCGTCGACGTGGAGTTCCCCGTCGACGCCATGCCGGAGATCTACAACGCCCTTCACGTCGAGGTGGCCGACCCGGCCCAGGACGGCGCGAAGAAGACGCTGACCCTGGAGGTCGCCCAGCACCTGGGTGACGGCCTGGTCCGCACCATCTCCATGCAGCCCACCGACGGTCTGGTCCGCCAGGCCCCGGTCACCGACACGGGCACGGGCATCACCGTCCCCGTCGGCGACTTCACCAAGGGCAAGGTGTTCAACACCCTCGGTGACGTGCTGAACGTCGACGAGCAGTACGACGGCGAGCGCTGGTCCATCCACCGCAAGGCCCCGAACTTCGACGAGCTCGAGTCGAAGACCGAGATGTTCGAGACCGGCGTCAAGGTCATCGACCTTCTCACCCCGTACGTCAAGGGTGGAAAGATCGGTCTGTTCGGCGGCGCCGGTGTCGGCAAGACGGTGCTCATCCAGGAGATGATCTACCGCGTCGCCAACAACCACGACGGTGTCTCCGTGTTCGCCGGCGTCGGTGAGCGCACCCGTGAGGGCAACGACCTCATCGAGGAGATGGCCGACTCGGGCGTCATCGACAAGACCGCCCTGGTCTTCGGTCAGATGGACGAGCCCCCGGGCACCCGTCTGCGCGTGGCCCTCGCCGGTCTGACCATGGCGGAGTACTTCCGCGATGTGCAGAAGCAGGACGTGCTGTTCTTCATCGACAACATCTTCCGCTTCACCCAGGCCGGTTCCGAGGTGTCGACCCTGCTCGGCCGTATGCCCTCCGCGGTGGGCTACCAGCCGAACCTGGCCGACGAGATGGGTCTCCTCCAGGAGCGCATCACCTCGACCCGCGGTCACTCGATCACCTCGATGCAGGCGATCTACGTCCCCGCGGACGACCTGACCGACCCGGCCCCGGCCACCACGTTCGCCCACCTCGACGCGACGACGGTTCTCTCCCGTCCGATCTCCGAGAAGGGCATCTACCCGGCCGTGGACCCGCTGGACTCCACGTCCCGCATCCTGGACCCGCGCTACATCGCGGCGGACCACTACAACACCGCGATGCGGGTGAAGAACGTCCTGCAGAAGTACAAGGACCTCCAGGACATCATCGCCATCCTCGGCATCGACGAGCTCGGCGAGGAGGACAAGCTCACCGTCCACCGCGCCCGTCGCGTGGAGCGCTTCCTGTCCCAGAACACCCACGTCGCCAAGCAGTTCACCGGCGTCGACGGGTCGGACGTCCCGCTGGACGAGTCGATCGCCGCGTTCAACGCGATCATCGACGGCGAGTACGACCACTTCCCGGAGCAGGCGTTCTTCCTCTGCGGTGGCATCGAGGACCTGAAGAAGAACGCGAAGGAGCTGGGCGTCTCCTGAGCTGACGGCTCTTGAGCGGTCCTTCCGCTCACGTCCGTGAGCCGCGTGCTCACACCGGAGGGGGCGGGGTTCGTCCCGCCCCCTCTTGCACGCCCCTTAGACTTGTAACCAACACCCGGCAAACGCCGGGTGGTGACCCGAGGAGCCACCTTGGCTGCTGAGCTGCACGTCGCGCTGGTCGCGGCCGACCGAGAGGTCTGGTCCGGCGAGGCCACCCTGGTCGTCGCGCGCACCACGTCCGGCGACATCGGCGTCATGCCCGGTCACCAGCCGCTGCTCGGTGTGCTGGAGTCGGGCCCGGTGACCATCCGTACGAGTGACGGTGGGACGGTCGTCGCCGCGGTGCACGGCGGTTTCATCTCGTTCGCGGACGACAAGCTGTCGCTGCTGGCCGAGATCGCCGAGCTGTCGGACGAGATCGACGTCCAGCGCGCGGAGCGCGAGCTCGAGCGTGCGAAGGCGGAGGGCGATGCCACCGCCGAGCGCCGCGCGGACGTACGACTGCGCGCGGCGGCGGCGAGCTGACCCAGCTCACCGTGTGATGACGTCACTCAGCCGCGGTCGGCACCGGAGCGATCCGGAGCCGGCCGCGGCTGTGGCAGATCTGGATGTTTTTTCCGTTCCGTTACCTATCGAAGGTACCTAGGAGACGAGGAGGTCGGTGTCGATGGTCCTCGCTCTGACTGTGTGCGGAATCGTCGTGGCGCTGGTGGCGCTGGGGCTGTTCGTCTTCGGCCTGCGCCGCAGGCTCATCCAGCGCTCCGGCGGCACCTTCGACTGTTCCCTGCGCTGGGACGTGCCCGAGAAACCGGACCCGAGCGGAAAAGGCTGGAGCTACGGCGTCGCCCGCTACAACGGCGACCGCATCGAGTGGTACCGCGTCTTCTCCTACGCCTACCGGCCGCGCCGCGTCCTGGAACGCGCCTCGATCGAGGTGGCCGGCCGCCGTCTTCCCGAAGGCGAGGAGGAGCTGGCGCTGCTGTCCGACGCGGTGGTCCTCGCCTGCGTCCACCGGGGCACGCGACTGGAACTGGCGATGAGCGAGGACGCGCTGACCGGATTTCTCGCGTGGCTGGAAGCAGCCCCGCCCGGGCAGCGCGTCAACGTCGCTTAGGGACTACAGGTTGTTGCTGATGGCGTTCACCAGTTCGCCGTTCGCGGTGTCTCCGCTGAACTCCCAGAAGAACGCGCCGCCCAGGCCCTGGTTCTTCGCCCAGTTCATCTTCGTGGCGATGGTGGCCGGGGTGTCGTAGGACCACCAGTTGCCGCCGCACTTCGCGTAGGCGGTGCCGGCGATCGTGCCGGTGGGCGGACAGGACGTCTTGAGGACCTTGTAGTCCTCGATGCCCTGCTCGTAGGTGCCCGGGGCCGCTCCCGTGGCGGTGCCGCCCGGGGCGTCCTGGGTGACGCCGCTCCAGCCGCGGCCGTAGAAGCCGATGCCGATGAGCAGCTTGTTCGCCGGCACGCCCTTCGCCTTGTACTTGGCCATCGCGTCGGCCGTGGTGAACCCGGCCTGCGGGATGCCGCTGTAGGAGGTGAGCGGCGAGTGCGGGGCCGTCGGTCCCTGGGCGGCCCAGGCGCCGAAGAAGTCGTACGTCATCACGTTGTACCAGTTGACGTAGGCTGCGGCGCCCCCGTAGTCGGCGGCGTCGATCTTGCCGCCGGAGGAGCCGTCCGCCGTGGTGGCCGCGGTGACCAGGTAGTTCGCGCCGAACTCGGCCCGCAGGGCCGCCATCAGGTTCTTGAAGGCCGCGGCGCCCGAGGTGTCGCAGGACAGTCCGCAGGCGTTGGGGTACTCCCAGTCGATGTCGATGCCGTCGAAGACGTCGGCCCAGCGCGGGTCCTCGACCAGGTCGTGGCAGGACCGTGCGAACGCGGCGGGGTTGGCGGCGGCCTGGCCGAAGCCGCCGGACCAGGTCCAGCCGCCGAAGGACCACAGCACCTTGATGTGCGGGTACCTGGCCTTCAGCTGGCGCAGCTGGTTGAAGTTGCCGCGCAGCGGCTGGTCCCAGGTGTCGGCGACGCCGCTGACCGACTGGTCGGCGGTGAAGGCCTTGTCGTAGTCGGCGAAGGAGTCGCCGATCGTACACCGGCCGTTCGTGACATTGCCGAAGGCGTAGTTGATGTGGGTGATCTTGGCGGCCGAGCCGGACGTCACCAGGTTCTTGACGTTGTAGTTGCGGCCGTAGATGCCCCACTCGGTGAAGTAGCCGAGCTTGACCTTGTCGCCGGTGGGCGGGGGCTCGGTGGTGCCGCCGGTGGTGCGCACGGCGCGGGCGCCGCTGACCGGGCCGCTCTGGTCGGCGGTGTCACGGGCGCGGACGGTGTACGAGTAGTCCGTGCCGGCCGTCAGCCCGGTGTCGGTGTACGAGGTCGTCGTGACGGTGGCGACCTTGGCGCCGTCGCGCAGCACGTCGTAGTTCTTGACGCCCTTGTCGTCGGTGGCGGCCGACCAGCTCAGCTTCACCGAGGTGTCGGTGACGGAGGAGGCCGTGGGGGTGCCCGGGGCGGACGGGGGCGCGTCGCCGGGGACCGAGGTGCCGTCACAACTGCCACCGTTGAGCTTGCAGTTGGCGGGGGAGCCGGAGCCGGTGCCGTTGAACCCGAAGGAGACGGAGGCGCCGGGGGCGAGGGTGCCGTTCCAGGACTTGTTCTTCGCGGTCCAGTGGGTGCCGGCGGAGGTGACGTCGGCGTCCCAGGCGGAGGTGACGGACGTGCCGGAGGGGAAGTCCCACTCGACGGTCCAGGAGGTGAGGGTGGTGGTGCCGGTGTTCTTCACCGTCCACTTGCCCTCGAAGCCGGTGCCCCAGTCCTGGGGCTTGGTGTAGGAAGCGGTGGCGGAGGGGGCCGCCTCTGCGGGGCTCGCCAGACCGACCAGTCCGGCGAAGGGGAGCAGCAGGGTGACCAGCCCTGCCGCGACTCGGTTCCTGAAGCGCATCGTGCGCCTCCTCGGGGGAGTTGTGGGGGGGCGTGACTGAGCCTCACGCCACGGTGCCGCGAGAATAGAAAGGTCTGGACCACGGGTCAATAGGTCTGGACCACTCTGCTCATGCCGGTGGTTCGGCGTGCTGGATCCCCAACTCCTGCGCCAGCACGGCCGCTTGCACCCGGCTGCGCAGTTCCAGCTTGGCCAGCAGCCGGCTGACGTGCGTCTTCGCCGTCGCCTCCGCCATGTCCAGCCGCTCGGCGATCCCCGCGTTCGACAGCCCCTCGCCCAGACAGCCCAGCACCTCGCGCTCGCGCCGGGTCAGCGACTCCAGCACCGCCGGATCGGCCTTCGGCGGCCGGGCCGGCCGAGCGGCGAACTCGGCGATGAGCCGCCGTGTGACGGCGGGCGCGACGACGCCCTCGCCCCTTGCGACGGTCCGCACCGCCGCGATGAGGTCCTTGGCCTCGGTGTTCTTCAGCAGGAACCCGGCGGCCCCCGCGCGCAGCGCCCCGAACACGTACTCGTCCAGGTCGAAGGTGGTCAGCACCAGGACGTCCGCGAGGCCCTCCGCGACGACCGCCCGGGTCGCCGACACGCCGTCCATGCGCGGCATCTGAACGTCCATCAGCACCACATCCGGCCGCAACTCCCTTGCCAGCGCCAGTGCTTGCTCCCCGTCCACCGCCTCCCCGACCACCTCGATGTCGGGCGCGCTGCGCAGGATGAGGACCAGCCCGGCTCGTACGGCGGACTGGTCCTCGGCGACGAGCACGCGGATCATGCGGGGCCTCCTCGGGCGGCGGTGCGGTCGGGGTCGGGGGTGGCGACGGTGTCGGTGAGGGGCAGGGCGGCGCGCACCGACCAGAGTCCGCGGTGAGCGGCCGTCGCCGGGCCGGCCTCGAAGGTCCCGCCCAGCAGCTCCGTCCGCTCCCGCATCCCGACCAGCCCCGCGCCCGAGCCGGGGGCCCGCGGCCCGTCCCGGTCGCCGTAAGGGCTCGTCACCTCCACGGTGAGCGAGCCGTCCCGCCGGGCCAGGCACACGGTCACCCGGCCGGGGGAGGCGTGCTTGAGGGCGTTGGTGAGGGACTCCTGCACGATCCTGTACGCCGCCAGCCCCACCGGGGCGGGGACGGGCTCGCCGCCGTCGTCCAGGGCCGTGCCGAGCTCGACGTCCAGGCCGTTGGCGCGCGCGCCCTCGACCAGCGAGCCGAGGCCGTCGAGGGTGGGTGCGGCGACCGGTTCCAGGTCACCTCCGCTGTCGCGCAGGATCCCGATCAGCCGCCGCATCTCCGCCAGTCCCTCGACGCTGTTCTCCCGGATCACGCCGAGGGCCTCCCGGGAGGTCTCCGGGCTGTCGATGGAGAGCGCGGCCGTGGAGTGGATGGCGATCGCGGACAGGTGGTTGGCGACCATGTCGTGCAACTCGCGTGCCATCCGGGCGCGTTCGGCGACGACCGCCTGCGTCCGGTCCATCTCGGCGAGCAGCGCGGTCTGTTCGGCGCGCAGCCGGGCTGCCTCGGCGGCGTCACGGTGGTTGCGGACGATCAGGCCGGTGGAGGCCGGCGCGAACGACACGATTCCGACGCCCACCCCGATCAGCAGGGCCTCGGGCACCCGCCAGGCCGCGAACGGCACCACCGTCGCGAGCACCGTGAGCAGCCCGGTGACCCAGGGGATACGGCGAGCCGAGGCGGGCGTGCCGTACAGCACGGCCGCGTACACCACGTCCGTGAACATCAGCAGGGTGCCCAGGCTGCCCCGGGTCACCGTGTCCAGGGTCAGCGCGACCGTGGCGGTCAGCAGGGCGACGCGTGGCGCGGTCCGGCGCAGCAGCTCGCAGCCCGCCGTCACGAAGAGCGGCAGGAGGACGGGCCAGCGCCCGTCGAACAGGACGATCGGGTCGGCCGCCCGCCGGGTGCCCAGCCCGATGCCCCACAGCAGCAGCCCGCCGAGCAGCCCGCCGGCCGCCGCGTACACGTCGAGCCGGTGCGGTCGGGGGAGTCGTCGGGCCATGCCTTACATCCAACACGGCCCACCGCGTCGGCGAGTGATCCCCCGGAAGGGTCCGGGACTGCATCGTTCGATGTATCGGAGGTTCGTCATCGGCGACGACGACCCCGGCCGCCGGGCCCGGGAGTCTTGAACGGTGAGTGAGAGGAGCGAACCGTGGTCGTCTGGTTGGTCGCCGCCTGTGAGATCGGCTTCTGGGTGCTGCTGGCGCTCGGGCTGGGCGCCCGCTACCTGCTGAAGTGGCGCCGTACGAGCGTCGTGCTGCTGCTGGGCGAACCGGTGCTGGAGCTCGTGCTGCTCGCCGCGACGGCCGTCGACCTGAAGAACGGCGCCGAGCCGGGCTGGGAGCACGGTCTGGCGGCGCTGTACATCGGCTACACCGTGGCGTACGGGCACTACACGATCCGCTGGCTCGACGGCCACGCCGCGCACCGCCTGGCCGGCGGTCCACCGCCGCCCAAGCCGCCCCGCTACGGCCGCGCCCGCGCCCGGCACGAGGCGAAGCTGTGGCTGCGCGCCGTGCTCGGCGGGGCGGTCGCCCTGGCCCTGCTCCAGCTCGCCGTCCTCTACGTGGGCGACTCCGGCGACGTCAGCTCGTTGCGGGCGTTCCAGTGGACGGCCCTGCGCATCGTCGGCGTCTACGGCCTGATCGCCCTGTCGTACACGGTCTGGCCCCGCAGGGCCCCGGCGGACGCGGACGCCGAGGACGCCGACGGCGCGGTGGACGTCAAGGCCCGCTAGGCGGCGGTCAGCGCTCCCCGCCGGGGACCCACAGCACGTCGCCCTCGGCCTTGTTGGCCGTCCTCGCCAGGATGAACAGCAGGTCCGACAGGCGGTTGAGGTAGGTCGCGGTCAGCGGGTTCATCGCCTCGCCGTGGACCTCCAGCGCGGCCCACGTCGAGCGCTCCGCGCGGCGCACCACCGTGCACGCCTGGTGCAGCAGGGCCGCGCCGGGCGTGCCGCCGGGCAGGATGAAGGAACGCAGCTTCTCCAGCTCCGCGTTGAAGCGGTCGCAGTCCGCCTCCAGCCGGTCCACGTAGAACTGCTCGACCCGCAGCGGAGGGAACTCCGGGTTCTCGACCACCGGCGTCGACAGGTCCGCGCCCACGTCGAAGAGGTCGTTCTGCACGCGCGTGAGGACGGCGACGACCTCCGCGTGGAGCCCGCCCAGCGCGATCGCCGTGCCGAGGACCGCGTTCGCCTCGTTCGCGTCCGCGTACGCGGCGATCCTCAGGTCGGTCTTGGCGACCCGGCTCATGTCGCCGAGGGCCGTCGTGCCCTGGTCGCCGGTCCTCGTGTAGATGCGCGTCAGATTGACCATGCGGCCAATCTAGACCCTCCCCGCCGAGCCGTTCCGTCGCCTTCGTCACCCCTGCCCAGCACGGGGTCAATCGGTGCGAATCAGACAGGATTTGACGACGTGACCGGTGTCTCACCCGCTGAGACGTGAAACGCGTTACTAACCGGTCACACAGCGCCTCAGGCCCGCTAGTGTCCGGCCGAGAGCCGTGAGGAAGCGGTCGATACGCCGGATGGCTGACGCCGGTGACATCGGACGCGCGAGCGGGCAGGGCTTCTACAGGCACGGAATCCGCACAGGCCTCACCGGCCTCACCCCTGCGGGTGAATCTGTTATCGGTTCGCTCACAGACGGCAACCTCCGACCGCTTCACGCAGTCAGAGGGGGCAACACCGGACATCACACCGCGGAGCACGAGACGCACGCTTAGGGGAGCGCTATGTACATCAGGGGCGACCACGCCGAGCTGGTCGTCGGGGGCCGTCTCGACGTCCGCACCGCGGCGGACGCCCGTACGGCCCTGCACGCGGCGGTCGACGGCGGCGTAGGCGACCTGGTGCTCGACCTGTCCGAACTGGACTCGTGGGACGCCACCGGCCTCGGCGTCATCATGGGCGCCCACCGCCGCGCCGGCCGCTGCGGCCGCCGCCTCGTCCTGCGCGGCGTACCGCCCCAGATGCAACGCCTGCTGGTGGCCACCCGGCTGCACCGCATCCTCGCCATCGAGGGCGGCATCCCGGTGGAATCCCTGCCCCGGGTGTGAAACGCCCCCACGGGGGACCCGGCATACCGGCGCGCGCACCGGCACGGTCGCGGTCGCACACCTCTCCGTGACGAAACGCGCGCCGCACGCAATCCTCACCGGACTGTGACGTCTCGGGCGGCGTGGCCCCCCGGACTGTCGTGGATACTGTGCGAAGGTTTACGGTTCGTCTGCCCGCCGCGCGCATCCCTCAGGCGGGCACCGGACCAGAAGCGACAGCGCAGTGTGCAGCAAGGCCGGGAGGGGCTACGCCACACGACGCTTTTGGGGGGACCCATGGACCCGACGAACCGGGGACCCGAGGAGTACGGCCACGACGACGCCGAAGGCTCCCGCCCGGCCGACGCCGACACCGGGCAGGGCCACGCGCCGCGCCCCCGCTCCACCAGGGACCCCCTGGCACCCGACTTCACCCCGCACGGCCCGGCGCCCGCCCGCACCGCGCGACTGCACACCGGCGAGCACCTCCTCACCGTCAACCCCGTCGACGGCAGCGAGATCGAGCTCTGCCCGCCCACCGAACGGCCCGAACCGCCCGCCAGGCGCACCCCCGAGGAGCGCGCCGAGGCCGACCGCGCCGCCCGTCCCCCCGCACCGGCGGGCACCCACCGCACCCCCGCCCAGCCCCTGATCGGCCGCCAGGACGAACGCGAACAGCTCGTCCGCCTGCTCGCCCGGGGCCGCACCGTCCGCCTCACCGGCCCCTCCGGCTCCGGCCGCACCAGCCTGCTGGACCTCGTCGCCGAGGACTGCGAAGACCTCGCGCCCGACGGCGTCGTCCGCCTCACCGGCTACCACCGCACCCCCTCCGACCTGCTGCACGACCTCTTCCACACCGTCCACGACGCCCCGAGGCTGCGCCCGGAGGACGACGAGCTGCTCGCCCACGTGCGCGAGATCGGCGCGGTCGTCGTCGTCGACGACCTGGAGTTCGGCGGCGCCGCCCTCGACGAGCTGCTCGACGCGACGCCCGAGTGCGCCTTCCTCCTCAGCGCCACCCCCGACGTCCCCGCCCCCTCCGCCGGCTCAGCCGTCGAGGAGGTCGTCCTCGCCGGCCTCGACCGCGCCGGCGGCGTCGAGGTGATCGAGCGGGCCGTCGGCCGCGTCCTCACCGAGGAGGAGGCCAACTGGGCCGGCGACCTCTGGTTCGAGTCCGAGGGCCTGCCCCTGCGGTTCGTGCAGGCCGGCGCCCTGCTGCGCCAGCGCGACCAGCTCCGGGCCGGCGTCGACGCGGTCGACGAGTTCGGCGTCTTCGAGGACGCCCGCCCCTTCACCGCGTCACTCGACACCGGCGCCGGGGAGGCCGAGGAGATACCCCTGCCCTCCCTCGGCGAGGCCGCCGCGCCCGCCCCCCTCCTCGCCGCCCGCCTCAGCGCCTCCGCCCGCACCGCCCTGCGCTTCGCCGTCGCCCTCGGCGGCGAGGTCCCGCACCAGGCCCATCTGCCGGCCCTGGTCGGCGACACCCACGCCGACGCCGCACTCGGCGAACTCGCCGCCTGCGGGCTCGTCTCCCCGGTCGGCCCCCGCTACCGGCTCGCCGCCGGCGTCCGCGCCCAGCTCGAGGCCGCCGGATACGCCGACGACGTCGACGGCCGCGCCCACGCCGCCGCCCAGCACTACGCCTGGTGGGCCGCACACCCCTCGGTCACCCCGGAGCGGGTGTGCGCCGAGGCCGACGCCGTCCTCACCGCCCTCGCCCTGGTCGTGCCCGGCACCACCCGGCCCGCCGAGGGCGAGGACGAGGCCACCTCCGTACGGCTGGCCCGTGCCGCCGCGCCCGCCTTCGCCGCCGGGCTGCACTGGAGCGCCTGGGAGCAGGTCCTGCACGAGGGCGCCGAGGCCGCCCGTCTGGCCGCCGCCCGGGCCGACCGGGCCTACTTCCACCACGAACTCGGCGTCCTCGCGCTCTGCGCCGGACAGCTCGACCGGGCCCGCTCCGAACTGGAGGCCTCCCTCGCCCTGCGCGGCGCCCTCACCGACAAGCGGGGCACCGTCGCGGGCCGCCGCGCCCTCGCCCTGGTCGCCGACCGCTCGGGCGACGTGCCGGGCCTGGCCGCACTCACGGCCGCCGAGGAGGGGGCCGAGGCCCGCCGCGAGGAGCCCGCGTCACCGCCGCGCGGCGTCCCCGCCGCCCTGGCCACCCCGACGCCCACCGCCCCGACCCTCGTCACCGG
The DNA here is from genome assembly GCF_042889585.1 of Streptomyces sp. NPDC002566. Lineage (NCBI taxonomy): Bacteria > Bacillati > Actinomycetota > Actinomycetes > Kitasatosporales > Streptomycetaceae > Streptomyces > Streptomyces sp. NPDC002566. The sequence goes on along the minus strand of NZ_JBIARD010000004.1, from coordinate 54,838 downwards.
CGTGCCCTCCGCCGCCCCGGCGGCCGCCCACCACGGCCGCGGCGGCTTCCGGGCCCTGGCGAAGCGCAACCTCGTCGCGGCCGGCGCGGGCGCCGTGCTCGTCGCGGTGCTCGGCACGGTGGTGACGCTCGGCGCGACCTCCAAGAACGACGCGAACACCCCCGCCGACCGGCCCGGCGTGCGCCCGTCCGTCAGCGCGGGCACCGAAGACGGCACCACGGGCGAGGAGACGCCCGGCGGCGACACCGGCCCGGGGGACGTGGGAGCGGTCACCAGCAGGCCGACGGACCCCGGTCCGGACGGCACGATGGGCACCGCCGACGACCCGACGCCGACGGGAGAGGCGACACCGGAGCCGTCGGGGGACCCGAGCGGCACGCAGAAGCCCGGCGGTGGCGGCTCGACCGGGTCGCCCAGGCCGTCGTCGTCCAGTTCCACGTCCAGGCCGCCGTCGACTCCGACGGAGGACCCGACGCCCTCCGACGACCCCACGACGCCGACGGAAGACCCCTCGACATCCCCCACGGACACCCCGAGCACGTCGCCCTCCACCCCGCCGTCCAACTCGAACTCGGCCAGCGGTCCCGCCTCCAGCCCGGCCGGCTCGCAGAGCAGCACCACCGGCTCCCCCAGCGCCGCCGGCTCCCCGGTCGTGTCCCCGGACACGATCATCTGAGCCGGGCGGCCCCGCCGGGCACGCCGAAGGGCCGGGTCCCGCACAGGACCCGGCCCTCCTCGTCGTCCGGCGCTCGCGCCGGCGTTCAGAACAGGCGCAGCTTGTCGTCCTCGATGCCGCGCAGCGCGTCGTAGTCCAGGACCGTGCAGCCGATGCCGCGGTCCGTGGCCAGGACGCGGGCCTGCGGCTTGATCTCCTGGGCCGCGAAGACGCCCCGCACCGGCGCCAGATGCGGGTCGCGGTTCAGCAGCTCCAGGTAGCGGGTGAGCTGCTCGACGCCGTCGATCTCCCCGCGCCGCTTGATCTCCACCGCGACCGTCTGCCCCTCGGCGTCCCGGCACAGGATGTCGACGGGGCCGATGGCGGTCATGTACTCGCGGCGGATGAGGCTGTAGCCCTCGCCGAGCGTCTCGATGCGGTCGGCGAGCAGTTCCTGGAGGTGCGCTTCCACGCCGTCCTTGATCAGCCCGGGGTCGACGCCCAGTTCGTGCGAGGAGTCGTGGAGGACTTCCTCCATCGTGATGATCAGTTTCTCGCCCGCTTTGTTGACGACGGTCCACACGCCCTCGTCGTCGCCCGTGCCCTCCTTCAGCGTGCAGGGCGGGGACATCCAGTTCAGGGGCTTGTAGGCCCGGTCGTCCGCGTGGATCGAGACGCTGCCGTCCGCCTTCACAAGGATGAGACGAGGGGCGGAGGGGAGGTGGGCGGTGAGCCGGCCCGCGTAGTCCACGGAGCACCGGGCGATGACGAGACGCATGGCAGGCAACGCTACTCGACGCCCCGCACGCCACGCGATTCGCCCGAGCGTCACCCCGCACCACGCTCCCCGGTGGCCCGGTGCGCCGCACCTTTTGATCTGGAAAACACGAGTTCGGCGGTGGCTGATTGTGTGCCCACCAGGATTTCCCTATGTGCCCGTTCTCCTGGTGCGGTCACGGGCCGTTGCCTACCGTAGGAACGGGAGGTCGCGATGCGTGTACTCAGCGTGCTCGCAGTTCTCGGTGTCCGTGCACTGCGAACTCCCCTTCCCTGTCCGGCAACCCCTGCGCGTCGGGGGTGCGAGAGGAGTACCCATGTCGCTCGACGTCTCACCGGCCCTACTCGAACAGGCCGAGCGAGGCGAGGTCGACGAAGCAGAATTCGTCGACTGCGTCCGGACCTCCCTGCCCTACGCATGGGAGATGGTCAGCTCCCTGGTGGCTCAGCTGAAGGTGGACGGCGGAGACTTCGCCGACAACCAGACGCCCCCGCCGGACGAGCAGGCACGCGGGCAGCTGCTGCGAGCGCTGGCGAGCGACGCCATTCGCGGCGCGCTGCAGCGGCACTTCGGCGTGCGGCTGGCCTTCCAGAACTGCCACCGGGTGGCGGTCTTCCCGTTGGACTCATCGGTCGACGAGAAGCTGTCCCGTTTCACCTCGGTCCGCAGTCAGGTGCTGAACCAGTCCCCGGAGTTCCGGGACTGCTGAGGCAACGTGAGCCTGTCGCTTGCCGCTCCTCGCGCACGGCGTCGCACAAGGCGCCGATCGACAGGAGCGGCAGGTTCCTCGGCGGCGGGGCCGTTCACCGGAGGTGGGGGAGGACCTCCGCGCCCAGCCGCCGCAGGTTCTCCTCGGTGGCCGCCAGATCGCCCGAGCCCTCGACGAGGAGGGCGAAGCGCGAGACGCCGGTCCGCTCGCTGGTCGCGGCGAGCCGGTCCACGCACAGGCGCGGGGTGCCCACCGGGTGCAGCCCGCAGAGCAGTTCGGTGTACGCGACCGGGTCCCGCATGCCGCGGGCGCGGCCGTCCACCGTCACATGGGCGTCCAGGCCCTGCTTCAGCCAGCCCGGCATCGCCTTCACCAGCGTCTCCACGGCGTCGGTGCGCCGGTCGGCGATCTGGCAGACGCCCGCCGAGACATGGCCCGCGTCGCGGATCTCGTCCGCCGGCCGCCCGGCCGCGCGCGCGTGCCGCCGCCACAGGGCGACCATCTCGGCCTTCTCCTCGTCCCCGACGTGCATGCCGAGCAGCATCGGCAGTCCGCGCTCCGCGGCCAGCCGCACGCTCGCGGGGGAGGTGCAGGCGACGACCACCTCCGGCCCCGCCGCGTCCGTCAGGGCCTCCGACGGGCGTGGTACGACGGGGACTTCACGGAAGCGGAAGCGCTCGCCGTCCGCTGCGACCGACGGTTCGCGCAGCCAGCGCACCAGCAGATCGAGTGATTCGGGGAACCCCTTCTCGTACGCCTCCAAGCCCGCCCCGAACACCTCCAGGTCGACCCAGGGGCCGCCGCGGCCCACGCCGAGGGAGAAGCGGCCGCCGCTCGTCATATGCAGCAGCGCGGCCTGCTCGCCCAGGGCGACGGGGTGGGCCGTGGGCAGTACGCTGACCGCCGTGCCGACCCGCAGGCGCCGGGTGCGGCCCAGCACGAGGGCGGCCAGGGTGATCGCCGACGGGCACGTGCCGTACGGCACGAAGTGGTGCTCGGCCAGCCAGACCGAGTCCAGGCCGGCCTCCTCGGCGACCTCGGCGGAGCGGACCGCCCGGTGCAGGGCCTCCCCCTGACCCTGGCCCGGGAACTGGGCCGCCAACACGAAACTTCCAACGCGCATGGGACTTTCCTGCTTCCTCGGCTCCGACGCGGAGCTCCCCCACCCGGCATAACCGTCTGACACGTGCCGAGGACACGGCCTGTCGGAGTATTTTGCGGATTGTCTGCAGAATGGGCGGTCCCTGAGGGGGACTTGCGGGGTTCGGCACCCTTCGGATACCCCTGTCCGGGCCGCGTAGGCTGGGCGGGAACCCTGCCCCCTGTACAGCCCTGTGAGGTGTCCCGTGTCCCCGCGTCGCAACCGACCCAAGGGTGAGGGCTCGTCCGGCCGCAGCGCCGAGGACGACGGCGCGAGCCGGTACGGCGGCTGGGAGTCCACGGTGAGCTGGCAGGACGAGCAGTGGAGCGTGCGGCACGTGGCCGGGGCGAGCGCGCGGGGCAAGGCCTACCGGTGCCCCGGCTGCGACCAGCTGATCCCCGACGGCGTGCCGCACGTCGTCGCCTGGCCCGAGCACGCGGGAGTCGACGACCGCCGCCACTGGCACAAGGCGTGCTGGAACGCGCGGGACCGCCGCACCCCGGGGGTGCGGCGGTCCCGTAACGCGCCGAGATTCTAGTGCCGGGGCACTAGGCCTGCGGGCGGTCAGACGTCCCGCTTCTCCAGCAGGGCGAAGGCGCCGGCGAAGGCGGCGGCCGTGACGCCGAGCGCGATCCACAGCGGGTCCCAGCCGGAGGGGCCGGTGTCGGTCAGCGAGGTGGAGTAGAAGACGCTGAGAAGGTTGGGGATCGAGTACTCGACCAGGGCCTCGCGCACGTCCACCAGGGACTCCGAGAACATGAACAGCGCGATCACCAGCGGCGCGAGGAAGAGGCCGATCATGATGGTGATCGCGCCGGCCGAGTGCCGGATGATCGAGCCCACGGCCAGCGACAGCAGTCCGAGCAGCGCGATGAACAGGGAGACGCCGAGCGTCCCCTTGGCCCACTCGCCGCCGGAGGGCTCCCGGGCCTCGGGCATCAGAGCCACGTCCACCATCGCGACGAACACCGACGACACCAGCGTCACCACGAACGCGACCAGGAAGAACACGATGGCCTTCGCGCCGAGGACGCGCCCCCGGGACGGGCAGGCCACCATCGTGGTCCGGATCATGCCGGTGCCGTACTCGGAGGCGGTGGTCAGCACGCCGAGCGTGATGACGCACATGCTGCCGAGGAGCAGCCCGAAGAAGCCGAACGACAGCGCGTTCTCGCTCTCCAGGTCGGCTCCCTCGGTGTTCGCGGCGACCAGCGCGGCGGTTCCCAGGCCGATGCCGATGACGAGCAGGACGAAGACGCCCAGCGTCCACATGGTGGAGCGCACCGAGCGGATCTTGGTCCACTCCGAGGCGAGGGCGTGCCCGAGGTGCGTGCGCACCACGGGGATCGGCGAGGTGTAGCCGGGGTACGCGGCCCCGGGCGCCGCCGGCGGAGACGTGGGCTGCGGGGTGCTCATCGGACGTCCTCGGTCGTGGTCGAAACGGTGCCCTGCCCCTGCGGGGCCGCGGGAGCCGGGGCGGAGGCAGCGGCGTCGGCCGGGGCCTGGCCCGCGGGGGCGGCCGCGGGAGCCGCCGGGACCTTCCCCAGGGCGACGGTTGCCGGACTCGTGGCCGGCGCGGGCCCCTGCGGCGCGGGGGCGGCCGCGGGCGGCGCGGCCGGGGCCGGAGCCGACTGGGCAGGGTGGCCCTGTGCCGGGCCGGGTGCCGGCTGGGCGTACGGGTTGGCCTGCCCGCCGTACGGGGCCTGGGCGGGCTGCGGCGGGGCGTAGCCCTGCTGCGGGGGCGGTGGGGCGTACCAGCCGGGCTGGCCCTGGCCGGGGACCGGCATGGGAGGCTGGGCACCAGGCGGCAGCGGCTGCTGGAGGCCCGCCTTCTGGTCGGTGGTCGACCGGTAGTCCACGGCGCCCTGCGTCATCCGCATGTACGCCTCCTCCAGCGACGCCTGATGCGGCGAGAGCTCCCACAGCCGTACGTCGGCCACGTGGGCGATGTCGCTGATGCGGGGGAGCGGCAGACCGGTGACGCGCAGCGCGCCGTCCTGCTCGGGCAGAACATGTCCGCCCGACTCGGTGAGCGCGGCGGCGAGCTTCTCGCGCAGCTGGGGCTCCGAATGCGGGGTGCGCACGCGGGCGAAGCCGGCGGAGTTGGCCGCGATGAAGTCGCTCACGCTCATGTCGGAGAGCAGCTGTCCGCGTCCGATGACGATCAGGTGGTCGGCGGTGAGCGCCATCTCGCTCATCAGGTGGGAGGAGACGAACACCGTCCGCCCCTCCGCCGCCAGCGACTTCATCAGGTTGCGCACCCAGAGGATGCCCTCGGGGTCGAGCCCGTTGACCGGCTCGTCGAACAGCAGCACCTGCGGGTCGCCGAGCAGCGCGGCGGCGATGCCGAGGCGCTGCCCCATGCCCAGCGAGAACCCCTTGGACCGTTTCTTCGCCACGTCCTGGAGGCCGACGACCCCCAGCACCTCGTCCACGCGCCGGGAGGGGATGCCCGAGAGCTGGGCGAGGCTCAGCAGGTGGTTGCGGGCGTGGCGGCCGCCGTGTACGGCCTTGGCGTCCAGCAACGCGCCGACGTGGCGGGCGGCGTTCGGCAGTTTCCGGTACGGGAAGCCGCCGATCGTCACCGTCCCCGAGGTCGGGTTGTCCAGACCGAGGATCATCCGCATGGTGGTGGACTTCCCCGAGCCGTTCGGCCCGAGGAAGCCCGTGACGGCGCCCGGTCGCACCTGGAAGGAAAGGTTGTACACAGCGGTCTTGTCGCCGTAGCGCTTGGTCAGGCCGACTGCTTCGATCATGCTCCGCACCCATCGACAGGTTCAGGACAGCGGGGCGCACGCCCCCCGTAAGGGTTAGGAGGATATCGAGGCGCTGACGGTTCCGCTCAAATCAAAGTAAAGCCCAAAGGTTCACGCGTCCCGTCGCTTGAGGGTGACGTACCCGCCCAGAAGCGCCGCCGCCACCCAGACGGCCATGATCGCCAGGCCGCCCCAGGGCCCGTAGGGAGCGTCGTCGCCGGTCGAGGGGACCACCTGCATGATCTTGCTGCCGGCCTGGTCGGGCAGATACCGGCCGATCTTCTTCGTCGCGTCGACGTTCCCCAGGATGTTGGAGATGAGGAAGAAGAACGGCATCAGGATGCCCAGCGACAGCATCGGCGAGCGCAGGATGGCGGCCACGCCCATGGAGAAGACCGCGATGAGCGTCATGTAGAGGCCGCCGCCGATCACCGCCCGCAGCACCCCGGTGTCGCCGATCGACGCCTTGTGCTCGCCGAGCATCGCCTGCCCGAGGAAGAACGCGACGAAGCTGGTGACGAGCCCGACGACCAGCGCGAGGCCCGCCGCGACGGAGATCTTGCCGAACAGGAAGGCCCCGCGCTGCGGCACCGCCGCCAGCGAGACGCGGATCATGCCGGTGCTGTACTCGTTGGACACCACCAGCACCCCGAACACGATCATCGCCAGCTGACCGAGACTCATCCCGGCGAAGCTGATGAACGTCGGGTCGAAGGTGCTCCGGTCGCCGGCGCTCATCTCGTCGAACTGGCTCGCGGACAGCGCCGAGATGAGCATGCCGAGGGCGATCGTCACCACCGCGGCGAGGGAGAGCGTCCACAGCGTGGACGCGACGGAGCGGATCTTCGTCCACTCGGACCGGATGACCTGGGTCGCCGCCATGTCAGCCCTTCCTCCATCCGTCGCCCCACTGCTGCCCCGGTTGCTGCGGCTGCTGTGCGGGCGGCGCGTCGGTGTGCGCGTGGTACTCCACCGACTGAGCGGTCAGTTGCATGAACGCCTCCTCCAGCGAGGCCCGCTGGGGACTCAGCTCGTGCAGCACGAGCTGGTGGCGCGCGGCCAGTTCACCGATGGCCTCGGACTTGTCCCCGTCCACCTCCAGGCACCCGTTGCCGGCCTCGACGACGGTGACCCCGGCCTCGTGCAGCACGTCGAGCATCCGCTCCCGCTGCGGAGTGCGGATCCGCACGTACGAGCGCGAGTTGCGCGCGATGAAGTCCGCCATCGAGGTGTCGGCCAGCAGCCGGCCCTGGCCGATCACGACGAGGTGATCCGCGGTCAGCGCCATCTCGCTCATCAGATGGGACGACACGAACACCGTCCGGCCCTGCGCCGCCAGCGACTTCATCAGGTTGCGGATCCAGTGGATGCCCTCGGGGTCGAGCCCGTTGACCGGCTCGTCGAACATCAGGATCCGGGGGTCGCCCAGGAGCGCGCCCGCGATCCCGAGCCGCTGCCCCATGCCCAGCGAGAACCCCTTCGCCTTCTTCTTCGCCACGGAGGTGAGGCCCACGGTGTCGAGCACCTCGTGCACCCGCGAGCCGGGGATGCCGTTGCTCTGCGCCAGGCACAGCAGGTGGTTGAAGGCGCTGCGCCCGCCGTGCACGCCCTTGGCGTCGAGCAGGGCGCCGATGTACTTCAGCGGATCCTTCAGCCGGTCGTAGTGCTGCCCGTCGATGCGGACGTCCCCCGAGGTCGGACGGTCGAGCCCGAGCATCATCCGCATGGTGGTGGACTTCCCCGCGCCGTTGGGACCGAGGAAACCCGTGACGATGCCCGGTCTGACGGTGAACGTGAGGTTGTCGACCGCGACCTTGTCGCCGTACCGCTTGGTCAGCCCTTCTAGCTCGATCATGCGGGCCACGCTATGACCGGCGCACGGCCTGTGCCAACCCGGCGGGCGAACGGCGGCCGACGCCCACGGCAACAACACATGAGCGGGGGCGGTGGGGTCTCGCGCCCACCGCCCCTCGACCCGCCGGCGACTACCGGGACTGCTGGGCCGGAACGCCCCGGGAGACCGGCTCGTCCTCGGTCGGGGAACCGGCCGCGGCCACCGCGGCGCCGGTCAGCGTGGCCAGCATCTCGCGGACGTTGGTCAGCTGGGCGTTGATCGAGTCGCGGCGGTTGGTGAGAGCCGCGAGCTCGCGCTCCGATTCCGAACGGATGCGGTCGGCCTTGGCGTTGGCGTCGGCCACGATGTCCTCGGCCTGGCGCTGCGCCGTCTCGACGGTCTGGCGGGCGCGGCGCTCGGCGTCCGTGCGCAGCTTCTCCGCCTCCAGCCGCAGCTGCTCCGCGCGGTGCTCGATCTCCGCGAGGCGCTTCTCGGCCTTCTGCTGACGGGACGCCAGGTCGCGCTCGGACTGCTCGCGGCGCTTGGCGAGGTTGGTCTCGAAGTCGGCGGCGGCCTGCGCGGCCTTCGCACGGGTCTCCTCGAAGAGCGCGTCGGCCTCCTCGCGCTTGGACTGCGCGTCCTTCTGCGCGTCCTGACGCAGCTGAGCGGCGTCGCTCTTGGCCTTCTCGACGATCCGGACGCCCTCGTCCTCGGCCTTGGCCTTGCGGTCCGAGGCGAACGCCTCCGCGTCGTTGCGCACCTGCTGGGCCGCCGACTCGGCGAGCTCACGGTGCTGCTCGGACGCGCGACGGGCTTCCTCGCGCAGATCCTTGGCCTCCTCCTCGGCGAGGCGGAGGATCTTCTCGACACGCGCGCCGAGACCGGCGTACGACGGCTCTGCGTCGCTTACCTGGGCCTGGGCGTGCTGCGTCTCGAGGTGGAGCTCCTCGATGCGCTTTTCCAGAGCGGTGATGCGGGTGAGAGCGCTGTCACGGTCGGAGACGAGCTTGGAGATCCGTTCGTCCACCTGAGCGCGGTCGTATCCACGCCGCACAAGCTCGAAGCCGTAGGGGGAAGTGTCGCTCATGGGGTTCCTGTCGAATGAGACCGGTGAGGTGATAGGTGGAATCCTAGGGGCCGAAGCGCTGTGTCATCGAGCGGATACGTGTTTGATCTGGAGATTGACACCCCTTTTGGGTGGCTCCCCGCCGGACGGCTTGCCAAAAAGTTGGTCAAAGGCCCCAGATCTCAACGCAATTCTCATGCAGCGCCACGGCCTGTCGACTGGCCCCGGCCCCCCTGCACCGCTAGTGCCGCGGTGGCCCTCAGCCCTCCGACGGCTTGCCGCCCGACCGGGGCGCGCCGATCGTCGCGCCCGCCCGGACCCCGCCGTCCTTGGCGGAGGACGGCGCCTCGAACGACTCCAGCGCCTCCAGCACGTCCTGCACCCTGGAGATCTCGGCGTTGATGTCCTCCCGGCGCCGGACCAGCACCTCCAGTTCGCGCTTTCCCTCCTCGACGGTGCGCCGCGCCTCGCGGATCGCCTCCGCCTTCAGCTCCTCGGCCTCCCGGACCAGCGTGGCCTTCTTCTGCTCGGCCTCCTTGAGCAGCCCCTCCGCCTTCTTCACCGCGGCGATACGGACCTTGCCCGCCTCCGAGTTGGCCTCCGACACCAGTTCCTTGGCCTTCGCCTGCGCCTTGGCGAGCTGCTCCTCGGCCGCCTTGATCAGCGCGTCGCAGCGGTCGCCCGTCGACTTCATCGTCTCCGCGGCCTCCCGGCGGGCCCGCTCGTGCAACTGCTCGATCTCGGTGGTGATCCGGTCGCGCAGCTCCTCCGCCCGCTCCCTTATGGCGGTCGCGTCCCGACGGGCCCCGACGAGCAGTTCGTCCGCGTCCGTACGGGCCTTCTCCACCCGCGCGTTGCCCTCGCGGGTCGCCTCCGCGACGAGCCGGTCGGCCTCCTTGCGGGCCGCGCCGACCATCGTGTCGGCCTGCGCCTCCGCCTCCGCGGTGGTCTTCAGCGCCTGCTGCTGCGCCTCGGTGAGCAGCTTGTCCGCCTCGGCGGTGGTCTCCGTGATGAGCGTGTCGACCTGCTCGGCCGCCTCCGAACGCCGCTTGTTGGCGTCCTTGCGGGCCTCGTCCAGCGTGTGGTCGGCCTCCTCGCGGGCGACGCTCATCAACCGGTCGGCCTCCGCCGCGGCCTCCGCCTTGACGCGCTCGGCCTCCACCCGGATCCGCTCGGCCTGCTGCTGCGCGGAGCCCACGGTCTCGGCGGCCTCGGCGCGCAGCCGCTCCGCGTCGTCGGTGGCGTCCCCGATCAGCTTCTCCGCCTTGGCGACCGACTCGGCCCGCACGCGCTCGGCCTCCGCGGCCGTCTCGGCCTGGAGCCGCTCCGCCTCCGCGAGGGTCTCCGTCTGCAGCCGCTCCGCCTCGGAACGCGCCTCGGTGATGAGCGTGTCGGCCTGCGTCGCCGCGTCCGAGCGGATGCGGTTGGCGTCGTCGCGGGCGTCCGCCCGGGTGCGCGACGCGTCCTGGTCGGCCTGGGCGATCGCGTCCGAGGCCTCGGTGCGCACCCGCTGGGCGTGCGCGGACGCCTCCGAACGCAGCCGCTCGGCCTCCGCGATCGCCTCGCCGACGGTCCGCTCGGCCAGCGCCTGGGCGGCCTCCGCCTCCTCGCGCGCCTCGCGCCGCAGCCGGGCCGCGTCCTCGGCGGCCCGCTCCCGCTCGGAGTAGGCGTCGGCGCGGAGCCGGTCCGCCTCCTCCTCCGCCTCCCGGCGGGTACGGTCCGCCACGTGCTCGGCGGCGCTGCGCAGCCCGGTGATCTCCTCCTGGGCCTGCTCGTGCAGCCCCGCCACGGATTCCCGCACCTGCTGCGCGTGCTGCTCGGCCGCCGACACCATCTCGGAGGCGCGCCGGTCGGCCTCCTCGACCAGCCGGACCGCCTCCGCCTGCGCGTCCTCCACCCGGCGGCGCGCCGACGCCAGCAGTTCCTCGCTCTGCTCGCGGGCCCGCTCACGCTCCTGGTCGGCCTCCTGACGGGCCCCGCCGAGGTACTCCTCGGCCTCCCGCAGACGCCGGGCGGCCTCCTCCTGGGCGGCGGCCAGCGTCTCCGACGCCTCCGTCTCCAGCCGCTCCGCCGCGGCCTGCGCCTCCGCGCGCACCCGGTCGGCGGTTTCCTGCGCCTCCGTCTTCAGCCGCTCCGCCTCCGCGGCGGCCTCCGACCGCAGCCGCACGGCGACGGCCTCGCCCTCGGCCCGGGACGCGGACGCGTCGGACGCGGCCTCGGTGCGCAGCCGCTCGGCCTCCGTCTCCGCCTGCTGCTGGAGCGTACGGATCCGCTCGGCGGCCTCGCCGCGCAGCCGGTCGATCTCCTCGCCGGCCTCCCGGCGGATCCGTGAGGCCTCCTCGCGCGCGTCGGTGAGCGCCTGCTCGGCGGAGGCGAGCCGCTGCTCGGCCTCGGAGTGCAGCCGGGCCAGCTCCTCGGCGGCGTCGGCCTGCCGGGCCTCGACCGCCCGCTCGGCCTCCTCGCGCAGCTCGCGCGCGGCCTCCTCGGCGTTGGAGGTGATCGTCTCCGCGAGGTCGACCGCCTCGTCGCGCTGCCGCTCGGCCTCCTTGCGGGTGCGCTCCAGGGTGTCCTCGGCCTGCCGGCGCAGCGTGGTCGCCCGCTCGATGGCCTCCGTGCGGACCTTCTCGCTGTCCGTCGTGGCTTTCTGGCGCAGCTCGTCCGCGTCGGCCTTCGCCTTGGACAGCAGCTCCTCGGCGGTCCTGGCCGCCTCCTCGATCTGCTGGACGGCCTCCCGGCGGGCCTCCGCGCGGATCTTCTCGCCCTCGGCGACCGCGTCGGCGCGCAGCTGCTCGGCCTCGCCGCGCAGCCGGCGCGCCTCCTCCTGCAGCTCGACCGTCTTGGCGCGGTACTCCTTGGTGTCGTCCTTCGCGGAGCCCTTCAGCTCCTCGGCGATGTCGTGCGCCTCGGCGCGCAGCCGGTCCGCCTCACTCTCCGCCTCCCGGCGGATGCGCTCGGCCTCCTCGGCGGCGGCCTTCGTGGTGCGCCGCGCGTCCTCCTGGGCCTTGTTCAGGACGTCCTCGGCGGTCTTGGCCGCCTTCGACAGCTGGGTCGCGCTCTCCTCGGCGGTGACCGCGCGGGCCTTCTCCGCGGCGTCGCCGAGGATCTTCTCCGCCTCGGCGCGGGCGTCGGCGACGATCTGCTCGGCGTCCGCCTTGGTGGTCTCGGCCTCCTTGGTTGCCTCGCTGACCAGCCGGGCGACCTGCTCCTTCGCCGTACGGGTGCGCTGCTCGTTGGTGGACTCGGCGCTGCTGAGGGCCTTCTCCGCGGCGGCCTTCGCCTCGGTGACGAGCTTCTCCGCCTCCGCGCGCGCCTCCCGCAGCGCGGTCTCCGCCTCGGCCATGCGCTGCTCGGCGGCACGGCTCAGCTCACCCGCCTGGCGGCGGGCCGCGTCGGACTCGGTCGCCGTGGAGCTGCGCAGCGCCTCGGCGTGGTCGCTGGCCTCCTGGGCCTGCGTGGACGCCGCGTTCAGCAGCCGTTCGGCGTCCGCGCGGGCGCGCAGCAGCAGCTGCTCGGCCTCCGCCCGGGCCGACTCGGCCTCGCTCTGGAGCCGCTGGCGGGCCTGCTCGGCGACCCGTTCGGCCTCGGCGCGCGCGGCCGTCAGGGCCTGCTCGGCCTCGGCGCGGGACTCCTCCAGCAGCCGGCGGGCCTGCGCCTCGGTACGGGCCCGCAGCTGCTCGGCCCAGGCCACGTTGTCGTTGACGTGCGACTCGACGGTCTGCCGGCGCTCGGCGAGCTCCTGGTCGAGCTGCTGACGCCGGGCCACGGCCTCCGCGTGCAGCTCCGCCTGGAGCCGGGCCGCCTGCTCGGCGTGCTCCTGGAGGATGCGCTGGGTCTGCGCCCTCGCCTGGCTCAGCTCCCGCTCGGCGTCGGAACGGATCTGGTCCGCCTGCATCTGCGCGTTGCGCAGCAACTGCTCGGCCTGGTAGCCGATGTCGCCGCCGTCGAACGCGGGCCGGGACATGATGGTGCGCCGCGCCTCGTGCAACTTGGCGCGCAGCACCTCGACCTGGTAGCCGAGGTCCTCGGCATGCTGGATCGCCTTTTCCCGCTCGGTCTTCAGCCGTTTCATCTCGGCTTCGAACCGAGTGAGGTGGTCGACGTCAGCCGCCGGTTCCCGCTCCTGGCTCTCGTAGCCCCGCACTGCGCGGTCCCATCCGTCCCCTGGTCGCAAGCTTTTCCACGAGCTCCGTCCATCCGCCGGACGGGGCCCCCGGGGAATGGTGTCAGATCAACGGCGGAGCACGGGCTGCCGCCCCGACGCTCGTCCCCCGAAACCCGGACCCCGGCTGGTCCTGCCGCCGAGGCGGCAGGACGTAGGTCGCCCGTCAAGAGCGGCGACCGACCCCAACCCTACCGGCCCCTCTGTACGAGGGTCAGTGCTCAGGGGACTCAACTGGGGCCGATGTGACCAGTTCTGTCAGTACTCCGTGGCAATCCTTGGGGTGCAGGAAGGTGATTCGTGACCCCATGGAGCCACGTCGCGGCTCTTCGTACAGAACGCGTACGCCCTTGTCGCGGATGTCCGCCGCGTCGGCGTCCACATCCGCCGTACCGAAAGCGATGTGGTGGACGCCCTCGCCGTTCTTGGCCAGCCACTTCGCGACCGTGGAGTCCTCCCGGGTCGGTTCCAGGAGCTGGAGGTAGGTGGCGCCGCCGTCGGACGTCTCGTTGATCTTGAGCATGGCCTCGCGCACGCCCTGCTCCTCGTTGACCTCGGAGTGGAACACTTCGAAGCCGTACGTGGAACGGTAGAACTCGACGGTGGCGTCGAGGTCGTGGCAGGCGATCCCGATGTGGTCGATTCGCGTCAGCATGTAGTCAGTGGAGCGTCCCGGAGGTGGTTGCGCAACGTGCGGGCGATCACACCGACAGCGAGGTGACGGGGCGCACTACCGCTCAGTACATTCGAAGTAAACCCTCGTTCACTCCTCGGCCCGTGCAGGCCGGTAAGGGGATCGCAGCTCATGACTGGATCGACAGGTTCCAACGGCACGACCTCGGTGATCGTCGCGGGCGCGCGTACGCCCATGGGACGGCTGCTGGGCTCGCTGAAGTCCTTCTCCGGAGCCGACCTCGGCGGCTTCGCCATCAAGGCCGCCCTCGACCGCGCCGGCATCGAAGGCGACCAGGTGCAGTACGTGATCATGGGCCAGGTGCTCCAGGCGGGCGCGGGCCAGATCCCGGCCCGCCAGGCCGCCGTCAAGGCCGGCATCCCGATGAACGTCCCGGCGCTCACCGTCAACAAGGTGTGTCTGTCGGGGCTCGACGCCATCGCGCTCGCCGACCAGTTGATCCGTGCGGGTGAGTTCGACGTGATCGTCGCGGGCGGTCAGGAGTCCATGACCAACGCCCCGCACCTGCTGCCGAAGTCCCGCGAGGGCTTCAAGTACGGCGCCATCGAGATGCTCGACGCGATGGCCTACGACGGGCTGACCGACGCCTTCGAGGGCATCGCCATGGGCGAGTCCACCGAGAAGCACAACACCCGCCTCGGTATCGAGCGCCCCGCGCAGGACGAGTTCGCCGCCCTCTCCCACCAGCGCGCCGCGGCCGCCCAGAAGAACGGGCTGTTCGACGCCGAGATCACCCCGGTGGCGATCCCGCAGCGCAAGGGCGAGCCGGTCCTCTTCAGCCACGACGAGGGCATCCGCCCCGAGACCACCGCGGAGTCCCTCGGCAAGCTGCGCCCGGCCTTCGCCAAGGACGGCACGATCACCGCCGGCTCCGCCTCGCAGATCTCCGACGGCGCCGCCGCCGTGGTCGTGATGAGCAAGGCCAAGGCGCAGGAACTGGGCCTGGAGTGGATCGCCGAGATCGGCGCCCACGGCAACGTGGCCGGCCCGGACAACTCCCTGCAGTCCCAGCCGTCCAACGCCATCCTGCACGCCCTGAAGAAGGACGGCCTGGAGGTCGCCGACCTCGACCTCATCGAGATCAACGAGGCCTTCGCCGCCGTCGCCGTCCAGTCAATGGACGACCTCGGCGTTTCCACGGAAAAGGTGAACGTCAACGGCGGCGCCATCGCCCTCGGACACCCGATCGGCATGTCCGGCGCCCGGCTCGTGCTGCACCTCGCCCTGGAGCTGAAGCGGCGCGGCGGCGGCGTCGGCGCGGCCGCGCTGTGCGGCGGCGGCGGCCAGGGCGACGCACTGATCGTGCGGGTGCCCAAGGCCTGAGTTCTCTCCCGTAAGGAACACGTGAACGGAGCTGTGATGCAGGACGTCTCCTCGCTGGTCGCCCAGGCCAGGGAAGGCCGGCCCCGGGCCGTCGCCCGGCTGATCTCCCTGGTGGAGGGGGCGTCTCCGCAGCTCAGGGAGGTGATGGCGGCGCTGGCCCCGCTGACCGGCAACGCCTACGTCGTCGGCCTCACCGGCTCCCCGGGCGTCGGCAAGTCCACGTCGACCTCCGCGCTGGTCACGGCGTACCGCAAGCAGGGCCGGCGGGTCGGCGTCCTCGCCGTCGACCCGTCCTCGCCCTTCTCCGGCGGCGCCCTGCTCGGCGACCGCGTCCGGATGTCCGACCACGCCTCCGACCCCGGCGTCTACATCCGCTCGATGGCCACGCGCGGCCACCTCGGCGGGCTGGCCTGGGCCGCGCCGCAGGCGATCCGCGTGCTGGACGCGGCCGGCTGCGACGTGGTCCTCGTCGAGACGGTGGGCGTGGGCCAGTCCGAGGTGGAGATCGCCTCCCAGGCGGACACCTCCGTCGTGCTGCTCGCCCCGGGCATGGGCGACGGCATCCAGGCCGCCAAGGCGGGCATCCTGGAGATCGGCGACGTGTACGTCGTCAACAAGGCCGACCGGGACGGCGCCGACGCGACCGCCCGCGAGCTGAACCACATGCTCGGCCTCGGCGAGTCCCGCGGCCCCGGCGACTGGCGCCCGCCGATCGTCAAGACCGTCGCGGCCCGCGCCGAGGGCGTCGACGAGGTCGTGGAGGCGCTGGAGAAGCACCGGGCGTGGATGGAGGAGCGCGGGGTCCTGGCGGAGCGCCGCCGCGCCCGCGCCGCCCACGAGGTCGAGGCCATCGCCGTCACCGCCCTGCGGGAACGGATCGGCGACCTCCACGGCGACCGCCGCCTGAGCGCCCTCGCGGACCGCATCGTCGCCGGCGAACTGGACCCCTACGGCGCGGCGGACGAACTGGTGGCGGGGCTGACGCAGGGGGAGTGACGGCACGCCCCGGGGTTACGCCGGGGGCGTGCGGGGCGCGCCGACCGCCGACGGCGGTACGTCAGCCGTCGTCGCCGTCCGCCCGGTCGCCGTCCGCCCGGTCGTCGGCGTCGTCGGCGGCGTCGGTCTCGTGCTCCGGCGTGAGCTCCGGGGTCTTCAGGCCCACGGTCCAGTCGTGCTCCTTCGCCGCCGCGTCCGTGGTCTCCACCTCCCAGCCGCCCTGACCGTCCCCGCCGTCGTCGTACAGCTCGACCGAGGTGACGGCCCCCTTGCCGGCGGCGGCCCGCGCGGCGTCGGCGGCGGTGACCCGGGCGTCCTTCAGCAGGGCGCGGACCTCGGGGACGTCGTCGGCGTCGTCGCCGTCGGTCTCCTTGCCGAGGATCCGGCCGTCGGCGGAGTCCACGAGGACGGTGTGGGCCGTCGTGCCCTCGCCCAGCACGTCGACCTCCCAGCCGCGGCCGGCCCCGTCGTCGTCGAGACCGGCGGAGACCACCGTGCCGGGCTGCGCCTTCAGCGCCGCGGCGATCGCCTGCGCGGCGGTGACCTTAGCCCCGTCCGCCGGGGCTTGCGTGCCGCTCACGCCGGCGTGCGTGGCGTCCCGCGCGCCGTCGTCCGCGAAGGCGACCGCGGTGCCGCCCCCGATCGCGACGGACGCGGCGACGGCGGCGATGACGAGCTTGCGCTTCATGACGGGTTCCTCCCGAGCTTCGGTCGTGTGTTGTCTGACGGGAACCACCGTCGCCGACCCACGCTGAGGGGCACCTGAAGGCACCTGAAGACCGCTTCAGGTGCGGTCTGAAACCCTGACGGGCATGCACCCGCCCGTCGCCCACCACCACCCTGCTCGAGGCGCTGCGCGCCGCCCCTTCCGACTCCTCATCATCGAGGACGAGAAGCGGCTCGCCCTGTCCCTGGCCAGGGGCCTGACCGCCGAGGGCTATGCCGTGGACGTCGTCCACGACGGCCTGGAGGGCCTGCACCGCGCGAGCGAGTCGCCGTACGACCTCGTCGTCCTCGACATCATGCTGCCCGGCCTGAACGGCTACCGCGTCTGCTCCGCCCTGCGCGCCGCCGGGAACGACGTCCCGATCCTGATGCTCACCGCCAAGGACGGCGAGTACGACGAGGCGGAGGGCCTGGACACCGGCGCGGACGACTACCTCACCAAGCCGTTCTCCTACGTCGTCCTGGTCGCCCGGGTGAAGGCGCTGCTGCGCCGCCGCGGCCAGGGCGCCGGGGCCTCGCCCGTGCACGTCCTCGGCGAGCTGAGGGTGGACACCGCGGCCCGCCGGGTCTTCCTCGGGCAGGACGAGGCGGCGCTCACCGCGAAGGAGTTCTCCGTCCTGGAGCAGCTGGTGGTGCGGGCCGGCGCGGTGGTGTCCAAGTCCGAGATCCTCGACCACGTCTGGGACTTCGCGTACGACGGCGACCCCAACATCGTCGAGGTGTACGTCAGCGCGCTGCGCCGCAAGCTGGGCGCCGGTCTGATCCGCACGGTCCGCGGCGCCGGGTACCGGCTGGAGCGGCCGGAACCGCCGTCGGGCCCGGCGGCCCCGGTGGCGCCCGGGGCGCCGGGGGAGGGCCGGTGAGGCGCCGGCTCGGCTCCGTCCGCGCCCGGGCCGCGCTGGGCGCCACGCTCGTCGTCGCCGTGGCCCTGGTCGCCGCCGGGGCGGCGGTCCTGCTCGCGCTGGAGTCCAGTCTGAGCGGCCAGGCCGGCGCCCAGGCGGACCGCGCCGCCCGCGAGGTGGCCGCCGAGCTCGCCGCCGGACACGCCTACGACCGGCTGTCCCTCGACGACGAGGACCGGCCCGTCCAGGTCGTCACCGAGGACGGCACCCTGGTCGCGGCCACGGAGGGCCTGGAACGGATCAGCGGGACCGGGACGGACGCGGTGCGCCCGGCGCCGGGCGCGGCCCGGGCGACGGCACAGGCGGGCCAGGCGGCCCCCACCCCGGACGACGACGATGACGCCGACGGGGGCGGGGACGGGAGCGCCGACGGTGGCGGCGACGCCTCCTCGGTGCCGCGGCCCGGTGAGATCGGCGAGGACACCGCCTTCCGCGACGGCTCCGCCACCGTGGACGGCGACACCGCCGACTACCGCTTCGCCTCGGTCTCCGTCGACACCGACGACCGGGGCGCCCTGGCCGTGCACGCCGGCGCGCCCCTGTCCAGTGAGCACAGCGCGGTCGGCACCGCGCTCACCGTCATGCTGATCGGCTTCCCGCTGCTGCTGGCGGTCGTGGCGGGCGTGACCTGGCTGGTCACCCGGCGGGCGCTGCGGCCGGTCGAGGGGATCCGGCGCGAGATGGCCGCCATCACCGCCTCCGCGGACCTCGCCCGCCGCGTGCCCGAGCCGGACACCCACGACGAGGTCGCCCGGCTCGCCCGCACGACGAACGAGACGCTGACGGCACTTCAGACCGCGGTGGAGCGCCAGCGCCGGTTCGTCGCCGACGCCTCCCACGAACTTCGCAGCCCCATCGCCTCCTTGCGCACCCAGCTCGAAGTGGGCGCCGCCCACCCCGAGTTGCTGGACGTGCCGGGCGCGGTCGAGGACACCGTACGGCTTCAGGACCTGGCCGCCGACCTGCTGCTGCTCGCCCGGCTGGACGCGGGGGAGCGGCCCGCTGATGCCCGGGTGGACCTGGCGGCGCTGGTGCGGGAGGCGACGGCTCAGCGGGCGGGGGTGGGGGTGGACGCTGAGCCGGTGGAGGTGGCCGGATCGCGGGGGCAGCTGGGGCGGGTGCTGGCCAACCTGCTCGACAACGCGCGGCGGCACGCCCGGGAGGAGGTCGCCGTGTCGGTGCGGCGGGAGAACGGGCCGGACGGGCGGTGGGCGCTCGTCGCGGTCGCCGACGACGGGGACGGGGTGCCCGAGGCGGACCGTGAGCGCGTCTTCGAGCGGTTCGTCCGGCTGGACGCGGCCCGCACCCGGGACGAGGGCGGCGCGGGGCTGGGCCTGGCCATCGCCCGTGACGTGGCCGAACGGCACGGCGGCACGCTCACGGTCAGGCAGGCGCCGGCAGGCGGAGCCCTGTTCGAGCTCCGCCTGCCGGCCGCCTGAGGGCGTGTGGTGCGCGCGCGGCGCTAGGGACGGCCCCGCTCGCCGCGGAGGTGGTCCGCTACGGGCTTCAGGGCCCGGTCGAGCTCCCCGAGGGCCTCCGGGGGGAGGAGGTCGATGAAGTGCCGCCGTACGGACGCCACGTGGTGGGGCGCCACCTTCCGCATCGTCTCCATGCCGTGCTCGGTGAGCACCGCGTACAGACCGCGGCGGTCGGACTCGCAGTTCTCCCGGCGCACCAGGTCGGCGTTCTCCATCCGGGTGATCTGGTGCGACAGGCGGCTCTTCGACTGGAGGGTGGCGGAGGCGAGGTCGCTCATCCGCATCCGGACGTCCTCCGACTCGGAGAGGTTCACCAGGATCTCGTAGTCGTTCATGGTCAGGCCGAACGGCTGCAGGTCCTTTTCGAGCTGGTACGTCAACAGCCTGTTGACCTCCAGGTGGGTGCGCCAGGCGCACTGCTCCGCATCGGTCAGCCAGCGCGTGGCCGTTTCGGTCTCCATAAGTGAAGTCTACCTAAAATGTTGAAAGGCGAACTAGTGAGGGTGGTGTGACGGCGTGCACGCGTTCGACGTCACACTCCGCAGACTACCGCTCACAGCCCGAAGCGACGCTGGAGGTCTCCCAGCTGTCCGGGAAGGCGCGGTACCCCGGGCTGGCCGCCCTGAGCACCGCCGTGCCCGCCCGCGTAGCCCCCGCCGGGGACCCCAGGCTCGTGCGGAACCGCACCCGTGGCCTGCTCCGCCATGAGGGTCTCCGACGACTGGAGCAGCACCGTCCCGGCGCCCACGAACTCGAACTGGTGCTCCTCCCCGGATGCCCCGCCCAGGCCCGTCAGCGCACGTAGACCGCCCATCACGCCGGTCATGTACCCGTGGTCGTAGTGGTGGCAGGGCGAGGGGCAGTCGGCCCAGCCGACGAGCGCCTGGGGGTCCACCCGGATGGGCGGTTCCATGAACACCACCGGTCCGTTCGACGCGGCCACGAACTTTCCGGTTCCGATCAATGTGAGGAAGCCCGGCACGATCGACTGCTTCAGCGACAGACTTGGCTGAAAAGCGAGCAGATTGCCCGCGCGAATGGTCAGGTTGCCGTTGTCCAGGTCGTAGGAGTTCACATCGAAGGCCCGGTCGGCCAGCAGCATCTTGCCCGAGCCCTGCGCCACGACCCAGTCGCTCGCGTGCAGAGGCGAATGGAACGAGGTCCGCACCAGACGGTCCAGCCCGCCGTGCCCGACGCCGTTGAACTCCATCGAGCCGTAGTAGGCGATCATCTTCCCCTTCTGCAGGAACCACTGGCTCCCCTTGAGCTCCACGCAGAAGGTGTACGCGTTGACGTTGTCGTCGACGGGCAGCGTCATCGGGTCGAGGACCACGGGGCCCGCCCCGTGGGGACCCGCGCCGGGGTAGGCGGTCACAGCTTCTCCTCCGATGCCTGCACGTACACCGCGCCGTTGCCGCTCAGCTCCAGCTGGAACGCCTCGCCCGAGCCCCGGCCCACCATGTCCCGCCAGCCCAACGCCGTCGACAGCTTGTTGCGCACGTCGCCGTGGTGGGCGACGTAGGCCTGCGGGTCGACGTGCACCGGGCGCTGCGGGGTGATGGGGACCTCGAAGACCCCGCCGTGCGCCATCACGGCCACCGAGCCGTGGCCCTTGAGGGTCGTGGTGAACAGGCCCTGCCCGCTGACCTGGCCGCGCACCATGCCCATGACGCCGCCCTGCGAGCCCATGAACATCGTGCCCTGCTGGAGCGTGCCCTCGAAGGCGAGCAGGCGGTCCGCCTCCACGTACAGGGTGTCGCCGGTGAGGTTGATGACCTGGACGTGGTGGCCGCCGTGCCCGAACAGGACCGTGCCGCTGCCCTCCACCGACATCAGCGGGGTGTCCTCGTTCGCCAGCCGGCGCCCGAGCATCGACATCACCCCGCCCTGCCCGCCCTGCATGTTGGGCGTGAAGGACACCTCGCCCTTGTAGGCGAGCATCGCGCCGCGCTGACTGAACAGCCGCTGCCCCGGCAGCACCGTCGCCTCGACCATTTTGGAGTTGATCTCGCGGAAGGGCATGTCACACGTCCCCCGCGATCGTGTTCCGCTCGCTCGGCTGCACGTACACGAGCCCGTCCCCCTCGAACCTGATCTGGAACGCCTCACCGCCGCCCTCGCCGAGGAACGTGCGGAACGTCACCCCGGACTGGAAGGACTGCCGTACGTCACCCTGGTGCGCGACGTACGCCCCCGGGTCGACGGTCAGCGGGTACTGGGGGCTGACCCGCAGCACCACCGCCGGACCGTCCGAGGTGATCGCCGCCTGCCCGTGCCCCTCGACGGTCGTCGTGAACAGGCCGTTGCCCTGGGACGCGCCACGCAGCCCGGTGAAGCTCGTGCCCGTCCGCAGCCCCCCGTCCGTCGCGAGCAGGTTGCTCGACTCGACGTACAGCTTGTCGCCGTTGAGCCGCACGAGGTTGATCTCCGACGCGCGGTCGGCGAACCAGCACGTGCCCTGCCCCCTCACCTCCATCACCGTCATCTGCTCGCCGGTGAGCCTGCGGGTCACCATCCCCCGCAGTCCCTCGCCGCCGCCGCTCATCTTCTTGAAGGCCATCTGTCCGTCGTACGCGACCATGGAGCCGTTCTTCGCCTTCACGGCGTCCCCGGTCATGTCGACGGCGAGCACCTTGCTGCCCTGAAGTCGAAACATCGCCACGCAGCGAAGGTAGCCTCCCGAAGCCCCGGCCGACAGGTCCCGAGGGTGGAGATCATCCCTGATCGTCCCCCTAAGGGATCCGCGCGGTGATTCCCCGCAACGGTCCGTCCGGGACCCCGCTCCCGCTGCGCCCCTCGCGTTTGCCACAATGGGCGGGCGCTTGTGCGTGCGTTCACAAGCGGCCCCGATTCCCGACGCGACCCCACCGAAGGTGACCCGTGGACCTCAAGACAGCCTCCGCCCTGCGCCGACTGCGCCTGGTATCCGCGCCCGAGGCCATCTCCTTCCTGCTGCTGCTCGTGTGCTCGGTGCTGAAGCGGACCACGGAGTTCAACGCGGTGCCCGTCATGGGCATGGTTCACGGCGTGCTGTTCGTCCTGTACGTGATCTTCTGGGCGGACGCCTGGAACCGCGCGAAGTGGTCCGTCGGTACCGCCGCCGTCTATTTCGTCCTGTCCGTCCTGCCCACCGGCGGCTTCTTCGCGGAGCGCAAGCTCCGCCGCGAGGCCGAGGATGCGGTCATCGCCTCCCGCGCCCGGCGTGAGGGCGTGGTGGAGGCGTCGTGATCGTCGCCTTCTCCGTCACCCCGCTCGGCGTGGGCGAGGAGGTCGGCGAGTACGTCGCCGACGCCGTCCGGGTGGTCCGCGAGTCGGGTCTGCCCCACCGTACGGACGCCATGTTCACGTCCATCGAGGGTGAGTGGGACGAGGTCATGGACGTCGTCAGGCGCGCCGTCGCCGCCGTCGAGAAGCGGGCGCCGCGCGTCTCCCTGGTCCTCAAGGCGGACATCCGCCCCGGGGTGACGGACGGGCTGACGTCCAAGGTGGAAACGGTGGAGCGGCATCTGACCCACCCGGGGGAGCGACGCCAGCCGGAGGAGTGACGTTTCTCCGCGATCCGCCGGGCCGGGGGCCCTGACCGTTGCCCCGATCGGCCCGGCCGCGTACACCCTTCCGCTCGCCGCCGCCACCGGACAGCGCCGCCGCGGCCGACGTCGCAGCCGGTCGACCCCGGTGCCCACCCCGCCCACAAGTCGCCGTGCACCCGTCCGAGCGATCGCTCGGACGGGTGACATATAGATGGTTTTCAGCTCGCTTCGGACGGCTAACCTCTCCGGGAATCGATCAAGTTCCGCCCGCGTGGCGGACCTTCGGGCGGAGGCGAAGTGACAGGTCGTCACGGGCCGCAACTGGTGGGCCGCATCAGCGCGGCGCTGGTTCTGGCGGTGTCGGGAGCGGTGGTGAGCGCCGGGGGCACACCCCCGCGCGCGAGCGACCGGTGCGTGCTCGCCGACGGGGTCCTGACCGTCGACGACCTGCCCGCCGGCTCCTCCGTGCTGGACTGCGACGCCGTCGGACGTCTCGTCACCCACGAGGGCGCCGGCGTCACCGTCCCCGAACCGGGCACCAAGGTCGGCGTGGACGCCCTGACGACGGACGGCTCACGCCACGGCTTCACCCTGGAGGTCGCCGCCGACGGGACGGTGTCGTACGACCTGACGGCCCACGGCGAGGCCGGGGAACGCGGCCTGTCCGCCTCCGCCCGGCCGGGCAAGCGACCCCCCGCCTCCGCGCGCGCCGCGTGCGCCGACAGCGCCTACGCCGTCGCCGACCACAAGGAGTACGGCACCTACGACTGGTGGATCGGCGACGGCCCCCTGCCAGGCGGTCTCACTCCGGCCCAGGCCCGCCGCGCCTTCGAGGACTCCATCAGCGCGATCACCGGCACCCGCAACGACTGCGGATACGGTGACGCGGTCGCGGCGCGCTCCAGGTACTGGACGGTGACCCACCACGAGGCCGACATCGACCCCCAGGCCCGCTGCACCGCGCGCGACGGGGTGAGCGTCTGGGACGCGGGCGACCTCACCAGCGGAGTCGTCGCGACCACCTGCTCCTGGAGCCGCCCGGTGCCCCGCGGCCCGGACTGGCTGAAGGAGGCCGACGTCCGCTTCAACACCGGCGACTACGTCTTCACCGACAACCCCGGCGGCGACTGCTCCAACGCCTACGACATCCGCAGCGTCGCCACGCACGAGGCGGGACACGTCTTCGGCCTGGCCCACGTCGGCCCCGGGCACGAGGGGCAGACCATGTTCACCAACTCCTTCGCGTGCAGCACGGGCGCCCGCACCCTCGGCCGGGGGGACGTCCTCGGCCTGCGCGCCCTGTACTGAGCGGGCGCGGCCGGCCGCGTTCACGCACCGCCCGACGCCAGCGCCATCCCGAGCGGCGTCCGCTCGTACAGCACCTGGTGACCGTACCGGCGGGAGACCAGCAGACCGGCGTCGCGCAGGACCGTCAGCTGGGCGGAGACCGAGGACGGTGCGAGGCCGAGGCGGTGGGCGAGCGCGGTCGTGGTCGCCGGGTCGTCGAGCGCGGTGAGGACGGCGGCCCGGCCCCGCCCCAGGAGCCGTACGAGCGCGTCGGGGGAGCGGCCGGCGGGGTCGGCCCACAGGCCGGCGATGCCGCGCGCCGGGTAGACCAGGGTCGGCTGCCAGGGCGGGTCGAAGGAACTGATCACGTCCGGCCACGCGAACACGCTGGGCATCAGCACCAGCCCCCGCCCGCCCAGATGCCGCTCGTACTCGCCGTCGGACGCCACGGTGAGGGTGCCGGACCGCCAGCCGCACCGCCGGTGGATCTCCGGCAGCAGCCCGCCGAGGCCGACCTCGGCGAGCCGCCGCGAGTGGAAGGTGACGTCCGCCTCCAGCAGGGCCCGCAGCCGTGGCCAGTCCGGCGCGAGGAGGGTGTGCCAGACCTGTTCCAGCAGGTCGGCGAGGTCCCGGATCATCCGTTCGGGGTGGGCGAGCCAGGCACGGGCCAGTGGATGCTCCAGCGCGCCCGGGGTGTCCGCGAGCGAGCGGGCCGAATCCTCGCGCGCGGCCCCCGGGTCCGCCGCGCGGACCCGCGCGATCTCCTCCTCGAAGGTGGCCGTCGGGCCGGCGGGCGGCGGGCTCAGCCAGTCGGGGGAGTGGCCGCGGCGGGGCATCAGCAGCCACAGCCCGGTCAGGTCGAGCCCCTCGGCCGCCTCCCGGATCCGGCGCAGCCAGGGCGCGTGGTACCCGTGCCGGTCGGGCCGCTTCAGGGTGCGCACGGCGTCCTGCGTCTCCCACAGCGGGGACACCGCGAAGCGGCAGCGCAGGAAGTCGTCCTCCCCGAAATGCAGACGTGACGGCACGGGCGCCCCCCTCGAAGATTCGGCTGTATCCGAAACTCTAGGCCGCCGCGCGCGTCACGGGCACGCTGCCGCCCATGCCCGAACAGCTCACGGCCGTCGCCGCCCGGCCCCCCGGCTACGCCCGGGTCCTCGCCGTGCGCGAGTTCCGCGCCGTCTTCGCCGCCCATCTGCTGTCCCTGCTCGGCGTGGTCGTCGCCGAGATCGCCCTCTCCGTCCTCGTCTACGACCTGACCGGCTCACCTCTGATGAGCGCGCTCGCCTTCGCCCTGGGCTTCCTGCCGTACGTCGTCGGCGGCACCCTGCTCGCCGGGATCGCCGACCGCTACCCGGCCCGCCGGGTCCTCGTGGTGTGCGACCTGGTGTGCGCGGCGTGCGTCGCGCCGATGGCCGCGCCCGGCGCGCCCCTCGCCGTCCTCCTCGGCCTGCGCTGCTGCCTCGCCGTCGTCTCGCCCGTGTTCGCGGGGACCCGGATGGCCACGCTCGCCGACGTCCTCGGCGACGGCGACCTGTTCGTCCTGGGCCGCTCCCTGCTGAGGATCACCTCGCAGAGCGCCCTCCTCGCCGGCTACGGCCTCGGCGGACTGCTCCTCACCGCGGTCTCCCCGCGCCGGGCGCTGCTGGTCACCGTCGGCACCTTCCTCGCCTCCGCCGCCCTGCTGCGCCTGGGCACCCGCCGCAGGCCCGCCCGGACCCGGGCGGACGGCGCCCTCGTCACGGACTCCCTCAAAGGCGCCCGGCGGATCCTCGCCGACCGCCGGGTGCGCGTCCTGATGCTGCTGTTCTGGGTGCCGCCGATGTTCATCGTCGCACCGGAGGCGCTGGCCGCGCCGTACGCCGACGAACTCGGTGCGGGACCGGTCGGCCTCGGCCTGCTGATGTGCGCACTGCCCGTCGGGACCATCGCCGGCGAGCTGTACGCGGGGGCGCGCCTGCGGCCGGCGACCCGTGAGCGGATCGTCCTCCCGCTGGTCTGCCTCACCCTTCTGCCGTACCTGGGCTACGCCCTGGCGCCCGGGCTGCCCCTCTCCCTCCTGCTGACGGCGCTCGCCGGAGCCGGGTCGGCGTACACCCTCGGCCTCGACCAGTGGCTGGTGCGGGGGGTTCCGGAGGAGCTGCGGGGGCGGGCCATGACGCTGCTGACCGCCGGGCTGATGACGGTGCAGGGCGTCGGGATGGCGCTCGCGGGAGTGGCGGCCGAGTTCGCGGGGGTGACGGCTGCGGTCACCGGCGCGGGCGCGCTCGGGGCGGTGTGCTGCGCCGCGCTGGCGTGGGAGGCCCGGCGTGTCCGGGGTACCGAGGGCCGAGACGGGGCTGACCGCCATATGACCGACGGGTAGGGTCTGGTGCCGTGCCGAAGCCGCTCAGCCTCCCCTTCGACCCCATCGCCCGCGCGGACGAGCTCTGGAAGCAGCGCTGGGGAAACGTGCCGTCCATGGCCGCGATCACCTCCGTCATGCGCGCCCACCAGATCCTGCTCGCCGAGGTGGACGCGGTGGTCAAGCCGTACGGGCTGACCTTCGCGCGGTACGAGGCGCTGGTGCTGCTCACCTTCTCCAAGGCGGGCGAGCTGCCCATGTCGAAGATCGGCGAGCGGCTGATGGTCCACCCCACGTCGGTCACGAACACCGTGGACCGCCTGGTGAGATCGGGTCTGGTGGCCAAGCGCCCCAACCCCAACGACGGCCGCGGCACCCTCGCCTCCATCACCGACAAGGGCCGCGAGGTCGTCGACGCCGCCACCCACGACCTGATGGCGATGGACTTCGGCCTGGGCGTCTACGACGCGGAGGAATGCGCCGAGATCTTCGCCCTCCTACGCCCCCTGCGCATCGCGGCCCACGACTTCGACGAGGAATGACCCCGGGCAAGATCTCCACGAACGGGTGGTTACGCTCGTTCGCATGAAACGAAGCGTGCTGACCCGCTACCGCGTCATGGCCTACGTCACCGGTGTACTGCTGGTCCTGCTGACCCTCGGCGTGATCGCCAAGTACCTGTTGTCGATGGACGGCGCGGAGAGCTTCACACGCGTGGTGGGCATCGCCCACGGCTGGCTGTACATCCTCTACCTGGTCTTCGCCTTCGACCTGGGCTCCAAGGCGAAGTGGCCGGTGAAGAAGCAGCTCTGGGTGCTGCTGGCGGGCACGATCCCCGCGGCCGCCTTCTTCGTGGAGCGCAAGGTCAGCCACGAGCTGGAGGGCAAGGTCGCCCAGGGTGCTCCGGCGACGGCGAAGGCCTGAGCCGGCCGCCCCGCGCCCGGCCGTCACCGCCGTACGGCACGCGTACGGCGGTCTCCCATCGACATTTACTAGGACGTCCTAGTAAATTCGAAGCATGGACGCTGACGCCATCGAGGAAGGCCGCCGACGCTGGCAGGCCCGCTACGACGCCTCGCGCAAGCGGGAGGCCGACTTCACCACGCTCTCCGGCGATCCCGTGGAGCCCGTGTACGGGCCGCGGCCCGGTGACGCCTACGCCGGGTTCGAACGGATCGGGTGGCCCGGGGAGTACCCCTTCACCCGAGGGCTGTACCCGACCGGATACCGCGGGCGGACGTGGACCATCCGGCAGTTCGCCGGGTTCGGCAACGCCGAGCAGACCAACGAGCGCTACAAGATGATCCTCGCCAACGGCGGCGGGGGCCTTTCGGTCGCCTTCGACATGCCGACCCTCATGGGCCGCGACTCCGACGACCGGCGCTCGCTCGGCGAGGTCGGGCACTGCGGGGTCGCCATCGACTCCGCCGCCGACATGGAGGTGCTGTTCAAGGACATCCCCCTCGGGGACGTCACCACCTCCATGACGATCAGCGGGCCCGCCGTCCCCGTCTTCTGCATGTACCTGGTGGCCGCCGAGCGGCAGGGCGTCGACCCGTCCGTCCTGAACGGCACGCTCCAGACCGACATCTTCAAGGAGTACATCGCGCAGAAGGAGTGGCTCTTCCCGCCCGAGCCGCACCTGCGCCTCATCGGCGACCTGATGGAGTACTGCGCGTCCGGCATCCCCGCCTACAAGCCGCTGTCCGTCTCCGGCTACCACATCCGCGAGGCCGGAGCGACGGCCGCGCAGGAACTGGCGTACACGCTCGCCGACGGCTTCGGCTACGTCGAGCTCGGACTCAGCCGCGGGCTCGACGTCGACGTCTTCGCCCCGGGCCTGTCCTTCTTCTTCGACGCCCACGTCGACTTCTTCGAGGAGATCGCCAAGTTCCGCGCCGCACGCCGGATCTGGGCCCGCTGGATGCGGGACGTCTACGGCGCGAAGAGCGAGAAGGCGCAGTGGCTGCGCTTCCACACCCAGACCGCCGGCGTCTCCCTGACGGCCCAGCAGCCGTACAACAACGTCGTGCGTACGGCGGTGGAGGCGCTCGCCGCGGTGCTCGGCGGCACCAACTCGCTGCACACCAACGCCCTCGACGAGACCCTCGCGCTGCCGAGCGAGCAGGCCGCGGAGATCGCCCTGCGCACACAGCAGGTGCTGATGGAGGAGACCGGCGTCGCCAACGTCGCGGACCCGCTGGGCGGTTCGTGGTACGTCGAGCAGCTGACCGACCGGATCGAGGCCGACGCCGAGGCGATCTTCGAGCGGATCAAGGAGCGGGGCCTGCGGGCCCACCCCGACGGGCGGCACCCCATCGGCCCGGTGACGTCCGGCATCCTGCGCGGCATCGAGGACGGGTGGTTCACCGGGGAGATCGCCGAGTCCGCCTTCCGCTACCAGCAGGCGCTGGAGAAGGGGGAGAAGCGGGTCGTCGGCGTCAACGCCCACACCGGCTCGGTGACCGGGGACCTGGAGATCCTGCGCGTCAGCCACGAGGTGGAGCGGGAGCAGGTGCGGGTGCTCGCCCAGCGCCGCACCGCGCGGGACGACGCCGCCGTGCGCGACGCCCTCGACAAGATGCTCGCGGCCGCCCGGAACGGCGGCAACATGATCGCCCCGATGCTCGACGCGGTACGCGCGGAGGCGACGCTGGGCGAGATCTGCGACGTGCTGCGCGAGGAGTGGGGGGTGTACACCGAGCCCGCCGGGTTCTGACACGGGAGGCGGGGGCGTACGCCCGGCGCTCGCCCCCGCCTCCCCTGCCCGTCCTCACACGCCGGACGGGCTGGAAGCCGACGTCAGTCCCAGCAGCAGGACCCTCGTGAAGCTCCGCACCCACTCCTCGTCCGCCGGTTCGTCGCTCACGAGGGTGCGGTGCACCACCGCGCCCGCCACCACGTCGAAGATGAGGTCCACCGTGCGGGCCGCCTCCAGCGGGTCCGTCTCCGGGGGTAGTTCGCCGCGTCTCTGAGCACGCGCCCGGCCCTCCAGGACCAGGTCCTTCTGCGGGTCGACGATCGAGGAGCGGACACGGGCGCGCAGCGCCTCGTCACGGGTGGATTCCGCCACCACCGCCATCAGGCCGCTCCTGGCCTCCGGGCGGGCCAGGATCGCCGCGAACTGCAGGACCACGCCCTCGATGTCGGCGGCCAGACTGCCGCGGTCGGGGAGCCGCAGTTCGCCGAAGAGCTCCGCCACCGCGTCCACGACGAGTTCGTTCTTGCCGGACCAGCGGCGGTAGAGCGTCGTCTTGGCGACCCCGGCCCGGGTCGCCACGTCCCCCAACGTCAGTTTGGACCAGCCCAGTTCGACCAGCGCCGCCCGGGTCGCGGCGAGGATCGCGGCGTCCGCGGCCGCGCTGCGCGGTCGTCCGGCACGGCCGGCGGGGGAACGACTCTGCATGCTTCGACCATAACGGCCCCTTTCCGTGCCGCTCGCAGTGAGGGAGATCACCGGAAAGCGACCCCCGCGCCGGCCCCATGGGTATTACGCTACGACCCGTAGCGAAAGCTCGTGGTGGACGTCCGCGAGCCGAGATCACGCGGCGCGTGGGGTGGGGACCCCGGCGCATTCGCGGATCGTTTTCACGCACGCGCGGGAACGGGGGAGGATAGACGCATGCAGCCACGGAACATGTCCATGAGCGGAGTCGTCGACCTCGCCGCGGTGAAGGCGGCCCAGGAGGCCAAGGCGAAGGCGGAGCAGGCGCGCGCCGAAGCCGCCCGGCAGGGCGGGACGGGGGCGGTGTCCCCCGCGGACCTCGTCATCGAGGTCGATGAGGCGGGGTTCGAGCGCGACGTCATCCAGCGGTCCGCCGAGGTGCCCGTCGTCATCGACTTCTGGGCCGAGTGGTGCCAGCCCTGCAAGCAGCTGAGCCCCGTCCTGGAGCGGCTCGCCGCCGAGTACGCCGGGCGCTTCCTGCTCGCGAAGATCGACGTCGACGCCAACCAGATGCTGATGCAGCAGTTCGGGGTGCAGGGCATCCCGGCCGTCTTCGCCGTCGTCGCGGGACAGGCGCTGCCGCTCTTCCAGGGGGCCGCCCCGGAGGCTCAGATCCGCCAGACGCTCGACCAGTTGGTGGCCGTCGCCGAGCAGCGCTTCGGTCTCACCGGCCTCACCGTCGACCCCGACGCCCGGCCCGGCGAGCCCACCGAGGCCGCCGAGGCGCCGGCCGGTCCGTACGACGCCCTGCTGGAGGCCGCCGTACAGGCGCTGGACGCGGGCGACTTGGGCGGCGCGGTGCGCGCCTACCAGAACGTGCTGGCCGACGACCCGGGCAACACCGAGGCCAAGCTCGGCCTCGCGCAGGCCGAGTTGCTCCAGCGCGTGCAGGGCATGGACCCGCAGGCCGTGCGCAAGGAGGCCGCCGAGAAGCCGCAGGACGCGACGGCCCAGATCGCCGCAGCCGACCTGGATCTGGTGGGCGGTCATGTCGACGACGCGTTCGGCCGGCTCATCGACACCGTGCGGCGCACGGCCGGTGAGGAGCGGGACGCCGTACGGCTGCGGCTGCTGGAGCTGTTCGAGGTCGTGGGCCCCGAGGACCCGCGGGTGGCGACGGCGCGCAGGGCTCTGGCGCGCGCCCTGTTCTGAGCCCCTGGCCCCGGCGCTGACCAGTCGCTAAACGCCGGGGCCTGTGATGCCGGAGTGAAAATTCTGGCGAACGGATGCCCCTCCGGCCGCGTTTTACCAAATCTTGGTAATCGCGGCCGCTGTTACTGCGAGTAAAGCAGAGGCGTGGATCTGTCGGATTCTGTCCAGCGATCAATAGTTTTGTCCTGGGCATGATTGCCACCCAGCGTCGTGGGCCGAGACCTGTGGGTCGTTGTTCGGTTATCCGGCCGTTACTAGCCGGTAACGAACCCCCTTGTGCGGGCGGCCAGAATGCACCACGATCGGCCACGCTCGGTCCAATTCCGTACCCCGACAGCCGGTTGGGGCGACGGGTCCCCTGGGTCCCCACCGAGCAGAGCCGGCGACAGTGGCGTCGGCTCTTGGACAGGGGGGTCTTCGCCGCTCGGTGAAGCCTGTCCAGCAGGGTTGTGCGTGATGCGTGTCAGGCGCGACCGATGTGTCGCTCGGGGGTGATCGCCGGTGATTCGGAGCGCGGTTCGCGCCCTTCGGGTTCGGGCGCTCCCCTTCCCGAGGACGTAGTGCTTCTCCCATCCCTGCCCGGCCGAGCCGCCGCATCGGAGGCGAGCCGGAGCCAGGAGATGTACGTCCGAGAAGGAGGAAATATGGAGTCCCAGGTGCGTGGCGGGACCAGATGGAAGCGGTTCGCTGTGGTCATGGTGCCCAGCGTCGCCGCGGCAGCGTGTGTGGGCGTCGGTCTGGCGCAGGGCGCACTCGCGGCCTCGTTCAGCGTCTCCGGTCAGCAGTTCAAGGTCTCGGCCGAGACCCTGCACGGTGACGGATTCGCCCAGTACGGCGGCATCGACAGCGTCTACACGTCGGTCGAGGGCAAGTCCAAGACGCAGGTTCCGGTCGCGGTCTCCTCGTTCGAGACCGCCAAGATCACGAACATGTGCCAGTCGGTCAAGACGACGATCCCGGTCATCAACAAGACGTTCTACCTGCGTCTTGACGCGGGCAGGGACCCGAAGAAGCCGGTCACCGCCGAGAACCTCTACATCGACGTCGCCCAGCTCGACGCCGACGCGACGTTCAACAAGATCGACATCGGTGTCGCGGTCAAGGACAAGACCCGTGGCCCCGCCGTCAAGGAGGGCGAGAGCGTGCTGCCGGGCGGCTTCGCTCAGCAGGCCGAGTCGGCCGACCTCTCGAACGTCGAGCAGACGGCGTGGGCGACCACCGCCGGAACGTTCAAGCTCAGCGGGCTGTCGATGCGTCTCGGCGCCGACCCCAAGATGGAGTGCTTCTGACGGCTCGCGCCGCAGGGGTGATCTTGGCAGGCTGAGCCGCCAGGACGGGGCGGAGGAGCGCTCGCTCCAACCCCCCCCCCCCCCCCCCCCCCCCCCCCCCCCGCCCAACCCACCCCCCAGCCAAGCCGGCCTCTACACGTCAAGGCCCATCCCGGAATTTAACAACCCCGACCCCCGGCGCAT
>NZ_JBIARD010000004.1:0-22384 GCF_042889585.1 Streptomyces sp. NPDC002566 | reverse complement strand
CCCGCCCCCCTGTTGTTGTGTTTGTGTGGGCTGGCGCCGGTGGGGTTTTTTTGGCTGTGTGCCCGCCGTGGGGGGGGGGGGGGGGGGCGCCCCCCCCCCCCCCGCGCCCCCACCCGGCACCGAGCGCCGGGCATCCCCACCCCACAGACTCTCCGGCTTCTCCACGTCACGGCCGAGCCGGTATGTACCCAACCCGGACCCAGGGAGCTGTTTTCCATGAGTGCCGAGACTCCGGGCCAGAGCACCGGGACTTTCACCCGGCTGCGTCTGCGGTTCCGTGACTGGCGGGGCAACCGGCCCTTCTGGGCGGGCCTGTTCACCTTGCTCGGCGGTCTGCCGATCGCCTACTTCCCCTACGCCACGCTCAAGCTGGGCACCATGTCGCTCACCATGGCGACCACCGCCGGCGCCGGTTCGCTGATCATCGGCGTGCTGCTGGTCACCCTGGGCCTGACCATGTGGTTCCAGCAGGCCACCCGCGTCTTCGCCGGCATCGCCGCGATCCTGCTCGCGCTGGTCTCCCTCGTGGTCTCCAACATCGGCGGCTTCATCATCGGCTTCCTGCTGGCGCTGATCGGCGGAGCCCTCGCCCTCTCCTGGGCGCCCGGCAACCAGGCGCCCCAGGGCGCGGAGCCCCAGAACCTCCCGCCCGCCCCGACCCAGGACGGCGCCCCCGCGCCCGGCCCGTACCCCGTCGCCGGGGAGCAGGGCCCGTCGTACACGCTGCACAAGCAGGCGGACGGCGGCGCATCCCAGCCCGTCCAGGCGGACGAGCCGAACGGAGTGCACCGTGTCGGCTGACGAGGTCCTCGGCGACGGCTCGGTCCTGCCGGACCGGTCGGGCGGGGCACGCCACGCGGCGCCGAAGAAGCCGCTGTTCACCCGGCTGCACATGCCGGCCGGCAAGGCGATAGCCATGGCCGCGATGCCCACGGCGGTGCTCATGGGCATGGGCTTCACGCCGACGCTCGCCGTCGCCGACGACCAGCCGACGTCGAACAGCCAGCTCGCCGACGACTACAAGGACTGCCTGACGGCCCTGGAGAGCGCCTCCGCCTCTCCCTCGGCCTCGCCGTCCCCGTCGGCCTCCGAGGACGACTCCAAGAGCGACGCCAAGGACAAGGACTCAAAGGGCGACGCGTCGGACTCCGGCTCCGAGAAGTCCGGCGGGGCGAAGAACCCGTCGAGCTCGAAGGGGTCCAAGGGCTCGTCCTCGGGCGGCTCCTCCTCGGGTGGCTCCTCCTCGTCGGATTCAGGTTCCGACGAGGGCCCCGCGCCGGCCCCGGCCCCGTCCGCGTCGGCCTCCGCGCAGGAGCCGTCCTCCGGCGGGACCGAGACCGGGAGCCCGGCGCCGGCCGAGACCGGCAAGAACGTCCTGGAGACCATCGGCGACGCCGTCGTGGACGTCTTCGACGGCGGCGGCCTCGGCGGCTCCGCCCAGAAGGACGAGGCGAGCCCCTCGCCGTCGGCCTCCCCCTCCGCCGCGGACTCCGGCGCCAAGTCGGGCGCCTCGGGCTCCTCCGCGGGCACCGGCAAGAGCTCCGGCACGGCTGCCGAGGACACCTCCGACGCCGTCACCGACACGGCGAAGGACACCACGCAGAAGGCGGGCGACAAGGCCGGCGAGACGGCTGAGGACGCAGGCGAGAAGACGGACGAGGCGGCCTCCGACGCCAAGGACGCCGCCTCCGCCTCCCCCTCCGCCTCCGCGTCTCCGAGCCCGTCCGCGAGCTCCACCGTGAAGCCCGAGGACTGCGTCGCCGCCACCGACAAGGAGAGCGGTGTCGACAACAAGGTCCTCCTGGCGGACGACCCCTGGTACCTCAATGCCAGCGCGCTGCTGCTGAAGAGCGCCGACTACGAGGGCATCGTCGAGGTGAAGACGGCGAACGGGACCAAGAAGAAGGTCCTGAAGTACGTCATCTCCGGCGGCACCGAGATCGACGACCTGCACCAGACGGTGGACGACAAGCAGAAGGGCGTGACCTACCACGTCCAGGCCGGCGCCGGCACCAAGTCCAAGATCACCGGCGGCGACACGATCATGTACACCGAGAGCATCTCGGGCAACCTGTTCGGCCTGCTCCCGGTCACGTTCAGCCCGCAGAACCCGCCGCCGCTGAACATCCCCCTGATCTACTTCACCAAGGTCAAGGTGGTCCAGGCCGGCCAGTTCGGCGGCAACCTGCACATCCCCGGCATGCAGGTCTACACCAGCAAGCTGGCCGGCTGACCTTCACTCCCCTTCCAGGGCCGCTCAAGCGCCGCAGCCCGGGTCCCCCACCATACGGAGGACCCGGGCTGCAGCCTTGTGGCGTCAGTGGGACAAGTACATCGGCATGGACGCCGAGGCGATCAAAGGGGCCGTGATGGAGGATGGACAGCCAGTGATCACAACCGGTGAGGCCCCCATCGCAGGCGGGGTGTTCGGGTGACCGGGTACTTCGACGGCGTCGACCGGCTCGACCTGGACGGCCACGTGCGGCGCTGGTCCGAACCGGCGGCGACCGACGGCGAGGTGAGCCAGTGGATCGCCGCAGCTCAGCAGTTCGCGGCCAGGGTCCAAGAAGACGTGGCCACGCTCCCCGACGAACGGTGGCGCGCGGTCGGGGAAGCGTGGACGGCGCTGCTGACGCGCGCCGAGCGTTCCACCGGCCCCCAGCGGGGCGAGTGGTTGCTGCGTGACTTGCGGCTGCGGTCCTGGCTGCTGGAGCGGACAGGGCCGCGCAAGGGCGTCCCTCTGCTCGATCCGCAGATCGTGCTTGAAAACGCGCTGGCCGCCATGCCGCTGTCCCAGGGTGAGGCCGTCCGCTGCGCCGGGCACTGGCGGGAGTTGGACCGCGAGCAGATCTTGGCGCTCCGGATGATCCGGCGACTGCTCGCCCCCGTACGGGGGTTGGCCCCGCTCCTCGCGGAGCATCCCCGCTGGGCGGAGGTCCAGGTGTGGGAGCGGCTGGCCCCGGACCTGCCGTAGCCAAAACGCCAGAGGGCGCCCCCGGTCCCGGGGGGCGCCCTCAGTGGTGTGTTGCTGAAGTGCTGGGGCGTCAGTCGCGGGCGTCCTGGCCCAGGTGGTGGACTCGGACCATGTTCGTGGTGCCCGGGACGCCGGGCGGGGAGCCGGCGGTGATGACCACGATCTCGCCCGCGGTGAAGCGGTTGAGCTTGATGATCTCCTGGTCGACCAGGTCGACCATCTCGTCGGTGCTGTTCACGAACGGCACGATGTGCGACTCGACGCCCCAGCTCAGCGCCAGCTGGTTGCGGGTGCCCTCGTCGGTGGTGAAGGCGATGATCGGCTGGGCCGCGCGGTAGCGGGAGAGGCGGCGGGCCGTGTCGCCGGACTGGGTGAAGGCCACCAGGCCCCGGCCGCCGAGGAAGTCGGCGATCTCGCACGCGGCGCGCGCGATCGAACCGCCCTGCGTGCGCGGCTTCTTGCCCGGCACCAGCGGCTGAAGGCCCTTGCTCAGCAGCTCCGTCTCCGCCGCGGCGACGATCTTCGACATCGTCTTCACGGTCTCGATCGGGTACGCGCCGACCGAGGACTCCGCCGACAGCATGACCGCGTCCGCGCCGTCCAGGATCGCGTTGGCGACGTCGGAGGCCTCGGCGCGGGTCGGACGGGAGTTGGTGATCATCGACTCCATCATCTGGGTCGCCACGATCACCGGCTTGGCGTTGCGCCGGCACAGCTCGATCAGGCGCTTCTGCACCATGGGGACCTTCTCGAGCGGGTACTCGACGGCCAGGTCGCCACGGGCGACCATCACACCGTCGAACGCCATCACGACGTCCTCCATGTTCTCCACCGCCTGCGGCTTCTCCACCTTGGCGATGACGGGGACCCGGCGGCCCTCCTCGTCCATGACCCGGTGGACGTCGGAGACGTCCTTGGCGTCCCGGACGAAGGACAGCGCGACCAGGTCGCAGCCCATGCGCAGCGCGAAGCGGAGGTCCTCGATGTCCTTCTCGCTCAGCGCGGGCACGTTGACGGCCGCGCCGGGCAGGTTGATGCCCTTGTGGTCGGAGATGACACCGCCCTCGATGACGATCGTCCGCACCCGGGGACCGTCGACGTCCAGCACCTTCAGCTCGACGTTGCCGTCGTTGATGAGGATCTGGTCGCCGCGCGAGACATCGCCGGGCAGGCCCTTGTAGGTGGTGCCGCAGATCGTCTTGTCGCCGGGCACGTCCTCGGTGGTGATGGTGAACTCGTCACCGCGGACCAGCTCCACCGGACCCTCGGCGAAGGTCTCCAGGCGGATCTTGGGGCCCTGGAGGTCGGCGAGGACACCGATGGCCCGGCCGGTCTCCTTGGACGCGGCCCGGACCCGGTCGTACCGGCCCTGGTGCTCGGCGTGCGTGCCATGGCTGAAGTTGAAGCGGGCCACGTTCATGCCGGCCTCGATCAGCGCGACGAGCTGCTCGTGGGAGTCGACCGCGGGGCCGAGAGTACAGACGATTTTCGAACGGCGCATGGGGCGATCCTAACGGTTTGTTTCGCTCCGGAATATTCCGTCTGGCGGAAGATACAAATGGGCGGGAAGCCGCTCAGTTGCCGAGCGGCGGGGCCGCATTTCGACGACGCTGTTCAGTTGCCCCGCGTCGGAGCCGCTTATCAATACCGCCCCACCAATGCGTAGGTCTGCGTGGCGATCTCCAACTCCTCGTCCGTCGGCACCACGGCCACCTTCACCCGCGCGTCCCCGGGCGAGATCAGCCGCGGCTCGTCCCCGCGTACGGCGTTCAGCGCGTCGTCCACCGCCAGGCCCAGGGTCTCCAGGCCCGCGACGGCCGCCGCGCGCACCGGCGCCGCGTTCTCCCCGACGCCGGCGGTGAACGCCACCGCGTCCACCCGGCCGAGAACGGCGTAATAGGCGCCGATGTACTTCTTCAGCCGGTGAATGTAGATGTCGAAGGCGAGCTTCGCCTGTTCGTCGCCCTCGTCGATCCGACGGGTGATCTCCCGCATGTCGTTGTCGCCGCACAGGCCGATCAGCCCGCTCCTCTTGTTGAGAAGAGCGTCGATTTCGTCGATGGACAGCTTGCCGACACGGGCCAAATGGAAGATGACGGCCGGATCGGCGTCCCCCGACCGCGTACCCATCACGAGCCCCTCCAACGGCGTGAGCCCCATGGAGGTGTCCACGCACCTGCCCCCGCGCACGGCCGAGGCGGACGCCCCGTTGCCGAGGTGCAGCACGATGACGTTCACCTCCTCGGGCGCCTTGCCCAGCAGCTCGGCCGTGGCCCGGGAGACGTACGCGTGCGAGGTGCCGTGGAACCCGTAGCGCCGGATGCGGTGTTCGTCGGCCGTCTTCACGTCGATCGCGTAACGGGCCGCGGACTCCGGCATCGTGGTGTGGAACGCCGTGTCGAAGACGGCGACCTGGGGCAGGTCGGGCCTGAGCGCCTGCGCCGTGCGGATGCCGGTCAGATTGGCCGGGTTGTGCAGCGGGGCCACCGGGATCAGCCGCTCGATCTCGGCGAGCACCGCCTCGTCGACGACCGTCGGCTCGGTGAAGTGCTTGCCGCCGTGCACCACCCGGTGCCCGATGGCGGCCAGTTCGGGCGAGTCCAGGCCCAGCCCGTCCTGGGCCAGCTCCTCGGCGACGGCCTTCAGCGCGGCGTCGTGGTCGGCGATCGCGCCGGTCCGCTCCCGCGACTCGCCGCCGTCCGCCAGGGGCGTGTGCTTGAGCCGCGAGGTCTGCTCGCCGATGCGCTCGACGAGCCCCGCGGCCAGCCGGCTGCCGTCGCTCATGTCGAGCAACTGGTACTTCACCGACGAGGAGCCGGAGTTGAGGACGAGGACACGTGTGGCGCTCACTGCTGGGAAGCCTTCTCGCTGGGGTTCTGGGCCTGGATCGCCGTGATGGCGACCGTGTTGACGATGTCCTGGACGAGGGCGCCCCGGGACAGGTCGTTGACCGGCTTGCGCAGACCCTGGAGCACCGGTCCGACGGCGATCGCGCCGGCCGAACGCTGCACGGCCTTGTAGGTGTTGTTGCCGGTGTTCAGGTCGGGGAAGATCAACACGCTGGCCTGGCCCGCGACTTCGGAGCCCGGCAGCTTGGTCGCCGCGACGGACGGCTCCACGGCGGCGTCGTACTGGATCGGCCCCTCGATCATCAGGTCGGGCCGGCGCGTGCGGACCAGTTCCGTCGCCTCGCGCACCTTGTCCACGTCCGCGCCCGAACCGGACGTGCCGGTCGAGTACGACAGCATCGCGATCCGCGGCTCCACGCCGAACTGCGCGGCGGTCGCGGCCGACTGGATGGCGATGTCCGCCAACTGCTCGGCGTTCGGGTCGGGGTTGACCGCGCAGTCGCCGTAGACGAGGACCTTGTCGGCCAGGCACATGAAGAAGACCGAGGAGACGATGTCGGCGTCCGGCTTGGTCTTGATGATCTCGAAGGCGGGCCGGATCGTCGCCGCCGTCGAGTGCACCGACCCGGACACCATGCCGTCGGCGAGCCCCTCCTGCACCATCAGGGTGCCGAAGTAGTTCACGTCGGAGACGACGTCGTACGCCAGCTCCACCGTGACGCCCTTGTGGGCGCGCAGCCTCGCGTACTTCTCGGCGAACGCGTCGCGCAGTTCGCTGGTGGCGGGGTCGATCACCTGGGCGTCGGCGAGGTCGATGCCGAGGTCGGCGGCCTGCTTGCGGATCCGGTCGGCCGGGCCCAGCAGCGTCAGGTCGCACACGCCGCGGCGCAGCAGCACCTCCGCCGCGTGCAGCACCCGCTCCTCGGTGCCCTCGGGCAGGACGACCCGGCGCCGGTCGGTGCGGGCCGTCTCCAGCAGCTGGTGCTCGAACATCATCGGCGTGAGGCGGTCGCTGCTCGGCGCGGAGACCCGCTTGAGCAGGTCGGCGGTGTCGACGTGCCGCTCGAACAGGCCGAGCGCGGTCTCCGCCTTGCGCGGCGTCGCCGCGTTCAGCTTGCCCTCCAGGGAGAACAGCTGCTCCGCCGTGGGGAAGCTGGTGCCGGCCACCGACAGCACGGGAGTGCCGGGCGCGAGCCGGGCGGCCAGCGTGAGGATCTCGTCGCTGGGCACCTCGCCCAGGGTGAGCAGCACGCCGGCGATGGGCGGGGTGCCGGCGCTGTGCGCGGCGAGCGAGCCGACGACCAGGTCGGCGCGGTCGCCCGGGGTGACGACCAGGGTGCCCGGGGTCAGGGCGTTGAGGAAGTTCGGCAGCATCGCGCCGCCGAAGACGAAGCCGAGGGCGTCGCGCGCGAGCCCCGAGTCGTCCCCGAGGAGCACCTTCGCCCCGAGGGCGTGGCTGATCTGGGCGACGGTCGGCGCGGACAGCGCGGGCTCGTCGGGGAGCACGTAACAGGGCACGGGCAGCCGCGAGACGAGCTGCTCGGCTATCGACTCCCGGTCCTCGCGGGCCACCCGGTTGGTCACCATGGCGAGGACGTCGCAGCCCAGGCCGTCGTAGGCGCGGTAGGCGTTGCGGGTCTCGGCGAGCACGGACTCCGCGGTCTGGCCCCGGCCGCCCACCACGGGGATGACGGAGGCGCCGAACTCGTTGGCCAGCCGGGCGTTGAGGGACAGCTCGTCGGGGAACTGGGTGTCGGCGTAGTCGGTGCCGAGGACGAGGACGACGTCGTAGTCGCGGGCGACGCGGTGGAACCGGTCGACGAGCGTGGACACCAGCTCGTCCGTGCCCTGCTCGGCCTGGAGGGCGGACGCCTCGTGGTAGTCCATGCCGTAGACGGTCGCCGGGTCCTGCGCCAGCCGGTAGCGGGCGCGCAGCAACTCGAAGAGTCGGTCGGGGCCGTCGTGGACGAGGGGGCGGAAGACGCCGACCCGGTCGACCTGACGGGTCAGGAGCTCCATGACCCCCAGCTCCACGACCTGGCGGCCGTCGCCGCGGTCGATCCCGGTCACGTACACGCTGCGCGTCACGCGTGCTCTCC
This sequence comes from Streptomyces sp. NPDC002566, assembly GCF_042889585.1. Taxonomy (NCBI): domain Bacteria; kingdom Bacillati; phylum Actinomycetota; class Actinomycetes; order Kitasatosporales; family Streptomycetaceae; genus Streptomyces; species Streptomyces sp. NPDC002566. Next base: position 14,462 of record NZ_JBIARD010000004.1, on the reverse strand, counting down.
ACTTCTTGCGTCGGGTGCTTGTTGTCGAGGGCCGCCGTGGGGCACAAAAATGGCCCACCGGGGTGAGCGGAACCCTCTTGACAGTACCCCTGCGTCTGGATAAGGCGCCCGTCAAGAGACAGTGCCCTCGACGGCGTGAAAGAATCGGAGCGGCTCACCGGTATCGACAGCGAGCAGGAGACACAGCACGATGCGCATCGGAGTTCTCACCGCAGGCGGCGACTGTCCCGGGCTGAACGCAGTGATCCGGTCGGTCGTGCACCGAGCGGTCGACAACTACGGCGACGAGGTCATCGGCTTCGAGGACGGCTACGCGGGTCTGCTGGACCGCCGCTACCGGGCCCTCGACCTCAACGCCGTCAGCGGCATCCTGGCTCGCGGCGGCACCATCCTCGGCTCCTCCCGCCTGGAGCGGGACCGGCTGCGCGAGGCCTGTGAGAGCGCCGGCGACATGATCCACGACTTCGGCATCGACGCGCTGATCCCCATCGGCGGCGAGGGCACGCTGACGGCGGCGCGGATGCTGAGCGACGCGGGCCTGCCGGTGGTCGGCGTCCCCAAGACGATCGACAACGACATCTCCTCCACCGACCGCACCTTCGGCTTCGACACCGCGGTCGGCGTCGCCACCGAGGCGATGGACCGCCTCAAGACGACCGCCGAGTCCCACCAGCGGGTGATGGTCGTCGAGGTCATGGGCCGGCACGCGGGCTGGATCGCCCTGGAGTCCGGCATGGCCGCCGGCGCCCACGGCATCTGCCTGCCCGAGCGCCCCTTCGACCCGGCGGACCTGGTCAAGATGGTCGAGGAGCGCTTCTCCCGCGGCAAGAAGTTCGCGGTGATCTGCGTCGCCGAGGGCGCGCACCCGGCCGACGACACCATGGACTACGGCAAGGGCGCGATCGACAAGTTCGGCCACGAGCGCTTCCAGGGCATCGGCACGGCACTGGCGTACGAGCTGGAGAAGCGGCTCGGCAAGGAGGCCCGCCCGGTCATCCTCGGCCACGTCCAGCGCGGCGGCGTCCCGACCGCGTACGACCGTGTCCTCGCCACCCGCTTCGGCTGGCACGCGGTGGAGGCCGCGCACCGCGGCGAGTTCGGCCGGATGACGGCCCTGCGCGGGACGGACGTGGTGATGGTCCCGCTCGCGGAGGCCGTCACCGAACTGAAGACGGTCCCCAAGGACCGCATGGACGAGGCGGAGTCGGTCTTCTAGAACGTCAGGGAGCCACGGGGGCGGTTCGTCAGCCGAAGCGCCGCGAGGTCGCACGGCGCGCGTCACCGCCCCGCGGTCACCCGCCGGTACACCGGGCGCCGCGTTGTCGCACCGTTTGTGTCGCGCCCCCGCGGTCTGCCGGCCGGTGCACCTGTCGCCGCGAGGTCGCGCCGCATGGGGCATCGCCTCGCGGTCTGCGCCGGTGTACCTGGCGCCGCGAGGTCGCACGGCGTGTGTCACCGCCCCGCAGCCTGCCGCCGGTACACCCGCGCCGCGTCGTCGCTCGTGGTCGGCCACCCGGTGCACCTGGCCCCGCGTCGTCGCACCGCGCCGCGTGCGTCACCGCCCCGCAGCCTGCCGCCGGTACACCCGCGCCGCGTCGTCGCTCGCGGTCGGCCACCCGGTGCACCTGGCCCCGCGTCGTCGCACGGCGTGTGTCACAGCCCCGCAGCCTGCCGCCGGTACACCCGCGCCGCGTCGTCGCTCGCGGTCGGCCACCCGGTGCACCTGGCCCCCCGTCGTCGCACCGCACCGCGTGCGTCACCGCCCCGCGGCCACCCAGCGGTACACCAGTTCCGGGCGGCCCACCTGGCCGTACAGCGGCTTTCGCTCGACTCTTCCCGCGTCCACCAGGTGCTCCAGGTACCGCCGGGCCGTGATCCGTGAGATGCCCACCGCTTCCGCGAGGCCGGCCGCCGTGAGCCCCTCGTCCGCCTCCCGCACCGTCACCGTCACCCGCTCCAGCGTCGGCCCGCTCAGCCCCTTCGGCAGCGCCGCGGGGCCGGGTGCGCGCAGCGCCGCCAGCGCCCGGTCCACCTCGTCCTGGCCGCTCGCCTCGCCCGCCGCGCCGCGGAACTCGGCGTAGCGCACGAGCCGGTCCCTCAGCGTCGCGAAGGTGAACGGCTTCAGGACGTACTGGACGACGCCCAGCGAGACCCCCTCCCGGACCACCGTCAGGTCCCGCGCCGACGTCACCGCTATCACGTCCGCGTGATAGCCGGCCGCCCGCAGGGACCGGGCCAGCTGCAGACCGTGGCCGTCGGGGAGGTGAAGATCCAGCAGCAGCAGGTCCACCGGCGTGCGGTCCAGCATGCGCCGCGCCTCCGCGCCCGTGTGCGCCTTTCCGACCGCGACGAAACCGGGCACCCTGCCCACGTACAGCACGTGCGCGTCGGCGGCCACCGGATCGTCCTCCACGACCAGCACCCGGATCGGGTGCGCGGCGGCGGGGCCCGTGGCGTCCGTCATCTCGCGCCTCCCGACGTCCGCGCCGCGCCCGCCGCCGCCCGCAGCGGCAGCCGCACGGTGAACTCCGCGCCGCCCTCCTCGGCCGCCGCCACAGTCAGCGTGCCCTCGTGCCGGGTCACCGCCTGTCGCACCAGCGCCAGGCCGAGACCGCGGCCCCCCGGGCCCGCCGGCTTGGTGGAGAAGCCGCGCTCGAAGACCTGGGAGGCGTGCGCCGGGTCCACCCCGTCGCCGGTGTCGGCGACCCGCAGCAGCAGGTCGTCGCCGTCCGTCGACGCCGTCACCGTCACCCGGGCCCGCATGCTGCCCTGCGCCGCGTCCACGGCGTTGTCGATGAGGTTGCCCAGGATGGTCACCAGGTCGCGGGCGGGCAGGGACTCGGGGAGCAGGCCGTCGTCCAGGCCGCTGTCCTCTGACACCACCAGCTCCACCCCCCGTTCGTTCGCCTGTGCCGTCTTGCCGAGCAGCAGCGCCGCCAGGACCGGCTCGCTCACCGCCGCCACCACCTGGTCGGTGAGCGCCTGGGCGAGCTCGAGCTCGGCGGTCGCGAAGTCGACGGCCTCCTCCGCCCGGCCCAGCTCGATCAGCGACACCACCGTGTGCAGCCGGTTCGCCGCCTCGTGCGCCTGCGAGCGCAGCGCCTGGGTGAAGCCGCGCTCGGAGTCCAGCTCGCCCATCAGCGACTGGAGCTCCGTGACGTCCCGCAGGGTCACCACCGTGCCCCGGCGTTCACCGCCGGACACCGGCGAGGTGTTCACCACCAGCACCCGGTCCGCCGTCAGATGCACCTCGTCGACCCGCGGCTCGGAGGCCAGCAGCGCGCCCGTCAGCGGGGCGGGCAGCCCGAGGTCGGCCACCGAGGCGCCGACCACCTCCTCGCCCACGCCGAGCAGCTCCCGCCCGCCGTCGTTGATCAGCGCCACCCGGAACCGGCCGTCCAGCATCAGCAGCCCTTCGCGTACGGCGTGCAGCGCCGCCTGGTGGTAGTCGTGCATCCGGCTGAGCTCGGTGGCGTTCATGCCGTGGGTGTGGCGGCGCAGCCGGGCGTTGACCACGTACGTGCCCACCGCGCCGAGCGCGAGAGCGCCCGCCGCCACCGCGAACAGGGCCTTCACCTGGTCCGAGACCCGCTCGCTGATCGCCTCGACCCTGATGCCGGCGCTGACCAGGCCGACGACCCGCCCGTCGTCCTCGATCGGCGTCACCGCGCGCACGGACGCGCCGAGGGTGCCCGTGTACGTCTCCGTGAACGACTCGCCCTTCAGGGCGCGGGCGGTGTTGCCGAGGAAGTGCCGGCCTATCTGGCCGGCGTCGGGGTGCGTCCAGCGGATGCCCTCGGGGTTCATGATCGTCACGAAGTCGACCTCCGTGTCCCGCATCACGCGCAGCGCGTACGGCTGGAGGGAGGCCGTCGGATCCGGCGTGCCGATCGCCTCCCGCACTGAGGGGGAGTCGGCCACCGACCGGGCCACGGCGGTGGCCTGCCGGCCCGCCGCCTCCTCGGCCTGCGAGCGGTCGCTCACGTAGGTGAACATCGCGTATCCCGCCACGACGACCGCGATCAGCACCGCCTGCATGGCGAACAGCTGTCCGGCCAGGCTGCGAGGTGCGGGAACGGGTAGACGCATGTCGTCAGTGTGCCCCCGGCGTGCATTGTGAACTAAATGAACGGAAGGGTGACCGCCCTCACACGCCGGGAGATAGTCCCTGCATTCCCCTTAACTTCCCGGACGTGAGCCGCACGCCGGTGATGCCGACGAAGACGTCAAGGAGGGCAGCCGTGGCCGCCAGCAGCACCACGAATACGGCACCTGCCGCACCCGCCAAGCGGGACCGCACCCACTACCTGTACATCGCGGTGATCGTCGCGGTCGCCCTCGGCATCGCCGTGGGTCTGATCGCGCCCGACTTCGCCGTGGAGCTGAAGCCCATCGGCACCGGTTTCGTGAACCTGATCAAGATGATGATCTCGCCGATCATCTTCTGCACGATCGTTCTCGGCATCGGCTCGGTCCGCAAGGCCGCCAAGGTCGGCGCGGTCGGAGGCATCGCTCTCGGCTACTTCCTGGTGATGTCGCTGGTCGCCCTCGGCATCGGCCTGGTCGTCGGCAACATCCTGGAGCCGGGCACCGGCCTCGCGGTCACCGACGCGATCAAGGAGACCGGGCAGGCGCAGGTGTCGGCCGAGGCCAAGGACACCACCGAGTTCCTCCTGGGCATCATCCCGACCACGATGGTCTCCGCCTTCACCGGCGGCGAGGTGCTGCAGACCCTGCTGATCGCGCTGCTCGCCGGGTTCGCCCTGCAGGCGATGGGCTCCGCGGGCCAGCCGATCCTGCGCGGCGTCGAGCACATCCAGCGGCTCGTCTTCCGCATCCTGGCCATGGTGATGTGGGCCGCCCCGATCGGCGCGTTCGGCGCGATCGCCGCGGTCACCGGTTCCGCCGGCGTGGACGCGCTGAAGAGCCTGGCCGTGCTGATGCTCGGCTTCTACGTCACCTGTTTCCTGTTCGTCTTCGTCGTCCTCGGCGCGTTGCTGCGGATCGTCGCCGGCCTGAACATCTTCACGTTCCTGAAGTACCTGGGCCGTGAGCTCCTGCTGATCCTGTCGACCTCCTCCTCCGAGTCCGCGCTGCCGCGCCTCATCGCGAAGATGGAGCACCTGGGCGTCAGCAAGCCCGTCGTCGGCATCACCGTCCCGACCGGCTACTCCTTCAACCTCGACGGCACCATGATCTACATGACCATGGCCTCGCTGTTCATCGCGGACGCCATGGGCACGCCGATGTCGCTCGGCGAGCAGATCCCGCTGCTGCTCTTCCTGCTGGTCGCCTCCAAGGGCGCCGCGGGCGTCACCGGCGCCGGTCTCGCGACCCTCGCCGGCGGTCTCCAGTCGCACAAGCCGGCCCTGGTGGACGGCGTCGGCCTCATCGTCGGCATCGACCGCTTCATGAGCGAGGCCCGCGCCCTGACGAACTTCGCGGGCAACGCCGTCGCCACCGTGCTGATCGGCACGTGGACCAAGGAGATCGACAAGGCGCGCGTCGACGAGGTCCTCGCGGGCCGGATCCCCTTCGACGAGACCACCCTGCTCGACGACGGCCACGGCGCCCCGGCGCCCGCCGAGGAGGCCGTCCGGCCCGAGCAGCGCGAGGGCGGCGAGAAGGAACTCGCCAAGGCCTGACGCCCCCCGCACCCCGGGTGCCCGGCCCCGCCTGAACCGGGGCCGGACACCCGGCCAAGCCTTGTGGTTCCGCCCTCCCCGAACGCCGGGCGGCTGAGACTCCCCCGTTGCTCAGCCGCCCGGCACTCTCATGCGCCCGTGGGCGCCGAGTCGGTGAGCAGGGGGATCTCCTTCGGGTTCGGGCCGTACTTGTTCTGGCCCGGGACGCCGTCCTCGGCCGTGAAGATCAGCAGGGTGATGAGGCCGACACAGGGAAGCACCCCGATGAGGGCCCACCAGCCGGTGCGGCCCGTGTCGTGCAATCGGCGCACCGTGACGCCCAGGGAGGGCAGCGCGATCGCCAGGGTGAAGGCGGTCGTGGGCACCTCGTTGCCGGCCTGGTCGTCCGCGAACATCAGCGCGAGGTAGATGATCGTGCTGATCAGCGTGAACATCCAGTACTCGGCGCGGCGGGCGCGCCCGCTGAAGACCCAGTACTTCCTGAGCACGACGATGAACCAGCGCACTGCGTGTCCCCCCCCGGGATCGACGTCGGCGCCTGAAAGACGATCAGGGCCGGGCAGAACCTATGCGGGAGGATGTGTACGCGTCAAAACTTTTCAGGCCGGCCCCGTCTTCTCCGGAGCGCGGCCGCCCGCCCGCGTCGCCTTCGTCACCAGCGCCGTGGCCAGCGTGGCCGGGACGCCCGCCGCCGTCAGGACGGTGACCGCGGCCGAGCGGCCCGCCTCCCGCGGGTTCACCAGACCGTCGTTCACCGCCTCCATCAGGCCGAACAGGATCTGCTCGTGCACGTACGCCAGGGCCGGCGCCGGCAGCGGTGAGACGAACGCCCCCTCCTCCAGACCGCGCCGCAGCAGCCGCACGCTGTTCTCCCGGACCGGCGTCAGCCGCTCCCGGATGCCCTGCACCGTGACCGTGCGCTGGGCCAGCGCGACCAGCAGCCGGTAGCGGTCGGCGACCTCCCACACCGCGAGCACGGACCGGGCCAGCGCCTCCGCCGGCTCCTCGATCCCCTCCCGGCCCGCCGCGTGCGCCGCCGCCAGCGACTGGACGGCGTCCTCCACCAGCGTCCCGATCAGCGCCTCCCGGCCGGCGAAGTGGCCGTACACCGTGCGGCGTACGACCCCGGCGGCGCGCGCGATCTGGTCCATGGACGCGTCGGGGTCGCGCAGCAGCTCGGTGAGGGCGACGTCGAGGATGCGGCGGCGATTGGCCTCGGCGCGACCGGTGTTGCCCGTGGTCATGGCTGCCATTGTGCCCGCCGGTACGGGCCGCTCTTGCCTTGACGCCGGCGTCAAGCCGTACGTTCGTCGTCATGCGAATCGGCGAGCTGGCCGCACGGGCCGGGACCACCACGCGGGCGCTGCGGTACTACGAGGCGCGGGGGCTGCTGCCCGCGCGCCGCGACGAGCTGGGGCACCGCGCGTACGACGAGCGTGATCTGCGGCTGCTGCGGCAGATCAGGACGTTGCGGGACTTCGGCTTCGACCTGGAGGAGACCCGGCCCTTCGTGGAGTGCCTGCGCGCCGGGCACCCGGAGGGCGACTCCTGCCCGGCGTCGCTCGCGGTCTACCGGCGCAAGCTGGACGAGCTGGACGCGCTCATCGGGGAGCTGCGGGCGGTGCGGGAGAAGGTCGCCGGTCAGCTGGAGCGGGCCGAGCAGGCCCGCGACGAACTGGCCGCCGAGTCGCTGGTTCCGGGGGGCCCGGAACCCGGGTGCGAGCTGGGAGGACGGGAACTGTGAGCAAGGCCGCAGGAGTGAGCGAGGTGTCGGACGGCGACTTCTCGGCGGAGGTGCTGGCGGCAGAGCTGCCGGTGCTGGTGGAGTTCACCGCCGACTGGTGTCCGCCGTGCCGGCAGATGGCGCCGGTGCTGAGCGCGCTGGCCTCGGAGGAGGGGGAGCGGCTGAAGGTGGTGCAGCTGAACGTCGACCACAACCCGGAGACCACCAACCACTACAAGGTGCTGTCGATGCCGACCTTCATGGTCTTCCGTGACGGTGAGCCGGTGAAGGCGATGGTGGGGGCACGGCCGAAGCGGCGGCTGCTGGAGGAGCTGTCCGACGTGCTCTGACCGGATGCCTGCGCGAGGCTGTGCCGGCGCAAGAGAAATCCCCCGGGCAATTGCGTCCGGGGGATTTCTCTGCGTATATTGAATGGTTCGCGACTTTGTCCCCGTCTTCATTATGAGTCTCATCGTGAAGATTACCGGGGGGTCGCAGTGAAGTTCAGTAGGCACAGTATATCCGGGCGGGAGCGGAATTGTCAAACAACGGATTTACGGACAGTGAATTGCGCCGTGAACAGGAATACATCGACGGCCTGTACGCCCGTGTCGACGCCCTGCGCGGCGACACCGAGGCGTCCGTCGCCGACGCCCTCGCCCAGGGCGACAAGCCCAGGCAGGCCCGGCTGGAGCGGGACATCCTCGTCGCCGAACGCTCCGGCCTGCTCGCCGCGCTGAACGCCGTGGACGGCTCCCTGTGCTTCGGCCGTATCGACCTCGTCTCCGGGGCCACCCACCACATCGGCCGGATCGGCCTGCGCCGCGACGACGCCGAACGCACCCCGGTCCTCATCGACTGGCGGGCCGGCGTCGCCCGCCCCTTCTACCTCGCCACCGGCCACACGCCCATGGGCCTGCGCCGCCGGCGGCACATCGGCACCGAGGGCCGCCGGGTCACCGCCCTGCACGACGAGTTCCTCGACGTCGACGACGCCACCCGCACCGGCTACGAGGACCCGGCCGGCGACGACGTCCTGCTCGCCGCGCTGAACGCCGCCCGCACCGGCCGCATGGCCGACATCGTCCAGACCATCCAGGCCGAGCAGGACGAGATCATCCGCGCGCCGCACCGCGGGGTGCTGGTCGTCGAGGGCGGCCCGGGCACCGGCAAGACGGCCGTCGCCCTGCACCGCGCCGCCTACCTCCTCTACGAGCACCGCGAACTGCTCGCCAGGCGGGCCGTCCTCATCGTCGGCCCCAACCCCGCCTTCCTCGGCTACATCGGCGAGGTGCTGCCCTCGCTCGGCGAGACCGGCGTGCTGCTCGCGACCGTCGGCGAGCTGTACCCGGGCGTGCGGGCGAGGGCCGCGGACACGCCCGAGGCGGCCGCGGTGAAGGGCGGCGCCCACATGGCCGACGTCCTCGCCGCCGTCGTACGCGACCGGCAGGCGCTGCCCGACCCGGTGATCGCCGTCGAGCACGACCGCGAGGTGCTCATGCTCGACGAGGGGCTCGTGCGCATCGCCCGCGAGCGGACCCGGGCGCTGAAGCTGCCGCACAACGCCGCCCGCGAGCACTTCGAGGGCCACATCCTCAACACCCTCACCGAGCTGTACGCCGAACGCGTCGGCACCGACCCCTACGACGGGTCCAGCCTCCTCGACCCCAGCGACATCACCCAGATCCGCGACGAGATCGCCGAGAACCCCGAAGTCTGGGCCGCCGTCGACCAGTTGTGGCCCGTGCTCAGCCCGCAGCGGCTGGTCGCCGACTTCCTCGCCGACCCCGACGGGTATCTGGGCGACGAGGAGACGGCCGCCGTCCGCCGCCCGGTCACCCGCGCCTGGACCGTCGCCGACGTACCGCTGCTCGACGAGGCCGCCGAACTCCTCGGCGAGGACGACCGGGCGGCCCGCGAGCGCGCCGAACGCGAACGGCGGACCCAGATCGCCTACGCCCAGGGCGTACTCGACGTGTCCTACGCCTCCCGGACCTACGAGTTCGAGGACAAGGAGGACAGCGACCCGGACGGCTCCGAGGTGCTGTCCGCGCACGACATCATCGACGCCGAGCGCTTCGCCGAACGGCACGAGGAGGACGACCACCGCAGCGCCGCCGAGCGCGCGGCGGCCGACCGGACGTGGGCGTTCGGCCACATCATCGTCGACGAGGCGCAGGAGCTGTCGCCGATGGCGTGGCGGCTGCTGATGCGGCGCAATCCCACGCGCTCCATGACCCTCGTCGGCGATCCGGCGCAGACCTCCGAGGCCGGGGGAGTGGGGTCCTGGGAGCGGATCCTCCGGCCGTACGTCGAGGACCGCTGGGAGCACACGCGGCTGGGCGTCAACTACCGTACGCCCGCGGAGATCATGGAGGCGGCGGCCGCCGTCGTCCGGGCCGAGCGGCCGGACTTCGTGCCGCCGAGCTCGGTGCGGACCACCGGCGTGCGGCCGTGGGCGCGGGCCGTCGACGATCTGCCCGGGGCGGTCGCCAAGGCGGTGGAGGAGCTCACCCCGGCGGAGGGGCGGCTCGCGGTGATCGCTCCCCGGGCGCTGCACCGTGAGCTGGCCGCCCGGCTCGACGGCGTGACGGCGGGGGACGAGCCCGACCTCACGCGCGCGGTCGTCCTGCTCGACCCCCGGCAGGCCAAGGGCCTGGAGTTCGACTCCGTCCTGGTGGTGGAGCCGGGCGACTTCGGCACGAGCGACCTGTACGTCGCCCTGACCCGGGCCACGCAGCGGCTCGGCGTGGTCCACGCGGGGGAGCTGCCGCAGGCCTTGGGGGAGGCACTCGCGTGACGTGTGCGCAGGGGCGGTGAGGGGAGTTTCCCGCCCCGCCGCCCCTGCCTGTCCCGTCCCGGGGGGCTGCCGCCCCCGGACCCCCGCTTCGGCCCTGAACGGGCCTCGTCCTCAAGCGCCGGACCGGCTCTATAGGCGGTCAGGCTGGGCGGAGCCAGACCGTGGCCAGTGGGGGGAGGGTCAGGCGGATGCTCGCCGGGTGGGTGTGCCACGGCTGGGGCTCCGGCTTCACCGGGTGCGGGTGGGTGACACCGCTGCCCCCGTACCGCTCCGCGTCCGTGTTCAGCACCTCCAGCCACGCCGGCACGTCGTCCGGCACCCCCAGCCGGTAGTCGTGCCGCACGACGGGCGAGAAGTGGCACACGGCGAGCAGCGGCGCCCCGTCCGCGTCGTGGCGGAGGAACGCGAGGACGTTGTCGTCGGCCGCGTCGCCCACCACCCACTGGAAGCCGTCCGGGGCGACATCGCGCTCCCACAGAGCCGGCGTCGACCGGTACACGCCGTTCAGGTCCCGCACCAGATCCCGCACCCCCCGGTGATCGGGCTCCGCCCCGTACGCGGGGTCGAGCAGCCACCAGTCCGGCCCGTGCTCCTCGGACCACTCCGCGCCCTGCGCGAACTCCTGCCCCATGAAGAGGAGTTGCTTGCCCGGATGGGACCACATGAACGCCAGGTAGGCGCGCAGACTGGCCCGCTGCTGCCACCAGTCGCCCGGCATCTTCGACACCAGCGAGCCCTTGCCGTGCACGACCTCGTCGTGGGAGATGGGCAGGACGTAGTTCTCGCTGTAGGCGTACACCATGGAGAAGGTCATCTCCCCGTGGTGGTACCGCCGGTGGACCGGCTCCTTGCTCATGTACTGCAACGAGTCGTGCATCCACCCCATGTTCCACTTCAGCCCGAACCCGAGCCCGCCGAAACCGCTCGGCCCCCGGTGGTGTGTGGCGCGGGTGACGCCGTCCCAGGCCGTGGACTCCTCCGCGATCGTCACGACACCGGGCACCCGGCGGTACACGGTCGCGTTCATCTCCTGGAGGAAGGCCACCGCGTCCAGGTTCTCCCGGCCGCCGTGCTCGTTCGGCGTCCACTGGCCGGGCTCGCGCGAGTAGTCCAGGTAGAGCATCGAGGCGACGGCGTCCACCCGCAGCCCGTCGATGTGGAACTCCTCGCACCAGTACACCGCGTTGGCCACCAGGAAGTTGCGCACCTCGCGCCGCCCGAAGTCGAACTCCAGGGTCCCCCAGTCGGGGTGGGCGGCCCGCAGCGGGTCCTCGTGCTCGTACAGCGGCCGCCCGTCGAACTCGGCCAGCGCCCAGTCGTCGCGCGGGAAGTGCGCCGGCACCCAGTCCATCAGGACGCCGATCCCGGCCCGGTGCAGTGCGTCCACCAGGTACCTGAAGTCGTCCGGCGTGCCGAGACGGGCCGTCGGCGCGTAGAAGCCGGTGACCTGGTAGCCCCAGGACCCGCCGAAGGGGTGCTCGGCGACCGGCATCAGCTCGACATGGGTGAAGCCCAGATCCTTGACGTACGCGGGGAGCTGCTCGGCGAGTTGACGGTACGTCAGTCCCGGTCGCCAGGAGGGGAGATGGATCTCGTACACCGAGAACGGGGCCTCGTGCACCGGGCGTTCGGCCCGGCGGGCGAGCCATTCCTCGTCGCCCCACTCGTAGTGCGAGGCGGTCACGACCGACGAGGTGGCCGGCGGGACTTCGGTACGGCGGGCCATGGGGTCGGCGCGCAGGGTGCGCGAACCGTCGGGCCGGGTGATGTCGAACTTGTACAGCTCGCCCTCGCCGACGCCCGGCACGAACAGCTCCCACACCCCGGAGGAGCCGAGCGAGCGCATGGCGTGCCCGGCGCCGTCCCAGAAGTTGAAGGTGCCGGCCACCCGTACGCCGCGCGCGTTCGGCGCCCACACGGAGAACCGGGTGCCGGTCACGCCCTGGTGGGTCGTCGGGTGGGCGCCCAGCACCGTCCACAGCTGCTCGTGCCGGCCCTCGCCGATCAGGTGCAGGTCCAGATCGCCCAGCGTCGGCAGGAAGCGGTAGGCGTCCTCGGTCTCCACGACCGCGTCCTCGTAGCGGACGAGGAGGCGGTAGGCCGGGACCTCGTGCAGGGGCAGCAGTCCGGAGAAGAAGCCGTCGCCGTCGTCGTGCAGATCGGCGCGCAGCTCGCCGGAGACGACCGTGACGGCGCGCGCGTAGGGGCGGAAGGCCCGGAACACGATCCCGCCGGGCGCCGGATGCGCGCCGAGCACGCCGTGCGGGTCGTGGTGGGAGCCGTGCAGGAGGCGGTCGCGGTCGCCGGCGTCCAGGGCGGGGGAGAGGCCGACCTCAAGGGGCCCGGCGGGAGGCGCCGGCGGCGACGCCTTCACCTGCGCGGCCTTCTTCGCGACAGCCTTCGCGGCTTTCGCCGCCTTCACGGGCTTGGGGGCCTTCACCGCCTTGGCCACCGCCTTCGCCGGCGTCGCGGCCTTCACCGCCTTCACGGCCGCTTTCCCGCCCGCCGCCTTCTTCGCAGCGGTCTTCTTCACAGCGGTCTTCTTCACCGCGGTCTTCTTGGCGGTCGCCTTCTTCGCCGCCGCCTTCCCGGCCGTCCCTTCCTCGGCCGCGGCCGCCTTCTTCTTGGGGTTCTTCGGTTCGGAACCGTTGGACGGGGGGCTGGGAGTCACGGACAAAGCCTCCTCAGAGCTGGTCGGACGCTGCGAGCCTGCGTATCGCGGAGAGCGGGACGGAGAGCCAGTCCGGGCGGTGCCGGGCCTCGTAGACGACCTCGTAGACCGCCTTGTCCGTCTCGTAGGCCCGCAGCAGCACGGGATCGGTGCGGGGGTCGGAGCCCGACACCTCGGCGTACCCCGAGCAGTAGGCCGCCCGGCAGGCACGGGCCCAGCCCGGCGCCGGCGGGGTGGCCGAGTGCGCCGCGTAGTCGAAGGACCGCAGCATCCCCGCCACGTCCCGCACCGCCGGCTGCGGCATCCTGCGCTCGGCCAGCGGCCGGGCCGGCTCGCCCTCGAAGTCGATCAGCGACCACTCGCCGGAGGGGGCCCGCAGGCACTGTCCGAGGTGCAGGTCGCCGTGGACGCGCTGGGCGGTCCAGGTGTGGCCCTCGGCCGCGAGGTCGGCCAGCGCGGTGAAGGCGGTGCGCAGCGCGGGCGCGTAAGGGTGCAGGGCGGGCACCGCCTGCGCCGCCGCGTCGAGGCGCTCGACCATGCCGTGCACCAGCGGCTCCAGCTGGGCGTGCCCGAAGGTCACCGTGGGCAGCGCGCGGGCCAGCGCCGTGTGCACCTCGGCGGTGGCCCGGCCCAGCGCCCGGGCCTCCGCGCCGAAGTCCTCGGTCTTGGCCAGCTCCCGCAGGGCCAGCTCCCAGCCGTCCGTCGCGCCCTGCACATAGGGCTGGAGCACGCCGAGGACGTACGGCTCGCCGCTCTCCCCGGGCCCCTCCACGAGGTCCTCGGCCTCGGCGCGCATCCACGCCGTCGGCGCGGGCACCCGGGGGCAGCCTTCCCGGGCCAGGGCCAGCGGCAGCTCAAGGTCGGGGTTGACGCCGGGCACCACCCGGCGCAGCAGCTTGAGAATGAACGTATCTCCATAGACGACCGAGGAGTTCGACTGCTCGGACGTCAGCCGGCGCGGCACGAGGCCGGCGCGTATCTCCTGGGACGGGTCCCGTTCGCAGCGCAGCACGCCGATCCGGGACCCGGTGCGCAGCGCCTCCAGGAGCAGCTCGGCGGGCCGGGTGTCGTACAGGGCGTCGTAGACGGTCCGGCCGGCGAGCGGGCCGTCCGGCACGTGTCCGATGAGCGCGGGCGCCAGCCGGGGCGGCAGCGCCTCGCGCACGCCTATCAGGAGCTGGTAGCAGTCGCCGGGACCGGCGCCCTGGTGGGCGCGCACCAGCAGGTGGTAGAGGCCCAGCGGGGAGTCCTCGGGCAGCAGCTCGGTGGCCGCGACCTGCGAGAACCCGGTGACCGGGCTTCCCTTCCCGGCGAACCAGCGCTGGCGTGGGAGCCAGTCGCGCAGCAGGGGCCCCAGGGACGCGAGGAGGCCGGAGCTCGTCTTGCCGGAAAGTGTGACAGTTTCCGCCATGGCGTCACGTTCCTTTCCCCGGGGACGGGGTCTGGGGTGCTACTCATGCGTGCCCCGGCCGGGGCGGAGGAAACGCCCCGCCCCGGACAGGCCCGTCTAGACGGCCGCCTCCCTGCGGAGCCGGAACCAGTAGAAGCCGTGGCCGGCGAGGGTGAGCAGGTAGGGCAGCTCGCCGACGGCGGGGAAGCGGACGCCGCCGAACAGCTCGACGG
>NZ_JBIARD010000003.1:818822-977203 GCF_042889585.1 Streptomyces sp. NPDC002566 | reverse complement strand
CCACCCGCCCAAGGACACCCGGCCATGAGACACCGCCAAGCGTCTTACGGCGCCATTAGGAGCGCAGGCCCGGCCGGGGGCCGGGCCGCGCGCGGTGAGCGGAGCGAGCCGCCTTGATGATGGAGAGAAAGTCTTATCCCGCTGGGATCAGGTGCTTCCCGTCATGGCTCCGTACATGGGGGCCGTTGCCGTCCAAAGCGTCCAAGAGCCTGATGGCGAAGGCCTCGGACATGCGCTCGCTGACCTCGTCTGGGGTGAGCCACGAGACTGCCGTGGACGGTCAGAAGCGGCATGGCATCCCGTTCCGTGCGGTCGCGGTCACCTCGCTCGCCGACGTCAACGCCGCCGCAGGGCCGAAGGCGGCCTGATCATGACCGGCTTCACGGTCGCTCTGGTGCTGGTCGTCGCCGCCGCGGGTCTCCTGCGGTGGCGGCGTCCCGCCTGGTACTGGCTGGCCTTCGGGGCCGCCCTGGCCACGCTGCGGGTTCTGGTCCGGTACGGCTCCGTCATGGACGCGTGCGGGCTGACCGTACCGCCCGCGAGATGGCGGGTCGCCCTGGCACGGGCCACGAACCGCCCTATGCCGGAGTCCCGTCCGCCGCGCATCATGCGGCTCCGGCCGACTCGCACCGGCCTGGTCTTACGTCTCAAACTGCGCCCCGGACAGGACGCCTTCGACATCGCCGCTGCCTCGGACCGACTGCGGCACTCGTTCTCGATGTACGGCGTCACCTCGCGTGAGCTAGAGGTGCGGATGACCGGCTACGACGTGCTCAAGCGGGTGCAGATGCCCGCCACGACCGAGACCCGGCCCATGCGGGTTCCCGTCGCCCTGCGGCAGGACGGCTCGGTGCACTACCGCGACTACCGGGCGATACCTCACGCCCTCACCCTCGGTGCCACGGAATCCGGCAAATCCGTCTACCAACGCAACCTGGTCGTCGGACTTGCCTCTATGGATGTCGCGCTCGTCGGCATCGACTGCAAACAGGGGGTCGAGCTGTTCCCGCTGGCCCGCCGGTTCTCCGCGCTGGCCGACAACCCCGACACCGCCGCCGAACTGCTCGACGCGCTCGTGACTCGGATGGCGGACGTCTATCAGCTCATCCGCGCCCAGCAGCGGATCACGGTCGACGTGCCGGACGCGGAGATCGCCGCCGACATCTGGGACCTGCCCGACGAACTGCGTCCGACCCCGATCGTGGTCCTGGTCGACGAGGTCGCCGAACTCGCCCTGTTCGCCGGCAAGGAGGAGGAGAAGCGGCGCGACCGCATCATCACCGCCCTGGTCCGCCTCGCCCAGCTCGGCCGCGCGGCCGGCATCTACCTGGAGATCTGCGGACAGCGCTTCGGCTCCGAACTCGGCAAGGGAATCACCATGCTCCGCGCCCAGCTCACCGGCCGCACCGCCCACCGCGTCAACGACGAGACCAGCGCCAACATGGCCTTCGGCGACATCTCCCCGGATGCCGTCCTCGCCGCCATCCAGATCCCGGCCGAGATGCGGGGGATCGCCATTACGGGTGACTCCTCCGGTGGATGGCACCGCATCCGGGCTCCGCACACCTCGCTCCGCCAAGCCGTGAACCTCTGCAACCGGCACGCCGACCGGACGCCGGACCTGCCCGAGCTGGCGCCGTTCCGGCCCGTCCTCGCCGTGCCCGCCGCCGCTCCTGTGCCGTCGGTCAAGCCTTCTCCGGCTACCGCCTGATCTCTCGCTCGCCACATCGGCCGGCGCGACCGCCCTTAGCGCCAAGTCCCTACCTCCGCCATGCCTGATGAAGGGAGAACCCGCTTCATGTGCCCCGACTGTGAGGACTTCGCCCGCACCGTTCTGCTCCTGGGACAGCTCGCCCTCTACGCCGACACCAGCGGCGCTGACCTCGACTTCGTCGACGTCGTCAGCCCGTCCCTGGCCGCCTCGCTTCCCGAGCCGCCGACCGGGGAGGAGCCCTGATGGCCGCCCCTCACGGCCTGCGTGTCGACGCCGTCCTGGTCCAGGCCGTGATTGCCGGGGCCCTGTCCTTCGCCCACCTGCACGACTTGGCCGCAGCTGCCGGACAGGACGGCTGGAAGGCCTGGGCCTACCCGGTCAGCGTGGACCTGCTCCTGGTTGCCGCCTGGCGACGGCTGCGCTCCGACGGCCCGTCCCGGCTGGCCTGGTGCTGGTTCCTCATCGCCCTGTTCGCCTCCCTCGGCGCGAACGTCGCCACCGCCGGATTCCTCGACCTGGCCGACCCGCCCGCCCTGCTCCGCCTCGGCATCGCCGGATGGCCTGCCCTCGCGTTCCTCGGCGGCACCCTCCTCGCGCACTCCGCAGACCACCGGGTCCCGGACGAGCCGGCACCCGCATCGGAAACCGACTCCGTCGCAGATCCCGAGCCGGAAACCGAACCCGTGCCGGGGCCCACCCCGGCCTCGGTCGAGGAACCGCCGGCGCTTCCGCCCGCCGACCCGGCTCCCGCGGTTCCCGCCGTCCTCGTCGACCACGCCCGCAAGGTCGCGGCCGACTACCGCGACCGCACCGGCGCCCCGATCGACACCGACACCTTGCGCGCCCGCCTCGGCGTCCCGCCCCACCTCGCCGACGCCATCGCCGCCCAGCTCACGTGACCGGCAAGAGAGGCAGACCGACCTCTGACCCCGCCGACCTGACCGCCGCCGACTACCTCGACGGCGCCCGCGAGATGACCGCCGCCGATCGGCCCTACCTCGCCCACCTGCTCGCCGCGGAAGCCGCTCAGCGCACCGCCGACCCGGCCACCGCCGCCGGCATCCGCGCCAGCTTCCCCGACCCGACCGCAATCCGAGAGGAGACCGACTGACATGCCTGGCCGCGACAACTTTCACTCCGTCATGCGGATCGGCCCCGTGCAGATCGGCACCCACCGCGACCGCACCGGCCGGACCAAGCACGCCGCCGTCTGCACCGCCGACCGCTGCGGCTGGTCCGCCGACTACTCCAGCGGCACCGCCGCCCAGCTCGCCGCCCGCACCCACCGCTGCCGCGTCCGCTAGGAGACACCGCAATGCAGGTCCCGCTCTGGTTCGCCCTCGCCGCCGTCGGCTACCTCGGCTGCAAGCTCTTCCGCCCGCCGCTCTGGCTGGTCCTGGTGCTGCTCCTCGGCGGCTACCTCATCGCCGACAGCCTCCTCGCCCCCGTCATCGACACCGCCATCACCAAGTAGGGAGCCCTGCCATGCTGCGCCCGAAGATCCCCACCATGCCCACCCCGACCGGGCTCGTCTCCCGGCCCGCCGTCGTCGAGCCGACCACCGTCACCCCGGGCGTTCCGGTACTGCCGTCGACGCCCGTCGCCCCGGTCCCGTCCCGCCCGGTCGTCCAGCTCACCCCCGGCACCAGCCTCGCGCTCGTCGGCGCTGGCACGGCTGTGGTCTTGGTCCTCGGTGCCGTCCTGGTCTCGCTGCTCCTGGCGGTCGCCGTCACCGGCGCGTCCGTCGCCGTCTGCGCCGTCGTCCTGCGCTCCCTGATCACCGCCGACGCCAAGCGTCGCTGACCGGCCCCCGGGCGGCCCTGATACCGCCAAGCATCCGCCGCCCGGGAGCCGTCCTCACCGATCGATCTCGCAACCGGAAGGAACCCTCAGCATGGCCCACCGGGCCTCATCCGCGACACCCAAGGTGCCCACGTCCGCCCACCCACTCGACCCGATCACCCTCGGAGACGTCCTCCGGGTGGCCTCGGCCTCCGACTACACCCGCTGGGAGGACCAGATCCGCCGCACCGGCGGCTGCTCCGACCCGATCCACCTCACCGGCTGGACGCTCACCAAGGACAAGACCACCGGCGAGACGCTGCATCACTACTCCACCGAGAACGAGCCGGGCGGACGCCTCCGCCTCGCCTGCGGGAACCGCCGTGCCTCCCGCTGCCCGTCCTGCGCCTGGGCGTACGCGGGCGACACCTACCACCTCATCCGGGCCGGCCTCGCAGGGGATGACCGCCGGGACATCTCCGCCGCCGTCCGCGATCACCCGCGCGTCTTCGTCACCCTCACGGCCCCGTCGTTCGGCCCTGTCCACAACCGGCCGGATCACGGCGGCCCCTGCCGCTGCGGCGACCGGCACGCGTCCGACGCCCCGGAGCTGGGCACCGCCCTCGACCCGGACGCCTACGACTACGCGGGCGCCGTCCTGTTCAACAACCACGCCGGACAGCTCTGGCAGCGCTTCACCACCCGGCTCCGCCGCGAACTCGCCGCCCGCCGCGGCCTGGCCCGCCGGGAGCTCGCCGATCACCTGCGCGTCTCGTACGGCAAGGTGGCGGAGTTCCAGAAGCGCGGGGCCCTGCACTTCCACGCCGTCGTGCGCCTCGACGGCCCCGAAGGACCGGGCACACCGCCGCCAGCCTGGGCCACAGTCGACGTGCTCACCGACGCGCTCCGGGCCGCAGCCGCGCACTCGTACACGTCCGTCTCGGTTCCGGCCGCCGCCGACCAGCCGGCCCGCACGTTCCGCTGGGGCCGACAGCTCGACGTCCGCCCGGTGAAGGCCTTCGGGGACGGCTCCGACATCACCGAACAGGCCGTCGCCTCGTACGTCGCCAAGTACGCCACCAAGGCCGCCGAGAACACCGGCACCCTCGACCGCCGCATCGGCGAACTCGCCGAACTCGACCGCCACGGCGTTCCCGACCACACCCGGCGGCTCATCACCGCGTGCCGCGACCTCGACGCGCTGTATCCGGACCGACGGCTCTGGGCCTGGGCGCACATGCTCGGCTTCCGCGGGCACTTCTCGTCCAAGTCGCGCGCCTACTCCACCACCCTCGGCGCCCTCCGCCAGGAACGCGCCGACTTCCGCGCCGCGCAGGAGGCGTCGGCCCTCGGCCTCGACGACCGCGAACCGGACACCGTCCTCGTCCTGACCGACTGGCAGTACGCCGGCCACGGCCACACCCCGGGTGAAGTCGCTCTCGCCGCGACCATCGCGCGCGACCTGCACACCAACCGCGAGACCGCCCGTGAGGCGCTCCGAAGCGAAGGGAACACGGAATGACCACGGCCGTCCGGTCGCGCACCATGCTGACCCTCGCGGAGGTCTGCGAAGAACTGGGCGTCTCGCGCTCGACCTTCTACGACTGGCGGGCGAAGCGGCGTGCGCCGCGCTGCATCAAGCTCCCGAACGGCGACCTCCGGATCCGGCGGAGCGATCTCGACCACTGGCTCGACGACCGCGAGGAAGCCGCCTGATGGAAACCACGTACGACGTGAAGGTCTACAAGATCCTCACGTACAAGGGTGCCCGGAAGACCACGTACACCGTGCGCTGGGAGGTCGCGGGCAAGCGCTGGCGTGAGCCCTTCGGCACCGTCGCGCTCGCCGAGGGCTTCCGCTCCGCACTGATCCGGGCCACGGGCAAGGACGAAGCCTTCGTCATCGCGACCGGGCTGCCGGTGTCCCACCGCTCCAAGTCGGCTTCGATGACCTGGTACGCGTTCGCCGTCGGCTACGCACTCAGCCGCGGCCGGCACCGGAGCGATCCGGAGCCGGCCGCGGCTGTGGCAGATCGTGGACGCCCGTTGGGCGGAACTCGGCGGCAACAGCCGTAAGAACACCGCCAAGACCCTGACGGCGGTCACCATTGCGCTGCTGCGTGCCCAGCCGGCCCAGTTCTCCCCGGTGGCTGTGCGGACCGCGCTGCGCGAGTGGGCGTTCAACGCGACCCGCCGTGCGGATGCCCCGCGAGACGTGGTCACCATTCTGAGGTGGGTGGAGCGCAACTCCCTGCCGGTCTCGGTCTGGGAGGAGCAGGAGAGGGTCGACGAGGTCTTGCGAGCCGTCGACACGCGCCTCGACGGGAAGCAGGCGGCGGCTTGGTCCCGAAAGCGCAACCGCCGGATTCTCAACGTCGTGATGAAGCACGCGATCCGGCGGCGCGTCCTGCGGACCAATCCCCTCCCCCAAGGGGAAGGAGGCGACGACTGTCACCAAGACCAGCAACGCCGTGGACAAGCGGTCCTTGATGAACGCGGACCAGGCGGCGGCGCTCCTCGACTGGATCCGGCGTCGGCCACGCGGGGGAAAGCGGCTGCACGCGTTCTTCGCCACGCTGTACTACTGCGCTCTGCGACCGGAGGAGGCGGTCGCCATGCGGGTGCAGGATGTGCGGCTTCCCGGTGGCGACGCCTTGGACCAATGGTGTGAGCTGCTGATCCACACGGCGACTCCGGAGGTCGGCAAGCAGTGGACCGACACCGGGGAGATCCATGAGGAACGTGACCTGAAGGGTCGTGCCGAGGGCGAGACGCGCACCGTGCCGGGGCATCCCGCCCTGACGCGCATCCTGCGGCAGCACATCGAGGACGAGCACCTCAAGCCCGGTGATCTGCTGTTCCCGGGGGAGACGGGCGGCATTCTCGCCGGCTCGGTCATCCGCCGGGCGTGGCGCAGTGCGCGCAAGGCCGTGCTGCCCCCGCACGTCTTCGATTCGCCCACGGGGAGGCGGGTGTACGACAACCGGCACACGCGCCTCACGAAGTGGCTCAATGACGGGATCCCGCCCGCTCAGGTTGCCGAATGGGCCGGGAACAGCGTGCCGGTCCTGCTGGCTACTTATGCACGGTGTGTCGAGGGGCAGCTGCCTGACCTGAAGAGGCGGCTGGAGGCTGCTGGAGATCTCCCCGAGTCGGCCGACGCAGGCTGAGGCTCTCGACGAAAACTTCGACACGTATTCGACACAGCCACCCGCGAAAACCCGGTGACAGCCGGACGGCCCCGGAACCTCCCCATGATCATCGGGGGAGTGTCCGGGGCTTCGGCGTGATGTGTGAAACGTGCTCTGACCAGCAAAAAGCCCTCCCCGAGGGGAGGGCGGAGACTTGCGCCCCCGGCAGGACTCGAACCTGCGGCCAAGCGCTTAGAAGGCGCCTGCTCTATCCACTGAGCTACGGGGGCCGGGTGTGTGGCCGCGTACCCGGTGCCCTGGTGTGGGCTGATCCGTGACGTTGCCGGGGACAAGGATAGGGCTCCCGGTTCCTTGTCCTGAGTGCTTCGCCTCCGTGGCTCGATGTGGAGGTTCAGTGAAGCGGTCCTGATAATCGCAGGCAGGTGCGAATCGTGCATCGCTTTTGGGTCCCTGCGGCCCCGGGTGTTGTGCACTCGTTATGCCTGCGCTGCGCCTCTGTCCCAGTCGCACCTTCCGTCCCTTGTGTCCTATCGGCGCGCAGGCATGTCTATATGCTTCATAAATCCCCCGAAATTGGGCATTCTTCGCATGTGGTGACCTTGGACGTACGGCCTCAGCTGCTCGACGCACTCTCCGCCCTGCGCGACCGTGTCGCCGCCGCACGCTTCCCGCTGCCCCTGGCGGGGGCTCCACGCGCGCGTGCCAACCGCGACGAACTACTGGCCCAGCTGGACGACTACTTGGTGCCCCGGCTGCGGCAACCCGAAGCGCCGTTGCTGGCCGTGGTGGGCGGTTCCACCGGCGCCGGCAAGTCGACGCTCGTCAACTCCCTCGTCGGACGGCGCATCAGCGAGGCGGGCGTGCTGCGGCCGACGACACGGACCCCGGTGCTTGTGTGCCACCCGGAGGACCATCACTGGTTCAGCGGCATGCGGGTGCTGCCCGACCTCACCCGCGTGTGGGTGCCCCATCAGGAGCCGAGCGACGACGACCTGTTGCTCCCCGGGCAGGACAGCAGACGGGTCCTGCGCATCGAGACCGCCGAGACCCTCCCGCCCGGCCTCGCCCTCCTCGACGCGCCCGACATCGACTCCTTCGTCGCTGACAACCGCTTCCTCGCCGCCCAGCTCCTGTGCGCCGCCGACATCTGGGTGATGGTCACCACGGCCGCGCGGTACGCCGACGCCATCCCCTGGCATCTGCTGCGCACGGCCAAGGAGTACGACGCGACGCTCGTGACCGTCCTGGACCGGGTGCCCCACCAGGTCGTCGGCGAGGTGTCCCGCCAGTACGCGGCGCTGCTCACCAAGGCCGGACTCGGCCACCTCCCCCGCTTCACGGTGCCCGAACTGCCCGAGTCCGCCTGGGGCGGAGGCCTGCTCCCCGCCACCGCGGTGGCCCCCCTGCGCACCTGGCTCGTCGAACACGCCCAGGACGCCGCCGCCCGCAACGCGGTGATGGCGCGTACGGCGTACGGCGTCCTCGACTCGCTCAAGTCCCGGATGCCCGAGCTGGCCGGCGCCGCCGCCGCGCAGTACGCGGCCGCGCTGCGGCTCACCTCGGCCGTCGAGGGGGCCTACGACGGCGAGTACACGCGCGTGCGGGGCCGGCTGCAGAACGGGTCCGTCCTCGCCGGCGACGCGCTGAAACGCTGGCGCGCCTTCCCGCTGGACTGCACCGCCGGCGAACTCCTCGACGCCCTCATGGAGAGCCTGGCCGCGCTCCTGGTGTGCGCCGTCACCGCCGCCGACGAACGCGTCGACGAGGCCTGGCGACGCGAACCGGCCGCGGCCGCGCCGGTCCTGCAGGACCGCGACGACTCCCCGGAGACCGCCGAGCACCGCATCGGCATGGCCGTACGACGCTGGAGGCGGGAGCTGGAGGAGTGCGCCGAGGACGAGGTGCGCCAACTGGACCGCAGGGCCGCCTGCGACCCCGAGACGGTCGCCGCCCTCGTCGCCACCGCCCTGCTCGGCGCCCGCAGGGCTCGCACGGCGGGCGAGAGCCTCGCCGAACGACTCGGGGCGCACGGCGCGCTGCGGCTGCGCGACCGGGCCGGACGGCTGCTCTCCGAGTACCTCGACCGAGTGATGCACAACGAACGCGAGCGCCGCCTCGCCCCGCTCGACGGCCTCGACGTCCACGTCGAGCCGCAGGCCGAACTCATCGCCGCGCTGTCCGTACTGCAGAAGGAGAGGTGACCGGTGACCGCCGTCACAGACCAGGACCACACGGGAAACGCCGATCACGGTCCGACGGGGTCCGGCGAAGGCGCCTCCGGCAGGGAAGCCGGAACGAACGGCGCACCCGTGCGGGGCGAGGAAGCGCACGAGGGGGAGGAAGCGGTCTCCGACGGTGACAGCGGCGAGGGCGCTGCGGACGCCGAGGGACCGTCACGGGCGGCCCAGGACGCCTCACCGCCCGCCGACGACCATCCGTCCTCGCGGAAGGACAAGGAGCACACCCGGGGACGGATGAGCGTCGGGTGGGCGCGCTGGCGTGAGGGCGACCGCGCCGCACGGAAGGGCGCGAGCGACCGCAAGGCCCGGACCCCGGCCGCCGACCGCGCGGCGCCGGGAAGCGACCGCCATGAGGAGCGCTCCGCACACGCCCGGGACGACGACGGTTCCGTACGCGCCCAGGACGACGACCGCCACGCACGCGCGCGTGAGGGCGACGGCGACGTACGCATGAAGGATGACAGCGGCGGCGCACACGTGCGGAAAGTCGAAGGCGGCGCCCACGCGCGGGGCGGTGCTTCCTCCTCCCGTGGTCGGAGCGACGAGCGCCCCGCGCGCGTGCGCCAAGGCGGCGGGCGGGTCCCCGCGGCGGTGCAGCCGTCGGCCGGAGACGCCTCCACACCCCAGGACGGCGGCGACTTCTGGGACGACGGACTCATCGCCCGCCGGGTGAACGAGGCCACGGCCGCCGAGCAGACCACCACCGCCACCGCCACAGCCCCCGGCGTCAGCGAGGTCCGTCCCGGCGGCGGCCCCCAGACCGTCCCCCCGCTCGCCTACGACGGCCACCTGCGCTCCCGGCTCGACGCCCTGCGCGAACTCGTCGGGCTCTCCCGCGCCCGGCTCGACAGCAAGACGCTTGCCGAGGCCGGCCGGGTCCTCGACGAGGCGGCGGCGCGCCGCAAGCTGTCCGGGCAGCACACGGTCGTCGCCATCGCCGGAGCCACCGGCAGCGGCAAGTCCCAGCTGTTCAACACGCTCGCCGGGGTGAACATCTCGGAGACGGGCGTCCGCCGGCCGACCACCGCCGCGCCCATCGCGTGCAGCTGGAGCGACGGCGCGGCGAGCCTCATCGACCGGCTGGGCATCCCGGGCCGGCTGCGCAGGCGTCCGGTGCAGAGCGCGGACGCGGAGGCGCAGTTGCAGGGGCTCGTCCTGATCGACCTGCCCGACCACGACTCGGCGGCCGTGCAGCACCGCGAGCAGGTCGACCGGATTCTGGCGCTTGTGGACGCCGTCATCTGGGTCGTCGACCCGGAGAAGTACGCCGACGCCGTCCTCCATGAGCGCTATCTGCGGCCCATGGCGGGTCACGCGGAGGTCATGTTCATCGTCCTCAACCAGATCGACCGGCTGCCCGGCGAGGCCGCCGAGATGGTCCTCGACGACCTGCGGCGGCTGCTCGACGAGGACGGCGTGGCCCTCGGTGAGTACGGCGAGCCGGGCGCGACCGTCCTGGCGCTGTCCGGGCTCACCGGGGACGGCGTCGGCGAACTGCGCGAACTGCTCGGCCAGTTCGTCACCGAGCGAGGCGCGGCGGCACGGCGGATCTCCGCCGACGTGGACGCCGCCGCGGGGGAGCTGCGGCCCGTGTACGTGACCGGGCGGAGCACCGGGCTCAGCGAGGAGGCGCGGGACGAGTTCGCCGCCCGGCTCGCCGACGCGGTGGGCGCGGTCGCCGCCGGTGAGGCGGCCGAACGCGCCTGGCTGCGCAACGCCAACCGGGCTTGCGGCACGCCGTGGCTGCGGCTGTGGCGCTGGTACCAGGACCGGTACGACCCTCCGACCGGCCGGATGCCGTTCCGCGCGCAGGCCGAGGAGGAGGCGACGGCGCGGCAGCGTGTCGAACAGGCGGTGCGCACGGTGTCCGAGCGGGCCTCGTCGGGCCTGCCCGCGCCCTGGGCGCAGGCGGTACGGGAAGCGGCCGTGCGCGGTGCGCAGGGGCTGCCGGAGGCGCTGGACGAGCTCGCGGCGCAGGCCGGGCTGCCGCCGGGGCGGCCGCCGCGGCCGGGGTGGTGGCCGGCGGCGGTGATGGCGCAGGCGTCCATGACCATCCTTCAGGTCATCGGCGGCCTGTGGCTGTTCGGCCAGATCGTCGGGGTCATGTCCCCGAACCTGGGCGTGCCCGTGCTGCTGATGCTGGCCGGGATCATCGGCGGGCCGCTGGTGGAGTGGGGCTGCCGGATGGCGGCGCGCGGCCCGGCGCGCAGATACGGCCAGGACGCGGAACGCAGACTGCGGGAGGCCGCCGCGAGCTGCGGCCGGGCGAGGGTCCTGGACTCCCTCGCCGCCGAGTTGCTGCGGTACCGGGAGGTCCGTGAGCAGTACGGGCGGGTGACAGGAATGACGAGTGCGACGGGCATGACGAGTGCGACGGGCATGACGAGTGCGACGGGGGTGGCTGCCGGGGCGGGGTGACGCCCTCCTCGGCCCCGGGACCTCTGGTTTCACCGCTCGATCCCTCGATCGGGTGAGGGAGTTGTCCACAGGCGGGCGGTGGTCCACAGAGCCCGGCGGGCCCGGCTCGACGGAGGCAGTCTGGTTTCGCGGCGGTCGCGGTGACACGGCCGTCGCGGTGGGTGCGGCAGCCGCGGGAGTGCGGCTGTCGCGGCCGGACGCTTTCCGTACGGGACGGGCCCGTACGTGTGTCGGCCCGGCGTGGGCCGGGCGAGGGAGGGGCTCGAATGAACGAGACGATGGTGTGCGCGGTGGGGAACGTGGCGACGCAGCCGGTGTTCCGGGAGCTGGCGGCGGGGGCGTCGACGAGGTTCCGGCTGGCGGTGACCTCGCGCTACTGGGACCGCGAGAAGAGCGCCTGGACGGACGGGCACACCAACTTCTTCACGGTGTGGGCCAACCGACAGCTCGCCACGAACGCGATGGCCTCGCTGAACGTCGGCGACCCGGTGATCGTGCAGGGCAGGCTGAAGGTGCGCACGGAGGCGCGTGAGGGGCAGCAGAGCTGGACCTCGGCCGACATCGACGCCGTGTCGATCGGCCACGACCTCGCACGGGGGACGGCGGCCTTCCGCCGCACGGTCAGGCCGGATCCGGCGGGCGCGGTGGCAGGGATGCCGGGGCCGGCGGCAGCGCAGCCCGAGCCCGACTGGTTGACACCGGCCGCGGACCACACGGAACGAGACGGCACCCGGCGCCGTGAACCGGCGGCGGTGACGTGAGCCAGTGCAGCTGACCTGAGCCGGCGGCGCTGACTGAGCGGACGGCACTGACGGGAGCGGACGGCGGTGACCTGAGCACGCGGCGGTGACGGGATATCAGCAAGCGCCAGCGTCTGACCGCACACGGGCGAACAGCGGCTTATCGACCGGTCCGTGCCAGCCCGCTCCGGTGGATTTGTCGATAAGTCAGGCCTGTTGACGATCTTCGGGATAACGATTCCGAGTCGGATCGCCCATCGGATGAGCTTGTCGGGAAGGGTGGTGTGCCGCGTCCTTAGGATGCCGAACAAAGCACAAGGGGCTCCTGATTTTGCTGGTGGGACCGTATCCCCCACGACAACCGGTCCTGCTCGAAGGGGAATTGCGTGATTTCATCGTTCGCCGCGCCGTTCACGCGAGGTCGGGGCGCGGTGCGCCTCGCCGCCGGGACACTGGTGTCCGGTGTGGTCGCCGCCGGTGTCGTCGCCACCGCCGCGGGCACGGCGGTCGCCGACGAGACCCCGCAGAGCCAGGGCGGAGCGACGGCGACCATGGGAGGACTCAAGACCTACGGCACCGCCGTCCTCCATGCCGACGGCGGGGACCAGGAGGTCCCGGCGGGGCTGTTCGAGATGTCCGTCGAGGGCGGCGGCATGCTGCAGACGTACTGCGTCGACCTGCACACGCCCACGCAGCGGGATGCCAAGTACGGCGAGACGCCCTGGAGCGGCACCTCGCTCGGCGTCAACAAGGACGCCGGCAAGGTCCGTTGGATCCTGCAGAACTCCTACCCCCAGGTCAACGACCTGGCCACGCTGGCGAAGAAGGCCGGCATCGGCGGTGGCCTCAGCGAGCAGGACGCTGCCGCCGGCACCCAGGTGGCCATCTGGCGCTACTCCGACGGCGCTGACGTGGACGCCGTCGACCCGCAGGCCGAACGGCTCGCGGACTACCTCCAGAAGGCCGCCCGGGACGTGGCGGAACCCAGGGCCTCGCTCACCCTCGAAGGGGCCGCGGTCTCAGGCCGTCCCGGCGCGCCGCTCGGCCCGGTGACCGTGCGGACCGACGCGAGCGCGGTCACCGTCGCGCCGCCGCCGGACGCCGCCATCAGCGGGGTGCGGATCGTCGGCAAGGACGGCAAGGCCGTCACCTCGGCGCAGGACGGCAGCCAGCTCTTCTTCGACGTGCCCGCCGACGCCGCCGCCGGCACGGCCGAGCTGACCGTGCAGGCCTCGACCACCGTCCCCGTCGGCCGCGCCTTCACCTCGGAGAGCCGCAGCCAGACGCAGATACTGGCCGGCTCCAGCGAGTCCACCGTCTCCGCCGGGGCGAGCGCCACCTGGGCCGCCGGCGGTCCGATACCGGCGCTGTCCGCGGCGAAGAACTGCGCCGCGAACGGTGTCGACATCGCGGCGGCCAACCGGGGCGACGCGCCGTTCACCTTCGAGCTGATGGGCTTCGAGTACACGATCCCGGCAGGCGCCTCGCGGACGGTGACGATCCCCCTCCAGGAGGACCAGGCCTACGACTTCACCATCCGCGGCACCCGCTTCACGGGCGTCCTCGACTGCCGGACCAGGTCCGCCGAGACCAGGACGGGCCTCACCACCCAGACCCTGTCCCAGCCCAGCCCCGCCACCGTGGGCGGCGGCTCCATCACCGCCACGAACCTGGCCGAGACGGGCGGCTCCAACGCCACCCCCTACATCGCGGGCACCGCGATAGGCCTGGTGGTGATCGGTGGAGCAGCCCTGGTGCTGGTCGGCCGCAAGGAGAACGAGGCGCGGGACTGAGAGCGTCCTCGCGCCTCGGCGCTACGGGCGGCGTCGGGGTCGCGGTGGGCTCTGCCGGGGCGCCAGGGTCAGGGTGATCTGCCGGACGAGTTGCTGCAGGCACGCCAGGCACGCGAGGGCGGGGAGGGCGGCCGCGGCGACGCCGGTGAAGGTCCTGTCGGCCTGGGCCACGCACAGCATCATCGCGACGGAGGAGAACATCAGCACGATCAACCAGGAGTGCCAGGCGCGGCGTTGGTGCAGGGCGGTGCGCAGAATGGACAGGGAGGCCACCGTCCAGGGCCCGTACACCAAGAGAGGCCACCAGGGAGTGACCCCGCTCTCCGGGTCCGACGTGATGTTCTGCAGCGGTCTGTAGGCGACCACGCCGCAGAAGACGCTGACCGCCGCCGCGATGACGGCGACGAACGCGATGATGACCAGGCTGCCCGTCTGCAGCCACCCGCGCCGGAGCCTGTGCACCCGGACCTTGCGATGTCCGGCGGAGGAACGCCGGATGGGCGGCAGCTGGGCGGTGATGTGCGCCAGGTTCTCCATCGGGTCGGCGCTGTCGCCGCCGGGCGACGACTCGCTGCGCGGTGCCGGCACCGTGGCCGTCTGCTCGGCCGGAACCGCCTCCTGCAAGAGGTAGGCGAGTTCCTCCACCGGGTCCCAGCCCGGGTCGGGAGGGGTGAGGGGAGTGCCCGTGTGCGGCGCATCGACAGGACCGCCGGGCTGTCCGATACCCGGCCCATATGAATATGGGTCGGCATACCATTCATTCCGCAGAAAAGAGGGATCCGCATACTCGTGATTCATGCACATCCGCCCCGTTACACGTGGTCCGCGCGGCAGCCGGGGTTCCCCTGCCTGTTCCACCGCTGATCGAGTTCCTTCTGCGCGGCCTCCAGCAGAGTCATGAACTCGCGCAGCAGCGAATCGGTGACCCGCGGTTCGGTCCGCGCGGCGCTCCCGCGCAGGATGCCGCACGCCTGGAGCGCCGAGCGCGTCACATCGGCGTACGCACGTCTCCCGGCCGCCGCGTCACGGGTCGCGGGCGGATCGCCCTCCCCCACCCCCCGGTGAGGCAAGCCATGGAACCTAGCTTTCGTCATGCCCCGCTAACGCCGCCCGCTCCGCTCCGGATACGTGGCGAATGAGTGACCCTGACGGTGAAAACATTGAGGATGGCGTTTCTTCATGAATGTCAGATTCACCGCCAGTAGGCCCGTCCCGCAGAAAATCCTCACGTATGACACACGCCCGGCGCGGCGCGCTCTGGTGCGCGTACTGCTCGCACGCTTGACGGGATCCGTGTGGTCATGACACGTCGGCAGGCCACGCTGCCATAGCTGTGTCAGCGATTGCTTCCAGCTCGGCACGGGTGGCTCCGTCGCGTGCCTGTTGGGACATGCCCTGCAGCACTGCGGTGCTGTAGTGGGCAAGTGCCCGCGCGGACGTGTTGTCGGGAAGCCGCCCCGCGTCGATATCAGCCTGGATCTTGGCCTCGATGTCCCGGAGGTTGTGGTTGCGGTACCCGCGGAGCCGTTCGGCGATGCCGGCGGATCGAGAGCTGAAGTTGGTCGCGGCTGTGATCACCAGGCAGCCCGGGGGATGACCGGGGTCGGTGTACTCGACGGCAGCTTCGCGCAGCATCCGCCGAACCGCTCGGCGCGCGGTGGGTTCGTCGGTCAAGGCGCGGCGGGCGAAGTCTCCGTAGGTGCGCCCGTAAGTCTGGACGACTTCCTCGAACAAGGACTCCTTGTCGCCGAAGGCCGCGTACAGGCTGGGTGAGGCGAGTCCGGTGGCCTGGGTGAGGTCGGCGAAGGATGTGGTCTCGTACCCGTGCTCCCAGAACTCCCTCAGAACCGCCTGGAGCGCGGCGTCCCGATCGAATCCACGGGGGCGACCCCGCCGTTGTGCAGCCATGCCTCCATTCTATGGCGACCGTTAAATAATCTGATACGGTCCCATTTCTGTAACGGCCTTCACAGAAATGGAGGGGCGGCGATGACCGCATCCACCGCATCCACCGCATCCACGAGGCTCGCCGGCAGGACGGCGCTGGTGACCGGGGCCACCCGCGGCATTGGCCGGGCCATCGCGCAACGGCTTGGCCGTGACGGCGCCAACGTGGTGGTCAACTACCGGGCGACTCGGCAGGGGGCCTCGGACCAGGCGCAGGAGGTGGTCGAGGAGATCGCTCAGGGGGGTGGCCGGGCGGTCGCTGCACCGGGCGAGGTGGGCAAGGCCGCCGACATGCTGGGCCTCTTCGACGCCGCCGAGCGGGCGTTCGGCGGCGTGGACATCCTGGTCAACAATGCGGCGATGTTTGCTGCGGCACCAATCGAGTACCTGCCCGAGGAGGTGTTCGACGCCTTGGTCACCACCAACCTCAAGAGCGTCTACCTTGCCGGGCAGCAGGCAGCCTCTCGGCTGCGCGAGGGCGGCCGCGTCATCAACATCTCCGCCGGCATTCCCAACGGCGGCGTGGCTTTCATGGGGATCTACGGGGCGACCAAGGCCGGTGTGGAGGTGCTGACGCGGTCACTGGCGCACCACCTTGGCTCGCGGCAGATCACCGTCAACGCCATCGCACCCGGCCCGACCGACACCGCGATGCTCGCCGAGGAGGCACGCGCGATGACCGACCAGATCATCGACTCCACTCCGTTGGGCCGCTTAGGCCTGCCGACGGATCTGGCCGACGTTGTCAGCCTGCTGGCTTCTGACGACGCGCACTGGATCACCGGCCAGGTCATCGGGGTCAACGGGGGCTTTGAATGAGCCTGGCCAGGCCCCAGCAGTCCCCGCCTTGACGGCAAGGCACCCGTACTGAAGGGAACCTCTGCGGCACCAGACGAAACGTCCGCACTGCGATCGGGCCCACGCACGAGCGTGCACGTCTCCAGTCGCATGAACTCCTAAAGCGGGTGTCAGCTGCATCCCGAGCCGGGCGGTGCGAGCGTCGCATCAGGCATGGGAGTGGTAACGGGCGTCAAGGGCGGGCCAAGCACGCGCCATGAAGGGTGGTCGGTCGATGCGGTCGAAGCAGCGCACGAGGAAGTCGCAGAAGGTGCCCGCGGTCTCGAACCACTCGTTGCACTCGCTGCTGACGACGATGCGCCACTCATCAGGGTCCGGCTCGATCGCGAGGAAGTAGTACTCGTTGTCATGCTCGTCCGAACCCCAGGGGATGAGGCCGCCAGGATCGGGGTGGAAGGGGTAGGGATACAGGTCCGGGTCGCTGAGGCGCGCCCGGCGGCAGTCCTCCAGCGGCCACAACCGGTCCAGCTCTGTGGTGTCGGCTTCCAGAGGCCGGTGCAGTGACAGGTAGCCGTCGATGCTCCCCGGGCCGTACAGGTCCAGGAACGCCTTGTAGTCCGAGGGCAGCGCGACACCGAGATACTGCTCGGCCGCCGTCCACAGCCGCGGCCTGGCCCAGCCCCAGGTCACCGGCTCACCCAGCAGCGTCCTGAGACGGTCGAGCGACGACATGGTTCCCCCTCTCCTCCCCGTGGGTCGACGGCACTACTGAGGTTGAACTCGTGATGTCGCCGGGTGGCTTAGGTGGGTCTGATTGTCGGGCCGGTCTCGGCGGGGCGGCCGTCTATGACCAGACCGCTGGCCCCCGCTGATTACCTGGTGCGCTCAGTGCGGTCGTCATACTCTTCGCGGGCGGTGATGACTTCTTCGATGTGCAGCACGGACCACTCCGTGAGCGCCTTCAGCGGTTCCCGCAGTGTCTGGCCGAGCGCAGTCAGCTCATACTCCACGTGCGGCGGCACCTCTGGGTAGACGGTCCGGCTGACCAGCCCGTCGCGTTCGAGGGTGCGCAGCGTCTGGGTGAGCATCTTCTCGCTCACGCCCGCCAGCGCCTGGCGGAGATGACCGAACCGGGAGGTCCCGTTCCGGCCGAGTTCGCCCAGCACGAGGACCGCCCACTTGCTGCCGATCTGGTCGAGCAGGTCCCGCGACGGGCAGCCGCGCTCGTACGGATCGAATGACGGCATGGGCCCGGTCACATTCTCGACAGCAGCCATACGGCTCACCTCAATGCTTTCGCTGCGGTAAGTACCCTACCAAGAAGTGGCTACTCCCCAACAGAGAGTGTCCAGGTCATCCTGTGTTCCATCCCGCGGCGGACGGACCGCGGCAGGCGTGCGAGGCACGCGCGGAAGGAAGGAATGACCATCATGCCGATCGTCGTCACCGGAGCCACCGGCCAGCTGGGCAGGCTCACCGTCGAGGCACTGCTGCGGCGCGGGATCCCGGCCGCGGACATCATCGCGACCGGCCGGGACATCGCCGGGATCAAGGATCTGGCCGACCGGGGCATCACGGTACGCCGCGCCGACTTCGCGGACACCGACGGCCTGGCCGAGGCATTCACCGGGGCGGACAGGCTGCTGCTGATCTCGGCCTCGGTCCCCGTGGGTGAGCGGGTCGCCAACCACCGCCGCGTGATCGACGCCGCAGCGTCCGCAGGCGTGTCGTTGGTGGCGTACACGAGCACGACGCACGCGGACACGGCCACCACCGTCATCGGTGCCACGCACAGCGAGACGGAGAAGTATCTACGGGACCGCGGAATCCCCAGCGTGCTGCTGCGCAACGGCTGGTACCTGGAGAACTACACCAGCCAACTGCCGCAGATCCTGCAGAACGGCGCGGTCGTCGGCGCCGCAGGCGAGGGGCGGATCAGCGCCGCATCCCGCGCCGATTACGCCGAGGCCGCAGCGGTCGTCCTCACCGCTGAAGGCCACACCGGCGCCGTGTACGAGCTCGGCGGCGACGAATCCTTCACCCTGACTGAGCTGGCCTCCGCGATCTCCGCTGCAGCCGGAAAGCAGGTTACCTACGCTGACCTCCCGGAGACCGACTTCGCCAAGGTACTGGCCGCCGCGGGCCTACCCGCCGAGCTGGCGGAGGTCCTCGCTGACGCTGACCGCGGCATGACCCGCGGCGAGATGTACACCGACTCTGGCGACTTGCGCCGCCTGATCGGCCGCCCGCCCGTGACCCTGGCCGAGGCACTCGCGGCCGCCCTGCATTACTGAGGTTGAACTCGTGATGTGGCCGGGTTGCTCAGGTGGGTCTGATGGCCAGGCCGGTCTCGGCGAGGCAGCCGTCTATGAGTTCGCTGCGGTACTGGATGTGCCGTAGGCCGCGCCGGATGCGCTGGACGAGGTGTACGTCCTCGAACACCGCCCACCGGGAGATCCTGAGCTAGGCGCTGTACGGCATCGACCGGAGGCGTACCGAGAGCGGGCATTACGAGCTGCGGTCCGTCGTCGACGACCGGCCGAACGGTGATGATCAACCCTGGGTCGCGCGAGGTTGCCCGAGGCCGACCGGCGGTGACCGACAGTGACAGGCGAGCCGCAGCCGCCACCAGCGAAAGTGCCAGCTCACAGCCCCCCACCCGGACGGGTTTCCCCCCAGGGGTGGCCGTCCGGCAAGATGGGGTGTATCTGCCCACTGCCAGATTTCAAGCTGCCGGACGGTTTCTCTTGGCTGAGTACATCTACACCATGCGCAAGACGCGCAAGGCACACGGCGACAAGGTCATCCTTGACGACGTCTCGCTGAACTTCCTGCCCGGCGCGAAGATCGGTGTGGTCGGCCCGAACGGCGCCGGTAAGTCGACCGTTCTGAAGATCATGGCGGGGCTGGAGCAGCCCTCGAACGGTGACGCGTTCATCTCGCCCGGGTACAGCGTCGGCATCCTGATGCAGGAGCCCAAGCTGAACGAGGAGAAGACCGTCCTGGAGAACGTCCAGGAGGGCGTCGCCGAGGTCAAGGGCAAGCTCGACCGGTTCAACGAGATCGCCGAGCTGATGGCGACCGACTACTCCGACGCGCTGCTCGACGAGATGGGCAAGCTCCAGGAGGAACTCGACCACGCCAACGCCTGGGACCTCGACGCCCAGCTCGAGCAGGCCATGGACGCGCTCGGGTGCCCCCCGGGCGACTGGCCGGTCGCCAACCTCTCCGGTGGTGAGAAGCGCCGCGTCGCGCTCTGCAAGCTCCTGCTGGAGCAGCCCGACCTGCTGCTCCTCGACGAGCCCACCAACCACCTCGACGCCGAGTCCGTGAACTGGCTCGAGCAGCACCTCGCCAAGTACCCGGGCACCGTCGTGGCGATCACCCACGACCGGTACTTCCTCGACAACGTCGCCGAGTGGATCCTCGAGCTCGACCGCGGTCGCGCCTACCCCTACGAGGGCAACTACTCCACCTACCTGGAGACCAAGCAGACCCGTCTGAAGGTCGAGGGCCAGAAGGACGCCAAGCGCGCCAAGCGGCTCAAGGAAGAGCTGGAGTGGGTGCGGTCCAACGCCAAGGGGCGTCAGGCCAAGTCCAAGGCGCGTCTCGCCCGCTACGAGGAGATGGCGGCCGAGGCCGAGAAGATGCGGAAGCTGGACTTCGAGGAGATCCAGATCCCGCCGGGCCCGCGCCTGGGCAACGTCGTCGTCGAGGTCAGCAAGCTGAACAAGGCCTTCGGCGAGAAGGTCCTCATCGACGACCTGAGCTTCACCCTGCCTCGCAACGGCATCGTCGGCGTCATCGGCCCGAACGGCGCCGGCAAGACCACGCTGTTCAAGATGATCCAGGGGCTCGAGACGCCCGACGCCGGCGACATCAAGGTCGGCGACACCGTCAAGATCTCCTACGTCGACCAGAGCCGCGAGAACATCGACCCGAAGAAGACCCTCTGGGCGGTCGTCTCCGACGAGCTCGACTACATCAACGTCGGCCAGGTGGAGATGCCGAGCCGCGCCTACGTCTCGGCCTTCGGCTTCAAGGGCCCCGACCAGCAGAAGCCGGCCGGCGTGCTCTCCGGCGGTGAGCGCAACCGCCTCAACCTCGCGCTCACCCTGAAGCAGGGCGGCAACCTGCTGCTCCTCGACGAGCCGACCAACGACCTCGACGTCGAGACGCTGTCCTCGCTGGAGAACGCGCTGCTGGAGTTCCCCGGCTGCGCCGTCGTCGTCTCCCACGACCGCTGGTTCCTCGACCGGGTCGCCACGCACATCCTCGCCTACGAGGGCGACTCCAAGTGGTTCTGGTTCGAGGGCAACTTCGAGTCGTACGAGAAGAACAAGATCGAGCGGCTCGGACCGGACGCCGCGCGTCCGCACCGCGCCACCTACAAGAAGCTGACCCGGGGCTGATCGGTCTTGCGGCACATCTACCGCTGCCCGCTGCGCTGGGCGGACATGGACGCGTACGGCCACGTCAACAACGTGGTCTTCCTCCGCTACCTGGAGGAAGCCCGTATCGACTTCCTGTTCCGCCCGGAGAAGGACTTCCAGCAGGGGTCCGTGGTGGCGCGCCACGAGATCGACTACAAGCGGCAGCTCGTCCACCGGCACACGCCCGTGGACGTCGAGCTGTGGGTCACGGAGGTCAGGGCGGCGTCCTTCACCATCGCCTACGAGGTGAAGGACGGCGACCACGTCTACGTCACCGCCTCGACGGTGATCGTGCCGTTCGACTTCGCGGCACAGCGCCCGCGCCGCATCACGGCAGAGGAACGGGAGTTCCTGGCGGAGTACCGGGACGACGCCGAGGAGGCCGTCGCCGCATGACGGTGCTCCACCTCGCCGACGAGGGGGAGGCGGCGGACCTCGCGGCCTTCCTCTCCCGGCTGCTCCACTACGACCGTTCCGCCGCGGTCCGCCTCCAGGCGGCCGGCACCGCGCTCGCCGTCTTCGGACGGCCGCCGTCCTTCGAGGTGCTGGCGGTGCGCGCGGTGGGGCTGGCGAAGCCGTACGAGAGCGGGCTGGACGTCACGCTCGACGTGACGGTGTCCGCCGGTGAGCTGCTGGAGGGCGTGGCGGAGACGGCGGCGACCGCGGCCGTGCCCATCGCGGTCACCGGACCGCCGTGGGCGGGCGTGCTGCCGCCGCGCGGCGACTGGCGTCCCGAGGCGGGGCTTCCGGCGGCCGGCGAACTGCGGGCGATGGTCGGCGCGGCGGTCGGCGAGTTCCGGCGGCGCACGGAGGAGCTGGCGCCCGAGCGGCGCACCCGGGCCGAACTCGACCGGATCGGCCGCGACATCTGGTCCCGGACGGTCGGCGACACCGGGCTCCCCGTGCGGGCGGTGCACGCCGCCCAGTCCCTCGGCTTCCTGCGGCCGACCGCCGGCCCGGCCGCCGCGGGCGGGACACGGGGCGCTGCGCAGGAGGCGGGACTCTTCTCGTCCGGGGCGTGGCTGCGGCTGCGGACGCCGTACGGGTCGATCGCCGTACGGCGGGCGGGGACCGGGGGACTGGGCCTCAGCGTGCGCTGAAGCGGGCGCCCTGACGGGTCCGTTCAGCCTCGGCCCCAGTCAGGCCAACCCCCCGGCCAAGCCAAGTCCCGGCCGGTCCAGGCCCGTTCACTCCGGGGTGTTCACCATCGAAGCCGCCGCGTACGTCAGGTAGTTCCACAACGTCTGCTCGTGCTCCTCGGAGAGCCCGAGGCTGTCCACCGCGTCCCGCATGTGCTTCAGCCAGGCGTCGTGCGCCGCCCGGTTGACGGTGAACGGGGCGTGGCGCATCCGAAGCCGCGGATGGCCGCGGTTCTCGCTGTACGTCGTCGGGCCGCCCCAGTACTGCATCAGGAACAGCACCAGGCGCTCCTCCGCCGGGCCCAGGTCCTCCTCGGGGTACATGGGCCGCAGAAGCGGGTCCTCGGCCACTCCCTCGTAGAAACGGTGGACCAGCCGGCGGAAGGTCTCCTCCCCGCCGACCTGCTCGTAGAAGGTCTGCTCCTGAAGCGTGCCGCGCCGAATCTCTTTCACGCCCTCCATGCTCTCAGACGCGCCGACCGAGGTCTCCGGGCCTAGGACCCGGCGGTCCTGAGCGAGCCGCGGTGTTCGCGCGAGGCCTTCCGCCGCAGGACAGTGGAGGCATGGGCATGGACGCGCTCGGCGGTGACGGCGGGGAGTTCGCGGTGCTCGCCGCGTCGGAGCGGGCGGCGATGGTGCGGCGGATCGAAGCCGACGGGGCCTTCGCCGCCGACCCGGGGTGGACGGAGGCCTTCGCGGTCGTGCCGCGCCACCTCTTCGTGCCGTACTACTACGTGAGCGGCCCCCGCGGCTACGAGCGGCGGTGGGCCGGGAGCCCGGACCCGCGCAGCCGTGAGCGCTGGCTGCGGGGCGCGTACGAGGACGTCCCGCTGGCCACCCGGGTGCGTGACGGCGAGCTGCTCTCCTCCAGCAGCCAGCCCTCCCTGATGGCGCTGATGCTGGCCGCGCTGCGGATCGGGGAGGGCGACCGGGTGCTGGAGATCGGCGCCGGCACCGGCTACAACGCGGCGCTGCTGTCGTACCGGCTCGGCGAGGAGAACGTGACCACCGTCGACCTGGACCCGGAGATCACCGAGTCGGCGCGACGGCATCTCGCCGAGGCCGGCCACCATCCGGTCGTCGTCACCGGTGACGGGGCGCGCGGGGTGCCGGAGCGGGCGCCCTTCGACCGGATCATCGCGACCTGCACCTTGACGACGATCCCGCGCGCGTGGACGGCCCAGTGCCGTCCGGGCGGGCTCGTGCTCGCGCCGCTGGCCACCGGCCTGGTCGCGCTCACGGTCCACGACGCCGCGCACGCCGAGGGGCGGTTCTTGCACACCCCGGCCTACTTCGTGCCGTTGCGCGGGGGCGGGCGGCCCGAGCCGGAACCGGTGCCGCTGGGCGGGGTGCCGCAGCGGGCCCGGGAGAGCGACCTGTTCCGGTTCCTGCTGACCCTGACCCGGGGTGCCCTCGACCCGCAGGCGGCGTACGCGCTGTGGGAACGCGAGGACAGGCCCGGGCGGGAGCGGTACGGCGTCACGGTCGGCGGCGAGCACGTGTGGGCGTGGCTCGACGCCCCCGACGGGCCGTACGCCTGGGCCCTCCCGGAACCGCTCGCGCCGGAACCGCTCGCGCCGGAACCGGTCGCGGCGCAGGGGTCGGACCCCGGCGAGGGACCCGACCCCGGAAAGGGACCTAACCCCGGCGGACCGTGATCGTCGTCCACGCGCCGACGTGCACGCGGTCGCCGTCCCGCAGCGGCACCGGCACGAACGGCTGGATGGGCTCCTCGCCGCCGTTGACCGTCGTGCCGTTCGTCGAGTTCTGGTCGACGACCGCCCAGCTGCCGTCCGGCTGCTGCACCAGCACCGCGTGCTGGTGGGAGACGCCC
Organism: Streptomyces sp. NPDC002566; assembly: GCF_042889585.1. Taxonomy (NCBI): domain Bacteria; kingdom Bacillati; phylum Actinomycetota; class Actinomycetes; order Kitasatosporales; family Streptomycetaceae; genus Streptomyces; species Streptomyces sp. NPDC002566. The sequence goes on along the minus strand of NZ_JBIARD010000003.1, from coordinate 953,214 downwards.
GGGTCCTCCGGCGGCACCGACAGGTCGATGTCGGGGGTCTCGCCGGTGGAGTGGCGCCGGCGGCCGATGGTGATCTGGTTGCCGGTGAGCGTGCGCTGCTGCTCGGGGGAGTACGCGGGCAGGTTCAGGCCGGCGGCCTCGGGACCCGAGCGGTGCATCATCGCCATGAAGTACTCGCGGTCGGGGCCTATCGTCGCCGTCCACGTCGCCGGCTGCTGCGGGAACGCCGGGCCGGACGGGGGCGGGGCCTGCGTCGCGCCGGTCTGGGGGTAGCCGTAGCCGCCGCCCTGCGCGCCGCCGGGACCACCGGGTCCGCCGGGACCACCGGGTCCGCCGGGACCACCGGGTCCGCTCGGGCCGGTGTGCGACGGCGGGGAGAGCACCCAGTCGTCGTCACCGCCGCCGAAGGGCTGCCCGGGGGGAGCGGACGGACCGCCGCCCGGCTGCGTCCGGCCGGTCTCCTGCGGGAAGCCGGACGGCTGGTAGGCCTGCGGAATGCCGGGACCGCCGGGACCGGCACCCGGGCCGCCCGAACCGCCCGGGCCACCGGGACCGCCGAAGCCGGACGGACCGCCGGGGCCGCCACCGGGACCGGAGGGACCCGCGCCGGGCGGACCCGGAGGACGGCCGCCCGGGCCGGACGGCTCACGCGAGAAGAGGTCGCCGGACGGGCCGCCCGAGGGCTCCCGCCGGAACGGGTCACCGGGAGAGGTGGCGGAGGGATCGCGCCGGAACGGGTCACCGGGAGAGGTGGCGGAGGGATCGCGCCGGAACGGATCGCCGCCCGGACCGCCGGAGGGCTCCCGCCCGAAGGGGTCGCCGGAGGGGCCGGAAGGACCGCCCGGGCCGGCGGGGCCGCGCCTGAAGGGGTCGCCGCCCGAGCCGGCGGGCTCGCGGCCGAACGGGGGCTGTCCGCCGCCCGGGCCGCCCTGGCCCTGCGGACGCGACGGCTCGCCGCCGAACGACGGGCCCGGCGGGATCGGCTCGGCGGGACGGTTCACCTGGGAGGGACGGGAGCTCTGGTACTCGAAGGAGTCGCTGCCGCCGAACGACGGGGGCGGCGGCTGGAACCGCTCACCCGGACCACCGCCGGGACCACCGGGACGCCCGGGCCCACCGGGACCGCCAGGCCCACCGGGACCGCCAGGCCCACCGGGCCCACCAGGACCGCCGAAGCCGGGGCCACCGGGCCCGCCGGGGCCGGCCCCCGGAGCGCCGAAGCCCCCGCCGGGACCCCCGCCGGGCCCGCCCGGACCCGCGGGGCCACCGCGACCGCCAGGCCCACCCGGACCACCCGCGCCCCCAGGACCACCCACACCACCGGGCCCGCCCGGACGCGGCGCGGCCGGGGTGTACGAGGTCGCCGTGTTGGTCAGGAAGTTCCAGCGGCACTCCTCGCAGAACGGCGCACCGCCCTCACGCGGCGTGCGGCACTGCGGGCACAGCTCGGGCTCGGTGTTCGGCACACCGGGCTGCTGACGGCCGCCGGGGCCGGGCGGGGCCGGCGGGAAGCCGTACCCCCCGCCGGTCGGAGGGGGCGGGGGAGGAGGAGGGGGTACGGCACCGGCCATGCGGTGACCGCAGACCTCGCACCAGTCGTCGGAACCCGACTGGTGTCCGTTCGGGCAGGTCGGCATGTCGGCGCGTCCCCCTTCCTTCCTGCGTCCCACTGGCGTCGGACCAGGTCACTTCTTCACACGGACAGTCTTGGTGGACCGGGTTTCGAGCGTCATCTCGTCGGCCTCCGCGACCTTCGTCTTCAGTCGCACAGTACCTGTCGTGGCATCGACCACGTCCACCACCTTCGCAAGCAGTTTCGCAGTATCCGCGTTGCCCGACGCGCTCGCGAGCTGGACCGCCCTGCCCAGTTTGGCCGTCGCTCCGTCCATATCACCCGCTTTGCGCAGGTCCAGGCCCTGCTGGATCGCCTGGGCCAGTTCCGCCTGGCCCGTGTAGTGCGCGACCTGCGGGTTGATCGAGGTGGAGGCGGCCATGTCGTCGGTCCACACGGCTCTCACGAGGCCCTGCGCGCCCAGGCTCTGCGCCGCCCCTTCCGGCTGCGGGATGACCAGGGAGACCCGTGCGGCCAGCATCTCCTGGCCGATGTGGGCGGCCGGTACCTCGACGCACACGTGGTAGTCGCGGGACTCGTCGCCCCAGGAGCCGGTGGGGTAGTCCCCGGAGCGCGGACCGGACTCGGTGCGGCGGTCGGTCAACTCCGCGACCGTCGGGGCGACTTGCTTGACGAACTTGATCGTGGTGCCGACCGGGGTCCACAGCCGCAGGGCGACGTCCGCGACCTCCTTGCCCATCGCCGTCTCCATCATCTGCGTGAAGTCGGCGGCGAGGCCGGCCGGGTCGGCGACGATGTCGGCGGTGCCGAGCAGGGCGGAGGCGATCCCTGTGACTTCTTTCACTTCCCAGTCGGTGCCCACGCCGCGGGCGTCACACGTGAAGCGGCCGGCGCAGGAGTCCAGGGCCGCCTTGAGGTCCTTCGGCGACTCGTGCTCGTTGCGGCCGTCGGTGAGCAGGATGCCGTGCCGGATGGCGACGTCGGCGGTGGACAGCAGCCGGTCGGCCAGCCGCAGCCAGGTGCCGATCGCGGTGCCGCCCCCCGCGCTCAGCCGGCGCAGGGCCTTCTTGGCCTCCTCGCGGGTGCGGGCGTCGGCGACCGCGAGACGCCCGCCGCCCGGGTACACCTCCTTGGCCACGTGCGTGCCGCCGATCACCGCGAAGTGCACGCCGTCGCGCAGGGTGTCGACGGCGGCGGCCGTGGCATCCCGGGCGTTGCGCATCTTGGTGGGCGGGTAGTCCATCGATCCCGAGCAGTCGACCATGATCGCCACGGCGGCGGACGGGCCCTCGCCGGGCGAGTACAGGTGCGGTGCGGAGACAGCGGTGCCGATCGTGCCGCCGCCGGTGGCGCTGACCGTCACGATCGCGTTGACCTCGCGGCCGCCCTCCGGCAGGTACTCGTTCTGGTAGACGTCCACCGAGAACTGCGGCACGTTCGACTTCGAGAAATTGGCCATGCCTACTCACATCCCCCTTGCGAACCCCACGGCCGTGGAGTGACGACTGTGGGCGGACCGGTCCCCTCCGGTCCGCCCGGCTTCCCCGTGTCATGAGCCAGGTGTACGGCTGTGCGCGCCGAGTGCGTCCAGCGCGCGGCCTCAGGCCGATCCTGCCCCCTGGGCGGGGGCGGGGAACGGGACGACGGCCACTGTTACGTTGTCGTGCCCGCCCCCGTCGAGCGCGTGTCCGACCAGGACGCGGGCGCTGTGCAGCGGCCGTACCGAGGCGTCGAGGGGCAGTGCCTCGGCCATCTCCTCGGCGGCCTCCGCGTAGTTCCACAGGCCGTCGGTGCACACGACGACCACACCGGGCCGGTCGGGCTTGAACGCGGCCGTGTGCGGCTCCAGTTCGTAGGCGTCCGCGCCCAGCCAGCCGGTGATCGCGTGGGCGCGGTCGTCGGCGTACGCCTCGGCCTCGTTCATCAGGCCCGCGGCGACCATCTGGGCGGCCCAGGAGTCGTCCTCGGTGAGCCGGGCCGGGGCCGAACTGCGGTCCGCCGGCACCCAGTAGACGCGGCTGTCGCCGACCCAGCCGACGACCAGCAGGCCCGCGGTGACGATCGCGCCGACGATGGTGCAGGCGGGGGCGTTCTGGTGCGGGGCGTGCTCGCGGGCGGTGGCCGGTTCCTGGGCGAGGGCGTTGACGGCGTGGGAGGCGGCGACGATCGCCTCGTGCATGGCCTGCTGCGGGTGCGTGCCCTGCGGCAGGGCGGCCAGCACCGAGCGGCTGGCCGCCTGGGAGGCCGCGAGCGAGGCGTCGTCCGGGCGGGTCGCGGAGGACACGCCGTCGCAGACGATCGCGACGAGCGCGGGGGCGCCGTCGGGCAGCGCGGTCCGGCCGATGCCGAAGGCGTCCTCGTTGCGGTGGTGGCGCAGGCCGCGGTCGCTGACGGCGGCGACCGGGCCCGCCTCCTGCTCCATGTGGTCGCGCTCGCGGGGCTGGGCGTGGCCGCAGTTCTCGCAGTAGCCGTCATCGTCCACCCGGCCCGCCCGGCAGGCCACGCACACCTTGACGGCCTCGGCGGCCACCCGGGGGTCGGGGGCCTGGAGCGGATACTCCTCGGGCTCGGCCGGCCGGTCGAACCGCACCCCGGCGCCCTGTCCCGCGGCCGGCGCGGCGGGGACGCCGTCCGCCCCCGGTGACACCTGCCCGCCGTGCGGCACGGCACCGCCGGGAGGCGTGTGCGGCCCCGGCCCGGTCTGCCCGCCGGCCGGCGCCGGGGGACCGGGCGGCATCGGCGCCCCGCCCTGGGGTGACCCGCCTCCCGGCGCGCCCGCTCCCGACGACGGCTCCCCGTTCCCGCCCGCATCCGACTGAGCCAAGCCACTCACCTCCGACCCTGCCGACGGCGCACGGGTGGACCCCGCTCCCGCCGCGTTGTGGGACACGTCCCGAAGTTCCGCCCGCGCCGCCGGCACGCCCCGGACCTGGAACTCCGCGCCCGCGCCCGGCGGTTGCGGGAGACCGGTCCCCGGCGACGGGGTCCCGGTGTACGGCGCCCCGTCGAACCCTCTGCCCGCTCCCCGCCCGCTCATGGTCAGCGTGGGACTGTCGACCGCGTGCGGTGGCGGGGAGGACAGGTCGAAGCCGCAGGCGCCGCAGAAGCGGTCGGTCGCTTCGAGCGGCTCCGTGCAGCTCGGACAGGTCGGCAGGGCGGCCTGCCGGGGCATCTGGGACATCAACTACACCCACGTCCGGGGGCGGTAACGGTTGGCACGTTCCACCAGGTCGATTCTCTCCTCACCGCCGGTCGCCAGCCGGGCCAGCGTGCGGTACGAGCGCTCCAGGCCGAAGCGGAGCCCCCGCTCGTCCAGGTCGCTGCCGAGCAGCACCCGCCGGGCGCCGGGGCCGCCCTGGCCACCGGAGAGTATCCAGTCCAGGGCCGAACCGAGCACCTCGGCCGACAGCTGCTCGCGCCGCGTCGCGTCCAGCCCGTACGCGTCCAGCGCCTCGACCTGTGCCGCGGCGGCGGTGAGGTCTTCCAGGAAGGGTACGTCGGACGCGGCCGCCGTCCGCTGCCGGAGGCGGGCCCGCACGGCCGCGACCCGGGCGGCGGTGTAGTGGATGGACGACTCCGGCACCGACTCCAACGTCCTTACGGCGCGCCCGCGGTCGCCCGCCGCGAGCTGCACGCGGGCCAGCCCGAACGCCGCGCTCACATAGCTCGGGTCGGTCGACCAGACGAGGCCGTAGTACTCGGCGGCGTTGTCCAGCTGGCCCAGCACCTCCGCGCACAGCCCGAGCGCCAGCTTGGGCGCGGGCTCGCCCGGGAAGGCGTCGTAGATCGCGTCGAAGGCGAGCGCGGCGCCCTCGTGGTCGCCGGTGACCAGACAGGCCACGCCGCGGTACCACACCACCCGCCAGTCGTCGGGCCGTTCGCCCTCCAGCTGGGTCAGGGCGGCGACGGCGGCATCGAAGTCGCCGTTCTCCAGCCGCGCGCGGACCTGCCGCAGCCGGGTCTCCACGGACGGCGCCGGCGCGGCCGCGAGAGCCGTGATCAGCTCACCCGGCGCGGAGGTCAACAGACCTGCCAGGAAACCGGCGTTGGGGTCGGACGGGTCGACGTGCGGGACGGGCAGCGCGAGCGCGGCGGCGGGCGCGTCCACGGCCCGGACCAGGGACGGCACTGCGGCGGGGGCGGCACCGGGCCCGACGGGGGACGTCTTCGCGCGCGCCCCCAGCCGGCTCACCTCCGTGTCCAGCCGCGGGAACAACTCGGTGTCGGTGGCCCTGATCTCGGACCCGAACAGCGTGGACAGCGCGGGCCTGGCCCGCCCGGTCTGCAGCGAGACGACCTCGCGCAGCACGCCCGTCAGCTGCTCGGCCATCTCCTGCGCGGAGGCGAACCGGCGGGCCGGGTCGGGGTCGGTGGCGCGGACCAGCAGCCGGTAGAACGACTCGTACCGGCGGAACACCTCGATGCTGTCCGGGTCGGGCAGCGAGTCGGCGTAGGCGGTGGTGTAGCCCTGGAAGTCGAAGGTGAGGACGGCGAGCGTACGGCCGACGGTGTACAGGTCGCTGGCGACGGAGGGGCCGACGTCGGCGACCTCGGGCGCCTGGTAGCCGACCGTGCCGTAGATCGCCGACTCGTCGTCGTCCATGCGGCGCACCGCGCCCATGTCGATCAGCTTGAGCTGGTCCTCGGTCTGGATGGCGTTGTCGACCTTGAAGTCGCAGTACAGCAGGTTGCGGCTGTGCAGATGACCGAGCGCCTCCAGGGCCTCGATGCCGTAGGCGCACGCCTGCTCCACCGGCAGCGGGTCGCGCTTGCCGTCCGCCGTGCGGCGGGCGTTGGCGATCTCCTTGAGGGACTTGCCGCCGACGTACTCCATGACGATGTAGCCGTCGAGCGAGCCGGTGCGCTGGTCGAGGTGCTCGACGAAGTTGTAGATCCGCACGATGTTGGCGTGCTCGATCTCGGCGAGGAAGCGCCGCTCCGAGATGGCGGCGGCCATCGCGTCCTGGTCGCCGGTGTCCAGCAGGCCCTTGAGCACCACCCAGCGGTCGGAGACCGCGCGGTCCACGGCGAGGTAGATCCAGCCCAGACCGCCGTGCGCGAGACAGCCCACGACCTCGTACTGGCCGTGCACGACGTCGCCGGCCTTCAACTTCGGCACGAAGGAGTACGGGTGGCCGCACTTGGTGCAGAAGCCCTCCGTGCGCCCCGGCCGCTCACCGCGCGAACGGCCCACCGGGGCACCGCAGTCGGAGCGCGAGCAGAACCGCTTGCGCTCGGGAACCTCGGGGTTGTCGAGGACCATCGCGCGCGGGTCAGGCCTCGGCACCTGCGGCACCGCGACCAGCCCGACGCCCAGCCGGGCCCGCCCCGAGGAGCCCGCCGTGGAGCCGGAGCTGCGCACCGACACCGAGCGGCCCGTCGAGGCCCCCGACAGCGAGCGGGAGAGCCGCCCGGACACCGAGCGGCGCGACTTCGACGACTGCGAGGACGTACGCGAGCTGCGGGCGCTGCGCGCGCTGGAGCGCGAACTGCCGCTCCCCGCGCCGCCCTTGCCACCGCCCGCCGAGGACGCCGGCGAGCCGGCCGAGACGACGGGGGCCAGACCGCAGGTGTCGCAGTACAGCTCGCCGCCGCCCACGTCGTCGTACGACCCGTCGCAGCCCGGCCGCTGGCATGTCTGGCCTGCCTGACTCATGACCTCGCCCCCCTGTGGTCCTCGGGCTCGCCCTGCTCCGGCACTCTCGGCGCGGCGAGCAGTTCGGCGGCCGCCTGCTGGTAGCGCAGCACGGCCTGTTCGGCGACGCGCAGATCGCAGGGCGCGCTCCACAGCATCCGCCGGGCCGCGTCGTAGCGCTCGATGAGGAACGGGTCCTCCGCGAGGCCGTGCCGGGCGACCTTCGCCTTGTACGCGTCGAGACGGCCGCGCAGCTCCGCGCGGACCGCCAGCGGCGCGGTGACCGCGGTCAGCGACTCGCGGGCGCGCAGCAGTTCGTCGTCCGCCTTCTCCTCCAGCGACTCCAGCAGCGGGGACAGCCGGTTCCACTGGGCCTGCCTGCGGTACTCGGCGGCCGTCGCCAGCTGCTCCTGGAGCGCGGTCGGCGGGCCGCTGACCACCGGCACCTCCGTCGCCGCGATCTTCGCCAGCACCTCGCCGCGCGCGGTCCGCGCCTCCGCGAGCGTGCGGTCCGCGCGTGAGAGGACGTCCCGCAGCCGCACCAGCCGCTTCTCCGCGTCCTGGCGGACCGTCAGCACGGCGTCGATCTCCCGGCGTACGTCCTCCAGCGCCCGCGCCTGACGGTCGTAGACCGTGGTGTCGGGGCGGCCTCCGCCGGGCGCCGAACTGCCCTGCGCCGGCGTCCAGTAGGCCAGCGGGTCGCTGATCACCTGCTCCCGCAGCTGCGTCAGGGTGCCGGTGATGCGCTCCAGGTCGTCGCCCGCCGGATGCTCGCCCGGGCGCACCCCGACGGAGTGCGCGAGCTGCCGGGTGCGCTGGAGCTCCGCGGCCAGCAGATCGATCCGGGCGGGCAGCGCCGACCACACCGCGTCGGCGGCGACGACCATGTCGAGGGAGGAGGCGTACAGCTCGTTCATCCGCTCGACGAGCGCGGCCAGCGAGAAGCTCTGGCTGAGCCGGCCCGTGCCGTGGAGCGTGGGCGCGGAGGCCAGCGCCGACCCCGCCACGGTGACGGACTCGCCGCGCAGCAGCTCGGTCAGCTCCACCAGGTCCTCACGGCTGGACCAGCGGCGCCGCGCGCGGATCTCCCGGGCGGAGCGCAACGCGTCCGAGTACGCGTCGAAGTAGGCCCACAGCAGCGTGATCGACGCCTCCGCGGCCGTCCAGCGCTCCTCGGTGACGCCGGTCAGGCGCGCGCCTTCGAGGAGCCTGCGGCCCGCGTGGTCCTGCAGGGCGAGGAGGGAGGTCTCGATCGCCTCGTGCTCCGCGCCGAGCCGCGCCAGCGCACGGTCGACCTCGTCCCGGTCCATCACCGGCCCGGGGGGTCCCGTGACGCCCATCGATCACCTCTCGCTGCTGAGTCGGTCGTTCACTCGGTCCGTGCCGCGGCCGGCCGGTCAGCCGGTGCGCAGGTACTGCGTCGGCGCGGGCGGCGTCGACGTCGCCGCGTTCGCCCCCAGTGTCGCCGAGAGCCACTTGTCGTACGACGCCTGCCAGCCGTCGGCCCGGTACCGCTCGAGGATCTGGTTGACCCGGCGCACCAGGTCGTCGGCGTCCTTCTTCATCGCCACCCCGTAGTACTCGGCTGTGAACGGGCCGCCCTTGAGCTCCACCGTCGGATCCTGCGCGGCCTGGCTCGCGGCGAGCGCGCCGTCGGTGACCACCGCGTCCACCTCGCCGAGCTGCAACCGCACCAGGCAGTCGAGCTGGTTGGGGACGGTGGTGGAGATGTCGGCGCTCGCCGCCAGCCGGCCCGCCCGGCGGTCGTCGGTGAGCTTGGTGTTGGCGGTCGAACCGGCCGCGGTGCAGATCCGCTTCCTCGCCAGCGAGGCGTCGTAGCCGGTGACCGTCGAGGACTTGGGGGCGAGGACCTGCTGCCCCGTCCTGAAGTACGGCGCGGAGAACGCGACGTCCTTGATGCGGGCGCAGCTGATCGTCATGGTGCGCACGACCATGTCGACCCGGCCCTCCTGGATCGCGGGGATGCGCTGGTTGGTCGGGATCGCCTTGAACTGGACGGCGTCCGGGTCGCCGAGGACGTCCTGGGCGATGCGGCGCACCAGGTCGATGTCGAAACCCTCCAGCGCCGCACCGGAGTTGTTCGGGTCGCGGTAACCCCACCGGTAGCTGTTCTGGTCGACGCCGACGACCAGCTTGCGCTTCTCGCCCTGCCGGGCCTTGATCGCGCTGATCGTCGGTCCGTCCGCGGCCGACGGCGCGAGGGTCTGCTTCTCCGGGTCCTTGCAGGCCGCGTCGGCCGCCGGGCCGGCCTCGGCCAGGCCCCGCCCGCCCGCCCCGGCGGCGGCGCCGCCCTGGGACTGGGCCCACGGCAGAAGCAGCGCGAAGGCCAGCGCCAGGGCGCACACGATCGCCATCGCGCCTACTCCGCCCCAGCCCTTCAGGCCGGCCCGCATTCGTCGCACATGCATCGTCACGCCCCCTTTCACCGGTACTCCGACAGCCGGCGGCCGATGCCGAGGACGGCGCCCGCCGCGCCCAGGACGGCGAGGACGGCCGCGCCCAGCGGCAGACCGCCCATCGCGTCCCTGCCGTCGCCGGCCGCCTGCCTGAACTCGTTCTGCTCGTGGGTGAGCGCCCTCGCCAGGTTGGCGTCCACGCTGTCGAAGCACTCGCCGGTCGCGCCCTTGGCGCCGATCACGAGGGCGAGCGCCTGTTCGTAGTTGCCGTTGTCGTCCTGGGCGCGGGCCGCGGTGTGACGCTTGCGCCACTCCGCCATGTTGCCCTCGGCCGAGGTGACCGGCTTCCCGCCCGCCTGATCGTCGGCGAGTCTCGCCGCGGCGGCGAGGCCCTTGCCGAGGGCGGCGATGTTCTCGGTGAAGCCGTGGTCGTAGGCGTCGAGCGTCAACTCCTTGCCGTCCGCGGTCACCTTGACGGTCTCGGCGCCGCGGGCCACCAGGGTGAGGTTCTCGTCGCCGCGCGCCTTGAGGGAGGCGATGCGGGCGTCGTGCAGGACGTTCAGGGAGCGCACGCCGTGCTCGTAGGAGTCGTTCAGGCCCGCGCGGGCCAGGCTGTGGCCGACGACCAGCCACAGCAGCACGACGGTGGCGGTCGCGGTGGCGGCGACCAGGCCGTGGTTGAACACCCGGTTGGTACGGCGGTAGGTGCGGTGCTGCATCCACGCCAGCGCGGCCAGCGCCAGGACGCCCAGCGTGATCGCCGCCCACGGGTAGGGCCTGGCGTCGGCGTAGTCGTCCTGGAGGCGCTGGTTCTCCTTCTTGTAGAGGTCCTCGGCCGCCGGGAGCATCTCCTGCTGCATCTTCTGGTTGGCGTAGCGCAGGTAGGCGCCGCCGACGGGGAAGCCCTGCCGGTTGTAGGTGCGGGCGCGCTCGACCAGGCCCTTGTACTCCGGGAGGAGCTTGTTCAGCTTGGTGATCGCTGCGGTGGAGGGGGAGCCGGGGTCGGCGTTGCTCGCGGCGGTGACGAGCCCCGCGGCGGCCGTGTCGATGTCGTCCTCGTAGCGCTTGCGGGACTCGGCGCTCTCCTGACCGCCCGCCAGGAAGCCGCCGGATGCGGTGGTGTTGGCGTCGGCGAGGGAGCGGTAGATGGAGGCGGCCGCCGAGGTCAGCGGCTGGCTCTTGTTCAGCACGTCGTCGGCGGCGGCCGCGCGCTCCGTCATCTGCCAGGCGGTGACGGCGCCGAACGCGACGACGAGGACGGCGAGCACGGCGCCGATGATCCGCAGCCGGCCCGGCTCGGTCGTTGCCGCGGCGCGCACCCGGTCGACGCCCTCGGCGAAGGCGGTACGGCGCGCGGGCGTCCCCGGCGGCCGGGCGGTGACGGGTGTGAGGGGCTCGCTGGGCCCCGGCTGGGGCGGGACGGCCGGCATGGTGGGCATGACGGATCCCGGTGGCGCCGTGCTGCTCTTCGGCGGGTGTGTCACTGGCTGACCTCCCCCATGGTCATGTGTCGCCGCAAGTATCGCCACAAAGCACGGCAGCGCGCACCGGGCTTGGCTGGATCTTGATCAGATCGCAAGTCACCGCTGAGGGTGAACACGCGGTGAGCGGCTGTCCGGTTCCGGGCGCGGGGGAGGGGCGCCGGTGCGAGAGCCCGAACGAGCGTGCTGTTTCAGGTCACTTCATGGGGGCCGCCGCTCCCGGCTGGGCGATCGGGGTGGCCGCCTGGGCCTGCGCGGAGGCGGTGTTGGCGTACACCGAGGGGGCCGCCACGGCGGCGGTCGGGTCGGCGTCCGGGTCGGCCTCCGGGGGGACGGTCGCGCCGCCGACGATGCGGATGTCGGCCGCGTCGAAGGCCCGCTTGATCCGCCAGCGCAGCTCGCGCTCGACGGTGAGGGACTTGCCGGGCATCGTCTTGGCGGAGACCCGGACCACCATCGAGTCCAGCAGCACGCTGTCCAGGCCGAGCACCTCGATCGGGCTCCACAGGAGCTCGTTCCAGGGTTCTTCCTTGCTCATCTTCTCGGCGACCTCGTCCAGCGTGGCCTTGACCCGGTCGAGGTCCTCGTTCGCCTTCACCGTGACGTCGACGCCGGCCGTCGCCCAGCCCTGCGAGAGGTTGCCGATGCGCTTGACCTCGCCGTTGCGGACGTACCAGATCTCGCCGCTGTCGCCGCGCAGCTTGGTCACCCGGAGGCCCACCTCGATGACCTCTCCGGTGGCGACGCCCGCGTCGATCTGGTCGCCGACGCCGTACTGGTCCTCCAGGATCATGAACACGCCGGAGAGGAAGTCGGTGACCAGGTTGCGGGCGCCGAAGCCGATGGCCACACCCGCGACGCCGGCCGACGCCAGCAGCGGCGCCAGGTTGATCTCGAACGTGCCGAGGACCATCAGCCCGGCCGTGCCGAGGATCAGGAAGCTCGCCACCGAGCGCAGCACGGAGCCGATCGCCTGGGAGCGCTGGCGGCGCCGCTCGGCGTTGACCAGCAGCCCCCCGAGGGCCGTGCCGTCGACCGCCTGGACCGTGCGGTTCATCCGGTCGATCAGCTTGGTGATCGACCGCCGCACCACCACTCTCAGGATCCCGGCGATGACGACGATCAGCAGGACCCGCAGACCGATCGCGAGCCACGTCGACCAGTTCTGCTCGACCCAGCTCGCGGCGTTCGTCGCGCTCTCCTGGGCGTCCTGGAGCGTCGGGACCGTCACCGTCGGCGACTGCGAGGGAGTCGGCGACGGTGACGGGCCGGCGGCCAGTAGGACGGCGGACAAGGACACGGCAGGTACCTCCAGGTGCTGCACTGCTCCGTTCGGCGCGGCGGTCATGGTGGTCTAGGTCACGAAAAGGTCACCGAGCGGGCAGGGTCACCACACTAACGGGGCATTGTGTGTGCATCGCCCGAATGCTCGAAGGAGAGACCGTGTTCACGCGCGCTTGAACAGGTCGTCGAGCTGGGGATGTATCTGGTGTGGTCGAAAACACTCCCAGCCCGTTACCGGGAGATGGTGGCGCGTCCACCGGCCATGAGGGGAGACTGGCTGCAGATCGTCCCGGCGCGAGCCACGCGCCGCCGACGCCCGAGGAGGCATCCGTGCCGCATGTCCTGGTCCTGAACGCGTCGTACGAGCCGCTCGGCGTCGTACCGCTCCGCCGCGCGCTCGTCCTCGTCCTGGAGAACAAGGCCGTCTCCCTCGAGGAATCCGGCGCCTTCATGCACAGCGCGACCGTCACAGTCCCCGCCCCCAGCGTGGTCCGTCTCAAGCGATTCGTCCGGGTCCCCTATCGGGGGCCCGTTCCTCTCACCCGGCGGGCGCTGTTCGCGCGGGACGGCGGCCGGTGCATGTACTGCGGTGGCGTCGCGACCAGCGTCGACCACGTCGTCCCCCGCAGCCGCGGGGGCCAGCACGTGTGGGACAACGTCGTGGCGTCCTGCCGGCGCTGCAACCACGTCAAGGCCGACCGGCATCTTGTCGAGATCGGCTGGCGGCTGCGCCACAAACCGGCCCCGCCCACCGGTCTGGCCTGGCGCATCATCGGGACCGGCCACAGGGACCCGCGCTGGCTGCCCTACTTGCAGCCGTTCGGCGCGGACGACGCCATGGCCCGGATCGACGGCATATCGGCCTGACGATCCGGGCCTTCGTGCAGGTGCGGACAGGACCCCGGGGCCGGCCCTGACGCCGTCGGCCCCGCCGGCACGCCGCGGGAGCGTCAGGAAGCGACGTCGTGGCTTCTCAGCAGGGCGGTGTACGCGGCTTCGGCGGCGCGTCCCTCGAGGGTCCCGGGCGGGGTGTGGGCGAGGAACGTGCCGGTGTCCCCGTGCTGAAGGACCTTTCCCCCGTACATCACCGTGACGTGGTCCGCCTCCTCCGCGAGGTCGGCCACGTCGTGCGTGGACAGCAGGACCCGCACGTCGTCGGTCAGCCCGCGCAGGATGTCGCGGAAGACACGGCGCTGGTAGGGGTCCATGCCCGCGGTGGGCTCGTCCAGCAGCAGGACCCGGGCGCCGTGGACGAGCGCCCCGGCGACGCCGACCCGGCGCAGCTGCCCGCCCGAGAGCTGGCTGGTGCGGGCGTCGGCCTTGTCGGTCAGCTCCACCCGGGTGAGGGCCTTGCGGGCCTGCTTCCAGGCTTCCGCGCGGTTCATGCCCTTGAGCCAGCCGACGTAGGCGACGTACTCGCGCGCGGTGAGCGTGGGCATGGGCACGATGTCCTGCGGCATCCAGGCCACCGCCTGCCGGTACGCCGCGGTGCCCGCCGGCGCCCCGTCCAGGGACACGCGCCCCTTCTGCGGCCTGGTCACCGAAGCCGCGAGCTTCAGCAGGGTCGACTTGCCGGCGCCGTTCGGGCCGAGCAGGACGGTGAGGCCCTCCGGCAGGGTGTAGGAGAAGTCCCGCAGGACCGGCGGCTTCCAGCGGCGGTAGCCGTAGGTGCAGTTGCTGAGTTCGAGTGTCACGCTGGTTTCCTCGACGAGCGGGTCTGGGCGGCGAGGCCGAGGGCGAACACCACCAGGGAGGCGGCCGCCGCGAACAGGTCGTCCGCGGGGAGCGCGATGACGGTCCAGGACCGGGGGACGTTCCCGCGGAACCCGATGACGGCGACGGTGACCAGCCACCCCACGGGGAGCATCACCGCTCCCTGTCCGGCCCAGGCGCGGCCGAGCAGCATCAGGCCGGTCAGGAACAGGGCGTTGCGGCCCCCGGTCGTGGCCGTCGCGGTGCCCTGGAGGGCGGCGACGGCCACGCTGCACACCGCCGCGGCCGCCATGACCGCGGTGACGAGCGCGCTGTCGAGCCGTGCCACGGACCGGACGCCGGAGGCCTCCGCCGCGGGAAGCCGGCATTCCAGCATCGCCATCAGCATCGCGAACAGCGGCACGGGGACGAACAGGGAGAGCGCGACGCGCGGGCTGCCGGTGATGGCCGGCAGCAGCACCGTGTGATCCTGCACCGCGTAGAGGGCGGCGGTGAAGACGGCGAGAGCGGCCGGCAGCAGCGTGTGCCCCCGGCGCACCTTGAACCACCACATCACGAGGCCTTCGCCTCACAGCCCTGGAGCGTCCGCCTGATCCACGCCGTCTGCTCGGCCGGCGATTCCTTCAGCACCCGGGCGACGTCGGCCGTGACCTGCCGCTCCAGCTCCCGGGCCGTGGGGTCCAGGCCCTCCTGCTCGCGGCGCATCCGGTACGCCTTCTCCTGGCCGGTCTTCATGGCGCCCCACAGCCAGGCGGAGTGGGCGGTACGGACGTCCACCTCCTCGCAGCGGAACTTCAGCGCCCGCACCACGATCTGGTACACCGCGTCACCGCGGGGCACCTGGTCGGTGAGCAGGATGTGCCACTCGGTGTCCGTGGAGGTCTTCTGGCGGCGGCCGTCGACGTAGCCGTCGGTGATCAGCCGCGGCTGTGCCGAGGTCGCCCCGGCCTTCCGCAGCACGTTCAGCGCCTCGGCGGTGTCGCGCTGCACCTGCGGCAGGTAGCGCGCGTTGAACTCCGGCACGCACATGCGCGGCGCGCTGCCCGTGCACGTCATCGCCACGTTCCCGGTGGTGATCGGCGGGGTGGCCGACCAGTTCGCGGCTGTGCGCTGGGCGCCGAGCACGCCTGCCACGGCGACGACGGCCGCGAGGGCGATCCGCACCGCACGCCAGCCGAAGGGCAGCCAGAGGATCGTCAGCCCGACGGCGACGCCTCCCGCCAGCATCAGCGGTACGGCGGCCGTGACGAACTGCGGCACCTCGCCGAAACCGACGCTGCCGAACTGACCGGAGACGTGCCGGGGCCAGTAGGGGAGCATCGCCCTGGTGAAGGCGACGAGAAGCCAGTCGCCCACGGCCAGGATCGGGGTGGCGATGACCCGGGGGACGCGGAAGCCGACGGCGAACCCGAGAACGGCGTGTGCGACGCAGATCACCATCGCCGCGAGCGGCAGGCGCAGGCTGTCGAGGCTCGGGAGGGTCGCCGAACGGGCGAGCGAGACCGCCGCGGGCAGGAGCAGAACCAGCCATGAGAGCGCGATCACCGGGGCCAGGACGTTCGCTGCGATGCGGTAGCGCGAACGGGCCGGCGCCAATGCCCATATTCGTGCGCTGTTGAGCCGCCCGCTTTCCCAGCAGGCGAGCCCGGCGGCCGTCGCGTACGCCAGCGCATAAAGCGTCATCAACGGCTCGGCGACAATGGTCGGAGCGTAATGGTGATAACTGGAGAGCGGGGCCTTCTGGCCTACGACATAATAAAGGAATGTCAGCAGGAGAATAATGGGGGCAGCCCACCGCACACTACCGCTGCGCAGAGTGGTGCTGAATTTCATGCAGTCTCACCGAACCACTTGTCGGCCTGAGAGGGGCGCCCCGTGCGGGGCGCCCCTCAGGGGCTGGTCTGTCAGCCGTCGGCCTTGGTGGTGTCCACCGACACGGTGCTCACGCTCAGCTGCGGGCCGAAGGTGGAGCCCGCGATCTTCGCGAGCTTGAAGTAGTAGTCACGCTTGCCGGACGGCAGGTCGGTCCACTCGCCGTTGCTGGTGCCGCCGCCGAAGCAGGCGGTGAACGTCTTGTTGTCGTAGGCCTCGTCGGGCTGGAGCGAGATGTCGGCCCATATGCGGACGTCCGTGCTCTGCGTGGCGAGCGCGTCGGTCCTGCAGTTGGTGAACTTCACCTGCGAGTACAGCTCGTCCGTCCAGCGCCGCGACTCGAAGCCCACGCTGGCGGCGGTGATGGAGCTGCTCCAGTTGGCCTCGGCGACGGGCGCCAGCGCCAGA
Source organism: Streptomyces sp. NPDC002566 (assembly GCF_042889585.1). Classification (NCBI taxonomy): domain Bacteria; kingdom Bacillati; phylum Actinomycetota; class Actinomycetes; order Kitasatosporales; family Streptomycetaceae; genus Streptomyces; species Streptomyces sp. NPDC002566. The sequence goes on along the minus strand of NZ_JBIARD010000003.1, from coordinate 936,831 downwards.
GTGATCACCGCGGCCGTGCCGACGACGGTGGAAATACGCGAACCGCGCTTCATTTTCTCCCCTGTTCCTGTTGCGCGAAGCACGGGATCAGGAACTCGTGAGATACTTGTGAAACTGAATACACAAAACCCCCACACCCCCCGTCCCCCGTGCGGCTGAGTACCTTTCAGCCGTGACGTGAAGCTAGCAGTCCGCTTCGTAAAGCGTCAACTTTCCAATAACGCCGGGCCGTTGACGGTATTCAGTTCCCGTGTGCCTTTTTTGGGCTTTCGGCGGCGATATTGCCTCGGGGGTCCGTATTGGTCCGGTTGATCTTGGTGCGGGGTGGTGGTCCAGCCCGCGGAGGCGGCTCCGCGGGGGACGGGGCGATCGAAGATGTGAGTCCTCGGATCCGCTGGGTAGGGCTCAAGTAACCCGTCCGAATCTCGACGACAAGGAGGCCACCGTGGTCGCAACGACGTACCCCCTGCTCCCGGCCGCCCGTTCCAAACGCCCGGCGGATGTTTCCGCCGTCCTGGAAGAGCCCCGCGTGTGCGTGTTCAGCGCGGAGGGAACCTGCGCCGAGGCCCCGCTGACCAGCGAGCCGCCGCTGCCCTACGCCGAACCGCTGACCAGCGAACCGCCCCTCACCAGCGAGCCGCCCCTCGCCGCCGTGGACCCCGACTTCATGAGGCCGTAGATGACCGCACCCCGGCCGGCCGAACCCTGCGACGAAGACCTGGCCCGCCTCGCCGGACTGCACGGCGTGGCGACCTCCTACCGGCCCTCGCCGGACCGCACGGTGACGGCCTCGGCCGCCGCGGTCGTCCGCGTCCTGGCCGCCCTGGGCGTCGACGCGGGCACCCCGCAGGCCGCCCGCGCCGCGCTCGCCGCCCGGGAGGAAGAACTCGCGGGACGACTGCTGCCGCCGACCGTGGTGCTGTGGAGCGAGGGCGGGGACGGCGGGACGACCGCGGTCCCCGCCGCCGTCGCCTCACTCCCCGAGGGGACCCGGCTGGACGTCGGGACCGAACAAGGGGAGAGCCGGGCGTCGACCGACCCGCGGGACGCCCTCGGCGGACTGCCGCCCGGCGTCCACACCCTCACCGCCGTCGCACCCGACGGACGCACCGCAGGAGCCCACCTCGTCGTGGCCCCGCCCCGGCTCCCCACGCCCGCCGGACGCTCCCACGGCCTGCTCGTCCAGCTCTACTCCCTCCTCTCCCACCGCTCCTGGGGCATGGGCGACCTCGGCGACCTCGCCGAGCTGACCGCCTGGGCCGGCCGGACGCTCGGCACGGGCTTCGTGCAGGTCAACCCGCTGCACGCGGCCGTGCCCGGCGCCCCCACCGACCCCTCCCCGTACCGGCCCTCCTCCCGCCGCTTCCCCGACCCGGTCCACCTGCGCGTCGAGGACGTGCCAGAGTTCGGCCACCTCGACGCGCCCGAGAAGATGCGGGCACTGCGCGAGCGGGCCGGGCGGCTGCGGGAGAGCGTGCTCGACGAGGGCGCGCTGATCGACCGCGACGCCGTCTGGGAGCTCAAGCGCGAGGCCCTCGCACTCGTCGCCGGAGTCCCGCTCGGCCCCGGCCGGCGCGCCGCCTACTGCGACTTCCTCGCCGAGGAGGGCCAGGCGCTGGAGGACCACGCCACCTGGTACGCCCTCGCCGAGGTCCACGGCCCCGACTGGCACCGCTGGCCCGCCGCCCTGCGCGACCCCCGCTCCCGGGAGACCGCCCGAGCCCGTACCGAACTGAGGGAACGCGTCGACTTCCACTCCTGGCTGGCCTGGCTCACCGACACCCAGCTCACCGCCGCCCAGCGCACCGCGCGCGAGGCGGGCATGCCGCTCGGGGTGGTGCACGACCTGGCCGTCGGAGTGCACCCCGGCGGCGCCGACGCCTGGGCCCAGCAGGAGTACTTCGCGGCCGGCATGTCGGTCGGCGCGCCCCCCGACGCCTTCAACGCGCGCGGCCAGGACTGGGGCCTGCCGCCCTGGCGCCCCGACCGGCTGGCCGCCTCCGGCTACGAGCCGTTCCGACGGCTGCTGCGCGCCCTGTTCCGCTACGCCGGCGCGCTGCGCATCGACCACGTCATGGGCCTGTTCCGGCTCTGGTGGGTCCCCCAGGGCGAGCCGCCCACCGAGGGCGCCTACGTCCGCTACGACGCCGAGGCCATGCTCGCCGTGCTGGTGCTGGAGGCCTCGCGGGCGGGCGCGGTGGTCATCGGCGAGGACCTCGGCACCGTCGAGCCGGGCGTGCGGGAGGCGCTGCGCGAACGCGGGGTGCTCGGCACGTCCGTCCTGTGGTTCGAGCGCGACTGGGACGGCGACGGACGCCCGCTGCCGCCCGAGGACTGGCGCGCCGACTGCCTGGCCACCGCCACCACGCACGACCTGCCGTCCACGGCCGCCCGGCTCACCGGGGAGCACGTCGAACTCCGCGACCGCCTCGGGCTGCTGACCCGCCCGCTGGAGGTGGAGCGCGCGGAGGCCGCCGCCGACACCGCTGAGTGGCTGGAGGCGCTCACCCGGCTCGGCCTGCTCCACGGCGCGGGAGGAGGCGGCGACACCTCCTCGGAGGAGGCCGGGATCCAGGCCGTCCACCGCTTCCTGCTGCGCACCCCCGCCCGGATGATCGGCGTCTGGCTCCCGGACGGCGTCGGCGACCGCCGCCCGCAGAACCTCCCCGGCACCTGGGACCAGTACCCGAACTGGCGGCTGCCGATCGCCGACGCGCAGGGCCGCCCCGTGACGCTGGAGCAGTTGGCCGCGTCGCCGAGACTGCGCGCGCTGATGGAGGTGCTGCGCGGGTGAGAGGGGTGTCCTGAGCCCGCATAGGGCACCCCGGACGCGCGTCCTCCCCGCGCGTTCGCTACTTTTGCACCGTGGACAAGAAGAACGCCCTGCGCGCCGGCACCCTGGCGGCCGGTACGACGCTGATGATGCTGCTCCTGTCGTCCCCCGCGCTCGCTGTCACCCGCGACGACGGCGACGACCCCGGTCCGGGCCTGAGCGTCGGCGAGACGCTGGGCCTCTACGTGGTGGCGCCGCTCGCGCTGTTCGCGGTCATCGCCGGCCTGGTGTGGGTCCTGGACCGTTCCAAGGACCGTCAGGACGACACCAGCTCCAACATCACGGTCAAGGGCGAGGCGAGCGCCAAGGCCTGAGCCGCGCCGGTCCGAGCCCCCCGCCGGACCCGCTGGACGCTTCCCGAGGGCCCCGGAGCCGCGCATGTCACGCGTGACCCGGGGCCTTCGGTCGTGCCCGCGATCGTCGCCCCGGGCGGTCCCTCCGTGGAAGGATGACGCAACCACTCATACCGAGGAGATGACCGCGTGCCTGGCACAAACCTGACTCGCGAAGAGGCGCAGCAGCGGGCGAAGCTGCTCACCGTTGACTCGTACGAGATCGATCTCGACCTCTCCGGCGCGCAGGAGGGCGGCACCTACCGGTCCGCGACCACGGTGCGCTTCGACGTCTCGGAGGGCGGCGCCGAGTCCTTCATCGACCTGGTCGCCCCCACCGTCCACGAGGTGACGCTGAACGGCGAGTCCCTGGACCCGGCCCAGGTCTTCGCCGACTCCCGGATCGCCCTGCCCTCCCTGCTGGAGGGCCGCAACATCCTGCGGGTCGTCGCCGACTGCGCCTACACCAACACCGGTGAGGGACTGCACCGGTTCGTCGACCCCGTCGACGAGCAGGCCTACCTGTACACCCAGTTCGAGGTCCCGGACGCCCGCCGCGTCTTCGCCTCCTTCGAACAGCCCGACCTCAAGGGCACCTTCCAGTTCACGGTGAAGGCGCCGAGCGGCTGGACCGTCGTCTCCAACTCGCCGACGCCCGAGCCCAAGGACGACGTCTGGGTCTTCGAGCCGACGCCCCGCATCTCGACGTACATCACGGCGCTCATCGTCGGGCCGTACCACTCCGTGCACAGCGTGTACGAGAAGGACGGGCAGTCGGTGCCGCTCGGCATCTACTGCCGGCCCTCCCTCGCCGAGTTCCTCGACTCGGACGCGATCTTCGAGGTCACGCGGCAGGGCTTCGACTGGTTCCAGGAGAAGTTCGACTTCCCCTACCCCTTCGGGAAGTACGACCAGCTGTTCGTGCCGGAGTTCAACGCGGGCGCGATGGAGAACGCGGGCGCGGTCACCATCCGCGACCAGTACGTGTTCCGCTCGAAGGTGACGGACGCGGCGTACGAGCTGCGCGCCGAGACCATCCTGCACGAGCTGGCCCACATGTGGTTCGGCGACCTGGTCACCATGGAGTGGTGGAACGACCTGTGGCTGAACGAGTCGTTCGCCACCTACACCTCGATCGCCTGCCAGGCCTACGCGCCGGACAGCCGCTGGCCGCACTCCTGGACCACCTTCGCCAACTCGATGAAGACGTGGGCCTACCGGCAGGACCAACTCCCGTCCACGCACCCGATCATGGCGGAGATCAACGACCTGGACGACGTCCTGGTCAACTTCGACGGCATCACGTACGCCAAGGGCGCGTCCGTCCTCAAGCAGCTCGTCGCCTACGTCGGCATGGACGAGTTCTTCAAGGGCGTGCAGGCCTACTTCAAGCGCCACGCCTACGGCAACACGCGCCTGACCGACCTCCTCGGCGCGCTGGAGGAGACCTCCGGCCGCGACCTCAAGGCCTGGTCGAAGGCGTGGCTGGAGACGGCCGGCATCAACGTCCTGCGTCCCGAGATCGAGACAGACCCTGAAAGCACGGAAGGGGTCATCACCTCCTTCGCCGTGCGCCAGGAGGCCCCCGCGCTGCCCGCCGGCGCCAAGGGCGAGCCGACGCTGCGCCCGCACCGCATCGCCGTCGGCTTCTACGGCCTCGACGAGGGCAGCGGCAAGCTGGTGCGCGAGGAGCGCGTGGAACTGGACGTGGACGGCGAACTGACGGCCGTGCCGCAGCTGGTGGGCAAGCGCCGCCCGGACGTGGTCCTGCTCAACGACGACGACCTGTCGTACGCCAAGGTGCGCCTCGACGAGCAGTCCCTCGCCTTCGTCACCGAGCACCTCGGCGACTTCGAGGAGTCCCTGCCGCGCGCGCTGTGCTGGGCCTCGGCCTGGGACATGACCCGCGACGCCGAACTGCCCACCCGCGACTACCTGTCGCTGGTGCTGTCCGGCATCGGCAAGGAGTCCGACATCGGTGTGGTCCAGTCGCTGCACCGGCAGGTCAAGCTCGCCGTCGACCTGTACGCGGACCCCGCCGCCCGCGAGACCCTGCTGAGCCGGTGGACCGACGCCACGCTGGCCCACCTGCGGTCCGCCGAGGCGGGCAGCGACCACCAGCTGGCGTGGGCCCGCGCGTTCGCGGCGACCGCCCGCACGCCCGAGCAGCTCGACCTCCTCGACGCCCTGCTGGACGGCTCGCAGACCATCGAGGGCCTCACCGTCGACACCGAGCTGCGCTGGGCGTTCGTACAGCGGCTCGCGGCGGTCGGCCGGTTCGACGAGAGCGAGATCGCCGGCGAGTACGAGCGCGACAGGACCGCCGCCGGCGAGCGCCACGCGGCGACCGCCCGCGCCTCCCGCCCCACGGCGGAGGCCAAGGCGGAGGCGTGGGCGCAGGTCGTCGAGTCCGACAAGCTGCCCAACGCGCTCCAGGAGGCCGTCATCGGCGGCTTCGTCCAGACCGACCAGCGTGAGCTGCTCGAGCCGTACACGGACCGGTACTTCGACGTGGTCAAGGACATCTGGGAGGAGCGGTCGCACGAGATCGCCCAGCAGATCGTCGTCGGCCTCTACCCGGCCCTCCAGGTCTCCGAGGAGACCCTGCGCAAGACCGACGCCTGGCTGGCCTCCGCCGAGCCCGGCGCGGCCCTGCGCCGCCTGGTCTCCGAGGCCCGCGCGGGCGTGGAGCGCGCGCTGAAGGCCCAGGCGGCGGACGCGCGCTAGCGGCCCGTACGCGGCGAGGGCGCCCCGCCGGGGCGCCCTCGCCGGCCGGGGAGCACGACGTCCGGATCCCGCCGGTGGCGCGCGCCGCCGGGCGGGAGCCTGGCACGCATGACGTTCACGACCCACACGTACACCGCACGGCCCGTCGAGCCCGGCGCCCTTCAGGAGCTGCGCGTCACGGACGACGCGGGCCGCCCGGCCGAGCCCTTCACCGACCACGAGGGCGGCGACCCGCTCCGCTGCTGCCTGCGCCGCAGCGAGCCGGGCGAGCGGCTCGCGCTCGTCTCCTACGCCCCTCTGCGCCGCTGGGCGGCCGGGACGGGCGCCGACCCGGGCCCCTACGACGAGCAGGGACCCGTCTTCGTCCACGCGGGCCCGTGTCCGGGTCCGGCGGCCGGCGACCCGCTCCCCTTCGCGGACGCCCACTGCACGGTCCGCCGCTACTCGGCCGCGGGCCGCATACTGGGCGGCGCGCTCGTGCAGGCCGGAGGCCTCGCAGAGGCCTTCCGGAAAGCGTTCGACGACCCGGCCGTGGCACTCGTCCACGTCCGGGCCGTCGAGTACGGCTGCTTCCTCTACGAGGTGCGCCGAGGCTGAGGCCGTACGTCAGCCCTTCAGCTCGGCCGCCACCAGCTCCGCGATCTGGACCGCGTTCAGGGCCGCGCCCTTGCGGAGGTTGTCGTTGGACAGGAACAGGGAGAGGCCGTTCTCCACGGTCTCGTCCTCGCGGATGCGGCCCACGTAGGAGGGGTCCTTGCCGGCCGCCTGCAGCGGGGTCGGGATGTCGGTGAGGACGACGCCCTCGGCGTCCTTGAGGATCTCCGTCGCGCGAGCGGCGCTGACCGGACGCGCGAAACGGGCGTTGACCTGGAGGGAGTGGCCGGAGAACACCGGCACGCGCACACAGGTGCCGGAGACCTTCAGCTCCGGGATCTCCAGGATCTTGCGGGACTCGTGGCGGAGCTTCTGCTCCTCGTCCGTCTCGTTCAGGCCGTCGTCGACGATCGAGCCGGCGAGCGGGACGACGTTGAAGGCGATGGGCCGCTGGTAGACCTGCGGCTCCGGGAAGTCGACGGCCTCGCCGTCGTGGGTGAGCCGGTCGGCGTCGGCGATCACCTTCTGCGCCTGGCCGTGCAGCTCGGCGACGCCCGCGAGGCCCGAGCCGGACACCGCCTGGTAGGTGGCGACGACGAGGGCTTCGAGGCCCGCCTCGGCGTGCAGCGGCCGCAGCACCGGCATCGCGGCCATCGTCGTGCAGTTCGGGTTGGCGATGATGCCCTTGGGGCGGTGGGCGATCGCGTGCGGGTTCACCTCGGACACCACCAGGGGCACGTCCGGGTCCCGGCGCCACGCGGAGGAGTTGTCGATGACGACGGCGCCCTGCGAGGCGACCTTCTCGGCCAGCGCCTTCGAGGTCGCGCCGCCCGCCGAGAACAGCACGATGTCCAGGCCGGAGTAGTCGGCGGTCGCCGCGTCCTCCACCGTCACGCCGTCCAGCTCGGAGCCCGCGGAACGGGCCGAGGCGAACAGGCGCAGCTCGGTGACCGGGAAGTCGCGCTCCTTGAGGATCTTGCGCATGACCGTGCCGACCTGACCGGTGGCTCCGACGATTCCGACCCTCACGACGACTCCCTGTCTGTTCACGGCTTGCTGCCGCCTTCTACGGACCTCTGCGGCGCGGCGGCTCTTCACGGACCGCACGGCGTGGCCGAGGCCTTTCCATCATGCGGCCGACACCGGCCCGCCTGTCCAGTTCTTTGCCCGCGGCGCCCGAGGAATGGGACGCGGCGGTCCGGATCCCGGTTGCGGAACTGCGGTGCGCACCCCGCCCGAGCTGCAGAAAATCGCCTGCGGACGGGCCCGCGCCGCAAGCTCGCCTGCCCGTCCCGCCCCCTCTCACACAAGGGTGTGACGTACGCCTCGACGGGTGTGAAAAGCCACCCTCGAACGTTCCACGCTCTCCCCGCGTCCTAGGAGAAACGTGGTGGAGGGGGTGGCGTGTGCTGCGCGGAAGAGGGCGGCGCGTGCAGGGGGCGCGCGCGGACGACGACCCGCTGGACGCGGCGCAGGAACGCCGGGTGCGGGCGGTGCTCGCGCTGGGCGGGGTTCCGCAGTCGGATTTGCCGGACGGGGTGCAGCAGGTCCGGCTGCGGCTGCTGGAGCGGGCGGCGAAGGGGTACGAGGCGCCGCGGGACGTCTCCGCCTGGGCGGCCGTCGTCGCCTCCAACCTGGCCATGGACTGGCACCGGGCCAAGCGCCGGCAGGAACGCGTCGGCGAGCGCCTGGCGTCCCTGCGCCAGCACGAGCACCCCTCCGGCGAGGAGACGAGCGTGCTCTCCCTCGCCGTCGCCCGCGGTCTGGACGAGCTGCCCGACGCCCAGCGTCAGGTCCTCGTCCTGCGTTTCTACGCCGATCTGCCGGTGCGCTCCATCGCCCTCGAGCTGGGCGTCCCGGAGGGCACGGTCAAGAGCCGCCTGCACACGGCGGTCCGGGCCCTGCGCGCCCGCCTGCACGAGGACGAGGTGGTGTGACATGAGCACCGGACGCGACAGCGAAGAGACCTTCGGCAAGGGGGAAGGCGAAGCCGATGTCGACGGCTACGACGGCTACGACAGCTACGACAGCTACGACAGCTACGACGGATACGACGGACACGACGGCGACGAGCGCACCGACCCCCTGATGGCCGCGATCCTGGGCACCCTCCTGCCCGAGGAGTCCCGCGCCGACCCCGCCTTCCTGGCCGCGCACCGGGCGGCGACGGCGGACCTGACGGTGCTGCGCGAGCAGCTGGGCGTCATCGCGGACACCCTGACCCGGCCCGGGGAGGGCACGCAGGACACGCTCACGTCCGGGCCCGCCCCGGTACTGAGGCCGCGCCCCGTCCGCCGACGTGCCGCGCGCGCCCTCGCCCTCGCCGCCGCCGGTGCGATCGTCGCCGGGGCCGGGTGGCTGGTCGTACAGGTGGGTGAGGGGGTGAGCACGCTCAGCTCGGCGAAGAGCGCCGACAGCGGCGCAGCCGACACCACGGCCGAGGGCGAGGCGGGCGCGGCCGAGCCCGGCGCGAGGTCGGCCGACAGCCCGCTGGGCGACCCGGGCTACCTCGCCTGCGCCCGCTTCGTCGTCGAGGGGGAGGTGACGGACGTCGTCCCGGTCGCCGGCACCGGAGAGGACCGGGTCACGCTGCGGGTGACCCGCTCCTACCTGCCGGGGCGGTTGGCGGCGGGCGAGGTGGACGTCGTGCTGGCGCCGGACATGGACCCGCTCGTCGCCGAGGGCGACCACGTCCTGGCCGGCCAGGCGCGGGATGCGGCGTCGCCTGAGGTGTGGGCGGTCGGCGCGGCGGACATCGCCGCCGAGCGGGCGGCGATCGAACGCGCGCTGCCCCGCACCGACGGGGTGAGCTGCGGATGACGAAGGGGCGGGCGCCCTCACGGACGCCCGCCCCTCACACTGTGCCGTCACACGCTGAGTGCGGTTACGGCACGACCTTCTCGATGGCCACGCTGCCCGTGCCCGCGACCGTGCCGCGCGCGTTCTTCAGCTGGACCTGGCCGAAGAACGCCCGGCCCTCCGGCGCGGGGGCCAGGGCGGTGACGGTCGCGGAGACCGTCGCCGTGGCGCCCGTGGCCAACTTCACCGGCGTCGACCCGTCGACGGCGACGGTGCCGAGCGCCGAGGAGAAGAACACGTCCAGGTAGTCGTAGGCCGTGGTGCCGGCCGGGACCGAGTAGCCCGCGACCTCGATGGTGTACGTGCCGGCGGCGGGCGACGGGATGGAGACCGCCTCCTCCGAGTCGCCGTCGGCCTGCTGCGCGACCTGGTTGCCGGCGGCGTCGAACACCGTCAGGTCGAGGTCGGCGGAGGCGTCGGAGACCTTGCCGATGGAGACGTCCAGGGACTTGGCGCCCGCGGGCACCTCGACCGTGGTGGTGTGCGTCTCGTGGTTGGCGATGGTCGGCCGGGCCGCCTTGGAGGAGCCCAGCGGGCCGCCCACCGGCGTGCCCTCGAACGCCGCGAAGTTGTTCTTCACCTTCCAGGAGACGGCGGCCGGCGTGCCGACCTTCGCCTCGGGCACGGTCACGGTCGCCGGGTCGAACGTGGCGCCGAAGACGGTGACGTCCAGCTGGTAGGGGTTGTCGAGCAGCGGCGAGGTGCGGCGCGACTCGACCTCGATCTCCCAGACGCCCGGCTGCGGGTCGGCGTAGGAGCGGGCGTCCGGCTTGCAGCCGTTGCCGTTGAGGTAGTTGTTGTAGCAGTAGATGGTGGCGCTGTCCTCGACGCCGACACCGTACGGGTGGATCGAGATGAACCGGGTCTGGCTCTTGTCCTTCAGACCGCCGATCGCGACCTCCAGGGAGGTGGCGCCCTCGGGCACGGTCAGGAAGTAGTGCTCCGAGCTGTTGCGCTGCACGCTGCTCTTCGCGGTGAAGGTGTGCGCCACCGGCGTGGCGGCGACGACCGTGTTGAGGATCTGCTTGTCGACGCCCTCGGTCGCGGGGTCGTCGACCTCGAGGATCGCGCTCTTGATGCCGACGGCCTTCGCCCTGGCCTGGATCTGGACGGTCACCGGCTTGTTCAGCGGCAGCGTCACCTCGTCCGGGCCGAGGATCTTGAAGGTGTGGTCCGCGTTGTTCTTCAGGTCGAGGCTGTGGCGGATCGCCTTGTCGGCGCCGGTGGTGCGGGTGATGGTGACGTCGTAGACCCTCTTCTCACCGGTCTTCAGGCCGCCCTCGCGGTCGTAGATGCCGGTGCCGAAGCCGGGGGTCTTCAGCGCGGCGTCGATCGCGGTGTCGACGGGGGCCTTGACCGTGTACTCGTGGGCGGTGGCGCCGTCCTCGATGGCGTCCCAGGCGTCCACGATGTCGATGGCGCCCGCGCCCTCCTCGTAGGCCTGGAGGTCCTTGATGTGGTGGGCGGTCGAGGTGAGCGCCGTGCGCAGATCGGCGGGCGTCAGCTTGATGCCCTTCGCCTTGGCGGCGCTCAGCAGCAGCGCCGAGGCGCCGGCGGCCTGCGGGGAGGCCATCGAGGTGCCCTGGAGCATGGCGTAGCCGGCCGGCAGGGTGTAGCCCGACTCGGCGACCGGGGCGCCCGGCAGCCAGGTCTGGATGGTGTTGATCGCGGCGCCGGGGGCGACGAGGGTCGGCGTGAAGCCGCCGTCCTCACGCGGGCCGCGCGAGGAGAACGGCAGCAGCGCGTACTTCTTGTCGACCTGCGAGCCGTAGTTGGCGGCCCAGGTCTTCTGGGAGATGGCCGCGCCGACGGAGACGACCTTGTCGGCCAGGCCGGGGTCGCCGATGGTGTTGGCGCCGGGGCCCTCGTTGCCCGCGGAGATCACGAGCTGGACGCCGTAGGTGTCGATGAGACGCGTGTAGAGCTCGGCGCGCGCGTTGTTGCCGTCGTTGAGCGCCGGCAGGCCGCCGATCGACATGTTGACGATGTCGACGCCGCGGTTGACGACGAGGTCGATCATGCCCTCGGTGAGCGCGACGTTGGTGCAGCCGGGGCCGAAGACGCAGGCGCGGGAGGAGACGATCTTCGCGCCGGGGGCGGCGCCGTTCATCTTCCCGCCGAACAGGCTGTTGGCGGCGGTGATGCCGGCGACGTGGGTGCCGTGCTCGCTGGAGATCATGCCGATGTTGACGAAGTCGGCCTTCTTGCCGACCCAGTCCCCGCCGAACGGGTCCATCGGGACGTCCTTGCGGATCTCCACCACGAACGGGATCCGCTCGGCGACGTCGGTCGCCGGGTTGTCGGTGCCGAAGTAGCCGACCTGGAAGCCGTTCTTGTACGGCTTCATCGCGGTGTCGTCGGTGAAGTCGCCGTTGTTGTTCAGGTCGACGGTGACCGTGCCGGCGGCGGCGTTGTAGAGCACGCCCCAGGCGTCGGTCTTGTCGCCGTCGCGGTTGACGTCGCCCTGCTGGTCGCCGCCGGCGGTGGCCGACTCGCGGAACAGGTTGATGGAGTACGTCCCGGCCGGCGCGGTCCAGGTGCGGCCGCCGTAGACGAAGCTCGGGCCGGAGACGGTGTTCGTCATCGGGCGCCAGCTGAGGTCGTTGTCGGCGATCGGGTCGGTGGAGGTGACCCAGTCGACGATCTTGCGCTCGCCGGTGGTGGTCTTCTGCAGCGCGGGGTGCGAGAGGTCGACGCCGGAGTCCAGGACGCCGATGGTGACGCCGCGGCCGTCCCACTGCGCGTGGTCGTCGACGAAGTCGACGGCGCCCGTCTCGAAGGACGGGTTGTACGGGTTCTCGGCGGGCGTCTGCTTGCCCGGCGCCGGGTACGGCTTGGGGGCCTTGGCGGCGCTCGCGCCCTTCGCGGTGTCCGCGGCGGGCGTCGGGTCGTCGAGGACGATGTCCTGCTTGAGATCGATCGCGTGCACCGAGGACAGCTTCCCGGCGGCGGCGATCACCGAGTCGGCCTTGGCCGTGGGCACGGTGGCGCGGACGTAGCCGAGCTTGTCGTAGGAGCGGCCCACGGAGGCGCCGTCGACGGCGTCCAGCTTCTCGGCGACCTGCTCGGTGCTGCCCGGAGCGGTCGCGACCATCAGCGTGACGTTCTTGTCGCCGGCGGCCTTGGCTTCGGCGAGGAGGTCGGCGTCGTCGGAGCCGAGCTTGTCGGCGGCCGACTTCACGCCCGGGTCGGCGGCGGCCGAGGGCTGGTCGGCGGAGAAGGCCAGGGGTATCGGCCCGGCGGCCGACAGCGCGGCCACCAGACCCGCGGCCACGGCTATGCGGGCCGCGCGTCTTGCGCCCGGTATCGGTTCGCGCTGGGGGGTGTGGGTCATCGGCATCCCTTGTCGGTAAGGAACGATCAGCGCGCGACCAGGACCGTTCCCCGTCCGGTCGCGCACGTCCGGAACGCGATCCCGGACGAGCACGCAGCTTTACGCAAGGGATGGATGTTTGGGGAGAGTTGACCGAATCGATATGGACGTATGGGGAAAACCCCCGATGGCCATAGCGGAGATGAGCGCCCAACCCGGACGAAACGCCCCTTGACGGCTTTAAGGTTCGCCGGAGACCCTTGCCCGCGCCAAGTCCCGTCCGTGGGGCGTCCGTTCGCCGGCGTCTGGGTAACCTCCAGCGATGCGCGAGAAGTTGAGGGTGGCGGCCTACGCCGTCTGCGTCCGTGACGGCCGGCTCCTGCTCGCCCGCTCACCGGCCCCCGGCGGCACCTTCGAGTGGGTGCTGCCCGGCGGCGGGATGGAGCACGGCGAGGACCCGCACGACACCGTCGTGCGCGAACTGGAGGAGGAGACCGGGTACCGCATCGAGGTGACGGGCCTGCTCGGCGTCGACTCCTTCCGCCATGTCCTGCGCGGTGAACGGCTGCGCCCTCCCGTCGACCACCACGGCGTGCGCATCGTCTACGAGGGCCGGATCGTCGGCGGGGAACTGCGCGACGAGATCGGCGGCTCCACCGACACGGCCGCCTGGCACGACCTCGCCGACGTGCCCGCCCTCACCCGGGTGCCGCTGATCGACACGGCGCTGCGCCTGTGGCGGGAACGCCCGGCGAGCGGACGGGTGCCCGCGACGCCCGTGGAGTGAGTCCGCACCGCGCGGACCGGTGACGCGAGGAGGGGCCGCCGGCCTGAGGGGCGCGCGAACGTCCCTCGGGCCCGGCGGCCCCTCCTCTCCCCTCCTGCTGTCGGCTCCGTCGCCCCACTACTGGGGCAGTACCACGACGTACGCGGCCGGATCGCGGTCCCCCGAGGCCATCAGGGCCGTGCGCACCACCGCCGCCTGCTGCTCCATGCACTCCCGCAGCTTCCTCGGCGTGATGTGCACGACGGTGATCCCGAGCCGCTCCAGGTGCTCCCGCTTGCGCGCGTACTCCGACCACATCGCGTCGTCCTCCTGCCCGGCGTCGGGCCCGTCGTCCGGCCGGCGCCGGGGCCGGGGCGCGCGGGTGTCCAGCTCCACCGCCACCGCCTGCTCCGGCCAGTACGCGTCCACCCCGCCGAGGTGCGGGCCGCCCGGCAGCCGCAGGTCCACGTTCCACACCGGGTCCGGCAGACCGTGGTGGCGCACCATCGCGTACAGGCGGTCCTCCGCGATCGACCGCCCCTCGGCCAGCAGCGCGTCCACCGCGGCCACCACGTGCGGCCGGCCCAGCAGCTTCGCCAGCTTCAACTCACGTACCACCGAGGCCGGTTCGCAGTACCCCCCGCGCACCGCGTCGGACAGCAGCCGCCGGACCGCCCCCGCGTCCGTCAGTCCCGCCACCGCGTCCGCCAGCGCGCGCGGCACCGGCGCCACCGGGAGCCCGGTGGCCTCCTCGGCGACGGGCAGGTCCGGCGTGCGCAGGACGTGGGCGCAGCCCGCCGAGCGCAGCCGCCGCCGGCAGGAGACCAGGACGTCGATCCGCTCCAGGGAGGGCAGCGGGGGCGCGGAGGGGAAGCCGTGCAGCGTCAGCGCCGCCAGGCCCGTGATCATCGCCTCCGCGTACACCGGGCGGTGCGGCTCCCCGGCGCCCGGCTGTGCCGGCACCCCGGAGGGCGACGTCTCGCGGGCCGCGTACAGCAGCACCGAGTGCAGCCGCTCCTCGCTGGTCGGCGGTCCGGGGTGGAGCAGGAACACGCCCGGCAGGAGCTGCTGCCAGGGGCCGCCGGTGCGGCACTGCTCGCCCGCCGCGGCGGGGGAGACGCCGTGCGCGCGGAGCTGGGCCGTCGTCATGACCCGGCGCTGGACGTCCGAGAGGTGACGCAGGGGGCGGGGGGAGGCCGGGGGGAGGGGGGTGTTGTGGTTCATGCCTGGGAGGTTCCCGCGTCCGATCCGCCCTGTAACCGCTGTTACACGCTCGTCGACAAATGAGGACAAGCCCGCACTAAAGGACGGGTGTTCGGATGCCGAGTAGGCACCGGAAACCCCTGGTCCGCAAGACGGGAGCCAGGGGTTACGGGTCGGATTGCCTGAATTCCGTAACGGTCACGGACCGCCGGATCTCAGGCCAGAGCTCGGGCTTCCAGGGCAGCCCCCGGGCGTCAGCCGGTGCCGGCCTCGGCGGCCGCGTCACAGGCCTGCCCGCGCAGCGCCCGCGCCAGGTCGTCCCGCGCCTCCAGCACCAGCCGGCGCAGCGCCGGCGGCGCCGACTCGTGCGCCGCGAGCCACGCGTCCGTCGCCTCCAGCGTGCCGGGGGAGTCCTGGAGGTCCGGGAAGAGCCCCCTGACCACGTGCATCGCGATCTGGATGGACCGCTCCTCCCAGATCCGCTCGATCACCTCGAAGTACCTCGGCGCGTACGGCGCGAGCAGCTCCCGCTGCGAGGGCTGCGCGAAGCCCGCGATCGTCGCCTCCACCAGCGCGTTGGACAGCGCGTCCGACTCCACGAGCTGCGCCCACGCCTGCGCCTTGACCGCCGCCGAGGGGCGGGCGGCCAGGCAGCGGACCTGGTGCCGCTTGCCCGACGCCGTGTCGTCGCGGGCCAGTTCGGCGGCGAGCACGCCCTCGTCCACGACGCCGTGCGCGGCCAGGGGCTCCAGGAAAGCCCAGCGCAGCTCCTGGTCCACGTCCAGGCCGTCGATCTTCGCGGTGCCGTCCAGCAGGCCCCGCAGCAGCTCGAAGTCCTCCCCCGAGGAGGCCACCGACGCCCAGAACCGGGCCCATGCCAGCTGGTGTTCGCTGCCCGGCCCGGCCGACCGCAGTTCGGCCAGCGCGCCCTCGGCCAGCAGCCGCTCGCCGACCGGCCGCCACGCGGGGCTCACGTAGTGCACGAGGGCCGAGCCGGCCCAGGCGTGCAGCATCTGGAGCACCCCGATGTCGGACTCGCGCCCCGCGAACCGCAGCACCAGGTCCACGAAGTCCCGCGCCGGCAACAGCGCGTCCCGGGTCAGGTTCCACAGCGCGGACCAGCACAGGGCGCGCGCCAGCGGGTCGGTGACGTCCCCGAGGTGGGCCTTGAGGGTCGCCAGCGAGGTGTCGTCGAAGCGGATCTTGCAGTACGTCAGGTCCTCGTCGTTGACCAGGACCAGTTCCGGCGCGTCCGCGCCCGCCAGCTCCGTCACCAGCGTGCGCGGACCGTCGACGTCCGCCTCGGCGCGGGCGTACCGCTCCAGCCGGCCCTCCCGCAGGCGGTACAGGCCGATCGCCACCCGGTGCGGGCGCAGCTCGGGATGGGATTCGGCGGCCTCCTGGAGCACCGCCAGCTCGTCGATGCGCCCCGAGGGGTCCAGCAGCACCTGCGGGGTCAGCGAGTTGACGCCGGCCGTCTGGAGCCAGGACCGCGCCCACGCGCCCATGTCGCGCCCGCTGGTCTCGGCCAGCACCGACAGCAGGTCGCCCAGGCGCGTGTTGCCGTACGCGTGCCGCTTGAAGTAGCGCCGGGCGCCCTCCAGGAAGGCGTCCTGCCCGACGTAGGCCACGAGCTGCTTCAGGACGGACGCGCCCTTGGCGTAGGTGATGCCGTCGAAGTTGAGCTTGGCGTCCTGGAGGTCGCGGATGTCGGCGGTGATCGGGTGGGTGGACGGCAGCTGGTCGGCGCGGTAGGCCCAGGCCTTGCGGCGGTTGGCGAAGGTGATCCAGCCGTCGGTGAAGCGGGTCGCCCCGACCATCGAGAAGGAGCCCATGAAGTCGGCGAACGACTCCTTCAGCCACAGGTCGTCCCACCACTGCATGGTGACCAGGTCGCCGAACCACATGTGCGCCATCTCGTGCAGGATGACGTTGGCCCGCGCCTCGTACGACGTCCGCGTCACCTTGCCCCGGAAGATGTACTCCTCGCGGAAGGTGACCAGTCCCGGGTTCTCCATCGCGCCGAGGTTGTACTCGGGGACGAACGCCTGGTCGTACTTGCCGAAGGGGTACGGGTAGTCGACGTGGTCGTGGAAGAAGTCCAGGCCCTGCTTGGTGATCTCGAAGACGTCGTCGGCGTCGAAGTGCGGCGCGAGGCCCTTGCGGCACAGCGCGCCGAGGGGGATCTCCAGCCGGGTGCCGTCCTCGAACGTCCGCTCGTAGTGGTCCGTGACGTAGTGGTACGGGCCCGCCACCACGCAGGTGATGTACGTCGAGATCGGCTTCGTCTCGGCGAACCGCCACACCCCGTCGGTGCGCTCGCCCACGCCGTTGCTCCACACCACCCAGTCCTCGGGCGCCCGCACCTCGAAGCGGAAGGGCGCCTTCAGGTCGGGCTGTTCGAAGGTGGTGAGGACCCGGCGGGAGTCGGCCGGCTCGTACTGCGTGTAGAGGTAGACCTCGCCGTCCTCGGGGTCGACGAAGCGGTGCAGGCCCTCCCCGGTGCGGGAGTACGCGCACTGCGCGTCGACGACCAGCTCGTTCTCCGCGGCCAGGTCCTCCAGCAGGATGCGGGAGCCGTCGAAGACCTCGCCGGGGTCCAGATCGCGCCCGTTGAGGGTGACGGCGGTCACGCTCGGGGCGACGAGGTCGGCGAAGCTCGACGCGCCCGGCTCGTTGCAGCGGAAGCGGATCGTGGTGACGGAGCGGAAGGTGCGCGGACCCTCCCCGGCCCCCTCGCCGCCTCCCGCCGGGTCGTCCACCGCCGACCGCACGTCGAGGGACACGTCGTACCCGTCGACGGACAGCAGGGCGGCCCGCTCCCGGGCCTCGTCGCGGGACAGGTTCTCACCGGGCACGGGCGGTACTCCCTCGGGCGTTGACGCAAGTCGCAGGACAGTACCGATCCTGCCATGCGCCCCTGACCGGGAACACCGGGGAATGGCCTGCCCGGGCGGCGCGTTCCAACCCCTAAACGCTTCCTGCCGAGGAGAGACATGTCCGAGAGCGCCACCGCCGGCAAGACCCCCGTCGACTTCTGGTTCGACCCGCTGTGCCCCTGGGCCTGGATGACCTCCCGCTGGGTCCTGGAAGTGGAGAAGGTCCGCGACATCGAGGTCCGCTGGCATGTGATGAGCCTCGCCGTCCTCAACGAGGACAAGCTCGACGAACTCCCCGAGGAATACCGCGAGATGCTCGCCACCAAGGCGTGGAAGCCGATCCGCGTGGTGACCGCCGCCTGGCAGAAGCACGGCACCGACGTCCTCGGCCCGCTCTACACCGCGCTCGGCACCCGCTTCCACAACAACGGCGAGGGCCCCACCCTTGAGGCCATCGCCGGCGCGCTCGCCGACGCCGGACTGCCCGCCGACCTCATCGACTACGCCGACCAGGAGAACTTCGAGTTCGACGCCGAGCTGCGCGCCTCCCACAAGGAGGGCATAGAGAAGGTCGGCCAGGACGTCGGCACCCCGGTCATCGCGGTGCCCGGCCCCGACGGCGAGCAGATCGCGTTCTTCGGCCCGGTCGTCACCCCCGCCCCGAAGGGCGAGGAGGCCGCCCGCCTGTGGGACGGCACCCTCGCGGTCGCCTCCGTCCCCGGCTTCTACGAGCTCAAGCGGACCCGGACGAAGGGCCCGGACTTCAGCAACCTGTGAGGTGCGGCGCACCGGGTCCTGAGGGGCCCTGAGACGGGAGACCCCCGCGAGTCACGTCCTCGCGGGGGTCTCCTTCTTTCCGCCCGCCGCCGTGAAGGGTGAGAAGACGATCACGAGGCAGGGCGTCTCGCACAGCTTATTGCGAGTTGCTTGCAACTGCACGGTAGCAACAAACAGTCCTGCGCGAACAGCGTCCGGCGATCGCGCCCGCCGCCGACGGAAAGACGAGCGAGGCCCCCCGTGCCGGTCGCACGGGGGCCTCGCGGGTCGGGCAGGGCGCGTCAGGACGCGGTGCGCCTGCGCTGCCAGAGGTAGCCGGCCACCGCGAGCAACGCCGTCATCGCACCCGTCGAGTACAGCTGCACGCGCGTGTGCGGCTCCCGGGCCATCAGCACCAGCACCGCCGCCATGCCCGCCAGCGAGACCCAGGTCAGCACCGGGAACGCCCACATCCGCACCGTCAGCCGCTCCGGCGCCTCCCGCTCCAGCCGGCCGCGCAGCCGCAGCTGGGAGACGGCGACGAACGCCCAGACGACCAGGATCACCGCGCCGATCATGTTCAGCAGCCAGGGGAAGACGTCGTCGGGCCGCCAGTAGCTGAGCAGCACGCACACGAACCCGAACCCGCACGAGGCGAGGACGCCGACCCGCGGCACACCGCCCGAGACCCGGCCCAGCGCCTTCGGGCCCTGCCCGCGCTGCACCAGCGAGTAGGCGATCCGCGAGGCGCCGTAGACGTTGGCGTTCATCGCCGACAGCAGGGCGGCCAGGACCACGACCTTCATCAGCTGACCGGCGCCCGGGATGCCCAGCTGGTCCAGGGCGGCGACGTACGGGCCTTCCTGCGCGACCTTCGGGTCGTTCCACGGGACGAGGGTGACGACGACCGCCATCGAGCCGACGTAGAACAGCGCGATGCGCCACATCGCCGTGCGGACCGCGCTCGCCACACCGCGCACCGGGTCCGGCGACTCGGCGGCGGCGATGGTGACCGTCTCCAGACCGCCGTAGGCGAAGATCGAGGCGAGCAGGCCCACGACCAGGCCCTCACCGCCGTTGGGGAAGAAGTCGGCGAGATGCGCGGTCCCCGGGGAGTCCGTGCCGGGCAGGACCCCGGCGATCGCCAGCACGCCCAGCACCAGGAACAGGGTGATCGCGCCGACCTTGAGGGCCGCGAACCAGAACTCGAACTCGCCGAAGTTCTTCACCGCGGCCAGGTTCGCCCCGCAGAAGACCGCCATGAACAGCGCCACCCACGCCCACTGCGGCGTGCCCGGCAGCCAGCCGGTGACGATCTCCGCCGCGCCGATGCCCTCCAGGCCGACGGCCGTGCACAGCAGCACCCAGAACGACCACCCGGCGGTGAAGCCCGCCCACGGCCCGATCGCCCGCTCGGCGTGCGCCGAGAAGGAACCCGACGACGGGTACGCGGCCGACATCTCGCCCAGCATCCGCATCACCAGCATCACCAGCAGGCCGGAGAGGGTGTAGGCGAGGACGATCGAGGGGCCGGCGGCGGCGATGCCCTCGCCGGAACCGACGAACAGTCCCGCGCCGATGACCCCGCCGAGGGCGATCATCGACAGGTGGCGCTGTTTCAGGCCGTGGGACAGGGCGGCGTCCGACTCCGGGGGAGCGTCGGTGGTGGTGCTGGGCATGGGCGCGACTCGTCCAATGCGTAGAGGACAAAAAACGCCGCCAGTCTGGTCGGCCCCCGCGCACCGGCGCGGGGGCCGACCACTATCCGGACATCTGCCGGACTGACCGTGTCTACGCCGCTACGGTCGCCGCCTCCCGGGCCGCCGGAGCCGGCACGGGCGCGGCCACGGGCGTGTAGTGCGCCGCGTCCCCCTCCACCGACCTGCTCTTCCCGCCGTCGACGCCCACCGGGACGTCCCCGGCGAGGGTCACCCGGTGCAGCCGGCGCGGCTGCCCGTCGTAGTTGTCGACGGCGTAGTGCTGGGTGATGCGGTTGTCGAAGATCACCAGCTGGTTCGGCGACCAGCGGTGGCGCAGGACGTTCTCCGGGCGGGTCACGTACGACTGGAGCAGGTCCAGGATCTTGCGGGACTCGCCCACCGACAGGCCGACGATCCGCTGCGCGAACCCGCCGATGAACAGCCCCCGTTCACCGGTCAGCGGGTGGACCCGCACCACGGGGTGGGCGGTGCGGTACTTGATCGAGGTGAACTGGGCGCGCTGGGCGGCCTGTTCCTCGTCGACCGCCTCGTCCGGGACGGCGTAGTCGTAGTCGTTGGTGTGCTCCGCCCACAGTCCGTCCGCCAGCCGGCGCAGCGGTTCGGGCAGGTCGCGGTAGGCGGCGGCCGAGCTGGCGATCAGGGTCTCGCCGCCGTACGGCGGGACGGTGATGCTGCGCAGCGTGGTGGCCTGCGGCGGGTTGAGCACGAAGGTGACGTCGGTGTGCCAGTGGTTGGCGCGGCCCCGCTCGCTGTCCACGGGCAGCACGTTCGGCGAGCCCTCCACCGCGCCGACCGTCGGATGGGCGGTGGTCAGGTCGCCGAAGTGGCGGACGAACGCCTGGTGGCCCTCGTCGTCGAGGTTCACGTCGTCGAAGACCAGCGCCTTGTGGACGTTGAGGGCCTCGCGGACGGCGGCGACGCTCTCCTCGTCGAGGGGGCGGGAGATGTCGACGCCGGAGACGCGCGCGCCGATGTTCGCGGTGACCTTGGTGATCCTGATGTCGCTCATGGGAGTGTCCTTTCAGACCAGGGCGGGGGTGTGGACGTACTGGTTGGCGGGGCGGGGCAGCCCGTAGCGCTCCCGCAGGGTGCTGCGGCCGCCGTACTCCGTGCGGAGCAGGCCGCGGGCGCGCAGGATCGGGACGACGTGGTCGACGAAGGCCTCCAGACCGGAGGGCAGGACCGCGGGCATGATGTTGAAGCCGTCGGCGGCGCCCTGGGTGAACCAGGTCTCGATCGTGTCGGCGACCTGCTCGGGCGTCCCGGCGACGGTGAGGTGGCCTCGGCCGCCGCCGAGCCGCCCGATCAGCTGCCGCACGGTGAGCCGCTCGCGCCGGGCCAGAGCGACGACGAGCGTGTAGCGGCTCTTGGCGCCTTCGACGGCGTCCTCGGACGGCAGGCCGGCGGGCAGCTCGGCGTCCAGCTCCAGCGTCCCCGGCTCCAGCTGGAGCAGCTGCTCCAGCCGCCGGACGCCGTGCTCGTGGACGATGTGGTCCTCCAGCAGCCGCTCGTTCGCCTCCGCCTCGGCCTGCGTCGAGCCGAGCACCGGCACGATCCCGGGCAGCACCTTGATGTGCTCGGGGTCCCGGCCGGCCGCCGCCGTGAGCGACTTGAGGCCGGCGTAGAAGGCCCGCGCGTCCTCGATGGTCTGTTGGGCGGTGAAGACGGCCTCCGCGTAGCGGGCCGCGAACGCCTTGCCGTCCTGTGAGGACCCGGCCTGCACCAGCAGCGGGTGCCCCTGCGGCGAGCGGGGGACGTTGAGGGCGCCCTCGACGCTGAAGTAGCGGCCCTTGTGCCGGGGCGGATGGATCTTCGCGTCGTCGCCCCACACGCCGGCCGCCTTGTCGGCGACGATCGCGTCGTCCTCCCAGCTGTCCCACAGCTTCAGCGCCACGTCGAGGAACTCGGCGGCGCGGGCGTACCGCTCGGCGTGGGCGGGCTCGGCGTCGAGACCGAAGTTGCGGGCGGCCTCGGCGCCCGCGGTGGTGACGATGTTCCAGCCGGCCCGGCCGCCGCTGATGATGTCCAGCGAGGCGAACTTGCGGGCCAGGTTGTAGGGGGAGTTGTAGGAGGTGGACGCGGTCGCGATCAGGCCGATGTGCTCGGTCGCCGTGGCCAGCGCGGTCAGCAGCGTGAGCGGCTCCAGCGCGCCGGCCGGGCGCTGGGCGATGTCGCCCCACAGCTGCGGTCCGTCGGCGAGGAAGAGGGAGTCGAAGGTGCCGCGTTCGGCGGTTCTGGCGAGCCTGACGTAATGGCCCAGCTCGACGTGGGCGTACGGGTCGCTCTCGGGGAGCCGCCAGGAGGCCTCGTGGTGGCCGGTGTTCATCAGGAAGGCGTTGAGGTGCAGTCGCCGGGTCATGGGTGTCCCTTGCTCTGGACAGGGGGAGGACTCTTGAAGTTCCGGCCGGGCTGTGCAGCCCGTCCGGTGTTCGAGGACGAGGCCCGTTCAGGGCCGAAGCGGGGGCGTGGGGGCGGCGGCCCCCGCAGGACGGCCACCCGGACCGCCGGTCAGGCGATGTCCTCGGTGACGCCCAGCGCCGCCAGCAGCCGCTCGCGGTACTCCCCGAGCAGCGGGTCCCGGTACGAGCGCGGGTGCGGGCGGTCGACGGTCAGATCGACGGCGATCCGGCCGTGCTCCAGGACGAGGACCCGGTCGGCGAGCACGATCGCCTCGTCCACGTCATGGGTGACCAGCAGCACCGAGGGCCGGTGGCGCTCCCACAGCTCGCGCAGCAGGGTGTGCATCCTGATCCGGGTGAGCGCGTCGAGCGCGCCGAACGGCTCGTCGGCGAGGAGCAGTTCGGGCTCGCGCACCAGGGAGCGGGCCAGCGCCGCCCGTTGCGCCTCGCCGCCGGACAGCTCGTTCGGCCAGGCCTGCTCGCGTCCCGCGAGGCCGACCTCGGCGAGCGCGGCGCGGCCCTTGGCCTCGGCGTCCTTGCCGTCGAGGCCGAGGAGCACGTTGGGCAGTACCCGCCGCCAGGGCAGCAGCCGGGAGTCCTGGAAGACGACCGACACCCTTTCGGGCGCGCTCAGCTGCCCGCTGCCGGTGACCTCGTGGTCGAGCCCCGCGACCGCCCGCAGCAGGGTGGACTTGCCGGAGCCGCTGTGCCCGAGCAGGGCGACGAACTGTCCGGCGGGGATGTCCAGGTCGACGCCGTCCAGGACGGTCCGTCCGTCGAAGGAGCGGGTGAGCCCGCTCAGCCGGACGGCGGGACGGGTCAGTTGCTCAGTGTGCGGCGCCACGACAGCACCCTCCGTTCGACGATGCGGACCGCGCTGTCGGAGACCAGGCCGAAGATCCCGTAGACGACCAGGCCGACGAGGATGACGTCCGACTGGCCGTAGTTCGTGGCCTGGAACATCATGTAGCCGAGGCCGCTGGTGGCGTTGATCTGCTCCAGGACCACCAGTCCCAGCCAGGAGCCGGTCACGCCGAGCCGCAGCCCGACGAAGAAGCCGGGCAGGGCGCCGGGGATCACGATCTGCCGGATGAACCGGAGCCTGGACAGGCCCTGCACCTCGGCGAGTTCGACGAACCGGTGGTCGATGCCGGCCAGCGCGGAATGCGTGTTGAGGTAGATCGGGACGTAGACGACGATGGCGATGATCGCGATCTTGAAGGTCTCGCCGATGCCCAGCCAGAGGATGAACAGCGGGATCAGGCCGAGGGTCGGGATGGCCCGGTTGAGGTTGACCGTCCCGTCGATCAGCGCCTCCCCGGTGCGGGAGAGCCCGGAGACGAGCGCGAGCGTCACGCCGGCGGCCAGGCCGATCGCGAAGCCGGAGCCGGCCCGTTGCAGCGAGGTGAGGATGTCGGTGGTCAGCGTCCCCTCGGTCCACAGCCGGACGCCGGTCTCCACCACCGTCCAGGGCGCGGGGATCGCGGCGGGGTCGAGTCGTCCGGCGGCGGACGCGGCGGCCCACAGGGCGAGCAGCAGCAGCGGGCCGGTGAGCCGGGCGGCGGGGAGCTGTTTTCCGGGCGCGAGCCTTCGCCGGCGTTCCCGGGGGCGCTCGTCGGGGACGGCGGCGGGGGCGGTGGCCGTGTGCAGTGTGGTGGCGGTCATGGCGGTCACTTCCGGTACTCGGCCGGCACGGACTGGGCGGCGATGTGTTCGAAGCGGTGGTCGAAGAGCTCGGCGACGTCGAACTTCTTCACGAACCCGCCCTCGGCGAGCAGATCCGCGGTCTCCTGCTCCCACTTGATCGCCTCACTCCAACTGGGCGAGAACAGAGGCTTGTTGGCGAGTGCGGAGATTCCCTTGGCCTGTTCCGGGCTCAGGTTCTGCGTCTTGACATAGAACTCCTCGTTCCAGACGTCGGGGTTCTCCCACTGCCAGACCAGGCCCTTGGCCCACTGCGGGATGTACGCGGCGATCGCGGCGGCCTTGGCCGGGTCGTTCAGCACGGACACCGGCGCCCACAGCAGGTTGAGCAGGTCGACGACGTCGGTGGCGATGGTGTGGGCGCCCTTCGCCCCGTACTGCTTCAGGTAGGCCGGGGCCTGGCTGTTGGCGAGCGGCGCGATGTCCACCTGGCCGGACTGCAGCGCGGTGAGGAACTGGTTGCTGGTCAGCGGCACGAGGTCCACGTCGTCGTACTTCAGGCCCGCCTTCTTCAGCGCCCGCAGCAGGACGACCCCCTGCGCCTGGCCCTGCGAGAACGCCAGCTTGCGGCCCTTGAAGTCCGCGACGCTCCCGATGTCGCTGCCGGGCTTGGTGGCGAAGAGGTAGTTCGGCTTGCGCGTGAGGTTGATCGCGACGATCTTCGCGTCGAAGCCCTGGTAGTGCGCCTGGATCGGCGGGATGCCCGCGTTGTTGGCGAGGTCCAGGGACTTCGAGCGGAACGCGTTGATGACGTCGGGACCGGCGCCGATGTTCAGCCAACTCGACACCTTGAACGGCAGCTCGGGCAGTCTGGCCAGCTTGAACTGGAGCTGCTGGACGTTCTGGAAGGAGCTGATCCTCAGGCTGGTGCCGGCGGGCACCGTGGCCGGGATCGCGGCGGTGGAGGCGGCCTCGGACCCGGCGGCCGCGCTGCTCTCGGCGCATCCGCTCAGTCCGGCGGCAGCGGCGGTGGCGCCGAGCAGAGAGGTGAGGAAGAGACGCCGGTCGAGGCCGGACGCACGGGAAACGGGCATGGGAGGACCCCCAGGGGAAAGCAGCGGAAAGGCAGGGACACCGCAGGTGGAATTCCGGGCGCGAAAGAGCCCGGGAAAAGAATTCACACAACGTTGATCAGGCGTGGATTCCCGCGCCGTGAGGCGGGAAGAAGGCGCGCTCCCGGCGCGCCGGAAGCGTCAGCAACAGAGGGTGCGACAGCTCATGGGAAAGATGTTCCTGTCCGGGCGCCGGCCCTGTCAACATTCGGAGTTTCTGAATTAAGTCGACCCGGCTCAGGCGGCCGGCCGCAGCCGGGCGGAGACCGCCAGCGGATCCCGGTAGAGCACGTCGAGAGCCACCGCGCCGCCCGCCACCGCGAGCACCGAGTCCGGGAAGCTGCTCGGCGCGACCGACGCCGCCCGGTCCGGTCCGACCTCCTCCCGCAACGCGGCCAGGCAGTCCTCCCGGTGTATCGCGCCCACCTCGGTGACGACCACGCTCTCCGGGTTGAGCACGTCCATGAGCAGCGCCGCGGCCCGCCCCACCAGCCGTGCCCGCCCCACCAGCAGCCGCACGGCCACCGGGTCCCCGTCGGCTGCCGCGGCGACCACGTGCATCGGGTTGACCCCGTCGGTCACCCCGGCCGCCCGGGCCCGCCGGCACAGCGTCCGCTCGCTCAGCTCCACCTGGAGGCAGCCCACCCGGCCGCACTCGCACGGCTCGACGCCCCCGGTCAGCGGCAGATGCGCGATGGCGCCGGCCTGCGAGCGCGGTCCGTGGTGCACCTCGTCATGGGTGGCGAACGCCGCGTCGACGACGTTGCCGGCGAACAGGTGCAGCACACTGCGCCCGCCGCCCGCCCGCCCGAACAACCGCTCGGCGTTCACCAGCGCCCGCGCGTGCCCGTCCACCTGGACCGGCAGCCCCGTACGCATGCGGAACGCCTCCCGCACCGGCACGTCCCGCCAGCCCAGCAGCGGATGCTCGACCACGGTCCCCGAGTCCCGGTCGACCCAGCCGCCCACGGCCACGCCCACCCCGAGCGTCCGGCAGCCGGGCGCCGCGCCGAGCAGCGCGTCCAGCCCGTCGGCGGCCCGCGCCAGCACCGCGCCGGGCTCGGCGCCCTCGCGCCCCTCGTGCCGCAGCTCGCGCTGCGCCACCACCCGCCCGCGCAGATCCAGCAGCGCGACCGTCGTGTACGGCACCGCCACATGCACCCCGCCCACCACGAACCGCGAGTCGTCCAGGTCCACGGGGACGTGCGGGCGGCCCACCCCGTTGCTGCGCCGTGGCACGGCCGACTCCCGGATCAGCCCCAGCTCCGACAGGCGCGCGCAGTGGTCGGTGACGGACGCCGGGGACAGCCCGGTCACCCGCGCGATGGTGCTGCGCGCCACCGGCCCGTGCTCCAGCACCGACCGCAGGATCACACTGGCGCTGGTCCGCCGCCGGTCGCTGTCCGCGATACGGGAGACGGGGGAGGGCGGGGCTCCGGCGAACGAAGGAGACGTCGTCAGGGGAGAAACAGCGGTACGGGGCATGGAGAACTTCCTCGGGGCCGGTCCGACACTGCGCCTGCTGCGAAGGAGGCGCCACGGATCGGCTCCGCCCGCCTCACATCTGCCGGCGACAGGCGGCCGTGCCCACGCGTCGCAGGTCGACATGGCGACGCGACGAGAAGTTGAGGGACTGGGCGACCATGCGCCAGAAGCTAGCAAAGCCGTCCACGGCTGCCCAGACGGTGACCGACGGGCGAGACGGGTCCGGTCCACGCCCGCGCCACGATTGGTGGAACCCTACAGACGTGCGTCACCGGCTCCCCGTAGCCCGTGCCACGCCACCTCAGTGACCGGAGTCACGTCCGTACGGGTGTAACCCCCATCCTTTGTCCGGAGCCCACCAAGCCGCCGATCATCCGTTTGTCGACCACTGACGGTGAGCGGACCGCTCCCGCTGGGATAGCGTCGCCGTGTCCCCGAACCGTCCCCGTCCCGCGGAGCCCCCATGAGCATCGCCGCCACCACCGTCCGCCCCGGACAGGTCCTCGCCGACCTCCTCCCGGCCTCCCGTGTCCGGGACGCCGCGCTCGTGCTCGGCGGCGCCGCGCTCACCGGCCTCGCGGCTCAGATCGCCGTCCCGGTGCCCGGCTCCCCGGTGCCGGTGACCGGCCAGACCTTCGCCGCCCTGCTCGTCGGGACCACCCTGGGCGCCGGGCGCGGCTTCCTCGCCCTCGCCCTCTACGCCGTGGCCGGCGTCGCGGGCGTCCCGTGGTTCGCCGAAGCCGGCTCCGGCGCGGGCGCGGTGTCCTTCGGCTACGTCCTCGGCATGCTCCTCGCCTCCACCGTCGTCGGCGCCCTGGCCCGGCGCGGCGCGGACCGCGGCGTGTGGCGCATGGCGGGCGCCATGCTGATCGGCGAGGCGATCATCTACGCCGTCGGCGTCCCGTACCTGGCCTACGCGGCCGACATCTCCGCCTCCGCCGCGATCGCGGCCGGCCTCACCCCGTTCCTGATCGGCGACGCCCTCAAGGCTGCGCTGGCGATGGGCCTGCTGCCCACCGCCTGGAAGTTCGCGAACCGCTGAGCGACGGCCGGCCCGGCGCCGGCACCGGAAGAGGCCCGCTCGGGGCAGACCACCTGCCCCGAGCGGGCCTCTTCCGTGCGCCGTGGGACGGCCACGGCGGATCACGCGTGTCAGGCCTCGCGCCCTGGCGGCCGCCGCCGTGACCATCGCAGTCCGGCCGCGCCGACCACGATCAGCGCCGCCCCGGCCGCGCCCCACGGCAGGACGGCCGGCCCGGTCCGGGGCAGTTCGTCGCCGCCCGGCGCCGCCGGCGTGTTGTCCGTGCCGAGCAGCAGCGGCGTCGCGGGCGCGTTCGGCGACGGGTTCGTCGTACCGAACGGCACCGGGCCCTGCTGCCAGAACGTCTTCGCCCCGTCGGCGCTCTGGACGGGCAGGCAGATCCTCCCCTTCCGGCCCGTGTCGAAGGTCGCGCCGACCGCGTACGACTTCGACGCGCCGGCCGCGAGTTCACCGACCGGGCAGGCGAAACCGCTGTTCGCGCCCTCGGGGAGATCCTTCCGCGCGATCGCGGAGCACCCCGCCACCTTCTTCACCGTCAGCCCGTCGAACCCGACGACCAGCAGCCTGACGTCACCGCTCCCCTTGGTCCCCTCGTTGTGCACCGTGGCGGTGATCGCCGTTTCGTGCGAGGCGTTGTCGACCGAGATCCGCTCCGGCAGCAGCGTGCTCAGCTTGACGCCCGCGGGCGCCGCGTCGACGGCCTTCCCCCCTTCGCTGCTCCCGGGCCCCGGGTCGCCCGCGGCGGCGGGCAGGGCCAAAACCATCACCGCCGAGAAAGACGCCGCGATCAGCGATCCGGCGATGGTCGTCGTACGACGAGAACTCATGTTCGTCCCCCTTGCCTGCGCCTGAATTCGCAGTACCAAAAGAGGTACCACAAGATTTCTCCGCACTATGCTGATATGCCACCGAGTGTGACCATTGTGTTCCAGGGGTCGGGCAATGGAGGGGGTGCAGCGAATTGCCGGGGAGCGCGGGGAATCCAGGAATTACGGAAAACTCTGGGAACACCGGGAAAGGCGGTGTCCCGGGTTTTGTCGTGGCGGGCCGGTACCGGTTGGCCGAGGTGATCGGGCAGGGGGGAATGGGGCGGGTGTGGCGCGCCGCCGACGAGATGCTCGACCGGGTGGTCGCGGTGAAGGAGATGCGCATCGACGGCCTCGACGCCGAGGACGGCCGCACCCGCCGTGAACGCGCCCTGCGTGAGGCCCGCGCCACCGCACGCATCGACCACCCCGGCGTCGTACGGATCTACGACGTCGTCGACGAGGGCGAACGCCTGTGGATCGTCATGGAGTTGGTCGCCGGACGCTCCCTGGAGCGCCTCACCGCCGAGGAGGGCCCGCTCGGCCCCCGGGAGACGGCCCGGATCGGCCTCGGCCTGATCGCGGCGCTGCGCCAGGTGCACGCGCGGGGCGTCCTGCACCGTGACATCAAGCCGGGCAACGTCCTCATGGACGACGGCGGGTGGCGCGTGGTCCTCACCGACTTCGGCATCGCCGCGATCCAGGACGCCAAGGCGCTCACCATGGTCGGCATGCTGGTCGGCTCCCCCGACTACATGGCTCCCGAGCGGGTCTCGGGCAGGCCCCAGGGCGCGGCCTCGGACGTCTGGTCGCTGGGCGCCACCCTCTGCGCCGCCCTGGCCGGGCACTCCCCCTTCTCCCGCGGCACCACCCTCGCGACCCTCCACGCCGTGCTCTACGAGGAACCCGAACTCCCCTCCGGTGCGGGCCCGTTGCGCGAGATCCTCACTGGGGCGCTGCGCAAGGAGCCGTCGCTGCGCGCCGACCTGGACGCCCTGGAGAGCGCCCTGCGCCCGGTGGCCTTCCCCGCTCCGACCCCGACCCTGCCCGTGCACCCGGCCGGGACGCCCACCGCGGGGGCGGACGGGGCGGACCGGTCACGTGCAGCGACGGAACGCGGGCCGGCCCCGCCCACGGTCACCCGCGCGGATCCGCCGGCGCCGGGCGGGTCAACCGGCCCCGCCCGGCACCGCCGCACGGTGCGGTCGGCCGCGGCGGGCGCCGTGGCCGTGAGCGTGGCCGGCGCGCTGGTGTGGGCCGCGATGTCCGCGGGCGGGGCCGGAGCCGACGGGCCCGGCGCCTCGCCGCGGCCGAGCCCCGCGGTCACGGCCTCCGCCACGGCGAACGGCCCCACCGCCACTGCTGTCCCCGGCGGTTCCTCGCCCACCGTGGCGGGGACGTACCGGCCGCCGAGTCTGCCGCCGGGCGCGCACCAGGAGGCCGGCGGGTACGCATGGGCGACGCCCCGGGGATGGCGGCGGGACCTGAAGACGGGAGCGGAGGTGCACTACACCTCCCCGGACGGCACGCAGGAGCTCGTCGCCAAGTCCTCCCTGGCCCGGGGCGATCTGATGGAGACCTGGCGGACCTCCGAGCACAACGCCCGCCAGGGCCGGGGCTACCGCAAGATCCGCCTGGGGGAGACGAGGTTCCGCGGCCGGCCGGCGGTCGTGTGGGAGTACGCCTTCACCCTCGGGGGCGTCCCCTGGCACGCCGTCCTGCTGGGCTTCACCCAGGACGGGACGACGTACCAGGTCAACACCTGGTACCAGCCGGCCGTGGAGACGAGCGCGCTGCGGATCTACGAGAGGGCCAAGGACAGCTTCACCGTGCTCTGAACGCGCGAAGGGGCCCGCACGGGCGGGCCCCTTCGACGGTCCGGTGGAACGGACGTACGGCTACTTCTCGACCGGGACGGCGTCCTCCGCCACGGCCGGAACCTCGGCGGCGGCGGTCTTGCCCTTCACCTTCTCCTTCACGAAGGCGATGGCGATCACGACCGCCGCGACGAGCAGCGACAGCAGCACGGTCTCCCGGCCGTCGTGCTCGGTGTCGGTGAGCATGTAGCCGAGCACGAACACGATCAGCGCGGCCGTCGCCCAGGTCAGGTACGGGTACAGCCACATCCGCACGACCAGCTTCTCCGGGGCCTCCGCCTGGATGATCTTCCGCATGCGCAGCTGCGAGAAGCAGATCACCAGCCACACGAACAGCGCGACCGCGCCGCTGGAGTTGACCAGGAAGAGGAACACGGAGTCCGGGAACTTGTAGTTGAAGAAGACCGCGACGAACCCGAACACCACGGAGGCGATGATCGCGGCCATCGGCACGCCGCGGCTGTTCGTCCGCGCGAACG
Source organism: Streptomyces sp. NPDC002566 (assembly GCF_042889585.1). Lineage (NCBI taxonomy): Bacteria > Bacillati > Actinomycetota > Actinomycetes > Kitasatosporales > Streptomycetaceae > Streptomyces > Streptomyces sp. NPDC002566. The sequence continues at coordinate 906,004 of NZ_JBIARD010000003.1, read as the reverse complement.
CCTTGGGCGCGTCGCCGCGCTGGCCCAGCGAGAACGCCATCCGGGACGCGGTGTAGAGACCGGAGTTCAGGCAGGACAGCACCGAGGTCAGCACGATGAAGTTCATGATCTGCCCGGCGTGCGCGATGCCCAGGGAGTCCAGGGCGGCGACGTAGGAGCCCTTCTCCTTGATGGAGGGGTCGTTCCACGGCAGCAGCGCGACGACGACGAAGATGGAACCCAGGTAGAAGACGCCGATACGCCAGATGATGCTGTTGGTGGACTTCGTCACCGCGCGCTGCGGGTCCTCGGACTCGCCGGCGGCCAGGGTCGCGATCTCACTGCCCATGAAGGAGAAGACGACGAGCAGCACACCGGTGAGGATGGCGCCCGGTCCGTTGGGCAGGAAGCCGCCGTGCTCGGTGAGGTTGCCGAGGCCCGCCTTGTCGCTGTCGACGCCGGGCAGCACGCCGAAGACGGCGAGTCCGCCGACGACGATGAAGGCGCCGATGGCGACGACCTTGATGCCGGCGAACCAGAACTCGAACTCACCGTAGGAGCCCACGGAGACCAGGTTGGTGGCGGTCAGGACCACCATCACGATCAGCGCCCACCCCCACTGCGGCACCGCCGGTATCCACGACTCGAGGATCGCGGCGCCGGCGGTCGCCTCCACGGCGAGGACGACGACCCAGAAGAACCAGTACAGCCAGCCGATGGAGAAGCCGGCCCAGGGGCCGAGCGCACGGTCGGCGTGCGCGGAGAAGGAGCCGGAGGTCGGGTTGGCCGCGGACATCTCCCCGAGCATCCGCATCACCAGCACCACGAGCGTGCCGACGAGGGCGTACGACAGGAGGATGCCGGGTCCGGCGGTGGCGATGCCCGAGCTGGATCCTACGAACAGTCCGGCACCGATGACGCCACCGATGGCGATCATCGAAAGATGGCGGTTCTTGAGGCCCGCCTGCAGACCGGGACCGGGTTCTTCGGGGCCTCCGGGGCCGTTTTCGGCCTTCTTCAGAGTCGGCTGCGAAGTCATGGAACGGGGTTTCCTTTGCGCCGCGGGGTGTCTCTCCCGTACGAGCGGATGTACGGGCCGTACGAAGGGGTGTACGAGCCGGTCCAGTGAATCCGAGGCATTGGAATTCGGGAACCTTTGATTCCGGATCGTTACTTGAGGTTTTCCTGAGGTTCCAATGGGGCACGTAGGTTTTTCGGGCCCGACACCCCGCGCTGCTACCCCGCAACACGCGTGTCACACTCATCCCATGCGCGTGTATCTCGGCTCGGACCATGCCGGCTTCGAACTCAAGAACCATCTCGTCGAATGGCTGAAGGAGGCGGGCCACGACCCGGTCGACTGCGGCCCGCACATCTACGACGCCCAGGACGACTACCCGCCCTTCTGCCTCCGCGCGGCCGAGCGGACGGCCGCCGACGCCGACTCCCTCGGCATCGTCATCGGCGGCTCCGGCAACGGCGAGCAGATCGCGGCGAACAAGGTGAAGGGCGTGCGCGCGGCCCTCGCCTGGAGCGAGGAGACGGCTGCTCTCGGCCGCCAGCACAACAACGCCAACGTCGTCGCCATCGGCGGCCGGATGCACACCCAGGACGAGGCGACGAAGTTCGTCGAGACCTTCCTCGCCACCCCGTTCTCGGGTGACGAACGCCACATCCGCCGCATCGACATGCTGTCGGACTACGAGACGACGGGCGACCTGCCCGCGATCCCGCCCCACCACCCCCAGCAGTAACCCACCCCACCCCGCCCGACCCGCCGGGCCGGGCGGGGACCGGGGGAGACGACGGCAGCGGAAGGACGGCGCGCAGTGCCGGAAGGGCACACGATTCACCGGCTGGCACAGGACTACGCCGCCCGCTTCACCGGCACGGCCCCCCGCCTCACCAGCCCCCAGGGCAAGTTCAGCGACGCCTCCGACCTCCTCACCGGCACCCCGCTCACCCGTACCGAGGCCCACGGCAAGCACCTGTTCCTCGGCTTCGGCGCCGCGCCCTCCTGGATCCACATCCACCTGGGCCTCTTCGGCAAGGTCACCCTCGGCGAGGCCCCCGCGCCCCCGCCCACGGACACCGTCCGCCTCCGCCTCGCGACCGGGACGTCGTACGCCGATCTGCGCGGCCCGACCACCTGCGCCCTGATCACCGAGGCCGAGAAGCAGGCGGTCCACGCCCGGCTCGGCCCCGACCCGCTCCGCGAGGACGCCGACCCCGGCATCGCCTACCGGCGGATCTCCCGCAGCCGGACCGCGATCGCCGCCCTCCTGCTGGACCAGAAGGTCATCGCCGGCGTCGGCAACGTCTACCGCGCCGAGGTCCTCTTCCGGCACGGCGTCGATCCGTACCGCGCGGGCCGGGACGTCACTCCCGCCGAATGGGACGCGATCTGGGCCGACCTCGTCGCCCTCATGCGCGACGGCGTCCGCGACAACCGCATCGACACGGTCCGCCCGGAGCACACCCCCGAGGCGATGGGCCGCCCGCCCCGCGTCGACGACCACGGCGGCGAGGTCTACGTCTACCGCCGCACCCACCAGCCCTGCCACCTCTGCGGCGAGACCGTCCGCACCGCCGACCTCGCCGCCCGCAACCTCTTCTGGTGCCCGACCTGCCAGAAGGACTGAACCCGCCCTAGAAGCCGTGCGGCAGCCAGGGCGCCGCCCAGCCGCCGAACGCCACCGACGCCTCCTCCAGCGCCCCCGGGCGCAGCTCCCGCACCCGGCCGGCTGCGGCGAGCGACCCCAGGCTCACGCCCCCGAGATACACCGCCCCCAACTCCCGTACCGACAGCGCGAGATCCGCCGCGTCCGTCGTCCGCGCACAGCTCGCCCCCTTCGCGTCGCCGGTCAGCCGCCAACGCCCCGTGTTCCACGGGCAGAAGGCGTCCTCGACCTCCAACACCACGTCCACCGGGGCCGGATACGTCCGCGCCTCGAGCGCGGCCCCGACGTCGACCAGCCGCACGTACAGCGAGTCCCGCACCCGCAGGTCACACCGGCGCACGTCCGAGACGAGGTGCTGCCAGCTCTCGTCCACGGGCCGGCCGCGCACCTTCAGCGAGGTGGTCAGGTCGATCCCGAAGAGGAACCGCCACAGCGCCGCGCCCGAACAAGGGTCGACCGCGACCAGATCCTGCAGCACCACCTGCCCGTTGTGCCCGGAGTCCGTCCACCGCGGACCGACCCGGAACCGGGCGTACCCGCTGACCTCGCCGTCCCGCTCGGCGAGCACGCACTGCAGCGGCGACGCGCCGCCCCGCGCGCTCTCCGGGTCGAGCACCCCCAGCCGCTCCCACCCGGGCCGCCGCGCCAGCATCCCCGGCCGCAGCGGCACCGTGCGCGCGTACAGCGCCTCGCACGCGTCCAGGCTGCCCAGGGGATCGGCGTAGCGCAGGCGTACGTCATCGGTGCCGGACGGGACGGACAGCCGCACCCGGCTGGTGTCGATCTCGGCGTGGAGGGAGGAGGTCGCCGCGCCGTACCCGAACCGGCCGTAGATCGCGGGCTCGGAGGCGGTGAGGACGGCCAACGGCTCGCCCCACGCGCGTATGTCGTCGAGCTGGCGCCGCATCATCGAGGTCAGGACGCCGCGCCGCCGGTGCGTGGCCGCCACGGAGACCATCGTCACGCCCGCGGCCGGCACCGAGGCCCCGCCGGGCACCGTCAACCGGAAGTCGAACGCCCCCGCGGTCCCCACCAACAGGTCGCCGTCCCAGGCGGCCAGGGAACGCTCGTACGGAGTGAGCGCTCTCCACAACTCACGCTCCTCACCGGCATCGTCGACGCCACCGAAGGCGCGCACCAGATTGTCGTACCATTCGTCCCAACCGTCCTGCCGCAGCACCGTGAGAGCCGCGGCCGGAAGGGGCGCGCGCCCCGTCGCCTCAGTCGTCATGAATCATGCCTACCAGCGCAATGCGGGACGAGCCAGGGAATTTCTCCCTCCTCGCGGCGGAATCGCTTTCCGTGCCGTTCACTGTGAAGTTCGAAGCTCGGACGGGGGACAAGTGGGACCTCCCGTGCCAAGCGGCGGGTCGGATGGATAGGGTCCCGAATTAATGGCGGCAGGACGACAGCGGCGAGCGGAAGCCGAGACGTCTACGGCCCGGTTGAAGCACCTCGTGCACCGGGTCCGCACCGGCGTGCGCCGGAGCGCCGTCGACTACTTCCGCGGCGACGGCTCGGACTGGATCGCGCTCGCCGGACTGCTGCTCACCGTCCCGCTGATCGCCGCCACCACCCTCGCCAACTCCGTCTGGTGCTCGCCGGCCGCGCTCGTGCTGCCGATCGTTGCGGGCGGTCTCCTGCTGCGCCCCGCGAGCCTGTTGGGCCTGTACGCGGCGGCGGCCACGGCCCTCATCGTGGAGTCGGTGCAACTCGGCCCGTACACCGAGGGCCCCTCCCGGGTCACCCCGGGCGTCGTGCTCGTCGTCGCGGCCTGCGGCCTCTTCGGGCTGCTCATCGCCCAGTTCCGCAGCCGGGTCGGCGTGCCGTGGCGGCGCGGCGGCACGATGCTGTTCGACCTGCGTGAACGCATCCGTGTGCAGAGCAAGTTGCCGACGCTGCCGAAGGGCTGGCACCGCGAGATGGCGCTGCGGCCCGCCGGCGGCCAGTCGTTCTCCGGCGACTTCGTCGTCGCCGCCCGCACCAACGGCGGCCGCACCATGGAGGTCGTCCTCACCGACGTCTCCGGCAAGGGCATGGACGCCGGCTCGCGCGCCCTGCTGCTGTCCGGCGCCTTCGGCGGCCTGCTCGGCTCGCTGCCCCCGCACGCCTTCCTGCCCGCCGCCAACGGCTATCTCCTGCGCCAGGACTGGGACGAGGGCTTCGCCACCTCCATCCACCTCGTCCTGGACCTCGACTCCGGCGACTACGAGCTGTACTCGGCCGGGCATCCGCCGGGCCTCCAGCTCAGCGCGGGCAGCGGCCGCTGGGAGGAGAAGGCGGCCGAGGGCCCGCTGCTCGGTGTCTACGAGGGCGCCCAGTTCGACCCGGTGAAGGGGATACTGCGCCCCGGCGACGTGCTGATGCTGTTCACGGACGGCCTGGTGGAGACCTCCGACCGGGACATCGTCGAGGGCATCGACCGCCTCACCGGCGAGGCCGACCGCTATGTCGCCGGCGGCTTCCAGGGCGCCGCCTGGCATCTGATCGAGGCCGTCGCCAAAGACGTCAACGACGACCGCGCCCTGCTCCTGATCTGCCGCGAGGGCCCCACGGCCCAGACGCCACCGCTTCTCTAGTGCCACCAGGGCCGGCAGCCGACACGAGGGAGAGGTCCCGCATGCTCACGCTGACCGAGGTCGAGGCGCTCGCCCGCGCCGCGCACGAGGGCCAGACCGACAAGGCGGGTCGCCCCTACGCCGAACACCTCCAGGCGGTCGCCGAGGGCGTACGGGACCGGGGCGGCGACGCCGACCAGATCGCCGCCGCCTGGCTGCACGACGCCGTCGAGGACGACGCCCTCTCGGAGACCTGGCTGCGCGAGGCCGCGCTGAGCGACCGTACGAAAGCGGTCGTGCTGGCCGTCACCAAGCGGGCCGGGGAGACACCCGAGGCATACGCGGGGCGCGTCCTCGCCACCCCGGGCGCGCTGCTGGTGAAGGAGGCCGACCTGGCGCACAACGCGGACCCGGCCCGGCTGGCCGTTCTGGACGCCCCGACCAGGTCCCGGCTGACCGGGAAGTACGCGCACATGCGCGCGCTGCTCGGCCTCACCGACGGCACCGGGACGGCCGGCTAGGCCGAGACGCTCTCGCGCCGCTGCTCCCTCGCACGCAGACGCTCCCGCTCCTGCTCGCGTTCCCGCGCCTCACGGGCGGCGTCCCGGCGGAACGCCCACTCCATCCCCGGCTCCACCACGCACCGGAACACCCGCCGGACGGGCTCGGTGCACAGCAGGGTGACGGCGGCGCCCACGGTCAGGCTGACGGCGATCACGCCGAGCGGGCCGTGCAGCCAGGCCGGCTCGAACAGCCCGGCGTAGATGGCGCTCTTGAGCAGGAAGCCGTGCAGCAGATAGCCGTACAGGGTGCCCGCGCCGAGCGAGGTGAACCAGGTCGTGCGACCCGGAACCAGCGCGAGGAAGCAGGCGGTCAGCAGCAACGAACAGCCGAACATGGCGAGTTGCATGAGCGGGCCGACCCACCAGGGCGCGCCCATCTCCTGCGCGGAGTCACGGTGGTAGAACCAGGCGTGGTCCATCCGAGGCACCGCCCAGTAGGCGAAGGCCAGCGAGAGGGCGAACAGCGGCACGGCGGCGATCCGCGCCGTACGGCGGCGCACCAGCTGGAAGTGCTCGGGCCTCAGGCACAGCCCCAGCACGAAGAACGGCAGGAACTGCAGCAGACGCTGGAGGTCGAGGTCGTCGCCGATGGCGGGGGAGAGCGACGCCAGCATGGCGACGGCGAGCGCGACCGGCAGCGGACGGCGGAGCAGGTTCCACACGGGGGTGGTCAGCCGCCAGACGAACAGCGCGCACAGGAACCACGTCAGGTAGTACGGGTCGAGGAGATTGAGCTCCTGGTCGGCGTTGCCGCCGGCGTAGCGCGCGAAGAGGGTGTAGCCGGCCTGGAACACGACGTACGGCACGGCGACGCCGGTGACCAGCCGCTTCAGCCGGTTCTGGCTCGCGTCGAAACGGCGGGAGAAGTAGCCGGAGATGACGATGAAGGCCGGCATGTGGAACGCGTACACCACGAGATACGCCGCCTGGAGCGGCCGGTCGCCGCCCTTGAGGGGCTCCCAGGAATGAGCCACCGCGACCAGCACGATCGCCAGGTACTTGGCGTTGTCGAAGAACGCGTCGCGCTGTTCGGGCCGTCTGTCCGGGGACTCCCGGCGCTGATCTTTCTCGCTCGGGGAAGAGCGCGGGCTCGGCACGAGAGACGAAGCGGCGTGGAACATCTGAGGCACCCTAGCGTTGTCCGCGGCGATCCGTGAAACGCGTGAGTGTGTTTCTCATTATCCGAGCCCGGCTGCCCGCGAATTAGCCGAACTCGGCGCTCGCATTGCTGTCTTGTGGGTCACAGAGCGCCCCGAATGTCGTGAATCATCCAGACTAAAAAGTACATACCGCCGGTTGTGGGCCCGTAGTCACCCGCCTCCCGCCACAATTCGAATCCTTTACGCAGCAGTTGTGAACGAACTGCGGGAACAGGCCCTCGAATTACGGTGCGAGGCCCTTTTCCCATGCCCCGCGCGCGATACGTGAGGGACGGTCGGCGTCGAGGATGCGTCACGGGCCGCATATAAGGGGCCTGTTGGTGGCACGATGGTCTCTGCGGGGTACGCGGGGTCGCGACCCCGGGCCGGCAGTGCGGAACCGACCGAGGGTGTGTGATCAGTTGTGGCCATCTCACTGTCAGTGGTGCTGCTGTTGGCGATCGTCCTGGTCGTCCTGATCCGGGGCGGCTCCATCAAGGCGGGCCCCGCCATCGTCGCGATCCTCTTCGGCTTCTTCCTCGCCTCGACCGGCATGGCCCCCTCGATCAACCGCTTCCTCAACTCCCTGGCGGAGACGATCAACCAGATCAGCTTCTGAACGGGGCGTCGGAGCCCTTCCCGATCACGCCGGGTTCTCTTCACCTGGCGCGCGGCCCGAGCCCGGCGGCGCTGCACTGCCGGTCGGGACCGGCGCCGGGGCTCACAGCGGCTGTGCGGGGTGGCTGCCACCGGGACCGCGGCGTTCGGCGAGCAGCCGCTTGCGATGGCCCCTGCGGCGCAAAGCGGTGACGAGGGAGATGGCGGCGCCGACGCCGATGCCGAGCATCGTGACGGCGGCAGCCAGCACCAGCCGGCCTCCGAACGTAAGTCCCTGAGCCAGATCGCCGGGCTGCATCCGGCGCAACCTGGATCATCCGCGCCGACTCGCCCCTTCTTTCCAGCGTGACCGGCTGAGCCCAAGGGGCACGCGGGGGGCGCGACGGACTGATCGGGACCCCCGAAAGCGATCAGGGCCAGGTGGAGGAGTGATCCTCCGGCCTGGCCCTGAGTCGTGCAGAGCGGGCGACGGGAATCGAACCCGCGTAGCTAGTTTGGAAGACTAGGGCTCTACCATTGAGCTACGCCCGCACAGGACGCGCCACGGTGTGGCCGCGGCACTGCAGGCATCGTAGCGGGTCCGGTCGCCCCGTCGCACACTGTGGTCCTCCGGTCGCGTCGACGCTCGGTAAATGCGGCGGTCGGGCGGGCCGCGGGCATGTACCCTACGTGTCGCACCAGACGGGGTGTGGCGCAGCTTGGTAGCGCGTCCGCTTTGGGAGCGGAAGGCCGTGGGTTCAAATCCCGCCACCCCGACCACCTGCGCGAACCGCCTGCGCGATCCCGCCGTACGCCTGGCCGTCGATCGTCTTTTGGGCGGTCCCCCGGCTGCGGCTACTATGCAAACTGCGCGCCCGTGTGTCCCGAGCCCACTCGGCCTGAGAATCCCGGGCGGCGAATCGCCGGACCTGTCTGGCTCCGGCGAAACCCAAGAAGTCAGCCACAAGGAGACCGAACCGTGAAGAGCGCCGTGGAGACCCTGAACCCGACCCGGGTTCGGCTCACTGTCGAGGTGCCCTTCGAGGAGCTCAAGGACAGCCTCGACGCGGCGTACAAGAAGATCAACCAGCAGGTCACGGTGAAGGGCTTCCGCAAGGGCAAGATCCCTGCCCGCGTCATCGACCAGCGGTTCGGCCGCGGTGCGGTCCTGGAGGAGGCCGTCAACGACGCGCTTCCGAAGTTCTACACCGAGGCGGTCAACGAGGCCGAGATCGACGTCCTCGGCCAGCCGGAGGTCGACATCACCGAGCTGAAGGACGGCGAGACGCTGAACTTCACCGCCGAGGTCGACATCCGCCCCTCCCTGGACCTCCCGGAGGACTTCTCCTCCATCGAGGTCGAGGTCGACGCCGTCGAGGTGACCGACGAGGACGTCGAGAAGTCCGTCGAGCAGCTCCGTGAGCGCTTCGCCTCCACCTCCCCGGTGGAGCGCGCCGCCGAGGACGGCGACGTCGTCACCGTCGACCTCGAGGCCAAGGTCGACGGCGAGGTGCTGGAGGACGGCGTCGCGAGCGGCGTCTCCTACACCATCGGCTCCGGCGAGCTCCTCGACGGCATCGACGAGGCCGTCAAGGGCCTGGAGGCCGGTGGCGAGACCACCTTCACCTCCGAGCTCAAGGGCGGTTCCGCGGCCGGCAAGGAGGCCGAGGTCACCGTCAAGGTCACCCAGGTCGCCGCGCGTGAACTCCCCGAGCTGGACGACGACTTCGCGCAGCTCGCCTCCGAGTTCGACACGCTCGACGAGATGAAGGCCGACAGCCGCAAGCGTCTCGCCGACATGAAGCAGTTCGACCAGGCCACCCAGGCCCAGGAGCGCGTCCTGGAGAAGCTCCTGGAGCTCGTCGAGGTGCCCGTCCCCGAGAAGCTGCTCGAGGACGAGGTCAACACCCGCAAGCACAACCTCGAGCACCACCAGCTCGGTCAGATGGGCCTGACCCTCGACAAGTACCTGGAGATCCAGGGCAAGACCGCCGAGGAGTTCGAGACCGAGACCCGCGAGGCCGCGGTCAAGGGCATCAAGACCCAGTTCGTCCTGGACGAGCTCGTCAAGCGCGAGAAGCTCAACGTCAACCAGGAGGAGCTCACCGAGCACCTCATGCGCCGTGCCGCCTCCTCCGGCATGTCCCCCGACCAGTTCGCCCAGGCGGTCGTCGAGGGCGGCCAGGTTCCGCTCCTGGTCGGCGAGGTCGCCCGCGGCAAGGCCCTGGCCCTGGTCGTCGAGTCCGCCACGGTGAAGGACACCAACGGCGAGGTCATCGACCTCGACGACGAGGACGAGGAGACCGAGGAGACCGCCTCCGCCGAGGCGGAGACCTCCGAGGACAAGAACGAGGCCTGAGCAGCCGAGCGTCACCGCTGAAGCAGTCAGAAGGGGCCCTGGGGCGATCAAGCTCCGGGGCCCCTTCGGCGTACGCCGGGGCAGACCACCCAGGGGCGCGGGGCTGTGCCGAAATGCGGCTCCGCCGCGCGGGCGCGATCAACCACCGACCGCCCCGCAGCCCGATGACCGCCGCAAGCACCCCGCGACGATCCGCCCCCACCCCCGGCGGAGCGCCCCGGCGGAGCTCTACGCCCCCGGCGAACACTCACCTCTCCGGGATTCCCCGAAGGGACCCGCGCGTTAGGGTCCATGAATACGAGGGCAGGGGAGTCGCCGAACCGCCGGACGGCCCCACGCCCCGGCAGAACACGTGAGACGGCCCGGCGCCGTCGTAAGACGAGCAGGTGGATACGTGACGAATCTGATGCCCTCCGCCGCCGGCGAGCCTTCCATCGGTGGCGGCCTCGGTGACCAGGTCTACAACCGGCTGCTCAACGAGCGAATCATCTTCCTCGGACAGCAGGTCGACGACGACATCGCCAACAAGATCACCGCACAGCTGCTGCTCCTGGCCGCGGACCCGACCAAGGACGTCTACCTGTACATCAACAGCCCCGGCGGCTCGGTGACGGCAGGCATGGCGATCTACGACACGATGCAGTACATCCCGAACGACGTGGTCACCATCGCCATGGGCATGGCCGCGTCCATGGGCCAGTTCCTGCTGACCGGCGGCGCGGCCGGCAAGCGCTTCGCGCTGCCCCACGCCGACATCATGATGCACCAGGGCTCCGCCGGCCTCGGCGGTACCGTCTCGGACATCAAGATCCAGGCCGAGTACCTGCTGCGGACCAAGAAGCGCATGTCGGAGCTGACCGCCCAGCACTCGGGCCAGACGGTCGAGGCGATCATCCGCGACGGCGACCGCGACCGCTGGTTCACCCCGCAGGAGGCCAAGGACTACGGCCTCATCGACGAGATCATCACGCATGCCTCCGGTGTTCCGGGAGGCGGCGGCACCGGAGCCTGACCGCTCCGGCCTCGCCCCGCACCGCCGAGACTTCAGCCCGTAACGCACCAGGATGGTGAACACGCACATGAGCAACTTCCCCGGCGCCGCCAGCGGCCAGTACGAAGGGCCCCGGCCCGACAGCCGCTACGTGGTCCCGCGCTTCGTCGAGCGCACCTCCCAGGGCATCCGCGAGTACGACCCGTACGCGAAGCTCTTCGAGGAGCGCGTGATCTTCCTCGGCGTCCAGATCGACGACGCCTCCGCCAACGACGTCATGGCGCAGCTGCTGTGCCTGGAGTCGATGGACCCCGACCGGGACATCTCGGTCTACATCAACAGCCCCGGCGGCGACATGACCGCCCTCACGGCCATCTACGACACGATGCAGTTCGTGAAGCCGGACATCCAGACCGTCTGCATGGGCCAGGCTGCCTCCGCCGCGGCGATCCTGCTCGCCGCCGGTACGCCCGGCAAGCGCATGGCCCTGCCGAACTCCCGCGTGCTGATCCACCAGCCGGCCGGCTCCACCGGCCGCGGGCAGCTCTCCGACCTGGAGATCATCGCCAAGGAGTTCACCCGGATGCGCGACCAGCTGGAGAACATGCTGGCCAAGCACTCCAACCAGCCGATCGAGAAGATCCGCGAGGACATCGAGCGCGACAAGATCCTCACGGCCGAGGAGGCGCTGGAGTACGGCCTGGTCGACCAGATCATCTCCACCCGGAAGATGAACAACAGCGAAGTACGCTGACGCGGGCGTGGTAACGTCCGCCGCCCCTTGGCGCGGTGTGTGACACGGTCCACGTGCGGTGGGTCGCAGTGAACCGTGCCAAGGGGGGCCCGAACGGGGGGCCCGGCAAGGTACCGTCGGACATAAGGCAGCACCAGGAGCCGCTGGACTCTTAGCGTCCAGTCGTCTCCCAGGCGAAGGGGAAGCACACCGTGGCACGCATCGGTGACGGCGGCGATCTGCTCAAGTGCTCGTTCTGCGGCAAGAGCCAGAAGCAGGTCAAGAAGCTCATCGCAGGGCCCGGTGTGTACATCTGCGACGAGTGCATCGATCTCTGCAACGAGATCATCGAGGAGGAACTCGCCGAGACGAGCGAGGTGCGCTGGGAGGAACTCCCCAAGCCCCGCGAGATCTACGAGTTCCTGGAGGGGTACGTCGTCGGCCAGGAGCCCGCGAAGAAGGCCCTTTCCGTCGCGGTGTACAACCACTACAAGCGGGTCCAGGCCGGCGAGAACGGCGGCGCCCAAGGCCGTGACGACGCCATCGAGTTGGCGAAGTCCAACATCCTCCTGCTGGGCCCCACGGGCTCCGGCAAGACCCTCCTCGCGCAGACCCTCGCGCGCATGCTGAACGTCCCGTTCGCGATCGCCGACGCCACCGCGCTCACCGAGGCGGGATACGTCGGCGAGGACGTCGAGAACATCCTGCTGAAGCTGATCCAGGCGGCCGACTACGACGTCAAGAAGGCCGAGACCGGGATCATCTACATCGACGAGATCGACAAGGTCGCGCGCAAGAGCGAGAACCCCTCCATCACGCGTGACGTGTCCGGCGAGGGCGTCCAGCAGGCCCTGCTGAAGATCCTCGAGGGCACCACGGCCTCGGTGCCGCCGCAGGGCGGCCGCAAGCACCCGCACCAGGAGTTCATCCAGATCGACACGACGAACGTCCTGTTCATCGTGGGCGGCGCCTTCGCGGGCCTGGAGAAGATCATCGAGACCCGGGCCGGCGCCAAGGGCATCGGCTTCGGCGCGACGATCCGCTCCAAGCGGGAGCTGGAGGCCAAGGACCAGTTCGAGGACGTCATGCCCGAGGACCTGGTCAAGTTCGGCATGATCCCCGAGTTCATCGGCCGCCTTCCCGTCATCACCTCGGTGCACAACCTGGACCGCGAGGCCCTGCTCCAGATCCTCATCGAGCCGCGCAACGCGCTGGTCAAGCAGTACCAGCGCCTCTTCGAACTCGACGGCGTGGAGCTGGACTTCGAGCGCGAGGCTCTCGAGGCCATCGCCGACCAGGCGATCCTCCGCCAGACCGGCGCGCGCGGCCTGCGCGCCATCATGGAGGAGGTCCTGATGTCGGTGATGTACGAGGTGCCCTCCCGCAAGGACGTGGCCCGCGTCGTCATCACCGCCGACGTCGTCCACTCCAACGTCAACCCCACCCTGATCCCGCGCGACGCCCGCGGCCGGGGCCCGGGGGAGCAGAAGACGGCGTAGCACCGCCGCCCCACACCAGAACGAGGGCGCTCCGACCGCGTGTTGCGGTGGGAGCGCCCTCGTTCGGGCGAGGCCAACACCGCCTGAGCGTTCCAGCGCCGGCGGGCAGGCTGCCGATTCCAATGCCGACCCCGTCGACGTCTCGGCCAAGGACCGATTGGATCGGGTCACTGTTCTGGGGGCGCTGGATCCGAGACTGCATTCATGATCGAATCCACCTGACCAGGTTGGACATGTGTTCGAATGTTCAGCTGTGTGAAACGGGAGGGATCCGATGACTTTTCAGCGAGCGAAGCGCATGGTTGCTATGGCCGGTGTGGTGGTGGCAGCAGGAGCGCTGCCGATCCTGGCGGCCTCGCCGGCGAGTGCCAACAAGAGCACCTGTGTGAACTACATCGGCGACGCAGGGTACGCCGTGGGCGTCATGGTGAAGGGGGCATGCAGTCATCCGGCGCTCCCGCTGCCCATCGGCTCCGGCAAGTTCCCGCACCCTACGTGCTATCGGGCGCTCGTCAACGCCGGTGTCCGCCCAACGGATGCGACCCAGGCCTGCGAACTCGCCTGACGTGGTGGCGGGAGGCCGGTCAGCGAGACCGGCCCCTTGCAACCGCATCAGGCCTTGACCCGGACCTCCTCGCGGAACCTGCCGGTGAGGTCGGCGGCGGCCGCCTGGTCCGTGGCCTTCTCGGCGGCGATGTTGGCGAGGTCCATGGGCATCACGAAGCCCAGCGTGCTGTAGTCGCCCCACGCGCAGTACGAGACTTTCATAGTGCTCGGCCCCTCGCTGGTGCTCTCCTTGGACTCCATCGTGGCGTCCTGGCACTTGAGGACCGCCCCGTCGGCGGAGTCGTAGGACTTCGGCTCACCGGTCATGGTGACCTTCATGCCGTCCTCCTCCTTACCGGACTCGGACTTCATGTGCGCCAGGAAGGCGTCGACGACCTTCTCGGGGTCGGCGATCTCGCCATAGACACCGCCGAACTGGAGCATCTTCTGCGACAGGGGGTTGTCCGGGTTGCCGGCCAGGTACGAGGCGCTCACGTCCTTCGGGTTCTTCACCCCCCACTTCTCGGCGTCCTTGACGTCCTCTGAGGTCAGGCTGTCGCCTTTGCTTGAGTCCGTCTTGTACTCGGCAAGCACGGTCGCCGGAGTGGTCAGCTTGTGCGGGCCGTCGTCGGCGATGTCCGAACCGCCGCTGTTGCCGAGGAGGAGCGTCACACCCACCGCTATCGCGGCCACGACCGCCACCGCGCCGATGACGATCGCGGCCTTCTTCTTGCCGCCGCCGGCCGGCGGCGGCGGCTGCGGAACGCCGTACGGGGGCTGGCCGTAGGGCACCTGGCCCATGGGCGCGGTGGGCGGCTGCTGACCGTACGGGCCCGGCTGCTGCTGGGGGTGGCCGTAACCCGGCTGCGGGGCCGGGGGCTGCTGGGGGTAGCCATAGCCGGGCTGCGGGGCCTGCGGCGGCTGGCCGTACGGACCGGGCTGGCCGTACGGACCGGGCTGCTGAGGCTGCTGCCCGCCGTACGGGCCCGGCTGGTTGTAGCTCATTCCTGGGTTCCCCTCCAGATGCTTATGTAGTTCTCACATCCTGTCCCAAGCCGTGGGGCCCTTCGGCGGTGGGGCCCTCACCGTTACAGAACAAAGGCGTTTCGGGACTGCCCCGTGACACCCCTAAACTGAGCCCGTGACCGAGAACGCTCAGCAGCAGCCACCAGCGCCCAGCACCGAACTGCCGACCCAGTACGCGCCGGCCGACGTAGAGGGGCCGCTGTACGAGCGCTGGGTGGAGCGGGGTTACTTCGACGCGGACGCGAAGAGCGACAAGCCGCCGTACACCATCGTCATCCCGCCGCCGAACGTCACGGGCAGCCTGCACCTCGGGCACGCCTTCGAGCACACCCTCATCGACGCCCTGACCCGCCGCAAGCGGATGCAGGGCTACGAGACGCTGTGGCAGCCCGGCATGGACCACGCCGGCATCGCCACCCAGAACGTCGTCGAGCGCGAGCTCGGCAAGGAGGGCAAGTCCCGCCACGACCTCGGCCGTGAGGCGTTCGTCGAGCGGGTCTGGCAGTGGAAGGGCGAGTCCGGCGGGCAGATCTCCGGCCAGATGCGCCGCCTCGGCGACGGCGTCGCCTGGTCGCGCGAGCGCTTCACCATGGACGAGGGCCTCTCCCAGGCCGTCCAGACCATCTTCAAGCGGCTCTACGACGACGAGCTGATCTACCGCGCCGAGCGCATCATCAACTGGTGTCCGCGCTGCCTGACCGCCATCTCGGACATCGAGGTGGAGTACCAGGACGACGACGGCGAGCTCGTCTCCATCAAGTACGGCGAGGGCGACGAGACGCTCGTCGTCGCCACCACCCGCGCCGAGACCATGCTCGGTGACACCGCCGTCGCCGTTCACCCCGACGACGAGCGCTACAAGCACCTGGTCGGCAAGCTCATCAAGCTGCCGCTGACCGACCGTTCCATCCCGGTCGTCGCCGACGAGCACGTCGACCCCGAGTTCGGCACGGGCGCCGTCAAGGTCACCCCGGCCCACGACCCGAACGACTTCGAGATCGGCCGGCGCCACGACCTGCCGTCCCTCACCGTCATGGACGAGCACGCGGTCATCACCGCCCACGGCCCCTTCCAGGGCCTGGACCGGCTCGAGGCCCGCTCCGCCATCGTCGCCGCGCTGCGCGCCGAGGGCCGGATCGTCGCCGAGAAGCGGCCGTACGCCCACAGCGTCGGCCACTGCTCGCGCTGCAAGACCACCATCGAGCCGCGCCTTTCCATGCAGTGGTGGGTCAAGGTCGGCCCGCTCGCCAAGGCGGCCGGTGACGCCGTCCGCGACGGACGCGTCAAGATCCACCCGCAGGAGATGGAGAAGCGGTACTTCGACTGGGTCGACAACCTCCACGACTGGTGCATCTCACGTCAGTTGTGGTGGGGCCACCGCATCCCGGTCTGGTACGGCCCGAACGGCGAGGTCGTCTGCGCCGGACCCGACGAGGAGCCGCCCACCGGCGAGGGCTGGCGTCAGGACACCGACGTCCTCGACACCTGGTTCTCCTCCGGCCTGTGGCCGTTCTCCACGCTCGGCTGGCCCGAACAGACCGAGTCGCTCGCGAAGTTCTACCCGAACTCCGTCCTGGTCACCGGTTACGACATCCTCTTCTTCTGGGTCGCCCGGATGATGATGTTCGGCCTGTACGCGATGGACGGCACCCCGCCCTTCCACACCATCGCCCTGCACGGCATGGTCCGCGACCAGTTCGGCAAGAAGATGTCGAAGTCCTTCGGCAACGCGGTCAACCCGCTGGACTGGATGGACAAGTACGGCTCCGACGCGCTCCGGTTCACCCTCGCCCGCGGCGCCAACCCCGGTGTCGACGTCCCGATCGGCGAGGACTGGGTCCAGGGTTCCCGCAACTTCGCCAACAAGATCTGGAACGCGACCCGCTTCGCGCTGATGAACGGCGCGACGATCGAGGGCCCGCTGCCGGACGCGTCCGCGATGTCGGCCACGGACCGCTGGATCCTCTCCCGCCTCAATTCCGTCGTCGCCGAAGTCGACGCGTTCTACGAGGACTACCAGTTCGCGAAGCTCTCCGACGCCCTGTTCCACTTCGCGTGGGACGAGGTGTTCGACTGGTACGTCGAGCTGTCCAAGACCACGTTCCAGGCGGGCGGCGAGGCGGCCGAGGTCTCCAAGCGGGTCCTGGGCGAGGTCCTCGACGTGACCCTCAAGCTGCTGCACCCGGTGGTCCCCTTCGTCACGGAGACGCTGTGGACGACGCTGACCGGCGGCGAGTCGGTCGTCATCGCCGAGTGGCCCACCGACAGCGGCTTCCGGGACGCGGCCGCCGAGCGTGAGATCGAGACGCTCCAGTCGGTCATCACCGAGGTCCGCCGCTTCCGCGCCGACCAGGGCCTCCAGCCCGGCCAGCGGGTCCCCGCCCGGCTGACCCTCGACGGCACCGCCCTGGCGCCGCACGAGGCCGCCATCCGCCAGCTGCTGCGCCTCCAGCCGGAGGGCGACGCCTTCGCGGCGACGGCGACCCTGCCCGTCGCGGGCGCCACGGTCGCCCTCGACCTGTCCGGCACGATCGACGTGGCGGCGGAGCGCAAGCGGCTGGCGAAGGACCTGGCCGCTGCGGAGAAGGAGAAGGCCCAGGCGAACGCCAAGCTCGGCAACGAGGCCTTCCTCGCCAAGGCGCCCGACCAGGTCGTGGACAAGATCCGCACCAGGCTGGCGAAGGCGGACGACGACATCGCCCGCATCCAGGCCCAGATGGAGCGCCTGCCCCAGGCGTGAGCGGCGTGACAGCGGCCGAAGGCCCCCGGAGCAACCAGCAGTGTTCATCCAGCTCCGGGGGCCTTCGCCCATCTCTGTCCTCGGCCGTCCGTAGACTGGCCCCGTGAGCGACGAAGACCCCGGCAACGGCCCCCATGACACGCCCGACTCCCTCGACGCCTTCGAAGAACTCATCGCGGCCGAGACAGATCGCGACCCCGATCTCGCGGTGATCGAGGCCGGCAGCCGCACCCTGCGCACGCAGGGCGGCCCGCCGAGCTCCGACGTGCCCGCGCGCCCCGAGGACCCGGAGGTCGACAAGGCGCTGCGCGAGGTCGAGACGGAGCTGGCCACGCGGTGGGGCGAGACCAAGCTGGAGCCGTCCGTCGCCCGCATCGCCGCGCTGATGGACGTCCTCGGGGACCCGCAGCGCTCGTACCCCTCCCTGCACATCACGGGCACGAACGGCAAAACCTCCACCGCCCGCATGATCGAGGCCCTGCTCGGCGCGTTCGAGCTGCGCACCGGCCGGTACACCTCCCCGCACGTCCAGTCGATCACCGAGCGGATCAGCCTGGACGGCGCGCCGATCTCCGCCGAGCGGTTCGTCGAGACGTACCAGGACATCAAGCCGTACATCGAGATGGTCGACGCCCAGCAGGAGTACCGGCTGTCCTTCTTCGAGGTGCTCACCGGCATGGCGTACGCCGCCTTCGCCGACGCGCCCGTCGACGTCGCCGTGGTCGAGGTGGGCATGGGCGGCTCCTGGGACGCCACCAACGTGATCGACGGGGACGTGGCCGTCATCACCCCCATCGACCTGGACCACACCGACCGGCTCGGTGAGACGCCCGGCGCGATCGCCGGCGAGAAGGCCGGGATCGTCAAGCAGGACGCGACGGTCATCCTGGCCCAGCAGCCCGTCGACGCCGCCCAGGTGCTGCTGAAGAAGGCCGTCGAGGTGGACGCCACGGTCGCCCGCGAGGGCCTTGAGTTCGGGATCGTGTCCCGGCAGGTCGCCGTCGGCGGGCAGCTGCTCACCCTGCGCGGTCTCGGCGGCGAGTACCCCGAGGTGTACCTCCCGCTGCACGGCCCCTACCAGGCCCACAACGCGGCCGTCG
This sequence comes from Streptomyces sp. NPDC002566, assembly GCF_042889585.1. Classification (NCBI taxonomy): domain Bacteria; kingdom Bacillati; phylum Actinomycetota; class Actinomycetes; order Kitasatosporales; family Streptomycetaceae; genus Streptomyces; species Streptomyces sp. NPDC002566. Next base: position 887,493 of record NZ_JBIARD010000003.1, on the reverse strand, counting down.
CGCTCGCCGCCGTCGAGGCGTTCTTCGGCGTGGGCGCCCAGCGACCCGAGCCGCTGGACATCGACACCGTCCGCAAGGCGTTCGCCGCGGTGTCCTCGCCGGGCCGCCTGGAGGTCGTACGCCGGTCGCCGACCGTCGTGCTGGACGCCGCCCACAACCCGGCCGGCGCCCGGGCCACCGCCGAGGCGATCGGCGAGGCGTTCGACTTCAGCCGGCTGATCGGCGTCGTCGGCGCGAGCGGCGACAAGAACGTGCGCGGGCTCCTGGAGGCCTTCGAGCCGATCTTCGCGGAGATCGTCGTCACGCAGAACTCCAGCCACCGCGCGATGGACGCGGACGAGCTCGCCGCGATCGCCGTCGAGGTGTTCGGCGAGGACCGCGTCCAGGTAGAGCCCCGGCTGCCCGACGCCCTGGAGGCGGCGATCACGCTCGCCGAGGAGGAGGGCGAGTTCGCCGGCGGCGGCGTCCTGGTCACCGGATCCGTCATCACCGTCGGGGAAGCCCGGCTGCTGCTGAAGGGCTGAGTCCATGCGCACGCTCTGTTCCTCGACCCTGATCGGCGAGTTCTTCATCATCGGCTTCGCCGGCCTGGTCGCCATGAAGGACCCCGACCTGTCCATGTCCACGGTGTGGACGGTGTGCGGCGTCGCCATGCTGCTCAGCGTGCTGCTGTGCGCCATGGTGACCCGGCCCGGGGGAGTGGCCCTGGGCTGGGCCCTCCAGATCGCCCTGGTCGCCGCCGGCTTCGTCGTCCCGATGATGTTCGTGCTGGGCGTCCTCTTCGGCGCCCTGTGGTGGGCGTCCGTGCACTACGGCCGCAAGATCGACGAGGCGAAGGCCCGCTTCGCGGCGCAGGCGGACGCCCCGTCCCCGGACGCTGCTGACGCTGTGTGACGGGCGCGCGGACACGCCCTGTAACCTCATCCCACCGCACACCGGCAGTAGAAGGAGTCCTCCCGTGAGCCAGCGCACCCTCGTCCTGCTCAAGCCCGACGCCGTCCGTCGAGGCCTGACCGGCGAGATCATCAGCCGTATCGAGCGCAAGGCCGGCTGGCGGATCACGGCGCTGGAGCTGCGCACGCTGGACCAGGAGACGCTGGAGCAGCACTACGGCGAGCACAAGGGCAAGCCCTTTTACGAGCCGCTCGTGGAGTTCATGTCGTCCGGGCCGGTCGTCGCGCTGATCGTGGAGGGCGAGCGGGTCATCGAGGGCGTGCGCGCGCTCGCCGGCCCCACCGACCCGATCGCCGCCGCGCCCGGCTCCATCCGCGGCGACTACGGCGTCATCGTCCGCGAGAACCTGATTCACGCCTCCGACTCCGAGGAGTCCGCCGAGCGCGAGGTGAAGATCTTCTTCCCGGGCCGGGCCTGAGCGACCCCGAGGGACGGGCGGCGGGGCCGCGCCGGCGCTGCCGCTTCCGCCTCCCGCGAAGGTTTCGCGGATTTTTCTGATGGACCGTTACCCCGACCGTCCGTCTGACCTGGGACGGCCGTGTCCTTTTCGGCCGTCCCTCGGCATATGCGTGGCGATCGGGGGAACGGATGCCCCCTATGGACCGTCTCCACAAGCGAGGCGCTCCGGCATCTGCTGACAATGGCGAAGACCCTCGCGCAGTGTCCGTGCAGGCGCGTCTACGATGGAAGCCTTCACGTCACAGCACCCACCTCGCCGACCTGAGAAGCCCTCAAAAGCTCATGGGAAGGCCTGTCGAATCCTGATGGGGAACTCAATGTCGTTCATCGGCCGTGACATGGCTGTCGACCTCGGGACCGCCAACACGCTGGTGTACGTCAGGGGTCGCGGGATCGTACTCAACGAGCCGTCCGTCGTCGCGATCAACACCAACACCGGTGGCATCCTCGCGGTCGGCGCCGAAGCCAAGAAGATGATCGGCCGCACGCCCGGCAACATCGTCGCCGTGCGTCCGCTGAAGGACGGTGTGATCGCCGACTTCGAGATCACCGAGCGGATGCTCCGCTACTTCATCCTGAAGATCCACAAGCGGCGCTACCTCGCCCGCCCGCGGGTCGTCGTCTGTGTGCCCTCGGGCATCACCGGCGTCGAGCGCCGCGCCGTCATCGAGGCGTCGACGCAGGCCGGCGCGCGCCAGGTGCACATCATCGAGGAGCCCATGGCCGCGGCCATCGGCTCGGGTCTGCCGGTCCACGAGGCCACCGGCAACATGGTGGTGGACATCGGCGGCGGCACCACGGAGGTCGCGGTCATCTCGCTCGGCGGCATCGTCACCGCCCAGTCCATCCGCGTCGCGGGCGACGAACTGGACAACGCGATCATCCAGCACATCAAGAAGGAGTACTCCCTCCTCCTCGGTGAGCGGACGGCCGAACAGATCAAGATCACGATCGGTTCGGCGTACGACCTCGACGCCGACGAACACACCGAGATCCGCGGCCGGGACCTGGTGTCCGGGCTGCCGAAGACCGTCGTCATCTCCGCCGCGGAGGTGCGCAAGGCGATCGAGGAACCGGTCAACGCCATCGTCGACGCGGTCAAGACCACCCTCGACAAGTGCCCGCCGGAGCTGTCCGGCGACATCATGGACCGCGGCATCGTCCTGACCGGCGGCGGTGCCCTGCTGCGCGGCCTCGACGAGCGGCTGCGGCGCGAGACCGGCATGCCGATCCACATCGCCGAGGACCCGCTGGACAGCGTGGCGCTCGGATCCGGCAAGTGCGTCGAGGAGTTCGAGGCGCTCCAGCAGGTCCTGGACGCCGCGCCGCGCAGATGACGTAACGCTTCGATTCCGCCGTACGAGACGATCTCTCCTCGTGCGGCGGATCGTTGCAATAGAGGCATAAGCTCCCACAAAGCGCCCCTTGGCCGCACAGGCCGGGGGCCACCCGAATTCCCGCAGAGGAAATTCCTACAGAGGAAGGGCACGGCCGCCGCACGTGAGGGACACACGAGAGAGCCGGCTGCTCCTGGTGCTGCTGATCGCCGTCGCGTTCGCGCTGATCACGGTGGACATCCGCGGCGGGGAGGACTCCCCGGTCGACGGTGCCCGACGGGCCGCGGCCGCGGCCTTCGGCCCCATCGAGGACGGCGTGTCCTCGGCGGTCGACCCGGTCGGCAACGCCGTCTCCGCGGTCCGCGACTCCGGTGAGCGCCACGACCGGCTCGCGGAGCTGGAGCAGCGCAACGCGGCTCTCGAGGCGAAACTCGGCAGCGACGACCGCAACCGCAGCCGGCTGACGCAGCTCGACAAGATGCTGAAGCTCGCCGGCGCCGGCCAGTACGGGATCAAGGGCGCCCAGGTCATCGCGATAGGAGCGGCCCAGGGTTTCTCCTGGACCGTCACCATCGACATCGGCGCCGCCGACGGCGTCAAGCGCGACATGACCGTCCTCAACGCCGACGGCCTCGTCGGCCGGGTGACCACCGTCGGCCCGAACACCTCGACCGTGCTCCTCGCCAACGACCCCGACTTCACCGTCGGCACGCGCATGGAGGCCGGCGACGAACTCGGCTTCGCCTCCGGGCAGGGCGACCGGCCGCTGCGCGTCGAACTCCTCAACGGCAAGGCGGAGGTGAAGGCGGGCGACCGGCTCGTCACCTTCGGCTCCCAGGCGGACCGGCCGTTCGTGCCGGGTGTCCCCGTCGGCGTGGTCTCCCGCGTCGACCCCTCCGGCGGCGACCTCACCCGCACCCTCTACGTCACGCCGTACGTCAGCTTCACCAAGCTCGACATCGTCGGCGTCGTCGTCGCGGCCCCGAAGAAGGACCCGCGTGACACGGTGCTCCCCGCCAAGCCCAAGCCGGTCCCCACGCCGACGGTGACCGTCACGGTCACCCCGAACGCGAACGCAACCGCCGACGGCCAGGACCAGCAGTAGGAGCTGACAACGAATGCGCGTCAACCGGATCCTGCTCTCCGTCCCCCTGGTGATCGTCGCCCTGGTCGTCCAGGTGAGCGTCCTCGCCCGCCTCCACCTGCCGGGCGCCGTGCCCGACCTGCTGCTGCTGACCGTGCTGGGGCTCGCCCTGGTCTACGGCCATGTCGGCGGCGCCCTCATCGGCTTCGGCGCGGGACTGCTCGCCGACCTCGCGCCGCCCGCCGACCACGCCGCCGGGCGCTACGCCCTGGTGCTGTGCGTGATCGGCTATCTCGCCGGGCTCGTCAAACCGGAGAACGGCCAGGTCAAGTCGGCCACCGGGCCGATGGTGGTGGTCGTGGCCGCCGCGGTCGGCTCCACCCTGCTGTACGCGGGCGTCGGCGCCCTCGTCGGCGACACCGCGGCCCGCGGCGTCGGCCTGACCGGCCTGCTGTTCTCGGCGGCCCTGTACGACCTGCTGCTCGCCCCGTTCGTGGTGCCGGGCGTGATGTTCCTGGCCCGGCGCTCGGAGAACGACCCGCTCGCCGAGACCACCTCCGGCGGCAAGGCCGCCGACATCTCCTCCGGCTGGCACTCCTCCGGGACGGGCCTGAGGGTCGGCGGACAGCGCGGCGGACTGCGGATGAAGGCGGCCCGGGCCCGGGTGGCGCGGGCCGGGCGCATCAAGGGGGTCAAGCGGCTGTGAGCGGCGGCGAGTTCACCCGGACGGGGGACGGCCCCGGCGGAACGGGGCGGAGCGGGCCGGACGTTCATCATTCGTACGCAGCGACATCCGCATCCGCACAGAGAGACGTACGTCAGCGCACCGAGAGGGGGAGGCAGCCGCAGTGACCAACATTCCCGAGACCGGGCGGACGCCACGGGTCCAGATCCGGCTCGTCGTGATCCAGATCCTCGTCCTCTCCCTGCTCGGCACCCTCGGCGGCAGACTGTGGTACCTCCAGATCCGGGAGGGCGCCGCCTACGCCAAGGAGGCCTCCGGCAACCACGTCCAGCAGGTCGTCGAGCCCGCCGTGCGCGGCTCCATCCTGGACGCGCGGGGCGTGCCCCTCGCCGACAACGAGACCCGCCTCGTCGTCTCCGCCTCCCGCACCGACCTGCTGAAGCAGAAGGACGACGGCAAGGCCGTCCTGACCAAGCTCGCGGGCGTCCTCGGCATGAGCGCCGAGGAGGTCACCCAGAAGGTCCGGCTGTGCGACGCGAAGACGCCCCAGCCCTGCTGGAACGGCTCGCCGTACCAGCCGATCCCGATCACCGACGAGGCCACGGCCAAGCAGGCGCTGCAGATCCGCGAGCGTGCCGAGGACTTCCCCGGCATCACCGCCGAGCCGGAGGCCGTGCGCCGCTACCCGGCCCCCGGCGCCGCCAACACCGCCCAGGTCCTCGGCTACCTCTCGCCGGTCACCGACGAGGAGATCACCAAGGCCCAGGACACCGACTCGCCCTACCTGCGCTCGGACCAGGTGGGCCGCAGCGGCCTGGAGCGCCAGTACGACAAGCAGCTGCGCGGCAAGGCCGGCGTCACCCGCTACGAGGTCGACAACCTCGGCCGGGTCATCGGCCAGGCCGAGGCCGACGCGGCGCAGCCCGGCTCCAACCTCGTCACCAGCGTCGACGCCCGGGTGCAGCGGGTCGCCGAGTTCGAGCTCAACGAGGCGATGAAGGCCGCCCGCAAGGAGTGGGACCGCAACACCAACGAGCGCTACAAGGCCGACTCCGGCGCGGTCGTGGTGATGGAGGCCAAGACCGGCCGCATCGTCGCCATGGCGTCCAACCCGACCTACGACCCGAACGCCTGGGTGGGCGGCATCTCCGCCAAGGACTACAAGCGGCTCACCGGCAAGTCCTCGAACTACCCGCTGCTCAACAGGGCCATACAGGGTCAGGCAGCCCCCGGCTCGGTGTTCAAGGTGGTCTCCACGGCCGCCGCGGTCCAGGCCGGCTACCCCTTCGACGGCCGCTACAACTGCTCCAGCTCGTACTCCGTCGGCGGCCAGGTCTTCAAGAACTTCGAGTCCCAGAACCACGGCCCGATCAGCCTCGGCCGCGCGCTGGAGGTCTCCTGCGACACCGTCTACTACGGGCTGGCGCACCGTGAGTGGCAGAAGGACGGCGGTATCAACCCGAAGAAGAAGCCCAAGGACTTCTTCTACAGGACGGCCCACCAGTTCGGCCTCGGCGCGGAGACCGGGATCGACCTGCCCAACGAGGTCAGCGGCCGCGTCCCCGACCGCGAGTGGAAGCAGGCGTACTGGGACGCCAACAAGAGCGCCTGGTGCAAGACGGGGAAGAAGGACGGCAGTTACGTCGAGAAGATCGCGTACGAGAACTGCCTCGAAGGCAACAAGATGCGCGCCGGTGACGAGATCAACTACTCCATCGGCCAGGGCGACACCCTGGTGACGCCGATTCAGATGGCCACCATCTACGCGGCCATCTCCAACGGCGGCACGCTCTACGACCCGACGGTCGGCAAGGCCGTCATCAGCGCCGACGGCAAGAGCGTCAAGGAGATCAAGCCGAAGTCGCACGGCAAGCTGCCCGTCAGCAAGCAGACGCTGGCGCAGATGGACGACGCCCTCGCCGGCGTCGCCACCCGCGGCACCGCCGCCTGGCGCTTCGGCGGCTGGCCGCAGGACAAGATCCAGATGCACGCCAAGACGGGCACCGCCGAGGTCTACGGCAAGCAGACGACGTCGTGGTTCGCCACGTACACCAAGGACTACGCGATCGTGATGACGATCTCCCAGGGCGGTACGGGTTCCGGGGCCTCCGGCCCGGCCGTGCGCAACATATACGACGCGCTGTACGGCATCTCCGACGACGGCACGATCACCCCGAAGAACGCGCTGCTGCCCACCCCGCAGAAGGGCCTGCCCACGATCAAGACGGACGGCACCATCGCGTCCCCGAAGATCTCCAAGGACCCGGCGAAGGAGCAGCAGGCCTTCCAGAAGGCCCCCGAGGAGGGCGCAGTTGCGGCCGGCGGTTCGCAGCCGGCGGCGACGGTGGCCTCGCCCGAGGCCAACCGCGACACCCGGCGGCGACGACGGCGCGGTCCGCGCGGGCGGGGAAGCCGGAGGGTGAGCTCATGACCGGCGCGAACGGGTTCTCCGTCTCCGGGTACGGGCCGCAGAGGGCGGGCTGGACGCGGCTGTTCGCCCGCGACTCGGTCGCCCGGCGTCTGGACTGGCCGATCCTGCTGTCGGCCACGGCCCTGTCGCTGATCGGCTCGGTGCTGGTGTACTCGGCGACGCGCAACCGCACCGAGATCAACCAGGGCGACCCGTACTACTTCCTGATCCGGCATGTGATGAACACCGGGATCGGACTCGCCCTGATGGTCGGGACGGTCTGGCTCGGCCACCGCGCCCTGCGCAACGCGGTGCCGGTCCTCTACGGGCTGTCGGTGCTGCTGATCCTGCTGGTGCTCACCCCGCTGGGCTCCACGGTCAACGGCGCGCACTCCTGGATCGTGCTGGGCGGCGGCTTCTCGCTCCAGCCCTCGGAGTTCGTGAAGATCACGATCATCCTGGGCATGGCGATGCTGCTGGCGGCCCGGGTCGACGCCGGTGACAAGCCCCACCCCGACCACCGCACGGTCCTTCAGGCACTGGGTCTCGCCGCGGTGCCGATGATGATCGTGATGCTCATGCCCGACCTCGGATCGGTGATGGTCATGGTCATCATCGTGCTGGGGGTGCTGCTGGCCTCGGGCGCCTCCAACCGCTGGGTCTTCGGCCTGATCACCGCGGGCGCGGCCGGCGCGATCGCCGTCTGGCAGCTGCACATCCTCGACGAGTACCAGATCGCCCGCTTCGCGGCCTTCGCCAACCCCAGCCTCGACCCGGCGGGCGTCGGCTACAACACCAACCAGGCCCGGATCGCGATCGGTTCGGGCGGACTGACCGGAGCGGGACTGTTCGAGGGCTCGCAGACGACGGGTCAGTTCGTGCCCGAACAGCAGACGGACTTCGTGTTCACGGTCGCCGGTGAGGAGCTGGGCTTCGTCGGCGGCGGCCTGATCATCGTCCTGCTCGGCGTGGTCCTGTGGCGCGCCTGCCGCATCGCCCGGGAGACGACCGAGCTGTACGGCACGATCGTCGCCGCCGGGATCGTCGCCTGGTTCGCCTTCCAGGCCTTCGAGAACATCGGCATGACGCTGGGCATCATGCCGGTCACCGGACTCCCGCTGCCGTTCGTGTCGTACGGCGGATCGTCGATGTTCGCGGTGTGGGTGGCGGTGGGACTGCTGCAGTCGATCAGAGTGCAGCGGCCCATGTCGGCCTGATTCCCGGGCGGTCCGAGGGCCGCCGGGGGCGCGTTACGCTTGATGGTCACCCCTGCCAGCTCAAGAAGGTTCGAGAGATGCCTGTCGCATCGGTCTTCCCGCAGCTCGAAGCTCTGCTCCCGCATGTGCAGAAGCCGATCCAGTACGTGGGCGGCGAGCTGAACTCCACCGTCAAGCCCTGGGACGACTGTGACGTCCGCTGGGCGCTGATGTACCCGGACGCGTACGAGGTCGGTCTGCCCAACCAGGGCGTCATGATCCTCTACGAGGTACTCAACGAGCGGGAGGGCGTCCTCGCCGAGCGCACGTACAGCGTGTGGCCGGACCTGGAGGAGCTGATGCGGGAGCACGGCGTCCCGCAGTTCACCGTGGACAGCCACCGCCCGGTGAAGGCCTTCGACGTGTTCGGCCTGTCCTTCTCCACGGAGCTGGGCTACACGAACATGCTCACCGCCCTCGACCTCGCGGGCATCCCGCTGGAGTCCAAGGACCGCACGATCGACGACCCGATCGTCCTCGCGGGCGGCCACGCGGCCTTCAACCCCGAGCCGATCGCCGACTTCATCGACGCGGCCGTCATCGGCGACGGCGAGCAGGCCGTGCTCGACATGACGGAGATCATCCGCGCGTGGAAGGCGGAGGGCCGCCCCGGCGGCCGCGAGGAGGTCTTGCTGCGCCTGGCCAGGACCGGCGCGGTGTACATCCCGGCCTTCTACGACGTCGAGTACCTGCCCGACGGCAGGATCGGCCGTGTGGTCCCCAACCGCTCGGGCGTGCCGTGGCGTGTGTCGAAGCACACGGTCATGGACCTCGACGAGTGGCCCTACCCCAAGCAGCCGCTGGTCCCGCTGGCCGAGACGGTCCACGAGCGGATGTCCGTGGAGATCTTCCGCGGCTGCACCCGCGGCTGCCGCTTCTGCCAGGCCGGCATGATCACCCGCCCGGTCCGCGAGCGGTCCATCACCGGCATCGGCGAGATGGTCGACAAGGGCCTGAAGGCGACCGGCTTCGAGGAAGTCGGCCTGCTGTCGCTCTCCTCCGCCGACCACAGCGAGATCGGCGAGGTCGCCAAGGGCCTCGCGGACCGCTACGAGGAGGACAAGATCGGCCTGTCCCTCCCGTCGACCCGTGTGGACGCCTTCAACGTCGACCTGGCGAACGAGCTGACGAGGAACGGCCGCCGCTCCGGTCTCACCTTCGCCCCCGAGGGCGGCTCCGAGCGCATGCGCAAGGTCATCAACAAGATGGTCTCGGAGGAGGACCTGATCCGCACGGTCGCCACCGCCTACGGCAACGGCTGGCGGCAGGTGAAGCTGTACTTCATGTGCGGTCTGCCGACGGAGACCGACGAGGACGTCCTCCAGATCGCCGACATGGCGATGAACGTCATCCAGAAGGGCCGCGAGGTCTCCCGCTCCAACGACATCCGCTGCACGGTGTCGATCGGCGGGTTCGTGCCCAAGCCGCACACGCCGTTCCAGTGGGCGCCGCAGCTGTCCGCCGAGGAGACCGACGCCCGGCTGGAGAAGCTCCGCGACAAGATCCGCGGCGACAAGAAGTACGGCCGTTCGATCGGCTTCCGCTACCACGACGGCAAGCCCGGCATCGTCGAGGGCCTGCTGTCCCGGGGCGACCGCCGGATCGGCGCCGTCATCCGCGCCGTCTACGAGGACGGCGGCCGCTTCGACGGCTGGCGCGAGCACTTCTCCTACGACCGCTGGATGAGCTGCGCGGACAAGGCGCTGGCACAGTTCGGCGTCGACGTGGACTGGTACACCACCCGTGAGCGCGGCTACGAGGAGGTCCTGCCCTGGGACCACCTGGACTCCGGTCTCGACAAGGACTGGCTCTGGGAGGACTGGCAGGACGCCCTCGACGAGACGGAGGTCGAGGACTGCCGCTGGACGCCGTGCTTCGACTGCGGCGTGTGCCCGGCGATGGGCACCGAGATCCAGGTCGGGCCTACGGGGAAGAAGTTGCTGCCGCTCTCGGTGAAGCAGCCCGCGGGCAGCGGGCACAGCCACTGAGCGAGCTGCGCTCGACGCGGTGAGGGGCGTTCGAGGGGTCGGTGACCCTTCGGACGCCCCTCTCGCATGTTGGCGCGGCGTCAGGACGCCGGGGTGGTCCCGCTGTTCAGGGCGCCCTTCCTCGGGCGCAGCGACACTTCCGCCCACACCTGGTCGGTGCAGTCGAGGATGGACGCGTCGCTGTCGTTGATCTCCCTGGTGCAGGTGATCTCGTAGACGCGTCCGGTGGTGGTGAGGACGTCGAAGGCGACGGTGTCGGTCTCCGCGAGCCCCGACACCGCGGCCGCGCAGGGAAGTCCGGCGCCCTTGTTTCCGGCCGGGTAGCCCTCGTTGCCGGTGAGGTCGGTCCACAGCATGGGGCGGTCGCCGTCGCCCGCGATGTCACGGACGCCCGCGTAGTAGCGTCCGCCGGTCAGCACGCCGCGGTACTCGACGCCGGCCTCGGCCCGCAGGGCGTCGATGTCGGAGCACGGGACGCGCGCGCCGCCGGGTGCGGCCGGGCCCGTCTGCCCGTGTCCGTGGCCGTACTCGCCCTTCGGGTCCTTGCACTCCTTGTCACCGCGCCCGCCCCGCGACGCGGCGTCCCCCGGCGTGTGGAAGGCGGGCTTGGCGGGGCCCGGCTTGGTCCGGCCGGGCTTGTGGGAGGCCGCTGTCACGGTGCCGGGCTTGTGCGCGGCGGGCTTGGCCGGGCCCGGCTTGGTCTGGCCGGGCCGGTGGGAGACGGGCTGCGTGCTGCCCGGCTTCAGCGTGGCGGGCTTGGCGGGGCCGGGCTTGGTCTGGTGCGGCTTGTGGCCGGCGGGTCCGGCGGTGCCCGGCTTGTGCGTGGCGGGCTTCGCGGGGCCTGGCTTGGTCTGGTGCGGCTTGTGGCCGGCGGGTGCGGCGGTGCCCGGCTTGGTCTGATGCGGCTTGTGGGGGGACGGCTTGGCCTGGCCGGGCTTCTCGTGGGCCGGCCTCGGCGCCGTCGGCTCGCAGGCGTCGGCCGGGGTGACCGCCGTGGTGACCGTACTGCCGGTCGCGGGGCCCGCCGGGGTCCCCGCCGTCGCGGCGGCCGGGCCGGCCGCGCCCGCCGCCAGCAGCAGCGCGAGGGTGGCGGCCAGGCCCGCCTTTCTGAACCCGGCGCGTGCCGACGGCCCGAGACATGAGGGCGGTGTCCCGAGGACAGGACTCATTGTCGTGCTCCTTGCTCTCCCGGTTCGGGTGATTCCCCTGAACCCGAGTGCGAGCGTGACGGGAACACGGGAGGCAGGGGTGCCTACGGGGGCGGAACGCGCCGACAATCGACGTATCGGGCTAACGCCGTGGGGCCCGGGCGAATCCGGACGGGCGACAGTGCATCCGGACGGGCGGCCATGGCGTCTACCTGGGCATGGACCTCCAGAAGAAGCCCGCGGACCGGCCCGCGCGGCCGGACCCCGAAGGGTGTCTCGTCGTCGCCCTCCGGCTGCCCGTGCGGATCGTCGCGTTCGTACTGGTCGTGCCGGTGCGGATGGCCTGGGACGCGCTCGTCGTGGCCGGCCGCCTGCTGCGCGACGCGGTGCTGCGGCCGTGCGGCCGGGCCCTGCTGTGGCTGGGCGAGGTCCTCGTCGTCCGGCCGCTCGGCTGGCTGTGGCGGTACATCGTCGTCCCCGTCGCCCGGGCCCTCGCCTGGCTCGTCCGCGTGCTGGTGGTCACGCCGCTGGTGTGGCTCTACGCACACGTCGTCGTCCCCGTCGCCCGGGCCCTCGCCTGGCTCGCGCACTGGCTGATCGTGGTCCCGGCCCTCCGGCTCCTCGAGTGGGTCCTCGTCCCCGTCGGGCGGGCGATCGGCTGGGTCCTGTACTGGACCGGGCGGATCCTCTTCGTGCTGCCCGCGCTCTTCCTTCACCGCTGGGTCCTCGTACCCGTGGGCCGCGTCCTCCTCGCCGTCGGCCGGGAGATCCGGGACGCCCTCGGCCACGCCTGGCGGGTCGCGGGCTACATGTCGCTCGCCGTGGGACGGTTCCTCGGCGTCCTCCTGCGGTGGACCGTCGTGGAGCCCGCGCGCTGGGTGTACCGCACGGTGCTGACGCCCGTCGGGCACGTCGTCCGCGACGCGGTGCTGCGCCCGGCGGCCCAGGCCGCCCGCGCGGTCGGCCGTACGGCACGGCAGGCGCTGAGCGCTGTACGGGAGTCCGCCCGGCAGGCCCGCGCCGACGTCCGCCGGCTGTTCCTCGGGGAACCCGGCGCACCCCGCGAGCGCGAGGCCGTCGGCCGCCGGGAACCTTCGGCCCGCGGGGCACGTACTCTTGGTAGCAGTACGACCGCTCTCACGAAGGACTGAACGACACTGGGCAAGCGACAGCCCGAAGGCCCGCCGCCCGCACCCGCGGTGCAGCGCATCCGACTGCGCTACACCAAGCGCGGCCGCCTCCGGTTCACCAGCCACCGTGACTTCCAGCGCGCCTTCGAGCGCGCGTTGCGCCGTGCCGAGGTGCCGATGGCGTACTCGGCGGGGTTCACGCCGCACCCGAAGGTGTCGTACGCCAATGCCGCACCCACCGGCACGGGCAGTGAGGCGGAGTACCTCGAGATCGCGCTCACCGAGGCGCGAGACCCGCAGAAGCTGCGTGAACTGCTCGACGAGTCGATGCCCGACGGGCTGGACATCGTCGAGGCGGTCGAGGCCCGCACCTCCGGCCTCGCCGACCGGCTCACGGCCTCCGTGTGGGAACTGCGCCTGGACGGCGTGGATCCCGCGGACGCCGAGCGCGCGGTGGCCGCGTTCGACACGGCCGACACCGTGGAGGTCCAGCGCCGCACCAAGAACGGCGTCCGCACCTTCGACGCCCGCTCCGCCGTGGTCCGGCTGGAAACGCACCTTCCCCAGGCTGATAGGCCTATCGACCAGCCCTGTGCGATACTGCGGCTGGTTGTTCGGCACGTGACGCCTGCCGTACGACCCGACGACGTCCTGTCCGGTCTCCGCGCCGTGGCCGACCTGGCGCCGCCGGTCCCCGCAGCGGTGACCAGGCTGGCGCAGGGGCTGTTCGATGAAGAGACCGGCGCGGTGACCGACCCGCTCGCGCCCGACCGCGAGGCAGCCGGGGCCAGTTCTACGGCCGATGCGACTGCCGCCGCGAAGGCGCCGGCGTAAGGAAGGTTCCGCACAGGGACGGACGTCGTAGCGCCGCCCTCGTACTCGGGAGCCACCTGGGTCGGGCAGCGCACCGACCAGAAGACTTTCGCCAGGCCGTAGGCAAATCGGCGTACGGAACCGGCGAGACAGGACACAGAGAGCTCCCGTGCGGCGGCCGCGCCCCGGACGGCGGCACCGCGCACAGCGCGAGCCGCGGACGTCAACGGCGACCGATCCCTGATCGGCGCCGGACCAGCGCGGCGCCCGGGAGCCTGACGGGAGACACACCCGCATGCTCGAGCCGACCGAACCCACCCAGGGTTCCGAAGAACAGAACAACACCCCCAGCGACACCCTGCCGCCGCGTCGTCGGCGCCGTGCCGCCTCCCGCCCCGCCGGTCCGCCGGTGGGCGCCTCCGCCGACGCCCCGGCAGAGACCGTCGCGCCGGCCGTCGCGGCCGTCGCGTCCGCCGACCTGGCGGACGACATCGACGAGGAGAAGACCGACGAGACGGTCGAGGCCGCCGGGACCGACGTGACGGAAGAAGCCGCGGAGGCGGCCGAGGCCGCGCCCGCGCGTCCGCGCCGTCGCGCCACCCGCCGCGCCTCCGCGCCCGCCGGTTCGCCGGACGCGGCGCAGACCGTGGTGACCGCCGAGACCATCGCTCCCGCCGAGGCGGCAGCGCCCGTCGCGGAGGCCGCCGCACAGGAGACCGCCGTGACGGAAGACGCCACCCCGCCCCGCCCCCGTCGTCGCGCGACGCGGCGCGTGGCCACTCCCGCCACCGCCCCCGAGGCGACGGAGGCCGTGGCCGCCGCGCCCGCGGGCGGCGCCGACGAGGCGACCGCCGACACCGCCGGGGAGCCCGCCGCCGAGGCCGCGCCCGCCCCCCGCACCCGTCGTCGTGCGACCCGCCGGGCCTCCGCGCCCGCCGGAGCGCCGCAGGAGACGGAGACCGCCGCGCCGGTCGAGGCCCCCCAGGCCGTCGAGACCCCCGAGGCCGTCGAGACCCCGGCTGCCGAAGAGGCCCCCGCCGAGCAGACCCCCGCCGAAGAGGCCGCCCCGCGTCGTACGCGTCGCCGTGCCACGCGCCAGGCGTCCACGCCGGCCGAGGAGCAGACCGCGACCACCGCGACCGTCGAGACCCCTGTGGCCGAGACGCCCGCCGCGCCCGCCGCCGAGGCGCCCGCCCCCCAGGCCGATGAGGACGCCGCTCCCCGCCGGCCGAGGCGCCGGGCGGTCCGCAAGGCCGCCGTCGGCTTCTCCGAGCCCGCGCGTCCGGCCGGCGACGAGGGCGACGGGCCGCGTCGTCCCGCCCGCCCCGCCGTCGCCGTCTTCCAGGCGCCCGTCTTCACCGAGCCCCGCTTCCAGACCCCGGAGCGCGCGGCCGCCGAAGCCGCGGCCGCCGAGGCGGAGCCCGTGGAGGCCGCCCAGCCCGCGCAGACCGCCGGGATCGAGGAGCCCTCGGAGGAGCAGACCGGGGCGCGCCGCCGCCGTCGCCGCCGGGGAGCCGGCCAGGGCGACGAGGCCGCCGAGACCGCGCGTCAGAGCGCCCCGGGCAACCAGGCCGCCCAGGCCGCCCAGGCCGCCGAGACCGTGGAGCCGTCCGCCGAGGACGAGACGGAGTCGGAGGAGCCCGAGCCCGAGTACGCCGACGAGTCGGCCGAGACCGCGGACGGCGCCGAGGGCGCCGACGAGGCGGCCGAGGGCGATGACGACGGCGACGAGGGCGGCTCGCGTCGCCGTCGCCGCCGGGGCGGCCGTCGTCGCCGTCGCGGTGACGCCTCGGACGGCGAGTCCGGGGACGCCGACTCCGACGACCTGGCCGCCGAGCAGGCCGAGCAGGACGCCGAGGACAGCGCCGAGCAGGACGACGAGGACGCCGACGAGGGGGACGAGGCCGCCGGCTCCACCGCGGGCAGCCGCCGTCGCCGCCGCCGTCGCCGTCGCGCCGGGGACAGCTCCCCCGACACCGAGCCGGGCGAGGGCGACCCGGAGCGCACCGTCGTCAAGGTCCGTGAGCCGCGCAAGGCCGGCGAGCCGTCCGACGAGGTGCAGTCCATCAAGGGCTCGACGCGCCTGGAGGCGAAGAAGCAGCGCCGCCGGGAGGGCCGTGAGCAGGGCCGCCGTCGTGTGCCGATCATCACCGAGGCGGAGTTCCTCGCCCGTCGCGAGGCCGTCGAGCGGGTGATGGTCGTCCGCCAGCACGGCGACCGCACGCAGATCGGCGTCCTGGAGGACGGCGTGCTCGTCGAGCACTACGTCAACAAGGAGCAGTCGACCTCGTACGTCGGCAACGTCTACCTGGGCAAGGTCCAGAACGTGCTGCCGTCGATGGAGGCCGCCTTCATCGACATCGGCAAGGGCCGCAACGCCGTCCTGTACGCCGGCGAGGTCAACTTCGAGGCGCTGGGCATGGCCAACGGGCCGCGCCGTATCGAGTCCGCCCTGAAGTCGGGCCAGTCGGTCCTCGTCCAGGTCACCAAGGACCCGATCGGGCACAAGGGCGCCCGCCTCACCAGCCAGGTCTCCCTGCCGGGCCGCTACCTCGTGTACGTGCCCGAGGGCTCGATGACCGGCATCAGCCGCAAGCTGCCCGACACCGAGCGGGCCCGGCTGAAGACCATCCTCAAGAAGATCGTCCCCGAGGACGCGGGCGTCATCGTGCGCACCGCCGCCGAGGGCGCGAGCGAGGAGGAGCTGCGCCGGGACGTCGAGCGGCTCCAGGGGCAGTGGGAGGACATCCAGAAGAAGGCCAAGAACGGCGGCTCCAGTGCGCCCTCGCTGCTCTACGGCGAGCCGGACATGACCGTCCGTGTCGTGCGGGACATCTTCAACGAGGACTTCACCAAGGTCGTCGTCAGCGGTGACGACGCCTGGTCGACGATCCACGGGTACGTCTCGCACGTCGCGCCGGACCTGGCCGAGCGGCTGTCGAAGTGGACCTCCGAGGTCGACGTCTTCGCCACCTACCGGATCGACGAGCAGCTCGCCAAGGCGCTGGACCGCAAGGTGTGGCTGCCCAGCGGCGGTTCGCTGGTGATCGACCGGACCGAGGCGATGGTCGTCGTCGACGTCAACACCGGCAAGTTCACCGGTCAGGGCGGCAACCTCGAGGAGACGGTCACCAGGAACAACCTGGAGGCGGCCGAGGAGATCGTGCGTCAGCTGCGGCTGCGCGACCTCGGCGGCATCATCGTGATCGACTTCATCGACATGGTGCTGGAGTCCAACCGGGACCTCGTCCTGCGGCGCCTCCTGGAGTGCCTGGGCCGGGACCGTACGAAGCACCAGGTCGCCGAGGTGACCTCGCTGGGGCTCGTGCAGATGACCCGCAAGCGGGTCGGGCAGGGGCTGCTGGAGTCGTTCTCCGAGACCTGCGTCCACTGCAACGGGCGCGGTGTCATCGTGCACCTGGACCAGCCGACGGCCTCCGGTGGCGGCGGCAAGCGCAAGAAGCGCGGTCGCGGCGGTGACGGACAGGGTCACGAGCACGAGCACGAGACCGTGACCGCGGACGCCACCGAGGCGGAGGCCCTGCCGGCCGACGCGGAGTCCGAGGCCGAGGTCGCCGCCGAGGTCGCCGAGCCGGTCGCCCTGGAGGCGCCCGACTTCGCGCCCGACGAGGAGCTGTACAGCAGCGTCGCCGAGGCGGAGGCCGCCGCCACGCGCGGCCGCGGCCGGCGTCGGGCGAGCCGCCGGGTGTCCGCTC
This sequence comes from Streptomyces sp. NPDC002566, assembly GCF_042889585.1. Lineage (NCBI taxonomy): Bacteria > Bacillati > Actinomycetota > Actinomycetes > Kitasatosporales > Streptomycetaceae > Streptomyces > Streptomyces sp. NPDC002566. Next base: position 870,513 of record NZ_JBIARD010000003.1, on the reverse strand, counting down.
CGGCGGGCACGCCGAGGGGCAACGCCAGGCGGGCGGCTGCCGCTTCGGAGGCGTCCGGGGAGACCGTGCCCACGGCGCAGGACGTCACCGCAGAGCAGGAGGCCGAGCGTCCGGTGCTGCCGGCCGAGGCCGTCACGGCGCAGGCCGAGCCGATCGCCGCGGAGGACCCGGTCGTCGAGGCGGCCGCCGCCCAGGCCGCGGCCGCCGAAGCGCCGGCGGCCGAGGCCCCTGCCGTCGAGGAGGCCGCGCCGAAGGGCCGTACGCGCCGCCGTGCCACCCGTAAGGCGTCCGCGCCGGCCGGGTCGCCCGCAGGGGCGGAGAGCGCCGTGGTGACGGTCGCCGAGACCGCGCCCGCTCAGGCCCCGGCGGAGCAGCCCGAGCCGGCGGCGCAGGCCGCTGCCGAGGCCGCTGAGGCCCCGGCCGAGCCGGTCGCCGCCGAGAGCGCCGCTCCGGCCCGTCCGAGGCGTCGTGCCGTCCGCAAGGCCACCGCGCCCACCGCGTCCGAGGAGACGGCCGTCGTGGTCGTCCCGTCGGAGGCGGCCGGGACGGAGACCGCGGAGGCGGAGACCGCCGCTGCGGAGGCCGCCGAGCCGGCTGCCGAGACCGCGGCGGCCCCGGCCAAGAAGGCGGCCCGCACGACCGCCAAGAAGGCCACGGCGAAGAAGGCCGCCACCAAGAAGGCGACGGCCACGGCGGAGAAGACGGCCGCCAAGAAGACGGCCGCGAAGAAGACGACGGCCAAGAAGACGGCGGCGAAGTCCACGGCCAAGAAGACGACGGCGGCGGCGCGGCGCACCACGCCCTCGGTGTCGGCCACGACCGACGAGGACTGAGCCGTCGAGGGCCGAGCAGTGAAGGGCTGAACCGAGGGGCCCCCGCCCGGGGGCCCCTCGGCGTTCACCGGCCCCCGCGCGCTCCCGTCCGCCCCCGCGCGCCCCTGCTGTCCGGGGCCGGACTCGGCCGGTTTGACCCCTGACCAGCCGCCCCGTAACCTTGACCGTCGGCGTGTCGTGTGGCGCGCCACATCCCCGTAAACCTCTTCCTCCCGGGTGCCTCGGCGGCCGGGAGAGGTCCGCTCGTGGCGTTCCGCCCGGCGGCTGGACTGCGGGGGTGCCGTTCCCGAGCGAGAGAGTGAGATCCGCGTGTACGCCATCGTGCGCAGCGGTGGTCGCCAGCACAAGGTTGCTGTCGGCGACATCGTTGAGGTTGACAAGATTTCCACCGCCAAGGTTGGCGACACGGTCGAGCTCTCGACCCTGCTCGTTGTCGACGGCGACGCTGTGACCAGCGACCCGTGGGTGCTGGCCGGCATCAAGGTCCAGGCCGAGGTCGTGGACCACCACAAGGGCCAGAAGATCGACATTCTGCGCTACAAGAACAAGACCGGCTACCGCCGTCGTCAGGGCCACCGCCAGCAGTACACGGCGATCAAGGTCACTGAGATCCCCGCGGCTGCGAAGTAAGGGACTGAGGAGAGATGGCACACAAGAAGGGCGCATCGTCCACCCGGAACGGTCGCGACTCGAATGCCCAGCGGCTCGGCGTGAAGCGCTTCGGCGGTCAGGTCGTCAACGCGGGTGAGATCCTGGTCCGCCAGCGTGGCACCCACTTCCACCCCGGCGCCGGCGTCGGCCGTGGCGGCGACGACACGCTGTTCGCGCTGCTGCCGGGCGCGGTGGAGTTCGGCACCCACCGCGGCCGCAAGGTCGTGAACATCGTCCCGGTCGGCTGATCGGACGCTTACGCGAGGCGGACCTCACTTCCCGGTCGGGAAGGCGGGTCCGCCTTTCGCGTGTTACACCACAAACAGACGTACGTTTCTCTGGAGGCACCGAACCATGACCACCTTCGTGGACCGCGTCGAGCTGCACATCGCCGCGGGTAACGGAGGTCACGGCTGTGCCTCCGTCCACCGGGAGAAGTTCAAGCCGCTCGGCGGCCCGGACGGCGGCAACGGCGGGCGCGGCGGTGACGTCGTACTCACCGTCGACCAGTCCGTGACCACGCTGCTCGACTACCACCACTCCCCGCACCGCAAGGCCACCAACGGCAAGCCCGGCGAGGGCGGCAACCGCTCCGGCAAGGACGGCCAGGACCTGGTCCTCCCCGTGCCGGACGGCACCGTCGTCCTCGACAAGGCGGGCAACGTCCTCGCCGACCTCGTCGGCCACGGCACGTCGTACATCGCCGCACAGGGCGGCCGCGGCGGCCTCGGCAACGCCGCTCTCGCCTCCGCCCGGCGCAAGGCCCCCGGCTTCGCGCTGCTCGGCGAGCCGGGCGACCTCCAGGACATCGTCCTGGAGCTGAAGACCGTGGCCGACGTGGCGCTGGTCGGCTACCCGAGCGCCGGCAAGTCCTCGCTGATCTCGGTGCTGTCCGCGGCCAAGCCGAAGATCGCCGACTACCCCTTCACGACGCTGGTGCCCAACCTCGGTGTGGTGACGGCCGGTTCGACCGTCTACACCATCGCCGACGTGCCCGGTCTGATCCCGGGCGCGAGCCAGGGCAGGGGGCTCGGTCTGGAGTTCCTGCGCCATGTCGAGCGGTGCAGCGTCCTCGTGCACGTCCTGGACACCGCCACGCTGGAGTCCGACCGCGACCCCGCCTCCGACCTCGACGTCATCGAGGAGGAGCTGCGCCAGTACGGCGGGCTCGGCGACCGTCCCCGCATCGTCGTCCTGAACAAGATCGACGTGCCGGACGGCAAGGACCTCGCGGAGATGGTGCGCCCGGACCTGGAGGCGCGCGGCTACCGCGTCTTCGAGGTGTCCGCGGTGGCGCACACGGGGCTCAAGGAGCTGTCCTTCGCCCTCGCCGACCTGGTGGGGCAGGCGCGGGCCGCCAAGCCGCAGGAGGAGGCGACGCGCATCGTCATCCGGCCCAAGGCGGTCGACGACGCCGGCTTCACCGTCTCGCGGGAGGAGGACGGCCTGTACCGCGTCCGCGGCGAGAAGCCCGAACGCTGGGTGCGCCAGACCGACTTCAACAACGACGAGGCCGTCGGCTACCTCGCCGACCGGCTCAACCGCCTCGGTGTGGAGGAGGAGTTGATGAAGGCCGGCGCCCGCGCCGGGGACGGCGTGGCCATCGGGCCCGAGGAGAACGCGGTCGTCTTCGACTGGGAGCCGTCCATGACGACCGGCGCGGAGATGCTCGGCCGGCGCGGTGAGGACCACCGCTTCGAGGCCCCCCGCCCGGCCGCCCAGCGCCGCCGCGACCGCCAGGCCGAACGGGACGAGGCGGACCGGGAGTTCGACGAGTTCGACGCCTTCTGAGCGAACGCGCGAAGGGTCCGCCCGCACCCCCCTCGGGGAGTGCGGGCGGACCCTTCGTCGTGTCAGGCGACCGGCGTCGGCTGGGTGTCCCGGTCGTCGGCGGAGGACGCGTCCTCGTCCTCGGCCCTGCGGGACGGGCCGGAGGTCCCGGCGTCGGTGTCGGTCCGCTTGCCGAAGCGCGGCTTCGCGGCGAGCAGCGGCAGCGTCAGGATGCCCAGGAACATCGGCGCGAACATGTAGCGGGCCAGCGGCGCCGGGTTGGCCGCCACCACCGTCAGCTGCAGCGCCAGCGTCACCGACATCAGGCCCACCGGCGCCCAGGAGCGGTGCCGGCGCGAGAACGTCAGGAGCACCGCGTACGCCACGTAGCACCAGGTGCCGCCGCGGAAGAGAAGCCACTGCAGCTGCGGCGTCTTGCTGGCCTTCCAGACGAAGAACGCCACGTCGTGCAGCTGGTCGTTGAGCGGGCGGATCTTCAGGACCGGCCGATAGGGGCTGTCCTTGATCTCGTCGTTCCAGTCCGCCCAGCCGAACAGGTTCTTCGGCACGGACGGCGGGCTGATCAGGGTGTGGCCCATCATGTCGACCGGGCCGGGGAACGGCGACCAGGCGATGTGCGAGCGGCACAGCCGCGCCGCGATCATCTGGTCCGGCGTCCGCTTCAGCACCCGCATCCACAGGTCCAGCAGCTGGCTGTTGAGCTCGTCGGCCTTCTTGCGGTTCATCGGCGGCCGCATCGCCCAGTCGGCGTTGTAGCAGTTGGCCGCCTTCCCGCCCCAGTGCGACAGCGGGGCCACCTTCGACATCAGCTCGGTGTCGGCCTTGCTGAAGGTCTTGGGGGCCTTGCCGTAGACCACCGCGATGTCCGCGTAGTTCATCGCGTAGACCTGGTCCTTCGTCGGCGTGATGACGCCGATCGCCGGATAGATCACGGTCTGCAGCAGACCGGCGGTGAGCGCCGGGATCACGGTGGCGACCAGCACAGCCTTGCGCATCCTCGGCAGCACCAGCAGCAGCACCGGCGCGGCGATGACCGCGACGAGCAGGCCGTTGTTGCGGAACAGGCCCATGCACAGGAAGCCGGCGAACAGCACCGCGATCTCGTTGCGGAACGCCTTGTCCCGCGCGGAGTCCACCCCGCGCATCCGGCGCACCACGAGCCGCCCGGCCGCGCCGAACGCCAGGACGGAACCGATGACGAACGGCACGTCCTTCCAGACGAAGATGACGAAGGAGCCGATGGACGGAACCGCCGCGCAGGCCACGGTGGCCGCCGCGCTCCACTTGCCCGGCACTCCGAACTTACGCAGCGTCACCGCCACGTAGGCCAGGGCCGACGCCATGGCGACGCTCTGAGCGAACGTCAGCAGCGCCAGATCACCGGTGGTGTTGAGGGACAGCCACACCAGCGCGTCGTAGGCCACCGAGTGGTTCGACATCCAGTGGCCGGTGGTGACGTGCCACACGTACGCGATGGAGTCGTAGCTCATCCCGCCCGGGTAGAAGGCCGCCCACCAGATCAGGAAGATCACCTGAGTGGTGCCGTAGACGGCCAGAGGCAGCCGTCGTGCGGGCGGAATGCGCTCCAGACGCTTTCTCAGACGCTCTCGGTCAAGGGGGATCCTCGTTGCTTTCAACGCTGCTCCGCGGGCTCAAGAGGGGGTCGGTCGGGGTGCGCGAGCTCCAGCATCCGGGTGATCACCCGCTCGGCGGCATGCCCGTCGTCGAGGTCGCAGAACACCTCCTTGAACTCGCGGTAGGCGTCCGCGTACGAGGCGCTGATGCCCTCGATCCCGGCCAGCGCGTCGATGAGTTCGTCGGAGCTCTGCAGGAGCGGGCCTGGAGCCCGCTTCTCGAAGTCGAAGTAGAAGCCACGCAGCTGGTCGCGGTAGTACTCCAGGTCGTAGGTGAAGAACAGCATCGGACGGCCCGTGTTCGCGAAGTCGAACATGAGCGACGAGTAGTCGGTGACCAGGACGTCCGTGATCAGGAACAGCTCGGCGATGTCCGGGTAGCTGGACACGTCGAAGACGAAGCCGTCACCGGCGCCGGGCACCGCGTCGACGATGTTGGAGTGCTTGCGTATGAGGAGGACGTGGTCGTCGCCGAGGCGCTCGCGCGCCTTCTGCACGTCGAGCCGCAGATCGAACTTGTAGTTGCCCGCCTGGTAGAACTGGTCGTCCCGCCAGGTCGGCGCGTACAGCACGACCTTCTTGCCCTCGGGCAGGCCTATTCGCTCGCGTACGGCGCGGGCCACGTCCTGCGTCTTGTCGGACAGCAGCAGGTCGTTGCGCGGGTAGCCGGACTCGAGGATCTCGCCGTCGTACTGGAACGCCCGCTTCATGATCGGGGTCGAGAAGCGGTTGGGTGAGACGAGGAAGCTCCAGCTCGGCGTCTCCTCCGCGACCTTCGAGAGGTACTTGCGGTCGGCGAACTGGACGCTGTCGATGTCGTGGCCGATCCGCTTGAGCGGGGTGCCGTGCCAGGTCTGCACGATGACCTGGCCCTCACGGCGCCGGATCCAGTGCGGCAGGTGGGTGTTGGTGACGATGTACCTGCTGCGGCCGAGCGCCTCGTACCAGTCGCGGCTCCACCGGCGTATGACCTTGACGCCCTTGGGGATCTCGGCGCGGCGGTCCTCGACCACCCAGATGTGCTCCAGGTCGGAGCCCTGGCGCACCAGCTCCTCGTAGACGGCGCGCGGCGAGTCGGAGAACTGGCGGCCGGAGAAGGAGGCGTACAGGACCGTGTCGCGCAGCGGGGCGGTGCGGGCCTGCGCGTACACGCCGGTGCGCATCTGGCGCTGGCGGAACCAGCCGAACTCCTCGGGGCCCAGGTCGGGGGCCGCCTCGATCAGCAGCCGGTCGAAGAAGCGGTGGGTGAGGGTGTAGTCGCGGCCGCGGACGGCGAAGCGCACGGGCAGGCCGGTGCGCGCGGACGGCACGACGCGGACCGGCACCTCGACGCGGCTGCGGGTGGTGCGGGCGAACAGGTACCAGCGGCCCTGGCGCAGCGGCACCTCGCTGATGCTGGTGGGCACCGGCAGGAAGTCGGCGCGGAACGTGCCGTCGGCGACGGTGGCGGGGTGGGCGTGCTCCTCGGCGTGCCGGCTGTGCCGCAGCACGATCTCGACGGGCTCGTCCACGGTCACGGGCAGGGTGCCGGTGAGGACGACGCGGCCCTCGGGGGTGACGGACAGCTCGCCGACCATGGGCTGGACGGGCTGGGTGCGCAGCGCGAGCCGGCCCACGCCGTCGTCGGTGACGGCCGTGACGCGGCCGCCCCACTCGGCGACCCGTCCGCCGGGCAGCGGGTGCTGGGGGGCGCGGTCGTCGCGGTCGGTGTCGACGGCCACGGAGTGCCCGCGCTTGGCGCCGCCGACGAGCAGTTCGGCCGTCCACTTGTCGACGACCTCGAGGTTCCCGGAGTCGCGGCCCTCGACGTCGAGGTCGGCGAGCGGCACCCGCAGGGAGAAGCCCTGCCCGGGGGTGCGCTCCACCGGGTACTCCAGCTTCGCCTCGGTCGAGCCGTGCTTGAAGCGCAGGGTGAGGGGCGCGTCGCCGGTGGCGGCCTCGTGGCCGAGGACGCCGGTCAGCTCCAGCACGCCGTCCTCGACGCGGTGGCCGGTGAGCTTGGCGCGGACCCGCTCGACCCGCAGGTAGAGGTGGTCGTCGTTGATGAACGGGACGACCCGTACGTCGTCGTCGACCCAGAACGGGGCGGGGCTCTCGGCGCTGCCGCTCTCGCCGCCCTTGAGCCGGGTGTGGCGGACGATGCCCTGCTGGACGGTGGCGACGGTGACCCGCCACACGGCGTCCCGCCAGCCGCCGCGGGCCTTGAGCTTCGCCGGGTCCAGGTCGAGGGAGAAGCCCGACCAGTCGTAGTTGTGCAGCGACTGACCGGAGGTCTGGGTGGCGCGAGAGGCCTGGGTGCGGGTGGGGCGGACCAGGACGGTGCGCCGGCTGCCGGTCTCGCGCAGCATCAGCACGCGCAGGGTGGTCGGCTGCGGCCGCTCGGCGGCCAGGTTGCGGATGTAGGAGTGGCCGCCGATGTGCAGCCGGCCGTCGCGCCAGACGATCTCCTCGGCGCGGGCCCGGGCGGCGAAGTCGGAGTCGACGCGCAGCACGGAGCGGGGCACGGCGCGCTTCTTGTCGATCACCGGGTAGTCGGCGAGGTAGCGCAGGCCCTGCCGGACCACCGGGACGGCCCGGCCGGCCTCGCGTTCGAAGGCGAGCAGTTCCATGAGCTCGTCGAGCCGGCCCTCGCGGATGAGGTGGCACTTCAGGCGCATCGAGACGGGCAGCCGGGGCATGACGCGGGGGTCGACGCGGCTGAGGAAGTCGGCGGCGCCGGACATGAACAGGTCGCGGAACTCGTCCCCGGCCTGGTCCAGGACGCCCATGAACAGCGGCAGCTCGTCGGTGATGAAGATCTCGTCGTACCAGCGCTTGTGCTGGACGTACGCCTCGCCCGGCTGGGAGGCGAGGAACCGGCTCACGGAGTCGCAGGAGCGGATGCGGTCGCGGACGTTGACCGGCTCGGTGCGGCGCTGGGTGATGGAGGGTGCGCCGCCGGTGCGCTGGCGCCACAGGTAGATCGGCTCGCTGAGCACGTCGACCGCGGAGGCCAGGAAGTGGGCGGGCAGGGTGACCGGCGCGTCCTCGTAGAGGATGCCGGGGAACCGGAAGGCGTGCTTGTCCCAGAACGACCGGCGGAAGACCTTGTTCCAGGCGGTGCGGTCGTAGACGAGGTCCTTGTCGCGGCTGATGTGGGTGCGGGAGCGGTCGGTGCGCAGCCGCTTGGCGTGCAGCGGGGAGGCGAGGATCTCGCCGGCCTTGAGCAGGTTGACGTTGCCGCTGACGAAGTCCGAGCCGGACGCCTCCAGGCTGGCGATGCACCGCTCGTAGGCGTCGGGCAGGACGATGTCGTCGCTGTCGACGAAGGCGAGGAACTCGGTGCCCTCGGTGAGGTGGGCGACACCGGTGTTGCGGGCCGGCCCGAGTCCCTGGTTCTCCTGTGCGACGACCCGGAACCGGGCGTCTCTCTGCGCCCACCTTTCGGCGATCGCCAGGCTGCCGTCCTTGGAGCCGTCGTCCACGACGATCGCCTCCCAGTCGGTGAACGTCTGGTCCGCGAGCGACTGCAGGCACTCGTCGAGGAACAGTTCCACGTTGTAGGAGGGAACGACTAGTGACAGACGGGGAGGCATCTGGGGTACTGCGCCTTTCTACAGGTGTTCGTCAACCGGACTTGCCGGACACGGTAGCTCTAGCCCCGCGCCGGACGGCTCGGACGCTCCGGGGAGATCACCGCAGGGGGGTCGACCTCGTCGTCCAGGAAGACCCTGCGTACCACACGTTCGGCGGCACGGCCGTCGTCGAACTCACCCAGGCGCCTGCGGAACTCCGTGCGCGCCTTGGCGGAGGTGTCGTCGCACCAGCGCCCCGAGAGGAAGACGTCCACGAGGTCGGTCTCGGTTGCCGCCACATGGCCGGGAGATTGGGCGTGGATGTCGAAGTACGTGCCGCGGGTGGCCCGGTAGGTCTCCCAGTCGTTCGCGAAGAGCACGATCGGCCGGTCGAGGAGCGCGTAGTCGAACATCAGCGACGAGTAGTCGGTGAGCAGGCAGTCGGCGGCGAGGTACAGCTGCTCCACCGAGGGGTGGGCGCTGACGTCGACGACGGTGGATCCCTCGGCGGAGCCGGGGCCGGAGCCGAGGTTGAAGTAGTGGGCGCGCACCAGCACGGTGAAGCCCTCGCCGAGCTGCTGAGCGAAGTGCTCCACGTCGAGCAGCGGGCGGGGTACGGCCATGTAGTCGCGGTGCGTCGGCGCGTACAGGACGACCTTGGCGTCGGGGGCGATGCCGAGTTCGGCGCGGGCCCGCGCCCGGTCCTCGTCGCGGGCGTTCACCAGCACGTCGTTGCGCGGGTAGCCGTAGTCGAGGGAGGTGTAGGTGGAGGGGTAGGCCCGGTCCCAGACGGCGGTGGTGAAGCGGTTGCTGGAGACGCTGTAGTCCCAGCGGTCGACCCGCTGCATCAGCGTGTCCATCTCCAGGTCCTTCTGGCCGAGCGGGAAGTCGACCAGGTCGACGCCCATCCGCTTGAGCGGCGTGCCGTGGTGGGTCTGCACGAAGACCTGGCCCGGCCGCTTGACCACGAGGGTGGGGAAGTTCACGTTGTTCACGAAGTACTTGCTGCGGGCCATCGCGCGCCAGAACTGGAACGAGCCGGGGTGCACGACGGCCGTGCCGGGCGGCGGGGCGTTGCGCGCGCCGGGCTTGAGCACCCAGGTGCTCTTCACCTTGGGGGCGAGTTCGCGCAACTTCTGGTGGACGGCCGCCGGGTTGCAGGCATAGTCGGCGTTCCAGTAGGCGGCGAAGACCGCGGTGTCCTTCTGCACCGGCAGCATCCGCTGGGCCCGGTAATAGGTCATCAGGACGGCGTGGCGGACCGGCTTCTTCAGCTTGCGGGCGGCGCGGTAGGCGCGGCGGGCGGCGGGGCGCAGCCGGCGCGGGAGCCGGTCGGCGGGGCGGCGCCGGCGTGCGGCTTCCTTGGCGCCGCTGTTCTCGGGCTCGCGGTAGCCGGCCGGGCGGTGGGCCCGCTCGGCTTCGAGGCGGCGGGCGCGGAACTCGGCGCGGGCCCCGGCGGGCAGCCGGCCCGGCATCCGCTCGATGACTCCGAGGTGGAAGGTCATGCGTTCGAACAGCGCGGGCCGCCAGCGCTCGAACTCGGGGTGCGCGGCGAGGAAGGCGAAGACCAGGTCGTACTGGTCGAAGACCTCGAAGTGCTTGCGGCTCGCGGAGGACAGGATGCTGCCCTGGCGGCGCTGGCGGTAGTGGACGCAGATCCGGTCGAGGACGGCGATGGTCTCGGCGGCGACCAGCACCGGGTAGGTCCAGGGGGTGTCCTCGTAGTAACCCGTGGGGTACTCGAAGCCCCAGCGCTCGACGAAGTCACGGCGGTAGGCCTTGTTCCAGGCGACCTGGAGCAGCTCGAGCAGTTCGGGGTTGCCGTCGAGGCCCACGGCCTCGCGGGGGCTCGCGGTGAGCACCGAGCGCTTGGCGTTGGGGCTGACCCGGCCGTCCCAGTAGGTGCGGGCGTAGTCGAAGACCAGCAGCTCGGGGTCGCCGGTCTCCTCGAGCCGGCGGGAGACGGCGAGCAGCGAGCCGGGGAGCATCGTGTCGTCGCTGTCGAGGAAGAGGAGGTACTCGCCGCGGGCGCGCTCCATGCCCGCGTTCCGCGCCCGGCCCAGGCCCACGTTCTGTTCGAGCTGCACCGCCACGACACGGGGGTCGGTGTCCGCGTACTCGGCCATGATCTCGCCGCATGCGTCGGGCGAGGCGTCGTTGACCGCGATGATCTCGAAGTCCCGGAACGACTGGCTCAGTACGGAGTCGAGGCAGTCACGCAGATAGGCCTCGACTCCGTACGCCGGCACGATGATGCTGAACCGGGGAGTGGGGGACGGCTCTGCGGCTTGCGTGGGAGTCATCAGGGCTTGGACTTTCGGAAGGGTTCGGCGGTTTGCGGTCCGCGGGGCGGGAACCCCCGTCCCGCGCGTGACGTCACTCGGATCTGGTCAGTGCGTATCCGAGCAGGCGGCGCACGGCGTCCGAACGGCGGTGACGCAGGGCTCCGGGGAGCATGGTCAGCGCGTGCAGCCGCATGGACAGGTGCCGCCGGGCGGCGCGGGCGGCCTTGGGCCAGCCGTGCCGGTCGAGGTCGTCGGCGACCTCGTTGAAGAACCGTACAGCCTCGCCGAAGCGGGCTCCGGTCACCGCCTCGGCCGAGGAGAGGCTGCCGGAGTGACGTCGGTAACGGAAGGCGAGCGCCGGGTCGACGACCAGCTTCTCGCCGCGCTTGATCAACTCGATGATCATCGCGAGGTCCTGGATGACCGAGAGGTCCTCGCGGAAGCCGACCGGCTTGACGGCGTCGGCGCGCCAGCAGATCGACGGGAAGTACAGCCAGTTCCCGCCCAGGAGGTTCGCGGCGAGCGGCTCGCCGGAGAGCACCAGCCGGGCGCCGTCGGGGTTCTTCGGCGCGTACAGCCGCCGTTTGACCTCGTCGCCCAGCGAGGTGGAGGGGTTGCCGTTCTCGTCTATGACCTCGACGCCCGGCTGGTAGATCGCCGCGTCCGGTTCGGCCGCGACGGCCGCGCGGATCGTCTCGACGTAGGTCGGCAGCAGCAGGTCGTCGCTGCCGAGCATGGTGAAGTGCGTCGACTCGACCAGGTCGACGCACTTGCGGAAGTTGCCCGTGATGCCGAGATTGCGCTCGTTGCGCATGTAGCGGACCCGGCTGTCGCCGAGTGAGGCGAACCACTCGGGCACGCCCTCCTCGCGGCCGTCGTCGACGACGGTGAGCCGCCAGTCCTTGTCGGTCTGGTCGAGCACGCTGCGCACGGCCGCCTGCATCAGGGCGGTGTCGCCGTAGTGCGGCAGCATGATGTCGAGGGTCTGCACCTGGCTCACTTGCCCTTCTTGCCGAGCGAGGAGCGGCGGCTGAACGCGAGGAGCAGGATCATGCCGATGCGGCCGAGGTAGAGGGTGGCCTTCCACGGCGACTGGCTCGGGGTGCCGGTCACCCGCGGGCGCATCGCGACGGGCACCTGCTCGACGCGGTAGCCGGCGCGCAGGACGGCGATCGTGGACTCCACAGTGTCGCCGAGGTACTCCACCGGGTACCAGCGGGCGAACGCGTCGATCAGGTCGCGGTTGCAGGCGCGGAAGCCGGAGGTGACGTCGGTGAGCTTGGTGCGCGCCATGCGCGACAGCCAGAAGGCGAGCACGAGCATCGCCCAGCGGCGCGGGCCGCGGGCCTCGTATTCGCCGGTGCCGGCGAACCGGGCGCCCATGACCAGGTCGGCGCCGGTCTCCAGGCGATCCAGCAGTTCGGGCACGTTGCGCGGGTCGTGCTGGCCGTCGGCGTCGACCTGGATGGCGATGTCGTAGCCGCGGTCGTGCGCGAACTTGTAGCCGGCGCGCATCGCGCCGCCCACGCCGAGGTTGTAGGGGAGCTTCATCACCGTGGCGCCGGCCGCCTTGGCGACGACGGCCGTGTTGTCGGTGGACCCGTCGTCGACGACGAGGACGTCCACTCCCGGCAGCGTGGTGTAGGTCTCCTTGATGACGTCGGCGACGCCCTCGGCCTCGTTCCACGCCGGCATGATGATCAGTACGCGCTTGCCGTCGATCACTTCAGATTCCCCCGTTCGGCAGATGCGGCCGGGGTCTCCTGTGCGGCGAGCCGGGACCGCAGCTCCGTGACGTCGATGCGGAGCAGGGCCACTTCCTCGGAGAGCGTGCGGCCCTCCTCCTCCAGGTGACCCACCTCCCAGCTGAGCTGGAGGCACACGATGAAGAGGAACGCCACGCTCAGGAACAGGATGAGGCTGACGCCCGAGGCGACTCCGACCATGCGGGCCACCGAGTCCAGACCGGTGGGGAAGAAGCCGAGCGGGATGATCACCAGCCCGGTGATCACCCACAGGAACGCGTACTTCTCCTTGAGCTTCCGCCGGCGCAGCAGCTCGACGATGCACAGGACGAGAAGGACTCCGGTGACCGAGGTCAGCATCCACAACTTCATGCCGCACTCCGGTGTATCGGACGACTCATTGGAAAGGGGCCTGTCTACTCTTCCAGGGAATACCGAGGCGGACGGCCGCAGAACGAGGCCGCCGGACTGCAGTCCACTGCCCGTCACATTTTGTCGCAATGCTTACGGAGAGTGATAGAATGGTGATCATTCTTAGGAGTGCAACGAACGGTAGCCTACACGAGCACGGACAACGAGCGTCATGAAGGCGACCACCGCAAAGGACCCCGCCGTGTACGCCACCTCGACCCGCGTCCTCAGGGGAAGGGCACTCAGCGTGACCGCCACCAGGGCCGCCGTCCCCACGATCCACGCCACCAGCTGGAGCCGCGCGGCGCCGCTGGTCAGCAGGGCCTGACCCAGCACCATCGCCAGCATGTAGAGCGTCGTCCCGAGCGACAGCCAGGCGAAGTCGACCGGCCCCAGCACGTCGGGCGCGCCGAACAGCGCCGGCAGCAGAGCCGGTCCGAGCGCCACCGCGCCGATGCCCCCGGCCACGCCGAGCCCGCCGGTCACCGACGCCGCCTTCAGCAGCAGACGGCGGTACTTCCGCGTGTCGCCCTCGGCCGCCGCCGACGACAGCCCCGCGAGCAACGACACCTGGAAGGCGCCGAACACGAACAGCGGCACCCGCGCCAGGACCAGCGCCGACAGCAGCGCCGCGACCAGCGCGTCGTCGTCCGTCGAGATCAGCTTGGTGCTGATCACCGCGATGTTCACCAGCACCTGGGCCAGCAGCGTGGAGCCGACCAGCAGCCCCAGGTGCTCGATCAGGTCACGCCAGTGCGCCGCCGTCCCCGACCGCGCGCCCTTGACCACCGGCCCGATCGTCGCCAGCACCGCGAGCAGCGGGGCCACCGTCAGCACCGCCGCGAAGGCGAACGCCGAGTTGACGCCGGACAGCGCCAGCCCCGCAGGCAGCACGATCCGCAGCGCGCCGTCCAGCCCCAGCTGCATCCCGTAGGCCTGGAACCGGCCCAGACCCGCGAGGACGCCCCGGGTCACATACGCAACGGCCAGCGCCGTGAACGCCCCGCCCAGCGCGAGGACCATGCCGGTGTCGCCGTGGAAGAACAGATCGGCGACCGGCCGGGCGAACACCGCCAGCGGCACCAGCACCACCGCGAGCAGGGAGGCGGAGAGCACCGCGCCCCGCCGCAGCACCGGCAGCGCCCCGTCGCCGTGCACCACCCGGGCGGCGACCAGGCGGGTGATCTCCTGCTCGACCGGGAAGAACAGCCCCAGGCCTATGGAGGACACCACCGTCCACAGGACCGAGAAGCTCGCCATCCCGTCGACGGGCAGCGAGTGGCCCGCCGCCGCGAGATGGATGTAGCTCGCCACGCCGAGCAGCGCCGTCCCGGCGCCGACGAACGCGGTGCCCTGCGGCAGCGCCGTGGCGATGCGGTCGAGGAGGCTCACGCGCCGGTCCGCCCAGGAGCGTCCGTCCGCCCGCCGGGAGCGATGACCTTCAGCGCCTCGGCGAGCTGCTCGCGCCACTCCGGCTGGACCGCCACGCCCGCATCGGCCCACCGGTCGTGCGCCAGCACGCTGTACGCGGGACGACGGGCCGGCCGTACGAACTTCTCCGACGTGGTCGGGCGCACCCGCTCCGGGTCGAGACCGGTCAGCTCGAACGCCGCCCGCGCCAGGTCGAACCAGGTGCCCGTGCCGGACGCGGTGCCGTGGTAGACGCCGGCCGGGGCCCGGCCGGCCACGGCCGCCTCGCCCAGGTCCGCGATCTGCCGGGCGAGCGCCACGGTCCAGGTCGGCTGACCCCGCTGGTCGTCGACCACGTCCAGGGTCTGGCGCTGCCCGGCCAGGTTCAGCATCGTCGCGACGAAGTTGCGCCCGTGCGCGCCGTACAGCCAGGCCGTGCGCACCACATAGCCGCGCTCGGGCAGCAGCCCGGTCACCGCTTCCTCGCCCACGAGCTTGCCGCGCCCGTAGGCGTTCACCGGCGAGGTCGGGGCGTCGTGCGGGTACGGCTCGGCGGCGTCGCCCGGGAAGACGTAGTCGGTGGAGACCTGGATCAGCGTGGCGCCGCTGTCCGCGCACGCCTGGGCGAGCACCCGCGGGCCCTCGCCGTTGATCCGGGTCGCGGCGGCCTCGTCGGCCTCCGCCCCGTCCACGTCGGTCCACGCGGCCGCGTTCACCACGACGTCGTGGCCCGCCACCGCCGCCCGCACCGCGGCGGCGTCGGTGACGTCCAGCTCCTGCCGGGTCGACGCGGTGACCTCGGCCCCGCGCCCCACGAGCACGTCGGTCAGGTCCCGGCCGAGCATGCCGCCCGCGCCGGTGATCAGCCAGCGGGTCATGCGGGCAGCGCCGCCTTCGCCTTGAGCGGCTCCCACCAGGCGCGGTTGTCGCGGTACCACTGGACGGTGTCGGCGAGACCCTGCTCGAAGGTGACGAGCGGCGTGTAGCCCAGCTCCTCCTTGATCTTCGCGATCGACAGGGAGTAGCGCAGGTCGTGGCCCTTGCGGTCCTCGACGTGCTCGACCATGTCCCAGCCCGCGCCGCAGGCGTCCAGGAGCAGACCGGTGAGCTCCTTGTTGGTGACCTCGGTGCCGCCGCCGATGTGGTAGACCTCGCCGGCCCGGCCGCCGCGCAGCACCATCTCGATGCCCCGGCAGTGGTCGGAGACGTGCAGCCAGTCCCGCACGTTCAGGCCCTCGCCGTACAGCGGGACCTTCTTGCCGTCCAGCAGGTTCGTGGTGAACAGCGGGATCATCTTCTCGGGGAAGTGGTACTGCCCGTAGTTGTTGGAGCAGCGGGTCACCACGACGTCCATGCCGTGCGTGCGGTGGTACGACAGCGCCAGCAGGTCCGAGCCGGCCTTCGAGGCCGAGTACGGCGAGTTCGGCGCCAGCGGCCAGTCCTCGGTCCACGAGCCCTCGGAGATCGAGCCGTAGACCTCGTCCGTGGACACGTGGACGAACCGGCCCACACCGTGGCGCTTGGCGGCGTCCAGCAGCACCTGGGTGCCCAGCACGTTGGTCGTCACGAACGGGGAGGAGTCCGCGATGGAGCGGTCCACGTGGGACTCGGCGGCGAAGTGCACCACCGCGTCCTGGCCGCGCATCACGTCGTCGACGGTGGCGAAGTCGCGGATGTCGCCGTGGACGAAGGTGTACCCGTCCTTGTCGGCGACGGGGGCGAGGTTCTCCTCGTTGCCGGAGTAGGTCAGGTTGTCCAGGACGGTGACCTGGGCGCCCTCGCCCGAGGGCAGCTCGCCGAGGAGCAGCGCCCGTACGAACTGTGAACCGATGAACCCGGCACCGCCGGTGACAAGAATCTTCATAAGAGCCCACATTCTATAGCCCGCCGTATCACGCGCTGTGCAGTGGCCCTTTTCACGGCGGGGGTGGCGGGAGCGGTCCGTGCCCTGCCGTAGGCTGCGGGCCCATGCGTGGAATTCTGCTCGCCGGTGGTACCGGTTCCCGACTGTGGCCGATCACCCGTGCGGTGTCGAAGCAACTGATGCCGGTCTTCGACAAGCCGATGATCTATTACCCGCTCTCCACCCTGGTGATGGCGGGACTGCGGGACATCCTGATCATCACCGGACCGGCCGAGCGACCCCAGTTCGAACGGCTCCTGGGCGACGGGTCCGACTGGGGCCTGAACATCGAGTTCGCCACGCAGGAACACCCCAACGGCATCGCCGAGGCCTTCGTCATCGGCGAGGACTTCATCGGTGACGAGGCTGTCGCCCTGATCCTCGGCGACAACATCTTCCACGGCTACGGCCTCGGCCGGCAGCTCGCCCGCTACAGCGACCCCGAGGGCGGTGTGGTCTTCGCCCACGCCGTCTCCGACCCGACGGCCTACGGCGTCGTCGACTTCGACGAGCAGGGCCGCGCCCGCTCCATCGAGGAGAAGCCGAAGAACCCCAAGTCCCGCTACGCCGTCCCGGGCCTCTACTTCTACGACAGCCGGGTCGTCGAGATCGCCAAGGGCCTCAAGCCGAGCGGCCGCGGCGAGCTGGAGATCACCGACGTCAACAAGTACTACCTCGACCGCGGCGAGCTCCAGGTCTCGGTCCTCGACCGCGGCACCGTCTGGCTCGACACCGGCACCTTCCAGTCCCTCGTCCAGGCCTCCGAGTACGTCCGGGTGGTCGAGGAGCGTCAGGGCATGAAGATCGGCTGCCTGGAGGAGGCCGCCTGGCGCGCCGGGTTCATCGGCGACGACCGCCTGCGCGCGCTCGCCGAGCCGCTGACCAAGAGCGGCTACGGCGACTACCTGCTCGACCTGCTCGCCCACGAGGCCTGAGAGAGAAACGGAAACGGTTCGATGAAGGTGAACCCCCTTGGCATCGAGGGCGCCTGGGAGTTCGTCCCCCAGCAGCACGGGGACGCCCGCGGCCTCTTCCTGGAGTGGTACAAGGCCGAGCGCATGGAGGAGGCCGTCGGCCACCCGCTCGACCTGAAGCAGGGCAACCTCTCCGTCTCCGCGGCCGGCGTCGTGCGCGGCATCCACTTCGCCGACGTGCCGCCCGGCCAGGCCAAGTACGTGACCTGCGTCCGCGGCGCCGTCCTCGACGTGATCGTCGACGTCCGGGTCGGCTCGCCGACCTTCGGCCGCTGGGAGACCGTGCGCCTCGACGACCAGGACCGCAAGGCCGTCTACCTCTCCGAGGGCCTCGGCCACGGCTTCTGCGCGCTCACCGACGACGCCACCGTCACCTACCTGTGCTCCGAGGGCTACGCGCCGCAGCGCGAGCGGACCGTGCACCCGCTCGACCCGGCGATCGGCGTCGAGTGGCCGGTAGAGGGCGTGCCCGAGCTGTCCGCCAAGGACGCCGAGGGCCCGACGCTGGCCGAGGCCCGCGAGGCGGGGATCCTGCCGGTGTACGAGGAGTGCCTGGCCTTCCGGGCCTCCCTGGCGAACCGGGGCTGAGCCCGCCCTCTCCGGCTGTCCCCGGGGCCGTCCGACCGGCGAAACGGAAAGGCGGCGCCGCCCCCCGCTCACGTAGATTGCGGACGAGCGCCGCGGCGGGGGAGCACGCGGCGCCAGGGACAGCCGAGTGAGGACGACGCAGGTGACAGTGGCAAGGCAGCAGGTGGCGCAGGCCCGCAGGATCGTCGTCAAGGTGGGGTCCTCCTCGCTGACGACCGCCGCCGGCGGGCTGGACGCCGACCGCGTGGACGCGCTCGTCGACGTCCTCGCCAAGGGACGCAGCGGCGGTGAGCGGGAGATCGTCCTGGTCTCCTCCGGCGCCATCGCCGCAGGCCTCGCCCCGCTGGGCCTGCGCCGCCGCCCCAAGGACCTCGCCCGCCAGCAGGCCGCCGCCAGCGTCGGCCAGGGCCTCCTCGTCGCCCGCTACACCGCCTCCTTCGCCCGCTACGGCGTCCGCGTCGGCCAGGTGCTGCTGACCAGCGACGACATGAGCCGCCGCGTCCACCACCGCAACGCCTCACGCACCCTGGACAAGCTGCTGGCGATGGGCGCGTGCCCGATCGTCAACGAGAACGACACCGTCGCCACCGACGAGATCCGCTTCGGCGACAACGACCGTCTCGCCGCCCTCGTCGCCCACCTCGTACACGCCGACCTGCTGGTCCTGCTCTCCGACGTCGACGGCGTCTACGACGGCGACCCCGCGAGGCCGGGCACCTCCCGGATCGCCGAGGTGCGCGGGCCCGCCGACCTGGAGGGCGTCGAGATCGGCAGCGCCGGCAAGGCGGGCGTCGGCACCGGCGGCATGGTCACCAAGGTCGAGGCCGCCCGGATCGCCGCCGCCGCCGGCATCCCCGTCGTCCTCACCAGCGCCGTCCACGCGGCCGACGCCCTCTCCGACGGAGACACCGGCACCTTCTTCCACGCCACCGGCAAGCGCTCCGCCGACCGGCTGCTGTGGCTCCAGCACGCCTCCACCCCGCAGGGCTCGCTCACCCTGGACGACGGCGCGGTGCGCGCGGTCGTCGAGCGGCGCAAGTCGCTGCTGCCGGCCGGGATCGCCGGCGTCGACGGCGAGTTCAGCGCGGGCGACCCGGTGGAACTGCGCGACGGCTCCGGGCACGCGGTCGCGCGGGGACTCGTCAACTTCGACGCCAGGGAGATCCCCCTCCTGATCGGCCGCTCCACCCGCGAACTGGCGAGGGAACTCGGCGCCGAGTACGAACGCGAGGTCATCCACCGGGACGACCTGGTGATCCTCCATCCCTGAACGGGTCCACGAGGGGCGCGGGTGACCCCTGAGGCGTCGAACGGCGGATTCCGGGCGGGGTCGAACGGCCGGGACCGGCGGGGGACGTTCCGTGAAACCGCCCCAAGGAGCCGCGCGGCCTGCTCAACTTTGTGTCGGGGGCAAGGACCCGTCCACGCCCCCTGCACGGACACGTTCCGCACGAGCGCTGCGTAAAGGAGGCCGTCGTGAGACGAGTGCGCCCTGGGGCGGCGACCCGCGGCGGTGCCGGCGAGGAACGCGCCCTGACCAGCGTCGCGGCCGGGGAGCGGTACCGGGCCGCGGAGGCCGACGGCGACGAGGGCGCGCTGCGCGCCGGGGCCGAGGACCTGCCCCGCCTGTGGCACGTCACCCTCAGCGTCTCCGGGGCCGACGCCGACCTGAAGGAGCTGCGGCGCGCCCTGGAACAGCTCGCCCACGACCACCCCTTCCTCCTGACCAGCCGTTATGCCGCCGACCACGCGGAGATCCGCTACTGGGAGGAGGCCCGCGACCTGCACGACGCGGCCGCCGTCGCCCTGCGGCTGTGGGGCGAGCACCGGCAGACGGCCGGACTGCCGGCCTGGGAGATCGTCGGACTGGAGGTCATCGACCGCCAGACCTACCACCAGCGCATCGCCGAGGGCTGCGGGCCGGCGCCGGCCGCCCCGGTGGGCGTCCACCCCTTCTGACCTCGCTTCCGGCACCCGTCCCAGCGCGTGTCTCGGCGTGTGGAACGCACGCCGGACGGCGTAGCCCGGCGCACTACCCTTCCCGTATGACCACGCTCTCGCCGTACGACGCCCTCTCCCCGGTCACCCAGGCCGCCTACCGTGCCAAGGCGGCCGCCGCCGACCTCGCGCCGCTGCCCCGGGCCGTGAAGGACGACGCGCTCCTCGCCATCGCGGACGCGCTGGAGGTCCGTGCGAGTGACGTCGTCGAGGCCAACGCCAAGGACGTCGCCAAGGCCCGCGAGGCCGGCACCAGCGAGGCCATCGTCGACCGGCTGACCCTCACCCCGGAGCGGGTGCGGGCCATCGCCTCCGACGTGCGGGACGTCGTCGCGCTGCCCGACCCGGTCGGCGAGGTGGTGCGCGGCTCGACCCTGCCCAACGGCATCGACCTGCGCCAGGTCCGCGTCCCGCTCGGCGTGGTCGGCATCATCTACGAGGCCCGGCCCAACGTGACCGTGGACGCGGCGGCGCTCTGTCTGAAGTCGGGCAACGCCGTGCTGCTGCGCGGCTCCGCCTCCGCCTACGAGTCCAACTCCGCTCTCGTCCGGGTGATCCGCGACGCGGTCGGCGGCGCCGGGCTGCCCGCCGACGCCGTCCAGCTCGTGCCCGGCGAGAGCCGGGACAGCGTGCGCGAGCTGATGCGCGCCCGCGGTCTCGTCGACGTCCTCATCCCGCGCGGCGGCGCCTCCCTCATCCGGACGGTCGTCTCCGAGTCCACCGTCCCGGTGATCGAGACCGGCACCGGCAACTGCCACGTCTACGTCGACGCCCGCGCCGACATCGACATGGCGATCGAGATCCTGATCAACTCCAAGGCCCACCGGGTCAGCGTCTGCAACGCCGCCGAGACCCTCCTCGTCCACCAGGACATCGCCCCCGAGTTCCTGCCCCGCGCCCTCGACGCCCTCGCCGAGGCCGGCGTCACCGTCCACGCCGACGAGCGGGTCATGGCGTACGGCGCGGACTCCAAGGCGACCGTCGTCGAGGCGACCCCGGAGGACTGGGAGACGGAGTACCTCTCCCACGACATCGCCGCCGCCGTCGTCGACTCCCTGGACAAGGCCGTCGAGCACATCCGGCTGTGGACCTCCGGCCACACCGAGGCGATCGTCACCACCTCGCAGCAGGCCGCCCGCCGGTTCACCCAGCTGGTCGACTCCACCACCGTCGCCGTCAACGCCTCCACCCGTTTCACCGACGGCGGCCAGTTCGGCTTCGGCGCGGAGATCGGCATCTCCACCCAGAAACTGCACGCCCGCGGCCCCATGGGCCTGCCGGAGCTGACCAGCACGAAGTACATCGTCACCGGCGACGGACACGTCCGGCGCTGACCCGCGCGCCCCCTCGGGGAGCCGCCGAGCCGTCTCAGCAGGCGGATGAATTTCCCTTCCGCCTGCCCAAGGCGACCGCCCAGGTCTACTCTGGTCCCGTGCCGGAGGACGTGGGGGGCACGCCGTTCCCGGACGGCTGGGAGCCCGACGACGACCAGGACCGCGGGGTGTCGGACGAAGAGTTCGCCTCCGTGGTCTTCGACGAGGCCTTCGTCCAGGCGGCCGCGGTGCACGAGCCGACCGCCGTCGAACGTCTCCTGGCCGCCGCCGAGGCCAGGGCCGAGGCATCCGAGGCCGAAGCCCGCCGAGCCCGCGCCCGCGGCGACCGCTACGGACCCGAGGACCCCCGTCGTTTCGGCCATGATCCGCACCAGGGCGACCTGGACGACGACGTGGCCGCCTGGGAACGCCACTACGACGACTACGACGACATCGGCCCCTACGGCCGCCAGGCGCGCTGGCACCGCCCCGTCGCCTGGGTGCTCGCCGTCGTCATGGGCATCGGCATGGTCGCGCTGGCCTTCGCCGCGGTCTACCGGGGAGCCTCCTCCGACAACCGGGACCGGATGCCGCTGCCCGCCTCCACCGGCCTCGGCCAGGGCGGCGGCCCCTCCGCGCCGCCCGAGGCGGCCGCCGAAGGCGCCGCGGACCGGATGCGCTCACCCGTCCCGGCGGTCCCGCACACGCCCTGAACGAGGCCCGCCGACGGGTGAGAAGCTGTCAGAAGTTGTCAGAATGCCGGGCGTTTACCCGAGCTCCCCGCGACCTACCCTGAAAGTATGGGCGGGCCTGGCGACCCACCGCAGGGGACACCCGAGGGAACTCCCGGCGGCGGCGAGGACGAGTACCGATCCGTCGTCTTCGACGAATCGTTCGTCCGGGCTGCCCGCCTCCAGGAGTACTCCGCCGAGGAACGCATCGCCGAGCACGCGCCCGCCGTGCGCCGCCGCCCGCCCGCGCACCGGGGACTGTCCCGGCAGGCGCTCGTCCTGGTGGTGCTGATCGCGCTCGCCTTCGGCACCGCCGTCTACATGGGCGTACGCCACCCGTACCAGAATGCGGCCGCCCGCCGGCCGGCGGAACCCCTGCGGATGACGGTCATCCCGCTCGCCCCGCAGGGAGCCGTACCCGGCTCGACCGACACCGCCTCCCTGTACGCGCACAGCCCGGCCGCCAACTTCCGCGTCGGCGCGGCGGGCATCCCGCTGCCCGCCGCCCGGCGCACCGCGCACTTCTCCGACAGCCAGGTCGTCACCGCCCTGCTCACCGCCCGCGACTACGTCATGCGCTCCTCCCTCTACCCGGAGGTGCTCACCGGGCAGCAGGTCCGGCCGGTGCGGGTGCTGATCTCACCCGAGCAGCTCGACCAGTTCGACGAGAGCTTCGCCCACCCGGCCCCCGACGGACGGCACGCGCCCACCGGCTGGCTGGTCCGCCTGGACCCCTCCCGGGCCGAGCTGGCCGACCCCGAGGTCCGGGTGCAGGGCACCCTGGAGGCCGCCGAGGCCGACTCGGCGACCCTGGAGGTCACCGCCGACCACACCTTCGTCTACGCCCTGCGGCCCGTCGGCGCCGACGCCGGGGCGCAGGTCTCGCTGTTCACCGTCCGCCGTGAGCTGCACTTCCGCTTCGACCTCGACGACCTGCGGCTGCGCCAGACCCAGCTGGTCGTCTCCTCCCTCCAGGCCGGCCCGCTGTCCTGCGCCGAGGACTCCGCGGGGCATCTGCGACCGCTGCTCGCCGGCCAGAGCGCCAAGGCGGGCGGCCCGGCCGGCACGGACCCGTACGTGACGGGCGACGCGCCGGCGCTGTGCGGGTCGCTGGCGAGCAGCGCGGAACCGCAAGTGTGAACTCGCGGGTGTGAGCCCCGGGTGCGAGCTCGCGGTTTCGGGCAGCGTCCCGCCGTCGGTCAGTCGTCCTCGCGCGGGGGCGCGTCCGCCGGACGCTCCTTCGGGGGCGCGGAACTGGTGAAGCCGTCGAAGCCGCGCCGGACCCGGCCGCCCAGGTTGCCCGCCCCGCCCGCGAGGTCGGTGACCAGCTTCATCAGCGGGTCCTTCGAGCTCTTGACGTGGTCGGCGTAGTGCGAGGCCGACTCGCGGAAGGAGTCCGAGACCGAGGTGTCCTTGTCCTCCGAGCGGCGCGGGTAGTGACCGTCCAGGATCCGCTGGTGGTCGCGGGACTCGGCCCACTTCTTCAGCTCGGCGGCGCGCACGGTGGTGAAGGGGTGCGAGCGGGGCAGCACGTTCAGGATCTTCAGCACGGAGTCGCGCAGGTCGCCGCCCGCCTCGTACTCCTCGGCCTGCTTCAGGAACGCGTCCACGTTCATCTCGTGCAGGTGGTTGCCGCCCGCGATCTTCATCAGGCCCCGCATCGAGGCCCGCAGGTCCTGGCCGACCAGCAGTCCGGCGCGGTCCGCGGACAGCTCCGACTTGCGGAACCACTCGCGCAGCGCCGTCACGACGGCCATGATCGCGATGTTGCCGAGCGGGATCCAGGCCACCCGCATGGCCAGACTGGTCAGGAACAGCAGGATGGTGCGGTACACGGAGTGGCCGGACAGCGCGTGCCCCACCTCGTGGCCGACGACCGCCCGCATCTCCTCCTCGTCGAGCAGCTCGATCAGGCCCGTGGTGACCACGATGATCGGCTCGTCCAGGCCGATGCACATCGCGTTGGGCTGCGGGTCCTGGGTGACGTACATCGGCGGGACCTTCGGCAGGTCCAGGATGTAACAGGCGTCCCGCAGCATGTCGTTCAGGTGGGCGAACTGCTCGTCGGACACACGCACCGAGTCGGACAGGAACAGCAGTCTCAGACTCCGCTCGGGGAGCAGCCCGCTGAGCGCCTTGAAGACCGTGTCGAAGCCGCTCAGCTTGCGCAGCGCGACCAGGGCGGAGCGGTCGGCCGGGTGCTCGTACGCACGCGAGGAGATCCCGGGAAAGCGGGTGCGCTGCCTGCTCGGCACGTTCGCGTGCCCGGTCTGCTCGTGGCCGTCGTCGGACATGTCATCCCCCATGTGCGTGTGTATGGGCCCTCGTGTGCGAGGTCCTTTACGGACCCTTGTGGGGCCCTTTGCGCTCCCGGAGCAGGGCCCAGCCTAGGCGGAGTTACGGTGGACGGGCACCACGCAGAAGGAGACCCGCGCCATGGAGCACAACCCCGCAGCAGCCTGGCTCGCCGAGGCCGCCGTCGCCGCCCAGCGGCAGGAGCCGGGCAACCTGCTCCGCGTCGTCCTGGTCGTCATGCTGGTGGGCTGTGCGCTGACCGCCTGGTTCCTGCTGCGTGGCTACAAGCGGAAGGACGACTGAGCGTCCGGGAAGGTTCCCGGGGCGGAGTCGGCGTGAGGGGCGGCGAGCCGCACGCTTACGATGGGCCGACATCTTTATCCCGCCCACATTGGATAGGTCCTGCCGAAGATGAGCTTCCACAGCGCCGCCGCCCAGTTGGTCACCCTCGCAGCCGAGGGCGAGGAGAAGGGCGGCAACCACGAGAGCCTGAGCCCCCTGGTCACCGGCGGTTCCGCCTTCCTCATCCTGCTGCTCCTGCTCTGGGTCACCACCCGGTTCAACCGCGACCGCTGAGGTACTCCGTGGTCATACCGGGGCATCCCGGACTCCCGTCGGCCGGCCCCCTCGGGCGGGGCCGGTAGGGTCTGCACGCATGGGAGAGCAGGACATGCCTACCGGCCCGGCGCACGGCCCGGCGAAGCGGGGCAGGCGCCGTCTCGGCGTCATGGGCGGAACGTTCGACCCGATCCACCACGGGCACCTGGTGGCGGCCAGCGAGGCCGCCGCGCGGTTCCACCTGGACGAGGTCGTGTTCGTCCCGACCGGCGAGCCCTGGCAGAAGAGCCACCGCAGGGTCTCCCTGGCCGAGGACCGCTACCTGATGACGGTCATCGCGACCGCCGAGAACCCGCAGTTCTCGGTCAGCCGCATCGACATCGACCGGGGCGGGCCCACCTACACCGTGGACACCCTGCGCGACCTGCGGGCCCTCAACCCCGACACCGACCTCTTCTTCATCACCGGCGCGGACGCCCTGGGCCAGATCCTGACCTGGCGGGACAGCGCGGAGCTGTTCTCCCTCGCCCACTTCGTCGGGGTGACCCGGCCGGGTCACAACCTCGCCGACCCCGGGCTCCCCGAAGGGGGCGTCTCCCTCGTCGAGGTCCCCGCCCTGGCCATCTCCTCCACCGACTGCCGCGTGAGAGTCGCCAAGGGCGACCCCGTCTGGTACCTGGTGCCGGACGGAGTCGTGCGCTACATCGACAAGCGCGAGCTGTACCGCGGCGAGTGAGCCGAGAGGGGTACCGGTGAACGACCGATACGACGCGGGAGACGCGGGATACGACGCCGGCCACGGCGGTGGCCACGGCGCCGGGTACGGCGAGGCCTCGTACGAGCTCGTCGGCTACGACGAGTACGGACAGCCGGTGTACCGGCAGGTCCAGGCGCAGCCCTACGACCCGTACGCCCAGCGCCCGCAGCAGGACTACGGCTACGACCAGTACGCCCCCGGCGCGCAGCAGCAGACGCACGCCTACGACCCGTACGCCGCAGGCCCCTACGACACCGGACAGCAGCCGCCCGTCTCCGGCTACGACACGGACCGTCAGACTCCGGTGGCCCACGACCCGTACACCTCCGGGACCACGGCCCCCTACGACCCGTACGACCCCTACGGGCAGGCCGCGAACAGCGGGCAGCAGCCGCGCGTCACCGAGCAGACCGCCTACATCCCGCACCAGGCCGGCCCCGCCGACGACCGCTCGGCCCGGACCGGTCAGGCCGCAACCCACGCGTCGCCGACCGGGCACCCGCACGCCGAGCCGGCGGAGGAGAAGGTTGCCGGGGCGCCCGAGGGGCCCGGGCCGGAGGGCGCCGGATCCGGGGAGCGCGGTGGTGACGCGGCCCAAGGCGACTACCGCACCGAGCAGTTCGCGTTCGTGGAGGAGCCCGACGGCGACTCCGAGGACGTCATCGACTGGCTGAACTTCACCGAGAACCGCACCGAGCGCCGCGAGGAGGCCAAGCGCCGCGCCCGCAGCCGGCTCGTCGCCCTCGTCGTCGTCCTCGCCCTGGTCGCGGTGGGCGGCGTCGGCTACCTCTGGTACGCCGGGAAGCTGCCCGGCCTGTCGTCGTCGGGAGAGTCCAAGACCGGCGCCGCCACCGCCTCCGCCGCGCAGAAGCGCGACGTGGTCGTGGTCCACCTGCACGACACCGGCGGTCAGGGCACCTCCACCGTGCTGCTGGTCGACAACACGACCACCGAGAAGGGCACCACGGTGCTGCTGCCCAACTCCCTCGTCGTCACCGCCGACGACGGCACCACCACGACCCTCGCCAAGTCCGTGGACGCCGACGGCTCGGCCGGCACGCGCGAGGCGCTGGACACCGTCCTCGGCACCCGGATCCAGGGCACCTGGCGGCTCGACACGCCCTATCTTCAGAACCTCGTCGACCTCGTCGGCAACATCGAGGTCGACACCGACACCGCCGTGCCCGACCCCACCGCCAAGAAGAAGGGCGCCGCCCCCCTCGTCGACAAGGGTGAGAACCAGACCCTCAGCGGCAAGATGGCCGTCGCATACGCCACCTACCGCGCCGAGGGCGAGGCCCAGAACGCCCAGCTGGAACGCTTCGGCCAGGTGATGCAGGCCGTGCTGCGCAAGGTGTCCTCCGACGCGCAGGCCGCCACGGTCACCGTCCAGACGCTGGCGCAGATCCTCGACCCCTCGCTGACCGACAAGGACCTCGGCGCGTTCCTCGCCCGGCTCGCCGACCTCGCCAAGGGCGGCGACTACAAGACCGCCCTGCTGCCCGTGGAGGCCGACGGCACGCTCAGCGCCCAGGCCGGCGCGAGCGTCGTCAAGGACGTCCTCGGCGGCACCGCGAAGAGCCCCGACAAGGACGCCGCCGTCAGCGTCTCCGTCCAGAACGCGAGCGGCCGCACAGCCGACACGGAGAACGCGCGCGTGGTGCTCCTCAACGGCGGCTTCACCTTCCTGGACGGCGGAAAGCCGTCCGGCACGCAGAGCGCCTCCAAGGTCCTCTACGGGGACGACGCCGACAAGGAGAACGCGGCCGAGGTCGCCAAGACCCTGGGCCTGCCCGCCGGCGCCGTGAAGAAGGGGACGGTCACCGCCAACGCGGACGTCACCGTCGTCCTCGGCGAGGACTACAAGGCGTCCACCTCGTAAAGCCGCGCCACCCGGCGGGCGGACGTGAAACGGATGGGGCGCCGTCGGCGGTCGTGAGACCCTTGAGGTCAAACGACCGCCGACGGAAAGCCGCGTAGTGACCGCCACCGACCGCTCTCTCGAACTCATCACCACCGCCGCGCAGGCGGCAGCCGACAAGCTCGCGCACGACATCATCGCCTACGACGTCAGCGACGTGCTGTCGATCACGGACGCCTTCCTGCTGGCCTCCGCCCCCAACGACCGCCAGGTCAAGTCGATCGTCGACGAGATCGAGGAGCGGCTGAACAAGGAGCTCGGCGCCAAGCCGGTGCGCCGCGAGGGCGACCGCGAGGCCCGCTGGGTGCTGCTCGACTACGTGGACGTCGTCGTCCACGTCCAGCACAGCGAGGAGCGCGTCTTCTACGCCCTTGAGCGGCTGTGGAAGGACTGCCCCGAGCTCGACCTCCCGGAGGACGCCAAGGCGACCCGCGGCAAGGCCAAGGAGCACGCCGCGCTGAACGCCGAGGAGGACGCCGCCGGCTTCGGGGACCCGCGATGACCGCGGGCTCCCGGGCCGCCGCGGGCCGCACGGAGGGCCGGGGCCGCCGGATCATCCTCTGGCGGCACGGCCAGACCGCCTGGAACGTGGAGCGCCGCTTCCAGGGCACCACGGACGTCCCCCTGACGGAGGAAGGGGTCGCCCAGGCCCGCCGCGCCGCCAGGCTGCTCGCCTCCCTCAAGCCCGACGCGATCGTCGCCTCGGACCTGTCCCGGGCCGCGAACACCGCGGCCGAGCTCGCCGCGCTCACCGCCCTGGACGTCGCCCACGACGAGGGCCTGCGCGAGACGTACGCGGGCGTGTGGCAGGGCCTGACGCACGAGGAGATCGTCGCCCGGCACGGTGACGAGTACGCCGCGTGGAAGCGCGGTGAGCCGGTCCGCCGCGGCGGCGGCGAACTGGAGACGGAGGTCGCCGACCGCGCCGCCCCCGTGGTGCTGCGGCACGCCGAGAAGCTTCCCGGGGACGGCACGCTCGTCGTCGTCAGCCACGGCGGCACGATCCGCACCACCATCGGCCGGCTCCTCGGTCTGGACGCCCGCGACTGGGAGAGCCTCGGAGGGCTGTCCAACTGCTGCTGGTCCGTCCTGGGCGAGGGAGCCCGCGGCTGGCGACTGCTGGAGCACAACGCCGGCACCCTGCCGGAACCGGTGCTCGGCGACGACGACTGACCCCCCGGGGCGGCCCGGGGGCCGATTTCACTTTCCGGCAGGTCGCAGGCTAAAGTTCTTCTTGTTCGCACCGCGGAGCGGAGCGAAACACCACGAGGTTCGCCACGTGGAACCAGGGGCTATAGCTCAGTTGGTAGAGCGCCTGCATGGCATGCAGGAGGTCAGGAGTTCAATTCTCCTTAGCTCCACGGTCCGACTCTCTCCGGAGTCGTCGGAGATCGCTTCGACAAGATCCCGTCCCCCATCCCGGGGGCGGGATCTTTTGTCGTCGGCTTGAGTCACTTCGGCTCCCGGAGGCGTATACCTCTGCGAAAGCGCTTCTCACATGCATGTTCGCGCTCGCTGGGGCAGTCGTGCCGAGGTGCCGTGTCCGGACTGGTACTGAGGCGTCGCTGACCGTATTGGCCCGGCCGTGGCAGAATCAAACGGCCGGAAGGGGGCGCGGCCCGACGGGAGGGAGTAGCGATGCCTGCGAGCATCCTCGGAGAGGTCGGCCACCTCTGCGCAGCAGCATGGACACGGGAAACGGCCACCCGGCTCAGCTGCCCTTCCTGCGGTTCCGCTTTCGTCGCCCAGGTCCTCGGGGACAACGGCGGGATCTCCTACGTGTGTACGGCCTGCCGCCACAGCTGGAGCTGATCGATGGGTGCACACAGGCGGAAGTGCGACTGGTGCGGCAGCGGCACCCCGATCGTGCGGGACATGGAGCCGGTCAACCCCGACTACCAGTACTGGTGCGAGGAATGCGCGCGGGCGCTGATCATAAAAGGCGATCCCATCGAGACCTACCGGGAGTTGGAGGGCGAGCCGATCTACGGCCGGCTCCTGGAGGAGCACTGCACCCTCAAGCGGTTCTACTCGTTCGTGACGGCTTGAGCCGACTTTCCTCGCCAAAGCGGACGGAACGGAAACGATTTGGTGGTCCGCCCCCCGGACCGTGTAATGTTGGCTTCGCCGCCGGGGAAACCCGCCGGAGCAGAACAAGGGGCTATAGCTCAGTTGGTAGAGCGCCTGCATGGCATGCAGGAGGTCAGGAGTTCAATTCTCCTTAGCTCCACAGCAGATCCCGCCGGATCGGAATGATCCGGCGGGATCTTTTGCGTTCGCACACCGGCGCGTGTCCGGTGCGCCGACCCACCGCACACGCGCGTCCGAGGGGGTGCGCCGACGACCCGCACACGCGCGCGAGGGGCCGCCTGTTTCCAGGCGGCCCCTCGTCCGTGCGTACCGCGTCAGCGGCCCAGGGCGCGCCGTCCGCGGCCCTGGGAGAGGACCGGGAGGTTGCGGGAGGGCGCCTGGCCGCGCGTGTCCTCCTCGATGCGCAGGGCCAGCGCCGGGCAGCGCCGCACCGCCCGCAGCGCCTTGGCCTCCGCGTAACGCGGCACCTTCGCCTGCGCCACGGTGGGGAAGCCGTCGGCGCCGAGCTGGAAGACCTCCGGGAGGATGTCCGCGCACAGGCCGTGGCCGCGGCACAGGGTCCAGTCCACGAAGATCTTCTGACGGCTGTCGCCGGTGTCCGAGGGCTCCGAACCGCCCGGGAGGCTCGCCGGGCCCATACCGCCCTCGAAGAGCGGCAGAACGCCCTCCACGGGCCGTCCGCAGCCGTTGCCGAGGACGTGCGCCGCGAGGTCGTCCGTGAACGCCTTGATCGTCGACTCCAGGAACATCGCGGAGCCGTCCGGGTGCGAGCACGCGCCGCGCCGCTTGACGTTCTTGGCGACCTGCTTGAGGGCCTCCAGGGCGGCCGGGCCGCCGCCGTTGAGGATGTCCTCCATGCCGCGCGCCGCGGCCGGCAGGCCGAGGTAGCAGGGGCCGCACTGCCCGGCGCTCTCCTCGGCCAGCCACTGGGCCACCCGCAGCGACTCGCCCAGCGGGCAGGTCTCCTGACTGATCGGCAGGATCGCTCCGGCGCCCAGCGCGCCGCCGACGGCGTCCAGGGAGTTGCGGGAGACGACCGCCTCGTTGACAGTGGCGGCGTCGATCCACTTGCCGTGGTAACCGCCGGTGAGCACGCCCTGCGGGACCGGCGGGGCGCCCGCCAACTGCAGGACGTAGCGCAAGGGGACGCCGGTGGGGACCTCGATCACCATCGGGCGGGCGACGGCACCGGACACCGTCAGCATCACGGTGCCGGGCTCGTCGTACAGGCCGGTGTTGCCGTAGCGCTCGGCGCCGATGCGGGCGGCGATGGCGAGTTGGGCGAAGGTCTCGGCGTTGGACAGCAGCGTGGGGGCGCCGCCGACGCCGTTCTGCGAGGCGCTGACCTTGCGGCCGGGCGGGATCGCCGGGCCGCCGTCGATGGAGCGGATCACGGAGGCGGCCGCGCCGGTGACCATGCGGATCGGGTTGCGCTGGACGAACGCCTTCAGCGCCGAGCGGCGGCCGTTGCTCAGGCCGCGCTCGGCGAGGGCGGCCTCCATGGAGCGCTCGGTCGACTCACGGGTGACCGCCACCACGAGCGTGCGGGCGCCCAGTGCCTCGGCGACGAGCAGCGCGCCGTCCAGGATGAGGTGCGGGGCACGGTTGATCATCACCGTGTCTTTGCGGCAGGCCGGTTCGTCCTCGCTGCCGTTGACGACGACGACCGGCCGCACGCCCCGCTTGATCGCCGCGTCGGCGACCGAGCGCAGCTTCTTGTGGAAGGGGAAGCCCGCGCCGCCGCGGCCCTTGAGGTTGATGCGCTCGGAGAGCTGCGCGAGCTTCTCTCCGCCCATGGGTTCGAGCGGCCCGTGCACCTTCAGGTGCATGGGCAGATCGAGTCTTTCGACAAGGTCGAAACCCGACGTGAGCTGCGGAAGCCCGACGACGCGGACTTCCGGGGTGTCGGGCAGGGCCTCGTTCACCTATAGCCTCCGGAAGGCATGTTCCAAGGTTCGCCCGCACCCGGAGTGTCGAAGGACGCTCCGGGTGCCGGTTCGTTGGCGGGACCGCTGTTGTACGTGTCGTTCGGGTTGTACGCGTTGTACCCGGTGTTCGTCTCACCGGTGTTGTACGCATCACTCCCGGCGTATCCGGCGGTGCCCGGATTGCCATAGACCGGGATGGTGAATCCCGTGTCCTGGAGCGGGTCGTAGACCGACTGGGGCGCCTCGCCGACCGGCGGCGGGGACGGGATCGGCCAGCTGCCCGAGGTGCTGCCGCCATTGTCGACCCGCGGCATCGCCTCCGTGGCCTGCATGTCGAACGGCATGTTCATGCGCGCGGTCTGGTCCGCCCCGTACGACTGCTGCTGCCCGCGGGGGGTGTTGACGGCGCGGTAGGCGGCGGCGAAGCCGTTCGCGGGTTCCGCGCCGGCGGGCGCGTCGAACAGTGACGACGAGGACGGCGACCTGCGCGAGGAGCCCATGGTGTCGGCGCCGGAGGAGCGGCTCGAGCGGCTCTCGTACCCGGGCAGCGAGCCCGACCCCGTCGCCTCGGCCACGCGTGCGCGGCTGGCCTCCAGCGCGTCCCGGCCGGCCGGCTCGGGGTCGCCGCCGATGATCGCGCCGATGCGGTCGGCGAACTGGCGCTTGACCGGCCGGGGGGCGGCGCGCAGCGCCAGGGCGGCCATGACGCCGACCAGCGCCAGTCCGTACAGGATCACGAAGATCGGCTTGGCCGCGCGACCCGCGTAGAGCCCGTGCAGCAGCGCGGCGCACCAGGCCGGATAGGCCAGCATGTGCATCGCGCGCCAGCGGGCGGCCACCGGGGCCGGGGAGGCGAACCGGGAGCGCAGCGCTCCGGTGATGCCCACGAAGATCATCAGCAGGCCGGCGAGGGAGCCCAGGCCGATGAGGAAGCCGCTGCCGGTGACGCCGAGCGAGAACGGGATGATCGCGGCGATGAGCTGGGTGTGCTCCAGCGCGATCTTCGTGGTGATGTGCAGCAGCAGGAACGCGATCGAGGCGACGGCCGTCGTCCTGTGCACCGCCTGCCCGACGATGCGCTGGCGCGTGTTGAGGATGACCCGGTCCTGGGCGACCAGGCCCCAGATCACCGAGCAGCTGAGCGAGACGAGGGAGAGCACACCCGCGCCGAAGTTCAGGAACTCCTGGAACCGGTCGCCTCCGACCAGCACCACCACGGGTATGAGGATGAGGACGACAGCGGTCGCCACCCCGTAGGCCGACCGGCCGGGCTTGGGGAGCGAGCTGTTACTACGAGTGTTCATGGGGGCAACTCCGAGCAGTTCGGGAAAGCGGTCCCGCTGCCGAACTCTAAGTGGGCGCCATACCGATGGGTACGAGGTTTGGGTATTGCGTTGTGACAAAAGGACGATGTGGCTGGTGGGATGTCCCATAGCGGCGGTTACGCCAGGTAAGCTTTGACTCTGGTTCAGTCCCGGGGGCTCCGTGCGGTCGGTGTCATTGTCGACCACGCATACGGAAGCGCGTCGCAGTCTGCTCAAGCGCTGCGGTACCCTTTGCCCATGCGTGCCGTACGCCTTCTGCTTAGCGAGCCGCGCTGATCAGTCCCGAACGCCGGTGAACCGGACGGTTCGGAATCGGCGCGGCGTCCCCTCCTGTGTGAGGGGTTTTTTCGTTTCTTGAATCGCAGCCGCTGGCAGAGACGATCGATGGAGCTTAAAGGATCATGAGCGAGACGAACCCCGCGGCCGCCGAGACGGCCGCGCCGCACCGCTACACGGCCGCAGTCGCCGCCGAGATCGAGGCACGCTGGCAGGACTTCTGGGACGCCGAGGGAACCTACGCGGCACCGAACCCCGAGGGCGACCTGGCGGGCGACCCCGAGGTCGTCGCCCGGCCCAAGAAGTTCATCATGGACATGTTCCCCTATCCGTCGGGCGCGGGCCTGCACGTCGGCCACCCCCTGGGCTACATCGCCACCGACGTCTTCGCCCGCTACCAGCGCATGACCGGCCACAACGTCCTGCACACCCTGGGCTTCGACGCCTTCGGCCTGCCCGCCGAGCAGTACGCCGTGCAGACCGGCACGCACCCGCGCGTGTCCACCGAGGCCAACATCGAGAACATGAAGGCCCAGCTGCGCCGGCTGGGCCTGGGCCACGACAAGCGCCGGTCGTTCGCCACGATCGACCCGGACTACTACAAGTGGACCCAGTGGATCTTCCTGCAGATCTTCAACTCCTGGTACGACCAGGAGGCCGGCCGGGCCCGCCCGATCGCCGAGCTGGTGGCCGCGTTCGAGTCCGGTGAGCGCCCCGTGCCCGGCCACACGCGCGCGTGGAGCGAGCTGGACGCCTCCGAACGCGCCGACGTCCTGGGCGAGTTCCGCCTGGCCTACGCCTCCGACGCGCCCGTCAACTGGTGCCCCGGCCTGGGCACGGTCCTGGCCAACGAGGAGGTCACCGCCGACGGCCGCTCCGAGCGCGGCAACTACCCGGTCTTCAAGGCCAAGCTGCGCCAGTGGAACATGCGCATCACCGCCTACGCCGACCGGCTGCTGAACGACCTGGACGCGCTGGACTGGCCCGAGGCCATCAAGCTGCAGCAGCGCAACTGGATCGGCCGCTCCGAGGGCGCCCGCGTCGACTTCCCCATCGACGGCGAGCGCATCACCGTCTTCACCACCCGCCCCGACACCCTGTTCGGCGCGACCTACATGGTGCTGGCCCCCGAGCACCCGCTGGTGGAGAAGTTCACCCCGGACGCCTGGCCCGAGGGCACCCGCGAGGCGTGGACCGGCGGCCACGCCACCCCCGCCGACGCCGTCGCCGCGTACCGCGCCCAGGCCGCCTCCAAGTCCGACGTGGAGCGCCAGGCCGAGGCCAAGGACAAGACCGGCGTCTTCATCGGCTCGTACGCCACCAACCCGGTCAACGGCGAGCGCATCCCCGTCTTCATCGCCGACTACGTCCTGATGGGCTACGGCACCGGCGCGATCATGGCCGTCCCGGCGGGCGACCAGCGCGACTTCGAGTTCGCGCGCGCCTTCGAGCTGCCGATCCACTGCATCGTCGAGCCGACCGACGGCCGCGGCACCGACACCTCCACCTGGGAAGACGCCTTCGCCTCCTACGACGCGAAGATCATCAACTCGTCCAACGACGAGATCTCCCTGGACGGCCTGGGCGTCGCCGAGGCCAAGGCGCGCGTCACCGACTGGCTGGAGCGGTCCGGCATCGGCGAAGGCACCGTCAACTTCCGTCTGCGCGACTGGCTGTTCAGCCGCCAGCGCTACTGGGGCGAGCCCTTCCCGATCGTCTACGACGAGGACGGCGTCGCCCACGCCCTGCCCGAGTCGATGCTGCCGCTGGAACTGCCCGAGGTCGAGGACTACTCGCCGCGCACCTTCGACCCGGACGACGCCGACACCTCCCCCGAGACGCCGCTGTCGCGCAACGAGGACTGGGTCAACGTCACCCTGGACCTGGGCGACGGGCGCGGCCCGCGCGCGTACCGGCGTGAGACCAACACCATGCCCAACTGGGCCGGTTCCTGCTGGTACGAGTTCCGCTACCTGGACCCGCACAACGACGAGCAGCTGGTCGCCCCCGACATCGAGCGGTACTGGATGGGCCCGCGCGAGGGCCTGCCGCACGGCGGCGTCGACCTGTACGTCGGCGGCGCCGAGCACGCCGTGCTGCACCTGCTGTACGCGCGCTTCTGGTCCAAGGTCCTGTTCGACCTGGGACACGTCTCCTCCGCCGAGCCGTTCCACAAGCTGTTCAACCAGGGCATGATCCAGGCGTTCGTCTACCGCGACAGCCGGGGCATCGCCGTGCCGGCCGCCGAGGTGGAGGAGCGCGACGGCGCCTACTACTACCAGGGCGAGAAGGTCTCCCGGCTGCTGGGCAAGATGGGCAAGTCCCTGAAGAACGCGGTCACCCCCGACGAGATCTGCGCCGAGTACGGCGCCGACACCCTGCGCCTGTACGAGATGGCGATGGGCCCGCTGGACGTCTCCCGCCCCTGGGACACGCGCGCGGTGGTGGGCCAGTTCCGGCTGCTGCAGCGGCTGTGGCGCAACATCGTCGACGAGAGCACCGGCGAGGTCACGGTGGTCGACGCCGAGCCCGGCGAGGACACCCTGCGGGCGCTGCACAAGGCGATCGACGGCGTGCGCCAGGACCTGGAGGGCATGCGGTTCAACACCGCCATCGCCAAGGTCACCGAGCTGAACAACCACCTGACCAAGGCCGGCGGCCCGCTGCCCCGCTCCGTCGCCGAGCCGCTGGTCCTGCTGGTCGCGCCGCTGGCCCCGCACATCGCCGAGGAACTGTGGCGCAAGCTGGGCCACACCGACTCCGTCGTCCACCGCGACTTCCCCGTCGCCGACCCGGCGTACGTCGTGGACGAGACCGTGACCTGCGTCGTGCAGATCAAGGGCAAGGTCAAGGCGCGCCTGGAGGTGTCGCCCTCCATCTCCGACGAGGAGCTGGAGAAGGCGGCGCTGGCCGACGAGCACGTCGTCAACGCGCTGGGCGGCGCGGGAATCCGCAAGGTGATCGTGCGGGCGCCGAAGCTGGTGAACATCGTCCCCGCCTGACGCGCCGCGCCCTGCGTCAGGGTGGTCCCCTACGGGCAGGTTCGGGGTTCTTCTGGAACTTCGAACCTGCCCGTGGCGTTTACCGTTGAAGAGAGCGGCGCGCGATGTGCCGGGGCCCGATTTGCCAGGAGGAGCTCGTGGAAGCGGTGATCGCAGTCTTCGCACTGCTCTTCGTGCTGTTCCTGGCGCTGGGCGCCTACGCCACGGTGAAGGCGGTCGGCGCGGCCAAGCGCAGCGTGGACCGCACCCTCACCCAGGCCCGGCGCACGGTCGAGGACCACACGCTGCGGGCCAAGTCCTTCACCCAGTTCGGTCCCGCCGCGGAGATCGCGCAGCTCCGCCTCAGGCTGCGCACCTCCATGCGGGCCACCCAGGACGCGCTGCGGGCCGGCGCCGTCGAGGACGAGTCCCTCAAGGAGTCCCTCGCGCTCTTCCAGCGCCTGAGCGCACACGGGTACGAACTGGACGCCGAGCTCAAGCGCCTGGAGACGGAACCCGACCGGGCCACGCTCACCGAGCGGCTCCCCTCGCTGCGGGAGCGCACCGAGCGCGTCACGGCGTCGGCGGACTCACTGCGCTGGGCGGCCCGGGACCGGGCCCGCCGCTTCGCGGACGAGGACCTGGACACCCTCAGCGCCGAGATCGACGTGGAGGCGGGCGCGCTGCGCCACTGGACCACCGCGGAAGGCGGCCCCGCTCCGGCCCCGTGGCCCGAGACGCCGGCCGCCGCCCCGGCGGAGGAGGGACGACCGCGCACGTCCGGTGTGCGCACCGCCCGGGAGCCTGCCCGGCCCGCCATCACCCCGCCGGGACCCCGGCCCACGTACCCGTGGCAGAAGAAGCCCCGCCCCGAGAGCACGACGTGACGCGTCGTCCGGCGCGGTGTCCGGCAGGGCGATGGACCCGGCGCCGGGGCCCCTCGGGCGACGGCCGGCCGGACGGGGTCGGGCTGACGTCCGTGGGCTACGGCAGGTAACCTCCAGGTCATGTCCCGCCATGTCGCGATCGTCACCGATTCAACGGCCTACCTGCCGCAGCGGACGATGGAGCGCCACGGCATCACCGCGGTGCCCCTGACCGTCGTCGTCGGCGGCCAGGCCCTCGAAGAGGGCACCGAGATCTCCACCCGCTCCCTCGCCGTGGCGCTGCAGAAACGACGCTCCGTCACCACCTCGCGCCCCAGCCCCCAGCTCTTCGCCGAGACCTACCGCAAGGCCGCCGAAGCCGGCGCCACCGGCATCGTGTCCCTCCATCTCTCCGCCGAGCTGTCCGGCACGTACGACGCGGCCGTGGTCGCGGCGCGGGAGGCGCCGGTGCCGGTACGGGTGGTGGACACCGGGATGATCGCGATGGCGCTCGGCTTCTGCGCGCTCACGGCCGCCGAGACGGCCGAGGCCGGCGGCAGCGTCGACGAGGCGGTCACCGCCGCCGAGAAGCGGGCCGCCGCCACCTCCGCCTACTTCTACGTCGACACCCTCGACTATCTGCGCCGAGGCGGCCGGATCGGTGCCGCCCAGGCGCTGTTGGGCTCCGCGCTCGCGGTGAAGCCGCTGCTCCAGCTCGACGGAGGGCGGATCGAACCCCTGGAGAAGGTGCGGACGGCGTCGAGGGCGATCGCCCGCCTGGAGGAGCTGGTGGCCGAGCGGGCGGGCGGCGCCCCGGTCGACATCGCCGTGCACCATCTCTCCGCCCCCGAGCGGGCGTCGGCCCTCGCGGACCGGCTGCGGGCCCGTGTGCCCGCCCTCGGGGAGCTGCATGTGAGCGAGGTGGGCGCGGTGATCGGTGCGCACACCGGGCCGGGGCTGCTGGCAGCCGTGGTCTCGCACCGGTGACCTCCGCGTCACGGGCGTGACGGGGGAATCTGCGGCCCTTCGGTCTTCTCTCCGAGCTTTCCGATCTTTCCCATGAGACCCACTCGTGTGGGTGATGAAGTTGTCCACAACCGGGGCGCTCTCCACGGGAATTGAGCAAGATCATCGCGATGTGGCGAAGTGTCCGATCCTCGTCGCATGGCACTTCGATCACGTTCACATGCGACCAATCCGACCAGTGGGCCCGGCCGGCGGCCCGGCTCTGACGGGCGCCTGCGACACCGGCGCACCCCCGCCCGCGGCCGGGTGGACGGCCGTCCTGCCCCGGCGGAGGAACTGCGCCGACGGGCGGAGCTGCTGTTCGGCGGACCGGGAGGACAGCCCGTTGAGCGGGGCGGCCGCGGCGAGTCGGGGAGCGGGCCGCCGGGGCACGGCGGCGTGCCGGGCGGTGGGCGTGCGGCCCGGGGCGCGTTGGGGGAGCCGGCACAGCAGTCCGGCGGTGTGCTCGTGGCGGTGGACGAGCCGGAGGAGGTGGTCGTCGACGGGTTCGCGGGGCGGCTGCGTCCGCCGCGTCCTGAGGCCGAAGAGACGCGGGCCGACGCGACCGCAACCGCTGCCGTGGAGGGGGCGGACTGGCGGACGCGGGCGGGGCTCGCCCTGCGGGAGCGGATGCCGGTGTGGGTGCAGGCGCGCTGCGGGCTGGAGGCGAGGAGCGTGATCGCGCTCTCCGTGGTCGTCGTCGCCGTCGCGGCCTTCGCCGTGCATCACTTCTGGTCCGGTGGGGCGCGGACCGTGCGGGCGCCGGAGGTGGTGCGGGCGGCCTCGTACGAGGAAGGCGAACGGAGCGGGCCGGGCGGCGGGCGGGAGGCCGCTGGAGCGAGTGGTGCGGCGGGCGTGGTGGGGGCGCGGGGCAAGGCGGGTGTCGGCGTCGGCGCGGGCACGGCCGAGATCGTGGTGGACGTCAGCGGGAAGGTGCGCGAGCCCGGGATCCATCGACTGCCGGTGGGCTCGCGGGTCGTCGACGCGCTGAACGCGGCCGGCGGGGTGCGGCCGGGCACGAACACCGACGGCCTGAACCGGGCGCGGTTCCTGGTCGACGGGGAACAGGTCGTCGTCGGCGGCGCGGTGGTGAGCGGTGGTGGCGCGGTCGGCGGTGGTGCCGCGAGCGGCCCGGCGGCGGGCGGGGCGGCGGGGCCAATTGCCGGGACGGGGGCGGGGGTACCGGTCTCGCTGAACACGGCCACCGTGGAGCAGCTCGACGCGCTGCCCGGGGTGGGGCCCGTCCTGGCGCGGCACATCGTGGACTACCGCGCGCAGCAAGGCGGTTTCCGCTCCGTGGACGAGCTGCGTGAGGTCAACGGCATCGGTCAGCGGCGCTTCGCCGACCTACGGGATCTCGTACGGCCATGACCCACGACGACCTCTCGCCGACGGTGACGGCAGCCGGTGCCGAGCCCCAGCCCGGTGCACGGCCGCGCCGGGCCGTGCACGCGGCATCGGGGCGGCGGCTGGGAGACGCGCATCCGCGGCAGGAAGGCCCGGTGGATCTGCGGCTCGTGCCGCCGGCGCTCGCGGCCTGGGCGACGGCGGCGGTGGCACTGGACGCGTCGCCGGGGCTGGTGAGCGCCGTCGTGCTCGTCTGCCTGACCGCGACCGGGGTCCTCCTCGGCGCGGGACGGCGGGGGCGGCGGGGACGGCGGGGACGGTCCGCCTCGGACGCGAGCGCCGGCCGGTCGCGGGCGACCGTCGCCGCGGTGCTGCTCTGCGTGGCCGCGGCCGCCGCGTCCGCCGGACTGCACGGGGCCGATCTGCGACGCGGGCCGGTGCCCGCCCTGGCCGGGGAGTACGCCACGGTCACCGCCGAGGCGGAGCTCGCCTCGGACCCCCGGCTCGCCCGCCCCCGCTTCACGGGAGACCGCCGCACCCCGGACGCGGTGCTGATCGACGCGGAGGTCCGCAGGGTCGAGACGCGTACGGGGCGGGCCTGGGCGAAGGAGCCGCCGGGAGCCGGAGCGTGGGATGGGCGGGTCAGGGCGGTGGTGGTGCGCACTCCGGTGCTGCTGGTGGTCGATGTCGCGGGTGCCGGGGAATCGGGAGCCCGGGGGCGGGCGGCGAGGGCGGAGTGGCTCGGGTTGCTGCCCTCGTCCCGGGTGCGGGTGACGGGTCGGCTGGCGCCGGCGTCGAGCGGCGGGGACCGGACGGCGGCGGTGCTGCGGGTGCGGGACCGGGCGGGGCCGGTGGTGGTGCGGGGGCCGTCGGCGGCGCAGCGTGCGGCGGGACGGCTGCGGGCGGGGCTGCGGGAGGCCACCGACAAGCTCCCCGCGGACGCGCGGGCGCTGCTGCCGGGGCTGGTCGTGGGGGACACCTCGCGGATCACGCCCGAACTGGACGAGGCCTTCAAGGAGACGGACCTCGCCCACACGCTCGCCGTGTCCGGCAGCAACCTCACGATCATGCTGGCCCTGCTCCTCGGACCGCCCGGTCTGGCCCAGCACGTGGAGCGCCGCGGGCTGGCGCCGAGGCTCGGCATCCCTCTGCGGGCGACGGCGCTGCTGGGCGGGGCGCTGACCCTCGGGTTCGTCGTGGTGTGCCGGCCCGACCCGAGCGTGCTGCGGGCGGCGGCCTGCGGCGCCGTGGTCCTGCTCGCGTTGGCGACCGGTCGCCGACGGTCGCTGATCCCGGCGCTGGCGACGGCGGTCCTGCTGCTGGTGCTGTACGACCCGTGGCTGGCGCTCAGTCATGGTTTCCTGCTGTCGGTGCTGGCCACGGGGGCGTTGTTGACGCTGGCCCCGCGCTGGAGCGCGGCACTGCGCCGGCGCGGAGTGCCGCCGCGGCTGGCGGAGGCGTTGGCGGCGGCGGGGGCCGCGCAGGCGGTGTGCGCGCCGGTGGTGACCGTGCTGTCGGCGCGGGTGAGCCTGGTGGCGGTGCCGTGCAACCTGCTGGTGGAGTTCGCGGTGGCCCCGGCGACGGTGCTGGGATTCGCGGCGCTGGCGACCGCTCCGCTGGCGATGCCGGTGGCCGAGGCGCTCGCGTGGTGCGCGGGCTGGCCGGCCGGGTGGATCGCGTCCGTCGCGCGGACCGGTGCGGCGCTGCCCGGCGCGGGGCTGGACTGGCCGGGCGGCTGGGCCGGGGCGCTGCTGCTCGCCGTCGTCACGGTCGCGCTGGTGCCGCTCGGGCGGCGGTTGACGAGGCGTCCGTGGCTGTGCGGGATCTGCGGAGCGTTGCTGTTGCTCGTGGTCGTGCAGCCGCCGCCGCTGACCCGGGTGCTCACGGGCTGGCCGCCGCCGGGCTGGCGGCTCGCGATGTGCGATGTGGGGCAGGGCGACGCGACGGTGCTCGCGGCGGGTGCGGGCACCGGGGTGGTGGTGGACGCCGGGCCCGATCCGGTCCTGGTCGACCGGTGTCTGCGCACCCTGGGCGTCACCCGGGTGCCGCTCGTGGTGCTGACCCACTTCCATGCCGACCATGTGGCGGGGCTGCCGGGGGTGTTGCGGGGCCGGGCGGTGGGGGCGATCGGGACGACGGGTTTCGAGGAGCCCGCCGACCAGGCGGAGTTCGTGCGGAGGGAGGCGCGGGAGCGGGGAGTTCCCGTGGTGCGGGCGGCGGCGGGGGAGCGCAGGCGGGTCGGCGCGCTCGAATGGGAGGTGCTGTGGCCGCCGCCGGCCACGGCCGCCGTCGCGGAGCCGGACGGGCCGAACGACGCCAGCGTGACCCTGCTGGTGCGCACGGCGGGGCTGCGGATGCTGCTCCTCGGGGATCTCGAACCCCCGGCCCAGCGGGCGCTGCTGCGCTCGCCGGCGGGCGCGGCACTGGCCGGCGGGGTGGACGTGCTCAAGGTGGCCCACCACGGGTCGGCCTACCAGGACCCGGATCTGATGCGCACTGCGGCGCCGAGGGTCGCGCTGATCAGCTGCGGGGCGGACAACCGGTACGGTCACCCGGCTCCCGGCACGGTCGCGGCGCTGCGGGCGTCGGGCGCGGTGGTGTTGCGCACGGACCGGGACGGGGCACTCGCGGTCGCGGGTACGGGCGCCGGGCTGCGGGTGGCGGGAGACTGAGGGGCATGGACTCCGCACAGGTCGCCTCCGCGCCGCTCGACTCCCCTCTGCTG
Source organism: Streptomyces sp. NPDC002566 (assembly GCF_042889585.1). NCBI lineage: Bacteria > Bacillati > Actinomycetota > Actinomycetes > Kitasatosporales > Streptomycetaceae > Streptomyces > Streptomyces sp. NPDC002566. The sequence goes on along the minus strand of NZ_JBIARD010000003.1, from coordinate 828,617 downwards.
GACGCCTATCTGCGCCGCCTCGGCGTCGCGTACCCGGCGTGGCCCACCGCCGACGTGCTGCGGGAGCTGCATGTGCGGCATCTGCAGACCGTGCCCTTCGAGAACCTGTCGATCCATCTGGGGGAGGAGATCGTCCTGGAGGAGAGACGGCTGGTGGAGAAGGTGGTGGAGGGCCGCAGGGGAGGGTTCTGTTACGAGCTGAACGGCGCGTTCGGGGCGCTGCTCGCGGGGCTCGGTTTCGATGTGACGCTGCTGGCCGGGCGGGTGTACGGGGAGGAGGGGCGGCCTGGGATCCCGTACGACCATCTCGCGCTGCGGGTGCGGACGGTGGACGCGGGGGAGTGGCTGGCCGACGTGGGCTTCGGGGCGCACAGCCACTTTCCGCTGCGCTGGGAGCACCGGGGTGAACAGGAGGATCCCGCGGGCGTGTTCAGGATCGTGGAGGCCAGGGCGGACGCGGCCGGGGCGAAGGGCGGGGCGGACCGCTCGGCCGATGACCTGGACGTCGTCCGCGACGGCTCGCGCCAGTACCGGCTGGAGGTGCGGCCGCGGGCGTTGGGCGACTTCGCGGCCGGCGCGTGGTGGCACCGGACGTCCCCCGAGTCGCACTTCACCCGGTCGCTCGTCTGCTCGCGGGTCACGGAGGACGGCGGGAGGATCACGCTGAGCGGGCGCCGGTTGAAGACGACGACGGCCGACGGGACGAGCGAGGAGCGGGAGTTGACGCGGGACGAGGAGGTGCTGGAGGTGTACCGGGAGCGGTTCGGGATCCGGTTGGAGCAGGTTCCGCGGGTGCGGGCAGGATGGGGGCGTGAGTGATGTGAGACATGTGCTGGTGCTGCCCGACCGCGACGCCGCGGAGGAGGTGGTCGAGGCGCTGCGGGAGCGGTTCGGGGTGCGTGAGGAGCCGCAGGTCGTCCGCGACGCCCTGGCCGGTGAGGACGACGCGGAGGACGCGCAGTGGCTGGTGGTGCTGCGCGACGAGGAGGAGCGGCTCGACCCGGCCGGGCTGGACGCGTTCGCGGGGGAGTGGGAGGGGTGGCGCGAGGAGCCGTGACGCTTTCCGGCCTCGCGGCCGCGCTCGGGGGCCGTCGGGCCGGGCCCGGTTGTCAGTGGGCCGTGGGATGCTGTGGGGGATGGCCAGGAAGACCGCTAACGACGACCTTCTCGCCCCGGTGACGCTCGCCGTGGGGCAGGAGGACCTGCTGCTCGACCGCGCCGTGCAGGAGGTGGTGGCCGCCGCCCGCGCCGCCGACGCCGACACCGATGTGCGCGACCTCACCCCCGACCAGTTGCAGCCCGGCACGCTGGCCGAGCTGACCAGTCCCTCGCTCTTCGCGGAGCGCAAGGTCGTGGCCGTACGCAACGCGCAGGACCTGTCGGCGGACACGGTGAAGGACGTCAAGGCGTATCTCCAGGCCCCCGCCGAGGAGATCACGCTCGTGCTGCTGCACGCGGGCGGGGCCAAGGGCAAAGGGCTGCTGGACGCCGCGCGCAAGGCGGGGGCGCGGGAGGTGGCCTGCCCGAAGATGACCAAGCCGGCGGACCGGCTGGCCTTCGTGCGGCAGGAGTTCCGGGCGACCGGGCGCTCGGCCACGCCCGAGGCGTGCCAGGCGCTCGTGGACGCGATCGGCAGCGATCTGCGGGAGTTGGCGTCCGCGGTGTCCCAGCTCGTCGCCGATGTGGAGGGCACCGTCGACGAGGCCGTCGTCGGGCGGTACTACACCGGGCGGGCGGAGGCGTCGAGCTTCACCGTCGCGGACCGGGCCGTCGAAGGGCGGGCGGCGGAGGCGCTGGAGGCACTGCGGTGGTCGCTGGCGACCGGCGTCGCGCCCGTGATGATCACCAGCGCGCTCGCGCAGGGCGTGCGGGCGATCGGCAAGCTGTCCTCGGCGCGCGGGGGCCGTCCGGCCGATCTGGCGCGGGAGTTGGGCATGCCGCCGTGGAAGATCGACCGGGTGCGGCAGCAGATGCGGGGCTGGACGCCGGACGGGGTCAGCGTCGCGCTGCGGGCCGTCGCCGAGGCGGACGCCGGGGTGAAGGGCGGCGGGGACGATCCGGAGTACGCGCTGGAGAAGGCCGTGGTGGCGATCGCCCTCGCGGCGCGGTCCCGGGGTCGCTGAGCGCACAGCGAACGTGCCCTGGGGGCACGTTCGTCACAGCCGGAAGCCCCCGTACGCCGTCCTGGGGAAGGGCGGGTAGCGGGGGCTTCGGGTCACGCTGTGTGGAACCGCGCCCGCGTGGCGAACGCAGGCCGCGCGCGGTTCCGGGGGGCCGGACGGGAGCGGATGAGAGAGGGCCCGCTCTGGGTCCTTCCGGCGGTCAGATCAGAAGGGTTCAGCCCTTGAGGGTCGCGACCTTGGAAGCGAGCGCCGACTTCTTGTTGGCGGCCTGGTTCTTGTGGATGACGCCCTTGGAGACGGCCTTGTCGAGCTGACGCGCGGCAGCGCGCTGGTACTCGGTGGCCTTCTCGACGTCACCCGCGGCAGCGGCCTCGCGGGCCTTGCGGATCGCGGTCTTGAGGGAGGACTTGACGGCCTTGTTGCGCAGCCGCGCCTTCTCGTTGGTCTTGATCCGCTTGATCTGGGACTTGATGTTCGCCACGAATGAGCCTTTACAGGTTCAGGCGCCGGCCCGCACGGATGCCGCGCGGATCCCGCACCAGGTGATTTCTTGATGACGTGCCTCGCGCTGAGAGGGCATGAGACACAGCTGCCCAGAGTACCAGTGGCCCCGAGGACGGCCCAAACCGCTCCCAGGTCCCCACGCGTGGGACCATGGAACCTACGTATCGATCCGACCGAGGCATAAGGCGCCTCAAGAGACAGGACCCTGCGTGCCCGCGATCCCTAACAATGTGCCCGAGCCGAGCCGTACCGACCCGGCGCTGATCCGCAACTTCTGCATCATCGCGCACATCGACCACGGCAAGTCCACGCTCGCCGACCGGATGCTCCAGCTGACCGGTGTGGTCGAGCAGCGGCAGATGCGTGCCCAGTACCTCGACCGCATGGACATCGAGCGCGAGCGCGGTATCACGATCAAGTCGCAGGCGGTGCGTCTGCCGTGGGCTCCGAGCCACGACAAGGGCAACACGCACATCCTCAACATGATCGACACCCCCGGGCACGTCGACTTCACCTACGAGGTCTCGCGGTCGCTCGCCGCCTGCGAGGGGACCGTCCTCCTCGTGGACGCCGCCCAGGGCATCGAGGCCCAGACCCTCGCCAACCTGTACCTGGCGATGGAGAACGACCTCAAGATCATCCCCGTGCTGAACAAGATCGACCTGCCGGCCGCCCAGCCGGAGAAGTTCTCCGAGGAGCTCGCCAACCTCATCGGCTGCGACCCGGACGACGTGCTCAAGGTCTCCGCCAAGACCGGCGTCGGCGTCGACCTGCTGCTCGACAAGGTCGTCGCCGAGGTGCCGGCCCCGGTCGGCGTCAAGGACGCGCCCGCCCGCGCCATGATCTTCGACTCCGTCTACGACTCCTACCGGGGCGTGGTCACCTACGTCCGTGTCATCGACGGCCAGCTCAACAAGCGCGAGCGGATCCGGATGATGTCCACGGGCGCCACGCACGAGCTGCTGGAGATCGGGACCAACTCGCCCGAGATGCTGGCGGCCGACGGCCTCGGCGTCGGCGAGGTGGGCTATCTGATCACGGGTGTGAAGGACGTCCGCCAGTCCAAGGTCGGCGACACCGTCACCAGCCAGGCCAAGGGGGCGACGGAGGCGCTCGGCGGGTACAAGGACCCCAAGCCCATGGTGTTCTCGGGTCTGTATCCGCTGGACGGCTCCGACTACCCCGAGCTGCGCGAGGCGCTGGACAAGCTCCAGCTCAACGACGCCGCGCTCGTCTACGAGCCGGAGACCTCCGCCGCCCTCGGCTTCGGCTTCCGCGTCGGCTTCCTCGGCCTGCTCCACCTGGACGTGATCCGGGAGCGGCTGGAGCGCGAGTTCGGACTCGACCTCATCGCGACCGCTCCCAACGTGGTCTACCGCGTGGTCATGGAGGACGGCGCCGAGCACACCGTCACCAACCCGAGCGAGTTCCCGGAAGGCAAGATCAGCGAGGTGTACGAGCCGGTCGTGCGCGCCACCATCCTGGCGCCGACCGAGTTCATCGGCTCGATCATGGAGCTGTGCCAGACCCGGCGCGGCACCCTGCTCGGCATGGACTACCTCTCCGAGGACCGGGTCGAGATCCGCTACACGCTCCCGCTCGCGGAGATCGTCTTCGACTTCTTCGACCAGCTGAAGTCGAAGACGCGCGGGTACGCGTCGCTGGACTACGAGCCCACCGGCGAGCAGACCAGCTCCCTCGTCAAGGTCGACATCCTGCTGCACGGCGACAAGGTGGACGCGTTCTCCGCGATCACCCACAAGGACCAGGCGTACGCGTACGGCGTACGGCTCGTCGCCAAGCTCAAGGAGCTCATCCCGCGGCAGGCCTTCGAGGTGCCGGTGCAGGCCGCCATCGGCTCCCGGGTCATCGCCCGCGAGACCATCCGCGCCATCCGCAAGGACGTCCTCGCCAAGTGCTACGGCGGCGACATCTCCCGTAAGCGCAAGCTTCTGGAGAAGCAGAAGGAAGGCAAGAAGCGGATGAAGATGGTGGGTTCCGTGGAGGTTCCGCAGGAGGCCTTCATCGCCGTGCTCAGCAGTGACGACAGCGCGGGGTCGGCAAAGGGCAAGAAGTAGCGGTCCACCGAGCTGTCCAGGGGCCCGTCGTGCGGTTGCGCGGCGGGCCCCGTGGCTGTGGTCTGTGAAAAGTGACAGTACGTGACCCCTTACGTGCCGGGCGGTCGCCCTCTACGCTGAAGCCTGCTCGATGGTTACTCGCGAGTTAAACAACAGCCGCACTGAGCCAGCCGCATCGTCGCGGGCCCCGGAGGATGTCGTGAGCGACACACAGACCCTGATCGAGAACCGTCCGCCGTCCGTCGCGGGCCTCTTCCTGGAGCGCGTGTCCGCCACGCCCGACGCGGAGGCCTACCGGTATCCGGTACCGGCCGCGTCGGGCCAGGGCCCGGACGACTGGAAGTCGCTGAGCTGGGCGCGGACCGCCGAGCGGGTGTACGCCATCGCGGCCGGGCTGATCGAGCTGGGCGTGCAGCCGGAGCAGCGCGTCGCGCTCGCCTCCTCCACCCGGATCGAGTGGATCCTCGCCGACCTCGGCATCATGTGCGCCGGCGCGGCGACCACGACGATCTACCCGCAGACCAACGCGGAGGAGTCGGCGTTCATCCTCTCCGACTCCTCGAGCCGGGTGATGATCGCCGAGGACGCGGCCCAGCTCGCCAAGGCGGTGGAGAAGCGCTCCGAGCTGCCCGAGCTCACCCATGTGGTCGTCGTCGACGCGGCGGGGCTGGAGAGCGTGGACACCGGCGACTGGATCCTCACGCTCGACGAGCTGGAGAAGCGCGGCGCCGCCCGGCTGGAGCAGGAGCCGGAGCTGATCAAGGAGCGGGTCGGCGCGATCGCCAAGGACCAGCTCGCCACCCTCATCTACACCTCGGGCACCACCGGCCGCCCCAAGGGCGTGCGCCTGCCGCACGACAACTGGTCGTACATGGCCAAGGCGATCGCCGCGACCGGGCTGGTCAGCGCCGAGGACGTGCAGTACCTGTGGCTGCCGCTCGCCCACGTGTTCGGCAAGGTGCTGACCTCCGGGCAGATCGAGGTCGGGCACGTCACCGCCGTGGACGGCCGCGTCGACAAGATCATCGAGAACCTGCCGGTCGTGCAGCCGACCTACATGGCGGCCGTGCCGCGCATCTTCGAGAAGGTCTACAACGGGATCGCCACGAAGGCCCGGGCCGGCGGCGGCGCCAAGTACAAGATCTTCCAGTGGGCCGCCGAGGTCGCCCGCGAGTACGCCAAGGTCGCCCAGGACAACTTCCGCCGCACCGGAACGGCCTCCGTGCCCTTCGGGCTCGGCGCGAAGCACAAGGTCGCCGACGCGCTCGTCTACGCCAAGATCCGGGAGGCGTTCGGCGGGAACCTGCGCGCCTGCGTCTCCGGCAGCGCGGCCCTGTCGCCCGAGATCGGCTACTTCTTCTCCGGCGCCGGGGTCCACATCCTGGAGGGGTACGGACTCACGGAGTCCTCCGCGGCCTCCTTCGTGAACCCGGGCGAGGCCTACCGCACCGGCACCGTCGGCAAGCCGCTGCCCGGCACGGAGGTGCGGATCGCCGAGGACGGCGAGATCCTGCTGCGCGGCCCCGGCATCATGGAGGGCTACCACGGCCTCCCCGACAAGACCGCCGAGGTGCTGGAGGCGGACGGCTGGTTCCACACCGGCGACATCGGCGAACTGTCGGCCGACGGGTACCTGCGGATCACCGACCGCAAGAAGGACCTGATCAAGACGTCGGGCGGCAAGTACATCGCGCCGGCCGAGGTCGAGGGCCAGTTCAAGGCGGTCTGCCCCTACGTGTCGAACATCCTCGTGCACGGGGCCGACCGGAACTTCTGCACCGCGCTGATCGCCCTCGACGAGCCGTCCATCCTCGGCTGGGCCGAGGAGAACGGGCTGGCCGGCAAGTCGTACGCCGAGGTCGTCGCCGCGCCGGCCACCGTGTCCCTGGTCCAGGGGTACGTCGAGCAGCTCAACCAGGGGCTGCAGAAGTGGCAGACGATCAAGAAGTTCCGGCTGCTGCCGCGGGACCTCGACGTGGAGCACGGGGAGATCACGCCGAGCCTGAAGCTGAAGCGGCCGGTCGTGGAGCGCGAGTACAAGCACCTGATCGACGAGATGTACGCGGGCACGCGCGAGGCCTAGCCGCCAAGGGGCGCGGACCCCAACTCCGCGCCCCACCCCACGCCCCCGAGCCCGGACTCCGCGCGCCCGCGCTCAGGCTCCGGGTGCCGCGTCCCCACCCCGCGCGCCCGCGTCCGGACTCCGCGTGCCGTCCCCCGGCTCGACGTACCGCGCCCCACGCTCCCGCGTGCCCCACGCTCACTCCGCGTGCACGCTCACTCCACGCCCCCGCACCTCACCCCGCGCCCCCGTACCTCACTCCGTGAGCCCGGCTGCCTCCGTGGTCCCGTTACCCGCTGTGTCGGTCTCGGCGGTGGGCGCGGCCCCCTCCGGGGGCGGGGGGTCCAGCAGGGTGCATACGACCGTCAGCAGGCGGTCGACGTCCACGGGCTTGGGGACGTAGTCGTTGGCTCCGCGGGCGATGGACTTCTCCCGGTCGCCGGGCATCGCCTTGGCGGTCAGGGCGACGATGGGCAGGCCCGCCCAGCGCGGGGTGCGGCGGATGGCGGCGATGGTCTCGTAGCCGTCCATCTCCGGCATCATGATGTCCATCAGGACGAGTTCGACGTCCGGGTTGCGCTCCAGCGTCTCGATGCCCTCGCGGCCGTTCTCCGCGTACAGCACGGGCATGCCGACCCGGCCCAGCACATGGGTGAGCGCGAAGACGTTGCGGATGTCGTCGTCCACGATCAGCACCCGCCGTCCGGGCAGGACCTGCCCCGCCCGCCCCGCCTGCCAGGCCTCCAGCTTGGTGAGGGCCGGCCAGGAGTCGTCGCTCTCGTGCGCCCCGGAGGAGGGCTCGGCGGCCAGGACGGACGTGCCGCGTTCCTCCGTGACCGTGTGGCCGGGGCTGACGACCGGGACGTACAGCGTGAACGTGGAGCCCCGGCCGGGCTCGCTCTCGGCGACGATCCGCCCGCCGAGCAGCCCCGCGATCTCCCGGCTGATGGACAGCCCGAGGCCCGTGCCGCCGTACTTGCGGTTGGTGGTGCCGTCGGCCTGCTGGAACGCCTCGAAGATCACCGGGAGTTTCTCGGGCGCGATTCCGATACCGGTGTCGGAGACGGTGAAGGCGATCACCTCGTCGCTGCTCTTCACATACCGGTAGTCGGGGTCCGCGACCCGGTTCACCCGCAGCTCCACCCGGCCCGACGCGGTGAACTTGATCGCGTTGGAGAGCAGGTTGCGCAGGATCTGCTGGAGTCGCTGCTCGTCCGAGTACATCTCGCGCGGCACGTCCTCCCCGACCGTCACCTCGAAGGCGAGCCCCCGGTCCAGGGTGAGCGGGCGGAAGGTGGCGTGGACGTAGTCCAGCAGCTTGATGAGCGGGAGCCGCTTGGGCCGTACGTCCATCCGGCCGGCCTCGATCTTCGACAGGTCCAGGATGTCGTTGATCAGTTGCAGGAGGTCGGAGCCCGAGCGGTGGATCGTCGTCGCGAACTGCACCTCCTGGTCGGAGAGGCGGCCGTCGGGGTTGTCCGACAGCAGCCGGGCCAGGATCAGCAGGGAGTTCAGGGGCGTGCGCAGCTCGTGCGACATGTTGGCCAGGAACTCCGACTTGTACTGGGAGCTGGTCGCCAGCAGAGCCGCCTTCTCCTCCAGTTCCGCGTTGGAGCGCTGCAACTCGGCCTGCTGCTTCTGGAGTTCGTCGGAGCGCTCCTGGAGCTGCATGGCCAGGCGCTGGGACTCGCCGAGCAGCGACTCCGTGCGGGAGTTGGCGATGATGGTGTTGATGGCGACGCCGATGGTGTTCACGAACTGGTCGAAGAACGCCAGGTGCACATCGGAGAACCGGGAGAACGAGGCCAGCTCGATCACCCCGAGGAGCGTGTCCTCGAAGAGGATCGGGATGATGACGATCGTGGTCGGGGAGGCCTCGCCCAGCCCGCTGTTGATCTTGATGTAGTGCGGCGGGGCCCCCTCGACCAGGATCCGCTTCTTCTCCCGGGCCGCCTGGTGGACCAGGCCGTGCACCGGCAGCCCGCCCGTCTCCACGGTCGCGCCCTCTGCCGAGCCGTAACCGGCGATGAACGCCAGCCCCTTGGCCGGCACGGTCGTCCTGACGGCCGCCTCGCCCTCCGGATCGGCCAGGTAGAACGCCCCGTACTGCGCGTTCACCAGCGGCGTCAGCTCCCGCAGGATCAGGTCGGCGACCTCCATCAGGTCCCGGTGCCCCTGCATCAGGGCGGCCAGCCGGGCCAGGTTGGACTCCAGCCAGTCCTTCGCCCGGGTCGTCTCGCGCAGGTTGGCCACCATCAGGTTGATGTTGTCCTTCAGCTCGGCCACCTCGCCGCGCGTCTCCACGGAGATCGAGCGGGACATGTCGCCCTGGGCGACCGCCGAGGCGACCTCGGCGATCGCGCGGACCTGGGTGGTGAGGTTCAGTGCCAGCTCGTTCACGTTGGTCGTCAGGCGCTTCCAGGTGCCGTACACGCCCTCCACCCGCGCCTGGCCGCCGAGTTGGCCCTCGGAGCCCACCTCGCGGGCCACCCGGGTGACCTCGGAGGCGAAGGAGGACAGGGTGTCGACCATCGTGTTGATGGTGGTCTTCAGTTCCAGGATCTCACCGCGCGCGTCCACGTCGATCTTCCGCGACAGATCGCCCTGGGCGACCGCCGTGGCCACCTGGGCGATGTTGCGGACCTGCGAAGTGAGGTTGTCTGCCATGTAGTTGACGTTGTCGGTCAGGTCCCGCCACACGCCCGAGACGCCCAGCACCTGGGCGCGCCCGCCGAGCCGGCCGTCCGTGCCGACCTCGCGGGCCACCCTGGTCACCTCGTCGGCGAAGGCCCGCAGCTGCTCCACCATCGTGTTGACGGTGTCCTTCAGCTCCAGGATCTCGCCCCGCGCGTCCACGGTGATCTTCTTCGACAGGTCGCCGTTGGCCACCGCCGTCGTCACCTGGGCGATGTTGCGGACCTGCGAGGTCAGGTTCAGCGCCATGAAGTTGACGTTGTCGGTGAGGTCCTTCCAGACGCCCGAGACGCCTCGCACCTGCGCCTGGCCGCCGAGGTTGCCCTCGGTGCCG